>JAYFNT010000020.1:0-199307 GCA_034933285.1 Geobacteraceae bacterium | reverse complement strand
GTAGGTTATGTAGGTTAATAATAAAAATATGACCAACAGGAACCATCTTTTGGTGGAATTGACGATCGAGCAGGCGAGAGTGAATTTGAATGGGGGAATGAAACCCAATAAGCTTCATAACCTACCAACGTCCCCCCAAGACTTAGCCGCCTTATGTGACCCTTATGGCTACATCCTTTTCAACGACCAGAACGAATACGAGACAAACAGTTACATCGAAATCGGAAGTCGAATAAATGTTCGGTGCGGAATCAATAAAATTCCTGGCTATGCAAGGATGAAATGAAGGCAAATTAAATGAAAACTGCCGAAAATTTAAAAAAATATGCGCAAGAGCTGGAAAGAGTCTGCCCAGAACCGGGTAAATGGCATCAGTTATGGGAGATGCTGCCCAATCGTGAGCAGAAAAGCAGCGGCGGCTGGAATCCACCGTTGCCCCTAATACTGGCGGCATGGCCACACACTTCAGCCCTTCAAAAGCGGTTACGACTCCTTGAGCATATTGACTACGCCGAGTCGCACGGTGTAATCGAAGAGATAAGCAACTTTTTGAAAGGCCTCCCAGAATCGCAATGGGTCCATTTCGGCGAACTCTAAGTGAAAGCAAGCGATAATACTCGGGTGCTGCTGCCACGCGGTAGGCTCTTCTGGCGAAAGGATCTAAAATGACCAAAGATAATTTGAATCTTGAAGAAGTGGCACAACAGTTGAGAGATGTTGTAAGGAATCTTGCTGATTCTAGCGATATTGAAGCGCTAATCGAGAATGGTACTTTAAAGAAACAAGGCTCGTGGTTCAAAATCGCGAATCTTCAATCGTTGCCGGAGTCGGTTAGTAAGAAAATCAAAGAAGTGAAGCCTGTCAAAGATGGGCTTCTTCTGAAATTCGAAAACAGCAAGCAATTTCAAAAACTTGCTAAAAAAATCGGCGTATAGCCTATTGATGATGTACGTTTGAACTAATGGTTCTGCAGGTGTATCAAACACGCCAATCGAGAAATAACAAGGCCCTTAGACGCCGACCGGGGCTGAAAAACGCCCCGGCGCGGGTCAAGGGCGCAGGCCGTTGGCCCGAAATAGGAGAAAAAGTCATGATTATACCGAGCAGCCGCAATCCGAGGGCGTCATCCTCAAAGAATCCATTTGCTACCAGCAGTTTGAATCCAAGAGCCACGAGTAGCCTAAACCCGAGAGCAACTTCATCAAAAAATCCCAGGGCTACCTCAAGTCTGAACCCGCGAGCAACTAGTTCGTTGAACCCGCGAGCTACAAGCAGTATCAACTATAGAGCGACCAGTAGCATTAATCCACATGCAACATCATCACTGAATCCCCGTGCGACGTCATCAATTAACCCCAACGTCACCTCGAATATCCCAGGTTTGTATCTTTTCGATTTAGATTGTCAGCCAACAGGCTTCACTGTTCCAGTCAACGAAAGAGTGTTTCTGAGATTCGCTGTCACTGCAGACTTTTTGGGTGTGGCGGTATTTGCGCGAGATGACTTCGCTGTCATTTTCGACCTGAACAATGACTGGATTGGTTATTGGATTCATGCAAGAGACACATCTTGGATGTGTTTTGACCTAGACGGTAACTGGATGGGTTTCACTACCTGAAGAAAGTGAAACTGAAGGGGACGCCCATAAGTTTATAAGTTTCTTCCCGAAGAAATCACAGAAACTTATATATTTATGGGCGTCCCCCTGGGACGCGGAAGTAAGCAGCTCCCAACCAGGTCCTCGGACGCCGATCGGGGCTGATGCTCGCCCCGGCACGGGTGAAGGCCCGGCCCGTCGTTATGCGCAATGAAGGAGGGACTTATGAGCTTTGTAGTAATCGACGTAGAAACAGCAAATCCGAATTTTTCAAGTATCTGCCAAGTTGGCTTAGTCGCGTTTCAAAATGGAAAAATTCATGAGTCATGGGAATCTCTGGTGAATCCAGAAGACTACTTTGACGAAATGAATGTTTCAATACATGGCATTCAGAAACACACTGTTCGTAATGCGCCGAAGTGGAAAGATGTCCACTTACAATTATCAAAATGGTTGAAAGGAAAACTTGTTGTCAGTCATACATCTTTTGATCGTGCTGCGCTCACGCGTGCCTGTGAGAAAAACGAGGTGCTACCACATGACTGTACTTGGTTGGACACATCGAGAGTAGTAAGACGTGCTTGGCCTGTCTTCGCACAAAGTGGTTATGGCCTCGCAAACATTGCAAAACATTTCAAGATCGAATTTGAGCATCACAATGCAATAGAAGATGCACGGGTTGCCGGAGAAATCTTATTGCGGGCTGTGGTGGAGACTGGCTTGAGCGTCGAGCAATGGGTTGAGCGAGTAAACCAGCCAATATATCCATCAAGTGCCGGACCTATCGTCAGAGATGCAAATCCAGATGGCCCACTTTACGGAGAAAAGTTAGTGTTAACCGGAGCACTATCAATGCCTCGTAGGGAGGCCGCAGATGCGGCCTCAGCAGCAGGGTGCACGGTTGAGAGCGGAGTAACCAAACATACCACTCTCCTTGTTGTCGGCGACCAAGACATCTGTCGTCTAGCAGGCCACGAAAAGAGCACAAAGCATCGAAAAGCCGAAGAACTTATGGCGAAGGGCCAGCAAATAAGGATTATTGGAGAAAGCGATTTCCAGCGACTTCTGAAAATGCAATGAGTATAAGAGCTTCCTGGGAAGAGATGGAAGAGATGGGAAGAGATGGGGACGTTCATGTTTTTATGCAATTCTCATCTTGTGAAAGGAAGAAACGCACAATTTCATGAACGTCCCCTTTGGACCCAATTTCATGAACGTCCCCTTTAGTCCCGAAGTGTAACAGATAACCAGCGCCAAGACCTGCCATAGAAACCGGCCGGTCAGGCTTATGACGTTGACCAACAAATGAAGGATGAATAGATGGCTATAAATTACGAATACTCACTTACTAATTCTAAGGGTTTAGGGCGTGTAATTTACTTTTATGGCCTAGAATTCCCGATAATTATTTGCCCAACGATACATGGTGAGCCATTACTAACTACCCAAGCTTTTTACTATTTAGAACAACTTGAATCAGTTGTGAGAATAAGATTCGAAAAACCATCAAACATCCCAAAACATAGTACAGCAACAGATCTTGAAAGGATATTTGAATATACGATTGATAACTATTTATTTGAGTTCAGCAAGAAGGAGTCTTTGGGGACGCCCTTCATATATTCACATTTGAGGAAAAGGGAGTCTTTGGGGTCTTTGGGGACGCCCTTCATATATTCACATTTGAGGAAAATGGAAGAGATGGTGACGTTCATGTTTTTATGCAATTCTCATCTTGTGAAAGGAAGAAACGCACAATTTCATGAACGTTCTTTTTGGACCCCTCGGAGACACGTGAGAAAATTGCAGAATTCACCCGTTCAGCTCTAACGGAGTTCTTTCTAAAGGACACGGAGAACTGCCCATTCGAGAGACTCCTCGCCGAGATCAGCAAGATCAAGGATGAAATGGAGTACACCTGAACGTACAAACACGTCCATAGACGCCGACCGCCCGGAAAACCTGGGCGGGCGGGTCATGGCCGGCTCCGTTAGAGAATTAAGAAAATGTCAAGAGAAAGAACAGCAGAAGAGGTGAAACAACACCATTTTGAGTCCATGGGTGACGAACTCGGCGGTCTATATCATGCTCTTTGGAATGAACTTGCGTGGCTTCATTCGAAGTGGAAGGAGTATGTTGACCTTTTCGGCACGAAACCCTCCCGCATCGAACTGATAAATAAAGCTGCAGGACACTTTTTCAGAATAGCCCAAGACTCGTTATGGGAAGGTACGATTCTGCACATTGCAAGACTAACAGACCCGCCAAAATCTGCAGGCAAAGAAAATCTGACTATCCGGAAACTTCCAAATCTGATTAAAGATGAAAAAACAAAAGATAATGTCTCACGGTTAGTTGAAGTGGCAGTTGAAAATGCGAGTTTTTGCCGTGATTGGCGCAATAGACACATTGCGCACAAGGACTTCAATCTAGCTGTGGAGACTGGCGCTGATCCATTAATGGCTGCGAGCCGCGCTAAGATAAAGCTTGTACTTGATTCACTTTCAGATGTTCTCGATGGCGTTTCACTATTCAACTTGGATTCTTCGACGTGCTTCGACGTAATCACTGCTGGAGACGGGGCGGTTTCTCTTCTGTATGTGTTAGATGACGGGCTTCGAGCAGACGAGGAGCGGATGAAACGAATCAGGGAGAGTAAACATTTTCCTGAGGACTTCCAAAATCGCGATCTCTAACCTTCGGGTGCTGCCGCCGAGCGGCAGACCCTCATGCGGTTGGAAGGATGAATAAAATTGTATGGACAACACAGCGAGAATACGACTAGTAGGTGGAGTAAAGGTCGGGGCATCCCCTCCCGGCGACTATAGTTTCTATGGCAATCTTTTTATGCGAATGACCAAGGAAGTAAGGAACACGGGCAATCTGACGAGATACCTGGCATTCGATTATCTAACTGATGAGAATGACCCAATAACCTTTCTTGGCATTGAAGTCGACAGTATCGAGAATATTCCTGACGGAATGATCGCATTGGATCTGGACAACCACAGTCTGACGATCCTTAACCAAATGAACGGGAAAATTTCCATTGTTTGGCAAGAAGATGTGAACTGGCAGTGGCTCAGCAAGTCGCCTTCTATCTGCAATCGAGGGGTAACCGGTGAATTCAGTGTCCGAGTTCCTTCAGGATGGTGCGGAACTAACGTTTCCAGCCATCGCAAGTTTTCAATGACCGCTAATGCATATGTCGCGCCGGGTCATACCGGTAGTGATGACAGCGTTCACCTTGTCGATTATGACCCTATATGGCCGCAACAGTTTCTTGAGTTCTCAGGCTGGCTCCGTGAGTGTCTGGGATCTGATGTGGCACTGCGGGTCGAGCATTTTGGGAGCACTTCGATACCGGGAATGATCGCAAAGCCGATAATTGATGTGCTTGTCGAAGTTCCATCTTTTACAGTAGCGAAGCAACGAACTCTTCCTTTACTCAATAATGAACTTTGGGAGTATTGGTGGTATGGCAACCATCTGACCTTCGTCAGGCGAGACAAACTGATGGGTTTGCGGTCTCATCATGTCCATATGATGCTGAATGGAAGAGACCTGCAGGCACGCGTTGCCTTTAGAGACCACCTCCGATCACACGCGGAAGATGCGGCACGATACGCGGCCCTGAAGCGACAGTTGGCCATGTGGAATTCGGGGGACACCATACTTAATTCAAAAGAAGGTAAAGGGGACGGATTTATTTTTTAAATTAATTCAATCAAAAGGCGGCCGATTGGCCGCCTTTTCTGCTTTCAGAGACGATAAGAGGGGCCGTTCTCAATATCTGACAAATGGCAAGAAGCAATGTCAAAAGTTGACGGCTTGACCCCGCATACTTTACCTCGTAAGCTATATTAAGTGTCGCTATTTTTTGCAAACACAAAGGACTCGAACATCTAAAGGCCCATCCCCCCAAGCCTTCGGAGTTCGTCGGCGAAGTGGTCCAGTACGAAAACACATATCGGCTCTGCTACATCCGGGGTACCGAAGGGATTCTCATCAGGCTCGCCCAAGAGCTTTGGAACGCAAAGTCAAACTCGACTCCGGCCTCAAGTGGCACTTCACAATGGAGGTACGACATGATAAAGCCCGCGAAGAACACGATTTGTCTTTGGTACGATGGCGACGCTGAGGAGGCGGCGCGGTTTTACGCTGCAACCTTTCCTGATTCTTCCGTTGGCGAGGTATACCGTGCACCGGGAGATTTTCCGTCCGGAAAGAAAGGGGATGTGTTGACGGTCTGGTTTACCGTGATGGGGATCCCGTGTCTCGGGCTCAACGGCGGATCGACGTTCAAGCATAGTGAAGCGTTCTCGTTTCAGGTCGCAACTGCCGACCAAGCTGAAACCGATCGGTACTGGAATGCGATTGTCAGTAACGGCGGTCAGGAAAGCGTGTGCGGTTGGTGCAAAGACAAATGGGGCCTGTCCTGGCAGATCACACCGCTGGCCCTGACGCAGGCGATCAGCGATCCCGATCCTGCTGCTGCGAAACGTGCTTTTGACGCAATGATGGAGATGGGAAAGATCGAAATCGCCGTGATCGAAGCAGCGAGACGCGGTTGAGACTGGCACGAAAGTCGAGATAACCGGTTCCAGTGAACAGTGCTTGTGCGCCGCCACTGAACCGGAGCGAAATTTTTAGAAAGTAATACTAACGAGGAGACGAGATATGAGAAAAATCATCGTCTTATCAATGATTACATTAGATGGAGTAATGCAAGCACCTGGCGGACCCAAGGAAGACGCCTCAGAAGGCTTCAAATATGGCGGCTGGACGGCACAGTATTTTGACAAAGCGTACAGTAAGGTCGCAGAAAATGAAATGAAACCCGCAGAGTATCTTTTGGGCAGAAAGACATTTGAAATTTTTGCTGGCTACTGGCCTGAACACACAGACGTTTGGCCAGGCATCAATGATGGCACAAAATACGTCATGTCAAAGACCTTGAAAAAGTCAGATTGGAAAAACACCGTATTCCTCAAAAGCTTGGCAGATATCGAAAAGCTCAAAAATTCAGAAGGTCCTGACATTCAAGTATGGGGTAGTGGTAAGCTCATTCAGCTGCTACTTAAGAATGATTTAGTGGACGAACTCCGGCTCAAAATTTACCCGTTGACTCTTGGCGAAGGAAAAAAGTTGTTTGCAGACGGCACGATTCCGGCAGCATTTACATTAATAGAGAGCTCGGTTACACCAAGCGGAGTGATTATTGCCTATTACAGGCGATCCGGAAAAGTCAAGACAGGTACTGTTGGAGCTTAAGACGGCTAACTTTTTGACGGGCCGACCG
Organism: Geobacteraceae bacterium; assembly: GCA_034933285.1. Classification (GTDB taxonomy): domain Bacteria; phylum Desulfobacterota; class Desulfuromonadia; order Geobacterales; family Geobacteraceae; genus RPRC01. The sequence goes on along the minus strand of JAYFNT010000020.1, from coordinate 192,408 downwards.
GCAAGCATTGCCGTCGTCATGTTCACCTGCAACTTCCCGATCGAGACGACAACCAAAGGAAAAAGAGGCACGGGCTATGCGGAAACTCATCATGTGGAACCTAATGACGCTCGACGGCTATTTCGAAGGGCCGAACCGCGACATCGACTGGCACGAGGACGTCTGGGGCGATGAGCTTGAGCAGTTCTCGATCGAACAATGTCAGGCGGCAGGCGCGTTTCTCTTCGGCCGCGTCACCTACGAACTGATGGCCAATTACTGGCCGTCGGCCAAGGGCGAGATCGCTGACTTCATGAACGGCCTGCCCAAGATCGTCGCCTCGCGGACGATGGAGAAGGCCGACTGGCATAACACGCGGCTCGTCCGCGAGAACGTGCCGGAGGAAATCGCGCGACTGAAGGCTGAATTCGGCAAGGACATCTTCATATTCGGCAGCGCCGATCTTTCGGCCAGCCTCATCCCGCAAGGCCTCATCGACGAGTTCCGCCTCTGCGTCGTGCCGACGGTCCTCGGCGGCGGCAGTTTCCTATTCAAGGCAAGTCCGGAGCGCCTGAAGCTGCGGCTCCTCGATTCGCGGCCCCTCGAGACGGGCGCCGTTATCCTGCGCTATCAGCTGGCATGACGCGCGGAATCCACAGGAAGAACTGGAAGGATGTTGCTTGCTAACTTGCTAAATATGTCAGTTAGAAAAATAACAAGCAACGTCCCACTGATGCGCTCCAAGACACTTGCGATGCAGCGTCGGAGGGAGACACCAGGTGAATTCAAATTGCAAGTGCACCACGTAAATTTTTAAAGAAGACATCATGTGGTGTCTGGTAGTTGAGGCACTTTCTTGGTCGATGATTGACCTTTTCGATTATCTGATCGAGATCCTCCTCTGGAAATGCATGAAAGTCTGTTCCCTTGGGAAAGTAGAACCTTAACAGACCGTTGGTGTTTTCATTAGAAAATAGGGACACTTCCCTGTTTTCCATAAATTAAATGGGGAAGTGTCCCTATTTAACGACGACGAGTTCGCGAAAGATGTTCGAGCCAAACTGACCTCGGAACCAGAGCGCTACGCAGCTTACACGCGTGAATGCCTGGGCTGTGGCGTGTTCGCGCTGATGAGGCGATGATGCGGGGATTACCCCCCTGATTGTTCAGAAAGAAGCATAAAGTGTCAGGTCTTCAGATCACAGATGATTTGAGCAAACATGAGGGTGATGAGCGTACTTTACTGAAGTGCAAACTTGCTCACCCTGTTTTGTGCGTTCTTTGTAATGTCATAGTAATAAAATGCATAGTCATAGTTATGGTAAAAGCCTTCCGGTAAACCTGGGACAGTAACCAGCTTTGTCGAATCGGCACTGGAGCAGATCAATACGCTCGTCTTGGATGAGGGATCGATCGCGCTTGTAATCGGATTGATCCGGGTTACCTGAGCATCTGCAAATCGCGTTTGCAACTGTGGCGGGAGTATGACATTGCCGGCAGTATTCAGTAGTAGGGACCCTGAGCTTTGATTGACTGTCGCCAAGCCTCCTGTCGTGGTCCAGGTAATAGGGTTGATAGCCATGGCACCGGGGAATACAATCGGATTTCTTCCTTTAAAGCCCGGGCCTTGAGTATTGTATGAAATAACGACTCCCGTATCATCGGGGCCCTGCGCAAATTTCAAATGAGTGTTCCTGGCAAAATATTCCGGCGTGAAGGACCAGCCGATGGCATACGCAGCAATCATTCTTTTGTACACATCGGGATTGGCTCTCATATAGTTCTGCAGCAGCAGCGCAACCACAGTCGAACCCTGTGAGTGGCTCACAAGGATGAATGGTCGGTTGTTATTGTAATTTTTGACGTAATAATCGAATGCCGCGATCACATCCGTCGCCGGTGTCCCTCCGATAAAGTCATATACGTCGTCTATGGACTTCAAACCCAGGGTGTAGACAGCATCTGCCTGTCGATAGTACGGGGCATAGATATTCCCGACTGAGGCAAAGGCTGTAGCCTGTTTCTGAAATGCGCTCTTTGCGCCAGCCACCATGCCAGCATCGTTTATTTCGCCGATAAGCGGACGAGTCGATCCAGCAAAGTACTCGGTTGGGTACACGTAAAAAACATCTACATTTTGTACAGGATCAAGCTGTGAAGGCAGAGACAGCCAGTTGTCCGTCTTTGAATAATCAATAACTTTTGCCGTGTTTGTATTGCCTACACATCCGGCAGAAATCAAGCAGCACGAAAACACCGCAAGCAACGCAGCAATAACCTTGGTCTTCATTTTCATTCTCCACCTCCAATTGGGTAAAGAACCGCAACACAGCACCTCCAAATTGCGGTTCTTCTACTTTATCGGCAGTTACTCAAGGGACTTCAGACTTATTTGCCCCTGTGGAGGAAAAAGCGGGATCTGCCCTTGAAATTGGAAAATTGAAGTGTAATCCCAACAATGCCGTAAGACGCCGCCTGCCCGAAAATGCCCGAAAATGCCGGGAGATGGGGACGTTCATGTTTTTATGCAATTCTCATCTTGTAGGTCATGGGGTCAGGTTCGACTTTTGAGGATTTGATGACAATCGGAATGAATATCCGAAACTCTAACCTGACCCCATGAGGGTACGGTTTTCCGCCTCACAGCACCCAGAGGGGGGATCGGCGACAACAAGCTGTCTTTAGAACGTAGGGTACGCCCATGACAATTGGGTGTTTGTATTTTCGAATAATCGGTAACACACGAAATCATGGGCGTCCCCTTATCCGTCAGGTTTTACCCGCTTTAAGCAATTTCCCACACCTGCGAAACTCTTCAAATCTGTTATGCTCAAAGCAGGTCTCCCTCTTCATGCTGCCGATCTCCCCATTTTATGGAGGTTTCTATGAATTCCATCCGGAAAATCAGTAAAGTCTGGAAGAGCAAGCCAACCGTCGAAGGGGCCGGCGTCCACCTGAAGCGGGCTTTCGGCTATCACCAGGCGCCGCAGCTTGACCCTTTTCTCCTGCTCGATGACTTCCACTCCGAGCACCCGCACGAGTACCTGAAGGGGTTTCCCTGGCATCCCCACCGGGGGATCGAGACGATAACCTACGTCATCCAGGGGCGCGTGGAGCATGGCGACAGCATGGGCAACAAAGGTGTCATCGAGTCCGGAGACGTGCAGTGGATGACCGCCGGCAGCGGCATCATTCACCAGGAAATGCCCCGCGGAAGGGAAGATGGCCTCATGTGGGGCACCCAGCTCTGGGCCAATCTCCCCGCGTCGCACAAGATGATGGAGCCCCGTTACCGGGGCATCACGTCCGGGCAGATTCCTGAAGTAACCGTCGCGGGGAACGTGAAGGTGAAAATTATCTGTGGTGAACTGGGCGGGGTGACGGGGCCGGTACAGGACGTGGTTGTCGATCCCGAGTATCTGGACATAACCATACCGGCTGGATCGACTTTTTCCCATGGGATAAAAAGGGGATACACAGCCTTTGCTTACGTCGTCGAGGGAACGGGGTATTTCGATCCCCAACGGAACGCCTATTCCCACGAGGTGATCGGCGACAATTACTTCGATTTCAAGCGGCAGTGTGCCTGTACCGTCGAAGACCTCGTTCTTTACGGGGACGGGGACGGAGTTGAGATTTCCACCAAGGAAATCCCCGTCCGTTTCCTTCTCGTATCGGGAAAACCGATCGGCGAGCCGGTTGCCTGGTACGGCCCGATTGTCATGAACACCCAGGAAGAACTGCGCATCGCTTTCGAGGAATTCGAGAAAGGGACGTTCATCAAGCATAAATAACCGCAACTCAATGTGCGATAAAGGGAAAATTTCTCCTTGGGAAATAGAAGGGTCAGCCCTTGACATGCGACACGCATGCGGAATGGAGGAGGATGAGAAATGCCAATGTGTGGGACTGCCCCCGAGGTTAAGGTGTACGCCTGCAATGCGGGTTCCCTGAAAACGGAAACTCAATATATCCTTAAGGACACGCGCATCGGCATCCCAATGGAGATTCCGGTTCCATTTCTCATCATCCGGCATGGCAAGGAATGGATTGCCTTCGATACGGGATGTAATGGGGAGACAACCAGGGACCCGGTGGCGTATTGGGGTGAAGAACTAGCCAAACACTTCTGGCCTGTGATCGGACCCGACCAGGAATTTACGCAAGCGATTGGAACTCTGGGACTCAAGCCGCCCGACCTCAAGGCCGTTATCCTCAGCCACGGCCACCTCGACCATGCCGGTGCGATTGAGGACCTTCGGGCGACAACGGTGCCTATCTATGTGCAGAAGGCGGAACTGGCAGAAATAAGAGAGGTCGTTGCGACCCACCGGATGGGCACAGCTTACAGCCCTCGCGATTTCAAATACCTGGAGGAGCTTAATATCCGGGAGATTCAGGGCGTTTTCGATATCTTTGGTGACAGATCCGTTGTCGCCTTCCCTACTCCTGGCCATACGCTGGGTCACCAGTCGCTCTACGTAAAGCCCTCAGTGGGCAACGCATTCATTTATGCCGCAGATGCCTTGTACACCCTCGAATCCATGGAAAAGTCGATCCCGCCGGCTATTGCTGCCGATCACTCCGCAACAATGCAGAACATCGACTGGTTCATATTGGAGGATTTGGCGGGCGTCACAGTCGTCCCTTCCCATGATCCCGAATATTGGGCCCAACGGGCCTGGGCTCCAGCCGAACTAGTTCCCTAAGATTGACCGTGGGTAACGCCGGGCCAGGGAAAGAAAAGGGAATGAGGGGACGCAGGTAACTTATAGGGGCCAACCCTTGACATGCACATGGGGTATTGGTTAAACATCCTGATATCACGACTAATTGAGAAATAATATGACAGTTGAGGATGTCGCATGTCAAGGGTTGACCCCTTTATTCCTCAATTTGAATTCACCACCTAATCGACTACATGAACTGGATAAGTCGGCATGTTCCCCCTCGACCAAGGAAAGTGCAGATAGAACCGACGACTACAGCCGATAGTCGCTGGCGAACAGTGCGACCTGCAATTGATGCGTTGTTAGTGAAAGTAAGAAATGGCGAGAATCTTATTCACTTTCTGTTGAACGTGATGGGATTCCACCATTTTCACCTTGGCATGTCAACAGCGGCGGCAGGTCATGTAGAGCGGACAAGAGAAGTTGTGTTTGCTGAGGTGACAAGAGATACATTCAATGTAGTAGCAATATTTATCATTCGATATACGAAAATACAGATGAGATTACAAAGACGATGACCGCTGAGCGGCGCCTGAAAAATCGTTTGTGTAAATGGCCAAAATCGGTTACAAACTCACACTACAGTAGAGAGCGATGGCTCGACGAACTGCCTGATGCGTTAACAAAAGACTAAAAGAAGACCGAAGACCTGATTGGAGGGAACGGGCTTCTGAAACAGCTTACCAAGAAGCTTCTGGAGTGGGCTATACAGGCCGGGATACTGGGCATCCGGGATACGGGAAAAACGCTCCAACCGGCAACAACAGCGGTAACTCACGCAGCGGCATCTACATGATGCGGCGCTGTTTATTGTCATACCGAGAACGGATGAAAACGGAGGATTGCATGAAATACCTGTTTGGACTTGAAGATGGAAGAAACGAGCCGATCAAGGACCTGGATAATGCGAAGAGGGTTGTGCTTGTCGACAACGATACCGTGGGTGCGGAGGATATCACATTTGCCTATTGCAGGTTCGAAGCAAAAACTTCAGCACACAAGAGACACATCCACAAGGATGCGGAGGAAGTCATTCATATCCTGTCGGGAAGAGGGGTCAGCGGACTTGACGACACAGAAGTCGAGATGGCGAAAGGCGACACGATGTTCGTGCCGCGAGGCGCCGTGCACTGGTTTTACAACCCCTTTGACGAGCCGGTCGAAATGATCTTTGTGTACACGAGACCATCCCTGAAATCAGCGGGTTACCAGATGGTGGAGTAAAAGGAAAAACTATAAATCCGAACAATAAAGGAGAATGAAAATGCCGGTAATCACCATTGATATCAGCACTATGAGCAAAGAGAAAAAGGCGGAGTTGGTGAAAGAGTTGTCAGCCAAGGCAAGCGAAGTCACACAGATCCCCGAGGAGAAATTCATCGTTCTGATTAACGAAATGCCGCGGGACAATATCGGGATTGGCGGCAAGCTGCTGTCGGATATCATGAAATAGAGCGAAACCATATATAAATAGAGTTGCGAAGTAAATATGAAGATGGAATAAAGGGAAAGTGTTGACCGGCAGGAGAAGCCCCGCCATTGAAATGGCGAGGTTTCTCCATGAATGCCAGGTGTTATCCGTTTGCTGCCTACTTAGTGGAAAACTTTTCAAGTGCCGCGCGAAGAGCCTCGGCGTTTTGGTTCCTGACGGAATGCCTGATGAGGATGTCCCTTGGCCCAACTGCCTTGCCGTAATAGGACTCGTTGAGCGAGTCACGCACCGCCAGAACCGCGCCTTCCAGGTTGAGGCCGGCGTAGAGCCCCTTGGCTTTGGAGAAGGAGACAAAGTCCGCTGTCACTGCAGGCAGCGTTACCGCCCCTTTGGCCCCACCGCCTATCGGACCGACTGCGATTGATCCATCCGCACCCAGTTTGACTGAAGATGTCAGCAGCGTGTCAACGGCCTTCCTGTTCATGGCCAGCATGACCACTTCAGCTGCCTCGCCGCCGATCTGCAGTCCGAAAGTCACCGATCCGAGCGTATAAAACGCAGGCTCGCTCCAGGTCTTGTTGGCCTTGTTCCTTATCATCAACACTCCAGACCCTCCGGTTCCGCCGATAAAAAAGCCTCCTTTCAAAACCTGCGGGAATATGAGCACTGCGTCGGCGTCTTTTATGTAAGTGTGCAGCCAGGAAAAATTGCTGTCACTCATCAGGTCGTTAAGTGTCCCTTTTGCCTTGTCAACTATGGATTGGGCTTCTATCCTGTCGTCCGCGAACGAGGATGAGATCGCTCCTCCGAGCAGGATGAACGCAAAGATCAGGCCCAGGACTCTTGTGCCTCCGTGCAAAGCTTTTACGAACTTCGCTGTCATGGTGTTCTCCTTTCAATCACAACCATTCGGAAACGCATATATATCGTTTCTAGAATTTATTATAGCACCTTTGGTTATCCGGCAAATAAAAATATCGAAACTGTCATGGTCAGGAACGAAATCATGAAACAGCTTCACCGGGAACGGAGCAGACGAGTCTCATGTCGATTTCCATCGTGCCGGCAGGCGGGATCAGCTGGTTGAAATAATGAATTGATATGAAACGGCTCGAAGGGGCGGGCGGAATGGAAGAACTCGAACGGCTGACATAAAAAAGATGGCGAATGCCGTAGGCTTGCGCAGTTAACAGGTTTGTTTCGCTGTCCTCACCCAGCATGGTCCGTTCCGGGTCAAAGTTGATCCTGTTCCTCAACCTTCCCCAGAAGGCTTCATCTTCTTTCGGCAGGCCCAGGTCGTGGGCCGAGATGATACCGTCGAAATAGGGGCCGAGCCTTGTCTTGCGCATCTTCAGTTCAAGGGTTTTCCCATGCGCATTGGTAACCAGCTGGATTGACTTTCCGTTTCTCTTCAGAAAGAGCAGAAAGTCGGTCACATGGGGATGGACGGCGATCAAATGGTCCACTTCCCTTTTCAGCAGCGGGATGTCGAGCCCCAGGCGGGAAGACCAGTAATCAAGGTCTGTCCAGTTCAGGGTGTTTTCCTGTGAACGGAACAGCGCATAAAGCTGTTCCTTGGCGATTCCCAGGGGAATGGCGTGTTTGCGGGCGTAAATAAGCGGAACATGCTCCAGCCAGAAATGGTCGTCGAAATGGCGGTCCAGGAGCGTTCCGTCCATGTCCAGGAGAACCGTATCGATAGCATGCCAGTCCAGTTTCATGTGATACCCATCAGGCGGAAAACGCCTCGGCCTCAAATGGCGTTCTGTTCTATGAACTTCCTTACTTCGGCCAGATCGGCATCAAAGACTTTGCAGCGTGTGGGCAGCTTCTCGATTCCCTTAAGGGAAGCAGGTCTTTCCGGTTCACGTCCGGTTGCGATTATGACGGCTTCGTCGAACTTGGCCGGGTGGGCGGTTGCGAGGCAGATCACGGGGGCGCCATGGTCGAGATGGTCGAGGGCTGCCTTGACGCCTACCGCCGAATGGGGATCGAGCAGGTAGCCGTTTCTGCTGTGGAAGGTCGAGATGGTTTCCAGTGTTTCCTCGCGATTCACCGATTGTGAAAGGAAATCTCCGGAAACCGTTTTCTTTTCATCGTTGGAAAATTCCATCTTGCCGGTCTGGGCGAAACTTTTGAAAGTATCCCGGACCCTGGAGGGATTTTCGCCGAACAGGTAATAGAGATAGCGTTCGAAATTGGATGCGACCTGGATATCCATGGATGGCGAGAGGGTAGGTACGACCTCGCCCAGGGAATAGTCGCCTTCATTGACAAACCTGGTAAGGATGTTGTTTTCGTTGGTGGCCAGAATGAGGCGTTTGATCGGAAGCCCCATTCGTTTGGCCACGTAACCGGCAAATATGTCGCCGAAATTGCCGGTGGGCACGGAAAATATCACATCGGTGCCTATTTTGTCGGCCACATGAAAGTAAGCATGGAAATAGTAGACCACTTGGGCGAGGACTCTGGCCCAGTTGATGGAGTTGACTGCACCGAGGGAATATTTTTCCTTGAACGGGAGGTCATTGAACATGGCCTTCACCATGTTCTGGCAGTCGTCAAAGGTCCCGTTAACTGCCATGTTGTGAACGTTTTCGTCAAGAACTGTGGTCATCTGCAAGGCTTGAACCGGGGATGTCTTGCCATGGGGGTGGAGTATGAAAATGGCGATATTTTTCCTTCCCCGGACTCCGCAGATGGCAGCGCTTCCGGTGTCACCGGAGGTGGCGCCGACGATGTTCATTTTCCGGCCGCTTTCACCGAGCAGGTATTCAAACAGGTTGCCCAGCAGCTGCAGGGCAACATCCTTGAATGCCAGGGTCGGCCCGTGGAACAGTTCGAGAATGTGCACTCTGCCCACACCGACTGTTGGCGTGACTTCCGGATGCTGGAATGAGTCGTACGCACGGTCGATCAGGCGTTTCAGGTCGTTGGGGGGTATATCATCGCTGAAGAGTGAAATGACGCGGAATGCCAGGTCCCGGTAGGGCAGATCACGCCATTCTTCCAGGGTTTGCCGGTCTACAGCGGGAATCTTTTGTGGCAACAGAAGCCCGCCATCCGTGGCCAGACCCATCATGACCGCTTCCTTGAACGATACCGGCTCGATTCCGCCCCTTGTGCTGATGTATTTCATCTCTTAGCATTTATCCCTTCGATACGATTTTGTTAACGCTTCAATATAGCAGCAAATTCTCGAAATGGGAAGACGTTTGCAGACTAAATCTCCTTTATGCGGCGGAATTGAGAGGTATACATCGAACCATTCATGCATCTCACTCTTTTGCCTGCCTTGTGCGGTTCACCTGTCATGTTGGTGAACTTGAGCAAGTATGTGTTGACATTGGAAAACTCAAATAATATGAGTTTATTTCCATTGGATCAGCCTAATGGTGATACGAAAAGTTCGAAAGGACTCCCATGCAGACCATCAACATGAGAAACCTGCTGAACCGCCTCAATCCCGTCTGCACCCGGGCTCTTGAGGGTGCTGCAGGTCTGTGCGTCTCGCGTACCCATTACGAGGTAACTGTGGAACATCTTCTCGCCGGGCTGATTACGGAGCCACGGTGTGATGTGGCGCAGATTCTGCGCCGGTTCCATATCGACCCGGCAACGGTTCAGCGGTCGTTGGAGCGGTCTGTCGAGCAATTGAAAACCGGCAACAGCGGGAAACCGGTTTTTTCCCCACTGGTCATCCAGTGGTGCCAGGATGCCTGGCTTGTCTCGTCAATAGACCTCTCGCAGGGGCATATCCGTTCCGGATCGTTGCTGGCTGCCCTGCTTGCCAGGCCGCTCCAGCTCGCTCAAGGGGATTACTTCGATTTGCTCCGCCCGATCACGGGCGACGAACTGTTGAACAAGTTTACCGATATCGTTGAGGGCTCGATTGAAGGCTCATTTGAAGATAAGAAGCCCGTGCCGGAAGAAGCAACCCTGTCCGGAACCACGGTGCTGGCCCGCTTCTGCACCGACTTCACCGACAGGGCGAAACACGGTGAGATCGATCCGGTGTTCGGCAGGGATCGTGAAATCGCCAGGATGATTGAAATCCTTGCCAGAAGGAGGAAAAACAACCCGATCGTGGTCGGCGAGGCCGGAGTGGGCAAAACCGCTGTCGTGGAGGGGCTCGCATTGCGGATTGCAGAGCAGGACGTGCCCGAATTCCTCCATGATGTATCCATTCTGGGTCTTGATCTGGGGCTCCTTCAAGCAGGGGCCGGAGTGAGAGGGGAATTCGAGAACCGGCTGAAGTCGGTGATCGCGGAAGTCAAGGCTTCTCCGAAACCGATCGTGCTGTTCATCGACGAGGCGCATGTGCTTATCGGGGCAGGAGGGCAGGCTGGGGGCGGAGACGCGGCGAACCTTCTCAAGCCCGCGTTGGCACGTGGTGAATTGCGCACCATAGCTGCAACGACCTGGTCTGAGTACAAGAAATACTTCGAAAAAGATGCCGCCCTGGCGCGCCGGTTCCAGCCGGTGAAGCTGGACGAGCCTTCAGTGGAAACAGCAGCGCTCATACTGCGCGGTCTCAAGGACAAATACGAACAGGCCCACGGGGTGACGGTCCGGGATGACGCGATCACGGCTGCCGCCGAACTGGCAGGCCGCTACATATCGGGACGGCAGCTTCCTGACAAGGCGGTCGATCTGCTGGACACCAGCGCGGCGCGGGTGAAGATCCTGCTCACTGCCAAGCCGGACCGGGTGGAGGACAGGGAACGGGCAATCAAAGCGCTGGAGCGTGAAAAGGGCGCACTTGAAAGGGATCGGCTGCACGGGTCAGTGGTCGACGAAAACAGGCGGAGGGAGCTGGATGAACGGATCTGCGCTTTCCGCGATGAACTTGAGGAAATATCCGCGCGCTGGGAAAAGGAAAGAGAGCTGGTTCACAGCCTGGTGAAACTCCGGAGTGAGTTGGGAGAAATGGCTGGCGAGGAAGCGGCGGCTGGTTCCCGGGCGGAAAAAAACGCAAAGCTCAGTGAGGTGGCGGATGAATTGAGCCTGCTGCAGGACGGTTCGCCGCTGGTCCGCCTGGAAGTGGATCCCGACGTTGTCGCAAAGGTTGTTTCTGACTGGACCGGCATTCCACTGGGCAAGGTTCTGCGGGACCAGGCCCGCGACGTCATGAGCCTTAAGGACGATTTGCGCAGGCGGATCAAGGGGCAGGACGATGCGCTTCATATCATTTGCGAGACGCTCAGGGCAGCAAAGGCGGGGCTGAACGAACCCGCCAGGCCCCAGGGGATATTTCTGCTCGTCGGTCCATCCGGAGTGGGCAAGACCGAGACTGCGCTGGCAGTGGCTGATCTGCTGTACGGCGGTGAACGATTTGTCACCACTGTCAACATGAGCGAATTCCAGGAGGCGCACTCTGTCAGCCGGCTGATCGGCTCGCCTCCCGGCTATGTGGGCTTCGGCGAGGGGGGCGCGCTCACCGAGGCTGTGCGGCGGCAGCCCTATTCGGTCGTTCTCATGGACGAGGTTGAAAAGGCCCACCTGGACGTGGTGAATCTCTTCTACCAGGTGTTCGACAAGGGGACCCTGTCGGATGGGGAAGGGCGCGAGATCGATTTCAGGAATACGGTGCTGTTCCTTACCAGCAACCTGGCATCGGACATCATTTCCCGGGTCTGTTCCGACCAGGGAAAGCCCGAACCGCACGCCCTGGTCGAAGCCATCAGGCCCGTGCTCTCCCGGCATTTCAAGCCTGCTCTCCTGGCACGCATGACCATCGTTCCGTTCTGCCAGCTGGAGCCGGGTGTCATGAAGGAAATTGTAACCTTGAGGCTGGCGAAACTCGCTGCACGCCTCCAGGAGAGCAACAGGATGCAGCTCACCTATTCAAAAAGGGTGGTAAGCCGGATCGCGGAGCGCTGCACGGAAGTGGAAACCGGCGCCCGCAACATAGACCACATCATGCGCGGGACGATCCTTCCCCAGTTATCGGCAAAGATCCTGGAGCGTATGGGAGGAGGGGAGATGCCGTCGTCTGTACGCCTCGGTACGGCGAAGGATGACGGATTCACCGTTAGTTTCAGGGATTGAGTGGATGACGGTTCATGGCTGTCACTTTTAAAAACTTGAACCGAAGGCGCTCCTTTACAAGCAGCCCGCGCTTACGGTATGCTTGTCCCCGCAAATCACAACAAGACAGGGGCAGGCTTGAAAGACATTCCTGACAAAGAACCTTCGCCCGGGCCGGATTAACAATGAACGAGAGCATAAGCATATTCTTCCGGATTGCCGATGCCATTCCCAACCCGATATATCTGCTGGATGCGGACCGGAGATATCGGAACTGCAATAGAGGGTTTGAACAGTTCATCGGTCTTGCCAGGGATGAGATCATAGGCAGGACGGAATTGCGCGAATTATGCTCGGCACGAGACGACCTGACACAGGGGACGGGGCATGAGTCTGCAGAGAATCCGCTCAATGCCGGCCGGTTCGAAACAAGATATCGCAATGCTGAAGGTAAAGAGTTCGAAATTGTCGTCAATTTCTCCGGGCTCTCCTCCAATGGTGTGCTGGAAGGAACCATCGGCGTTATCACCGATATCAGCGAGATCAAAAAAAGACAGAGAGAATTAAGGCGGGTTTCAAGCATGCTCAATGCCGTGATTCAGGCATCCCCTTTGCCCATCACCATGATCGACAGCGACTTTTATGTCAGGTTGTGGAACCCGGCTGCTGAAAAATGTTTCGGATACAGAGCGGAAGAGGTGATCGACAAGATATATCCCTTGTGGCCGGACAGTGACGAGGAGCAGGCAAAGGCCTTGAAACGCCTGAATCATGATGAAATCCTCTATGGGATGGAAGTGTTGCGCAAAAAGAATGACGGCGCGGTCATCCATGTGAAACGCTATACTTCACCCTTGCGCGATGCGGCGGGGGCAGTCATCGGGACAATGGCAGTGCTTGAGGATTTGACCGAACAAAAGAAATACGAGGCGGAACTCCTTCAGGCCAGCAAGATGGCTGCGATAGGAGAACTTGCCTCCGGCATTGCCCACGAGATCAACAATCCCAATTCGTTCATCATGACTAATGCCCAATTTCTCTCTGAGGCGTGGAACGACATCAGCCGCATTCTGATCAGGCACGCCGATGAACATGCCGATTCCTCTCTTGCCGGACTTTCACTGCCGGAAGCTCTTGAGAGCCTACCGGCACTTTTGCGCGGGCTTGAAGAAGGTTCTTTCCGCATACAGAAGATTGTCGAGACTATAAAAGATTTTTATCGTCAGGAAGACGTTTCGGTAAAAACACCCGTTGAAATCAGAAACGTTGTCGAGACTTCTATCTTCATGCTGGAAAACGAGATCAAAAAACACACCTATCAGTTCCATTACACGTGCGAGGAAAATCTGTCCCCGATCATGGGAAGGTTCCATCAGCTGGAGCAGGTCATCATCAATATCATGATGAACGCTCTCCAGGCGCTGCAAAGCAGAAACAGCGCCATTTCGCTGACGGTTACCCACAATCGGAACGAGAATGTGATTGAGATAACGGTAAGTGACCAGGGAGTTGGCATGACTCGGGAGACGATGGACCGGATTCTGGATCCTTTCTATACAACAAGGCTTGACAGAGGCGGGACAGGGCTCGGGCTGTCAATAAGTCACAAGATTATCCGGGAGCATGGGGGTATGCTTCGATTTGAGTCCCAACCGGGTCAGGGAACGAGCGCCATCATCAGCCTGCCTATTGGGGAGGGATCGGGAAAAGAGAATTGTAATGAGCCGGAGTGAGGATGATCTTCCCATATTGATAGTGGACGATGAGCCGCACATCCTGACAAGCACCAGGGTTGCGCTGCGCGGAGGAGGTGTCGGCGCGGTCGAGACAATCGACGATAGCCGGCAGGTACTGCCGTTCCTTTCGCAACGGGGTGGACGCGTAATCCTGCTTGACCTGATTATGCCGCATTGCTCGGGGATGGAGCTTCTTCCGCAGCTGATACGTGACTATCCCGAGATACCCGTGATTGTCATGACGGCTTCCGATCAGCTGGAAACCGCCGTGGAGTGCATGAAGACCGGTGCTTTTGACTATCTGGTGAAACCAGTGGAAAAAAGCCGGCTTCTGACAAGTGTCAGGATGGCGCTGGAGCTGCATAGCCTTCGATGGGAAGTGTCTTCCCTCAAGCAGCAGTTCCTTGCAGACAAATTGGACCAGCCGTCCGCCTTTTCCGAGATAATAACCAACAGCAAGAAGATGCGTACCGTATTCCAGTATCTGGAAGTCGTAGCCCGTTCTCCCCAGCCGATCCTCGTGCATGGTGAGACTGGAACTGGAAAGGAACTGATCGCGAGAGCTATTCATACCTTGAGCGGATGCCCGGGGCGGTTCGTGGCGGTAAATCTCGCCGGCCTTGATGATCAGATGTTTTCGGACACCCTTTTCGGCCATACCAGAGGGGCATTTACCGGAGCCAACCAGCTGCGGGAAGGACTCATCACCAGCGCGGCACAAGGCACTCTCTTCCTGGACGAGATCGGCGACCTGCATGAAACGTCACAGGTGAAACTGCTTCGCCTGCTGCAGGAGCACGAATATTATCCGGTGGGCTCCGACATCGTGAAAAAATGCAATGCCCGGGTCGTTGCGGCAACGAACCGGGTCCTCGAAGATCTCGTCGCGGCCGGACGGTTTCGTAATGATCTGTATTTCAGGCTTTGCGCCCATCAGGTAAAGATACCCCCGCTGCGCGAGCGTCTTGAAGACATTCCGCTCCTGGCTGATCACTTCCTTGCCAAAGCGGCGCAGGCGCTTAACAGGGAAGCGCCCGCTTTTCCTCAAGGCTTGCTAAAGCTCCTTTCCACGTATGATTTCCCTGGAAATATCAGGGAGCTTGAGGCTCTCGTCTTGGATGCCGTAGCCCGTACCCGTTCCGGCCTGCTGTCAATGGACAGTTTCCGCTTCATCACGCCAGGCAAGCTGAACCGGCCCAATCACATCCCGTTGACAGAAGACCTGGATGATTGCCTGTACAAGATTTTCGGTGGTTTTCCCACTCTGAAAGAAGCAGGGCAATTCCTCACTGATGAAGCCCTGAGACGTTCCGGAGGAAAACAGGGCGGGGCGGCAACTCTTTTGGGAATAACCCGCCAAGCCTTGAATAAACGCCTTAAACGCAGCATCTAGTCGATTGCGACATTTTTTGCATCTGCAACAAATGTCGCACCAGTGACAAATCCTCGCCCACTGCCCAAGCTGGATGAAAATGCCATCCAAGAGCAACTTGTGTCGCTTTTCCCACAATTGCAACGTTTTTATAAATACTGTTCAACTTCACGATATCACGGCTAAATAATCTCCCTGAGGCTTTGGCATGCCTTGTGCTGAAGTTACAAGACATCGAGCAGCAACCTATCCCCCAAAAGAAGGTGAAGCTGACACATGCTGCCAGCGTGAAGGCGTCACGAATTCGGAAACAACCTTGTTTTGGGGGATAGGTCTGAAGATTTTAAATGCCGGGGCATTATCTGCGGAGCTGTCACGGCATTTGTCGCAACACTACATTAATGGAGGTATGTCATGGCAGATGTTGTTCAGAAGGTTGATGGATTGGTAGCAAACGCGCGTAAAGCGGCGGATATCATGAAGGGCTTCACCCAGGAGCAGGTGGACAAGGTCTGTGCGGCGATGGATGCCGCCAGTGTTGCCAACGAAGTCAAACTCGGCGAGATGGCCGTCGCCGAGACCGGCATCGGACGGGCCGATCACAAGGCAATCAAGAACCACCTCGGCGCCCATGTCGTCTATGAGTATTTCAAGGACAAGAAATCCGTTGGCGTGATCAAAGAGGAAGAAGGCGTCACCTATGTCGCCGAGCCTTTCGGCGTGATCGCCGCCGCCACACCGACCACGAACCCGACTTCGACAGTCATGTTCAAGGCCCTCATCGCGCTCAAATCGCGCAATGTAATCATCTTTGCCGCTCACCCCCGCGCACAGAAGTGCAGCGTCGAGGCCGCGAGGATCATGCACGAAGCGGCAGTGAGCGCAGGCGCACCGGTAAACTGCATCCAGTGGATCGACGAGCCCTCCATCGAGGCGACCAACCTGCTGTTCAAGCACCCGGGCGTGAACCTGGTTCTCGCCACCGGCGGCGGCGCCATGGTCAAGTCCGCATACAGCTCCGGCCACCCCGCCATCGGCGTCGGCCCCGGCAATACGCCGGTCTTCATTTCAAAGTCCGCTAAGCTGAGCGTAGCGGTGAACAATGTCATCGCCTCCAAGACCTTCGACAACGGCACCATCTGCTCCTCCGACCAGTCCATGATCTTCGACGACAAGGAAATCTGCGACAAGGCCGTGAAGATGATGATTGAAAGGGGCGCATACCTTGTCAACGCCGAAGAAAAAGCCAAGCTGGAAAAAGTCATGTTCGACAAGGAAAGAGGCGTTCCCGCGGTAGCCATCGTGGGCAAATCTCCACAGGCGATCGCCAAGCTGGCTGGCTTCCAGGTATCCGAAGACGCGAAGCTGCTCCTGGTTCCCCTGACCACCATCGGTCCGGAGGACTGGTTCAGCCATGAGAAGCTCTCCCCGGTTCTGGGCTACATCTGCTTCGACGGCACTGATGCAGCTATCGCCGCGGCCAAAAGCCAGCTTCGATGGGGCGGCGCGGGCCACACCGCAGTAGTCCACGCACAGGATGACGCGGTCATCAACAAGTTCGCCATGGAAATCCCCGCCAACAGGCTGCTCTTGAATCAGCCCGCGGTACACGGCAGCATCGGCCTCATCTACAATAAGCTGCCGCCTTCACTCACCCTCGGTTGCGGAACGGACGGCGGCAACTACCTGGGCAACAACATCAACTATTCCGACCTCATGAGCATCAAATCGATCGCCAAGCGCATCGTTGACTACGAGAGGGATGAATAATGATTTTTCAGCCAGAGACGGTTTTGTTCTGACTCAGACGATACCCATATACGACCCGCACGGACCCACCTTCAGAGGTGGATCCGTGCGGGTCGTTGACATTTGCAGCGGCATATTCGTATGGGTAGCAGGGTGGCCTCACTTCTCCATAACACTGCATGAACCGAAGCACTCCTTTACAACCAGCCTGCGCTTACGGTATGCTTGTCCTTGCAGTTCACCAGGAGGCAGGGGCACGCATGTCGTCACGCATAAAAATCCTTCCCGAAAACCTGACCAATAAGATATCAGCCGGCGAAGTGGTGGAGCGTCCCGCATCCGTGGTCAAGGAGCTGGTGGAGAATTGCATTGACGCGGGGGCAACCGAGATCGTGGTGGAGATCGAGTCCGGAGGGAAACGCCTCATCAAGGTGAGCGACAACGGCTGCGGCATGTCGCGCGAAGATGCTCTCCTGGCCCTGGAACGGCATGCGACCAGCAAGATTTCATCGGATGACGACCTTGGGTTCATTTCGACCCTCGGGTTCAGGGGAGAGGCGCTGCCGTCGATCGCATCCGTTTCCCGCTGGGTCATGGCGACACGGGAACGGGGGAGCATCGAAGGCACGGAAATCTACGGCGAGGGCGGGCGCATAAGGGATGTGAAGGCCAGGGGAATGGCCGAAGGGACGATCATCGAGATCCGCAATCTCTTTTTCAACACTCCTGCCAGGCTGAAGTTCCTCAAGAGCAACGAAACCGAGGCGGGGCACGTGGGGGACCAGTTGACCAGGCTTGCCCTGTCCCGGCCCGATGTCCGATTTACTTACACGAATGACGGCAGGACCGTGTTCCGCGCGTTGAACGGGGCTCTGGCGGACAGGGTCGCGGCCTTGCTCGGGAGAAGCATTGCCGCTGACCTTTATCCACTGGAATGCACGGGAGAGGGACTTTCCCTGAAAGGCTTGACAGGAAAGCCGGACTGCAACCGTTCTTCTTCTTCCCACCTGTATACCTTTGTCAATGGCCGTTTCGTGAGGGACCGCCTTATCCAGCACGCCATTATGCAGGCATACCGGCAACTGCTGGAGCGGAGGCGCTTTCCGGTGGCTGTCCTCTTCCTGGGCACGCCGGTTGAAGAGGTGGATGTGAATGTCCATCCCACCAAGCATGAGGTCCGCTTCAGGGACCAGAGCCGGGTACATGATTTCATTGTTTCGGCACTGGAAACACATCTCAGCTCGACACCCTGGATAGGAAAACCGGTAATCAAAGCTGTATCGCCGCCTCCAGTCGAACGGATATTCGCTGAGAAATCTCCTGCCATTGGCGTCAGGGAAACCACGGCCGCGTATGGCGCGGAAGAGAAAATGCGTGCGGCGGAACAGGTACGGCTTCCAGTCCATGTTCCGCCGCAGGTTGCATCGCAACACGTGGAAGACGCAGAACCTTTGGAAACGGATGGATTTTTTTCCAACCTTAAAGTTATAGGCCAGTACCTGGGAGCCTATCTGGTTTGCCAGAGTGGTGACGACCTGCTGATCATTGACCAGCACGCAGCCCATGAACGTGTTGCTTTCGAGCGCCTGCGCAGGGATTTCTCGGCGGGAGAGGTGGAGTCCCAGGGAGTGCTTTTCCCGGAAGTGGTGGAGTTCACCCATGGGGAGGCGTCGGTTGTGGACGCACATATGGCAGTTCTGCGCAAACTGGGTTTTCACCTGGAGGATTTCGGCGGTACGGCGAGGGTGCTGAATGCGGTTCCGCGCATCTTGGCATCGAGACCGTATCTGCAGGCTTTGCGGGATATCATCGAGGAAGTTGCTTCCTTTGGAAAAAGCCGCACGATTGAGGATGTGCAGGAGGAACTGCTGGTGAGGATCGCCTGCCACAGCGTGGTCCGTGGCCGGAGCAATCTTTCCGTACACGAGATAAACGCTTTGCTGGCAGGCCTTGATTCGGTGTCTTTCGCGAGCAACTGTCCTCACGGAAGGCCGGTTTACCGGACCCTTAGCCGATCCAATGTCGAAAAAATGTTCAAAAGGCTCTGAATTGGAGAAGATGAACCCAGATGGGAAAATACTCATTGTTGCCGGTCCCACGGCTTCGGGCAAAACCGACCTGGCCGTTAGGATCGCGGAACGGGTCGGTGGCGAAATAGTGAATGCGGACTCCATGCAGGTATACCGGCGCATGGACATAGGCACTGCCAAGGCTTCGCCCGAGTTGCGACGAAAGGTTCCCCATCACCTCCTGGATGTTGTTGACCCGGATGAGCCTTTTTCCGTGGCCGATTTCCGCAGGGAAGCGCGGAAGATCATTGCCGGAATCCACGGACGCGGCAAGAAAGTCATCGTATCCGGAGGCACCGGTCTGTATATCAAGGCTTTGACGAGGGGCCTGGTGGAATCCCCCGGCAGTAACCAGGCCGTTCGTGACGAACTTAAACGCCAGGCGGCAGTCAAAGGTAATGAAGAGCTGCATCGCAGTCTTGCGCTGGTTGACCCGCAAACGGCACGACGGCTGCATCCCAACGACCAGCTCCGCGTTATCAGGGCGTTGGAGGTATTCAGAATCACAGGCCGACCGCTGTCTGAACTGCAAGGCGAGCACCGTTTCGCGGCCGACAATTACATTTGTCTTAAGCTCGGCCTGGCTCCCGACCGGTCCGAACTTTACG
Organism: Geobacteraceae bacterium; assembly: GCA_034933285.1. Taxonomy (GTDB): domain Bacteria; phylum Desulfobacterota; class Desulfuromonadia; order Geobacterales; family Geobacteraceae; genus RPRC01. Next base: position 172,703 of record JAYFNT010000020.1, on the reverse strand, counting down.
CAAATATTGACAAGCGGGTCGAATGGATGATAGGTAATGGCCTTGTGGAGGAGGTGAAGGGCCTGCTGTCCGCCGGCTACGGCCCCATGCTGAAACCCATGCGATCACTTGGCTATCGCCAGATTTGCTCATTCCTTGCCGGAGAGTATTCACTGGACGGGGCTATCGACCTCATTAAGCGTGACACCCGCAGATATGCCAAGAGACAGTTGACATGGTTCAATCATGACAGGGAAATTAAATGGATTGAATATCCGGTGAATGTTGGTATGATTGTCGAAAATGTAAATGATTTCTTTTATTAAAGGAGAGGGGTATGGCCAAGGCACCATTCAATATCCAGGATCAATACCTGAATCAGTCACGTAAGGAAAGAGTCAAGGTTGTTGTCTACCTCATGTCAGGGGAAAAAATGGAAGGACACATCAAATCCTTTGATAATTTTTCCGTTCTGCTGGAGGTCAAGGGGGATATCCTTATTTACAAGCATGCGATAGCTTACATCACATCGGTTGACGGAAGCTTCAAGCTGCACCAGTAGACTGTGAAACCAAAGGGGGGAAGGGGGAGGCGCGCGTGGCGTCCGCTCCGCTTTCCCCTTTTTCAATTCAACTCTTCGGACAGAACAATCATGCTGAATAAAAAATGGGTTTTCCCGGCAGTCACCTTTATCATCGTGGTCCTGGCCGGGATAATTCTTTACAGTGCGGGCAAAATCCTGCTGCCTGCTGCTGCTGCGTTCGCATTGGCTTTCCTCTGTGATCCTCTTGCCGGTTATCTGCAACGGAAAGGCTTCAACAGGGCATTGTCCGGACTCTCGGTTATCCTGGCGGTTTTGCTGCTGACAGTTCTCGCGGGCTTTTTTTTCGTCTCCTCCATAGCAGGGGAATTCCAGAGCGTGGAGATCAATCTGCCTGAATATGTCGGGCGTCTGTACGGCATGATTCCCGAGGGTGCGAAACACTACCTGGGAATAGAAACCTCTGAAAAGGCATACCGGCAATTGCAGGCCCTTCTGGAGCAGTTGCACGGGGCCTCTTTCGATGTGGCGCGCGAGACGTTTTCCTACCTGAAGCAGGCTGTCACCTCGACACTGGCGTTCATCCTCTCGATACTGGGCTACGTGGTGCTTCCTCTCTATCTCTACTATTTCCTCAAGGACATGCCGAAGATCCATGCCGGAATCATCGCAGTGGTGCCGGAGAGGCACCGTCCCGTCCTGCTGGCCAAGGCGGGCGAGATACGTGAAATACTGTCGGGCTTCGTCCGGGGGCAATTGACGGTTTGCGCCGTGCTGGCCGTTCTTTACAGCATCGGGCTCCTGGTTATCGGTATCGATCTGGCGGTCGTGATAGGAACGCTTTCGGGAATTCTGTTCATAATCCCTTATCTGGGGACGATGTTCGGCATCGTGTTTTCCATGACCATGGCTGTCCTGAAGTTCCACGATATCCTTCACCCCCTCCTCTGCCTGGGATGGTTCGCCCTGGTCCAGGCCCTGGAAGGCGCAGTGATCACGCCCAAGATCGTCGGCGACCGCGTCGGGCTCCATCCGGTTGTGACAATCATCGCACTGCTCGTAGCTGGTCAGCTCTTCGGGATCGTGGGGATGCTCCTTGCCGTGCCTGCAACTGCCGTCCTCAAGGTTTTCATGTCGTCATATCTCGGCTACTACCGCACCACCCCGTTCTTTTCCGGCAAATGAGCAAAGGACTGTTCATAGAGGCGATAGAACAAGGCAGCCTGGCGGAGGAGGCCGGTCTCGGGCCGGGCGACAGGCTCCTGGCAATAAACGGCCACCAGATGCGGGATGTCATCGATTTTTGGTTCCATTCCGGGGACGAGGAGCTGATCCTGGAAGTGGCCAAGGCATGCGGCGAGACCTGGGAGATAGAGGCAATCCGGGAAGAAGGGATTCCCATGGGGATGCGGTTTCGTGCTCCGGCGCCCAGGCGCTGCGGGAATGCATGCCTGTTCTGCTTTGTCGATCAACTGCCCAAAGGATTGCGCCGGACCCTTTACGTGAAGGATGAAGATTACCGGCTTTCTTTTCTTTACGGCAATTTCGTCACTCTATCCGCATTGAGGAAAAATGAACTCCGCAGAATCCTGGAACAGCGCCTTTCGCCTCTTTACGTTTCCGTACATGCAACCGAGCCGGAACTTCGGAGGGAGCTGCTCGGAAATCCGGCCGCGCCGCCTTTGCTGGACATTCTCAAGGAGTTGACAGGGGGAGGGATTACGATTCATGCACAGGTCGTCCTCTGCCCGGGCCTGAACGATGGCATTCATCTGGAGAGAACGGTCGAGGACCTTGCCGCGATGCATCCGGGGGTGACTTCCCTGGCCGTGGTTCCCGTCGGCCTGACCCGTCACCGGGAGTTTCTTCCACGTCTGCAGCCGGTAACCAGGGAGTATGCCGCCGTATTCATTGCCGAATGGCAGCAACGCTCAGCAGCGATCGCTCGGGAGCTGGGAGCGCCGTTTCTTTTCCTGGCCGACGAGTTTTACCTCAAGGCAGGCCTGCCGTTTCCGCCTATTTCGGAATATGGTGACTTGCCCCAGGTCGAGAACGGAGTCGGCATGATTCCGATTTTTATGGCCGAAAGCGATGAGGTGATAGCCGGAGCAGAGAGATTGGGGCCGGCTGCAGTGACCATAGTAACCGGCGAATCTCCCTATGCGTACCTGGAAAGGTTTGTAGCGGATTTGTCGCGCAAGACCGGAGTCTGCTTGAAGCTGGCCTCCATACGGAATGATCTGTTCGGTGGTGAAGTGACTGTTGCGGGGCTGGTTTCGGGAAGGGATATCTGCGCCCAGCTCAAAGGATCCGAGTTGGGCAGGCAGGTGATGATTCCCGATGTCATGCTCAGAGAATGTGACGGGTTGTTCCTCGATGATGTGACGACGGAATATTTGGAAAAAGAGCTGGGCATCCCGGTCTCCGTATTCAAAGCGACGCCGAAGGGCCTGTATGCGGCCCTCAAGCGCCTGCTACAGAGTTGACGGACTACTTCTTGTTCTTCATTTCCAACTCCAGGTCCAGGTTCTTCAACTTCTCGATGCCCTGGCGCAGTTCCTTGTTCTCTCTTGAAAGGGACAGGTTCATGCTCTTGAGTGAAGAGTATGAGTTTCTGAGGCTTCTGACACTCTGCTCAAGGCCGTTGCGCTCTTCCAATGCCACGTCGTAGGAATCCATCAAACCCTTGAGCGTGGCAGCATGGTTTCTCCACGGGCTCGACGGGTAATCATTCAGCAGCTTGTCCAGGTTCTCTCCTGACTTGCCCGTAGCTATCTTATGCTCTCCCGTTTCCAGGTTCAAAAGTGCCAGCCTGAAAAGAGCTTCATCGGTAATACCCTTTATTTTGGATTCCTTGCTGATGGATGAGAGGACTTCTTTTGCCGCTGGGATCTTGTTGCCCTCAATGAGCATCTGTGCCAGGGCCAGTTTCTTTTTCTGCTGCTGGTAGAGTGGGTCGGCCTGCTGGACCGTGGCACACCCGGAGAGCAGCAATATCGTTGCCAATGAAATAAAAAGATGTTTTCTCATCGTGCCCTTTTCCGGCGGTCGATGAAGTAGTTGCTTCCCGCCGCTCCTTTCGCGAACTCCTTTATTTCTGCGGCTGTCTTCGCGATCTTTACAGCCGAATCGTATTCGCCCTGCTGGCACATCACAACGGCTATGGAAATGGTCATCAGGGGGAAAACCCGTTGGACGCCATAACGGTCGAGTCCTTCGATGGAGCCATGGGCAAGGTCTTCTTCATTGTAAAATTCAGGCACCCGGACGGTGAAATCGTCGATAACGCCCTGGCAGACTTTGTCCACGTCTTCTGACGATACTATCATGACGAAGTCATCTCCACCGATGTGTCCGACGAATGCGTTATCATCGGCGTGCCTTTGCACCACCTCGTATATCACTTCGCCTGTCATCTTTATCAGGTCGCTTCCCCTGATATAACCGTAACGGTCGCTGTAAGCCTTGAAATTGTCCAGGTCCGCATAGCAGACGGCAAAGGGTTCTCCCTTGTGGAGCTTTTTCGTGAGGATCCTTTCGATGGCGATATTGCCTGGCAGACGGGTCAGGGGACTGGCATCCAGGCACATCTGTTCCGAAACCTTGAGCCGGCCAGCCATGGTTGTGAAATCCTTGGCCAGGTCGCCGATCTCATCACCTGAAGGTATATGGGGGTCGTAATCGAAATTTCCCTCTGCTATGTAATGAGTGGCACGCTTGAGTTTCTTGATTGAAGACGAGATGGCATAAATGAAAAGAACCATGACGCCGAGGGCCAGAATGAAACCGCTGAATGAAAGGAACAAGGTCCACTTTACGGTCATTTCCCGCTTTTCTTCAGCCTTCTTCAACTTGTTGTTCAAAACTACCTGCCGGGAAACGAATAGCGCTTCGATGGAAGAGTTCACTTTATCCGCGGCAGCTTTAAGTTGCTTTATATCCTTGTTTTTCCCTTCGAACAGATCGTCCGCTTTTTTGGAGAATTCGCCGAAGTCAGAGACCAGGCCGACCATGAGCGCGCCCGGGCTGTTTTTTTTCAGTTCATCTATCATGGAGAGGAATTCACGGTTCCGCTGGAGGTACAGCTCTTTGAACTCGGGTGATTTCAGGACCGAATATTTGGCGGCATTCCTCTCCTGGGCGGATATGGACTCGCGCAGGCCTTCCGCGGATTTCATGAAAGCGAAGTCATTGTGGGCTATATCTCTGACGATCCCATTCAGAGAATGAAGTCCGAGAATGGAGAACCCAGTGGCTGCCATGCTGAACACAGCTACCGCGAAATAGCTGATAATCAGTTTCTGGACCAAGGTGAACCTGGTTTTCTGGGAGCATGATGGCATTTTGGCGCCTTTTGGATAAATTGAACCGTCCTTTTGCCTGAAGGACCTAGCAGCCGAATCGGTTGAATTCATACTCATCACCCGAAAGGGTGATTACTGTACGACGTGCCATTATACATATCAATGGGCCAGGTTGGAAGCATCAAATTTTATTGCATAATAATTTCGCGTAATTGAAATTCGTAAAAGGTATCATGTGCATGACGTGGAGATGCCTGCTGTTAACGTTGGTTCATGTAGTTCGTCTTTCTGTTTGATCAGATTGCACGAAAAGGGGGGGATGATCAGAGGCAGGAAAAATACATTGCATTTTCTGGGCATTTACTATAAATTAATACGTCCTACATACATGAAAGCCCCTCTCAGGTGATTCCGCTTTGTCTGAAAAGAAAACAATCAAAGAACTGCGAAATGCCATCGACGAAATAGACGACAGGATACTGGAGCTTTTGAATCAGCGTGCATCGAAGGTTATCTCGATCGGCAGGCTGAAGCAGGGCGAATCCCAGGAATTCTATGTGCCCAGCAGGGAACGGGAGATCTACGAGCGCCTGTCTGCCGGCAATCACGGGCCATTCCCCAATGAAGCGCTCAAGAGCGTTTTCAGGGAAATCATCTCGGCCTCGCTTGCCCTCGAAGCGCCGATGAAGGTGGCCTTTTTCGGACCGAAGGCCACGTTTACCCACATTGCGGCCATGCATCAGTTCGGCCTTTCCGCGGAACTGATCCCCAGCAAATCCATTCCGACGGTTTTCGAGGAGGTCGAGAAGGGCCGCGCCCAGTATGGGGTGGTGCCTGTCGAAAATTCCACGGAAGGCATGGTTTCCCACACGCTCGACATGTTCATGGAAAGCGACCTGAAGATCATTGCCGAGATAATGCTGGAGATTCACCATTACCTTCTTTCCCGGACCGGCCGGCCTGAAGACATAAAAAAGATATATTCCCACCCGCAACCCATAGCGCAGTGCCGGGAATGGCTCGCGGAGAACTTCCCCAACGTCCCGGTGGTTGACGTGGCATCTACTGCCGTTGCCGCACAGATCGTGAGCGAGGATTACACCGCAGCCGCTATAGCAAGTGAGCTTGCGTCTTCCCTGTATGATTTGAAGGTGGTGCGGGAGCGGATCGAGGACCAGGTGAACAACTTCACCCGATTCCTCGTCATTGGGAAAAAGTGCGCCGAAAAAAGCAATGATGACAAGACCTCGCTGATGTTTTCGGTGAAGGATGAGCCGGGCATTCTCTATCGAATGCTGGAGCCGTTCGCAAAGAGGGGAATCAGCCTGAGCAAGATCGAGTCCCGTCCCCTGAAGAAAAAAGCCTGGGAATACATTTTCTTCCTTGATCTGGACGGACACATATTGGATCCGGCTATATCGGAAGCAATTCGCGAATTGCGGGATTGCTGCCAGTTCGTGAAGATTCTCGGATCCTACCCGAGGACAGCGTAGGCCGGTATGACTGATAATCAGAAGATCCCAAGGGACACGGGCGGATTCTGCACCGGACGGGGACACGCCGGAGCGGAAACTATTGCCGTAAGCAAGAGAATGACGGTAATCGGCGTGGGCCTCATCGGCGGTTCGTTGGCCCGAATTCTGCGGGAAAAGGGCGCTGTCGGTGAGATCATCGGCGTGGGGAGAAACGAGAATAACCTCCGGAGGGCCGTGGAGCTTGGAGTGATCGACCGGTACAGTACTGACCCTTGCGAGGGGGTGAAGGGCGCGGATCTCGTTTTCCTTGCGACGCCGGTCTGTGCGATCGGCTCCCTCCTGGCCCGGATCAGCGGGTACCTGTCGCCCGGATGCATCGTCACTGACGGGGGAAGCGTGAAGGAAGCAATAGTAGCGGAATGTGAGCCCCTTATGCCGGCCGGTACATATTTCGTCGGCGGACATCCGATAGCAGGTACTGAAAAGTCCGGCGTGGATGCGTCCTTTTCCGCACTTTACCAGGAAAAGCGCTGTATCGTTACACCGACTTCCCACACGGATTCCCGCGCTCTGGATACTGTTGTCAGGATGTGGGAAACTGCCGGGTCGGAGGTCATTACAATGGATGCGGCCAAGCATGACCGCATAGTGGCGGCCATATCCCATCTGCCCCATATGGTTGCATATTCCCTGGTGAATGCCGTGGAAGGGTATGACCGCCTGGATGAAAGCATTCTCTCCTATTCCGCCGGTGGATTCAGGGACTTTACCCGAATTGCCTCGTCAGATCCGGTGATGTGGCGGGATATCGCACTCATGAACCGTGAGGCTCTCCTGGAGATGATCGATCTGTTCTCCGGATACTTTTCCCACCTCCGTGCCCTGGTGGAGAATCGGGATAGCCAGGGGCTCGAGAATTTCTTTGCGGAATCCAAGAAGAGCAGGGACGCAATTTTATAGTTTCCATACGGAGCATCTCATGAATAGCTACACGGTCCAGCCTGCTTTGCACGTGAGGGGGGACATCTCGGTACCGGGCGACAAATCAATATCACACCGGGCTGTCATGCTTGGAGCGCTCGGCAAAGGCGTAACCGTTGTTCGCGGCTTTCTTCGGGGCGAGGATACCTTCTCCACTCTGAACGCATTCCGGGCCATGGGTGTGGAGGCGAGAGAAGACGCCGGCGCGCTTTTTATCGACGGCAAGGGTATGAATGGTCTGGAAGAGCCATCAGATGTGCTTGATTGCGGTAATTCGGGAACTTCGATGCGGCTGATAACAGGTCTTCTGGCAGGACAGAAGTTCTTTTCCGTGCTTACCGGCGACCGTTACCTGCGCAACAGACCCATGGGCAGGGTGATCGAGCCCCTTTGCCGCATGGGCGCGAACATATGGGGCCGTACCGGCGGCGCCAAGGCGCCTTTAGCAGTTCAGGGAACTCCTCTCGAAGGGATTTCTTATGCTTCCCCGGTAGCCAGCGCGCAGGTCAAGTCGGCCCTGCTGCTGGCAGGTCTCTTTGCCACAGGAGATACTGTGGTGACCGAGCCGTCTCTCTCACGTGACCATTCAGAGAGGATGCTCCGTTATTTCGGCGCCGATGTCGACCAGTTGCCCAGCGGCGCACGGATAAGGGGAGGCCGTATTCTTGAAGCGAGGGATGTTCTGGTTCCGGGGGATATTTCCTCAGCGGCGTTTTTCATCGTGGCTGCTCTTATCGTGCCCGGGTCTGAACTGTTGATAAGCGGAGTGGGAACCAACCCGACCAGAACCGGAATCCTCGATATCCTGCTGCAGATGGGAGCTTCCCTGGAGCTGTCCAACGAAAGGGAGGTCTCCGGCGAACCCGTTGCCGACATCCTGGTGCGTTCGTCCGGACTGAAAGGAATCGAGATCGGCGGTGAACTGGTGCCGAGGGCTATTGACGAGTTTCCGGTCATCTGCGTTGCCGCGGCTTGTGCCGAAGGAAAGACGGTCCTGAGGGACGCCAGGGAACTCAGGGTCAAGGAGACCGACAGGATCTCCGCCATGGCGGCAAACCTGTCGAAAGCCGGGATAACAGTTGTTGAGACGGAGGACGGTCTGGAAATCATTGGCAGTGAACGGCTATCCGCGTGCAGTGTGGACAGTTTCGGCGATCACCGCATAGCAATGTCCATGATGGTCGCGGGACTGGTAGCAGACGGGGGAATCCAGGTCTCGGACATCGGGTGCATAGAGACTTCCTTCCCGGGGTTTGCCGAACTGCTGGAAAAGGTGGCATGCAGGTGAGCCGGGAAGTTTTCAGCAAAAGCCGAAAGGGCCCGGTCGTCGCCATTGACGGCCCGTCAGGAGCGGGGAAGAGCACCATAGCCCGCCTCCTGGCAGAACGGCTGGGTTTCCTGTATATCGATACGGGTGCCATGTATCGCGCTGTCGCTCTTGCCGTGAAACGCGCCGGAATATCTCCGGATGACGAGGAATCGCTGGCTGTCCTCTGCCGGGGCCTGGAAATCACCTTCGAACAGCGTAACGGGGGCTACCGGGTCATTGCAGACGGAATCGATGTCTCGGAGGACATAAGGACGCCTGAGATAAGCCTGCTGACTTCCAGGGTTTCCGCGAAAAAAGCCGTCAGGGACGTGTTGCTGCAGGAACAGAGGCGCCTGGGCAGTTCTGGGAATGTCGTGCTCGAGGGCCGCGACATAGGCTCGGTGGTTTTCCCGGACGCGGAGGTGAAGTTTTTTCTTTCCGCTTCTGCTGAAGAGCGCGGGAGGAGGCGCTACCTGGAATTGAGGGCCAGGGGAGAAGAGGTGACCCTGGAACAGACGGTAGCGGATGTGAAAGCCCGCGACGCCCGCGACGAGCAAAGAACGCACGCTCCGCTGAGGAAGGCCGAGGATGCGGTTGAAATCGATTCGACCGGGCTTTCCATCGAGGAAGTTCTGGCGCTTATGGAAAGGTATGTGCGGGCTGGTGAACGGAAGCGGAATGGTGGTCCTGCCGTGACTTGGCCGATGGACCAGGGTTCACAGGAGGTTTGCGGATTGAAAATAATCCTGGCGAAGCAGGCTGGCTTTTGTTTCGGAGTCGAAAGGGCGACCCAGATGGCTTTCGAAGCAGCGAACAAAGGAGTCAAGACATTCACTCTCGGCCCCATCATCCATTCGCCGCAGGTGGTCAAGCGGCTGGAGGAAATGGGCGTCAAGGTCCTGGAGAGCATTAATGACCTGGATAACGGAGCGATCATCATCCGTTCCCACGGTGTTGCCGCCAAGGAACTTCAGGAGGCTAACCGCAAGGAGCTGGAAGTCGTAGACGCCACCTGCCCGTTTGTAAAAAAGGCTCAGGAGCATGTAAAAAGTCTTTCCCAGGCGGGATATGATGTGGTAGTGGTAGGTGATGCTGATCATCCCGAGGTTCAGGGTATCGTATCCTATGCCCTGGGCAAGGTGTACGTCGCGGGGTCCGGCGAAGAGGCAGGCAGACTGGCCATATCCGGAAAGATAGGAATTGTGGCCCAGACTACCCAGTCTTTCGAAAACCTGAAAAACGTGGTTCTCGAATGTCTTGCCAAGGGGAGCGAGATCAGGGTGTTCAACACTATCTGTGACGCAACCGCGGTTCGCCAGGAAGAAGCCAAAGAGCTTGCAAAACAGGTAGATTGCATGATAGTAATCGGAGGATACAACAGCGCGAACACGACGCGACTCGCCCAGGTTTGTGCCGAGATCCAGCCAAAGACCTATCATATCGAAACAGCCAGACAGCTGAATGATGAGTGGTTCGACGGAGTGGAGACGGTAGGTGTCACTGCCGGAGCATCGACACCCAAGTGGGTTATCGACGAGGTTTTGCATCAGATAAGGCAGATCGACAGAAGTAAAACGCCTCTTGGAAAGAGCAGGGGCGAGCAGGAATAAGACGGAAAACTTAGATTATGAGGGGGTAACAGTTTGATGAACGACGAAAAAGATTTCAGCAAATCCATTGACGAGCCGGAAGGGCCGAATATCGATATGGACGATGACGGTAATCAGGTGGTCAGGGAGAATTTCGAGGAGCTTTTCCAGGAAAGCCTCAAGCAGCCCCAAGTCGGGGAGATTGTGAAAGGTGTCGTCGTCCAGATAGACCCCGATTATGTTCTTGTCAACATCGGATACAAATCCGAGGGTTGCATTCCCATAGCCGAATTCATGGACGAGAACGGGCAACTCTCCGTTAAGGTCGGGGACGAGGTGAAGGTTTACTTTGAGAAAAAGGAAAACATCCGCGGCTATATCGTGCTTTCCAGGAAGAAGGCTGAGCGGGAGATAGTGTGGGACCGCATCGAGGAGGCAGCGGAGAACGGAAGCCTGGTTGAAGGAAAGATCGTTGCCACGGTAAAAGGCGGTTTGACGGTTGATATAGGCGTACCGGCGTTTCTTCCCGCCTCCCAGGTGGATGTGCGTCCCATCGGCAACCTGGACAAGCTCATCGGCCAGAGTTTCCAGTTCAAGGTGGTGAAGGTCAACAAAAAGAGGGGAAATGTGGTTCTCTCCCGCAGGGTACTCTTGGAAGAGGAGCGGGACAGGTTGAAGAAAGATACCCTTGCGACCCTGGCCGAGGGCCAGGTACTTGAGGGCGTGGTCAAGAACATAACCGACTATGGCGCATTCATCGATCTCGGCGGGATTGATGGTCTGCTCCATATAGTGGATATGTCCTGGCGCAAGCTGGGCCATCCTTCCGAAGTCATGAAGATCGGTGATACCGTTGCGGTCAAGGTCCTCAAGTATGACAAGGAAAAGGAAAAGATCTCCCTGGGAATCAAGCAGACCATTCCTGATCCCTGGCTGAAAGTTGAGTCAACCTATCATACGGGCGACAGGATCCAGGGCAAGGTCATGAGCCTTGCCGATTACGGCGCCTTTGTATCGTTGGAGGAAGGCGTGGAAGGACTGGTGCATGTCTCTGAAATGTCCTGGACCAAGCGAGTCCGCCACCCCTCCGACATCCTGCATGTCGGCGACGAGGTGGAGGCCGAAGTGTTGGGTGTGGACGTCCCGGGCAGGAGAATCTCTCTTGGCCTGAAACAGATTCAGGTCAATCCCTGGACAGTGATCGGTGAAAAGTATCCGGTTGGCACCAAGATCGAGGGACAGATCAAGAATGTAACGGATTTCGGCGTGTTCATCGGCGTAGAGGACGGGATCGACGGGCTGGTGCATGTTTCCGACATGTCATGGACGAAACGCGTGAAGCATCCGTCCGAACTTTACAGCAAAGGCCAGACCGTCCAGGCGGTCGTCCTTAATATCGATCCTGAAAATGAACGCCTTTCTCTCGGAATCAAGCAGCTTGCCCCCGATCCATGGACCGAGATACCGGTCAAATACCGGCCCGGCACCAAAATAAGGGGCAAAGTTACTTCGGTCACCGATTTCGGAGTCTTTCTGGAGATCGAGGAAGGCATCGAAGGTCTCATACACGTATCCGAGCTTTCCCAGGAAAAGGTTCCTTCGCCCAAAGGATTCGCAGCGGTCGGTGATGAGATTGAAGCGATGGTCCTCAACGTGGATGTGACCGAGAAGAAGATTGCTCTTTCCATCAAAGCCATTTCGGGATATGCCGAAAAGAATGATTTCGCCGCGTATATGGACACCCAGGGGAAAGCAACATCGAACCTTGGTGATCTGCTCAAGGAAGAGATGAAGAAAACCAACGGGCGGGATTGATCCGCGGCGGGTTTTGACGAATCCGAAACATCCGGCAAAAAGCCGGCGGTTTCATGGTCCATTTTTGGGGACCGCGGAACCGCCGGTTATTGCGAAAACTGGAACAAGGAGTTGAGGGCATGACCAAAAGTGAACTGGTGGACAGACTTGTAAGTGAAAATCATCTGATTACGAGAAAGGATTCGGAGATCGTAGTCGATATTGTGTTCGATAGCATTCGCAATGCATTGAAGAGCGGGGAAAAGGTTGAAATCCGCGGCTTTGGAAGTTTCACCATTCGGGAGCGGGGACCGCGTGAAGCCAGAAACCCCAAAAGTGGCGAACTGGTAAGGATCCCCGCGAAGAAAACCCCCTTTTTCAAGACCGGGAAGGAACTGCGGGACAGGGTCAACAACGCCTGCGACTAGAGAACGGCCCTTCAGGAATCAGCCGGTGCGGTGTATCGCAACTGACGTGAAACCGTCACGAGTTGCGAAGAGTGAAAAAGATAAATAAATTGTCGATTTGTTAAAGGCCCGGGTGGCGGAATTGGTAGACGCAAGGGACTTAAAATCCCTCGATGCTTGGCATTGTACCGGTTCGACCCCGGTCCCGGGCACCAGGATAAAGGCCGGCCGTTGGCGCCGGCCTTTTCTGCTTGATCAATACTCATTCCATCCGGACTTGATCTGTTGGTATTCCTTTAGCCTAATAAAAGTACAGTGGTGAATGGCCCCATGGTTGATTCACAAAAGAAAATCTTTCTCGGACGCCAGCCCATTCTGGACAGAAGTCGCGGGATCGTGGGCTATGAACTCCTTTTCAGGGACGCTGATACTCTTCACGCAAATATCGATGATTATTCCCATGCCGATACGGTGGTAATCTCGCACATTCTTTCCAATTTCGGCTTCAAGGAAGTCCTGGGAAAACACAAAGGGTTCATAAACGTTACCTCGGAACTCTTGATGAGCGATGTTCTTGAACTGCTTCCCGTCGAGAGGACAGTCATCGAACTCCTTGAATCCATAAAAGTAACTGAACCGGTCTTGAGGAGATGCAGGGAGCTGAAGGATAAAGGCTTCACACTCGCTCTTGATGACAATCTCTATCATACAGACTATGAGCCGTTATATGAGATTGCCGATATCGTCAAGATAGATATTCTCAACATGCAGCCCGAGTCAGTCAGCAGGATGGTTGAGCAACTTGAAAACCGGGGTCTTACCCTGCTTGCGGAAAAAGTCGAGACAATGGAGCAATACCAGCATTGCCTTGAACTCGGTTTCGATCTTTTCCAGGGTTACTACTTTGCGCATCCTTCCGTGCTGAAAAGGCGGAAAGTCGATGTTTCGGGGATAACACTCCTCAAGCTCCTGGAGGAGGTTTGTAATGATGCGGATATCCATGAGATCGAGTTGACTTTCAAGCGGAACCCCAATCTGTCATATAATCTTCTGCGCCTTGTAAATTCGGTGGTAATAGGCATGAAACAGAAGATAAGGACATTGCGCCATGCTCTTACGGTACTGGGCATGCAACAGCTGAAACGCTGGATACAGCTTGCGCTTTTCTCGTCGGAAAAGGCTGGAGGAGTGGGAAATCCCCTGCTTGAGACAGCAGCCACAAGGGGCAGGCTTATGGAACTCCTTGTGCAGAGAAGTGTCGAAGAATTCCGTGAAAAGGACTATTCCGAAAGTGCATTCATGACGGGAGTTCTTTCACTGATAGATGTACTGCTTGAAACCCCGATGGAAGATATAGTCAATCAACTCAACCTGTCTGAAGATGTACGTAATGCCCTCCTGCATAGAGAGGGGCCGCTGGGCGGCCTGTTGCTCCTGACGGAGAAGCTGGAAAATATGGATTTTAACGATGTCGCATCGTTGCTTGACAAATCTCACTTCAGCCCTGACCTGCTCTTCAACTCACAACTGGAGGCTATAGACTGGACAAACAGCCTTGAAGAGAGCCTGTGAAGAACAGGGCAGGCGAACTGTCTAGCCCTCCTTCTTCGGATTCCAGCCCGGTGGAAAACGGTTTTCCAGGAAATAGATCCACGCGAGCAGTTCGGCTACTGCCACGTAGAGTTCCTCCGGGATGTGCCGGTCCATGTCCACCTGCATCAAGAGCGACATCAGCTCTGGTGATGAATGAACGTGTATGCCCGCCTCATGTGCCTGGGCAATAATCGCTTCGGCGACAACACCTTTTCCTTTGGCGACAACCTTGGGAGCATATTGCCCTTGTTTATAGGACAGAGCTACTGCCTCTTTTAATCTCCAGTTGTCATTTCCCATTTTCGATCACCATTCCGTTAAGTCTTATACCCGCATCATCAAGCCTCTCTTCCAGAATCCCAATCTCCTTTCGCAGTATTGCAGCGGTTTCAGGCAGTTTGGAACGCACTATTCCTTCAATTCCTTCACGTGCAAGGGTAAGTGTTGCGCAAACCAGTCCAAGGTTTGGCAGGTTGATGCGTATGGAAGTTCTCCAGGAAGGAGTACCGTCGGTATCCGCTCCGTCCGGTTCCCGCTCCACCAGCCATTCCATTTCGTGGCCGGCCATGGCCTCCCCATGCCAGGCAAATGTTCCGGACCTGAGCAGATCTAATTGATCCCTGACGAGCTCCATGCGTGCCTTTGAAGAAAAGGCGGAAGATTCTTCATCAGATTCATGTTCTGAAAGAAGGGCAGCAAGCAAATTGGTTTCGGTTTCATCTGCGTTCACACCGGACTCATCGGAATTTATGGCTTCTTTTGAGTTTTCCTGATCCCGGCGCATTTTATGCGACAATCCGGAGCGCGCTTCCTGCAGGATGTTGGAAAAAGGAATTTCGCCAAGGTACCACTGGAGAAGGTGTGACTCGTAGAACAGGCCGGAGAACGTGACGGCATTTCGCAATGCATTCGCCATAATCCGGGGATCTGGAGATGCGTTTTCCTGCAGGAGAATTCGGGGAAACGGCTGCAACGCATTCGGCACGGCAGCTTCATCAGCAGCGAACGATCGGGTAAGCAAGGTCGATGTTGCGCTTAGGCTGACCGATGTTGCATCAGTGGGCGAGCTCTGCATGATGAACGTGGGGCGTGGCTGGGAGCAGCGAAATGTGAGTTGTATCGAGGAGCCGGGCTCCAGCGGGAGCGGGATTTCCATGTCGAAAACCGTGCCTGCAACCTTGACCAGATAAGAGCCGTCCTCCAGCCTTGACAGCACGTCCCCCCGGACTTCCTGGCCGGGCGTCAATATCAAACGGCTTTCTTCAGCTGACCGAGTGTTTTTTTGCAGGGTGGCAAGTACATCTGATTTGCCGGTTATGTTTGCGAAAATTGGAATTTTCATGGTATCTCGGACGTGTTTGGAAGAAAATTCATTGCCGGATGCATATGATTTAAAGAAATCGGGTACAAGGCCGATATTTATTATCCATGTATCAGGTTGTTTCGATCTCGGGTAAGCACTGTTAACATGCAAAATGCTGGCCCATGTACAAAATGAATGGGGAAATATCAGAACTCAATCTGAAAATTAACAGGGTTCGGGATGATAGTTAAAAAGTAAATACTGATGAAAATACTCCAGTCAGGATATCGCGCCGAAATAAATCTTGTCAAGCGGGACGGCCTTTACGAGGCAGCGCTGTATCTGAACGGCAGGTTTGTCGGCGGTCCGCCGTTGCCCTGCCTGCTCACTCCGCCGAAGGGAGATATTACTCATTGGACGGGAAACAGGCCAACGGTCGGCCTTACCGAGAGCGAGGCTGAGCGGATATTTGAAATCGTCCAAAGTGAAAACGATGTGGTGATGCACAGACAGAAGAATGGCTGGGAGGTTTGAAAACGGGATCGAGCAATTCAACGATGTTAAGATAAGCTGAACAACAGGCATAATTCGGGTTGTTTTGTCACTATTTTTTGTGCTATCTTCTCAAAATCACTCATTGAAGAAGCGAGATGGCACATATGAAAAGCAAACTCCTTATCCTGGATGACGACGAAGCGATCCTCCAACTCTTGGCAGCTGTATTTGAAGACAAGGACATGGAGATCATTCTTGAAAGTGACAGCGATGCGGCGATTGCGAAAGTCAAGTCCGAGCATCCGAATGTTGCCATCCTTGATATCTGCCTGCCCAAAAAATCCGGGCTGGAAGTACTTCAGGAGATCAAGCGAATAGATTCGGGCCTGTCCGTGATCATGACCACGGGGTACAGGACTACCCAGAATGCCATTGAAGCAATGAAACACGGTGCTTACGAGTATCTTACCAAGCCTTTTGACATCGAGAAGATGAGGGATGTCGTGCAGAAGGCGCTTGAGTGTAACCTGCTCAACCGCAAGGTGAGGTACGCGGAACTTTCCGAACAGATAGACGACACCGAGCTTGAGGAAGACATCATGATCGGCTCGTCTCCCCAGATGATCCAGGTCTGGAAGATGGTCGGGAAAATAGCCGATTCAGATGCAAGCGTGCTTATCCAGGGACCGAGCGGGACAGGCAAGGAACTGCTGGCCCGGGCTGTATACAATAATTCAAAGCGTGGCAACAAAACGTTTCTGGCGGTGAATTGCGCGGCTTTGCCGGAAACTCTCCTGGAAAGTGAACTTTTCGGCCATGAAAAAGGAGCATTTACTGACGCCCACACTCGAAGGATAGGCAAATTCGAACAATGCAACGGCGGGACCATCTTTCTTGACGAGATCGGCGAGATGAGCATGTCGAACCAGGGCAAACTGCTCCGGGTCCTGGAAAGTCAGGAGTTTGAGAGGGTCGGAGGCAATGAAACCATAAAAGTGAACGTACGCGTCATTGCCGCCACCAACTCCAGCCTGATGAACGCGGTAAATGACAAATGTTTCAGGCTGGACCTTTTTTACCGCCTGCGGGTGGTGTCGTTCTATCTTCCGCCTTTGAGAGAGAGGTTCGAAGATCTCCCCCTGCTGGCGGATCTGTTCGTCAAGAAATTTTCCCGACAGTATGAGAAAAGGGTCAAGGGCCTGTCTCCTTCAGCACTGGACCTGCTCATGAAACACCCCTGGGAGGGGAATATCCGCGAGTTGAAAAATGTAATCAATTCCGCGACGCTTTTCTGCATGGGTGATATGCTCATGCCGGAGGATTTCGAGTCTCTGCTCCATGTGAAGTCCGATTTCAAAAAGACCGAGATACATCTGGATAGTGAGGGCGATCTGTACTTCGATGCTTTCTGCACTCTCCTGGACCCTGTGTTTACTGATATATGCAAGAAGGAAAATGGCGCCGTGTACGACAGAATCACCGGAGCCCTAGAGAAGGCCCTGATACATATGGCGCTGAGCAAGAGCAATAACAATCAGGTCATAACGGCAAAGTTGCTGGGCATAAGCAGGAACACTTTGAGAGATAGGCTGGAGCGTTACAAACTGGGGTAGAACTTCCCCTTTTTGCCTCTGTCCTTTGACCGCGACCTGAATCGTCCACTATCCGCACATTCTTCATGCAAAATTGCATCTCCGTAATTTCCTTGATTTCTGATCCAATCTCTCCCTGCCTTCATTCCTGTTCAAGGTTTGATCATTTATTAGTGATTATATCTAACTTATTGAAATAGCGTGTTATTATTATATAGCGCTTATGGCGATGTTCAATTTGTGATCAATTGTCTTGTCATTGTATAAATTGATGCATTGATATCGATATCTGTAACTGCGTGTATTTATGAGTAAAAAAACATTGTAATTTTGTGGCAGGATTTGGTATCAAAATTGCTATATAATATCCGAGTGATTTGTATTGCGACGTGATTTCAACGCATTTGCTGGCCCTTGCGAACGGGTTCCAACTGGGGGAGGGATAAGCATGGAAAGAAAAAGAATTCTCATCACTGACGACGACAGACAGACGAGAGAGCTGGTTGCATCTTTTCTCGGCTACAAGGGATATGAGGTCCATCAGGCCTCGGATGCCATGGAGGCGATCGAGAAAGTCGAGTCGCAAGACGTCGATATAGTGGTAACGGACGTCATGATGCCTAAGGTGAACGGGCTGGAATTCATCAAGAGACTCAAGGCGCTGCGTCCGGATGTCGTCGCTATCGTTTACAGCGCCTTCGGCAACAACATCATGACCGCGAACCTTCTCAAGGCCGGAGCGTTTTTCTATCTGGACAAACCATTTGACCTCAAGGAACTGGATACCATAATACAGCGCGCGGCAGAACATCACAGCCTCCAGAGTGTCAACTATCGCGCTACGCCGAAGGTCAGGAATCGTTCGCGTATCAAGATGATCGGTGAGAGCCCCAAGATGCTGGCCTTGTATGAGCTGATCGAAAAGGTCGCAGATTCGGACTCGACCGTGCTCATACAGGGAGAATCAGGTACGGGCAAGGAGCTTGTGGCCCAATCGATCCATGATTTGAGCTCCCGCAAAAACAGGAATTTCGTTCCGGTAAACTGCGGCGCCATCCCTGACGAATTGCTTGAAAGCGAGCTTTTCGGACATGTAAAAGGCTCTTTTACCGGCGCTATTGCCAACCGCGTCGGCCGCTTCGAGATGGCGGACAAAGGTACGCTGTTTCTTGACGAAATCGGGGACATGAAAACCAGCCTGCAGGTCAAACTCCTCAGGGTGCTGCAAAACAGGGAACTGGAACCTGTTGGCGCCGCTCGGCCGAAAAAGATCGACACAAGGATAATCGCTGCCACCAACCAAAATCTGGAAAAGCTGGTTGAAGAAAAGGTTTTCAGAGAGGACCTGTATTACCGGCTCTCCGTAATACCGATCGTGATTCCGCCGCTTCGTGAAAGAAAAGAAGACATCCCCCTTCTGACCGAGAGTTTCATAAACAGATTCAACGAAGAAAACAGAAGAGACGTCAAGGGTTTCGACAGGGATGCAATGGCCGCTCTGACTGAATACAACTGGCCTGGCAACATTCGCGAGCTTGAGAATCTTGTCGAGCGGATGGTGATACTGAAGGGCAGCGGAACCGTTACGCTAAATGAGCTGCCGGAAAAATACCGCGGTCGCTGTGAAACGCGCCGGCCAGAGACCATTTCACTGCCAGTTGACGGCATCTGTCTGAGCAGCGCAGTGGAAGAATTTGAGAACAGGCTCATAATCCAGGCTATGGAGAAGACCGGTGGCAACAAGAAAGAAGCTGCCATGCTCCTCAATCTGAAACGGACGACCTTCATAGAGAAGTTGAAAAAGAAGAAGATGTTCATGCCGGATTATGCGTACGCAAGCTGAAAGTTGAAGGCTCTCATGTCGATAGGAAGCATAAACCGGGATCTCATGACTGCCGTGGACGGCAGGTCCGATTACTCCGAAACGGGGCGAAACACCACAAAAGCTGCCGGGTTCGAGCTTGTATTGGAAAGAACCGGGGGCAAATCAGCTTCTGAGCTGATTTCGCGGAAGCTTGTGGCAGCACAGGCCGAATTTCTCCGTTTGCAGATGATGCGTGATGCCATCTCTCTTGGCAGTGATGAGTCCCAGTCCCGGAGTTTCTCCTCTAACAACAATATTACCGCACAATTTGTGCAGGGACTTGACACGTATCGCAAAATCGACGATTCAGGCAAAAGCAAGGATTCCTCGGCCCCTGATGATTCAGCCGTGGCCGTGCAGCCCGAAGCACCGGTTTTATCCGCTGCTTCCGGCAATTCCGGGGCAGGAACAGGCGCCCTGGAGGACATAATCCAACGAGCCAGCAGCCGTTTCGGAGTGGAGCCCGGCCTTATCCGTGCAGTCATCAAGGCGGAAAGCAACTTCAATCCAAATGCGGTATCCGGCGCCGGTGCACGGGGGTTGATGCAACTCATGCCCGGAACGGCCCGTTATCTGGGCGTTACCAATTCCTTTGATCCGGAACAGAATGTAATGGCAGGTACACATTATCTGCGCAAGATGCTCGACAGGTATGACGGAGATCTTGATTCCGCACTGGCCGCATACAACTGGGGACCCGGAAACGTGGATAGAAAGGGCTGGTCCCTGCCAAGGGAAACCAGGTCGTATCTTGCCCGGGTAAAAAATCTCTACAACAGCTATTCCGGCTGATTTATCGCTTCATCCACGAATTGCCTTCTTTTTGTCAATAACTTTTCCCTATTCCCTTCACAAATTCCATAGAACGGATTCAACTAAATACTCCGAAATAATTTCTCCCCCCTGTCGGTTGGCAAATATTTTGCTGTTACTATACCAGTGAATCCATAAGCGGGAGAGAAATAGCGATGGGAAACAATCTTCTGACGATGAACAAGATGCCTGCTGGCGTCCTTAAAGCTGAAATAGCTGATGTTTTCCCGGCTGAGTCGGTTGTCGATTCTTTGTCGAGCGGTGTCATTTTTTCGGACGGAAACGGAATTCTGACATTCATGAACCGGAGCGCTGAAATGTATCTGCAGGTGTTCAAGGAAATGGTCATAGGAAAAAGAATTGACATGCTTCCCCTTCGCACGCCGCTCTACAAGGTCATGAGCGAAGAGTGCATTGATTACCCTCTTGAGATGAATATCTGCGGCAGGGTGCTTGAAGTCCGTGCGTTCAGGCTGTTCTCATGGGACAATCGATTGCTGGGTTTGATTACCGAATTGTTCGATGTGACGAAGGAACGTCTCGAGAAGCGGCGCAGGGAGGAGTTCGTGGCGAAAATGACCCACGACCTTAAATCTCCTCTGATGGTTTTGCAGGGCTATCTCCAGGCAATTCAGATGGGCATGTGCGGCAGCATTGACTCGGGGCTGAAGGTTGCATTCAAAGATATGGAGCGCAGCAGCAAGAATCTCTATTCAATGATTGAGGACCTCCTTGACGTTTACCGTCTGGAGATGGGACTTGTGCAGATAAAGAGGCAGAGATGTGACATCCGGGCTCTTCTGGAGAACATTTGCGCGGACCGGCGTATGGAAGCTGCCGATCAGAAAATATCCTTTTCATTGAGAGTTGCCCGTGGACTTCCTGCCATGGAGCTTGACCCGAAGCAGCTCGGCCGGGTCTTTTCGAACATAATTGGCAACGCTGTCAAATTCACGCCACGTGAAGGCAAGGTGACCGTAAGAGCTTGGGTCAAAGAAGATTGTCTCCATGTGTCTGTGAAAGATACCGGAATCGGTATTTACGAAAAGGATATCCACCGCGTTTTTGACAAGTATTACCGTACGGAGCAGGCGGCAGGATTCAAGGGGTCCGGTCTTGGCCTGGCGCTGAGCAAGGAAATCGTTGAAGCTCACGGCGGTTCCATAGATATCAAAAGTATCGTGGGCAAAGGAACCGAATTTACGGTAGTGGTTCCCCTCTGCGAAGAGTGTGAGTAAAGGTGCTGTCGACATTGCAGGCAGGGGGAAGCATTTCGGTTGTCGCCTGTCAATGCATAAAAACCTAAAGAAATCGGCAAAACAATCGATAAGGAACAAAGATGTGCGTTGATTTTATCCAGTATTTGCGGATAAATATACCAATTAGTTTCCATCCGGAGATTCCGGATGAACACCAATTAGAGGACAGAGAGGAGAAACTTTTATGGCAAATGTATTGATAGTGGATGATTCGTCGACTATGAGGAAGATTATTTCCCGCTCGCTCAGGCAGGCAGGACTCCCGGTGGACGACATTTTTGAGGCGGGAGACGGTATCGAAGGGCTCAATGTGCTCGGTGATAAGAAAGTCGATCTCATCCTTTCCGATATAAACATGCCGAACATGGACGGACTGGAATTTATCAAACAGGTCCGGGGCAACGGCAACAATGTTCCAATTGTCATGATAACCACTGAAGGCGGCGAGGACATAATAAAGGAAGCTTTGTCAAACGGGGCCAGCGCCAGCATCAAGAAACCCTTTACGCCGGATCAGCTGAATGAAAAACTTGGAGGTCTCTTATGACATTGAACGCTGCTGTTGAAGAGGCTATTCATTTGAGTGAAGACCAGATGGTAGGTCATGTGATCGATGCCACGAAAGAAGTGTTTTCAACCATGATCATGATGGATCTTGAAGCCAGATTTCCGCTGGAGGAAGCAGTAAACCATTTTCAGTGCAGCATAAGCGGCATGGTGGGATTGGCCGGGACCTACACAGGAATTCTTGCCATTCATTGTCCGCAGAGCTTTGCAGTGAAGATTACCTCCAACATGCTCGGGATGGAAGTCGAAGAAGTGGGAGAGGATGTCAACGATGCCCTGGGCGAGATTGCCAATATGCTTGGCGGATATGTCAAGATGGTGCTTTCAAAGGGAGGAATGGACATAAACCTTTCCATTCCCACTATCATATCGGGTGCGGAATATACCATTAACGCGATGTCTGAAAGTGACTGCGTGGTGGTTCCATTTGAACATGGGGGCGAAACGTTCCTGGTGAGCCTTAAATTGCGGAAAGAATAATCCTGAAAGACGGGGTTTTTGTCTGATATGGCGGGTCATGAAAAATTGCAAAAAATGATTCAGTCGGCTCTGAAACAGTCGACTGAGGAATGCAGCCTCCTGCTCAACCAGGAACTTGCTGTGGCTGATACCGATGTGTTGGCGCGGGACAAGGCCGGCTACCTGGGTGAACTGGAAGATTCTGCGTTCGTTGTTCCTGTAGAGTCACGCGAAGACTATTCCGGCAACCTGTTCATGATTTTCTCTCTACGGGACGCCATACTTATGAGCGGTATCCTTCTGGGAATACCCCCGGCCCGTATATCGGAAAAGCGCAAGCTTCTCATCCTCGAGGCCGATGATGTGGATGCTTTTTCCGAGATAGCCAACCAGATCATAGGTTCGTTCAACTCCGTGCTCCAGCCCAGTCTGCCGCACAAAGTGCATCTGAAGCAGTTGCCTCCGAACAAATTCGTGCCCCAGATGGACAAGGTCACGGAAGAGGTTCCCATTCCCGATGGGGATTACCAAGTATTCAAAGCACAGGTAAAGCTTGGCGGGGAAGAGTTGAGCCGGTATGACATCCTTGTTCCCTCTTCCCTGGCCGACCTGTTCGAATACGGTGAAGCACAAGAGAACTGTGAGGATGGAGAGCCCGTTGCCGTCAATGACCAGGCTGAATCCCTGCGCCGCCTGTTCCCGTCAGGTTCGGACGGACAGTCGGAGATCGTTGCAGCGGAAGGGAGCGGATCTGCCGGTGGAAACTCCACTGTTCTTGTCCTTGAGGATGACGAAAAGGAACGGGAAAAGGTGAAAGGCCTGCTTGCGGATAACGGTTTCAACGTTGTGACCTCTCCTCTCGGCGCTGACATGAAACAGCTGTTTGCCGATCAGAATATTCATGCAGTGGTAATAGGTATCGCAAAGCCCGAGGAGTGGGAACTGTCGCTTTGCACCAGGGTGATGGATGTCTGCGGTGATCGCCAATTCCCCATTATCATGTGTGCCAACCAGTGGACGCGGATCGGTGTCCTCAAGGCGGTAAAAAACGGCGCCAAGGATATCATGATCAAGCCTTACAACGAGAAGGACCTGCTGGAGAAGCTCACCAGGTTTTCCTTTGCTGCCTGAAATATGGTGTCAAAATAACGTCCTGCCATGTCAGCGCATCTTTGACTGTTTGTCGACCCACATCTCGATAAAATTCATAACATACCGGATGTATTGATAAACCATCTGCATGTGAAGCGGCACAACCTTTGCTCATCTGTATTCCAGGGAGGGGTGCGGCCGTGACTGCAAAGGTTGTTGCAAGACTTCATGCGAGCGAAATCAGGTGTTGCCGGTGGATTGCGGGATTTGCATCTTTCGCGCTGATGTCCCTGCTTCTGATCATCCTCGCAAACGGGGTTGCCGCGGGTGAAACAAAATCCAACCGGCTTTCCCGAATGGAAATAAAGTCCGGCGCCAATTTCACGAGGCTTGTTTTCGTCCTGGAAAAACCGGTTCGATATACCATCTGCCACTTGCCGGACAGCAGAATCAGAGTTTCCCTCAATGATACGCGGGGACTTGCGCTGAAACGTTACCGCGCTTTTGCCGATACCCGTATTTCCGCTTTGCAGCTTTCCGACCGGGGCGATCGCCTGCTTGTGACATTTCGCGTGAAGGATGGGTTCGGCAGGGTCCGTGTGCCGGGTGATGCGTCAACAAATGTGCTCATTGTGGATGTGTGCGGGATTGTGCCGCACGGCAATGACCTGTCCATGCCGGCCGACAGGGACAGCATCTGGAACGGGGCAGGCAAGCTTATCCGGGAGTTCGATCCCCCCCTTAAATCCGATATCCCTTTCTTTCCTACGGAAGGTACGCTGATCCGCAAGATGCTTTCGGAAGACGATGTGCGCTTGTTTCTTCGCGCGGAAGAGGCGCTTTACAAGGAGCGTGCAACAGAGGCTGAAGAGATTTTTTCCACATTTCTGAACCGTGGTGGCGCTGTTCGCGCTATTGCCGCATACCGGCTGGGCGAGGCCCAGTACCTGCTGCAGAAATATGATGCGGCACTCAAATCCTTCAAGGAGGGGGAGAGCCTCTGGCCGGATTATCTGCTGCAAAGTCCCTCGATAGTCTTTTCCTACGCTGATACGCTTGCCCGGTGCGGTGAATTCGAGCGGGGCCATCGCATGCTCGAACGCCTGGTGGTTGCCATGGCAGACACCAAGTACGGGCCTCTTCTGCTGGTAAGGCTGGGAGACATTCTGGCTCGCGGCGGGCGGGAAATGGATGCCCGGGCGGTTTACAGGAATGTGAAGAACGGCTTTCAAAGCGGCCGTGCGGGACTGCTCGCTTCCATGCGTCTGGCCGACCGGGAACTGTTTGCGGTTACTTCTTATACCTACCGCAAGCTGAGCGACGAATACAGGCGGATCTATTCGGCAGCTTCCGATCCCGGGCTCAAGGATGAAGCTCTCTTCAAATGGGTTTTGATCGAGGCCATGTACGGACCGGTTGAGGCAGGGGTGCGTGCCGTAGCCGAGTACAAAGTGAAATTTCCCGCTGGGCTGTTCGCAAACGTTGCTCGTACGATGCATGAGGATCTTTTGTTGAGCCGATATCATGAACTGGACAAGGCCGGGGATTGCGACGGCCTGGTGCGACTGGCTCTCGACAACAGGGCGTCCCTTGCCAGGTGCCTGGGTGAAAAGGAATTCATACCAAAAATTGCGTCCTGCCTGGAAAAAAAAGGCATGATCCGGGAAGAACTCTCTCTTTTCAGCTCAATGGTGGAAACGGAGTGGGCCGGAGAAAACGGGGCGTTTCTCAATTATCGCATTGTCGAAGATGCCTGGAGCATTGGTGATCTGGCCATGGCCGCGGGTTCAGCGAAGAATTTTCTCGCCAGGTACTCATCTTCCGCCATGGCCTGGAAAGTCAGGGAACGTCTTGGATGGATCCAGTACCGGAACGGCGACCTTGCGTCTGCCTATGACACTCTCATCCCGTTGTTGAGCGCAAATGGAGCTGCTCCGGAAAGGGAGACGTTGTACTGCCTGGGAAAAGTCTGCGAACAGAGGCAGGATCTGGCACGGGCCGAGAAAGCCATGGCACTTTTCCTGGCAGCTTCGGGAAAGGCCGGCGGGTCTTCTACTGTCGCCGATGCCAGGTTGGTGATAGCTTCCGCCCGCGTTGCGCGAAAGGATCTCAAAGGGGCGTTCGCCGTATACAGGGCCGGTCAGGAAGCTTCCAGCGGCGAACAACGGGAGATGTTCACTTACAAGGTCGGTGAGGTGCTCAGATTGATGGGACGGGATGAAGAAGCGCGGAGTCACTGGCAGCAACTGGTGCGTGAGGGAAAGGATCCTGTCTGGAAGAGACTGGCGCAAAACGGACTCAGCGACCTCGACTGGCGCGCCAATTTCGGAAAACCCGGTACGTCAAAATAACGTCTCTTGTCAAAAAATATGGTTCCCGCTATGTGGCCTTTGTTGCGTTGCATGGCGTAACTTGCCGAAAACATGACATAATAAAGATGGTATGTGTTTTGCTGAGAAACCTTTCAAAGGTAATTAAAAGGAGATGTGAATGCCGATTGACGACATGTTTAACGGCACGGTGAACCTGCTTGCCAAGACCCTGGACCTGAGGGCCAGGAACCACAGTCAACTGGCTGGCAACATCGCCAATGCCGAGACTCCAAATTACGTAGCAAAAAGCATTTCCTTCGAAAAGGAATTGAAAGGCGCTCTAAACCATTCGCACATGGCTCGGTCGAACTCTGTTGCGCCTCATCCCAGGCACATACCGATAAAGGGCATGTCATCCCGGGTCGAAGATGTCGAAGGAACCGCGGAGGAGGCGCCTGCTTCCATCAGCGGAAGAGATGGAAACAGGGTGGATATAGAGCGCGAAATGGGCAAACTCGCTGAAAACCAGATTCTCTATAATGCCTCGACCCAGATCTTGTCGAAAGAATTCGAGGTACTGAAGTACGCCGTAAAGGGAGGCAATTAAATGGACATATTTACCGCAATGGATGTGAGTTCGTCCGCGCTTACCGCTGAAAGAACCAGGATGAACCTGATTTCAAGCAACCTGGCCAATGCCAATTCCACGAGAACCGCGGAGGGCGGCCCCTATAAAAGGAAAGATGCTGTGTTTGCCGCCGACCCGGGAAAACCGACCTTCGGGTCAACCTTGAGCCGGATCAGCGGCGGACAGCCCACGGGAGTCCAGGTTACCCAGATTGTGGAAGACCAATCAGCACCCCGTCTGAAATACGATCCCCACCATCCGGATGCGGACCAGTCGGGTTACGTCGCGCTGCCGAACGTCAACGTTGTGGAGGAAATGGCAGATATGATAACGGCGAGCAGAGCGTATGAAGCCAATGTTACGGCGGTCCAGGCCGCCAAGTCCATGGCAATGAAAACCCTGGAAATCGGCAGGTAGCGAGCGGCTTGCTGCCGTGACCCGCTGAAATGACGCCGGCAATAAACATATTCAATGATGCAGGAGGGTTAAAATGGTGATCAAGGGGATAGATGGCAACATGGGTGTGGGCGGCATATCCGGTCAGCTTTCGACCGGAAATAGAAGGAATGCCGGAAATACTTCCCCGGTTGAAGGTTTTACCCAGTTGCTGGGAGATATGGTGAACAAGGTCAACGATCTTCAGAACCAGGCTGACACTGCTGTCCAAAAGCTCGCTACGGGTGAATCGAAGGGCTTGCATGAAGTAATGATTTCCATGGAAAAGTCAAGCATATCTTTCCAGTTCCTGACTCAAGTGCGGAACAAGGCTCTCGATGCCTATCACGAAATTATGCGGATGCAGATCTGACGGACCGGGTCCTTGAACAACGGCTACCTGCAAGCCACACGGAGTAGCAATGTCACAGGCATTGAAAAAAATAACAGAGCCGTTTCTGGCTTTGAGTCCGAAGAAGCGAATCGTCGTCGGAAGCGTGGTCGGGCTCTCGGTCTTGCTCTTCACTTTTCTTATCATGGTGGCGAACAGGACGGATTACCGGCCGCTCTTTTCC
Source organism: Geobacteraceae bacterium (assembly GCA_034933285.1). Taxonomy (GTDB): domain Bacteria; phylum Desulfobacterota; class Desulfuromonadia; order Geobacterales; family Geobacteraceae; genus RPRC01. The sequence continues at coordinate 145,337 of JAYFNT010000020.1, read as the reverse complement.
AATTTGTCCAGCGAGGATGCGGGCGAAATCGTCAAGAAGCTGAAAGAGCAGAAGATCCCGTACAGGATCGAATCAGATGGCAAGGCGATATCGGTTCCTTCGGACAAAGTATATGATCTGCGCCTCTCGCTTGCTTCCGAGGGATTGCCGCAGGGAAGCGGCATCGGTTTCGAAATATTCGACAGGAAAAACTTCGGCATGACCGAGTTCGTGCAGAAACTCAACTACCAGAGGGCATTGCAGGGAGAACTGTCCAGGACCATCTCGCAAATCACCGGTGTGGAACAGGCACGGGTTCATATCGCGATTCCCGAGAAGTCGCTGTTCAAGGATGAAGAAAAACCGGCAACCGCTTCGGTAGTGCTGCGGATGAAGTCCGGGCGCTCGTTGAGGGAAGGCGAGGTTCAGGGAATCATACATCTTGTGTCTTCCGCGATAGAAGGTATGGATCCGGACAAGGTCACGGTGCTGGACAGCCGGGGCAAAATTCTCAGCAAAGCCGGTGCGACCGATCCCACCGGCAAGATGACTTCCTCAATGCTGGAAATGCAGCGCAACTATGAAAAAGCCGTCGAGGAGCGCCTGCAGACGCTGCTTGACAAAGCGGTCGGCGCAGGGAAGTCGGTAGCGAGGGTAAACGCGGTTTTCAATTTCAAGCAAGTGGAAAGATTCGAGGAACGCTATGACCCCGAAACGACTGTAGTGCGGAGCGAACAGCGGACCGAGGAGAAGAACGGGTCCACGACCTCCGCATCAGGGATACCCGGAGTCCAGAGCAATCTGGGCAAGGCAGGAGCCACGGCGCCCGCCGCACCATCCAACCAGGGTTCGAAAAGCGATGAGACCATGAACTACGAAATCAGCCGCAGCACCGCCAGGACCATTGAGCCGGTCGGGACGCTTGCGCGGATCTCGGTAGCCATTCTTGTCGATGGAAAGTATGAGGCAGCATCCGCTTCCGGAAGCTCGGCAAAACCCAAATATCAGCCAAGAAGTACTGACGAACTGCAGAAGATCGATGCGTTGGCAAAAGGCGCAGTGGGTTTCAACGTGGAAAGAGGGGACCAGGTGACTGTGGCCAACATTCCTTTCCAGGATGAATCCCAGGCCGACAAGGACGGCGCCGATTCCTGGTGGAATCTGCCCATCGTGGCTTCAGTGCTGAAGAATATGCTCATCGGTCTGGGTTTCCTTGCACTGCTGTTTTTTGTCATCAGACCCCTGCTTGCGGTACTGCGCTCGGAAAGGCGCCAGGCAATGGAAAGCTTTTCACCGCTACGTGAAGGTGACGACCAGTTGGCCAACCAGAACAAGACAGCGCTGGCCATGTATACGGTCAATCAGATGGAACTGATTGAAAAAGTGAAAAATGACCCGTACCAGACTGCGCAGATCCTGCAAAACTGGCTGCAGAAAAGGGATTAGCGCTGTGGTGACTGTGCATTGCATTATGAAATACCCGGCAGATCTTTTCGGCCGGCGAGAGGGTTGAAATGGAAGGAACCGACAAGGCGGCCATACTTTTGCTTTACCTCGGGCCCGAGGCGACCAGCAAGGTCTACGAGCATATGGAGGATTCTGAAATCAAGAGGATAAGCCAGAGCATGGCTCGCCTGGGTCATGTGCCCAGAACCGCGATTCAGGAGGTTGTCAACGAATTCGTGGATATCACCGATCCGGAAACCGGAATCTTCTCCCAAGGTGAGGAATTCGTGCGCAAAATCCTGGAAAAAGCGTTGGGCCCGACCAAGGCCGAGGCTCTCCTCAAGGAGTTGAGCGTAGCCAACTTCGGCGACATGACCGACATGCTGGCCAACATGGACTCGAAAACCATCGCGAATTTTCTCAGCCAGGAGCACCCCCAGACGATCGCCGTGGTGCTCGCCAAGCTCAAGGCAAAGCAGACCAGCGAGATAATAGGATTTCTTCCCCAGGAACTCCAGGCCGAGGTTGTGATGAGGATTGCTGACGTGGACCAGGTATCGCCTGAGATCATTTCCGATATCGAAGAAGTAATGAGGGTTGAGCTGACTTCCGTCGGCGGTGTCCAGAGATTCAAGGTGGGGGGCGTGGAAAAAGTCGTCGACATGTTCAACCATTTTGATCGGAGCCGGGAAAAACAGATCCTCGACAAGCTGGATATGCTCAAACCGCCGCTTGCCGAGGTTATACGAAAACATCTCTTTACCTTCGAAGACTTCGTAAACCTGGATGACCGTGGAATCCAGGCAATAATGCGGGAAGTGAGCAACGACACGCTGACCTTGGCCATGAAAACCGCAACCGACGAGTTGAAGGACAAGATATTCCGAAATATTTCCAGCCGTGCCGCCGAGATGATCAAGGAAGATCTGGAAGTCATGGGACCGGTCAGATTGTCCGATGTGGAGCGCGCCCAGTCTGAAATCATCAAGATCGTAAGGAGAATGGAGGAAGAGGGACAGCTCGTGATTGCCGGCAGGGGAGGGGATGATGTCCTCGTGTAAAATCATCAAGCCCGGCAGTGTAAACGGCTACACTATTTCACCATTTCAGCTGGAAATGGTGAGTACCGCGTGTGTCCGTCAAACGGAACAGAGTGATTCGGCATTCATGCCGTTCCTGGACACCCTGATGCCCCAGGGCAATGTCAGCGCGGACCCACTGGATTGTTCCGAAGCTGCGGACCAGGGTGATGAAGGCAGTCCCGCGGTTGTTCAGGTCATCGGCATACCTGAGGAGGAACACGTTCGCCAGGTCCAGGAGTCGTACGACAGAGGTTTCGAGGACGGGAAGAGGCAGGCTGAAAGGGGGCTTGCCAACGTCTTCAAGGCACTGCGCGATGCGGTGGAGGATCTTTCCGGCATGAGGGGCCATATCCTTCGCGAGACCGAAGAGGATATCCTGAAACTGGTATTCAGGATCGCGCGCAAGGTAATACACCAGGAGATTACCACCGACCGGCTGATACTGGCCAAGATCGTCTCTGCGGCGGTGAACAGCTCTTCCGAAAGGGATGAGATAGTATTACGGCTGAATCCTGAAGATCACCGGCTCGTTACTGCCCACAAGAATCTTTACCTGAACGGATTGAGCGAGGACCGGCAACTGGAATTGAAGGCTGACGATTCCGTGTCTCCGGGGGGGTGCATTGTAGATACGATCATGGGTGAAATCGACGCCCGTGCCGAAACACAGCTGGATGAAATGTTCCGGCGGCTCAACGAGGAGAAGAACAGTTCCGTGAACCTAGGGGCAAAACTGCCGGGGGAGAGGGAACCATATGCATATGAAGAAAATTGACCTGTCCCGCTACATGGACGCCATCGATAGCATGACTTCGATCCGTTTCCACGGCAAGGTTACGCAAGTCGTGGGTCTGGTCATCGAAGGGTATTGCCCGGGCGCCGCGGTAGGCGCGCTGTGTGAAATCTATCCTCTTGCGGGAGACCCCATCCCGGCCGAAGTGGTCGGATTCCGGGACAACAAGACGCTGCTCATGCCTTTGGGCGAACTTCGTGGTGTGGGGCTGGGCAGCCTGATAGCAGTCAAACGGGAAAAGTCTTCCCTGGGCGTGGGGCAGTCTCTCCTTGGCCGCGTCATAGACGGTCTCGGCAATCCCATTGATGACAGGGGCCCGGTCATGGTCCAGGACGAGAACCCGATTTATGCGCTGCCGGTAAACCCCATGAAAAGGGCGCCGATCAGGCGGCCGCTCGATCTGGGTATTCGCGCCATAAACGGCCTGCTTACCTGTGGAGAGGGACAGCGCGTCGGCATAATGGCGGGGTCCGGTGTGGGCAAATCGACACTCCTGGGCATGATTGCCCGCTATACGGAAGCCGATGTCAACGTGATCGCCCTGATCGGCGAACGCGGGAGGGAACTCAACGAATTCATCGAGAACGACCTGAGGGAAGAGGGGCTTAAAAAGTCCGTGGTCGTTGTCGCCACATCCGACCAGCCCCCTCTTGTCAGGATGCGGGGCGCCTATATTGCCACGACCATAGCCGAGTATTTCCAGGGGCAGGGGGCCAGAGTGCTGCTTATGATGGATTCCGCAACCCGTTTCGCAATGGCTATGCGGGAAGTAGGGCTCGCCATTGGAGAGCCTCCAACCACCAAGGGTTATACGCCATCCGTTTTTGCCGCCCTCCCCAAACTCCTGGAGCGGACCGGCAATTTCATGGACGGCAGCATAACAGGCCTTTATACCGTCCTGGTGGAAGGGGACGATTTCAACGAACCTGTGTGCGATGCCATGAGAAGCATACTGGACGGCCACATTGTGCTTTCCAGGGATCTGGCTTCAAGAAACATTTATCCGCCCATTGACGTTCTGGCCAGCGCCAGCAGGGTGATGAACGCTGTAACCGAAAATGAACACAGGGAACTTGCCGGCAGATGCAAGGAGGTTCTTGCCACCTACCGACAGGCCGAAGACCTGATCAACATCGGAGCTTACAAACAGGGGAGCAACCCCAAGATTGACATGGCTGTAAGAAACATCGACCGGGTCGTTTCCTATATTAAGCAGGACATTCATGAAAACATACCGTTCGACAATGCTCTGTCGGAGTTGCGCGAGATATGCGGAGAACAGTAGAGGGGGAGGTTTGATCTCTTCGCAGCAGTGATCGGGAGAGATGGGAAGGAGGCAGTATGAAACGAAATGTCTTCTCGCTTGAGAGGGTTCTTCACTATCGCCGGGAAACGGAAAAGCTCCGCAAGCAGGAATTCGCGCTTGCCAAGAGGGAGTACGAACTAGCCGAGGAAAGGTTGCGGCGCGAGGAGGAATCCGTGGAGAAGCTCAACCTGGAATTCATGAAAAGGCAGATCGACGGCATTGGCGCCGTGGAGCTGCAGCTCTATGCGGATTTCTTCAGGAAAAAGAAAATGGACATACTGGAACAGCGTGAGAACGTGACTGTCCTGGACCGCAAGCAGGAGGAAAAGAACAGCTGTCTCGTTGAAGCGGCAACGGACAAGAAGATCATGGAAAAGCTGAAAAAGAAAAAAATCGAAGCCCATGAAAAAGCGCTTGCAGTGAAAGAACAGGCTTTTCTGGATGAGATAGCTCTCCAGCAGAGGGACCTGGGAATATGAAAAAGCCCATTGCACGATATTTCATAGTTCTTTCCGCGGCATCTTTTGCCGTGCTGAACCCCGGTTCATCTCCCATGACCGGCAACCTTACGGCGGAGAATCTGACACCTGCGAACAGCTCCGGCCGGAACTCTGCACCGCAATCTTCTGCAGGCAACGCTGCTAAGGGGCCGGTAATTGCCAGTGCCGCGGATTCGCGCGCAGGGATGCTGGAGCGCGAGGCGGCTGTAAGCATGAAAGAGAAGGAACTGAAGAAGCTGGATGCGAATCTGGACAGTAAAATCCGCAAACTGGACGAGACGCGCAAAGGTATGGAATCGAGTCTTACCCAGCAGAAGAAGGCGGACACCGAACGGTACCAGAAAATGGTAAAGCTCTATAAGGCTCTCAGGCCCGAAGAGGCCGCAAAACTGATAGACAAGCTGGAAGAGGATCTTGCCATGGAACTGATGAGCCGGATGGATCAGAAAACAATGGCAAAGATGATCCCGTACATGAACCAGTCAAGAGTGCTTAAATGGACCAGGCTTTCACTGAAGGGCAACTGAAGCTCCTGGCGTTTATTTGTAAGTCAGACGGGCAGCGCCTTAATAATGGCGTCCATTAATATTTTGGAAGTTTCCGGGATGACCGGAAGAGACTGAAAACGGAAAGGAGGTGAAAAAAATGGAAATCGCACAGATTATGTCAAACCCGGTTGCCCCGGCTTCCCCGGGGGGGGAAACTTCGGGGTCTGCAAACACTGGAGCAACCGCGGATCTTTTCCTGGATAAGCTTTTTGCGAGCCTGTTTGCCGCGGATGCATCATCAGAGGGGTTGAAGGCGAAAGGAAGGGAATTGTTGGCCGGAGATGAGGGCATGCATCCTGAAGAATCGAAAAAGGCCCGTATGGCGGAGCAGAAGAAGTATCCGGCCATGTTGTTACCTGTAGCCGATACCCAGGCACTTGATGAAGAAATCACTACATCTCCGGAGTCATCGGGACTGGTGGAAAAATTCGGACTACATCTCAAGGAAACCGGGAGCGGTGTTCATCTGGAAGTGTTTCAGGAAGAGGAGAACAGCACTGTTGCCGAAGGAGAAGCAGATGAAGGAGGAAAGATTGACCAACGGGGATTCATGACTGCCGTGACCGTACTTCAGAACTTATTTGCCAATGTAGCGTCTGAGGCAGACCGAGGGATCCCCGCGCCGCTGGAAACCGCAGCAGCAAGAATCGCCGGCTGGGGTGAAGGATTCGCGGAGAATGAAAAAGCTGTCCCGGAGAATTTGCAGGACGCAAATGCAGGGCAAATATCCCTGGATCAACGGAAGATGCAGGCTCAAAGCAGCGAGGCGGATGGAATTCGCCTGGCCGACAAGGTCAAGGATTTGACTTCGTTGCCGGCAGCACCGTCACCCGGAGGAACATCAGCTGACCAACCGCCCGTAAAACAGGGAGAATTGCCAATCACGGAAGTTGCCAAAACTGCAGGCGGTAAAGGCGATGTATATTCTCAGATCAGTATGTCAGCGTCGGCAACAACGGTGTCAACCCGTGGCACGGCATTTTCAAAAGTCACCGGTACGAGGAAGGGAACCGATCCGCAGGAATCTCACCGAAATGCTGAAGAGACAAAGGGCATGGAGGGAAACGGGATGGGGTCAGCCAGGTTGTCACCCAAAACTGGTGACACGGAAGCTTCAATGTCCCGGGATGATTTTTCCCGGCAGGAAAACAAGGGTAGTGCTGCTTCACGGGAGTTTTCAGTGAAACAGGACCTTGCGGGGAATTTCGAAGTTCTGAACACGGCTTCCGGTAACAAGCCGGATGCAGTCTCTTTACCAATTGACAAGGGATCTCTTAATGAAACCATCCTGCGCCAGGTCAGGGAGAAGTTAGCCGCATCCCTGCCGGAAAAGGACACTGGGAAGGTCACTCTGCGACTGAACCCGCGTGAGCTTGGTGATCTCACGATAGATATCCGGATGGAAAACCAGAAAGTCGCCATCGACGTCACGGCGCAAAACCCGGTGGTCAAGGAAGCGCTGATGCAGCATCTCGATACTTTGAAGGAAACGCTTACACGCCAGAACATCACCATGGAGCGTTTCGATGTTTCGACCGGGACCGGCCAAGGCGCGGACCATTCCAGTCGCCAGGAGCGGCAGCCGGCCCAGCAGCAGACCAATGGGACGGCTTTTCCCTTCGATGGATACTACCTGGAAGAAACAGCGCAAGTGAGACACACCGACTGGCTGCCGCGAGAGAATGCCCTGGTGGACATGAGGTGGTAAAGGAGGCAGAAATTCATGATAACTTCAGTTACATCAAGTTCCAGTTCGGCTTCAGCATCGATGAAAAAGTCGATAGGCATGGACAAGGACGATTTCCTGACCCTGTTGATAACCCAGTTGCAGAACCAGGACCCGCTCAATCCCATGGACGGGACCGAATTCATGACCCAGATGGCCCAACTCACGCAGGTGGAGCAGGCGTACAACACGAACACAAACCTGGAGAGCATCCTCTCAGCGCTCAACAATTCATCTTCGCTCTCCGCGTCTTCACTGGTCGGCAAAAGTGTTTCGGCTGCAGGTTCGCAGGTTGCGCTTACTTCGGGAGGATCGGCCCAGATCAGCTATTTCGTGCCCAGTGCCGCCGAGCAAGTAACCGTTACCATCACTGACTCGAACGGGTCTACCGTCAGGACTCTTACCCAGGGGCAGACTGCCGCGGGCACGTCGTCCGTTACCTGGGACGGAAGGGATGCGAGCGGGAACCAGCTCGCTGCCGGAACCTACAATGTTTCGGTTGCCGGCATCAATTCGGCCGGGAACACTGTCACCTGTCAGCCACTGGTCACCGGAAAAGTCGAAGGCATAAGCTATTCGGGAACGAGTCCCACGATGACGATAGGCGGTTTAACCGTACCGTTCAACAATATCATGAGCGTGACGGGAGGATAATCATATGGTTGACACGGTCTTGTTCCCAAACCCGGTGCAGGTGCCGACAGGCAGGACCCCGTCCAGAGCGAACCAGAGTGCCGAGACGGGCTCTGCCAGTTCATTTGCCAAAGTCCTCGACGGCAAAATGCCGTCACAGGGTATTACTTTCTCGCAACATGCTCAGGAAAGGCTTAGGGAAAGAGGGATAAGCCTCGACAAAGCGGAAATGGAAAAACTGGAAGGAGCGGTTGAAGACGTGGCACGCAAAGGCGGCAGAGAGTCCCTGGTGCTTCTCGGCGATGCCGCGCTGGTGGTGAGCGTGAAAAACCGGACAGTGGTGACCGCACTTGACCGGAACTCGATGCAGGGCAACGTTTTCACCAATATCGATTCAGCAGTTTTGTTCAAGTAACAGCAGATAACAGCAATCAACGGAACGGGCCGGACCTCGCAGAGGAAGCCCGCGGAACACCGACCGACAGACGTGTTCCCCAATGTTAAAAATCCAAAGGAGGCAACAACATGAGCATTACATCCGCACTTTTTACCGGCGTCAGCGGTCTTTCCAGCAACGGTGAAGCAATGAATGTCATAGGCAACAATATAGCCAACGCCAATACCGTTGGTTTCAAGTCGGCCCGGACGCTGTTTTCCGACATGCTGTCGGCAAACATGGGCAACAATTCACAAATCGGCCGCGGGTCGCAGATCCAGGCGGTTGACAACATATTCAGCCAGCAATCATTCGAAACGACCGAGTCGGTTTCGGATCTGGCAATCCAGGGGTCGACCTTCTTCGCCCTCGGATCTCCCACGGCTACCGGCGCGCAGGCGGCAGCCAATTCCTTCTTTACACGTGCAGGCGCTTTCGAGGTGGACAGTGCAGGCTACCTGGTCAACCCCGACGGTTACCGGGTCCTGGATGAGGCCATGGCGCCCATACAGTTTCCCATCGCGACGTTCGGCAGGATTTCCGGGATCGACAGTAACGGCAACATAACTTATCTGGACAATACCGGTGCAGAGCAGACCTATGCCACACAGGTCGGTGTCGCAACCATCCCGAATACCGCGGGTCTTCAGAAAGTAGGGGGCACGCTTTTCGTTGCCGGAGTGGATGCTGGTACTCCCACTGTAGCGGCACCAAACGGTACAAGCGAAAAATTGTATTCCAATTCTCTTGAGCTGAGCAACGTGGACCTTGCCGGACAGTTCGTAAACATGATAATCACGCAGAGGGCATACTCGGCAAATTCCAAGACCATCACCACCGTTGATGAAATGACCCAGGAAGTGCTGAATCTGAAGCGGTAGGGGATTGTTTGCAGCAATTGTGTAAAGGAAAGGCTCCAAGTGCGTGGCACTTGGAGCCTTTCCTAACTAGTTTTCATCCGGAAAGGGTGCTTTTCCGCCCTGGCTGTGTCAATCAGTGGGCTTGCTTGTGCGACATACTTGAGTATGCCTCCGCGCAACCCCTTGATTTCCTTGCCAGGATGAAAAATCCCCTCTTTCCGATCTGAAAACTGCATAAGCGTCAATCCGGACTTTCCGGATGGACACTAACTATTTGATTTTAAGAGTGCGATGTTTATTCTTGGCAGGTTGATTATAGAATGTCCCTCTAAGCCCTTGGAAAAAAGCATTGAATATTGGAATTCCCCAGTATGGCACTTACGTTGTCAACTCAACATAAGCGATACCGGTAAGGTTCCCCTGTGCTTCATGTAATACCTTCTGATCCGATCCGTCGAGCCTCGCTGAATAGATCGAACCACCCAGGTCAGTAAAGAACATTCTTCCTTCTTTGAGGCCTAGAGCCAGGCCGATTCCCTCCATCAGATGAGTGACCAGTATCTCAGGCGCTTGCCTTTGGGCCGGATCGCAGTCCATTGGCGCGCGGTTCACCGTGTTGCCAAGCGGTGGATCACCACGATCCGTCCAGTACATCATGCGGTTCCTTAAATCGAGTTGCAGGTCGATTGGCTCGGGCAGTCCATCATAGAGCAGTTCGATGTCTGAGCGGCTGGAAGGGGTCTCTCCCTCTGGCATATCCGTGCCTGCGCGAAAAATACGCCCTTTCCCTGCGTTCTCAGGGCCTTTTTGGGTCCAGTAAAAATGTCCCAGCTCCACATCGAGCGTAATTCCGACGCACCGTCTCAACTGATCCTTGCGGTCCGTTTCGCCCCGCCCTCTTTCCACGAGGGTTTCGATGTTCGAGCCGTCGAGGTTGGAGCGCATGACACGCATCCCCTCGCGATCGGACCAGTAAAGCTTGCGGTTTTTCTTGTCGAGATGGAGTTGCTTCGGCGTGAACGTGCCGCCAACGGGCACAATGATCATGCGATTTCGTCCATCGAGATCTGCACGTTCGATGGAACCGTCTTCCCGGTGAGGCACACCCATATTGGTCCAGTAAATATGCCCGGCCTCGACATCGACTGCCACACCATCGGGGTGCCTGCATTCTGTTATGATGACCTTGCGGTCAGAACCGTCGGGGTTCATGGAAAGGATGCGCGCACCGCTCAAATCAAGAACGAATAAACGGCCAACTGCGGACTTGCTCTGAGAAACATGTGTATTCATTGCTCACCTCATGAAATGAACATTCGAAACTATATCGCGAGCCGTATCCCGGTTCGCTCTTCATCAAGTCGGCTGAAATATCTCAGCGTCAAACGCTCACTTAGTGATGCGCCCTACGAGAGGCTTTCGAATCGGTTCGTAACGGATCCGGATCATTGCCATGAAACCCTGGCAACCCACGCCGGTCCCCGTTGCACAGTACGATGATAATGGACTTCGGGCAAACCAAAAGCCATCACATACCCCAGCATATGGTCGTCGGGGATGCCGAGCCTGCCACGCAGTTCCGGGAGCAGTTCGGTAAAAGTCCATTTCGCAAGCCCATTCCAGACAGTGCCAACCCCCAAGCTCTGGGCATAAAGCTCAAAGTATGCGAGCGCAATCAGGCAGTCTGCTTCAGGAGTCGGGCAGTCTTTAGGTGCCGAAGCAATGACCAGATGCGGAGCGCCGCGGTAAATTGTATCAATTCCCTCTTCTTCCCAGGCCCTGACGCAGTCGTTGAAATAGTCCCTCCCAGGGGGCAGTTTCCCTTCACGCATAAGCTTTGCCAGGCCAACCATCGTCTCCTGGCGCAGCTTGGCCATAATGTCCTTGTTATCCACAACAGTAAAAAGGACCTGACGGAAATTGACTCCTGTCGGCGCATGGCATGCCACATCCAGGAGCCTCTGGATCAGCTCCGGAGGCATGTTCTCGTCCCTGTACTGTCGAATCGAACGGCGGCCTTTGATGAGAGTTTCAACAATTTCAGGAGTGGCAAGGTTTCCTTCGAGTGACATGCTGTCTTCAGCCCTTTTGCCCAGGATCGACACCGCCCCAGACGGGCAGACTGCCAGACAGTGCTGACACTCCAGGCAGGAACTTTCTTTTTCCGGGGCAATGGTCGGATAGCCATCGTCCATTTCGATGATCCTTACCACACAGTCCCGAACACACTGGCCGCAACGAGTGCATTTTTGCTGATCGATGCTGAATTGTAACATGGATGTCTCCTTTCAATTATCAATAACGACCGATAGACAAGACTTAGTCTCCTTGTTCAGCACACGCGATGCGCCTGTACGTTTTGGTTCAAAACTAAAATATTGATTATATATAAGCTAAGCTATGCCGCAGTTCTTATATAACGGTCTTTCATGGTGCGCTCATTCCCAGATAGTCCGACACTTGCCGGAAATAGCCATCTGTCTCATCGTCGACGAAGAAGCGGGACTGCGAAGGCTCCAGCGATACCTCACCCTGGTTGACGACGACAATGTTTCCTCCCGCGCCAAGCGGCAGGAGAGATGCCGGGGTTACGGTTAGGGATGAACCGAGGACGAGAAGGAGGTCAGACTCCGCGATCATGCGCTCTGCCTGGTCGTAACCCCTTACTGTTTCCCCGAAGAATACCACGTCCGGTTTGAGTACGCCCTTGCACGCAGGGCAGAGCACGACCGGCGGGGACGGGCTCGACCGCATCTCCCTGACCCACCAGGCATTCGAAAGCGCGCCATAAGCCCGATTGCAGCCACAGCAGGTAGCGGAACCATAGGACCCGTGCAGTTCTATCACGTTTCGGCTGCCTGCCGACTGGTGGAGCATGTCGATGTTCTGGGTGATCACTCCGTTGAGAATTCCCATTGTTTCGAGTCGTGCAAGGAAGGAATGGGTGAAAGTCGGTCGAACCGTCACCATCATGGTCACGAAATCGTGCGCGAACTCGTAGAAAAAGCCGTGGTCCCTGCGGAACCAGCTTATGTTGAAGACTTTCTCCGGGTCATAGCGCCTGGATACGTAGAGCCCCCTTGGTCCGCGGAAATCCGGGATTCCGGCTGACGTTGAGATGCCGGCGCCGCTCATGGCGGTTACGCGACGGGAACTTGAAATCAGTTCGGCACAGTCTGCGGGGGCGAGTGACTGCTTTTGCTTCTGCATTTTGGTTCCTAAGACAGCAGTGTCCATCTGAAGGCCCGTATCTCAAAGGTGGGTGGAAACCCGACTTCTGCCGGGTATTGTCAGTCTGTTCCAGAGGGTGTTCATACTATACTCCTGCTCATTATCGAAGTCAAAGGCGGTACAGTACAGCTTGTTTCTGGACTTGATTCTCACCGTATTTATCTCAACTTTCTGTCATGCTGTTTCAGCTGTAGAGCTAAATAATCATGCTTTCATAGTGGGCTGGCACCTACGGAAGGGTGGCAGGAAAAGTTTTTGCAGGTATCCCCTGCACCTCAGACCTGTGGTTTTCCTTTTCCAAAGTCCTTAAACCTGCTTGTATGTTTTCAAGGCACCGGCAAAGGAGGAAATCGACATCCTTGTCACCGTTCGGATCATGAAAATTTGCAAGAACCTTCTCTGTCTCCTTGAGAAACCTTTCTTCGGTTGAAAGATCTGTTCCGTCGTAGTACGGATCTCGACAAATCCAATTAATGGGAAACAGATCGGGCTGCGATTTGATCAGTGAAAGAACACCTGCCGGGTTTTTCTTTAAAGCCATGGAAAGCGAAAAATACAAGCCCTCCGTAACGCCGGCGTCGCTCTCTGCCCTAAGTAGTTTCGCGACATCAAGCCATTCCTTCGTTCCGTTGGAGATTGATCTTTCTATCTGTTGCCACTTGAGCCCGTTTTCTCTGGTCCAGTATTCAATTATTACGCTGTTTGCCCCTTTCTGCTTGATTTCCTTAAGTACCTGAACGGCATCGAGTTCTTCCGAATTCCCATGAACTGATATGAAGAGGAAAGAAGCAATGATGACATGGCTAATTAGTTTGAACATGGATTGCTCCTTATATTACTTCCAGGTCAATGTCACTGCTTTCGAAAATCAGCTTGCGGGCATGATACGGGAGTACGATACACCCGGTCGAAGCCGCGCCGGGAAACTGCCTGCTGTCTCCATGAATCAGGAATCCTGTTCGTCCGTGTGCTTGGTGCCCGACAGGTGTCAATCTCATGGTGTACGGGCCTTTGTTTCCGTTTGCAGCGCCTATGGTGTAACGCCCTCTGGGTATCGGCCCTTCATTCTTCCGATCTTCGGCCCAACACTGGTTGCAGTAGCCACTGTGTCCCGAATACCCTTTTCCCGCGTACTTCCCATTGTGAACAATGTCACCGGTTCGCTGAAAATATACCCAGGTCATTCGTATTTCCTCCTTGGGGAGATATATCAGATATGGTATGATATATCATTTGCAAGTGTCAATTAAATAAAATGAATAATTTTGTGGGGTCGGTAAAACCTGTTTTCTCGTGCTTCTCAGCTCCCTGTCAAAATCTTGGCTTCCCTCGCTTCCATTTTCCCGACGTCCTATTCAAATCGTCATTTCATCACTATCTGATGATGGATTCCCGTGAATTATTCCGGGCCGGGTCTTCTCGGGCGCTGGTTTGAAATCCCGGTTAAATAAAGAAAAGAGGGGTTCAATATGCCTGAATATGGTGCTTCCACAACTGTTTTGCAGTAGGCCATGCAATTTTCAGCGCCTGTAGCGCTGGCACTCCGGTTGCATACAATGGTACGAGGAATGGAACTGCACGAGATTACGACGTAAAGGAGGATTCTCGATGGCTTCGAAAGACGAACAGCCCGTGGAGAAAGTACCTGAAAAGGGGAATAAGAGTTTGAAACTGATGATCATCATCGCGGTTGCAGTTGTTATTGCCGTAGGCGGAACTGTCGCTTTCTTCATGTTTGCGGGGGGCGGGCACAAGAAAGAGAGTGAAGTCAAGACAGAAAACAAGGCAGCGTCGGCGATTTTTCCCCTCGAGCCTTTCATCGTCAATATTTATGACGGGCAGGAACTGCGCTATCTGCGAGTCAAAGTGGAATTGGAAGTGTCGAACGAGGAGGCAAAGAGCGAACTGACCGCAAAGCAGGCGCAGATGCGTGACACCATTCTCGTTCTGCTTACAACCAAGACTATGCTTGATATACGCGATCAGCAGGGTAAAAACCAGTTGCGCCAGGAAATATTCAATGCTGTCGGCCGGATCGTTTCGCCCGGCAAGGTCCTGAAGGTATATTTTACTGATTTCGTCGTGCAGTAGGAATCCGGGTAGAGGTCAACGTGGAAAAAGTCCTGACAAAAGAAGAGATAGAATCCCTGCTCACGGCCATAATGGAAGGCCGCATCGAACCGGAAAAGGAACTGGCTGCAGCTACGGGCAGGGTATCTGCCTATGATCTCTTCAATACCGAACACCAGGCCCTGGTGCCGAACCTTGACGTGATCTACGACAGCTTCATCCGCTACAACCGGGTGACCCTTTCCAACAGGCTTCGCAGGATAGTGGAAATCAAAAAGCTGGGATCCAGGCCTTACAAATTTGACGATTTCCTGCAGTCACTGCCTTCACCTGTCTGCATGGGAATATTCAAAATCGACCCGCTCAAGGGCGCTGCTCTCATAACCATGGACAGCAACCTGGTATTCACGTTTATTGACAGCATTCTTGGCGGCACCGGCACTCCCGGATTTAACGGTGAAAGCCGGATGTTCACTTCCATAGAACTCAGGCTTATGGAGAAAATCGTCAAGGACGTGTTGCAGGATATGGAAAAATCCTGGGCGCACATCCAGAACACCAAAATGAGCATTCTCAGGATGGAGATGAACCCGCGGCTGGTAACCATCGTTCCTCCCGAATACCAGGTCATAACCATGTCCCTGGAGATCCAGGTGGAGGAATTTACCGGCACCATGATGTTCGCGATTCCCTACATGACCATCGAACCCATTCGGGACAAATTGAAGACCGGCACCCAGCTGGACATCATGGCAATCGATCCCCAGTGGTCTTCACGTCTTTCAACCGAACTCCTCGAAGCTTCGGTTGATCTGACAGTTGAGCTTGGTGAAGCCTGGATTACCATGGACGACCTCCTTTCACTTTCCAGCGGAGACACGATCATACTCAACAGGGACTGTCAAAGCGAACTGAACGTGAAGGTGGAGGGCATCGACAAGTTCAGCGCCGTTCCGGGGGTCCAGCACGGGAACAAGGCTATCAGGATAACCGGCGTGCAGTCTTAAAGGCCGTTACGGGATGTTGCCACGGAAAACCCGCCGGCCATGACCTGCACCCTAATCAACACGATATCCAGGAGGTAGAAAGTGAGTGAGCTGCAGGAAAAAATCGAACAGAGGGATGACGGCCAGGAGAAGAAGAACCTGGATCTGATCCTTGATATTCCCCTCCATCTGACCGTGGAACTGGGGCGTACGAAACTTCTTGTCAAAGACCTTCTGCAGCTGAACCAGGGTGCGGTTGTCGAGCTGGGAAAGATGGCAGGCGAACTCCTGGACGTGTTCGTCAACTCCAAGCTCGTGGCGCGGGGGGAAGCGGTTGTGGTGAATGAAAAATTCGGTGTCAGGCTTGTGGACATCATCAGCCCGGTTGAACGGGTGGAGAAAATTGCGTGAGAATCATTATGGTCCTCCTGTCGGCATGCATGCCGGCCACAGCTCTGGCTGCCGGGCAGGGAAGCACGGGAGGTTTCAGCTTCATTTCCAGTTTTTTCCAGATGCTTGCATCGCTGGCAGTCGTGATCGGTGCAGTCGTCGTCACTCAGAAGCTCATAAAAAGGCTTATGGGCGGAGGGCTTGTAAACAGGACTGCGCAATCGTACATCAGGGTTGTCGAAAACCGTTTCATAGCTCCGAAAAAATCCCTGATGCTGGTTGAAGTGGGCGGTGAATACCTTCTCCTCAGTTCCACCGACAATGGTTTGAACCTTATCAAGCAAATAGACATGATCGAAACGATAGAAGTGGTTGACGATAGGGGAACAGGCGTGCCGGAGCGGGATGTTTTCAGGTCAGTGGCCGGTTTTGTCCGCAAGAGCCTGCGCAGCGGTTTCCCTACGCGGAAAGGTATGGATTAGCAAAGTGAAACCAGGCAAAGCCACTGTATTCATGTTCATTGCACTGCTTGTGATTTTGGCCGCTGCGGCATCTGCCTGCGCTGAACCCGTGAGTATCCCTGCCGTGAGCGTTGGGGTCGGCAAGGCTACCAAGCCGGGAGACCTTTCCACCACGCTGCAGATCTTTTTCCTGATAACGGTTCTTTCCCTGGCGCCGAGCCTGCTCATAATGACGACCTCTTTCACCAGGGTGGTGGTTGTCCTGTCATTCCTCCGCGGGGCGATCGGAACTCAGCAGGCGCCGTCGAACCAGATCGTGATCGGGTTGGCGCTCTTCCTGACATTCTTCATAATGAGCCCGGCATGGCAGCAGATCAACAGCCAGGCGCTCCAGCCTTACAAGGCGCAGCAGATAACCCAGGAACAGGCTATTGACCGTGCCGTCAAACCCATAAGGAAATTCATGCTGTCCCAGGTGAGGGAAAAGGACCTGGCCCTGTTTCTCAGCCTTTCAAAGATGCCGCGGCCGAAAAATGCCGAAGAGATCCCGACACTCACCATCATCCCCGCTTTCATGATCAGCGAACTTCAGACAGCTTTCCAGATAGGATTCCTGGTTTACATTCCCTTTCTGGTTGTTGACATGGTTGTGGCGTCGGTGCTGATGTCCATGGGCATGATGATGCTGCCGCCGGTTATGATATCGCTTCCCTTCAAAATTCTGTTGTTCATCCTGGTGGATGGGTGGAGCCTGGTGATCGGCTCCATTGTCAAGAGTTTCGGATGAAAAACAACAGGCTGAAGACTGAAGGCTGCTGGGAAATCATTTTAGAAACAAGTTCTTCAAACCTTCAGCCTTCCGTTTATATCCCTCAAAAGGGACGAAAGGACCGACTTATGACCCCTGAACTGGTTACTCAACTGGCACGGAGAAGTTTCGAAGTGACCCTTATGCTTTCGGCGCCCCTGCTGGTTTTCAGCCTGGCAGTGGGCCTGGTGATCAGCATTTTCCAGACCGTCACTTCCATTAATGAAGCGACTCTCGCATTCGTCCCGAAGATCGTGGCAGTGATGGTGGCCATGATCATATTTTTCCCCTGGATGATGAGCTATATGTCAGATTTCACAAGGGAAATATTCGCTCTCATACCCGGCCTGAGAAACTGAAGCTTCGATCCTGCCCCGGAGTACTCGATAAATGTTCCAGCTGCCTCCTTTTCTTTCAGCACAGGATTTCACCCTTTTCGCCCTTGTTCTGGGAAGGCTTGCGGGAATGTTTTCCGCATTACCGCTTTTCGGCGGGGAAAGGGTCCCGCTGCAAATCAGGGTCGTGACCATATTCACCATGACAATGGTCCTGTTTCCCGTCCTGAAATTGAAGTCCATAAACATGCCGGGAGACTTCATCTCTCTATCGCTTGTTGTCGCGTCTGAGGTTCTGATCGGTCTCACGCTGGGGCTGATCGTCAAGGTCGTATTCGGGGCAGTGGAGTTCTGCGGCCAGATCGTAGGCATGCAGATGGGATTCTCCATATCATCATTATTTGATCCAACCCTGGGCCAGGTTCCTCTCATGGCTCTCTTCCAGTCACTCTTGGCGATGCTCCTTTTCCTCTCTCTCGGGGTGCATCATGACTTCATAAGGGCCATAGTGCAGAGCTACTCGGTGCTCCCCATCGGCGGATGGCACATGAGCGGCAGCCTGATCGCTTTTCTGGTAACGACCACGTCAGGGATATTCGTTCTTGGAATAAAGCTTGCGGCGCCGGTAATGGTCGCGTTGCTGGCAACCACCGTTGTCCTGGGAATCATGGCCAGATCTTTTCCCCAGATGAACATTTTCATGATCAGCATGCCGCTCAATATCGGCATTGGCTTCATCGTGCTGGGCATGTCGCTGATGATCTTCATGCGCACTCTCCAGTCATCCTTCGGTGACATGCTCATCCAGTTCAGAGTGCTCCTGAATATTCTTTCATAAAGCGAGAAGCGGATGTCGGAATCTGATAAACATTCAAAAACCGAACAACCTACACAGCGCAAGCTTTCCGAGGCAAAACAAAAAGGCTCCCCGCCAATAAGCCGCGACATGTCGGCAACCGTATCCCTTCTCGTTTCGATGATTGTTCTCTATGCCCTGGGCGGCCAGATGTTTTCCGGCCTGAAGGAAAACTTCCGGGGGACATTTGCCGGGATGGGAAAGCTTACCGTAACCGAAACCAGCGCATACAGCCTGCTTCTCAAACAGTTCCTTTTCATGGGGGAGATACTTGCCCCTTTTTTGCTGATGGTCATGATTGCCGGAATAGTGGGGGTAGTTATTCAGGGGAGCGTGTCGTTATCCGCCGAAAGATTGCAGCTGAAGTTTGAAAACCTTAACCCGGTGACGGGATTCCAGCGGATTTTCAAGAAAGAAGCGGCCGTTGAAGGAATCAAGTCGATCATAAAGATGCTTATCGTAGGATATATTGCCTATCGCATCCTCCGCGACGAAATGGACGGGATGCTGTATCTGACTGACACTGATATCACGGGAATTTTTTACTTCATAGGCCATATTGCATTCAAGATCGTCATTCACACCTGTGGTGTAATGATTATTCTGGCAGTGCTGGATCTGGCCTTCGTCAAGTGGAGCTTTATCCAGAACCTCAAAATGACAAAGGAAGAGGTGAAAAAAGAGGCGAAGGATACTGATGGCGACCCGCAGGTTAAGGGGAAGATAAAAAAAATGCGGTACGAAAGAGCCTTCCGGAGACTCAGGCAGATCATTCCGACGGCCGATGTGGTTGTGACGAACCCGACTCATTATGCTGTGGCGCTCAAATACGACCGCAACAGGATGGCTGCGCCGATAGTCCTGGCCAAGGGGATGGATCACCTGGCCCAGCGGATCAAGGCAATGGCACGGGAAAACAACGTAATGCTTGTGGAGAACCGTTTCCTTGCGCGTGAGCTGTATTCCGGCGTGAAGGAAGGGGAAGAAATTCCGGAGTCCCTTTATGTTGCGGTCGCAGAGGTTCTGGCTTATGTGTACGGCATAAAGGGGAAGATGCAATAACTGCCTGTCAAATAAACCCGCGCAGGCTTCCAGACAAAACCTTGACTCGCCTGTTTTCAAAATCCTGTCTGAGCTGAATCCGACCGTTTCAAAATCCTGCCATCACATGAGAAGAATCCAGACCCTGAAAGATCGCAAAACGTGTGCTGAAGCCTTTTTCCCACCTTACTGATTCTTTCGTTCCATACACCGGCAGCGATGGCACAAAGGTTGCTATTCTGATGATGTACGCATAAACCTCTCGAACTCTTAAGGAAAATCAGATGGCATCCAGCGGCGCCGAAACTCTAGAGCTTTCTTCATTCAGGAAGAATTCGGACATTTACATGGCCATGGTTCTGATCGGAATCCTGGCGCTCATGATAATTCCGCTTCCCGCCTTCCTGCTGGACATTTTTCTTGCCGCCAATATCACCCTTGCTCTCGCAATTCTTCTTGTGGGGCTTTATACGACACAGCCACTGGATTTTTCCGTTTTCCCTTCCCTCCTCCTCGTGACCACCCTGTTCCGCCTGTCTCTCAATATTGCCTCTACCCGCCTTATCCTGCTCCACGGCAATGAAGGAGTCGAAGCGGCCGGCGCAGTCATCAAAGCCTTCGGCCAGTTCGTGGTCGGCGGTAACTACGTGGTCGGGGCGGTCATCTTCCTGATCCTGGTGATTATCAATTTCGTGGTCATAACCAAGGGCGCGGGACGGGTCGCCGAGGTTGCTGCGCGTTTCACGCTCGATGCCATGCCGGGCAAGCAGATGGCCATTGATGCAGACCTGTCGTCCGGAATCATAACTGAAAAGGAAGCAAGGATCCGCAGATCGAAGGTTTCCAGGGAATCGGACTTTTACGGCTCCATGGACGGCGCCAGCAAATTCGTGCGAGGGGACGCCATCGCGGCAGTTCTCATAATGCTGACGAACATAGTCGGCGGCTTCGTGATCGGTGTATGGCAGAAGGGAATGGCTCTTGATGCCGCCCTTGCGAATTACACCCTGCTGACGATCGGTGAGGGACTGGTGGCCCAGATACCCGCGCTCATAATTTCGACGGCAGCCGGCATCATAGTCACCCGTTCCGCGGATGAAAAGAATTTCGGCCACGAGATAACCAGCCAGTTCCTCAACTATCCCAAGGCGTTTTATGTCACATCAGGGGTTCTGTTCTGTTTCGGCCTCATACCCGGCCTTCCCCATTTCGCGTTTTTCCTCTTGTCCGGCGTTGCCTATTTTGCCGGCCGCATGGCTCGCGATAAATCGCTCATAGTTGAAGAGGATGAGAACCTGAAAGCCCCTGGAGCGGCTGAGGATGAGGGTGACCAGATATCCACCATCAGGCCGGTGGATCTCCTCGAACTGGAAGTGGGGTACGGCCTTGTCCCTCTGGTTGATGCGGCCCAGCAGGGTGAACTCCTGGAGCGGATCCGCACTATCAGGAAAAACTTTGCCCAGAAGATGGGGTTCATCGTCCCGCCAATTCACATTCATGACAACCTGCAGCTTAAACCGCACGAATACTCGATCCTGATAAAAGGCGCCAGGGTCGGGGGAGGGAATCTCACCGGGCAGTTTCTCGCCATGGATGCCGGTGCTGCGTCGGTTGAAATAGCCGGAGCAAAGACGACGGAGCCGGTGTTTGGCCTCCCTGCGGTCTGGATCAAGGGGACTGACAGGGAAAATGCCCAGATCTGCGGGTATACGGTGGTTGACAGCACGACGATCATGGCCACCCATGTGAGCGAAATCATCAAGAAGCACGCCCATGAACTGGTGGGCCGGCAGGAACTCCAGCAGCTGCTTGACAACCTTGCGGCGATATGCCCCAAGGTCGTAGACGAACTGGTGCCTTCCCTGCTGAGCCTGGGCACGGTCCTGAAGGTGGTCCACAATCTGCTCAAGGAAAACGTGTCAATCCGCGACTTGAGGACGATCCTGGAAATACTGGCCGATTACGGCTCCATGACCAAGGATCCGGATGTCCTGACCGAATTCGTGCGCCAGGGATTGGGTCGTTACATAGTAGAGCAGTTCAAGCAGGATGACGATGTGTTGAACATCATCACTCTTGACCGGCAGATTGAAGAAGTTATCGCGGAATCCGTGCAGCCGGCTGAACACGGCGGATATCTTGCCATTGACCCGGGCGTAGCACAGCGGATCCTGCACAACATCAGGACGTCGATGGAAAAATTCAGCCAGACTGGCGGCATGCCGGTCCTGCTTGCGTCTCCATCCGTGAGAAGGCATGTCAAGAAACTGACTGAACGCTTTCTGCCCGGCCTGGCTGTTCTGTCACATAACGAAATACCTCCGAACATAAAAATCCAATCCGTAGGAGTGGTGACTGCTGATGCAAACTAGAACTTTTCAGGCAGCAAACATGACCGAAGCCATGCATCTCGTGAAGGCCGAACTGGGGCCTGACGCAATGATCGTTTCCTCGCGCAGGGAGCGCCGCAAAGGGATTCTGGGCCTGTTCGGCAGGCCGGTCTTTTCCATCACCGCCGCACTGGCGCCGGCGCCTGCCAGACGGCCCGCATCTCCGATGGAATATGCCTCAGTGGAGGAGTCTACCAGGGATGAGTTCCGTAAATCCATGCTCGAACCGCTTGCCAGAGAGCTGAAAGACCTCAGGGAACGTGTGGACAGCCTTTTCATGAGGGAGAAGGCCGAACGGCGGAACCGCACATCGCTTGAGCCCGGCGGGATGATCAATGAAGGAAGTTTTCGATCTGTCGAAACGCAGGCCGGCGGTTTCGGCTCCGAGGATAAGCAGGTTCTGAGAAGAGGGAATCCGGAGGGCGGGAAACGGGAAGAGACTGCCCCGGCTCCGCTCAAATTCCGGTCTTTCGACTCGTTGCCGGAAGAAAATGTTGTCGACGGCATCGCAGGCGGGAAGAACGACAACGCAGCGCTTGCAGAGGTTTCCGCGGCACTTCATGAAGCCGGAGTGAACGAAGCAACGATCCGCACCTTAGCGGGAAAGGCCAAGGCAAACGGAATTCAGCTGACCGGTTCCGAAGACCTCAGGGGAAAACTGAAGGAGAGCATCGAGACAGCCGTGAAATGCACCGGATCCATCCGCATGAAAAGAAACGGCGCAAGGATAGTGGCACTGGTCGGCCCGACAGGAGTCGGAAAGACAACCACGGTTGCCAAGCTGGCCGCACATTACACTCTTGAAAGAAAAGCAAGGGTTGCGCTCATTACCATCGATACATTCCGTGTCGGCGCGGTCGAGCAGCTCAAGACATATTCCAGGATAATGGGAGTGCCTCTCGAAGTGGCGTCAACACCGGGAGAGCTGCAAAAGGCGCTGGAACTTCACGCAGACAAGGATCTCGTCATCATCGATACGGTTGGACGCAGCCCCCGGGATACGGAAACCATCGAACGCTTGCGCGAAATGCTGCAATGCACACAAGCCATTGAAATCCACCTGTGCGTCGCGGCAACGACCCGGGAAAGCGAACTGCGGTCCATAGTGAAAGGTTTCGGGATGCTGCCGGTTTCCAGGCTGCTTTTCACCAAACTTGATGAAAGCAGTTCCTTTGGTTCGATCATCAACCTGCAGATTGAGAACAAATTGCCGTTGTCCTATTTTACCAGGGGACAAAGAGTCCCCGAGGACATTGAACCTGCTACCTCCAGGAAAGTGGCGGAGCTTCTTCTCGGTCAATAATACATTGATTATGAATGAAAGATATGTACGGGTATAGCGGGGGGCTTCATGGTGCCCTGGCTATGCCCGCAGGATGGGAGACATTATGAACAATCTCGCGAAAAAATATGAGTCCGACGTGATGTTTGGCCCGTTCCAGAACAGGGACGAATTGGTCATGTCCCATCTTCCGCTCGTCAAGTATCTGGTGGGCAGGGTATCTTCCAAGTTGCCCTCCCACCTTGACCAGCAGGATCTGATGAGCGTTGCGGTCATCGGGCTGATCACTGCGGCGGAACGCTTCGACCCGGCTCGGGGGAACCAGTTCAAGACCTTTGCCGAGAAGCGGATCATGGGGTCGATCATGGACGAACTGAGGGCTCAGGACTGGCTTCCAAGGACCCTTCGTGAGAAATACAAGCGTCTCGAACAGGAATTATCCATCCTGGAACAGAAGCTCGGAAGGAATCCGACCAGCGAAGAGGTTGCAGCCGCCATGGGCATGGATCTCGAGAAATATTTCCAGCTGATCGAAGATGTGCATTCGCTCTCTTTCATGAGCCTGGATGACTTCCACGAAGACGAGGACGGCGGATCCTTCGGCTTCCTGAATTTTCTCGCGGACAATACCACGGAAAACCCGCAGAACCAGATGATCGCGAAACAGTTGCTCCATTCCCTTGGGGAGGCAATCGAATCCCTGCCGGAAAAGGAGCGCATCGTCATAACTCTCTATTACTATGAAGAGCTTAATCTGAAAGAAATAGGAGAGGTTCTGGGACTTACCGAATCCCGCATCTCCCAGTTGCACAGCCAGGCAGTCATCAGATTGAAAGTAAAAATGAGAAATCAGGGCGCCTGAGTGCGGCCTTCACGGAGACCAATATGAACAGCGGAATGTATGCATCTCTATCAGGTGCGCTTGTATCGGTGCAACGCCTGGATGTGCTTGCCCACAACCTGGCGAATGTCAACACTCCCGGTTACAAGAAGGATTGCATGAAATTCGAGGCTGTAATGTCGTCGGCCGGGTCGGCATCCCCTTCCGGTTATGCTGCGGAAGCGCCGGTACTCGTAGCGGAAAGCACGAGCATAGACTATTCCGCGGGACCGGTAAGCACTACCGGAAACACTTTTGATCTGGCACTGGACGGAGAGGGATTTTTCGTCATCAATACGCCCAATGGGAAAGCCTATACGCGGCAGGGAAATTTCCGCCTCAACAGCAGCGGGAATCTCGTTACGGTTGACGGCTATGAAGTCATGGGAAAGGGTGGGCCGGTAAATATCCAGGGCAGCACAGTGAGCTTTTCAGCCGAAGGCAAAATTTCCGTGGAAGGTATTGAAACGGGAGCGCTCGACATCGTGACATTTGAAAAACCCTATAACCTGAGAAAGATAGGACAGGGACTGCTGGAACCGAATGATCCGGGAATCACCGCTCAGCCGGCGGCCAAGACAGCCGTGATGCAAGGCCGTCTGGAAGGTTCCAATGTCTCGGCAGTTGAAGAAATGGTGCAGCTGATAGATACGAGCCGGTTCTTCGAGGCCTGCCAGAGAGTCATCCAGAACTACGATTCCATGACCGGCAAGGCCGTGAACGAATTGGGAAAAGTGTAAGAATAGTCACGAGGCAAAAGGCAGTAACCATAACTTAAAACTTAAAACTTAAAACTTAAAACCTAAAACCAAAACTTTGCAGAGCAAAAAGGAGGTTTCCACATGATCAGGGCACTCTGGACTGCCGCTTCGGGAATGCAGTCGCAGCAGCTGAATATCGATGTGATTGCCAACAACCTGGCAAACGCGAACACGGCCGGTTTCAAAAAAAGCCGCGCCGATTTCCAGGATGTGATGTACCAGAACGTTAAGGCGACCGGGTCTCCTGCAACTAATTCCACCCAGGCGGCGGGAATTCAGATCGGACTTGGATCCACACCGGCAGCGGTTACAAAGGTCTTTACCGCGGGTGATATCACTCAGAGCGGCAATGAACTGGATATCGCCATTGAAGGTGAAGGCTTCTTCCAGATCCAGATGGCTGACGGCACCACTGCCTATACCCGGGCCGGCACATTCAAGAGGGACGGCCAGGGACGTGTCGTGACAAGTGATGGTGATCCCCTGGTTCCGGAGATCGTGATTCCCAGCAATGCAACCAAGATCAGTATCGGAACTGACGGGACAGTTGCGGTTACGCAGTCCGGACAGTCCGGCACGACCACCATCGGCAACCTGCAACTGGCAACATTTCAGAACCCTGCCGGTCTGTCGGCCCAGGGACGCAACCTCTTCCTGACTACCGATGCTTCAGGAAACGCAACGACAGGAACACCGGGGCAGAACGGGATCGGCACGGTGCGTCAGGGTTTCCTGGAGATGAGCAACGTGAGCGTTATGGAAGAAATGGTGAACATGATTGTCGGCCAGAGAGCATACGAGATCAATTCGAAAGCCGTGCAGGCTGCCGACGAGATGCTGCAGCAGGCGAACAATATGAAGAAGTAACGGTTGGTGAAGCGGGGTCAGGAATATGAAAAGACATGTTGTAACCATCATGTTGCTAGTGCTTATGGGCGCTTTCTGTACACCGGTCAAAGGAGCAGGCGGCACTGTGCTTCGTGAAAAGAAAATCCGGGAGGCCATTACGGCCTACATCATGGAAAGGACGAACGGCACCGGCCTGGAAATAAGGATCAAGAGGATCGTTTACAGCGGAGATATGAGCCTTCCTTCTGGGAAGGTCAGCTATGAGTTCATGGCTCCCCGGCAATGGGAAGGCTGGGGCAGAACCAACCTGGGATTTATAGTCAGGGTGGACGACAGCGTGGTCAGAAACATGAGTGTGCCGGTCGAGGTGGAAGCCCTTGCCGACATGGTTGTTGCCCTTCGTCCGCTGGTGAGGGGCGAGATCATCTCCGAGGGGGATGTTGCGCTGCAGAAAAGGGACCTGGCCGGCATTTCCGGGAAGGTGGCGTTTGATACACCCTCTGTAGTGGGAAAGGTTGTACGGATAAACATCCGTGGCAACAGTCCGGTTAGAAGTGATTTTCTGGAAAAGGTTCCCATAATCAAGTACGGGCAGATGGTCACCATAGTGGCCGAGGACGGATCCCTCCGGGTGACGGCTGCCGGAAGAGCCAAGGGATCGGCGGCCGAAGGGGACCTGGTAATGGTGCAGAACCTGAATTCCAAAAAAGATGTTCAGGGCCGGGTTCTGGATTCCGGTACTGTGGCGGTGGATTTCTGATCCGTTGGGCTTGACGGACGAAAGACCTCGGCATCAACTGTGGAGAATTGATTTATGAAGAAAGCAGCTTTGGCAGTGTTGGCAGTGTTGGTTTCGCTTGCAGCCGGATGCATGTATCCGCCGGTCCAGATGAAACAGGCCATTGATGACCAGCCGCCCGCGCCACGCGCGAAATATTCCAACGGTTCGATCTGGCAGGAGACTTCCTCATCCCTTGCAGAGGATTTCAAGGCGAGGAGAAGAGGAGACATAGTGACCGTGGTGATAGCTGAACAGGCCAGTGCAACCAAAGAAGCTACCACCGGGACTAAAAGGGAAACGGGCATGTCCGCGGCCATCCCCAATTTCATGGGTGTGGAAACCACGGCTCTGGCCAATTACCTGAACCTGAACAACCTGGTCAACGCAACCACCAGTTCCAAGTATGACGGCAGCGGTTCCACGACCAGGAAAGACGTGTTGAGCGCCACCGTATCCGCCCGTGTGGTGGACGTGCTTCCCAACGGCAACCTGCGGATCGAGGGCCAGCGGAGCGTCAAGGTAAATAACGAAGACCAGGTAATGATGCTCGAAGGCACTATCCGGCCGAGAGACATCAGCCATGACAACATGATCAGCTCGTCCATGATAGCCGACGCAAGGATAACGTATTCAGGCAACGGCATCATAACCGACCGGCAGCAGCCGGGATGGCTGATGAATCTGGTTGACAAGATATGGCCGTTCTGATGTCGAGAGGAAACGGGCCCAAGCCTTGCTGCCGTCTCCGGCAGACGGCAGCAAGGCTATGGAAAAGGCAATGGAGTTCGTTATGAAAAAGGTAATCTGCATACTGCTCCTGATTGCACTGTCGCCCTTTGGGGCGTCTGCTTCCAGGATAAAAGATATCGCAAGTTTTGATGGGGTCCGCGATAACCAGCTGATCGGTTACGGTCTTGTTGTGGGGCTGAACGGAAGCGGAGACAGTGATCAGACCAAGTTTCCGGTTCAGAGCCTGGTAAATCTGCTGGAGCGCTCTGGGTTGACGATCAAGCGTTCCGAGATAACGGTCAAAAACGTTGCGGCGGTAATGGTGACGGCTGTCCTGCCGCCTTTTGCCAAGCAGGGGACGAGGATCGATGTTCTGGTATCCTCCATGGGCGATGCCAAAAGCCTGGCAGGAGGCACCCTGCTCATGACACCGCTCAAGGGTGGTGACTCGCAGGTGTATGCCGTTGCCCAGGGGGCAGTGCTCACCAACTCCTTCTCCTATGGGGGACAGGCTGCATCGGTGCAGAAAAACCATCCCACTGCCGGCCGGGTTCCTGAAGGCGCCCTTGTTGAAAGGGAGTTGCCGAACATCCTCGCGGACAGGAACCAGATACGGCTGAACCTTCATCAGCCCGACTTCACGACCGCATCCCGGCTGGCCGCGGCCATTAACGCAAAATTTCAATCCGCAGTCGCTGTGTGCAACGACCCGGGCTCAGTGCTTTTGACAGTCCCGACAAAATATGGCGGAAACATGGTGGAATTCGCGGCAGCCCTGGAAGGCCTGGAAGTGAGGCCTGATGCACCGGCACGCGTGGTGCTCAATGAGCGGACAGGCACAATTGTCATAGGGAGTGCTGTGCGGATTTCGACTGTTGCGGTATCCCACGGCAATCTGACCCTTTTCATCAAGGAGACGCCCAAGGTGTCCCAGCCGCAACCGTTCAGCAGGACCGGTGAGACGGTTGTCGTGCCAAGGACTTCGATCAAAGTGAAAGAGGAAAAAAGCGGCGGACTTGCGGTGCTGAAAGAAGGCGCCAATATCGGTGATGTGGTGAAAGCTCTGAACGCAATCGGAGTGTCTCCCCGCGACCTGATCGGCATCATGCAGGCAATCAAGGCTGCAGGGGCTCTGCAGGGCGAGTTGACTATCATATGAGCAGGAGGGCGAGGCCTCGGTCCCTCGTACTGTTCATAAATTGATCACATGTTCAACTTTTGAAAAAAAATCAAAAAAAGGGTTAAAGTTTTCTTTGCCTCGTTCGATAGGTATAGTACATGACAGAATCCGTGAAAAATATTCCGCTTCCTCACGTTCCGGAAACGACCGCCGGCAGAGTCAAAAACACCGGGAAGACCACTCCAGGCAAGGGCGAGGATCCGGCTGTCAGCAAGGTTGCCATGGAATTCGAATCTCTCTTCATAGGCATGATGCTCAAATCCATGCGCTCTACGGTTGGGAAAGATTCGTTGACAGGCGGCGGGCACGGAGAAGAAGTCTACCGGTCGCTCCTTGACCAGGAATACGCAAATGCAATAGCAAGCGGCAGTGGTCTTGGCCTCAGGAAAATGATCGAAGAGCAGCTGGTATCTCAAACCGGAGACGGCAAGTACAATGACAATCGAACAGAGCCGTGAAGCGAAAGACATCAAGTCAGGAAGCGCAGGTGCCGCCATGAAAGTTACCGACAGAACTCTAAGCAACGGAATACTGGGCGCCAGAACAGATGCGACGGGCAAGACAGGTCCGCTCGGGACACTGAAGGATGGAGTGTCCGGCACAGGGACGGACCGGGTGGATCTTTCCGTCAGCCAGGAAAGGATTGATCGCTTGACCAGCACCATAGCTTCGATGGAAGGAGCGAGCAGCGAGAGAATCGAGTCCTTGAAAAAGCAGATATCGGAAGGGACCTATAAGGTCAGCGGCCAGGCGGTTGCTGAGAAAATGCTGCGTTCTCTTGGTGTACTGGCCGGTGGGGAAGAGTCATGAGCGAAAGGATCGAACACCTGAAAAGCTGTCTCGCCGAGAAAGAGGAACTGCTTGAGCAGCTGCTGCTTGTTCTGGGAGAGGAGCAGAGCTGCATTACAGGGCACGACGTCAACGGAATCGAGTCCAACCGCCAAAGAAAACTGCAGCTGTTGGATCATCTGGGGGCAAAGACTTCCGAATGCAGGATGGCCCTTCAGTCCGCGGCAGAGGAATTGAATATTACTGCGCCGCCAAAGTTGTCTCTGATCATCGCCGTCCTCAAAACTCCGTTGCGCGACAGCTTTGTAAAGATACAACAGAAGATTCTGCAACTGGGCGACTCAGTGGTCCGCAATAATCGACGAAACAGGGATCTCCTCTATGGATCTCTAAAAGCTGTAAAAAGCTCGCTGGAGTTCTTCAACGGCAGCCAGGCGAAAAGCTGCACCTACTGTGACACCGGGCGCATGGCGTCGGGAATGACCGGTGGCAGGCTGCTTCACGGGGAGATATGAATGGGCATCAACAGCATACTCAATATTGCCACATCGGGGATAACCCAGGCTCAGGTCGCCATCGAGGTGACAAGCGAAAACATAGCCAATGTGGATACGGACGGATATTCCCGTCAGAAGGTCGTTTTCGAAACTGCGCCGGTCATCAGCTCCAACGGCATTTCTCTCGGTACGGGGGTCAAGGTTGCCGAAGTCCGGAGAAACTATGACGAGCTGTTGCAGAAGCAGATTGTGGACGGCAACAGCGACTACGGGGAAAGCCAGGTTGTGCAGACCGCCCTGGATCAGATCGAACCTTCGTTCAACGAACTTACCACCGACGGGCTGGGTGCGGCCATGGAATATTTCTTCGGCTCATGGCAGGACCTTTCCGTTACGCCCCAGGGTTCTGCTGAGCGGCAGGCCGTTCTCACCCGTGCCCAGATCATGGTGGATAACTTCAATCAGGCCAGCAGCAGCCTGCAGGACAGCATAGATAATGCTGATGTATCCCTGGAGGGAATAACTACCGAAATAACCGACAAGGCAAAGAGCATTGCTTCTTTGAACTCCCAGATTCTCCAGACCGAAAGGCTGGGCGGCAATGCCAACGAATTGCGCGACCAGCGGGATTATCTCACCCAGGAACTGGGAAAGCTGGTTGGAGTCAACTACACGGAAGAGAGTGACGGATCTTTGACGGTCAGCCTTTCCGGTGGCCAGACTTTGGTCCAGGGCAGCTCCTACGGCGCCGTTTCAACCCAGGCAAATGCAGGAACCGGTCTGAACGACATAATGTTCACGCCCATAGGCGGGGGCTCAACGGTCAATGTGACCGCAAGCATCGGCGGACCGGACAACAGCCTGGGGGAAATCGGCGGCGCCCTCCAGGTTCGCGACGAGATCGTTCCGGGCTACATGGACAAACTGGACGAACTTGCAAACCAGCTGGTAACCGCTGTCAACACCCAGCATGCATCGGGTTACGGCCTTGATGGGACCCAGAACAACTTTTTCGACCCTTCGGGAACCACCGCTGCGACCATCAGCCTCAACAGCGCGCTGACCAGCGAGAAGATCGCTGCTGCCGGGCAGAATCCTCTGACCACAAGCGGACCGGGAGACAACACCAATGCGCTTTCCATAGGCTCTCTGCAGAATACAACCGTGACCTTTACCGCTGGCGGCAGCACTTCCAGCTCCACGGTCGGAAGCTATTACAATGCGCTGGTCAGCGGCATCGGCGTCGACACCGAGAACGCGGCAAACACGACAAGCCAGAGCGAAAGCTTCCTGAAGCAGCTCAATGCGCTTCGCGAGTCCAATTCCGGCGTGTCCCTGGATGAGGAACTGACCAACCTGATCAAGTACCAGCGCGCCTATGAGGCGTCAGCAAAAGTGATAAACACAGCTAACGATATGCTGGATACGGTAATGGGACTCATACGCTGAAAGGAAAGCGACTATGCGCATAACATCCGGGATGACCGCTAACAATGCTCTCTACTACCTGCAGAAAGAAAGTTCACGCCTGAACCTTCTTAACGAGCAGGTTGCTTCAGGCCTGGTTATCAACCGGCCGAGCGATGATCCGATCAGCACACGGCAGATTCTGGACATGAACAGTGATATAAAGAGTGGGGACCAGTACCTCAGCAACATAACCAAGAGCAACATGTGGCTCAGTACGACCGATACCGCGCTGCAGGGGATGGCGGGCTTCATTTCGCAAGCCAAGAAGCTTGCGGGGACCATTACTAGCGGAAGCAGTGACCAGACGGTCAGGGACAACGCGGTATCCCAGCTGACCGAGTTGAAGAAACAGCTGGTGGACATGGGCAACACCCAGCTGGGGGACCAGTACATCTTTGCCGGATTCGACAACAATTCCCCCCCCTTCAGCGTCGCAAGCAACGTTTATAACGGAACCAGCGATGATATTTCAGTCGGGATCAGCAACAACTCCACCGTGGCCATGAACATCACCGGTGACGATCTGCTGAAGGGAACCGGTTCATATGGTTCAGTCGACATCCTGTCGACCCTTGACAACCTCGTGACAGCCATTACCAACAATAATCCGACAGACATACAGGCTGCGGCGGCTCAGCTTGATGAATCGTCTGACCAGATAACCAATGCGAGAAGCGACGTCGCCTCCAAGATGACGCGTCTGAAAAGCGCGAAGACGATGATAACCCAGAATCAGAATACGCTGTCCAACATCGTCTCAGATATGCAGAACGTTGATTATACCAAGGCCGCAGTGGAATTGAATCAGCAGCAGACGGCGTACGAAGCCGCGCTGTCTACGACCGCCAAGATCATGCAGATGTCGCTTCTCGATTATCTAAGCTGATTTTCTCGTTGCCGGAAAGCAAAAGTCCAGTCAAAGGCCTTCCGAACTGCATCTTCGGTTTGGCCTTTTTCTTTGTCAGCTGCTACACTCTGGTATTGTAGGGCGTTGTCGTCACTGACCGGCATAAATAATGCTCAAGAATTGACGGCTGGGTCCGAAAATAAAAAAGAGGGAGTTCAAACCTCCGGAGCAGGTGGACGATGATTAAAGTAACGAGACTTGACGGCAGCGAAATGTATCTGAACGAGGATCTGATGGAACTGATCGAGGAGACGCCGGACACCCACATTACGCTGACTAACGGCGACCGCTACGTGATCAGGGAAAAAGCATCGGTTCTGCTCGAGAGAATCACGGCTTTCAGGGCAAAGATCCTTGCTCGGGCATTCTATCGTCCGGGGAAAAAATATCTGCGCAGAGTGGATTGCGGAAGCATTCGCCCGCGGGACTGAAACAGCGCCCGGCACTATCCGCTTTGCGGATGTTTCCAGCGCATATTTGAATTTCCCGGATGAAATACACCTTATAAAATCAGCACTATCAGGATGCGTTATTTATGGATATCGCAACAATAATCGGACTTGTGCTCGGCTTCGGCGCGGTCATCGGCGGCCAGCTCCTCGAAGGGGGACACGTAAGCGCCATTCTGCAGCCGACTGCTGCACTGATCGTTCTTGGAGGGACCTTCGGTGCGGCTTTTGTCAGTTTTCCCATGAAGACCATCCTCCAGGCGGTGAAAGACGCCAAGAAAGTGCTCTTTGCTCAATCTGAGAACAATGAGACGATAATCAAGGAAATCATCGGTTATGCTGCCAAGGCACGGAGAAACGGGCTTATCTCCCTGGAGCAGGAGGCCCAGTCCGCCAGAGACCGCTTCACCCGCAAGGGGATTTCCCTGGTGGTGGACGGAATCGACCCCCAGAAGCTCCAGGATACCATGGAGACCGAACTTGACACTTACGAGGAACATTCAAAGGCGAGCGCGGAATTCTTCGAAGCTGCCGGCGGGTATGCCCCCACGATCGGCATCATCGGTGCGGTGCTGGGTCTGATTCAAGTCATGAACAACCTGGCTGACACCTCGAAGCTCGGAGCAGGTATTGCGGTTGCTTTCGTGGCCACGATCTACGGGCTTATGACTGCGAACATTATCTGCCTGCCGTTCGCTACCAAGCTCAAAATCAGGATCAAGGACGAGCTGCTGCAGAAGAGAATGATCATAGAGGGCCTGACCGCGATCCAGAACGGAGAAAACCCGCATTATATAGAGCAGAAGCTGAAAGCTTTCCTGGTGCATGAAGGCGACGAGAAAAAGGTGAAGTAGATGGCACGCAGAAAGAAGAAGCCCGAGGCGCATGCAAACCACGAGAGGTGGATGGTTTCCTACGCGGATTTCGTGACACTGCTGTTTGCCGTGTTCGTAACCCTTTTTGCCATGTCCCAGACCGACAAGAGGAAGGTGGAGGAAGTGATAGCCTCCATGCGTGAATCTTTC
This sequence comes from Geobacteraceae bacterium, assembly GCA_034933285.1. Lineage (GTDB taxonomy): Bacteria > Desulfobacterota > Desulfuromonadia > Geobacterales > Geobacteraceae > RPRC01. Next base: position 111,861 of record JAYFNT010000020.1, on the reverse strand, counting down.
GGCTATGCAAAATCAAGCTCGGTAAGCAAAGTCAATATCATGGACACTACCGAGATGCAATCGGTTCCTTCCATGAAACCCCAGCCCATGTCCAGAGGGCCGATTCAGCCCACCATGCCGTTCACAAAGGATAACAGGAACAAGCATCACGCCGAGGAGAACGATTTCAAGAAAGCGCGGACTTCCCTTGAGGCATACCTGCTGAAAAACGGAGTGCAGGACAAGGTGAGCATCGAGATAAACCGGCGCGGTCTGGTCATAAGCCTCAAGGAAGCCGGATTCTTCGACTCCGGAAGCGCCGAGATACGGGTAGCTTCCTATCCACTGCTTGCCAAGGTCGCCGAATCACTTTCCGACTACACGAATCAGATCAGGATTGAAGGACACACGGACAACATGCCGATCAACACTCGCTCTTTTCCATCAAACTGGGAACTCTCCACTGCACGTGCTACCAACATGGTCAAGCACATGGTCAACTATTACAAGTTCGAGCCTGAAAAGCTGTCCGCCACCGGATACGCCGAATTTCGCGCCGTTGCGGACAACGGGACTTCAGAAGGGCGGTCCAGGAATCGAAGGGTTGACATAGTCGTCCTTTCAGGGGATGGGGAAAAGAGTGAGCCTGAGAATGTGGCAATGAGGGCAGGGCAGGGCGGAAATTCACACACGCCCTGAGAAGTCGGGAGATTGCGCGGAATTATCTGCCCGGCGTAGGCAATTCACGTTCTGCCTGAAGCTGTATGCGCTGCTCCGCGAAGAGATAAGCGATGATTGACTCCCTGTCCTGTTCATCGATGTGAATGAATTTCATGGCCGCGATGAAGACGGACTCCTTTTCCAGGTGCAGCGTCAACTCGTTGCAGCGCAGCACCTCGGCGACAGTGTTTATTATTCTTGGCGGAGCGACAGGCAAATAGAGGTCGACATGGACCAGATCTCCCAGCCCGATAGCGGCGGGAGTCCGCATCCTGAGCCCGCCCCCGCTCAGGTTGACGTTCTGCGGCTGGATGTCGGTTCCGCCCGGCAATACCACCCTGTAACCTTTTCCCGTCGGCGCCATGCGCGGGGGGGGCGCAGACTGGCTTTTGTCCCTTATTGCCGTCCACAGTTCCCTGATTGCGACCGGGCTCTGTGCAGCGGGGTAATCGACCCGTACCGGGAGGGATACGTCGAGGCGGAAATATTCCCTGCGTTGTTTCTCTTCAACTCCGCCAACGAAGCTGACGGCGATTTCCTTTGAAGAGACAAATTTATCTATAATTACGTCTGTCTTGTAGAAACCCCATCCTGACCAGCCGGCAAGAGAGATCTTCGTTCCCTGCTTCTTTGCCGACAGCGATTCGGGTATCCCCTCGCCGAGTATTTCGATTCTGGCGCTGTCTCCGGCAACTTCCGCAATCTCTCCGTTGATTTCGCGTGACATCGTCCCGGACGATATGATTGCAAGCTTTACCTGTTGGGCTGCCTTGAAGTATTGATCATATTCAACCTTCTTTTTCGCCATCGCTTACGATCCCCTGCTTTGTATAATTTATCCTGCCGCATTTTTTACAGCCGAACGTGAACAGTGCTCTTTTTGGGTGTCGCCAGTGGCGGTGTCGACTTTATCACGGATTGGTTATCACAGACAAATGTAAAGTGATGCACTGGCGAATAAAAGCAACCCCCTGCATATTATGACGTGATCTCTTCAAAAAATTGACAGACAGGATTATGGAATTAAAAAGTGATGTAATATCAATTGGTTGTGAATTGTGATAATCGGGCATGTTCGTTGCTGGTAGTAAAACCGGCTAGCCGGACCAATGTGGCTGCTCAGAAAAACTCTGTTGAAAGGTGCGAATCCTTGAACTTGAGAGATCATAGAAGAGATCCTGCCGGCGATATCTGTCCTCACCCGTCAGAAGTCGAGGCATTCCTGAAGCTGGGTGCTGCCCTGCATGCTGAAGAGCGTTATGAAGAGGCTGTGGCCGTTTACAGGCATGCCATCGGTTTGAAGCCGGATTTCGGTGTTGCCTACCATAATATGGGCAATTCGCTGATGGAACTCGGCCGCTGGGAAGAGGCCATTGCCAGTTACCGGAATGGGATTCGGCTCATTCCTTCGTTTTCCGAGGGCTATGTAACGATTGCTACTGCTCTCCAGGCTCTTCACAAGCCCTACGAGGCAATGGCCAGTTGCCATCGGGCCCTGGCCATGGATCCAGCCTGCGCGGAGGCCCATTGGAATCTGGCGCTGGCCCTGCTCCAGGCCGGGGAGTTCCGGGAAGGCTGGAAAGAGTTCGAGTGGCGTTGGCAAAAAAGGGGTTTCACTTCAAAAGCGAGGGATTTCGATCAGCCTCTCTGGGATGGCTCACCCTTACAGGACAGGACCATCCTTATCCACTCGGAACAGGGATTCGGCGACACATTTCAGTTTGTTCGCTACATCCCGCTGGTCTCGGCGCGGGGAGGAACCGTGGTTCTTGAATGCCCTCTTGCACAGAAGACTCTGCTCGCGGGAGTACCCGGTGTATCCGAAGTTGTTGCCAGGGGGGAGAAACTTCCCGCATTTGATGTCCATTTGCCCATAATGAGCCTTCCGCTTGTCTGCAATACTCGAATGGACAATATTCCCTTGCAAATTCCGTATATATTCCCGCAGGTGGATTCAATCGCTGCATGGGCGGACAAGTTCGAGGACAACCGGAAATTCAGGGTCGGTTTGGTTTGGGCCGGCAGGAAAAAGCCCGATCCCAACAGGACCTGCCCATTGCATATGTTTTCTCCCCTTGCAGGGATACCGGGGACCAGGTTCTATTCCCTGCAGATGCGCAATGAAATGTCTTCGTCAGACGGTATGCCTGGTAAACTCGAACTTGCAGACTACACCCCGGGCATCAGGGATTTCAGCGATACGGCGGCACTTATTGCCCATCTTGACCTGGTGATTTCAATCGACACCGGTGTGGCGCATCTTGCCGGCGCCATGGGCAAGGAAACCTGGGTGCTTCTCCCTTTCGCGGCTGACTGGCGCTGGATGCTCGACAGGGACGATTCTCCCTGGTATCCCACCATGCGGCTGTTCCGACAGGATAGGCCGGGCGACTGGAGAGGGCCGGTGGAATCCGTGCGCAGGGAGCTTTCCAGGGTTGCCGGGTTTGGCAGCTAGCTTGTCGGCAGGATCGGCTGCCATATTTGGAAATGCGTCGAATTTTCTTCTAAAGTTTTTTCGCGGTTGTTCGATAAGAACAACAAATGCCGGGGAAAACAGCCAGTAACGGTCTGTGAAGGTCGATCCCAGAATGGGATCATGGAACCCCGGCAAAAAACAGCCAGCCGATGAATCGGCGCAACCCGGCCAGAAGGCCGCGGAAAAACCAGAAAGGAGCAGTACAATGGCAAACCAGATTTCTTTGACTTCCGGCATGAGGAACAACCTTCTGTCACTCCAAAGCACCAGCACCCTGATCAACCAGACTCAGAACCGTCTCTCTTCGGGCAAAAAGGTCAACACGCCTCTCGACAACCCGACCAACTACTTTGCGGCCCAGTCTCACCTGCAGCGTGCAGGCGACCTGAGCGCCCGCAAGGACGGCATGTCCGAAGCGATCCAGATGGTCAGAGCGGCAGATGCAGGAATCAAGGCGATAACCTCCCTGATCGAATCCGCAAAAGGTGTAGCCCAGGCAGCCCTCGCATCGGGTGTCACGGATGACCGCACCGCATATGCGGCGACCTTCGACGAGCTGCGCAACCAGATCGACGATCTCGCAAGCGATTCCGGGTATCGTGGAACAAATTTCCTGACCTCGGGCACGCAGACTGTTGAATTCAGCCAGGCTACCGGCACCTCGACCCTGCAGATAACCGGTTTCGACGCGACCGCCACTGGACTCGATATTACCGCGGCTGCTGCAACTTGGAGCGGCACCAACTCAACAACGACTGACGCAATCTCGGATTCGTCTTCGGAACTGGAAGACGCCCTGAACACCCTCAGAAGCGAGTCTTCCAAGCTCTCTTCCAACCTGAGCGTTGTCACCACCCGTCAGGAATTCACCAGCTCGATGATCAATGAGCTCCAGACCGGCTCGGACAATCTGACTCTGGCGGATATGAACGAAGAAGGCGCCAACATGCTGATGCTGCAGACCAGGCAGAACCTCGGCATCTCATCGCTGAGCATGGCTTCCCAGGCAGCGCAGGCAGTCATGAAACTCTTCTAGGACCTCTGTCCGGCATGAAGTAACCGTGAAGGGGAGGGGGGAGAACCCTCCTCCCCTTTCGAGCAGCAGGGGGGAATAAGATGGCGATTGACTCTATTGCGGGAAGTGAGAAAATAACGGCAGTTCCGGATGCTGCAGGCAAGATTTATCAACAGGCCGCTCGGGAGCAGGAAGTAAAAAAAGGCACAGATCCTGCAAGAGACTCAGATGTGATTTCTCTTCAGATGGCCAATTCCTCCATGGGCAGACTGGGTAGCGTCAACGAGGAATTGAACCTGGTGGCCAAGGGTATCAGGGAAACCGATCGTGCGCTTCGGGAGGCCTCGGGCATCATGGATCGAATGAAAGACCGCCTGGATGTGATCATCAAGAACAACCCTCCGTTTCCCAGCGAGAGCGCGGAACGGAAGGAAATTCTCATGAGTTACACGTCGTTGCGCAAGGAAATTCTGAAGCTGACCTTTCCGCCGCCACCGCCGCCGATTTATGAAAAGAATACAGCACTTTGGGAAAAGCTCGGCTTTGCAGACAAGGAAAAAATGGCTGGTTCTGTGCCGGATGTTTCGGAGGTTGCAACCGATACGCAGGTCAGATCTGCTGCCATGGGGATCGAAGAGCTGCGTTCTGCGGTAATGCAAGGCAGAAATGAGCTCGCCATGACAGTAAAGGGGTAAGGGAGGGGAGCGGGATGTCTCTTAAGCTGCGTTTGAAGCCGGATGAAAAGGTGATAATCGGCAGAGCCGTGATCAGGAACGGTTCCAAGGCTTGCGACCTGCTGGTCGAGAACAATGTCCCGATACTTCGCCAGAAAGATATCCTGACTGAAGTCGAAGCGGTTTCTCCGGCGAAACGCGTCTATTTCGCGGTACAGCTGATGTATATCGACACCGAGAATCTGGTTGATTATCATGCAAGATACTGGGATCTGGTGAAGGATGTACTGTCAGCGGCACCAAGCACCAAGCCTTATGTCGAGAAGATAAGCGAGAAGATGCTTGCCGGCGATTTCTACCAGGCACTGAAACATACCCGGAAACTCATCGACTACGAAGAGGAGCTAATGTCCCATGTCAAGAAACCCCTATAATATCTACCAAAACGTTCAGAAAGATGGAATGACCCAGCGTGAACTCGAAGCGTCGGTGTTGACGAAAGCAGGCCTCATGCTGAAGAATTGCCAGGATAACTGGAATTCGACGGACAGGGATGCGCTCCTGGAAGAAGCTGTCAAATTCAACCAGAAAGTCTGGAGTTTTTTCCAAAGTGAGCTGACCATGCCGGATAATCCGCTGCCGAAACAGCTCAGGGAAGATATCCTGAATCTGAGTCTATTTCTCGACAAACGGCTGTTCGAAGTTATGGCGTGTCCGGATCCCCAGAAACTGACCATTGCCATCAACATCAACCTGAATCTGGCGGCAGGTTTGATGACCAAGGCCGACCAGCCTGAGAGTATGCTTGGGAAGGCGGTTTGACAGGCATCTGGTGACAAAGTTCCCCACATGATTGCCTGATTTCTTGCAGAACGAAAAAGACCCTGACAAAGAGGGTCTTTTCTTTTTAGTTGCACGTTATTTAGTTTCGGAACGAAGCCTGATTTTCAGCTTTTCATGCAACGCGCTGTTCTGAAGCCATTGATTTCAGGAATTCAACTGTTTCCCCGTTGCCGTTGCCGCTTGAAATCGCGGCTTCAAGAATCTTTCCGCTGTATTCGGCGTTTTCGTACCTGATAAGTTTTTTTGCGAAGTCATTCAGGAAATCTGCTATTTCGATGCCCTCAGTCCTGATTTTGTCGAGTCCCGCAAGTCCCGCTTCGCGCTGATCGATGAGGATCTGGCATATGGCGAGCAGCAGGCGGGAATAAAAGTGATCAGGTTTGATACGCAGGTTTTTGCGGAGCATGTCAACTGCTTTTTCTGCACCGCCAAGGGATATATCACAGATTACATAGTTGATCACCGCGTCAATGTGATCTGGCTGCATTTCCATGACCTTCGCCGATGCGTCTCTGGACTGGCGCAACCTGCCCAGCTGCATCAGGACGAATCCGAGATTGAAATAGGCTAGCGGGTAGTCGGGATTGATTGCCAAGATCCGTTCCCACAGCTCGAGCGCCTCTTCGTACCTTCCGGTGCCTCCTGCCTGGATGGCCAATTCGCAAAGCGCTCTGAAATCGTCTCCTCCTTCTTCAGCAAGCTTCTTTTTCCCAAGCAGATAGTACTCGTCGTTTTTCCTTTTTTGACGGTCCTGGTCCAGATAGCCGTAATGGTGTACCGGTACACGCAGATTTGATGTCGGCACACCAGCCGTTTCTACGGTGCGCTGCACTAGCTCGTGGATCGAGCCCTCGAAGCGTATTGAGGGACGGTTGGGGAAGAGGCGTATCTTGCTGCTGGGAATCCATCCGGCACCTGCCTCCTCAACAGGATACGAGCCGTCGTTGGGTTGCCAATTTTCCATGACGACCCTGGTGGAATAGTTCCTTGTTTCGATCATGTAAGCCTTCCTGCCAGAACCTGCATCAGCAGTTATCGTCCTGAACCGGTCGTAATCGCGTGGCGAAATCACTTCATCGGCATCCATTACCAGGATCCACTCTCCACACGCATGTTCCAGCGAAATGTTTCGTGCTGACGAGAAATCCCCAGTCCAGGCGGCTTCAAAGACCCGGGCGCCGAAGAGCCTTGCAACAGCGAGGCTCCTGTCAGAGGAGCCGGTATCCACCAGAACGATTTCATCAACGATCGGCTTGAGGCTCTTCAGACACCGGGGGAGGTTTCTCTCTTCATCTTTCATGATCATGCAGAGAGAAACTCCTGTCTTTCGCTCAATTTTCCCCGGGGGTACAGTCATGGGTCCTACAGAGTCTCGAAGTCCCAGTCCGGCAGACAGCATTCCGTCATCTATGCCATAGACGACACAAGCGGTTTCAATCTCTTCCAATGCTTCGGCGGACTTTCCCTGACGGACCAGGAGGTCGATCAGAAGGAAATGGATTCTCTTGTTTTGCGGATGAATGCGACGCATTTCAAGGAATAACTTTTCACCCCTGTCAGGCTTCGCAGCGCCGGTAATGGCCTGGTGATACATGAGCGCGGCCGTGGAGGCAAGAGGCTGCAGCAGAAACCCTTTTTCCAGAAGATCGAGCGCCTGTTCCGGATTGCAGTCAAGTGCGGCCATGCCAAGGCAGGTATATGGTTCTCCGTATCCGGGATCTGATTCAATGGCTTTCAGCCAAAAGGATTCAGCATGTGCATGTTTTCCCTGTTCTTTGGCTGCGCTGCCAAGCAGGCACAGTGCTGGAGCGTGGACGGCATTCAACTGGAGGGCTTCCTCTGCACATCGGACCGCACCATCGACTGAATCGAGACCGAGATGTGCCTTTCCGGTCAGCACGAGATGTTTCTCCCGTGAAACAACCAGGGGAATCTCCTCAAGGGTATCAAGGGCATCCTGGTATCTGGCCAGGTCAAGAAAGTATTCGGCAAGAGCATGGTAGAACCTCTCTTCATCCGGAACCGACCTGATCCCTTCCTGTAGGATGCATTCCACCATTTTGTCATGCTCACCGCGCTGGTGAAGCATATCGGCTTTTTCAAGCGTCTTCAGGGTTACTATCCTGCAACTTTCATTTCTGTCCGTTACCGGGCGGCTCCATTTTTCCAGGAACAATTTTCCGTTGTTTGCCATGGCTGCGGAGAAATCCATGTTGTTGCCGGCAAATGAGGCGCTTCCCACGTGATGGATGAAGACATCGGCAGCGATCATGTTCCTGTATCCTGCGATTTCGGCTCGCAGACAGAAGTCGTCATCCTCGAAGTTGCCGGAGCCGAAACTTTCGTCCAGAAGACCGATGGCATCTGCAAGCCCCCTTCGAAACAGCATGCAGAATCCTACTATCCGGCGGTGTGGAATTCTTCGGTGGCGGTTCCGGATCCTGAAATCGGCGGAAAAGGAATCCAGCTCGGAAAGATCATCATATGGCGCTCCATCCACCTTCTGGATACCGCTGATGTTGTTGGTCATCGGTCCCACGGTTCCCGTTCCAGGGGATGAATCAAGGCATTCGAGCAAGCCTGTGAGCCATCCGTCGGTAACTATCACATCGTTGTTGAGCAGCATTACGAAGTTTCCACTTGATGCCTTGATGCCCTGGTTGCAGCCGCCGGAAAAACCCATGTTCCGGTCGTTGGCGATAAGCTTCCATTGAGGGTGCTGTCGTACCTGTTCTTTAAGCCAGTCAACAGTTCCGTCGTTCGAACCGTTATCGACGAGAACCAGCTCGAAAGGCATGGGGGTGTGTTTTTCGATGCTTTCGAGGCAACGCCGGGTATGTTCGAGCTGATTGAAAGTCAGGATTATTATGGAAACCAGACGATTGTCGTGTTCTCCGGTCTGGACCAGTGCGGATACGGTTTCTTCACGGACCGAACTGCGGCGTGCACTGGGCCGGAACCAGGAAATACCCCACAGCTCTTCAGGAGGAGGGACCTGCCCGTGGCCGTAGTGGTTTTCCAGCTTTTCGAAGAGCCGGTTCGTGCTTTCCTGGACGAGTGCATCGGTCGCGGACCGTTTTTCCGACTCGAAACTTTTTTGCCCTGCATGATAGACAAAGGTATCGGTTGCCACCAGCAGCCGGTATCCTTTCTGCCGCAACCTCCAGGAAAGCTCCAGATCATCATTGCCGAGAAACAACTGCTCGTCCAGCAGGCCGACTGTATCCAGGATGTCACGGCGCACCATGAGGCAGAAACCGATAAGAAGCCTAGTTTCCACGGATGCGCCGCGATTCCAGGTGCGGAACAGCGCCGAGGCATCTTCTACCGTCAATCTGGGAGGTATCGCTGCACGACGGTGCAATTCCTCTTTCTGCAGGCCTGCCACAAAGTTGGAAATCGGACCGACAGCGGCGACTGATGGTTCCAGCAGGTGTTGTGCAAGGCCTTCGATCCAGCCGGACGGAACCACAGTGTCCGGGTTGAGCATTATGATGAGAGGCAGGGAAGATGCAATTATGCCCAGGTTAGTTGCCGCCGTGAAACCGCAATTTTCTTTGTTGCGGATGATGCTGACACGTCTATCGGATGCTGCAAGACGTTCAACCGTTTTCACGGTTTCATCGCGCGAAGCGTTGTCGACTACGACTATTTCATCGCCGGAACTGCAATGGAGTTGCACGCTTTCCAGGCATGGTATGATAGTTGATGCAGAGTTGTATGTGACTATGATTATCGATGCTCCCGGCCTCGATACAGGGTGGATATCGCTGGAGACGGCTCCATTCTCGAAGCCGTCTTGCCGGTAAAAATCGACATCATCGCGTATAATCTCTTTGCCCCACTTTTCGAAGAACCTGGAGCGATTCCGGTCGAACCGTTTTCGCGTTGCTGCAAGCTCATCGTCAAGCCTGGCATGGGCATCCGGGTCGGACGGCAGGGATGGTTCCCGCTTTTCAAGAAGCACGGCCTTTTCCCGGAGCGTCTTGCCCTGGTAATGAATTACCGTGCTTTGCGAACAGTAGTACGATTTTTTTCCTGCTGCGCGGTAGGCGTAACACAGGTCATCGTCTTCCCATCCATTCTCGTACTTTTCGTCAAAACCGCCCAATGACAGGAATTCCTCGCGCCTCAACAGGATGCATGCGCCGGTGAGCATCTGGTACTCCCGACTCCTGTTCGCAGCGGGTAGATCCGCGGGCATGCGGTAGTATATGTGATGTGGCTGGGAATGAGGTTCGCGAGGGTCTTTCCACACCTTGCCGCAGTGCTGTATCGAGTTGTCCGGAAAAATCAGCTTTGGAGCGACAATGCCCACGGATGGATCGGAAGCGAGAACTTCCAGGAGCGGTCCGAACCAGCCGGGGCATACTTTCGTGTCGTTGTTGAGAAAAAGGAGGTACTTGCCGCTGGCTGACTTGGCGCCAAGGTTGCAGGCCGCGGCAAAGCCCGAGGTGGTTTCATTGCGTATTGATCGGACAGCAGGGTTCTTTTTCGTCAATTCTCCCAGCAGGTCCTGGGTCGAGTCGGTTGATGCGTCATCCACCACCAGGATTTCGAATGTCTCTTCAGGTGGTGTGAGAATGATTGAATCGATACAGTTTCGGGTAAAATCTACCTGGTTGAAAACAGGGATTATGATCGAAACCGTCGGCGACTCGATCGGAGGTGAGCATGCCTGATCGGTTCCGGTGCATTTTCCTAGTGGCTTGTTAAAAAAAAACCTTGATTTCCAGAGGGCTGCAGTTCGTCAAGCAGGCGTCGTGCATCGACGTTGTCCGGTTCCAGTTCTGAGATTTTCCGCAGGAATATGCAGGCTTCCTCGCGGCGATTCAATGACGAGCAGATGATGGCCAGCGAGCCCAGCGTTTCAGTATCATTCGGGTTCTCCCTCAGGAGTCCTGTAAATATTTCCACAGCGTCATCGGTTCTTCCGATGGTAAAGTAGAGATTCGCCAGGTTCTTTCTGAAGACCGAGTTCGAAGGGGAGAACGACAGGGCAGCTTCGTGGTGCTTCAGCGACTCATCCATGGCGCCCGTTCGCAGATACAGGACTCCGAGGTCGTTATGGATGAGTCCCTTGTCCGGTTCCAGGTCAATAATGTCCAGGAGAGTGGCTATGGCATCTTCCGGCTGCCCGTTTTCTGCAAGGTCGCAAGCTTTCTGGTACGGTGTCCGGGCCTCTTCGAGATGCGAGATGACATTGCGGAGATCGGCCATGATGGTGTCGAGGTCTGAGTCCTTCCGCGTTTCTGTAGAAGGCGAACAGTGTGGCTCAATATCAGGAATAGAGCTGGAGGAGACGGATTGGAACGCCTGGCGCGCCTCTTCGTTCCAAGGTTCGAGTTCAAGTATCCTGTTGAAGAAGATGCCGGCTTCTTCCAGGCGGTTGGTGGTCTTGGCGATGATCCCCATGGCTGCCAATGTTTCTATGTCATCAGGGTTAAGCCTCATGATATCGGTATATATCCTAGTGGCTTCGTCGACCCAGCCCATTTCGACGAAATAGAAGCTTGCGAGATTTTTTGCAAAGGTGGCATTGCCGGGGCATAGGCGAACCGCTTTTTCATAGTGTCCGAGCGTCTGCAGTTTGTCGCCTTTGCCATAGTATATCACCCCAAGATCATTGTGGGCTTCGGCGTACTCGGGGGCAATCATGAGAAATTCCTCGATCACTGCGATTGCCTCATCAACGTCCATAGTTTTGAGTTTTACACGGATACGCCCATACCTGTCATCAAGATTATCGGACTTGTTGTTGTGGTAGTCGTTAGCATTCATATTTTCTCCCGTGATTCGGCAGGTTTTGTTGTTGATACTGACTTTTGAACTTGCACGTTTACTGAAGGCGTGTCACAGCGGTATCACACGGATTCCTGCTGAGGTACACCGACTTGATCCTCTGTGCCTCATCCTCAAATCCCGCTATTTCCAGAGATGTTATCAACTCATACGTATTCTCCCTGTTGTCAGGATCCTGCCGGAACGCGCTGCACTGTCGACTAAGCAGATCGGAATCCACGCCGTGAGAGCGGGCTGAGACGACTTTCCCGCCCGTATCAGGATCAGGGGCGATAACGGTATTCCCCTTGCCATCTTGTTGTTTGACATAGCCAGCTTCACGGTAATATTCGATGTCGTCGCAGGAAACCCGGCCGCCCCAACGACTCATGAACAACTGCATGTTTATTTCGTCATGTGTTTTGCGGCCTTCACTTCTTTCTTCGAAATGGATGAGAACGCTTTCCGGAACGTACATGATTTTCCTGTTCAGTTCGCCTGCCCTCAGGCAGAGGTCAACATCCTCGAACCCGTTTATGAAACATTCGTCGAACCCTTTCAGTTCCCGGAAAAGTTTTTTCGTAATGAGCATGCAGGCCCCCGTAACGCCTCTCATCGGGCGCATGCTGTTTACCGCCTTGTGGTCAGCGGCAAAAAACTTGAAGATATGGTAGCCTATGCCGCGTTCGTTGAAGGCGATGCCGGCATGCTGAACCTTGCCGTCCGGATAGAGAAGTTTTGAGCCGCAGATATCGGCGCCTGTGAGATTCGCGGCATTCACCAATGCTTCGAGCCACCCGGGTTGGGGGATTGTGTCGTTGTTCAGAAAGACGAGGTGTCTTCCTGTCGCCTGGGCTGCTCCCTGGTTGCATCCCTTGGCGAAACCCGCATTGTGGGGGTTGGAAATAATCTTGACAGTGCTGCCCAGAGATTTCAGCATGTCGGCTGTCCCGTCTGAAGACCCGTTGTCAACCAGTATCAATTCATAGCTCAATGTTCTTCGCGTGTTCCTTGCGAGTGCTTCAAGGCATTGTCTCGTGTAGACAACCTGGTTGAATAGGGGAATGATTATGGAGACGCTGCACTCCTGGCCTGCTGAAGCACCGCGTAGCTGGGGCTTATTGCCGGTATCTTCGTGCCCCTGCCCGGATGACAAACTGGTCTCTTTGCCCTGAGTGGCGTGGTTCTCAATGCTCTTGAGAAGAGCATTGCGAGCGTCGGAAAAGTTCCGTTCAGACGGTTTTGCCCTGACGAGCTGCTCCATCTGCCTGAGCGCCTTGGTTGACTGTCCGCCGCGGATGTATGATTCAAAAAGGGCGATCCTCGCAGGGTGATTTTCGGCATCTGCGGCAAGCGCCATTTCGAGGAGCGGCATCGCCTGGCTGTCTCCCATGGCAAGCGCCTTCTGCCAGAAAAAGGCGGACTTGATCTGCGGAATTGTGGCGCCGCATGAACTGAGGCAGGATATCAGCTCGTCAGAGATGGCTTTTTCGCCAAGGAAAGGCTTGATCTTTTGGCTCATGAACTGATATGCCCGGAAATTGGCGTTGAACAGGGTTTCGAGTTGTCGGTCCCGGAGCATCGGTTTGCCAGAGACATGTTCCGAGTATTTGCGGTAAATTGCCTGGTAAGTCCTGATGAAGAGCGGCAGGGTTTCGCTGGTCATGCCTGAACCCGAGGGTCGATAGGTGAATTCACAGGTCACTGTCGGCAGGTGGGCAAAGCGCTCATGGCGCGACATTCTGATCCAGAAGTCCCAGTCTTCGTGACGCGGCAAGGATTCATCGAACATGCCGCAGTTTGCAAGGCATTCCTTCTCGTGCATGACGCAGAGGACCGGTATGAAGTTGTCCACCAGTATCGCATCGTAGTCAAACTCCCGTGAATAGAGAACTTCGCGTTTTACCGTAACGAACCTGTCTCCGTCTTTGTGCTGGAGTGCACGATGGGCATCGGAATAGGCAACCCTGTAGTCACTGTTTTCCAGAAACTTTACCAGTGATGCTATGTGCTCCGGATAAAAAATATCGTCGTCGTCCAGGTACGCTATGTATTTGCCGGTGGCATGATTGATTCCGGTATTTCGCGCTGCCGCAAGTCCTCTGTTATGCGGATGGGCGACATAGATGGCATTGGGGACGACCTCTTTCACGAGCTTTTCCACGTCGCACCCAGCATCGTTTACCACCACAATCTCGATAGACGGGTAGGTCTGGGCAAGAATGCTCTTCAAGGTGTCTGCAAGCATATCCGGCCGATTGAAGGTGGGGACGATGACTGAAACCAGCGGCTTCCGGGTCGAGGTACCGCATGAACAGGGAGCCGAATCCTTTGCGTCCTCCTCAAAGCCTTCCCAGTCCATGATATGGGAACGTATATCGTCGTGCCGCATCAGGTTCGCGCAGTAACGGCACTCGATTATAGGGCTTTCGCCTGTTCGGCGGCAGGAGACGCGGAGTTTGCGATAGGCATCGTTATTCCAGAAATCCTCGATCGTCTGGCTGAGCGCATTTCCGAAGTCGTAAATGCCGGACTCAACCTTTCTCTTGAAGTGAACTTCGCCACCCCCGCATGGGTAGACTTCGCCATCGAAACCTACAAGAATTTCCGTTTCGGTCCAAATGCATTTTTTTGGCTGACCTTTTTCCCGGAAAAGCGGCTCATGGGTAAAAACGATTCCGTAGCGGTCGGCGAGAGCCTTTGCTTCAATGACCTTCCTATCCGAAAGTTCCTGGTGAAAGAAGAGGGATTCCTGGTCATGGAGAAGGTATTCCGGGGAATCGATGTTCAGATTCCGGATCGAGTGCGGGTAGAAACGGCAATACATGACGTTGATGTGGCGCACTCCTGAGCGGCGGGCCACCTCGACGAGCTCGGGCAGTTCATCTATGTTGATCCTGCTGATGGCGCAGGATAGCTGAAGAAGGGTCTGCTTTCCAGCCGCATCCCTTTCACGAATGAATGCTGCCGCATTGGCGCAGACCCGGTCGAACTGGTCAACCTGCATCAGTCGTTTGTATGTCTGCCTGCTTGCCGCATTGATGGAAATGTTGACCATCATGACCTTCGATGCCATGATCTGTGCGGACAGTTCAGGACTGAGTGCTATGCCGTTGGTGGTGACCATGATGCTGATGTTCGGATAATGCTCATTCGTATGGTGTACTATGTTCATGAAATCGGGGCTAAGAAGAGGGTCTCCCGCGCCTGCCAGGCAAATGGTGCGGAAATGCTGAAGATGGATGTTCTCCGCAATCCGCGTGAATTTTTCCAGGTTGATCGATTTGCCGCTGGTGCTTTTGAAATAATCCCCCCCACAAAATACACATTTGGCATTGCACTTGTCGTTCAGCAGGAAATGGACAGAGGTTGGCAACCTGTCACAGCACGAATAATTTCTTCCAGGTTCTTTCATATTCTGGTCTCTCGATAATTCAATTTGATATGACAATCGCTAATTCAACATTTCGGTGCGGGCCTGTTAGCAGTGAAAGAGTATTTAAAGGCCCCCATCTGTTTTGACAGCAACTCTGCAGTCAATGAAATATCCATTATAGGCAATTGCGATAATAACTGATCAATAGCATCCCGGTTTCCCGATGCTATGATATCGCATAATGTTTTAAATCCTGGATCCGTTGATGCGAAGCTTTGAGCCGTATTAAATGCGACTTCCATCCTGTTTGTTCTAAGGGCTGAGACGAGTAGATTGTAGTAGATGCATCTATTGTCTGGAATGATATCCTTTGCTTCATCCAAGAGAGTAAAAGCGTATTCACTTGCCTCAAAAGGGGATTTAAGAAATCTCGATCCCATGTGCGCCATGAGCATTGCCTCTTCTGTCCGACTGCATTCTTTGATGCAATACTCTTTTTTTACGGAAATGATGTTCTCTCTCCGCATCAATCCTTTAGTGAAGGCCTTCTGGCATGACGACCTGATCCGTTCCGGAATTGTCGCTGTCATGCTCCTGTCATGGGTTCGGTAGTAATATAATATTTCCTCAAGATACAGGATATTCCCGGTTTCGGAGATTCTCAGCCACATGTCCCAGTCTTCGGCGCCCTCCAGGTCCTGATCATACCATCCCACGGTGTCATGACAGCTTTTGCGGTACATGAATGAGGCAAGACCGGGATTTGCGGTCAGGAGAAACGCTGGGGATGTATTCTGATTGCGCGTCACGGAGATGATATTATTCGAGTTGTCAATCCAAGCAAAGGCGGAGCAGGCGAAAGACGTTGACGGGTATTTTGCGAATGCGTTCAGAAATGCCTCCAGAAAATAGGGGGCGCAGTAATTGTCTGAAGATATCCATGTTACCAGTTCACAGGAGGCAGCTTGTATTCCGACATTAAGGCTGGCAGGCAATCGGCGGTTTTCCTGTGAAATTACACTGATACGAGGGTCTACCAGGTTTTTTAGGTATGTTTCGGTGCCGTCGGTAGAGCCGTCATTGATTATGATCAACTCGAAGTCAGGCATTGTCTGGCGCATCATGCTCTCAATCGCATGGGGAAGATAGTCTATGTCGTTGTATGTAGGAAGGATGACAGAAACCTTCGGATTAGTGGTCATATGATTTTTCCTTTATTGCTACAGCACCAAAAAGTTGAAGTTTTCTTCCCATATGAAAATTACTTCCGAGACGACGCTTCGATCATACCAATGCTTACGCAGTCTTTTTCTGAAGGTGTCGAAGACCAGTCCTTCTCTTTCGCCATACCAGTCACCGTCATTCAGGAAGATATCAAAGGGATTGGTGCTATGGCTTGCAAACCACCCTCTTGTGGGGTCCCACTCGGGATGCTCCCCGAAGGGACAATCTTCCTCGTCCCTTTTGGGAAAAAAGAACAGTGTGTTTAGACGGTCCATGACCAGCCATTTGTGGTAATGCCGGCCAAAGGCGATCTCAGCAAATACTGAAGGAGTAATTATCGCACCACTCTTGGCTATGCGCATCATTTCCCGGCATGCCGTTGCCGGATCGTCAAGGTGCTCGAACGCGTGCGAACTGAACGCAAAATCGAACTCGCGGTCAGCGAAAGGCAACGGCAAGTCTATCCTTTGGTTAACGAACCGAATTCCCTTTTTCGCGAATGCACCGATATCGATGTGGGCGCCATGTCCCACAGCCCTTTCATTGGGCTCCAAATGGCAATCGACCGCTGTTGAGGCCCCCTGAACAGGGTTGTTTCCGCATCCCAGGTCGACGATTTTCCGGCTGTTGCCAAGCTTCTCATAAAGATTCTTCATCCTGATATTCAAGTGTCACCCCGCCGCCAGTATCTTCTCGTAAATTAAAGTCTCGTTACGGTCCACGTTTTCTTTGCTGAATCTGGTAACGGATTCCCGGGCTTTCCTTTGGAGGTCTGCACGGAGATCCAAGTCAGTGCAGGCTTCAGCAATGGCGGAGCACAGGCTCGCGGGGTTTTCGAAATCATCCACGAGGATGCCGTTATGCCTATTGCCGATGTATTCATTCATGGGCATCAGGTTCGATGTGACTACAAGCGATTCACATGCGAGGGCCTCGATGAAGACGATTCCGAAACCTTCCCGTCTGCTTGGAGTACACATGACGTCACAGAACGAGTAATAGAGGGGAAGCTGTTCATTGGGGACAGATTGAACAAAATAACAGCGATGGGCTATACCGAGGTCCTCAGCCATGTTTCGGTAACGGCCTTCGTCTCCTTTTCCTACGAAAATACCTACATAGTCATCTCCAAGAAGTGAAAGCGATTGTATCAGTGTGTCCAGGTTCTTCTCCGGAGATTTGCGGCCGACGTGAAGTATTCTGAAACGTCCCGGGTACTGTTTAATGAATGTTGCGCGTGCGTCTGAATCTGTTACTGGCCTGAAGACCGACAGGTCCACCCGGTTCGAGAAGTCTATTATCTTGTTGTCGGGCACTCCCTTATCCAGAATCTTCTCCCTAACGATGCTGCTTATGGAGATTACATAGTCAGCCTTGAGTATGCTGTCGTGAATCAAGGTGGGATCGCTGTCGTGTATGGAGACGATGACAGGAACGCCTTCCACCTTGTTTTCGCAAGCCATGTCACATGGCCAGAATCCGCCGTACGAGCGAACCGCAGCAATGCCGAGGGATTCGACTCTGCTTGACAGTTCCTGCGGTCGTGTTGGCACGACATGCATGCCATGGACATACCTTTCTGTGTCTTCGAGTGGTGAAAGGCAGAAAACTTCGTCGAAGAAGCCGAGCGGGTTATAATAATCCTTGAGCCAACCCCCATATCCCGCGTCTTCATAGGCTTTCAAAGGATCGCTGGGTATGACGGCCAATCGTCGGGGCTGCTTTTTCTCGCCGACTGTTACCAGCAGGTATCCTTGGTTGAGGTGCTTTTTTTCTCTCTCTGAAATCGAGTTGAAAAATCCAGCCAATGCTTCCGCAGCGGGCCTCATGTCGCTGTTATCAAGAAAAGTGAGACTGTGCGCTGTTCCGACCGAGTATTCCTGGATGTTTCTCAGTTCTGAAGCTTCAAAATGGCATTTCATTGAAAGCTTGGGGTCTTCTACGCCCCATTGCCATGTGCCTGTTGATTCCTTGATAAACTTGCCGAGCCTGTAAGGAATGCTGTTGGCATTCGGGACAAGTGAAAGAACTTTCTGCTTACTTACACGTGTTGACTCGGAAACAATGCGATCTATTGTCACATCGTCAAAGTGTTCCAATAAGCCGCTGCTCCAGACGAGATCAGCGTAACCGTCAGGGAGCGGTAGTAGCTTGGTTACATCGGCATAAAGAAAAAATCCTGAAAGTCCCAGTGCCTTGAAAAGAGCCTTGCTGAATTCGATATTTTTCATGCTGTAATCGATAAGCACGACATTTCTGTCTTCTTTTGCAAGAAATGCGGATAATTCACCTGTTCCACTTCCTAGCTCCACTACAATGTCACCTGGCTTACTGTTTGCCAGAAGAGGGGAGAGCCATTGAGGTGACTTTCCTTCCAGTACATTGGTTGCCAGTTGTGAGGTGGAGATTTCTTTTGTAAGTTTATCGTGCCACTCGTCGGCGTTCAGCGCCGAATGGACTGGGCCGGGCCGAAGATCCCAGTTCTCAGCGGTGCTTTTCATTGTCCCATTCTTCATGCCTTTCCAGGCAACGAAGAGTCCATCAGGAGTGTATTGCCTGTCATAACCGATGTAATTGTAGTCACACGTGCAATACCGGCTCATAATGTCGACAATAAAGTCCGGAGAAAACCATTTTTCCCAGTCAGGAGTTTGGAATTTTCCCCAATGTTCAATATTTTTGTCGATAATTAACAGCTTGCCTCCAGGTTTGAGCACACGGCACATTTCCCTTACAGCTGCCTCGATTTGTACCGCATGTTCAAGTGCTTCGACGCAGAAGACAAAATCGAACTCGTTATCGGGGAACGGCATGTTCAGCATGCTCGACTCGACCTTTGCGATGTTGTCAGGAAGTGAAGCCAACAACTCTCTGGAAAAGTCGAGGCCTGTAATATCCATGTCACAGAAGAGCCTTTTAAGAGCAACGGAAAAGCGCCCTTTGCCGCATCCCACATCCAGAGCCTTTTTCCCGTTGAGACCACCGGCGAATTCTTTGATCGCCACTAATCTGCCGTCGTCGGGCGAGATTGTGTCAGGGAACAATGCGTTTTCCTTATCAAAGAACTTTTGGACCCGCAGATGGAAGGCATCCAAGTAGAACTTCGCCACCCAGCTGATCTCTTCAGAGTTGAAATAGTCGGCACAGAAACCGTAACTGCCGAAAAAACACCCTGAAGGATTCTTGAATTCATTGATGAACTTCAGTAACGTTTCGCTTTTCTCGAACTGATTCAGCTTATACCAGACTATGGCAGCCTGAAGCTGCCCAGGTGTGCAAACCCACTTGACATCAAAGTACGCAGGTATCGCTCTGTCTGTATGCTGTAAAGCGGCGAGACTGCTCATGCCTTTGAAAGCAGCTTCTTCTTCCCCAAGATCAAACAGGGCCTCTTGAATGTAGCAGAATATATGGCTGAGCATGTTGGGTTGCGCAAATTGAAGAGGGTTACAGTTATTCAGGTAGTAACTCACACTATTACGTACGAATGAGGATAGTTTTTTGTCCCCAAACAGATTGGCGATCGTCTGTATCGGGGGCAGGGCGTAAAGGTGGACACTCTCATTAATAAAACCCCGATCACCCAGCGACCAGTCTGATATGGCCGGAGGAACGGGAAGGCGACCATTGGCTGAGGAGTTATTCACTAACCAATTGCACGCTTTTTGGATGTGAGAATCGAGTTGCGGCATCTCAGGCAAGAGGGAAATCCACCCCCTTAAGACCTGACCAGTATCAAACGCGTATGAACCGGTGCGGTTTGGATTCGGAAATGAACCATCTGCATTTTGGATACTGGCCAGCCAGCGACCGTACTCAGTAGCCAGGCTTTTCTCCCCGCAAAGAAGAAGGGATGGAATGATGTATCCAGTAACCTCTGGATAACTAATCATTTGACTTGAGCTGATAGCGATTCCTTCTCCCGGAATGGAGTGTTTCTTGATCCATTCGATCGTTTTGTCAATAGTCATGTATTTCTCCGGAGACGGTCATTTAATAGAATCATTTCTCGGATAACCAGATCGGTGTTTTACTATTATGGCAGTACATTGCCTGTGAGTGCTCAATTAAACTGCAGGTAAATGATAAAAATACTTAAAGCAAATGTGGTGCCAACGATGAAATAAACAACGATAACAGCGCATTATGAAATGATTGGTGTTTTGTAATGACGTGAAGGAGAATGATCTTTGTAATTTCAACCCCATGTGAATTCGGTGGGTTTTGTGCCTTGACGAAAAGAATGGGCCATCAAATGTTTGTGGCAGTTCCA
Organism: Geobacteraceae bacterium; assembly: GCA_034933285.1. Taxonomy (GTDB): domain Bacteria; phylum Desulfobacterota; class Desulfuromonadia; order Geobacterales; family Geobacteraceae; genus RPRC01. The sequence goes on along the minus strand of JAYFNT010000020.1, from coordinate 91,500 downwards.
TTTGGATGGTATGAACAAATTTGATGTTGTATGTGTTGTTTATAAAATCAGGAAACAGTGTGCAATTATTATGCTCTATGTATAAGGTTTCCATCTGTCCTGTGAAGCATGAGAGTTTCAGAACATCCCGCCGGCGAATCCGTCATATTGGTCGGCGGTTGGATCCATCGACTTGCCATCCATGTCCTTGCCGGAAAATTTGAACACCAGGTGTGAAGGGTCGATTACGGCGGTTCCATATGGGTTCTGTGCTATGGAGAAAGTAACTGTCGCCTGGTAGGTGGTTGCGTCGTATGTAACGCTTTTCGGGACCGGCGAGATAATAGCTTCATTGCTCTGGTTGAGCGGCAGTCCGTAGTTGTACAGGCCGCCGCTTCCGCCCGTGGCCTTTGTAATGGACCAGTTGGAGGCTTTCATGACAGAAGTGGCATCCATTTCCGAATCGAACTGGAACTGCATGGTGAAGTTCTTGCTGGAATTCGGGTAGAGAAGGTCCGCGCTCAGGAATGCGAGGGGGGTTCTGGGCCCGAGAACGGGATTGAAAGTGCTGTTGGCGGAATTATAGGAGAAGATTTTCGGCGTAGCGATATCCTGCTTCAGCTCACTATAGAGTGATGAGTCAAGCTTTGATAATATGTCAACCTGGGCCTGCGCATTTTCTGTGTCGCCGAGAGCATTATAGGCAGTTCCCAGTTCAAAATGTGCAAGTGCAAAGTCGTCCTTCAGTGAAATTGCCTTTTCGAGTTGTGGCACTGCTTCAGCGTACCTGCCCATCTTGTTGTATGTCTGTCCGAGCGCAAAGTAGACATTCCCGTCATTGGGCGACATTTTTATTACTTTCTTGAATTGTACCTCCGCTTCCGAGTATCTTTCGGTATTGAGGTAGAGTTGACCTAGGGTGTAGGGGGCAAGGTTGTCGGACGGGTCCAACTGGGCAGCGGTCTTGAATTCTTTTTCTGCTTCGGAGTATCTTTTTTCGGAATAGTAGACATTCCCAAGTTCAGTATGTATGTCACTCTGTGACCGATCAATGGAAAGGGAAATCTTGTAAGCATTGATGGCTTCCTTGGTTTTTCCCTGTTTCAGGTAAGCTTTGGCCATGTAATTGTAAGCATCGACATTATCTGGGGCGTAAGCCGAGGCCGATTTGAAGGCGGCGATCGCCTGGGAATAATTCTTGTTCTGATAAAGACCCAATCCGCCGGAGAGTAATGATGTCGCCGTCTGTGCCCTCAGGCTGTCCAGCGACAATAGTGACGAAAACATTTTTTCCGCAGAAGATACTGAATCCATATTCCAATCTCCACTGTTAAAGTCATACATTCTGATTTTCGTACGGTTTCTCCTCTTTTCATATCGGTTGTGTTGTCGGAATACTTGAATCTTTTTCTGATGCCCATGGGGCTTTCAGGGTGTTGCAATGAAACTGAACGTTCCGCACCCCGCAGGGGGGGAGCGGTATATCTGTTGAAATGCTTCGTTTGCTCAGCATGTTGTCGCAGCGTCAAAATTTTGAAACAGGGCGTCATAATTACGGGCTCTCCGGATAGTGAATCGGATGCCAAGCATTATTGCTGTTTAATTCTCCAGAAATTAAATTATGTTTTGCCTTAAACTATTTTTATGACTGACGATAAGTAGCTATAAAAGCAGCTTAATATCGAAAGAAGAAGAGCAATTCTGATGAGTGACGAGGTTACGAGAATCGGGAAAGTGAATCCCACGAGAGAAAATGGCACCGGTTCTGCAAGGAAACGGAAATGCGGCAAGCAGATTTTACATCATGAAGAACGTGACAGCGTTGTGATTTCCGATGAAGCGAAGCAGCGTTGTGAAAACGATGCTCTCGAAGATGACACGTTTAATGAAAGTTAGGTGCTGAATCCTGACTGGGGAAAGTGAATCATGAATAGTGCAATGCATACTTCGGACTGCATGGGGCAGGGCGGCTTCCCAAAGAGGGTCGGCGGGAGGCTGGGGCAGCTAGTCGAGAATGTCTGCGATGTCATGGGAATGAGAAGAAACCTGAAGGAAATGGCATTTCTCTCGGATTTTTGCCGCATAGTATCATCCTCACTGATCACTGAGGAAGTTCTGGCTTCCGCGGCTCGAAGGATTTACGACTATTTTCATTATAACCTTTTGGTTGTTTTGCTTCAGACCGGGGCTGAAGAACGTATAATGGCGTTTACCCCCCGGGACATGAAAAATTCTTCTGAAGAGCTGGAAGTGATCATGCGGAACTATTCCGGTCTTCGTGCCCATGATGTGAAAGATTACAGGTACCTTGGACTTGATGGGCCGACCGGGAGCCTTATATTCGGCAACACGGATTATCTTGAATTGCCGATGAATCTGGGTAGTGTCACGGTTTATTCGGAATTCAATTTCGTAAGCCACTTTTCCGAGAACATGCTCCAGGGGCTGATGGAGATCCTGGCTGCGGCACTGCGAAACTCCATCGATTACGGCAAGATCAAGGATTTGTCCATGAGGGACGGATTGACCGGCCTGTTCAACCGTCGGGTTCTTGAAGAGATGCTGGAACTGGAAGGGAGAAGACGCGAGGTTGCGCCGTTCTCGCTTTTGGTCGTCGACGTGGACAATTTCAAACTGATCAATGATACTTACGGGCATCCGGCTGGAGACATGGTGCTGCAGATGATTGCGCGGATTCTCCGGGAAAGCACGAGAGGTTCGGATATTGTCGCCCGCAGCGGGGGGGAAGAATTTTCGATCATGCTGCCGGCTGTATCACCTTCGGGGGCAGTGGAGATCGGAGAAAGAATAAGGAACAGGCTATCCCTTACGACCGTTACATACAATGGAAAGCAGATTCGGGTAACTGCCAGTGTGGGGATTTCACACCGGTCTTCAATGGATCCATGCACGGTGCGGGAGCTGGTTTCACGTACGGACCAGGCGCTCTATGAGGCGAAAAGGTCGGGGAAAAACCGGGTGTGCGTTTTCCAGGTAAAATCCGGCACAGCAAGCGAGAAGTGTAAAAGTGGCGATGAGAAGCGAAAGCAAGTCAGCATGGCGAGGGTCAAGTAAGGAACATGGTGGCAATGGCAGCCTTGTTTGGCGGATTGAAAATGACAAGCGCAACTAAGAAAGGGTCCAGACGGACCCTTTTCCATTTTCCAGTATTCGGAACCGGACGGTTCTAGGCAGCTGCTGTCAGTGAGCTCCTGTCATTCTCATAAGCTTCGTGGAAATCTTCCAGCAGGCGGTTAATGGTGTCCTCATTCATGCCCAGGAAGTTTGCGGGCTTGGAGTCCGCCAGGGAAATCGTGTCATCGGGATAGCGTTGCCCGATTCCCAGGCGCAGGCAGAAGAGGTCGGCAAGTCCCACCACTGCTGTCAGCTGGAGCAGGGAAATGTCGTTGAGGTCTGAAAATGCGAATGTGTGGTGACGAAGGACCGATTCAGTGAGGGTTTCAGGAAAATTCCATTTCTGGATGACCAGTGCGCCTACTTCTTCGTGGGTGAAGGAGTATACTCCCTTTTCTGCTTCGCTGAAGCCGATTTCCTCGTTGTAGCAACGTTCCATGACCAGCTGGAATTTGGACCGGTCATGGCTGTTCATGATGACCTTTCCGATATCATGGAACAGTCCGGCGAGAAATGCGTTTTCCTGGTCGACCCCTCCGACCTTTCCGGCGATTATCCTGGCTGCAAGACCGGCGCCGAACGAGTGCTCCCAGAGCATCTTTTCCGTAAGGCCGAATGGTTGATATACCTGCCTCACCGAAGCTGTGACCACTATGCTTTTGAGGGTTGAGAAGCCCAGGAGAACGATAGCAGCCGAGAGGTTCTGGATCTTTCCCTGCCGCCCGTAGAAAGACGAATTAGAAATCTTCAGTACCCTTGCCGCGACTGCCGGGTCTGTCGAAACTACTTTGGATATTTCTTCGGCGGTTGCGCGATCGCTTTCGATAAGCTGCATGACCTTGGTGGCGACTACCGGTATGGTAGGCAGGTCTCCAGCCGACATGATGGTTTTTTCCAGTTCACTGCTCATACATTTACCTCGTGATTTCTAGCCTCGCCTGGATGCCATCAGTATTTATAAGCTCTTTCTGCGATTTTGGCAATCTCGAATCCGATCTGGCTGAGCGGCAGGATCACGTCTGCTACCCCGCCTTCTGCACATGCTCTCGGCATACCGTAAATAGTCGATGATTCCTCGTCCTGCACCAGGCTTACTCCGCCTTTGCTCTTGAGATGCTGCATCCCCTTGAACCCGTCATTTCCCATTCCCGTAAGTATGACGCCCAGGGCGGATCCGCCGCAGGAATCGGCAAGTGATGTCATCATCAGATCTATTGACGGGACATAGGTGTACTTCGGATATTCACCGGCAGGCACCGGGTGCACGGTGATCCCTCCGGGCCGGCGGTTGAGCAGAGTATGCATTCCGCCCGGTGCGATCAGCGCTGTGCCCGGCTTGAGAATGTCGCCATCGGACGCCTCCTTTATGGTGATGGAGCATTTGGCGTTGAGGCGCTCTGCATACGGGCCTGTAAATGCCTTGGGCATATGTATGGCCACCATGATGCCATAGGGGAAGTTGACAGGTATTCGCGACAGCACTTCCTGCAGTGCAACCGGCCCTCCAGTAGAAGCGCCGATTGCCACGTAACTTACCCTCTTATTGGGTATTCTTGCTTCGGTTACACGCTTTACGACAGAAGCCTCACGGCTGGGGACGGCGTTCGCCCTGCGATTGCCGGCCGAACGGACTGCTTCCTTGACCTTGCGCAGTATTTCCTCACGGAAGATGCTTTGCGCCTGGGTGGAATCGGTTATGTTTTTCGGGATGTAGTCGACCGCTCCTGCTTCCAGTGCGTCGAATGTGGCCTTGGCTCCCTCGTTGGTCAGGGTGGAAACCATGATTACTTTGGCGGGCGCCTTGGCCATTATCTGCTTCAGAGCGGTTATGCCGTCCATTACCGGCATTTCAACGTCCATGGTTACCAGGTCCGGCTTCATTTCGATGGACTTGCGGACACCTTCGGCGCCGTTGACTGCAGTTCCAATAACCTCGATTTCCGGATCACGGTCAAGGATGCGCCTTATGGCCATGCGCATGAAGGAGGAGTCGTCAACGACCAGAACGCGGATTTTTCGGTCCTTGTTGGAGATCATGTATGGTTACCTTTTTATCATGCCTTCGAAAAGCGAATTGACCAGGTCCTCGATTTCCGGTATGCGCTCATCGAGCTCATAGCAGAATCTTTCCAAATCCATATCGACGCATGTGGGCGAGTATGATTTCAGAATGTCCCATGCCGGCTCCTCGGCAAGGTCGAAGCTGACCCATTCCCTGCCGCCATAGTCCAGATGGCGTACGGAGCAGAAAAGATCGGCAAGGTTTACGATCGCAGCGAGTGTAGGGTCCTGTTCCGCGTTTGTCGGAGAATGGTGATTTGCTATGACATCACAGTATTCGGCAGGGAAGTTCCAGTTTCTGGCCAGGCAGTAACCGATCTCGCAGTGGGTGGTTCCCAGGAGGTTTTCTTCGGTTTCCATGAAGTTGCGAGCCGTCCCCTTAATATCGTCGACTACCTTCTGGAAGCCGTCTTTAAGATAGTAACTGAGGAAAACTTCTCCTATATCGTGCACTATTCCGACGATGTATGCCTTTTCAATTTCCGGATAGCGAATACGCTGGGCGATAATCTTGGAGACGACGCCTACCCCGAACGAATGCTCCCAGAATGTCTTGACATCGAACACGCCGTTTTTCCCTTCGAAGGCATCGATGATCGAGCAGGTCAGGGCGATATGGCGGATCTGGCGGAAACCCAGGTAGATCAGAGCCCGTTTGAGCGACTTGATCTCGTGCATCGGTTTGAAGAAGGGCGAATTCACGATCTTGATCACGCGTGAGGCCATAACCTGGTCAACAAGAATAGTATCCGCCAGTTCTTCCAGTTCCACGTCCGCTTTGTCAAAGAGGTCCAGAACCTTCGTGGCGATTTCGGGTATCGTGGGGAGTTCGTGGATTCCCTTTACCAGCTGCTGCGCTTTGTCCAGTTTGAAATTCGTTTCCACTTTGCTCCTCCTCTACCGCTATTTCTTGTAGGCAAATCCCCCGGGGAAATGGACGGTCTTAAATTTGTCGCTGACTCCGTGAAGCGATTCCGACTGTCCGACGAAGAAGTAGCCATAGGGTTGCATGTTGTTATAGAAATGCTGAACGACCTTTGACTTCGATGCGGTGTCGAAATAGATCAGCACGTTGGCGCAGAAGATGAAGTCGAAGGTCTTCATGAAAATCATCTTGTTATCGTCATACAGATTGAGATGCTGGAAGTTGACGAACTTTTTGATTTCCGGAGAGATGACATATTGCTCGCTGGATTCCTTCCTGAAATACTTCCGCATGTAATATTCCGGAACATGCCTCACCGAATACGAGTTGAATACTCCCTCCCTGGCCTTTGCGAGCACTTCGTCGTTGATGTCGGTGCCGACTATCTCGAATGTCCATTTCTTCAGGAGGGTATCGCATTTTTCCAGCAGCACCATAGCCAAGGTATATGCTTCTTCGCCGGAAGATGAGCCGGCGCTCCATATTTTCAGCTTGCGGAAGCCGATTTTTTCCTTGGGAGTCGCGACCTCGGGCAGCAGCTGGTTTTCCAGCGCTTTGAGCTGTGGAGGATTGCGGAAGAAATAGGTCTCGTTGGTGGTTAGGTCGTTTAGCAACTGCTTTAGCTCGACAGAGCCTGTGGCGCCGTTTTTCAGAGAGCGTATATACTCGCCAGGAGTTTTTATGGAAAGCTTTTCCATTCTTTTTGCGATCCTGCTCTCCACGAAGTACTTTTTTTGAATGGTGAAGAACATGCCGCAGGTATCATATATGAAATTCCTTAATATCTCGAAATCCGCATCGGATAATTTCATAGCCATCCCAAGTTATCATCAGTTTAAATATTAGGAGCACATCAATGCAGAGTTCAATTTGTCTGCGCTTTACTTGGAAACCGGCAACTAGTGCCGGTTTCGAGGCAAAACGGGTCAGATGTCAGGCGGCCCAGGCGCCTGTTCCACCCGATTCCTCCATTTCGATTATTCCCGCCGGATCTACGATCAGTGCAACCCTGCCATCGCCCAGGATGGTCGATCCCGCGATGCCGGGCGCATCGGCCAGGTACTTGCCGAGGGATTTTATGGCAACCTCCTGCTGCCCCAGGAGCCTGGAGACTATGAGCCCCATTCTTTTCTCGGCGACTCCGATAATGACCACATAACTCTGGTTGAGGGCAGTTTCGTTTCCCTGTACCCCGAACAGCTTTTGCAGGCGGAGCAGGGGGAGTACGGAATCCCTGAGTTTCAGCACTTCCTGCCCGCCGACCTGGTGGAATGAACTGGTATCGACCTTGAGCGTTTCGAGGACTGCCGCCAGCGGTATAGAGTAAACCTCGCTTTCCACATCGACCAGCAGCGACTGGATGATGGCCAGCGTCAGGGGCAGTTTGAGGATGAATTCAGAACCCTTGCCGACATCGCTTCGAATCTCGATTATCCCGTTGAGCTTTCTTATGTTCGTCTTTACGACGTCCATGCCGACACCGCGCCCGGAGACATCAGTTGCCTTTTCCTTGGTCGAAAAACCGGGCAGGAAGATCAGGTCGAGGATTTCCTTGGTGGACATTCCCGCGAGCTGGTCTTCGGTTACCAGGCCCTTGTCCAGAGCTTTCCGCGCAAGTTTTTCCGGGTCTATTCCTTTGCCGTCGTCCTTGATGCTGATGATTATGTTGTTTCCTTCATGGGTTGCAGACAGTACCACCCTGCCGGTGCGGGGCTTGCCGGCAGCCAAGCGCTCTTCCGGATTTTCCACTCCATGGTCGAGAGCATTGCGAATCAGGTGAATCAGGGGGTCGCCTATTTCATCCACGACAGACCTGTCCAGTTCCGTTTCTTCACCGATGATTTCCAGGTCGACTTCTTTGCCCAGGTCGCGGGACAGATTCCGGACGATGCGCGGAAATTTCTTGAAAACCTTTTCCACCGGTATCATTCGAATTTTCAATACCTGCATCTGGAGCTCGGAGGTGACGAAGTCGATGCGTTTTGCCAGCTTGCTGAACTCTTCACCAAAATTGGCGGTATTTTCCCTGGACTGGTAATCCAGGTTCATCTGCAGGATCCTGTTGCGTTCCAGGACTATCTCTCCCACCTGGTTCATAAGGTCATCGAGCCGTTTCACGTCGATTCGCACAGTGGTATTGTCGGACAGATCTTCGCCTCGTGCAGCAGCCTTGGGAGGGGACGGCTTCGGTGGCGGAGGAGAGGATATGGCGGCCGCCTCGATGCGTGGAGGCTCCTGGGCAGGAACTGCAGCCTCCGGTTCCTGCTCCGTTTGGACAGGGCTTTCAGTGGCTTCTTCCAAGCATTCGCCGGTTTGCGCGGGTTCCATATGAAGAACTGTTGATTCCCGGAAAGTTTCCGATATGTAAGGGATCAGCTTGTTAATGATCTCATCCAGCTCGCGCTCCACTATTTCGCCGTTGCGTATATCATTGACAAGCAGTTTGATGTGATCTACCGCTTCAAGAATTACATCCATTATTTCGGGAGTAATCTTGAGTTCGTTCTTGCGCAGGCGATTGAGAACATCCTCGGTCTTGTGCGTTATTTTTACCAGGAGATCGAAGCCGAGAAAGCTGGAAGCGCCCTTTACCGTGTGAATTGAACGGAAGATCCCGTTGAGCAGTTCGATTTCTTCAGGCATCTTTTCCAGGGCGACCAGGTCATCATCAAGTTTTTCCAGAAGCTCCGACGTTTCGGCCAGAAAACCTTCCAAAAGCTCCTCGTCTTCGCACAATATTGCCATCTTCAGCTCCTTTGATGGAAACTAAATGTTCCCGAATAACGTTCAGACTTTCAATTCACAGGGGCGAGTTGATCAGCGATTCCCTTTCGGACTGGGAAAATACCCGTTCGAGGTCGAGCAGGACCAGGAGCCGGTCAGCGCGGTTGATGACCCCTGACAGATACTCCTGATCTACTCCGCCATTGACAACCGTCGGAGGCGGCTGGATTTCACCGGCCGAAACCCTTATGACCTCGGAGACAGAATCGACAATGAAACCCATCAATTCGCCATCCACGTCCATGACGATGATGCGGGTCTGTTTGTCGTGTTCCTTTTCAGCGAGCGAGAATTTTTTCCGCAGGGAGATGATCGGTATTACCTTGCCCCTCAGATTGATTACACCTTCTACGTAATAGGGGGTGTTCGGTACCCGCGTCACGTTCGACATGCGAATGATTTCCCTGACTTTCAGTACGTAGACACCGTACTCCTCCCTGTCCAGATTGAAGCTTACGAGCTGGATGAGTTCTGCCTGGGATTCTTCAACCTTGAAATTCACTGCAGTTGCCATAGTTGGAATCTCCCTTGAAAAGAGTTGATGTATGTTTCAACCGAGAAGGAAACCGCCTGGTAGTACTGGACTGGCGGGGACTCATGACCTTTTACTTTCTCTTCGGCCGTAAAGTCGAAAAATTTAAAAAATTGTTCAATTTTTTTTCGACCTGTTCAAATTCCTGATCATTGATATCTGCGGCACATTAATGGTTCATAATTCAGGAAAGCGGGGCCGGGCGCGGATCTCGGCTGGGGTGAGGAAAAGCGGGACGGAGACGGGGGTGGCACCGTCTCCGTTCGAGTGAAAAATAATGATCAGGGTTTTGCTATTTGAAAACGAGCATTGTGGCTGTCTGGTTGATATGGCCGATATACTGTTCGCCATAGGAGCTGAAGCCGATGGTCGGAACGCTGGAGAATACTTTTCCGTATTCGTCGCTGAGCTGTTTCTGGTCCAGTTCCAGGGTGCGGAGGATGCAGTTGATATTGATGATCCCTGAAATGGAACCGAGCTCTTTTTGGGCTTGCGCAATAGATTGCTTGGTGTCAGCGATGATGTCGGTCGATTCGAGGAGCGAAAGTTCCATGCCCTCAGTGACTCCGCAATAGAACAGCATGCTGCTGCCCTTGATGCGCTGCGGGCTCCTGACGAACGGCACGCCGTCGATGAGCAGACCGACAGGATTGTGCATGAAGCGGTTAGGAGCTTCTTCCACATCAACGCCCAGCACCTCTGCATAAGCCTGCGCAGCCGGCTTGTCGTTGAACTCGATGACCTCGCGTTTCTCTTCGTTGGCTTTTGTCACCACGAGTTTTTTGCCGAGGTCGCAGAAACTTTGTGTCTTGATGAAGGTGAACGGTACGCCCGGCTTCAGGACTGCCAGCACGGCTGCGTTGGTGTAACTTTTGCCGTTTGCGAAAACGTGAGTAGACTCGAACTTCAGATCGTCGCCTGCCGAACCGCCAATGAAGGTGACATTGGTAAGATCTCCGATTTTGTCGATAAGTTTCTCTTCCGCGCCGCTCAGGCCGTCTACCAGGATCATGCCGACGAACTTGGAGGGATCGAGATCGGCCATGGGGGCTTTGAAGTGGGATTCGAAAGAAGCAAAGGCTTTTTTTACGCTGTTTTCATTCTTGGGATTTTCGACGACCTCAATCTTCAGATCGTTCAACGCGGTTGCATCAAAGGCCATAGCAACCAGGGAGTTCTTGAGCATCTTGCCGCTTACTATTTCACCGGCTGTCGTGCAGCCGAATACCTTCGCATCGGGGAAAGCGTTCTGGACTTTCTGGCTGATGATGTTGGGCGCCAGGCGCGGGGACGAGAAAAAGACCAGAAGCTTCGTGTCGAAGACGCCAATCTGGGACTTGAGATCCTGGATTACCTCATCACTTGTACCTTTTGTTGAATATGCGGTCTTGATATACATCGTCACATTCTCCTTTTAGCCGTTGATATATGGATTATTTGAGTTCTTTCATTACTGCTTCCAGCTTTGCGATGATTGCCGGGTCATCATCCGACGTTGCGTTAAACTTGTTGGGATCAATTCCTTTCAGCATGAGCTTGGACTTGATTACGCCCACCAGCATCGGGTTGTCCTTTGCCCTCTGGTTAACGATGCTGTCAATCATCTGCTTGATTTTTCCTGCCATTTTTCGCACCTCCTTTTGATTGCGCCTGATAATCAGACAGTAATGCCACGTTTCCTGAACCGGGTCGACTACACGTTTACCTTCTTAACTTCCAAAACGGCATGCTTTCTGGCAGTGGACTGGGAAACCGTTTCATTATCACCGGGTCGGGGTTGAGAACGGAATTCCCCAGGCCTTGGACGGTTTTTTCACATGCCTATGATTATCGGACGAAATGAAATTATCTTTAGGCGAAAAATTGCATTACAGAAGAATTATTCATGAAAGGTGCATTATTGCCAGGATGGCTTAAGCTGGGGAGGGTGGTAAACCCTGAATTTCACCCAGTACGGGGGAAATTCAGGGCAAATGAAATGCGCGGCCGATCGGGAAGGGTCATTCTATTGGTTGTTCCGGCGTCTCCTTCTTCTTTCTCGGAGCCCTTTTACGTTTTGGTTTCTCTTCCGGCGCAACGATCTGTTCATTAGCATTCGGTGTTTTCACGTCTGGCTCCGACTCAGATGTGGGCACCGGCCCGGAGTCGCCGGTTCTTTCGGTGGCTGACGCTGCGTCTTGCCCGGCTTTACCCGACCCTGCATCGGTTGCGATTGTTGCGGCTGCCCTGGGTTTTCTGGGTTTCCTCGCCCGTTTTGCCGGTTTTGCCTCAGGTTCCGGTTTTACTTCCGCTTCCGGTGCGGTTTCCTCAGGGGCCGGTTCTTCCGGAGCCAAATCCCCGGCCACTGTGGTTGCGGGAGCTTCGCCCGACTCAGATTCAGTCGATGCTTCGGCTGGGGCCACCGTTTTTGTCACTTTTTTCCGGCGTCTGCGCCGTTTTTTCTTTACCGCTTCACCAGCAGATTCCTGTTCCTGCGTTTCCGCGGCAATGGAGATTTCGTCCGCGGATTCAACCACGGTTTCGACCGGCTCGGCGGCCTCCTCGGCTGGCACTGTCTCTACAGGCAGTTCAATAACGGCTTCACCGGCAGGGTGCGGCTTCTTCTTTCCTCTCCTGCGTTTTCGTTTGGGTTTCGGTTCCTCGCGGACCTCAGGATGCTCTCCTTTTTCGGACTGTTCGGCTTGTTGTCCCTCTTCGAGCTCTCCGGCGGCGCCGCCAGCCTGTTCGGCAGGTTGCCCGGCTGCGATTTCAGCATGCGGGGCCTTCTCCCTCTTGATCTGCTCCAGCTCCAACTGGTTCATCATGAAAGACGGTTTGCCCTTGACCGTCACCTCGATCTCGTAATCAGTTTCGATCTGGGCCAGTTCACGCTTCTTCCTGTTGAGGAGGTAGTAGGCCACTTCGAGGGGAAGGCTGCCGCGAACCTCTGAAATCGTACCTCTTGCCGCGGTTGTGTGGATCTTGCGAAGGAAAGACAGGGCCATGGCCTCCACGGATTTGACCTTTCCATGCCCTCCGCAGTGCGGGCATTCCAGGTAACTGCCCTCGTTTATCGTCTGCTTGATCCGCTGCCGTGACATCTCCAGCAATCCGAACTGGGAGATCTTGTCCACGCATACCCGGGCCTTGTCGGCTTTGAGGGCGTTTTTCAGGGTTTTTTCGACTTCAGCCTTGTGTTTCCTGTCCCGCATGTCAATGAAATCGATTATTATGAGACCGCCCAGGTCGCGCAGCCGCAACTGTCTCGCAACTTCTTCGGCCGCTTCCATATTGGTTTTGAATGCGGTGTCCTCGACGCCCTTTTCGCCGGTCGACTTGCCGGAGTTTACATCGATGCTGACCAGTGCCTCCGTCGGTTCGATCACGATGGATCCGCCGGATTTGAGTGGGACTTTCTTCTCGTAGATCAGGTCGATCTGCTCTTCCAGCTGGTATTTGGCAAAGATGGGGCGCTTTTCCTGGTGCAGTTTGACGATCTTCTCGTGTTTGGGCATTGTTTCCTTGAAGAAAGCCCGCGCCTGCTTGTAGACATCCTTGCTGTCCACGAGCACTTCTTCGATGTCCGCGCTGAAATAATCCCTTATGGTTCTGATGACGAGATCCGATTCCTGATAGATGAGCGCCGGGGCACTGAACTCGCCTGCGCGTTCTTTTATGCTTTCATAAAGTTTTATCAGGTAATTGAGGTCTTTCGCCAGTTCCGTCTTGCGCTTGCCCAGCGCCTCGGTTCTGATGATGTAGCCGTAACCTTCGGCTATTTCCAGTTCAGCAACCATCTCCTTGATTTTCTTTCGGTCACTATCATTTTCAACCTTGCGCGAAATCCCGCAGGAATCGCTTCCCGGCATGAGGACCATGTAGCGGCCCGGAAGGGATATGTAAGTGGTCAGGGCGGCGCCTTTGCCTTCGCGCTCTCCTTTTTCCACCTGTACGATCAGTTCCTGGCCCCTGCGCAGAATTTCCTGGATGCGGGGCCGCCGGTTGTGCTGCTCTTCGGGGATGTCGTCGCGCCATTTCCAGTTTTCGGGGTGAATCTCGCCCATCTGGAGAAACCCGAGTTTCTTCATGCCGATATCGACAAATGCAGCCTGCAGGCCGGGTTCGACCCGTACCACGGACCCTTTGTAGATGTTGCCGCGGGTTTGTTCCTTTCCGGCTGTTTCAATGTCCAGTTCCACCAGGTGTCCGTCCTCGACGATGGCGATCCTGGATTCTTCCGGATGCATCACGTTGATAAGCATCTTTTTTGCCATGCTATGAAAATCCTTTCGTGCGGCACAGGGCGCCGGCCGCGCACAAACAGGTATTCATTCATGTTTTATGCGGGTTTGGGAACGACTGCAGTGAAGACCCCGCCGTCTTGCCGCCGGGGTTCGAATCTCAGCCCGCTGATATTTGTGAACGCCTGTGATTGCGCGCTGAACGCACCTTGCCCAAGTTATTTGGTCTTCATCTCCCGGGGAACATTCAGGTTATGACATTCCGACCCGTGGAGCTGTTGCGAACATGTATCACATTGGTACTAAATTGATTATATATAGCAAAATGTACGCCTTTTGTGGGAAAAAATCGATGCAAAGCGCATAAAATATTACGGATCGTGAATCTTTTCCCTGCGGAATAATAAATTGGGGATGATTTGACAAAAGGCGATATCTCTTAATACAATGGAAAAACTAATTAAAGGAGCAGATCAACACCACCATGATACACATTGCGAACCTTTGCAAGGAGTTTGCGGCCAGGCCGATTCTCTCCGGCGTGAGCTGGCATATCGGACGGAAAGAAAGAATCGGACTGGTCGGCGAGAACGGAACCGGAAAGTCGACGCTGCTGAAGATGCTTGCCGGCCTTGCAGAGCCTTCTTCCGGAACCATACGAACGGCCAGGGGGTGTACCGCGGGCTACCTGCCGCAGGAAGGGATAACTGTTGCAGGCAGGCCTCTGTTTGCGGAAGTCATGTCCTCTCTGGACGAGCTTGAGGAAATGGCCCGCGAGATGGAGAGCATCGGCAGGGCTCTTGAGGTCGAACTTTCCGGAGACAAGCATGTTGCTCTTCTTGAAAGACTCGGTGTTCTCCAGGAAGAATTCCGTTCCAGGGGCGGCTATGAGCGTGAGGCCGCGGTGGGTTCCGTGCTGTGCGGCCTCGGATTCCGCCCGTCGGACCGGGACAGGGAGTGCGGCACTTTCTCCGGCGGATGGCAAATGCGGATTGCGCTGGCGAAGCTGCTGTTGAAGCGGCCTGATCTGCTCCTCCTGGATGAACCGACGAACCATCTGGACATCGAAGCTCGAAACTGGCTGGAGGACTATCTCCGCGACTACCCCAAGTCGGTGGTGCTCGTTTCCCACGACAGATACTTCATGGACCAGGTTTGCGGCAGGACAACGGAAATATGGAACCAGAACCTTACGGATTACCACTGCTGCTATAGCCGTTACCTCGTTGAACGGGAAGAGCGGGTTGCGCGTCTCACCGAAGCCAAACGGCGCCAGGACGAGGAAATCACCAAAATGGAGGAATTCATAGCGAGGTTCCGCTACAAGGCCGACAAGGCGGCCCTGGTGCAGTCACGGATCAAGCAGCTGGAAAAAATTGAAAGAATCGTCATGCCGCCGGAGCGGCGACGGATCCATTTCACTTTTCCCGCCCCCCCACGCAGCGGAAGGATGGTGCTGGAGCTGAAGGGCATAACCAAAGCATATGGCGATCTGGTGGTGCTGGACGGAATATCCCTTGGCATCGAGAAAGGGGAAAAGATATCACTCGTGGGCCACAACGGCGCCGGCAAGACGACACTGATGCGGGTCCTGGCGGGTGAGGGGTTCCAGAAGGGCGAGATGGCCATGGGCGCGAACGTGGTCAGGGACTATTTCGCCCAGGATCAGGCCTCCGCACTGAATGCCGGCCGGACCGTATACGAGGAACTCCTGTCTGAAGCTCCCTATGACAGGGTGCCGGTGCTGCGCGATCTTCTGGGCGCTTTCCTCTTTTCCGGCGACGACGTGAACAAGCGGGTCGGAGTCCTGTCCGGGGGGGAAAAGAGCAGGCTGGCGCTCGCAAAAATGCTGCTCAGGCCTTCGAATCTTCTGCTCATGGACGAGCCCACCAATCACCTGGACCTTTTCAGCAAGGATGTCCTGCTTGACGCTTTGCGTTCATTCCCCGGCACGGTAGTTTTCGTGTCCCATGACCGTTATTTCGTTAACGGGCTGGCAACCAGGACGGTCGAGGTGCGGGAGGGCGGCATCACATCTTTTGATGGGGATTATGACTATTACCTGGAAAAGACCCTGGGTGGAGACGGCTTGCCGGGAATGCGGACGGGAAAAGGCGGATCTGCCGACGGCATTGGCCGGGACGATGGAAAGGAGGCCCGGAAAAAGGAACGGCTGCTGAGCAGGGAAGAAGAGAAACGGCGGCAACGTGAGGAGCGGCTTCATCTCAGGAGGCTTGCAGAGCTGGAGGGAAAAATCGAAGAATCGGAGATGGAACTGGCGCTTCTCGAGCAATCCATGGGAGAGCCCGGCTTCTATTCCGACCTCGAACGCGCCAAGTCAGGGGCGGAAACCCATGCATCACTTACGGACAGGATTTCCGCTCTCTATGAGGAATGGGAGACTCTGCAGTCGGATGAAAGTTCAACAGCATGCTGAAGTAACGAGGAGTTTTGTCCTCAAGGCCAGACGTTTCATTAAAGGCTGCTTGACACAGGGTAGTTTGTTGATAGCATTTCGAAGTGATTATGCCGGTTTATGCTCCGGGGTTGAAAACTGCATATGCATCCAGCCGGACTTCCCAGATGGTTACGAGGTAAACAGATGACTGAATCATCCCTGCAGGCCATACCCGAAATCCTGACTCTTTTCCTGCTCAAGGACATGGTGGCCTTTCCCTATATGCAATTTCCGCTTTTCCTCAAAGAGGAAGAGATGGCTCCGTTCGAAGAAGCCATGCGCTACCAGAATTACATTGCGCTCTTCCATCAGCGGGATGATCGGCAGGGTGCTCCGAACAGCCTCTTTTCCGACACCGGCACGGTGTGCAGGATCAGCCAGTTCGTGAAGATGGCTGAAGGCGGCGCAAAGATCAGCCTGGAAGGGATTTCTCGGGTGAAGCTCCTAGTGCTGTTGCAGGAAAGCCCGTTTTACCTGGGGCAACTGGAGCCGGTCAGGGAGTTCACGGAAAAATCCGTTGTATCCGAGGCGCTCATGCAGAGTCTTAATGCGCTCCTCAAAATTGCCCTTTCCTATGGCAGGCCTCTGCCCGACGATGTGTTGAAGATGATCGACTACATCGACAACCCGGCCCGTTTTTCGGACCTGGTTGCCCTGTATGTGACCCTTCCCATGGACGAACTGCAGAACCTTCTCGACACCATAGACCCAATTGAACGGCTGAAGAAGGTTTATATTCACCTCACCAACGAGGTGCAAAGACTCCAGGTGAAGGGGGAAGTACAGGCCGAGGTCACCAAAAGGGTCGGGAAAACCCAGAAGGAGTACCTGCTCCGGGAGCAGATGAAGCAGATTCAGGAGGAACTGGGTGAGGACGATGCCCGCCTGGGCGAGCTGGCGGAGCTTCGCGGCAAGGTCGCAGGAGCGGGGATGCCGGATACGGTCAGGAAGATAGTGGACAAGGAACTGAAGAGGCTGGAGAAGATCAATCCCGCTTCGCCTGAGTACACGGTTTCGCGCACCTATCTGGATTACCTGGTTGGCATGCCTTGGCAGGTTTCCACCACGGACAATAAGGACATCAACCAGGCCGAGACAGTGCTTAACGAGGATCATTACGATCTGGAGAAGATCAAGGAACGCATCCTTGAGTACCTTGCCGTCCGCACCCTTCGCGAAAAGATGAGGGGACCCATACTCTGTTTCGTCGGGCCGCCGGGAGTGGGCAAGACCAGCCTGGGCAAATCCATTGCCCGGGCCCTGGGCAGGAAGTTCATAAGGCTGTCCCTTGGCGGGATGCGCGACGAGGCGGAGATCCGCGGCCATCGCCGCACATACATCGGGGCGCTTCCGGGGAGGATCATCCAGGAAATTTACCGTTGCGGGGCGAACAACCCGGTCTTCATGCTGGACGAGGTGGACAAGATCGGCATCGATTTCCGCGGCGACCCTGCCAGCGCGCTTCTCGAAGTCCTGGACCCGGAGCAGAACTTTTCCTTCTCCGACCACTACCTGGATGTTGCCTTTGATCTTTCAAACGTGATGTTCATAACCACGGCCAACCTCATCGATACCATACCACCGCCGTTGCGGGACCGGATGGAGGTAATCCATCTTTCGGGATATACTGAACTGGAAAAGGAGAATATCGCCTTTCGTTTCCTGATACCCAAAGAGGTGGAGGAAAACGGCCTTTCAGAGTTTCCGCCGACTTTCGAGGAGGAGGCGGTTTTCCGCATCATACGTGAATATACGCGCGAAGCCGGCGTCAGAAATCTGCAAAGGAACATTGCCTCCATCTGTCGCAAGATCGCAAAGGAAATCACCCAGAACAAGCCTGCCAGGGAGGTGGTCACCGCCGGTGTCGTCGAGGAGTACCTGGGGCCGAGGAAGTTCTTCAACGAAGTCGCTGCCGAAAAGGACCGTGTCGGCGTGGTTACCGGGCTGGCCTGGACCGAGACCGGAGGTGACATCATCTTTGTCGAAGCGACCTGCATGCCGGGACGACGTGAGTTGATACTGACCGGCTCCCTGGGTGAAGTGATGAGGGAATCCGCACGCACCGCGCTGTCATTCGTGAGGGCCAACTGCGGTGAATGGAACATACCGGAGGAAACGTTCAGAAAGTCCGACATACATATTCACGTTCCGGCAGGCTCCATACCCAAGGATGGCCCGTCCGCCGGCATCACAATGGCTGCCGCCATTGTCTCGCTGCTGACCTGCCGTCCCGCGCGCCGCGACGTGGCCATGACCGGCGAGATCAGTCTTTCCGGCAGGGTGCTGGCCATAGGAGGCCTGAAGGAGAAGATCCTGGCTGCCCGCAGGGCGGGAGTGACGAAAATAGTCGTCCCTGCGCGCAACCGCGTCGACATGGAAGACATTCCGGAAAATGTCCGGGAAAGCCTGGATATCGTATTTGTCGAGGATGTCAGGGCAGCCATAAATAGCATAGTGGGAGCAGCTTCCTGAACTTTGCGCGGAGACCGCAAAGGGATTTGGCTTCTCAATGCGGGGTTTACAAAATTATCTTGACAAGTTGTATGGCTTTCATCTAGCATGAACCGCTTTACAGGGGGTGAAGTGCGCTCAAAGTCATGGCGCGGCCCGTTTTCTTCGACGCAGTGAGAGATAACAGATGTTTGACAGTCTTTCCGACAAACTGGATCTTGTTTTCAAGAAACTCCGCGGCCAGGGTGTAATGACCGAGGACAACATCAAGGCTGCCCTGCGTGAGGTCCGCCTGGTGCTCCTGGAAGCCGATGTCAACTTCAAGGTTGTCAAGGAGTTCGTCGAACGGGTCAGGAGCCGTGCCGTCGGCGCGCAGGTTCTGCAAAGTCTGGCTCCCGGTCAACAGGTCATAAAGATCGTCCACGACGAACTGGTGGAGTTGATGGGCGGCGGAGAGGACAACTCCCTTGACCTGGCAGCCAAGCCGCCGGTCCCCATCATGCTGGTGGGTCTTCAGGGCTCCGGCAAGACCACCAGTTGCGCCAAGCTCGCGAAATACCTCAAAGGGCAGAAACGGCGTCCGCTCATGGTACCCGCTGACGTTTACCGGCCGGCTGCGATCGAGCAGCTGAAGACACTCGGTAGTCAGCTTTCACTCGAGGTGTACGATTCAAGTGCGGACCGGAACCCGGTGGACATCTGCCACGATGCGTTGCGATACGCGGAGCTGTCCGGCTTCGATACGGTTATTTTCGACACGGCGGGCCGGCTGCAGATAGATGAACCCCTCATGGACGAACTGGCAAGGATCAAGGAAACGGTCGACCCCCGCGAGATCCTGCTGGTTGCCGACGCCATGACCGGCCAGGAAGCGGTCAACGTCGCGTCGGGATTTGACGCACGACTCGACATTACCGGCGTTGTGCTCACCAAGCTTGACGGCGATGCCAAGGGTGGGGCGGCTCTTTCCATAAAGTCCGTTACCGGCAAACCGGTGAAGTTCGTAGGTCTGGGTGAAAAACTCGACGCATTGGACGTATTCCATGCCGATCGCCTGGTTTCGCGCATCCTGGGCATGGGCGACGTGCTGACGCTGATCGAAAAGGCCCAGTCGACCTTTGACGCCAAGGAAGCTGAAAAGCTGCAGCATAAGCTGAAGAAGAACCAGTTCGACCTTGAGGACTTCAGGAACCAGATGCAGCAGATGAAGAAGATGGGTTCTCTCGAGTCCATAATGGGGCTCATCCCCGGGATGGGGAAACTGGTGAAGCAGATGGAAGGCGCCGGGCCGAGCGAGAAGGAGTTCAAGAGGATCGAAGCGATCATTGACTCCATGACCAGAGAGGAACGGGGCAACCCTTCCATCATAAACGGCAGCAGGCGCCTGAGGATATCCAGGGGAAGCGGTACGACCGTCCAGGAGGTCAACCAGCTCCTGAAACGTTTCACCGAGGCGTTGAAGATGGTCAAGCAGTTACAGAAGATCGGACCCAAAGGTCTGATGAAGGGGATGGGCGCTCTGCGCAGGGGAATGCCGCCTTTTTAACCAGAGGTCCTGATGCATATGCCGACAGACGTTTCGGAAGTATCGTGAAGGAAATAAAAAAGAAAAGAAAGACCTGAAAACCAGGAGGAAAAGATGGCTGTAAAGATGAGACTTGCCAGGGCTGGCATGAAGAAGAAACCCTATTACCAGATTGTTGTGGCCGATGAACGTTGCAAGAGGGATGGAAGGTTCATCGAGAAGGTTGGCAGCTACGATCCGAACCAGGATCCGGCCGCTTTCAAGTTTGAAGAAAGCAAGACTCTCGAATGGCTGTCCAAGGGGGTTCAGGCCACCGACACGGTGAAGCAGATCCTTAAGAAAGCCGGTATCTGGCAGAAGTTCATAACCAAGGCAGCATGATGTCCCGTATTTCCGGTCCGCCGGATATTCCACTCCCACAGAGGATGCCGTCATGAAAGAACTCGTTGAGATCATTGCCAAGGCTCTCGTCGACGACCCTAGCATGGTGAATGCTACGGAGGAAATGGAGAATGACACGACCGTTATCAAGCTGACGGTTGCAAAGGAAGACATGGGGCGGATCATTGGCAAGGAGGGGAGGACTGCGAAGGCTATTCGGACTCTCCTCAACGCGGTTTCCACGAAAGGCAACAGGAAGGCGATTCTCAAGATAGTTGAATGATGCAGCAGGAAAATGAGCTGATAGTGGTCGGAAAGGTTCTCGGAACCCATGGAATCAGGGGGCAGTTGCGGGTCTTGCCGTATTCTGGCGAAGCCTCCAGCATCACTTCCCATCGGTCGCTTCTTTTCCGGTTACCCGATGGGAAATGCGAAACATACGAAATAGACGGCGCCGTAGAGCACGGGAAGCGTATCCTGGTTTCCCTGAAGGGACATGGCGACATCAACCAGGTGCTTCCGCTTGTAGGCAGCGAAATATGCATACTCCGCAGACAACTGCCCCGGCTCCCCGAAGGGGAGTATTACTGGTGCGATCTGCTCGGGCTGACCGTGGAGAGTGACCAGGGGGAAGTGCTGGGTGAGCTCGTGGACATTATGCCCACGGGCAGCAATGATGTTTATGTGGTCAAATCCGTCAGCGGTGAATATCTGATTCCCGCAACCGAAGACGTTGTGCGTGAGATAGACCTGGAGCACCGAAGGATGGTAGTCGAGCCGCTTGACGGGCTGCTGGAACTATGAAAATCGATATCCTGACCCTTTTCCCGGATATGTTCAAGGGACCTTTTTCAGAGAGCATGATAAAACTTGCGCTGGAAAAGGGCCTGATAGAAATAGATATTCACAATATCCGTGATTATGCCGTCGACAGGCACCGGACGACGGATGATTACCCGTACGGGGGCGGCGCGGGGATGGTGATGAAGGTTGAGCCGCTGGTTTCCTGCCTTGAAGCTGTGCGGAAAAGACGGACGGGCTCGAAGATCGTCCTGACTTCACCGCGGGGTAGGCTTTTTACCCAATCGGTTGCGCGGGAACTTGCCGGTGAAGAGGCGCTGACCATTATCTGCGGACGTTACGAAGGGGTGGACGAAAGGGTAAGCGAACTGTTCGTGGACGAAGAGATTTCCATCGGCGACTTCGTCATTACGGGTGGAGAGCCGGCGGCAATCGTGATCGTCGATGCTGTAGCGCGGCTGATCCCCGGCGTTCTCGGAAGTTGCGAATCGGCCGCGGACGACTCCTTTTCCAACGGGCTTCTGGAATACCCTCAGTATACCCGCCCTCCCGAATTCAGGGGGATGGAGGTTCCGTCCGTACTGCTTTCGGGCAATCATGGCGAGATCGCCCGATGGCGGCGCCGCGAGTCGCTGAAAAAAACACTGCTCGTCCGACCGGACCTTCTGAATGGGCTCGAGCTGAGCAGCGAGGATTCGGAATACCTGACAAGTCTTGGGAGTTTCCGCGAAAATGGCGAGTGAGACAAGCCCATGCTCCAGGGTCGCGATCGCCCTTTTGCACTATCCGGTCTATGACAAGAATCACCGGGTGGTTGCAACCGCGGTGACCAACCTGGACATTCATGATATCGCGCGGACAGCCAGGACCTTCGGCCTCGCAAGATATTACGTGGTGACGCCCGTCCCCGAACAGCAGGAGCTGTCCCGCCGCATCGTCAGGCATTGGCGGGAGGGGTGGGGCGCTGGATACAATCCGAAGCGTAAGGCTGCTCTTGACCTGGTTTCCATCGTTACGACACTGGATGAGGCAGTGCGTGGCCTGGAAAAAGAGTTTGGCGGCCCGGTCATAACCGTGGCAACCGGAGCGGGAGGCGCTCCCAATTCCGTTTCATACGCCGGATTGGGCGACATGATCAAGGGAGAGGACGCACGCTTCCTTATCCTTCTGGGAACCGGATGGGGACTGACCCCGGAAGTGATGGACCGTGCCGATTACATCCTGGCGCCTGTTACCGGCTCCGGCAGCTACAATCACCTGGCGGTCCGATCGGCGGCAGCCATAATTATCGACCGACTGCTCGGAGACCGCGCAGTCGGCACGTGATCGCAACAGACAAGGAAACCAGCCTTAACAAATAGGAGGAGAAGAAATGAACAGGATTGACAGCATCGAATTCGAACAGATGAAGAAAAACATACCACCGTTCAAGCCCGGTGATACGGTCAAGGTTCAGGTAAAGATCGTGGAGGGCGACAAGTCCAGGATCCAGGCATTCCAGGGCGTGGTGATCAAACGCCAGAATGGCGGAATCAGGGAGTCCTTCACCGTCCGGAAGATATCCAACGGAATCGGCGTGGAACGTTGCTTCCCGCTTCACTCGCCTTCGCTGGAAGCTATTGAAGTTATCACCCGCGGACAGGTGCGACGGGCCAAGCTCTACTATCTCAGAAAGCTGCGCGGCAAAGCGGCCCGCATACGTGAAAAGAAATATATCGCACAGTAACTGGACCAAAGGCCCCGGGAAACCGGGGCCTTCCTGTTTTGGGTTATGACTCCGCCTGGTGTGCCATGCCGATTCGGGAGGGATGATGAACGGGGAGCTTTTCGCCAGTGAGCCGGTTGACATGTTCGCATTCGAGAAGCGGGTGCTGGGGCGCGGTTATGCTGCCGTTGCCGGAGTGGACGAAGCCGGCAGGGGAGCGCTTGCCGGGCCGGTGGTGGCGGCAGCCGTGATCCTGCCACTTGATGGAGATTTCAGCGGCGTTGACGATTCGAAAAAGTTGTCGCCTGCTGAGCGCGACAGGCTCTATGATTCTATCATGGAACGAGCTTTGGCCGTGGGAGTGGGAAATGGCGATCACAACCTCATAGACAGGGTGAACATCCTGCAGGCGACTCTTCATGCCATGAAGGAAGCTGTTGCGGCTTTGTCCCTGAAACCCGATTACCTGCTTGTCGACGGAATATCCGCGCCACCTGTTTCACTGCCGATGATGACTATCATAAAGGGAGACGGTGCCAGTGCCTCCATAGCTGCAGCCTCGATCATCGCCAAGGTCACCCGTGATCGCCTCATGGCCGAGTACGGAAGACTATATCCCTCATATGGGTTCGAACTGCACAAAGGGTATGGGTCCCGGGCCCATCTACGGGCCATTGTCGAGCATGGTCCGTGCCCGATCCATCGTACCACCTTCCGTGGAGTGAAGGAATTCGCGGGTACCGGCTCTTGACTCCTGGAGAACCTCCGGACAGAAAGACCCTCGGCGGGCGTGGCGAGGAGATTGCCAGGGATTACCTGAAGAAGCAGAAGTTCAGGATAGTGGAGGTCAATTTCCGCTGCCGCTGCGGAGAAATCGACATCATTGCCCGAGACTCATCCACTCTGGTGTTCATTGAGGTCAAAACGCGGCGTACCGCGACATACGGCCCTCCACAGCTTTCCATCACGCCTTTCAAACAGAGGCAGATATCCAAGGCTGCCCTGACTTACCTGGCAAAGCACAGCCTCGAAAGCGTCGACGCACGCTTCGATGTGATCGGGATAATGCTTTCCGACGGACCGCCCGTGGTGGAACATATCCGGAACGCATTTGACCTTGCCTACTGATCGTGTCACGATAACAGCTGATGAAAAAAGGCACACTTTACATAGTCGCCACGCCGATCGGTAACCTGGAAGACATGACCTTCCGTGCGGTTCGCATCCTCAAAGAGGTGGACGTGATTGCCGCGGAAGACACGCGTCATTCCCGGAAGCTCCTGACCCATTTCGGAATCTCCAATTCCCTCACCTCGTATTTCGACCATAACAAGCAGGTGAAAGGCGAGCTGATCCTGGACAAGCTGTGCCATGGCCTTTCTGTCGCCCTTGTTTCCGATGCGGGAACACCGTGCATATCAGATCCGGGGTTTCAGCTCGTGCGGGATGCGGTGAAGATGGGTATAACTGTCGTGCCCGTGCCGGGAGCTTGCGCTGCCGTTGCGGTCCTGTCAGTTTCCGGCCTGCCCACCGATTCATACGCATTTGAAGGTTTTCTTCCAAACCGTAAAGGAAAAAGGCGGGAGAAGATCTCTTCCCTGAGCGAGGAGAAGCGGGTACTGGTTTTCTATGAGAGCCCGAACCGCCTGCTTGACACGCTCTCTGACATTTTTGATCTTCTTGGCGATCGGACTGTTGTCGTGGCAAGGGAAGTAACCAAGATTTATGAGGAGTTCCTCCGCGGGCCGGTGTCGGAGATTCTGCATGGGATTGCAGGGAAGCAGGTGCGGGGGGAGATTGTGCTGATGGTTGCGCCTTCGGACAAGAACGCTGCGGCAGGAATTGATGAAATCGAAGGTCTCCTGGAAAAATACCTTTGTATCGACGGGATTTCGGTCAAGGATGCGGTGAGGAAGGTGGCGATGGAGAGCGGGCAGTCAAAGAGCAGGGTTTATGAAGCAGCTCTGCAGATAAAGAAATAAGCGGATACTTGATGACAGTGTTACGGGTTCGCGCCTTTCGTTTCTGTTCTAAGTAAAGAAATTTTATTTTTATTGAAAATCAGACCGGCGTGATGTATTACTAGGTAAACCCTTCCATGATTTTGCCCTGAAGCCCAATGGAAACACTTTCCTTACCTCCCGGACTTCGGGGCGTTTTTTTTCGACTTTGAGAGTATGTGATGTGTGGTGAAGAAAAAACAGATAACTCAATACTGCTGGCCAACTACAATGCACTGGTTGGCAGGGTCGACTCCCTTTGCCGGGACATAATCCGGGCAAGCGGGAATGACATTGCCTGCAGGAAGGGTTGCGACAGTTGCTGCCGGCATTTTTCGCTTTTCCCGGTTGAGGCTTTCAATATTGCCTGTGCGGTTTCGGCCCTCGACCCGGACAGTGCGGGGATGATTCGCGATCGGGCCGGGAACTTGCGGGATGGGGATGGCTGTCCCCTTCTCGCTCAGTGCTGCTGCATGCTCTACGAACAGCGTCCCATAATCTGCCGAACCCACGGTCTGCCTATCATGATCAGAAATGGGGATGACAAGAAGATCGACTTCTGTCCTAAAAATTACCGCAATGCCGAATCCATAAAAGGGCGGTACATTATCGACCTGGATACGCTCAACGATACCCTCGCTGCTATAAACAGCATTTTCATCAAAGATAGCTTGCGCAACGGTATTTCTTCCTTCGAACGGGTAACCATTGCCGAAGCTGTTCTGCTCAAGATCTGATATCACTTCCGTTCCCTGTCCGGTTCTGCATTCTTCGCGCACATCCAACGATGATTTCCGTCGCGAAATCGAAGCCGGTTAAAGAGGTGTCGATCGAAAGATGGTAGTTGCGGGCATCATTGCAGTCCACATCCGCAATCGTCCTTATGAATTTGCTCCGCTGCCTGTCCGAATCCAGTACGATTTCTTCAGCTTCCCCGGCTGACGGTATGCCGTATATTTCCATGACCCTTTTGCATCTGAACGGCAGGGGCGCGTGGATGAACACCGTGATCAGGTTAGGGTTGCCGTGCAGGATGTGGAAGGCGCCACGGCCCACTATGACGGAACTGCACCTGCTTGCAATGGATCTGATTATTTCCGTCTCCGTAACGAACAGTTCACGGTTATGAATGGGGCGAATGGGCGGCGGGGAATAGCCGCCTTCCGGAGCACATATGCAGAGAGAGTCGAGCAGGTTTTCCATGAAGGAAGAGACACGTTCTTCGCGGAGAGAGAGGATATTTTCGTCTTCATGAAGGCTGGCCGCTGCCTGGCGCAATATTTCGCGGTTCATGTAGCTGAAGCCCAAACGGTCTGCCGCATTCTTGCCGACAAGTGTGCCCCCGCTCCCCATCTGCCTTGAAATTGCAATGCTAATATGGCGTTCCATGTGACTTCACCTCCGTAATATTCGAAACATGTTGACATTTTACCATTTCCTGGAGAAATGGCTTCAATCCTGGTTCGATTTGTGGCATGCGTCATCCGCCGGGCAGATTTTCATAGAAAAAAATCAACGTTCCTGATAAAAAGAAAAGTTGTGCAGGGCGATTGTTCCTGAAAATGTCTGGCGACATGCCATTGGGGGGGGGGTCAACGTTGGAGAAAACAGGGAGAAATGAGCCGTGTCCATGCGGCAGCGGCAAAAAGTACAAGAAATGCTGCCTGGAAAAGGAACAGGCGGCCGCATCGAGAAAACGCGAAGCAGCGAATACGGCGCCCGCGGTACTTGAGTGGCTTGCCGCGCAATTACCGGAACAGGTGAGGGAAGCGGTTGAGGATCAATTTTACGGAGGATTGAAAAAGTCGGAAAGGGCTCTGCTGGACAGCCTGGGGACAAAGGAACAGGAGCTATTGAGTGTCAATGTCGGTGAATGGCTGTTGACCGATGCAGTACTCAGGATCGGCGATGGCCTGACGCCGGTAAGGCGGTTGCTTCAGGGCCCCGCGGGTCCGCCGCTTGCCCCGGGAGGACGCCATTGGCTGGGCCGGCTGGCAGACCACGCCCTGAAGCTGTATGAGGTTCGCAGGGTGGAAAAGGGCGTGGGCATGATGCTCTCCGATATGCTGGATCCTGCCGGCAATCACCTCTGGGTCAGCGAAAGGGTTGCATCAATGAGTTTCTTGCGCTGGCAGGTGTTCGGCGCCAGGGTGATCGTTCAGGGTGATCAGAATGTGCTGTCAGGAGCGCTTTACCCGCTTGACCGGGATGTGGCTGTCGAGAGTGTGGCCAGGATACGACGGCGGACGAGAGGAGAAGATCATGGATCCGTTCTGTTCCGTGAAAAGTGCGCCTCCGTAATCATCACGGACTGGCTGCGCAGCCTGCTCAAGGATTCATCGGCGCCGGCCGGACAGGGTTCGGAATCGGAAGCAGCCGATTCCTTTGAGCATTGCCTCGATGCGGCAGCCTGGATCGATGAGCCCCTGGATGCTCTCGCGGGGAAATCTCCCGGGGAGGCCGTCAAAACAGCTGCCGGCCGCCGTACAGTGGTTGAAATTCTCAAAAACGCCGAATTGCGCGATCAGGAGCGGGTCAGGAGCCAAGGAGGCGAACGCTTCCCGTTCCTGACCATCTGGCAACGATTGGGGCTTGAACCGGAAGCCTGCTGAAATGGCTTCCAACTCACAGGATCTCCTGCAAACCAACTTGGGAAGTGATTGCCGAAATGATGAGGGATGTATACTCGAGAACCTATAAGATCCGCTCGTATGAGGCTGATTTCCGGGGTTTGGTCAAACCTGTCGTTCTGTTGAACTACCTCCAGGACACTGCGTCGGGCCATGCTGATCTGCTGGGGTTTTCCCTGACTGATCTCAGGGCTAAAAATGCCACCTGGCTGCTTTCCCGTTACCATATCCGGGTGGATCGGTATCCTTCGGTGGATGAGGAACTTCTGGTGACGACGTGGAGATCGCTGGTGGAAGGGATATATGCTTTCAGAGAGTTCCACATTGCCGACGAAGACGGTTCCCAGGTCTGTTGCGCCACCAGCTCCTGGGTTCTTTTGAACCTGCGGACAAAACGCCCTGCCAGGATCAGGGATTTCCTGCCCGAACTTCCGGTCATCCGGAAGCGAGCCATGGAAGACGATTTTCCCAAACTTCCCCAGCCCGCCTCATGGGGCTTTGAGCAATCTTTCAGGGCAAGGACTGCGGATCTTGACCTGAACCGACACGTAAATCATGCAATCTATGCGGAATGGGCGCTGGAAACGGTTCCGTTGCCGGTATTGCAGGAATGCTGCCTGTCGGAGATCGAGATCGCATACATGAATGAGGCGGTCTCTGGAGACACGATAATCTCACGTGCCGAAACAGCCGAGCCCGGCGCCTTTCTTCATCAGCTGCTAAGGGAGGTTGACGGAAGGGAACTGACCAGGCTCAGGACCAGCTGGCGTGCTGTTTCCGACGCTGAACGCAAGGATATCTAATCATGGAAAATTGGCAGGCAAGTCTCGCTGACAGCATTACCGACCCGGATGAACTGGCCGGCTATTTCCCCTGCGATACAGATGAGCTCAGGGTGGTCGTGGAAAGATATCCGATGAGGATCTCCCCGCACTACCTGAGCCTTATACACGAGTCAGGGGATCCTGTCTGGCTGCAATGCGTTGCCGATCCCCGCGAACTTATCGATGACGGACTGAGCTCTGATCCCTTGAACGAGGAAGCCCTGAGCCCCGTTCCCCGACTGATACACCGCTATCCTGACAGGGTAGTGATCCTGGCTGCATCCCGTTGCGCAGTTTACTGCCGGTTCTGCATGAGGAAGAGGAAGGTGGGCTGCGGAACCGAAGAACTGGGAAGGGAAGGGCTTGACGATGCTTTCGGCTATATAGCCGAGCACAGTGAAATACGCGATGTAATACTTTCCGGCGGGGATCCCCTGCTTCTCACCGATGACGAGCTTGAGGACATCCTGCGGGCGGTTCGCAATATACCCCATGTTGAGATCATCCGTCTGGGAACCAGGGCTCCGGTGACACTTCCCGAAAGGGTCACGTCCAGGCTTTGCAGGATGCTGAAACGGTTTCAACCCCTTTATGTCAACACCCACTTCAACCATCCCCTGGAGATATCGCATGAATCTGCCGAGGCATGCGGGAAACTTGCTGATGCAGGCATCCAGCTGGGTAACCAGACCGTGCTGCTAAAGGGTGTCAATGATGATCCGCGGACAATGAAGCGTCTCATGCAGAAGCTTCTGGCCATCCGGGTGCGGCCCTACTATCTGCATCATATGGATCTGGTAAGGGGGACCGGGCATTTCAGGACCGATGTGCGGAAAGGGATTGCCATCATGGAGGGGCTGAGGGGTCATACGTCGGGATTGGCCACCCCTTATTACGTAATAGACGCGCCCGGGGGAAAAGGCAAAATACCGATACTTCCCGATTCGGCCAGGTTTGAAGGAGACCGTTTGATCTTGAGGAACTACCGGGGGGAGAGGATCGAGTACCCTTATTGAGATCACGGATCCAGGAGCGTTGTGAAAGAAAGGCGTTCTCTTCCCGTTACAACTCCTCCGGGATGAAGGCCACGACTTCGTCGATAGTTGCCGCATCAAGCAGCAGCATGACCAGCCGGTCCAGACCCAGTGCGATTCCGGCCGAGGGAGGCATTTCCGCCAGATCCCGGAGGAACTTCTCCGGCAGGGAGTGCCCGGTTTTTCCCAGGGCAGCGCGGTTGCTCAGCTCTTTGCAAAATCTTTCCCGTTGCTCCACGGGATCGCACAGTTCGGAGAACGCGTTGGCGAGTTCGAGCCCCCCTATATAGAGTTCGAAACGTTCCGCAACACCGGGGTCTCCCGGTTTCAGCCGTGCCAGCGAGCCTCTTTCCGCGGGATATTCCACCAGAAAAGTAGGCTTTTCCAGTCCCAGCCGCGGTTCGATGTCCCTCACCATGATTTCGTCGAACAGGTCGCGGTCCAGTGCCTCTTCAGCTTCAATTCCACCATAACGCACAAACGCTTCCCGGACACTCAGCTTTTCCCATGGGCCATCGAGGTTTATGCTCTTCCCCTTACGTACCAGTTCTCCATGCGTTCCCGCGGCTTCCGCCGCGAACGTTATCAAGCCTTTGCAGTCATCCATAAGGGCGGTGTAGTCCGCCTGTGAACGGTACCACTCGAGCATGGTGAATTCCGGCAGGTGCAACCGTCCCCGCTCTCCATCCCTCCAGCAGTGGCATATCTGGTAAATCCGTTCGAATCCGGCAGACAGCATCCTTTTCATGCAGATTTCAGGGGAAGGATGAAGGAACCAAGACCCTGACTGCATGAGGTCGATGTGGCATTCCGGGATGGGTGCGGGAATACGGTAAGGAGTGTCGACTTCCAGGAAGTCCTGCCGGCGAAAAAAACCGCGGACTGCCGAGAGAATCAGAGCCCGGGAGCGGAGACGACGCTGCCGGGCTGCCGGGAAAAAGGTTTGTCGCACGCCGTTATTCCTTGACCCTCGTGGAGTACTCGCCGGTACGGGTGTCGATGGTGATAAGTTCTCCTTCTTCGATGAACGGGGGAACGCGGAGGACATAGCCTGTTTCCACGGTGGCAGGCTTGGAATCGCTGCCAGTGGTGTCGCCTTTAATCCAGGGGTCGGTCTGGGTAACGCGCAGGTTGACGAAATTTGGGGTGGTGATGCCGATAGGTTTTTCCTTGAACATGAGAACTTCCACTTCAAGGTTGTCTATGAGGAAGTTCTTCGCATCACCAATGGAGTCTTCGTTGATGGCGATCTGTTCGTAACTCTGGTTGTCCATGAACGTGTAGTTGATGTCTTCTTTGTAGAGGTATTGCATGGTTCTTTCTTCAAGGTGCGCGGGTTCGAATGTCTCGCCGGAGCGGTAGGTCCGGTCCAGCGTAGTCCCGTTGATCATGTTTTTCATCTTGGTGCGATAGAGGGCCTGGCCTTTTCCGGGTTTGGAGAATTCGAAGAACGTGACGATGTATGGATCACCGTCAAGGGTGATCTTGAGACCCTTGCGCAAATCAGCGACTGTGTACATGAGAATGGTTCCTTTTCAATGGATTTCGACGCTGTTGCGCGGGGTTCGCGATTGGCGGCGCCTGCAGGAAGTTTAGCCACGGGAAACCTGGAGCGCTTTTCGTCGTTTTAATTTGAACTGCTATATATAACCCGAAGGGTGGCTTTTTGTTAAGAAAAAAATGCACAGCCCTGCCAGGCGTGTTGCGCTTCCGGATGCATGCAGCAACGCACTGCACTGACCGGTGGAGGTTTGTTCATCCCGGGCCATAGTGCAGAATTGCATTTAACATGAACCCGGGGAAGATGCTCTTGCAGATGACCGACAGAAGGCCAGCAGGCTTTGGTATTCTTTCAGCGGGTGAAGATGGGCAGGGGCTGGGGCTGAGAGATTCCGGAAGGCGTGACGGGCTATTTCGAGCGGTAGGTGATGCGTCCCCTTGACAGGTCATAGGGTGACAATTCAACGGTCACCTTGTCGCCTGGGAGGATTTTTATGAAAAACTTCCGCATTTTTCCGGAAATGTGGGCCAGAACCATGTGGTCGTTTTCCAGTTTGACCCGGAACATGGCATTGGGCAGCGGTTCCACCACGGTCCCTTCTACTTCGATTGCTTCTTCTTTCTTCATGAAAACTCCTGTAAGTCGTGATCTTCAGCGCACTGACGCGCATGTATTTCTTTTCAGTATATAGTCGGATTTGACAAAAAATGCAAGGTGTTTTAACCGGTTTCGCCCGGAACGGGCTGCGTCGGAGCCTTTCCTTGCGAGGTTGGGAGCGTCTGGTACTATGTTACTGTGAATAAGAGTGCCTGGAGGTGCCATATGACTGTAACGGTGCGTAACCTTATTGGTGGCGCTTGGAAAGACGCGGGAACAGGGGAGATGTTCGAGAGACGGAACCCGGCCGATATGCAGGAAGTCGTGGCCACTGTTTCCCTCTCCGGTCGCGAGGATGTGGATTGCGCTGTCCGGGCTGCCCGCAACGCGTTCCCTGGATGGAGGCTCATGCCGGCTCCAAAACGGGGTGAGATGCTTTTCCGTGCCGGGGAGATACTGTTGCGCCGCAAGGACGTCATGGGCCAAATGGTTACCAGGGAGATGGGAAAGGTTCTTCCCGAGGGGATGGGCGACGTGCAGGAAGCGATCGACATGGCTTTTTACATGGCAGGAGAGGGGAGACGACTCTGCGGGGAGACTGTCCCTTCCGAATTGCCTGACAAGGATTGCAAGAGTGTCCGCGAGCCGCATGGAGTAATGGCGCTGATCACGCCCTGGAATTTTCCGACGGCCATACCGGCCTGGAAGCTTTTCCCTGCTCTCATATGCGGCAATACCGTCGTATTCAAACCCTCTTCCTGCACCCCTGCGTGTGCCGCGATGCTCGTCGAGGCGCTCGTTGAAGCCGGGATTCCGCCTGGAGTGGTGAATCTGATCCATGGCCCCGGAGAGGATGTGGGCGAGTATCTTGCGACCCATCCGGGAGTCGATGCGGTATCGTTTACCGGCTCATGTGCCGCGGGAGAACGCCTGGAATCCAAGCTCGGCCGGATTCATCGCCCGGTTGCCGCGGAGATGGGGGGGAAGAACGCCATAATAATAATGGACGATGCCGATCTCCGCCTTGCCCTGGAAGGCGTCATCTGGGGGGGCTTCGGAACCAGCGGCCAGCGCTGCACCGCGGCGAGCAGGATCATAGTGCACGAAAGGATTCACGACCAGTTCCTGGACAGACTGCTCGCTGCGGCAGGCCGGCTCCGCCTCGGCGACGGCCTCAGCAAGAACACCGATGTGGGCCCCGTAGTCAATGAACAACAGATGAAGAGAGTGCTGGATTTTTTGAGGGTGGGCGTTGACGAAGGCGCGCGCCTGGCTCTGGGGGGGAAGAGAGCAGAGGCCGGACTCCTGGCGCGTGGCTATTTCATCGAACCGACAGTCTTTGTTGATGTTGCGCCTGCTATGCGGATCGCGCAGGAGGAGATCTTTGGCCCTGTAGTGTCGGTGTTGCGCTGTTCCGGCATTGATGAAGCGATAGCGATAGTCAATGATGTCCAGTTCGGGCTTTCCTCCTCGCTTTACAGTAGAGACGTGAATGCAACGGCGAAGGCCGAGCGGGATCTCCAGACAGGACTGGTCTACATCAACGCATCTACTATCGGCGCCGAGATTCAGCTTCCTTTTGGCGGGTGGAAGCATTCCGGGTCCGGCCATCCCGAGGCCGGCGGAAGAGGCGGCGCACTTGAGTTTTACAGCAGGATGAAAGTCATCTATCGCGATTTCAGCGGAAAGTTGCAGAAGGCGCAAATCGACTAGTTTTCTTCCGCAAATCCGGCTCCGGAAAGACTTTCCGGAGGGAATCCATATAAATTTGCTTCCAGGGGGAATTGAATGAATTATTCCGATGAACTGGTGAGAAGGTCTGCGCGGGTATTCACTCCGGCACTCCACCTCTATTACCCCATAGCCGTTTCCAAGGGACAGGGAACCAGCGTCTATGACGATGACGGGAAAAAGTACCTGGATTTCTCTTCCGGCCTGGCAGTGCTCAACATAGGCCACAATCATCCGCGCGTGGTGGCCGCGGCACGAAGGCAGATGGAAAACCTGATCCATACGGGCGGCATCTACTACAACGAAACCACGGTTGCCGCCGCAGAAAAACTGGTTTCCATAACTCCTGAAGGCCTCGACATGCTTTTTTTCAGCAATTCGGGCGCTGAGGCGGTAGAGGGCGCGATCAAGCTGGCCCGCTATGTAACCGAAAGGCAAGGGATCATCTCGTTCACCCGTGCTTTTCATGGCAGGACACTGGGTGCCCTGTCGGTAACCACCAGTTCGGCGGCATACCGGCGGCGATACCACCCGTTGCTGCCTTCCGTCTACCAGGTTCCATACCCGTACTGCTTCCGCTGCCCCTATCGCCAGACGTCAAACCATTGCGACATGTGCTGTATTCATGAACTTGAGGAAACCCTCAAATACCGGATTCCGGGCGAGGAAACGGCTGCCGTGCTGATCGAGCCTTTCCTGGGCGAAGGCGGCTATTTCCCCGCTCCGCGAGCCTTCCTCAAGGCAGTCAGAAAGCTGTGCGACCGTCACGGCATCCTGCTGATCTTCGATGAAGTTCAATCGGGCATGGGGCGGACGGGATGCTGGTTCGCAGCCGACCATGCAGGCGTTGCGCCGGACATCATGACGGTTGCCAAGGGAATCGCTTCCGGTTTCCCACTGTCGGCTGTGGTGGCCAGGCGCGCACTCATGGAAAAGTGGCCGTCCGGCGCCCACGGCACCACCTTCGGCGGCAACCCCGTTTCCTGCGCCGCTTCCATTGCAACGATCGACGCCATAACTGAAGAAAAACTTCTGGGAACAGCCCTGGAGCGCGGGGCTTCGCTCATGGAGAGGTTGGGCAGTACAATCGGCGACCATCCGCTTGTGGGCCAGATTCGAGGTTTCGGTTATATGGTGGGTATAGAGTTCGTTACCTGCGACGGCTTGCCCAACGGCTCTGCCTGTGAAAAGGTCCTGGAACAATGTCTGAAAAGGGGCTTGATCCTGATCGGATGCGGCCCGGAACGGCATGTGATACGATTTATCCCGCCGCTCAACGTATCGGAAGAAGAGTTGGAAACAGGCCTGACTGCGCTTGAAGAGGGAGTGTCGAAACTCTCATGAAAAGGCAGCGGATCATCATAATGGGCGCGGCCGGTCGTGATTTCCACAACTTCAACATGTGCTATCGCCACGATCCCGGCGTCAGGGTCATGGCATTCACTGCTGCACAGATACCGTTCATTGCAAACCGGCGCTATCCCGCTTCCCTTGCAGGCGAACTCTATCCTCGCGGCATACCGATCTACGAAGAGAAAATGCTTCCTGAACTGATCAGGCGACATCGCGTCACCAATGTGGCGTTCGCTTACAGCG
This sequence comes from Geobacteraceae bacterium, assembly GCA_034933285.1. Taxonomy (GTDB): domain Bacteria; phylum Desulfobacterota; class Desulfuromonadia; order Geobacterales; family Geobacteraceae; genus RPRC01. The sequence goes on along the minus strand of JAYFNT010000020.1, from coordinate 56,630 downwards.
ACATCTCCTACGAAGAGCTCATGCACCGGGCCTCCATCGTTCTTGCCTGCGGGGCCGATTTCACCCTTTCCGGACCTTCCGCAACCATGCTCAAGAGCAGGAAGCCGGTGATTTCGGTCTGTGCTGTCCGGACCGGGTGCGGGAAGAGCCAGGTTACCCGTTACCTGTGCAGTGTTTTGCGGGACGAGGGCCTTGTTCCGATCGTGGTGCGTCATCCCATGCCCTATGGGGAACTGCAGCGCCAGGCGGTTGAGCGGTTTTCGGGTTTCGATGACCTGTCGATTTACCGTTGCAGCATTGAAGAGCGGGAAGAATACGAACCGCTTCTACGCACGGGCGCCGTGGTCTATGCCGGAATTGATTACGAAAAGATCCTGCGCAGCGCGGAAAAAGAGGGCGACGTCATTCTCTGGGACGGCGGCAACAATGATTTTCCTTTCTTTTATCCGGACTTGGAAATCGTCATAGCCGATCCACTTCGCTTTGGCGATGAAACCGGTTATTTCCCGGGGGAAGTGAATCTGCGCAGAGCTCAGCTTATTGTGATAAACAAGAGAAATACCGTTGTGCGCGCTGTCTGCGACGCTCTGGAGAGAAAAATACTTTCCGTTAATCCGTCCGCGGCGGTAATCAGAACTGATTCGCAACTGCGGCTCTCCGACCCGGATCGACTCCGCGGCAGATCGGTGCTTGTCATCGAGGATGGCCCCTCCATCACTCATGGCGGCCTCCCCTCAGGCGCCGGCTATGCAGCGGCGGTACAGTTCGGAGCGCGGGAAATCGTCGATCCACGACCCTTTGGGGTCGGATCCATGGTTGAAACCTTTGCAGCATATCCTCACATCGGCTGCGTCCTGCCCGCAATGGGTTACAGCAGTGACCAGATCTCGGACCTCATGAAGACTATCGAAAGGACGCCATGTGATCTGGTGGTGTCGGCCACGCCGATCGACCTCAACAGCCTGTTCCACGTTTCAAAGCCGATGGTGCGTGTTTATTATGACATTGCCGAAGATGAAGGAACTCCCCTGAAAAGAAATGTCTTGCATTTTCTTGCGCAAAAAGGTCTAAAATTACAGTGAAATCTTCACCACATTATTTCCCCCGCGAGGTGTTTTCCTGGACATGAATCCATGCATAAAACGTATTGAACTGCCTAACGGGCTGGTCGTAAGCATTTATGACACGACCCGCCGCTACTATGAAGATTACCATCTCGTCCGCCTGGAAATGGTCTGTGAAACAGCCGTGCTCCGGGAATATTTCGACAGCCCCGCAGATTTTTCCGATGCTGTCGGGTTTTTGGGGGAATCGGCGGTCTTTAGCAAGACGATCGAGAAAATGGGTGTTCCCTATGCGGAAATCGGGCAGGCCCGGGAACGGTTGGTGGAAGCAATCGTTAACAACTGCAGCGCATATTTTTCCAGGGAATCATTTCCGCGCAAACTGGTCCTGACGGAGCTTGCAAAGGCGCGCGACAAGAACAGGCGGCCGCCATGCTGACCGGTGCGGAGAAGGAATGCAGCGATACGGTAACCATCGAGAAACTGACGTTCGGCGGCTCCGGCATCGGGCGGTTGAACGGCAAGGTCTGTTTCATCCCCTTTACGGCGCCGGGCGACAGGGCCAGGATAAAAATCACTGCCGAGAAGAAATCATACTGTGAGGGAACCCTCCAGGAGTGCCTGATGCCGTCATCCGATCGGGTAACGCCCCCATGCGCTGTTTATGGTGAATGCGGTGGTTGCGACTGGCAGCACATCCGGTACAGCGCCCAGTTGGAGGCAAAACAGCAGATTTTTTCCGAGATGCTGTCCAGGGTTGCCGGCGTGGAACCCGATGTCGTCCATCCGATCCTGCCGGCGCCCAATCCGTATGGATACCGTTCCCGGGTGCAATTCAAGCTCCGGAGCGTTGCCGAGGCACTGAAATTCGGTTTCTACCGGCGGGGTTCACACTATGTGATCGATCTGCCGGGCACATGCCGCATTGCCAGGGACGAAATCAACGCCATCCGGAAAGATCTCTGCCGTGTTCTTTCCGACTTTCCCGAACCTGACAAACTGCCTCAGATCGACGCGGCAGCGGGAGAGATCACCGGCTTGCTGCTCCTGTTCCATTACATCGGCGACCGCAGGGAAGAAACGGCAGAATGGCTGAAAAAATCACTGCCTGGCTGTACTGGAGCGACAGGAATATTTCTCCAGTTCGGCAGGAAGTCATCCCTCTTGCGGGTTTGGGGTGAGGACAAGGTGTCATACGGGGCTCCGGCAGCTGCCATGGAAAAATGTCCCGACATGGAGCTCTTCTTTCGCTGTGGCGGCTTTTCCCAGGTCAATTACGATCAGAACCGGCAGATGATCCGGACGGTGCTTGAGTGGGGAGGTCTGCAGGGAAATGAACGAGTGCTCGATCTCTACTGCGGCAATGGCAACTTCACTCTTCCACTTTCCGGGTTCTGCGATGAAATAGTCGGCCTTGAAGAATATGGCGGATCGATTGAGGATGCCGAGTACAATGTGATGATAAACGGGGTCCGGAATGCCCGATTCACCGCAACAGGCACTGAGAGAGGCCTCAGAGAGCTCGTCGACGCCGGGGAGCGTTTTCACCTGGTGCTCCTTGATCCGCCCAGAACGGGCGCACGTGAAGCGGTTCACCTCATTCCCGCCCTCAAACCGGAAAAGATAATCTATGTTTCCTGCGATCCCTCCACCCTTGCCCGTGATCTTTCAAATCTCTACGGGAAAGGCTACAGGGTTGCCGCAAGCCGTGCCATCGACATGTTTCCCCAGACATACCACATAGAAAGCGTAACCCTGCTGAAAAGGATCTGATGTGAATTTAGGAGAGATATTTGCAGGCTCACACATGCCCGCCCCCTTCAGCAGATGGGAAAGGGGACCTTTTCTTTCGTCAGGCGACTGCGCGGCATAAAACTATGTTTAAGTAGCAGCGGGGAAAAAGGACTTGCGGGACATCACGGGCTGATCCCTGGCGCATGGAGCGCCAGTGCGGACAAGTGTATCAATTTCGGCTGCATACTGATCAATTTTGATGAAACAGGCTGTCCAACGGTGCTCGGCTTTGCGGCCTGCTACCGGTGCCTTGACAAGGATGCTGAATTATTTGCTCGTTTTCATTTCTTTGGATGGATCGATACAGATTGATGCAGTAAAACAGGATCGGAGGAAACAAGATGAACAAATCAGAGCTTATCGAAGCCCTTGCCGAGAGGAAGAACCTTTCCTTCAAGAAGGCCGAGGACATCATCAACACAATTTTCGAATCGATGTCCAATGCTCTGCATGCGGGTGAAAGGATCGAGATAAGAGGTTTCGGCAGCTTTGTGATCAAAAATTACAAGCCCTATGTGGGCAGAAACCCCAAAACAGGGGAAGCGATTACCGTGAAACCTAAAAAGCTTCCATTCTTCAAGGTCGGCAAGGAATTGAAGGAAAAGGTCGACAACTGAATTTTCCGTCCGGGCTTCCGGACGGAAACGGGTATAGATCTGGAAGCGGTTTTGTACAACCAGGCCTCCGGCCTTGCCTTTGCGCACGGCAGCCGCCGGTCGATCCGGTGATGCCGTGGGTTCGTTCAGCACGGCGCTTTTCCGATTTTCTTCCAGTATTTCCGGAGCCTGAGTTTTATGCTTTTCTTACGACTGCTTGAAGCGCTGGGCGGGCTGGGTCTCTTCATCCTCGGCATGAAGACCCTGGCCGAGGGACTGCAGCGACTGGCCAGCGGCGGATTCCGCCGTTTCCTGGAAAAGGTTGCCGGCAACCGGTTGTCGGCAGCATTGACAGGGAGTTGCCTTGCTTCGTTTCTCCAGTCAAGCGCTGCCGCATCCATCCTGATCATAGGCTTCGTGAACGCCGGCCTTCTCAGCCTTTACCAGGCGCTGGGAATGCTGTTGGGCACTGCGCTGGGCACTGTGGTCGCGGTTCAGTTCATTTCCTTCAAGGTATCATTTCTTTCCCTGCCCGCCATATTCATAGGGGTTGCGCTCCACTTCTTCAGCAAGCAGCGCCGGCTGGTCTTCCTGGGAGATATCCTGACCGGTCTCGGTTTGCTGTTTCTCGGCCTGGAGATCATGGAAAGCAGGTTTTCTTCCCTGGGAGAATACGATGTCCTTACCTGGTTGCGTTCATCGCCAATGGACTGGCGTGTGGTCAGCCTTTTCGCGGGCATGGCGCTCACATTCCTGGTTCAATCCGGCAGTGCAGCCATAGGAATCATCATAGCCCTGGCAGCCAGCAGGCTCATCGGTGTGGAGCAGGGTGTGGCAATGGTTCTGGGCGAGATGCCGGGCACCATGATATTGGCTGCAATCGGTGCAATAGGAGGAACACTGGCCGCACGGAGGACAGTTATTCTGTACGGAATTATCTGCGTTACTTCAGTTTCAGCCGTGCTTTTCCTGTTTCCCCAGTTTTTTTCGCTGGTTACCGCTGTCAGCGGAGGAGGGTTGCACAATGTCGCCATTCCGGGTGGTGGTCCGTCCGGACAGGCAGCGCTAACGTCGACCTTCACAACTGCACGCGTTCTGGCAAACAGTTATGCGATATTCAGTCTATTTGTCGCAGCGGTCTTTCTACCTTTCATCGGTTTCTTTGCCCGGTCTGCGGGGAAGATCCTGCCTGCAGCGGAAAACGGGGGGGATTTCGAGCCGCGATCGCGCTACCTCGATTTCCGGGTCATCAACACTCCTTACCTTGCCTTCCTCCAGGCGGGCAACGAACTGAAGAGGATGGCCCAGGTGGCCGGTTCCATGCTGTCCGACACCGTCCAGCAGTTCTACGAGTACAACGCCAAGAGATCTTCCATCATAAGGCAGAAGGAAAATGTCCTGGATGTTCTGCAGAAGGACCTGTCAGGATTCCTCGTCCTCCTGTCAAGCCAGTCGCAGAGCCCCGAGATATCAGGAGACATACCGCTGATGCTGGGAACGGTGAACGAACTCGAGGCCATGGGGGACAATTGTGAAACAATCCTCGATTGCTTGCGGCGGAAAAAGGAGGGCGCGGTATTTTTTTCCGAAACCGCGATGACGGAAATCAAGTCAATTGCCCGGCATGTGACCTATCTGGCGGCGCTGGCTGTTGACCATGTCGAAGGGCGGAATATTCCTGACAATGCCGCCCGGCAATATTTGAGGAACGAAATGACGGCATTGGCCGCTGAATTGAAAAAGAATCATCTTGCACGGTTAAGCGAAGGGTCGTGCTCTATCATAGCAGGCCTCCTTTTCATGGACATTGTTGACGCTTTCGTGAAAGTCGGGGATTGCGCGTGTGCCATAATGATGCAGGAAAGGGGAATGTCTTGAACACGGATATTTCCGCTGCCATAGACCTGGGGACCAACAGCGCACGGCTTCTGATCGCGACCGGGGGATCGGCGGGCGGAATGGAAATTCTGGTGCTGAAACGGGTTATTACAAGGCTGGGCGGAGGTTTTTCCCGTGAAAGGGGGATCTCGCCCGCGGCAAGAGACAGGACGCTCTCCGCTTTGCGCGATTTTGCCCGGGAGATGCGAAAATCCGGCGTATCGCACACGCGCGCGGTTGCTACGAGTGCTGTACGCGACGCGGTCAATGGCATGGAGTTCGTCGAACGGGTATATGCTGAAACAGGAATCCGGCTCGAGATAATCGACGGCAGGGAAGAGGCTCTGCTGACTCTGAAGGGAGTGGTCTCGGGGCTTGGCATAAGCGGTGATTCGCTCGTATTCGATATCGGCGGCGGCAGCACCGAATATACCTTTGCACGGGGAAAGACGCCGCTTTTCACCAGAAGTCTGCCGTTGGGTGTAGTGCGGCTCACCGAGGGCAAAGGGTCGATCGAAGCCATGGATGAAAAAGTCAGACGGGAACTGAACACCTTGATGGCGGAAGTAGAAAAATCTGGTTTCGGCTCTTTCCCTGCCAGGGCGACTTTGATCGGTACGGCAGGGACGGCAACCACACTGGCTGCAATGGATCTGAAGCTGGCTCACTTCGATCGCCGGCAGGTCCATGGCCATGTTCTGGGCCTCTCGAAGGTACGGGAGCTTTTCGAAACCGTCCGCTCCCTCACTGCAGAGGAGAGGCTGCAGATTCCAGGAATAGAAAAGGGGCGCGAAGACCTGGTCGTCGCCGGTTTCCTGATTACTCTGCGGACCATGGAGTCGTTCGGATTCGACCGCTTTACCGTTTCCGATGCCGGATTGCTGGAGGGGTTGCTGACGGCCTGCTGAATAGAGCTGTTCTTCTCCGGAACCCGGAAACCGGAATGCCCCGGGTCAGATTGCAGTTGACAGCAAACCATGTTTGTTTGTATATTTCACAACGATTTTCACAACGATTTCGGGGAGAAATCCCCGTATTTTTATTTCAGGGGGCTTTCCCATGAGAGAAATTCTTTCCGGCAACGAGGCGATTGCCCGTGGTGCTTTCGAAGCCGGTGTTCTGGTTGCCACCGGGTATCCTGGTACGCCGTCAACCGAGATTCTGGAAAACGCTGTTTCATACAAGGAGATCGACTCGTCCTGGGCCCCTAATGAAAAAGTCGCCCTCGAGGTGGCCATAGGGGCCTCTTTTGCCGGCGCGCGCACTATTGTCACCATGAAGCACGTTGGGGTGAACGTGGCGGCAGACCCTCTCTTCACCCTGTCCTATACCGGCATCAAAGGGGGGCTGGTCCTGGTTACCGCCGACGACCCGGAAATGCATTCCTCCCAGAACGAGCAGGACAACCGGAATTATGCCAAGTTTGCCAAGGTGCCCATGCTGGAACCTGCCGATTCCCAGGAATGCAAGGATTTCACCAAATTAGCCCTTGAACTGTCTGAACAGTATGATTCCCCAGTGATGCTTCGCACCACGACCCGCATCTCTCACAGTAAATCAATAGTGGAGCTGGAAGACCGGGTAACGGGTCTTTCAGCCCCGGCGCTGGTCACCAACGCCGCCAAACAGGTGATGCTGCCAGCCAATGCCAAGGTCCGGCACCCCCTCGTGGAAGACCGGATGCGGAGGCTTGCCGAATCAGCCTCAAATATGGCGATCAACCGGATGGAACTTCGCGACACTTCCGTCGGCATCATCACCTCCGGAGTCTGCTACGAGTACGTACGCGAGGTGTTCCCGCAGGTTTCCACCCTTAAGCTCGGCCTGGTCAATCCGCTTCCCGTGGAACTAATACGGTCGTTTGCCGGGAAAGTCGGGCAACTCTATGTGGTGGAGGAACTCGACCCGTTTTTCGAGGAGCAGATCCGTGCCATGGGGATAGGGGTGATCGGCAAAGAGATCATACCTGTGTGCGGAGAGCTTTCACCGGAAAGGATCCGCAAGGCATTTGCCGGGCAGGGAATCGGCACGGATTCAGCTTTTGAACAGCCGGAAACAGATATTGCGCTTCCCCCCCGCCCGCCGAACATGTGCCCCGGCTGCCCCCACCGCGGCGTCTTCTATACCCTCAACCAGCTCAATGCCTACGTTACAGGCGATATAGGCTGTTATACCCTCGGATTCCTTCCCCCTCTCTCGTCCATGGAAACATGCGTGTGCATGGGCGCTTCAATCGGCAATGCAACCGGAGCGGTCAAGGTGGTTCCCGGGGATGAGAAAAAGAGAGTGGTCGCCGTAATCGGCGATTCCACTTTCATCCACAGCGGCATGACCGGACTGGTGGACATGGTTTACAGCAATTCGCCGGCAACGGTAGTTATACTTGACAACCGCATCACTGCCATGACCGGACGCCAGGACAACCCGGCATCCGGCTTTACCTTGATGAACGAACCGGCCCACCGCATCGACCTGGGCGGTCTCTGTTCCTCACTGGGGGTAAGGCACGTGCGGACCGTTAATCCCTATGACCTGGAAGAGACCCGCAGGGCGCTGAAAGAGGAGATGGAGCGCCCGGAAACGTCGGTGATCATCACCAACAAGCCGTGCGTCCTGGTTAAAAGGGAAGGGGTGTTCAAAAAGGGGCAACTCCTGGCGGTCGAAGCCGAAAAATGCACCGGATGCCGCGCCTGCCTGAAACTGGGCTGCCCGGCCATCCAGTGGAAGAGCGGCGAAGGGAAAAAGGGCGTGTCGATCATCGACTCCATGCTCTGCACCGGCTGCGACGTCTGTCGCCAGCTCTGTAAATTCGACGCGATCGGGAGGGCGAAATGAAAGGACAGACGACCAACATTCTCCTGGTAGGGGTTGGCGGGCAGGGGATTCTGCTGGCTTCGGAAATCCTGTCCGAGACCTTCATGCTGGCCGGGTTTGACGTGAAGAAGAGCGAGATCCACGGCATGTCCCAGCGGGGCGGCAGCGTGGTTTCCCATGTGCGTTTCGGAGAAAAGGTTTTTTCACCGATAGTGCCTGAGGGGGAAGGGGATATCCTGTTCGGATTCGAGCTCATGGAGACCATGCGAGCCCTTCCGCTTCTCAGGAAGGGGGGGAAGGTTGTCGCCAACGATCTGCGGATTCCTCCCTCTTCCGTTCTGATAGGAAAGGCAGCTTATCCTGAAATGGTGGATGAGAAAATCCGGGAAAAGTTCCCCGATTTTCTTTTGGTTGACGGGCAGGGACTTGCCGTCAAGGCAGGGAACGCGCGAGCGGCCAACACCGTTCTGCTCGGTGCTGTTTCCCGTCGTATCGACGTTGCGGAAGAATACTGGCTGCAGGCCCTGGAGCGGATGGTTCCGGCCAAGGCTCTTGATGTCAACAGGAAAGCGTTCATGCTGGGCCGGGAGTTTTAAGCAGCCCGGTAAATAGTGTTAATCCTGGAACTTCGGGTAAACACTATGCAGTTTCCAGATCCGAAAGAGGGGATTTTTTGTCCTGGTAAGGAGATCAAGGGATTACGCGGAGACATACTCTAGTATGTCGCACAAGCAATCCCGCGGATTGACACAGCCAGGGCAGTAAAGCGCCCTTTCCGGATGGAAATTAAATACTGTCGTGAGGTGAACGAGCATGTACTACAACGAGGAATTTGAAACTCTGCCGCGTCCCGCGCTGGAAGCCCTTCAGCTGAAAAGACTGAAAACCATGCTTGAAAGGGTGTATTCCAATGTCCCGTTTTATAAGGAAAAATTTGCTAGTTTAGGTATTCGGCCTGAAAGTGTCAAAACACTCGAAGACCTGCGCAGTTTGCCTTTCACGGTGAAACAGGACATGAGGGACGCCTATCCGTACGGGCTTTTCTCCTCCCGAATGGAAGAAATCGTCAGAATCCACGCTTCATCGGGCACCACTGGGAAACCGACCGTGGTTGGCTATACCAAGAAGGATATAGAAACGTGGTCTGAGCTGATGGCGAGGTCTTTCGTCTCTGCCGGTGTGCACCGAGGCGATATAATTCATAATTCCTACGGATACGGTTTGTTTACCGGTGGCCTGGGCGCTCACTACGGCGCCGAAAAGCTCGGCGCCTCCGTAATCCCCATGTCCGGAGGGAACACCAAGCGCCAGATCCTGATAATGAAGGACTTCGGCTCCACTGTTCTTACCTGCACACCCTCATATTCCCTCTTTCTTGCGGAAGCTGCCAAAGATGAGGGAGTGGATTTCCGCAGCCTCAGTCTCAGGGTCGGCATTTTCGGCGCCGAGCCGTGGTCCGAGTCGATGAGACTGGAGATCGAGGAGAAGCTCAACATCAGTGCGATAGACATCTACGGCCTTTCCGAGATCATGGGCCCGGGGGTTGCGATCGAGTGCCAGGAAGCGAAATGCGGCCTCCACGTCTGGGAGGACCATTTCATTCCTGAGATCATCAACCCGGAAACCTGCGAGCCGATGCCTGAAGGGGAGAAGGGGGAACTGGTCATAACCACCATAACCAAGGAGGGAATCCCCCTGGTTCGGTATCGCACCCGTGATATAACAAGCATCAGTTATGAACCCTGCCCATGCGGGCGAACCCATGCAAGACTCGCGCGCATGAGCGGCCGCAGTGACGACATGCTGATTATCCGCGGCGTTAACGTCTTCCCGTCACAGATTGAATCGATCCTGATGAGGATCGAGGGAGTGGAGCCCCATTATCTGCTCATAGTCGACCGCAAGGGCAACCTGGATACTTTGGAAGTGCAGGTGGAAGTGGATGAGTGCCTCTTTTCCGACGAGGTCAAGCACCTGCAGGAAATGGCCCATGGCATCGAGAAGGAGATAAAGGATCTGCTCAGCCTGACATGCAAGGTGAGGCTTGTGGAGCCCAAAACCATCACGCGGAGCGATGGCAAGGCGAAGCGTGTCGTGGACAATCGTCCAAAAGCCTGATTCTTTGGACTGTACAGTTCTTCGCACGGACAAGGCAACCAGTGAAGCAATCGAGAGGAGTCAACGCATGAAAGTAGAACAGATCTCCATATTCATCGAAAACAAATCCGGTCGTCTGGCTGAAATCACCCGCATCCTCGGTGAAGCCGGGGTGAACATCAGAGCCCTTTCTCTTGCCGACACCAGCGATTTCGGCATCCTCCGCCTGATTGTGAACGACAGGGAAACGGCCAAGCAGGTCCTCAAGGAGAGAGGGTTTACCGTAAGCAAGACCGCGGTTGTAGCCCTAGAGGTTCCGGACAGACCGGGGGGGCTGTCGGAAATTCTTCAGACGCTGGACAATGAATCCATTAACGTAGAATACATGTATGCCTTTGTCGAGAGATGCGGAGAAAACGCCGTAATTATCTTCAGATTCGATGAAACGGAGAAAGCCATCGAAATCCTGACTGCAAAAGGATTCAACGTGCTGGAGGGTGAGCGCCTTTACCAGATGTAAGCAGTGATTCTTATGGCGCATCTGTAAGGAAGCAGCTGAATATTGATATGGATATGAAAAGGGGGAGGAAATGACTGAAGTCAGTGAAAAATCCGTGAAGATCGTATTTGTCGCATTGGGACTGCTGTTGCTGTCTGCCACTTTCGGCTGGGCTGCGCCGCCGATCAAGATCGGCGGACTGTTTTCCATAACCGGACCGGCTTCATTTCTGGGGGAACCTGAACGGAACACCGCCAAGATGGTGGTTGATGAGATAAATGCAGCAGGCGGCATCAAGGGACGCAAGCTTCAACTCGTTGCCTACGATACCCAGGGCGATGCGACAAAAGCGGTTCAGGCCGCTACGCGACTGATCAAGGAAGACCATGTGGTGGCCATTGTGGGACCCAGTACGACCGGCGATACCATGGCTGTCATTCCTCTTGTCGAAAGGGCGAAAATCCCCCTGGTCTCATGCGCTGCTGGTATCAAGATAACCGAGCCGGTCAAACATTGGGTGTTCAAGACCGCACAGAACGATTACCTCGCAGTCCAGAAAATATACGAAAATCTTACCAGAAAGAGAATAAAGAGGATAGCGCTCCTCACGGTTTCCGATTCCTTCGGCTCCTCGGGCAGAGAGCAACTGAAGGCCCAGGCAAAAAGGTATGGCATGGAGATCGTGTCGGATGACACTTACGGGCCGAAAGACACGGACATGACCCCGCAACTGACGCGAATCCGGGGCGGGAGGGCACAGGCCATCATCTGCTGGGGCACCAACCCCGGACCGGCGCTTATTGCCCGCAATGCAAAGCAGCTTGGAGTCAAGCTCCCTCTCTACATGAGTCACGGTGTGTCTTCCAAGAAATTCATAGGACTGGCAGGGGCTGCGGCTGAAGGCGTATTCCTTCCATCGGGACGCGTTCTCGTGGCAGACCTTTTGCCCAAATCCGACAAGCAGAAAAAGGCCCTCCTTTCCTTTGTCCGGGATTATCAGAAGCATTTCCGGGCCGAGGGTGATCATTTCGGAGGCCATGCCTGGGATGCCATGATGCTCATCAAGGGGGCGATCGAGCGCGGAGGCGGTACACCGGCTGCAATCCGCAGCCAGCTTGAGAATACCCGGAACTTTGCCGGAATAGGCGGAGTTTTCTCTTACAGTCCCAAGGATCACAGCGGTTTGACCAAAGACGCTTTCGTCATGCTCGAGGTGAAGGGCAAGGACTGGGCACTGGTGCGGTAAAAACAACAGGACAAAGAAATCAGGGAATGCGCGGGGACGCCCCTTTGGGGCGTCTCTTTTCGTGAATCCCAAATGCCAAGCTACGGCTCGAAACGGGAATCATGTCACATCAGATACTGCAATATGTGCTGTCCGGCCTTTCCACCGGAGCGATTTACTCGCTTATCGGAATAGGTTATGCCATCATATACAACTCCACGGGGATCATCAATTTCGCCCAAGGCGAGTTCGTCATGCTGGGCGGCATGATGACCTATTTTTCACTTTCCCTGTTCAGGCTCCCGCTGCCGGCAGCCATGTGCCTGGCGATTTTGCTTACGACTGCTGTCGGCGTAATATTCGAGCGTCTGGCGATACGGCCGCTCAGGAATGCCAATCCTCTCAGCCTGGTCATCATAACCATAGGCGGCAGCATACTCATCCGCGGAATTGCCATGCTGCAGTTCGGCAAGGATACCCACTCTATCCCGGCTTTTTCAAGCAATGAACCCCTTGTACTTGCTGACGCCACCATCCTGCCGCAGAATCTCTGGATCCTGGGAATCACCCTCTTCATCATAGCTGTAAACCGGTATTTCTTTTATCATACCATCAACGGCAAGGCGATGCGGGCCTGTTCCCACAACCGGCGGGCCGCGAGCCTGGTAGGAATCGGGGTCAAGCGGATGGTGCTTATTTCCTTCGCCATCAGCTCCGCCTTGGGCTCGGTTGCCGGCATCATCACCGCACCCCTGACCATGACTTCCTACGATGTCGGCATCATGCTCGGCCTCAAGGGATTCTGCGCAGCCATTATCGGCGGGATGAGCAGCGGGATCGGCACTGTTTTCGGGGGACTGCTTCTGGGAGTCTTCGAATCACTGGGGGCCGGATTGATTTCTTCAGGTTACAAGGATGCTATTGCCTTTATCATACTGCTTCTGATCCTGTTCATACGGCCCCAAGGGCTGTTCAGGAAGGCCGAAACTGAAAGAGTCTGACACGAAACATAATGGCTAGGGAAACGAATTCACTGATAAAATTTGCGATCTTCTCCAGCGTAGTGCTGCTGGCGCCGCTGTTGTTTGCCGGTAGCTACTTGGTTAATGTGCTGGTCTTTGTCGGTATCAACACGCTGCTGGCGGTTGCCCTGAACCTGCTCCTCGGCTATGCCGGACAGATTTCGCTCGGCCATGCCGCCTTTTTCGGGCTCGGAGCGTATATTTCCGGCGTGGCCACCGTAACGTACGGCATGAACACATGGGGTGCGCTCTTTTTGGCTGCCGTAGCTGTTGGCCTGATTGCATTTGCAATAGGTTTTCCGATTCTGAAGTTGAAGGGGCATTATCTCGCGATGGCGACCCTTGGTTTCGGCATTATCGTCTATATCGTTTTCAACGAGACGGTAGACATTGCCGGTGGCCCATCGGGACTGAGCGGCATCCCGAATTTCGAAATTTCGGGTTTTGTTTTTGACAGCGATTTGAAGAATTACTATCTGATATGGGCGATAACTCTGGTAACGATCCTTCTTTCGGCAAATCTGGCCAACTCGCGCATCGGCAGGGCGCTTCGCGCGATACAGTCATCGGAGGTTGCCGCCAGGGTAATGGGGGTGAATGTCAGTCTGCTCAAGGTACAGATATTCGCCTTGTCGGCCGTGATTTCCTCGGTAGCCTGCAGCCTGTACGCCCACACTATGACGTTCATATCACCGGCCTCTTTCGGGTTCAACTTTTCAGTCGAGCTCCTTACCATGGTTGTCATCGGCGGGCTTGGGAGTGTATACGGGCCGCTGTTCGGCGCGGTGCTGCTTACACTTCTGCCGGAATCCCTCCGCGCTTTTCAGGACTACGATATCATAATCTATGGTCTCCTGCTGGTGCTCATGACCATGTACCTGCCCGGTGGGCTGGTTCGCGGGTTCCAGGTTGTCATCGCATATGCCAGGTCAAAATTCGCCCCGAAGGTTGTGAAAAATGCTCAAGGTTGAAGGAATCACCCAAAATTTCGGTGGTGTCACCGCCCTGAGCGACGTCAGCTTTTCCGTGGCCAAGGGCGAAATAAAGGGAGTCATCGGTCCTAACGGCGCCGGAAAGACCACCCTGTTCAACATCATCTCCGGGGTCTATTCCCAGACAGCCGGAAAGGTTTTCCTCGATCACGATGATGTTACCGGCTTGTCGCCTGAGAAGCTCGCACTGCGACGCATGGTTCGCACATTCCAGAACATAGAGCTTTTCAATGGGCTCTCAGTACTTGAGAACGTGATGGTAGGCGTTCACACCAGGAGTCGAAGCGGTGTCCTGTCCTGCTCGCTTAAGCTGCCCCGGCATCTTAAGGAAGAGAGGGCCATACGCGAGACAGCTATGGACTGTCTGAAATTCGTGGGGATCGAGGACCTGGCGGACATGGCCGCGGAGAGCCTGCCTTTCGGCAAGGGGAGGATGCTGGAGATTGCGCGGGCCATGGCCCTTGATCCCGTGATCATTCTCCTCGATGAGCCGGCAGCCGGACTGAACAGCCGTGAAACCACCGAGCTTGGCAGGCTGATAGGCAAAATCAGGGATTCAGGCGTCACTGTGGCGCTGGTTGAGCATGACATGGAACTGGTAATGGAAATCTGCGACAGCATAGTGGTACTGAACCTGGGAAAGAAGCTGGCTGAAGGGACCCCGCGCGAGATACAGGAAAACCATGAGGTTATTGCCGCATACCTGGGGGAATGATAGGCGATAGGCAATAGGCAATAGGCGATAGGCAATAGGCAATAGGCAATAGGCAATAGGCGATAGGCGATAGGCGATAGGCAATAGGTGATAGGCGATAGGCAATAGGTGATAGGCAATAGGCGATAGGCGATAGGTCACTACCTTTAGGGCTGAATAGCGATATGCTGAAAGTTAAGAACATTAATACCTATTACGGGCAGGTGCATGCGTTGAAGAATATTTCGCTGCATTTGCGTGAAGGCGAGATAGTCACCCTTATCGGCGCCAATGGGGCGGGTAAGACCACTATCCTGAATTCCCTGTCAGGCATTACGCCCCCAAGAGATGGGGAGATACTGTTCGAAGGCAAGATTGTCAACGGGTTTTCACCGGACAGAATTGTGGAGATGGGAATATCCCAGGTCCCGGAAGGGCGCCAGGTCTTCAAGGATTTCTCGGTTGAGGACAACCTTGAACTGGGAGCGTACCTCCGCTACCGGAACAAGGAAAAGAAGTCCGAAATAAGAAAAGATATCGAGGATGTCTTCAGGCTCTTCCCCCAGCTCTCCGGGAGGAGGCGCCAGATGGCAGGCACACTGTCCGGCGGGGAACAGCAGATGCTTGCAATTGGCAGGGCGCTGATGGCCAAACCGAAAATGCTTCTTCTTGACGAGCCGTCGATGGGTTTGGCTCCCTTGGTGGTCCAGGAAATCTTCAGGGTTATTGCGGACCTCAGGGAGAAGCGCTCCACGGCGGTATTGCTGGTCGAACAGAATGCCAGGGCTGCGCTGAAGATAGCTGACCGCGGATATGTTCTGGAGACGGGTAAAGTAATACTTGAAGAAAGTGCATCGGACTTATTGGAAAACAAAGATGTGCAGCGGGCATATCTGGGCAGGGACAAGAAGGAAATATGGGAAAGATAATGCAACTGTCAGAGGTGAAGCTATGAAGATCTGGGATCCCTTATACGAATGCATGCCGCGGCCCGACCTGGAGCAGCTTCAATTGGAGAGGCTGCAGGCTACCCTGAACCGTGTTCACAAATCCGTTACCTGCTATCGCAAAAAATTCGATGAATCCGGGATAGTGCCTGAGGATATCCGTTCACTGGATGACCTGTCCAAGCTGCCTTTCACGACAAAAGAAGATTTGCGTCTCAACTACCCCTATGGCATGTTCGCGGTTCCCCTGCGGGAGGTTGTGCGGATCCATTCTTCGTCAGGAACTACCGGCAAGCCTACGGTGGTTGGATATACCAAGAACGATATACGGACCTGGTCAAACCTGGTTGCCAGGTTCATGACCGCAGCCGGGGTCACCAGGGATGACGTGGTTCAGATCGCATTCGGATACGGCATGTTCACGGGGGCCTTCGGCCTTCACTACGGCTCTGAGACAATCGGCGCTTCGGTTATTCCCATGAGTGCGGGAAATACCGAGAAACAGATCATGATCATGCAGGACTACAAGACAACCACGCTTGTCAGTACGCCCAGCTATGCGCTGACCATAGCTTCGCGCATGGAGCAGATGGGTGTCGACCCGAAATCCCTGTCGCTGAGGGTGGGACTGTTCGGTTCAGAGCCCTGGACGGAGGCGATGCGAAAGGAGATCGAAGGCAGGCTTTTCATAAGCGCGACCGACAACTACGGCCTGTCGGAGATAATCGGCCCGGGCGTGGCGGGCGAATGCGAATACAAGTGCGGCATGCACCTGTTCGAGGATGCATTCATTCCCGAGATTATCGATCCGGACACCGGCGAGGTCCTTCCCAAGGGAAGCGTGGGGGAGCTGGTGCTGACGACCTTGACAAAAGAGGCGTTCCCGATGATACGCTATCGCACCCGCGACATCACGAGTCTTGACTACGAAAAATGCGAATGCGGCAGAACCATGGTGCGGATGAGGAAAACCATGGGCCGCTCGGACGACATGCTCATCATCAAGGGAGTGAATGTGTTCCCTTCGCAGATCGAAGAGATCCTGTTCGCAATCGAGGGGTGCGAACCCCATTATCTGCTGGTACTGGAGCGGGATGGCGATACGGATGTGCTGGAAGTGAGGATCGAAGTGACGGAAAACATCTTCTTTGATGAAATGAAAAAGCAGAAAGCTTTCGTCGAGAAGGTGGAAAAGAAGATTCACTCCGTTCTCGGGGTCAGCGCAACGGTCAAGCTCGTAGAACCGAACACTCTGCCGCGCCATGAGGGGAAGGCGGTGAGGGTGATAGATAACCGGCCCCGCTGAAATAACGGATATCGTTGACAGGTTTTAAGCCAGAAGCCCTTCTTCTTCAATGGAGAGGGGCTTCGTTGTTTGCAGCGCAAGCCCTCTCCAAGGGAGACTGGCTCATTTCAGCTCAGGCTGAAAGGTACGATGATTTTTTCCCCCGATATTACCATGAGTTTGCAGATGGCCGGGTGTAGGTCCGTTGACTCTTTTTGCTTAATTGATAAAATAACACACACCAGAGTATGCAAAAAACCCGTTATGAGCTCTGGCAGTAATCGGATCGGGTTTTGGGAATCAAGTCTGGCCGGCGGTGCACAATAATTGGTCGGGGGGGGCCGGGCAAGAAACAGATGTTTCAGATTGCGCTGGTTTTGCTGTTTGCGCAACCATAAGTAGAGTTGAGAATATACACAAAAATGAGTTGAATGATAAACGTTTAGTTATGTTCGACGTTAGAGAGTGCGCAATTATTTTATCAAGATCTCAGAACCGTCAAGTGGAGGTATGTTGATTTCGTTTCCGCAAATACCTGTTCTTAAATCATTTTATGGAAGCTTGTAACAAGCCTCGGAATTTATCCGGGCTCTGGCCCGCAACCTATGAAAGGTTTCGGGTCACCATAAGGTGTTATTACTCTTGACAAGCTTTTCTAAACCAAGGATATAGGGGCAAGCGGGACATTACGGCTACGGATTGATTTTTTTCGCGGCATGCAAAAGGAGACTGACATGACGGAATACAGTTCGGCACACCCCCAGCTTTCAGGAAGTCCTGGATTCAACCGGCGACAAGTTGAAACTCATGATGGCGCGTATGCGCGGAGCAATCCGTTCACCGGCGCATGCAAGGCTGTCCGGACGTCTATCGAACAGTTCGAGGCCGGGCTCGACACGGACCATGAAGTATCCATGCAACTTGTCTCATTCGGGGCCATGTTGAGCCTGCGTCCGGAAAGAGTGGGGTTCTCCACTGCCAACCTCATCACGTTCCATGGATTTACCGATGATGGTGAGCAGGTCCACCTGGTACAGCATGTTTCCCAGGTCAACATGATGCTGAGGGCTGCCAGGAAACAGGATGCAAAACCCAACCGGGTGATTTTCCAGTACGGAGGGGCATAAAGAAACCCGTAGTTCAAAATCCAAAAGACCGTGTGAAATCCTTGTGTCGCCGCAGAAGCGGCAGCCAGGGGGGACAGAACAACTTCTCGTCCCAGGTACGCCGTCTTTCGGGAAAAGGTGCACATTCTTAAAAAAGACCTTTATCTCACTCTTTCCAGTGGGTAAAGGTCTTTTTTTTCCTCTGGACGCATTACAATTTCTGGCTTCAAAAGATCTTTTGGCATAATATGTGTGTAGGAAAATTGCTGGAGAGAAATCGATGGAAAATGCGAAACCGGAATGGCTTTGCGAAACTTCGACGGAGCCCGGAGTTGCGGGCAAACCTCCCTGTTGAGGGCCGGCGAGCATCGCGGTCTGCGGTGTCATTGACGAGAATGTGCCCGGGTTTGCCGGTTGGATCGAGACCGTGGCCGGAAGGGTCCCCAGGGTGTCGTCGGAATGGCGGCTTTCCGATCACGCGGGAGCGTGGAAAGTCCGCTGGGGGATGGCGAGGATGTCCTACCTGGTCCCGGCGGGCTTGTATGCCATCGGAACACCGAGTCCTGCGGATCCGGTGGTGGTAACCGCCAATTATAAAATGTCTTACGACATTGTCCGACGGGCTCTGTCGGGCCGAAACCTGTGGCTCCTGGTACTGGATACTAATGGCGTCAACGTCTGGTGCGCAGCTGGGAAGGGAACCTTCGGCACTGAAGAATTGGTGCGAAGAATCGAAGCGACGCGACTTCCTGATGTAGTCTCCCATCGCTGGCTGATCCTGCCGATCCTCGGCGCAGCAGGGGTTGCCGTCCACGAAGTGGAACGGCTGACAGGTTTTGCAGTCAGTTATGCGACTATCCGGATCAATGATTTGCCCGAATACCTGGACAACGGCATGAAAACGACGCCCGCAATGCGGGAGTTGACTTTCTCGCTCCGGGAGCGCCTGGCGCTCGTGCCGGTGGAACTTGTCCTGGCGCTGAAGAAACTGGCTGCGGCAGGGGCGTTGCTTTTCGTTCTCGGTGCGCTTGCCTACGGCGTAGCGGGTGGTGCAATAGCTCTTGTAGCCTTTCTGGGCGCGGCTTTGGCAGGAATCGTAGTTGCTCCGCTCCTTCTTCCCTGGTTGCCGGGCAGGAGCTTTTCCCTCAAAGGAGGCCTGACCGGTTTTGCCTGGGTTGTGGTTCTCCATCTCGCGATCGGTTTCCGCGCAGGCAATTATCTGTTGACCCTTGCTGCTTTGCTTGCTTTACCGGCAGTCAGTGCTTACTACACCCTCAACTTCACCGGCTGCACAAACTTCACCTCACCGTCGGGAGTTAAGAAGGAGATACGTATTGCCGTCCCAGTCATGTGCTGTGCTGTGGTCCTGTCAATCTGTCTCATATTAATTGACTGGCTGATTCGACATTCCGGGGGAGCATTATGAAAGGATTCCGTTATTTGACCGGAGTTGCGACTCTGGGGCTGGACCGCGAAAGGTGCATAGGTTGTGGAAGATGTGTCGAAGTGTGTCCGCACCAGGTATTTGACCTGGATAACGGGTTGGCAAGGATACAGGATCTTGATGCATGCATGGAATGTGGTGCGTGCCGGCGGAACTGCCCGGCTGAAGCCGTGAGAGTTGAGGCCGGGGTCGGATGCGCCACCGGCCTGATGAATGAGTGGTTGAGGGAGAGAAAGGCAGGTAAAGCAGGAAGCGGTTGTTGCTGCTGAGTGAATTTTTCACAAAAGGAGATAAGGCTGAACCCTTTCCGTAGTGATCCATGTCCTGTCCCACTGCGGAGCGGTAAGCGGTTATGCGATGAAAATCCGGTATGCATCGCCACCTTGAGGTCGGTCCGGATCAGCAGCAACTGTTTCCCTGGACACTGCAGGTATCACAAGCCATTTCACCGAACAACTCGTTCGTAAAAGCCTTCGATTTCGTATGGGCACCGTTTCTTACTTTCTCGCCAACGGCGATGGCTTCGAGCATTTCCGATGGGGTTGCCCCGGCCTTTTCCGCTTTCTTCTTGTGATATTCCATGCAGGGCTTGCAATTGATCGCATAGGAAATTCCAATGGCAATCAATTCCTGAATTTTATCATCGAGTGTTTGCATTGTATGACCTCCCAAACCAGAAGATGTTTTCGCACTGCCGGAATTCCTTGCAGACAACCGGATAACCGGGGTGTGCAATTTGCAACTACCCTTTAGACGAAATAGAATTGAAAAGGATACGATCCGTGTATAATTCCATGTAAAATGAGCCGCTGGGTGAAGACGGACTTTTCATGATGATGAACTTGAAAGGTGGGGTGGGATGATCGAACGTGATAGTGAATTCAAGAAGATTCATGACATGTATCAACCGAAGATATTCCGTTACCTGTCTAATCTGATCGATGAATACGAAGCGGAGGATCTCACCCAGGAGGTCTTTGCCAGGGTCAGCAAAAATATGGGCAGTTTCAGAGGGGAATCCCAGGTGTCCACATGGATTTACCGGATCGCCACGAACCTTGCCATAGATCGAATACGCCATTGCACGCTGCGGTTCGCGGATATGGATAACAGGTACGACCTTGTGCCGTTCGATCCTGCCGAGGAAATCGAAGACCGGAATATATGGACGGGTGAAAAGCCATATTCTGCCGAACAGAGGCTCATACGCGGGGAAATGAGTGAGTGCATCAGAAGTTGCCTTGAAAACATTCCCGAGAATTATCGCGCCGTCCTAATGCTCAGTGAGTCGGAGGGGCTGAAAAACAGCGAAATATCGGAAATCATGGGCATAACCCTCGACACGGTGAAAATCCGATTGCATCGGGCGCGGGCTCTGCTCAGAAAGGAAATTGAAAAGAATTGCAGGGTGTTCCGCGATGAGCGGAATGAACTTGCCTGCGAGCCGACAGAAGATTATGCCGGCCGGAAGAACGGCAATACCTAGCAAATGGTTTCTTTTCAACATTGGATGCGGTATTTGGTAATGATCGGGCATGCAGAACAGGTGTTGCCTTGATCATTCCCTTGCGGTTCATCATGCAAAATGTTGACATTTTTTGTAAATAGATGTATGAGCATATAATCATATGATGGAGAACAGGATGGATGAACTGGTAATTGCCAGAGCCGATATTCTGAAAGCGATAGCTCAGCCGACCCGGTTGAAGATTATCGAGTTGCTCAGGGACGGTGAGCGGTGCGTATGTGAGATATTCCCGGCCATTGCCGAGGAGCAGTCGAACACGTCGCGTCACCTCAACATGCTGCAGAGCTGCGGAGTTCTTGCCCGGCGCAAAGACGGAATCAAGATCATGTACCGTCTGAAGCATCCCGAGGTGCTGGAAATTCTTCAACTGGCGACGGCAATTCTGAAGAAGGAAATATGCGGCAAAAGTGACCTCCTCAAGGTGGTCTGATTGTACCCGGGTTGAATGAATTTGTTCCCCGAAGGAGATTATTGTGCTCAAGATTTTTGCCGATTACGTTACTTTTACGCTTCTTGGCCTGAAGACCGGAACGCACTTGGGCGAGGCCCTCAACTTTTTTATCTACGACACGATCAAAATTTTTTTCCTGCTGGCGGTCATCATCTTTGTGGTTGCCATCATCCGTTCCCAGTTTCCTCCGGAGAAGACCAAGCAGATACTTTCCCACAAGCGGGAGTACGTCGGCAATGTGCTTGCCGCTCTTTTGGGGGTCGTCACACCATTCTGTTCATGCTCCGCTGTGCCCCTTTTCATCGGTTTCGTTGAATCGGGAGTTCCGCTCGGGGTCACCTTCTCGTTCCTGATCTCCTCCCCCATGGTCAACGAGGTGGCGCTCATCCTCCTCTACGGCCTGTTCGGCTGGAAAATCGCTGCGGTCTATATCGGCAGCGGACTACTCATCGCAATCATCGCGGGATTAGTCATCGGCCGGTTCAAAATGGAAAAGTATGTCCAGGATTATGTCTGGCAGCTGGAGATGGGCAGCAGCGAGATAACGAAACTGACCTTCAGGGAAAAACTTGCCTATGCACGGGATTATACCGTCGACCTGTTGAAAAAGATCTGGCCCTATGTGCTCGTTGGAATCGGTATCGGTGCTTTCATCCATGGCTATGCCCCGGAAAACTTCCTGGCGCAGTATGCGGGCAAGGATAATCCATTAGCCATTCCGCTCGCCGTTCTGGTAGGCGTTCCGCTTTACAGCAACGCGGCTGGCGTGATCCCAATCGCCCATGTGCTAATGGAAAAGGGGATGGCGATCGGTACCGTGCTGGCTTTCATGATGGCGGTCACGGCGCTCTCGCTTCCAGAGGCGATCATTCTTAGCAATGTCCTGAAGAAGCAGCTGCTTGGTGTTTTTTTTGGGACGGTAGCGGCGGCAATTATTATCGTAGGTTACCTGTTCAACGCGATTCTCTGAAATTGTCGTTATGGAACGGGGATAACGGTAGAAAAGGAGAACAACATGAAAATCGAGATTTTAGGAAGTGGCTGCGCGAAGTGCAAGAAATTGTATGAGAATACCCTTGAGGCGGTGCGGGAAAGCGGAAAAGAAGCCGAGGTGACGAAGGTTGAGGACATCAAGAAAATCATGGAATACGGTGTCATGTCCACGCCCGCAATCGTAGTAGACGGTGTGGTGAAGGCGTCAGGTAAGCTGCTGTCTCCCAAGGAAATCAAGGTTTTTCTGTAATGCATTTCTTCACAAAATATTCATGGGTTCGGCTTGAAGTTCTTTTGAAAGGGATCCGTATGAAACTATTTGCATCAACACTCACCATTCTTTTATTGCTGGCAGTCGCCAGCCATGCCGAACTTCCATCAGCCAGTGAAAAAGCTGTAGGTCAGGCTCTCAGTTCCGGCAAGCCTGCAATGATCGACCTGGGAGCGCGCCATTGCATTCCCTGCAAGAAGATGGCGCCTATTCTCGAATCTTTGTCTGTTGAGTTCCGGGGGCGGGCCAGTGTCATGTTCATTGACGTGCGTGAAGATCCGGCTGCGGCAGGTAAATTTCGCATCCAGTTGATTCCGACTCAGATATTCTTTGATGCTAAAGGCAAAGAAGTGAAGCGCCACTTAGGCTTCATGGAGAAGTCCGAGATTGTTAAAGAACTTAAAGCGCTGGGTGTAAAATGACATTCCTCGACAACATCGAGCACATCGTGGCCGCCTATCCGGCCATTGCCTTTGGTGCGGTGTTTGTCGCCGGGGTGATTTCGTCCGCATCCCCCTGCGTGCTGGCCACGATCCCCCTGGTGGTCGGATATGTTGGTGGGTATGCGGACGGAGACAGGAGAAGATCGTTTCTCTTTTCTGTTGCGTTCATACTGGGCCTTTCCATCACTTTCACCGCCTTCGGCGCCGCTGCTGGGCTGTTGGGCACCATGTTCGGCACGGTTGGTGGGTGGTGGTACGTGGTGCTGGGCGTGGTTGCGCTGCTCATGGGGTTACAGATGGTGGGGGTGTACCAGATCCGGCTTCCCTTTCACGTGGAGGTTAAGCCGAAACGCCGGGGAATCATCGGCGCTTTCCTCCTTGGTCTCTTTTTCGGTATCGTCTCCTCGCCCTGCGCCACTCCTGTGTTAGTGGTAATCCTGACTCTGGTGGCCACCAAGGGAGAAGTGCTTTATGGGACCACGCTCCTGTTCGTCTACGCAATCGGCCACTGCACACTCATGCTGCTGGCCGGCACCTTCACCGGTTTTGTCGAGGCTTTCGTTAAGGCAAGGGGAGTGCGGCACTTTTCCGAATGGTCAAAGAGGATCGGCGGTGCAATCATCTCGCTGGTCGGTTGTTATCTCTTGTATCAGGAGCTGTATTGATAATTACCTTACAAGGAAGTAAGTCATGGAACACTCATTCAGCATCATGAACCTGGTCTATGGAGGACTCGGCAATCTGGCCGCCTACCTTGCCGCCCACGTTCTGCTCTGCCTGCTCCCTGCGTTCTATATTGCCGGTGCAATGACAGCTCTGATTCCCAAAGATACGATCACGCGCTATCTGGGGCGCACCACGCCCAAATACATTTCCTATCCCGCATCGGTAGCGGCCGGCTCATTGCTGGCGGTCTGTTCCTGCACCATTGTACCCCTTTTTGCGGGAATCTATAAAAAAGGCGCCGGGTTAGGCCCTGCCATCACCTTCCTCTTCTTTGCCCCAGCCGCCAATATTATGGCGCTGATCTATACTGGCGGCGTGCTCGGCGCAGATCTGGCGTTTGCGCGCCTGATCCTCTCGCTTTCATTCGGTATCGGCATCGGTATGATCATGGCGCTAATATTTCGTAGATCGGACGTTGCTCGTGACAAGGCCACCGATGCCATGTTCGCCGGTCAGGGGGCGATGAGGCGGTGCTCTCTTGTGTTTCTGCTCGTACTGGTAGCTCTGCTGCTTTCGGGCACTTTAAAGGTTGCCTTGCTGACCACCACCTACGCCACGTTCACCCTGCCAATCCCCGGCATGGACCAGTTTCAGGCATTCCTCTACAACCTGGTGCCATTCGACGCCGCTAAAGGCGAAGAAGGGGTCACCGCCCAAGGAGCGATCCTTATCGTCTTGCTAGCGCTGATCGGTTTCACCTCATGGAAGGGTATCGAAAACATTTATGACGGGTTCAGCCGCTGGACATTGGTCTCACTGGTAATGGTAGGAATTACCCTGCTTGTGGCGGCCGTAGGGATGGTTCCGCATCCGGGAGGGCTTGATATCCTCTTCAATGGAAAATTTTTTGGTGTACTGCTCAGCCTCTCCATCCTCGGTTGGCTGGTCAGGGTCCATTTTACAGGGGAAGAAACCCGCGATTTTCTCTGGGAATCATGGAATTTCGTCAAAAAGATCTTTCCGTTGTTGATACTCGGCGTGTTCTTGGTCGGGGTCATCCGCCAGCTGATCAAACCGGAGTGGATAGAATCACTGGCTGGGCAGAATACACTGGTAGGAAATTTGGCAGGGGTAGTCTTCGGTGTCTTCATGTATTTTCCAACCCTGGTCGAAGTACCGATTGCCAATATGTTCCTCAGTCTGGGCATGCACCGTGGGCCACTGCTGGCCTATCTGATGGCTGACCCTGAATTGAGTCTGCAGAGCATCCTGATTACCGCCAGCATCATCGGACGTAAGAGAACTTGGGTCTATGTCAGCTGGGTGGCGCTGTTCAGTACGCTGGCGGGACTGACCTACGGCGCATGGGTGGACGGCGCGAGTGTCGGCGCGGTGGGTCTTTATCTGGCGCTTTTCCTGGCCCTGCTTGCAGCTGTGTTGTGGCTGCTGAACCGTTGCACTGCAACTTCCGTGAGCTATGACTAAGCGCGGGGCAATCCCTTTGTCGAACTGGGCATCGATGCCTGAGTAACAGCTGTCTTTGCCGCTTCATCATCTGGGCTGCAGCAAGCTTGAGCTAAATCGACAGTATGTGCTGCAGTATGCTCCTCTGTCGTGGCCTTCCCGCAAGCACAACAGCACGGGGTCTTTGTCTCGACAACAGGCTCCGCCACAACGGGCATGGGTTCACCACTGCAACAGCAGGCTGCACTGATTGCCAAGAGCGGGGCATCCTGGAAGTCCTGTTCATTTGGACGAATCTTGAACTGCTCAGTGATTTTTTCTGCGACAGGCACCGGCACCGGTACCATGGGATTCCGCCATTTCAGCAACCGAAGAGCATTGAAGATCACGAAAAGCGCACTCGCCTCGTTGAGGAGCAGACCGGTGACCAGTTCAAGATAGCCCAGCAGCGCCATAACAACCATAAAAGCTACATTGACCAATGATATCACTATGTTCTGCTTGATTGTGGTTATTGTTCTGCTGGAAAGTTGTCGGACGAAATCGAGCTTACCCAGGTCGTCAGACATCAGGACGACATCCCCTGCCTCGATGGCTATATCAGTCCCTGCAGCGCCCATGGCGATGCCGACATCAGCAACTGCCATTGCCGGCGCATCGTTGATGCCGTCTCCCACCATTGCAACCGCCCCGTATTTCTCCCGCAACCTTCTCATCACATCGACCTTGTCGGTGGGCAGAAGTTGGGCATAATATTCGTCGATACCGATCATTCGGGCGACTGCTTGTGCGCTTCGCTCGTTGTCTCCTGTCAGCATGGCCGTCCGGAGACCGGCGTTTTTCAGTTGCCGCAAAGTCTCGACAGCGCCAGGTCGAACGGTATCGGAAATTGCCAAGAGACCTGCCAAACACCCGTCTACACTCAAAAGGACAACAGTTTTCCCTTCGTACTCAAGTTGCTCAATGGCCTCTGCAGCTTCTTCAAGCACTATCCCATGCTCAAGGTGATAACGGGAATTGCCGATCGTGCATGACTTGCCGTAGACCTTTGCCGAGACACCCAGGCCAGGAGTTTCATGAAAATCATCAACAGGCTGACCGGAAAATGCTGCCAATTCCCTTGACTTGCGCACAATGGCGACTGCAAGGGGGTGCCCGGATCTCGACTCTATCGACCCGGCAAAATCCAGAACATCATTGTTTTTAAAACCATTGAATCCAACAATGTCCATAACTTCAGGCCTCCCAATGGTAAGGGTGCCGGTCTTGTCGAAGGTCACAATCTTCACGTGATCGACAGCTTCGAGATAGGCGCCTCCCTTAAAGACCGTGCCATGCCGTGCCGCATTTGCCATTGCGGCAACGACGGCAACCGGGACTGAAAGAGCAAGGCCGCACGAACATGAGACGACAAACACGACCAGGCCCCGGTAAATAAACGGTACCCATTCGCCTCCCATGAACAGAGGCGGCACTGTAGCCACCAGCACACCAAGTACAAACATCGCCGGAGTGTAATATATGCCAAAGGAGTCTGAAAATCTCTGCAAAGAGGTCTTTTTTGCCTGCGCCTCCTCGACGGAATGGATGATTCGGGAGAGCATGGCCTCGGATGCCGGTTTGTCCACCCGTACTTCAAGCGAGCCGTTCTGGTTGATGGTTCCGGCGAATACCTCACCGCCGACATCTTTCCTTACTGGGACAGGCTCACCTGTTACAGCAGCCTGATCGACATAAGAGGACCCTTGAACGACATGACCGTCAACGGGAATACGTTCACCTGGGCGGACAATAACAACGTTTCCCACTTCCACATTGTCGATCAGCCGCATTTCATCGCCAGTTTCAGATTTGACGAGTGCTTCACGGGGCATTAAAGCCATCAGCGATCTGATGGCTCCCCTGGCCTTGTCAACAGCGTAGGATTCAAGTACATCGCCAAGTGAGTAGACGAAGATCAAGACGGCGGCTTCACCCCACAATCCGAGAACCATGGCTCCGGTGGCGCCGATCAACATCAGGAGGTGGATCGTCGGGGTGAGATTTCGAAGGGCTGTCAGGGCTTTTCGCGCAGGATAGAAAACGCCGGTCAATACT
Organism: Geobacteraceae bacterium; assembly: GCA_034933285.1. Taxonomy (GTDB): domain Bacteria; phylum Desulfobacterota; class Desulfuromonadia; order Geobacterales; family Geobacteraceae; genus RPRC01. The sequence goes on along the minus strand of JAYFNT010000020.1, from coordinate 29,260 downwards.
GAAAGCAGATATATCCCGATGACCACCATTTGAGACGCGCCAGACTTCTCCAACGTAAAAGCGAACCCTGCGAGAAGACCACACCCGTATAGCGCAAGTTGCTGTTTATCCCGCCACCAGGTGCTGCGCCGGGTCTGCCCCTTTGCCATAGAGGCTTTCAAGCCGGTCTCCGAGACGGATCGGATAATATCCTGGACCGTTACAACTGTTGGGTCATAATAAACCCTCAATTGATAGGTTATCGTATTGAGCTCATGCCTTTGAACGCCGGCCAGCGCATTCATTTTACGATCGATCATGGTTCCTTCGCAGGCACATTCCATTCCTTCAATCTGAAACGTTACCGTTTCGATCACTGGTCCATCATGGTGCTTTTCCATGCAGTTCCTCCATCTTCATTCGTCTCGCTGGTAAGATTGCCCGCGTTCGAGTAAAGCAACCCATTATGGTTGACGCTGTCAACTATGGTTTCAAAAAAAATCAGGTTCGTAATGCCTTTGCCATTGCTTTGATAAAATCCTTCATCTGAGCGGAGTATTGTTGAGGTATCTTCAGTAGTAGTTCCTGGAATTTATCTGAATATCTTTTATCAGCTTTCATGAGCACCTGCCTTCCATCGTCGGTTATTACGAGGCAGCAGACCCGCCCATCCTCAAGTGATTTTGAACGTTTTATGAACCCTTTCTTCTCCAGTCGGTTGACAATTTTTGTAGCACCGCTCTTAGTGAAGCCGAGAGCCTGTCCTACCATCTGGACCGGGCAATCCCGCGTGGCGGCAATCTTGTCGAGCGCAATGAACTCTGGCATCGAAAGATTCTCGCAACACTCTCCGTTTAATCCTTTCGGGCCTAACTGCCAGGCGATTTCAATGAGTGTCCGACTGAATTCGGAGATTTCTGAATTGTTCACTCTCGCATACCTTTGCCATGAACATAAGCCCTGCTGTGAAGGGACAAACAACTTAAACACTATTGGTTGATAGTGTCAACCATTAGTTGTGAAAAATATATGCTTTGATGGTGAAAGGAACGTTGATAAAAATTGTACAAACGACTCCAAAGTAATATTACCCTTGAAATACCCGGGCATGCGGATATGCTGGGTTTAGGGAAAAATCAGATGAAGGTAGAGGTCTATGCTGCAGTGAAACTTTCGATGATTCTGGTGGATAACTGAGTTTTGCGGCGGCCATTACGTCTGTCGGGAGAATAATCATGATAAGAAGAATATGTCGGGAATGCGGTTTGGAAAGATAAAGGAGCTTACACCGGATGGCCCGAAGTTTTCTTGTGAGCAGTGCGGCGACAATGCACTTTTTGATGAATATGAAATGGAACCTTACTGCCCGGTGTGTAATGGCAAGCTTCAGTTCTGCGCCAAATGCAGCCAGGGTTTTTTCTGCAAGACATGCAACGGGCTCGTGTCCAGGAAAAAGATAGTCTGGAAGGAGAAGTGATATTTTCCCTTGAACGTAACCGGATATGCGGATATATTTGAGCTATGAAAACGAGTGCACGCTTGTTCAAATCACTTTCCGACGAGACACGACTCCGCATTCTCTGCCTCCTGCTGGGTGGGGAACTGTGCGTCTGCGATCTCGTGGCGGTGCTGCAGCTTCCCCAGTCAACGGTATCGCGGCATCTTGCGTATCTAAAAAACGCAGGCTGGGTGGATGATCGCAGATGCGGCGTCTGGATGTACTACTCCATTGTGGAAGACGGAAGCCATCTCAAGCAAAGTCTGTTACATGCTTTGCGCGAGTATCTACCCCTGCTTGAAGTGGCTGTTGCCGATCGGGATAGACTTGCCGGGTTTGCCAAAGACAGCAGTTGCGCTTGATTTTTTTTGCTGAAGATTATCCGCTCATGCGGATAGTAAGGGGGGCGATGTGATGAAAAAAAGGGTGCTTTTCCTGTGCACTGCAAATTCCTGCCGCTCCCAGATGGCCGAAGGGATTGCCAACCATTTCCTGGGTGAGCGGATAATCCGGGGATATCCCCTTATTTGATCTTACTGCGCAAGGAGGATTTACGAAAATGCAAGGATTGATGAAGAAACTGTCTTTTCTGGACCGTTACCTGACCGTATGGATCTTCGCCGCCATGTTTCTCGGTCTCGGTCTCGGCTATTTCGTGCCCGCATCGAAGGCGCTCATCAACAAGTTTCAGGTGGGGACGACGAACATACCCATCGCCATCGGCCTGATCCTGATGATGTATCCACCCCTGGCCAAGGTCAAGTACGAGGAAATGCCCGAAGTTTTCAAGAACAAGAAGGTGCTCCTCCTTTCCCTGGTGCAGAACTGGCTGGTGGGGCCGATCCTCATGTTCGCCCTGGCGCTGATTTTCCTGCGTGACTACCCGGAATACATGGTGGGTCTCATCATGATGGGCATGGCCCGCTGCATCGCCATGGTCATCGTCTGGAACGATCTGGCCTGCGGCGACCGTGAATACGCTGCCGGCCTGGTTGCCTTCAACTCGGTCTTCCAGGTGCTGTTCTTCTCCGTCTACTGCTACATCTTCGTTACAGTTCTGCCTCCGCTGTTCGGTTTCACCGGGGCAGTGGTGGACATCACCATGGGCGAGATCGCCAAGAGTGTCTTCATCTATCTTGGCATCCCGTTCATCGCCGGCATGATCACCCATTTCAGCCTCACCCGGACCATGGGCAAGGAGTGGTTCGAGAAATCATTCGCGCCTGTGATCAGTCCCCTGACGCTGATCTTCCTCCTGTTCACCATCGTGGTCATGTTCGCCACCCAGGGCGATAAGATCCTGAGCCGGCCGTTTGACGTGGTCGTGATCGCCATACCTCTTCTTATCTACTTTGTAGTAATGTTTGTGGTTTCCTTCTACATGAGCAAAAAGCTTGGCACAAACTACGAAAAAAGCGCCACCCTGTCGTTCACCGCCGCCAGCAACAACTTCGAACTTGCCATAGCCGTTGCCATTTCAGTGTTCGGCCTCAACTCCGGCCAGGCATTCGCCTCGGTCATCGGCCCACTGGTGGAGGTGCCGGTGCTTATCAGCCTGGTGAACCTGGCGTTCTATTTCCAGAGGAAGTATTTCGCCGACCAGATGGCGTGCAAGGTGAAAGACGTGACAATGCCGTAACAGCAGGGGAAGAGTGCCCAGCTTTCGATTCCATGATCTTTACTCCCAGCGGTGATACTGAAATGATTCAGTAGTCACAAGATTTAACATAACCAATAGCTTCTCCCTGAGCCCCTTCTTACGGGAAGGGGTTTTTTCGGAGGTGCGTTATATAGTATGATATATAACAATGAAACTGGGATACCCTGCTATTTGATCTGAATTCTCCAGGAGGATATGCAAAGATATGAAAAAGATCTATGAAACCATGTTTGAACTCCTGCAACAGGGAGAGAGCTTTGCTGTTGCTACCATTTTTGACAAATCAGGATCCGCACCGCGGACTGAAGGCGCGAAAATGGTCGTGAGGCAGGATGGCTCGATTTTTGGAACCATCGGCGGCGGGCGCCTTGAAGCAGGCGCCATAAATCTTGCCAGGGAGATCATTCCGGCGCGTAAAACTGTGATTCAGTCATTTGACCTGACCAGCAGGGATGCGGCTGCCTCGGACATGATCTGCGGCGGATCGGGCGAGATACTGATCGACTTCATAGATGCCCGGGATGACAACAACCTGAAGATCTATGCAGAGGCCGCAAAAATCGTTGCACAGGGCAAAAAAGGGTGGCTGATTACCCTGCTGGGAAAACCCTCCGAATCCACAGGCATCGACAGGCAACAGTGCCTTGTGGATTCTGGCAGGAAAATGACCGGCAGTGTAAGCTGCAACGCGTACCTGCTGGAAAAACTGTTAGCAGGCCCGGCGAAAATATCCATCCACTCGGAGGCTTTTGATGAACATCGCTTCCTGGTGGAGCCTTTGCGGCAGGGGGGCACGGTTTACTTGTTCGGCGCCGGGCATGTATCGCAAAAAATAGCCCCGCTGAGTGAAAGTCTCGGGTTCAGAACCATAGTCATTGACGACCGTTCAGACTATGCAAGTCGGGAGAGATTTCCCGAGCCGATTGAAACCCGGGTGATTGAAACATTTAAGGAACTGCCAGAACTTGGAATTGATGGAGACAGTTACCTGGTAATTGTCACCAGAGGGCATCTCTACGACAAGGATGTGTTGGAACAGGTGCTGAGAAGCAAAGCTGCTTATATTGGAATGATCGGCAGCCGCAGCAAGAGAGAGTTGGTCTACGGCGAAATAATCAGCCATGGATTCAATAGAGAAGAGCTGGAACGTGTTTATTCGCCTATCGGAATGAATATCGGCGCTGAAACTCCTGAAGAAATTGCTGTAAGCATCGTAGGTGAACTGGTAAAGGTCAGATCGGAAAAGAATGAAAACAAAAAAGACAGCAAGGCCAAAATGCCCACTCCCTGTTGCCGGATAATAGCCGTTTAGAAAGGGAAACCAGGCCCCAATCCCGCCCCCTGCTTTCACGAGAGGGGGCTTTTTTTCTTTCAAGGTACGGTATACTGATATCAGTGGACATTTTCAATAAGTGTCGAGCAGGTAGCCATGGGCTTTGAACAGGGACATAAAGTAACCGGGCATGAAAACATCGGCGAAGTCGTAGCGGTACGGGGAAGCGTCATCGATGTCTGTTTTCAATCACGGATTCCCCTGATCCATAACCGGCTTGCGGCGTCCGATGCTTCCGGCGTGCTGGTGGAGGTGCTGGCGCACCTGGACCATGAAACTGTGCGCGGCATTGCCCTGACACCTACTCAGGGCCTGTCACGCGGTTCCGTTCTAATCGACACCGGAGGTCCCTTTACCGTTCCCACAGGACCCGCGCTACTCGGCAGGATGTTCAATGTCTTCGGCGAAACCATAGACGGCAGGGGGAAACTGGCCTGCAGCGAGCAGCGCCCGGTGCACCGGCGGCCGCCTGCGCTGACGGAACTCGTTACCTCGGCGGAAATCCTCGAAACCGGCATCAAGGTGATCGATGTGCTCGCCCCTCTGGAAAGGGGCGGGAAGGCCGGGCTCTTCGGCGGCGCCGGAGTCGGCAAGACGGTGCTGATTACAGAGATGATCCACAATATGGTGGGAGTCCATGAGGGAGTGAGCATCTTCTGCGGCATCGGAGAGCGTTGCAGGGAGGCCGAAGAGCTGTACCGGGAAATGGAAAAGAGCGGGGTGCTGGAAAAGACCGTCATGATCCTGAGCCAGATGAACGAACCTCCCGGCGCCCGCTTCATGGTCGGGCATGCGGCCCTGACCATAGCGGAATATTTCAGGGACGACAGGAGAAAGGACGTCCTGCTGCTCATCGACAACATCTTCCGCTATATCCAGGCCGGCACCGAGGTTTCGGCCCTGCTGGGACAGATCCCCTCGCGGGTCGGATACCAGCCGACCCTTGGAACCGAGCTTGCCCAACTGGAGGAGCGCATCTGCACGACGACGAACGGCGCCATCACCTCAATCCAGGCGGTGTATGTCCCGGCCGACGACTTCACCGATCCGTCCGCGGTGCATACCTTCGCGCATCTCTCCGCCCTTATTGTCCTCTCCCGCAAGAGGGCCGCCGAAGGGCTATACCCGGCCGTGGATCCGCTGGAGTCCGGGTCTAAGATGCTGTCGCCGGGCATCGTCGGCATGCGGCATTACGAGATTGCCCGGGAGATCCGCAAGACTCTGGCTGAATACAAGGAACTGAAGGACATAATCGCCATGCTCGGGATGGAGGAACTCTCGGCGAGTGACCGGGCAGTAGTCCACCGGGCCAGGCGGCTGGAACGTTTTCTTACCCAGCCTTTTTTCACCACTGAACAGTTTACCGGGCATGTAGGGAAGATGGTGAGACTGGAAGAGGCACTTGTGGGTTGCGAGCGGATCCTGAACGACGAGTTTTCCTCCTGGCCCGAGAGTTCGCTTTACATGGTCGGCACGGTCGACGAGGCGAGAAAGCCATGAAGCTCTCGGTGCTGTTGCCGACCGGCATGCTGGTTGACCAAGAGGTGACAAAGGTGACGGCCGAGGCTGAAAACGGTTCCTTCTGCCTGTTGCCCCGGCACATCGATTTCGTGGCCGCACTGGTGCCGGGTTTGCTTTCCTTTGAAAATGAAGCGGGAGAGGAGGAGTTTCTTGCAGTAGACGAAGGCATCCTGGTGAAATGCGGGCAGGAGATCATGGTGTCTACAAGGAACGCCGTGAGTGGCGCTCCTCTCGGGCAATTGCGACAGACTGTGGAGAAAAGGTTCCGTGTCCTTGACGATCGTGAGCAGCAGGCACGGGAAGTCCTCGCAAGACTCGAAGCAGACCTGGTTGTCAGGTTCATCAGAATGGGGGAAAAGGGCCGTGGATGATCCAGTCAGGAATGAAAAGACGGACGCGCCCGGGGAGTTGGAAAAGACCATTGCCTCCAAAGAGGCGAGGCGGATCAAAGCCAGGCTGGAAAAGGATCACAGCCTGCTGTTCGGCCTGAGCATCTTCGGCATAGTCGGCTGGTCGGTGGTGATTCCCACCCTCATCGGCATTGCCCTCGGCATCTGGCTCGACAGCCGCTGGCCGAGCCGGTTTTCCTGGACCCTTATGCTGCTGTTCGGCGGCCTCATCCTGGGATGCCTGAATGCCTGGTACTGGGTGAGCCACGTTTCGAAGAATGATTGAAAGTGAAATCCCCCCTGGCCCCCCTTTCATAAAGGGGGGAACTAACTGCCCCCTCCTTTAACAACTGCCTCCCCCTTTGCGGAAGGGGGATTGAGGGGGATTTTTAATGATATCCTGGTAGAAATGGAGATTGATCGTGAGCTCCTCAGTTTTAAGCCTGTTACTAGCAGTCCTCGCCGGACTGGCTCTGGGCCTGTTCTACTTCGGGGGACTATGGCTCACGGTGCGGAAATTGACATGCGGCAAACGGCCCGGAATGCTCATGCTGGGCAGCTTTGCGGCAAGACTGTTGATCACGCTTTGCGGGTTTTATCTGGTCATGGATGGAAGCTGGGAGCGAATCCTGGCTTGCATGGCCGGGTTCCTGGTAACGAGATTTGTCATGACCCGTATGTTGGCACCCGGAAAGGGGACAGCCCCACTGGTTTAAAGGGACTGTCCCTTTTGGGACTCCGGCAAGTCAGGGGGATGAAATGGAACTGAGTCCTGACAGCACGATTCTGTGGCAATGGGGGCCGCTCAGGCTTAACGCCACCATCGTCTTTACGTGGATAGTCATGGCTGTTCTGTCTGTAGGTTCATGGATAGTGACGCGGCGCCTGACAGAGGAAGGGAAAATGTCCCGCCGCAGAAACCTGCTGGAAACGCTGGTGACCTTCCTGAACGAACAGATCCGCTCCACCAGCCGCCAGGAGCCGGGGCGGTATCTCCCTTTTATCGGCACACTGTTCCTGTTCATTGCCGTCTCCAACAGCCTGGAGATCATACCAGGTTTTCACCCCCCCACCGGCTCGATTTCAACTACCGCGGCTCTGGCCATCTGTGTCTTTATCGCGGTTCCTTTTTACGGGATTCTGCAAAAAGGGATTTTCGGTTACCTGAAACACTATGTCAAGCCATCGGTCTTCATGGCTCCATTCGAGATTATCGGCGAGTTTTCGCGCACTCTGGCCCTGGCCGTCCGTCTTTATGGAAACATCATGAGCGGTACTATAATAGTCGGCATACTGCTGAGCATCGCTCCGCTGTTCTTTCCCATCGTCATGCAGGTGCTGGGGCTTCTCATAGGGCTGATCCAGGCATACATTTTCGCCGTTCTGGCAATGGTATACATAGCTTCAGCAACGACTGCGCACAAGAAGGGGGATGAAGAGAATGGCCAGTCTGATAGGCCGAAGGCTGAAGGCTGGACCAAATCATGAAAACAGGCTTGACGACTGAGGACTGTGAGCTAAAACAAATTTCTGAAGATTGCCTTTTCCTTCAGCCTACAGCCTTATTACCTGCTTTCCCAAGGGGGCTTCTATGGACAATATCGGACTTATCGGAATGATTTCCATCATCATGGCAGGAGGAACCATGGCCATCGGCTCGATCGGGCCGGCTTTCGGCGAGGGGAAGGCCGTGTCGCAGGCGTTGAGCGCCATCGCACAGCAGCCCGATGCCTCAGGGACCATCAGCCGGACCCTGTTCGTTGGCCTGGCCATGATCGAGTCCCTGGCTATCTACTGCTTCGTGGTGGCGCTGATCCTGGTATTTGCCAACCCGTTTTGGAAGTTTGTCATCGAGCACCCCTGAGGATAGCACATGGGACCCGACTTGTTTACGGTTATCGCCCAGATAGTCAATTTCCTGATCCTTGTCGTACTATTGAAGCGATTCCTCTATGGTCCGATCATTCGTGCCATGGATCGGCGTGAGGCGGAGATTGCTTCCAGGCTGGAGGGCGCCGCACGCAAAATCGAGGAGGCCGAGCAGGAACGGGAACGCTACGAGACCCTTGTTCGCGAGTTCTCGGAAGACAGGGAAAAAATGCGTGCCAAAGCGAGGGAGGAAGCAGACGCGCTGCGCAGCGAGCTTCTGGAGAGTGCCCGGGGAGAGGTGGACAGGAGCCGTGCGCAATGGAAGGAATCGTTTCGCGGGGAGCGTGAATCTTTCCTCCGTTCTCTGCGTCGCCATGTGTGCGAAGAAGCCTGCACGGTTGCCCGAAGGGCGGTAGGCGAGATGGCCGATTCTTCCCTAGAGGAGAGAATGGCAGAGTGCCTTGAACGGCGGATACGGGGGCTGGACGCCGGGAAGCGGGAGGAATTGGCCGGCCACTTCCGCGAATCGGGCAGTGAAATAATCGTCAGGAGTGCTTTTGAACTGAATGCCGGGGGGAGGAAGGCAATTCTTCGGGCATTGGACAGTCTGACGGATGCATCTGATATTCGTTTCGAAGTAGAGCCTTCACTGGTGTGCGGTGTAGAGATTCTCGCCGGTGGCAGATCTTTGGCGTGGAATCTGGAGGAACATCTTGACGGCCTGGAAGAGAGACTTTTCGATGCCTTGGGGAAATCCCCCTCGATCCCCCTTTCATAAAGGGGGAAGCCGGAAACACCGTGCAAAAATGAAGATCAGGATGTGACCCCCCTTTATGAAAGGGGGGCAGGGGGGATTTGGGGACGCACTCGTGATGCTGCCAAGAAGAATGAACAACCTACGATAATGGAAACTGATTCGCTCATCAATGAATGTTCGAAAGTGTTCGCCCGGGTCATGGATGAACATCATGCCGGAGTGCGGCTTCAGGATGCGGGCACGCTGCATTACCTCAACGGCGGAATTGCCAGGCTGTCCGGGCTGCCGGGCGTTCAGTCAAACGAACTGGTACGCTTCCCCGGCGGGGTGTTCGGAATCGCTTTCAATCTGGACCCCGACGAAGTGGGAGTCATCATGCTGGGCGGGAGCGAATCCCTTCAGGTAGGGTGTACCGTGCGGCGCACCGGACGGGTGCTTGACGCCCCGGTGGGCGAAGAGCTGCTGGGGCGGGTGATAGATTTTCTCGGCACCCCTCTTGACAAGCTGGGACCGCTGCATGTTTCCCGGAGGCGTCCCGTGGAGCGGGAGGCGCCCGCCATCATGCACCGCGCCCCGGTAACCGTGCCGCTGCAGACCGGGATCAAGGTCGTGGATGCGCTCATTCCCATAGGCCGGGGACAAAGGCAGCTGATCATCGGTGACCGGCAATCGGGCAAGACAGCGCTCATCCTCGACACCATCATCAACCAGAAGGGGAAGGACGTTATCTGCATCTACTGCGCAGTCGGGCAGCAGGGTTCGTCGGTGGCCAGGCTGGTGGACGATCTGGCCGGGCATGATGCCATGGGCCACTGCATCGTGGTTGTGGCAGACGGCTCAGAGTCAGCTGGACTACAGTTTGTCACTCCCTATGCGGCCACTACCATGGGCGAGTATTTCATGGAACAGGGCCGTGACGTACTGATCATCTACGATGACCTGACCCGGCACGCGCGCGCCTACCGGGAGCTTTCCCTGCTGTTGCGTCGGCCGCCGGGGCGCGAGGCGTTTCCGGGCGATATCTTCTACATCCATTCGCGGCTCCTGGAGCGATCAACCCATCTGGATAAAGAGCATGGCGGCGGCTCCCTTACTGCCCTGCCGGTTATCGAGACCGAGGCGCAGAACCTCTCTGCCTATATCCCGACAAACCTGATATCCATCACCGACGGACAGATTTACCTGTCGCCGGACCTGTTTCAGAAAGGTGTGCTCCCGGCCGTGGATGTGGGAAAATCGGTTTCGAGGGTGGGGGGCAAGACTCAACTCCCTGCGTACCGTTCCGTGGCAGGCGATCTCAGGCTCTCCTATGCCCAGTTCGAGGAGATGGAGGCTTTTTCCCGGTTCAGCGCCCGTCTCGACGAATCGGCGCGCCGCATCCTGGAACGGGGCCGCCGGGTACGTGAGACATTGAAGCAGCGGCAATTTGACCCCATGAGGGTCAGCGAGCAGGTGGCCGTTCTGGTTGCGGTTACGGGCGGAATCTTCGACGGACTCCAGGCGGAACAGGTGGCTGAAGCGGAAAATCATGTGCGGAGAACAATGACAGAGGCGCTTCCCGAGCTCTGCTCGCGGATCGAGGCAGGTGAAGAGATGACCGGAAAGGAAAGGGAGGAGATCCTTGAAGCGATCCTTCCCCTTCCTGCGCAACTGCGAGGGAATGAACGCAATGGCGACCATTGAGACGGTCAAAACGCGCATCGGCACTGTGGAACTTCTCCAGTCGGTGGTCAGGACCATGAAGACACTGGCCGCGGTGAACATACGCAAGCAGGAGAAGGCAATCCAGACGCTTGCGGAGTATTCCCGCACCATTGAAATGGGCCTTATGATCCTGTTGCGTCAGGCAAACGGTGAAATAACCGGGCAACCAGCCGCAGATGAGGGAAAGCTCGGCGCCGTCATTCTCGGATCGGACCAGGGGCTTTGCGGACGGTTCAATGAACAGGTCGTTTCCTTCAGCATGGAGCAACTGCGCATACTGGAAACATGCGAGACACATCGGCATATTCTCTGTGTCGGCGGGCGCGCCCATATCTACCTTGTCGAATCGGGAGAAAAGGTTGAAAAGATACTCTCTGCACCGGTTTCCGTGACAGGAATCCTGTCTGCGGTCAATTCCATCCTCATCACCATAGATGAGTGGAAGTCGCGCCTTCAGATCGAGAGAGTGGTCGTTTTATACAACCGGCTTGTCTACGGAACCGTTTGCGCTCCCCAGTTCTTGCGTCTATTGCCATTTGACATGGAGAGCTTGCGTGAACTCTCTGCCAGACCATGGCCTGGTCCGACTATTCCCATATTCACCATGGATCGCAACCGTCTGCTTTCCCTTCTTATCCGACATTCCCTGTTCGCTTCCCTGTACCTGGCGCTTGCCGAGTCCATGGCGGCTGAGAACGCCAGCCGTCTCGCGTCAATGCAGGCGGCTGAAAAAAACATAGGGGAACGGCTGGATGAGTTGAACCTTCTGTTCCGCGACATGCGCCAGGGCGCAATAACTGAGGAACTTCTCGATATCGTTGCCGGTTTCGAGGCGATGACGTCGGGACGAACGCCTTGAAGAAACGAAAACCGATTCTGAATGGAAAACTGAATGTCTTACTTCCAGAGGCGGATAGAAAAACTCTTTGACCAGGCGGGAATCGTCGTGAACGGCCCAAGTCCCTGGGACATCACGGTGCATAACCGGGATCTGTTCAGACGCCTTCTTGCCCACGGTTCCCTTGGGCTCGGCGAGGCTTACATGGACGGCTGGTGGGATTGCGAGCGGATTGACCAGCTTGTCTGCCGCTTGTTCATAGCGGGCATCGACCGACGGGTAAAGACCCCGGAACTGCTGCTGGCCGTGCTCAGAGCACGGTTTATGAATCGCCAGTCCCATGGTCGCGCATTCGAAGTCGGCAGGCGCCACTACGACATTGGCCACGACCTCTATGTTTCCATGCTGGATTCACGCCTTATCTACAGTTGCGGTTGTTGGCAGGATGCAAATTCACTGGATGAGGCCCAGGAGCGCAAGCTTGAGCTGATCTGTCGCAAGTTGAGGCTGGAGAAGGGGATGCGTCTGCTGGACATCGGCTGTGGATGGGGTGGGCTGGCACGGTATGCTGCCGAACGATACGGCGTAAACGTAGTCGGAATAACTGTGTCTGACGATCAGGTCAGGTTTGCATGTGAGAAATGTGCGGGTTTGCCAGTGGAAATAAGGTTGGAGGATTATCGGAATGTGAGTGGGGTTTTCGACCGGATCGTCTCAGTCGGGATGTTAGAGCATGTCGGGTACAAGAACTATCGGACATTCATGGCAGTGGTGGATCGATGCCTGAACCGGGAGGGGTTGTTTCTTCTCCAGACCATAGGCGGCAACACTTCGGTCACAACCACAGACCCATGGATAGAACGCTACATTTTTCCCAATGGCATGCTTCCTTCGGCGGTTCAGATAGCTTCGGCAGCCGAGGGACTTTTCATGCTCGAAGACTGGCAAAACTTCGGTTTTAATTATGACAGGACCCTCATGGCCTGGTGGCGAAGATTCGAAGACTCATGGCCCGGGCTGGCCGCCCGTTACGGCGAGAGATTCCACCGCATGTGGCGCTATTACCTGCTCTCATGCGCGGGCGCGTTCCGCGCGAGGGCCAACCAGTTGTGGCAGATTGTGTTCTCCAAGTCCGGATATGCGGTTTGCTATCAGTCTGACCGTTGATTGACAGGATATTCCGCCAGCAAATAATGAAGGGATTAGACCTGCCAGGTTTTCAAAACCTGGCAGGTCTCAGAAAAAATCGAACTAGCAGGGAATTTAAATAAACAGGCCACAGTCAATGAGAGGAGTGGATGACATGCGTAAAGCGATTGTGTTGTTCATAATCTTGATTTCAGCATGCCCTGCTTTGGCAAACTGGAGGATGTACAGTGAAGACAAAAATATTGTAGCCTCTTTTGATTATCTTTCCCGCGCTTCTTTTCAGGGCAAACCCTCACTGTGGGTGAGGTGGCATTATGTCAATCCGGGCAAGGGGCAGGGAGGGGTCAAGATAAATTTTGCTGCTGATTGCGCGGAACACCGGCTGTATGAAATTGCCTCCGACCCCTATGACACCGAAGGGAATTATCTGGGTCTGATACGGCGCGAAGACGCGCCCAAGGAATATCCGGTGACACCCGGCTCTCTCAATGAGGCCACATACAAGCTCATGTGTCCGTAGTCCCTCGGCAGACTGTTCGAGGCCACGTAAGACGTTTCCATCGAAAAAAGGTGCGGTGTCGCGGCTCCGAAACCGATGAAATCAGCAGTGTTCTTTCCTTGTCTTGCGCAGTTTCCTCTCAAAGATGAACGCGCCTGTCATGCATGCCGCACTGCCTGCCAGGAGAGTCGCCGTTACTCCGATCGCGACGGCGAGCGTTCCCGCGAGCAGGCTGCCCAAGGGAGCAATTCCCATAAGCGCCATGGTATACAGGCTCATGACCCTTCCCCGTTTGTTCTCGTCCACAACGGTCTGCAGGATGGTGTTGCTCGATGCGAGCTGTGTTATGACCCCGAAGCCGGTTAGGAACAGGAAAGGGATCGAAAGCCAGATCGAGCGGCTTAAGGCAAACGAGGCCAGGCCGATGCTGAAAATCATGATTGCCATTGAGATTATGCGGCAAAGACCGGCCGTGTCGCGTCGGGACGCGAGGAAGATAGTGGCGACAAATGCCCCGATGCCTGAAGCGGTCAAGAGAAAACCGTAAGTGTTTGCGCCTCCGTGGAAAATCTGGCTGGCGAAGACCGGGAGAAGCACTGTATAGGGCATTCCCGCGAGGCTGACCAAGACGACCAGCATGAGAATCGATCTTATGGGGCCGTTGTGCCATGCATAGGTAAACCCTTCCCGCAGTTCCTGCAGTATCGGCTCGCTTCCGGCTTTTTCCGCATACGGCGGAACTTTCATCGCCATCAATGCCGCAATCACCGCCAGATAACTGGCCCCGTTGATGAGAAAACACAATCCTTCACCGAAAAGGGAAATCAGGATTCCTGCCAGGGAAGGCCCTATCAGCCTTGCTCCGTTGAAAAGGGACGAGTTGAGGGCAATGGCATTTCCCAGGTATTTCCTGTCCTCGACCATTTCCACTGTGAAAGAGTGGCGGACAGGCATATCAACGGCGTTGGCGATTCCAAGGACAATGCTGAGCACTATGATGTGCCATACTTCCGCACCGTTCAGAAGTACGATAGCTGCCAGGGTGAACGCCTGCAGCATTGACACGATTTGGGTAACGATCAATATGCGCCTTCTGTCCAGTCTGTCAGCCAGTACCCCGGCGACCGGGGAAAGAACCAGGCTGGGGATCTGGCTCGTGAAACCGATCACTCCCAGGAGAAATGCCGAGCCGGTAAGGCGGTACACCAGCCAGCTCATGGCAACCTGCTGGATCCAGGTTCCGATCAGGGAGAACCCCTGACCGGCGAAGAACAGCCGGTAGTTTCTGTTGCCAAGGGCAGGCAGCATCTCTTTCAATGTCGAGAGGACGTGTATTGTCTTCAACTATCCGATTCCCCGTTCCCGGATTCATTCCATAACGCATCCGCGTCCGTAATGAGTCCGCACTTCAAGAGTAAAAGATTATTCCTTTTTGTTACAGTGTCAAAAAGGCGTGGATGATTTTCACTGTTGAAAATCATTTGTCAAGGTGCTAGCGTGGCTGACAGATGGCTCCTCATGGGTGATTCCGGGCGTCAGTGAAACATGCAGATGCATTATGGGAGTTTCCATGCAGTTTTTCCTGAAGTTGTTGATAGCCAATGTCATAATTGTATCCTGTGCCCTGACAGGTAGAAAGTATCCTTCTTTGAGCGGCTTGGTAGCCACCATGCCGCTTACGAGCCTTATCGTGCTGTTTTGGCTTTGGAACGACAGTGGAGGAGACAGCTTTCTCCTGACCAGGTATACTGTCGGCGTCCTATGGGGAATCATCCCGACAATTCTGTTTTTTGCGGTGCTCTATCCATGTTTTGCCAGGAACATATCATTTCCAGTTGCCCTGATCATCGGCAGCTGCGTTTGGCTGGCCGGTGCGCTTGTTCACCAGTGGCTGCTGGGCTGACGGGACATTTGCGACGCATTGCAGCGCGGTCCTGCTCTTGTTTGTGGAAAGCGGACGATAAGTTTAGAGATGAAATTGCCCAGGTTCATTATTGTGTAATTCCTGATAGAGTGCAAACTTGTCGTGTTTACAGTGAGGAATGCAGATGATTTGTCCGTGGTGGCTGGGGTTCGCGATCGACAATCCCCTGCGCAGGCTTTTTCATGATCCGGGCAAAATCCTGGGACCATATGTCCGCCCCGGCAACTCTGTAATTGATGTCGGCGCAGGCACGGGATTTTTTTCCATTCCATTGGCTGGCATGGTCGGACCGGCGGGGCGTGTGACTGCGATTGACATTCAGCCCGAAATGCTTGCTGCCCTGGTAAGGAAAGCCCGGGCAAGGGGTGTTTCGCAAATTATCAAACCCCATCTGGCATCTCGTGATTCATTGGGCGATCATTCCGGAGCAGATTTCATACTGGCGTTCTGGGTTGTTCACGAGGTTCCTGACCAGCGAGTTTTCCTCGAGGAATTACGCAGTTTCCTCAAGCCCGGCGGCCTGCTGCTCCTGGTGGAACCTCTTGTTCACGTATCTGGGAAGAGTTTTCTCCGGACAATTGAAACAGCCGCCAAAACCGGTTTCGCAGTTGAGGACGCGCCGAAAATCCGGCTGAGCCGCGGTACGCTTATGGCAAGGAAAGAAGCAACGGGGTGACGATTACCTGGTAAATGCGCAAATTTTAAGGTGATCCTGAATCCGTGACGCCTTCGCGCCTTAGCGAACGGTAAATGCCTCTTGTTTTTGCATTCCGGGCAGTTCTAGCCCCCCGACGACGTTCACCCGCCGTAGCAGGCATGAAACAGTGTCAGCGACGTTGGACCCCGGCATTCCGCCCGCAAGGCTCTCTTACGTCACGGATTCATGATGATGAAAATAACGGGAATAAATAACGGGAATCCATGCAATGAAATTGACGAAACACATATACATTTTTTCCAATTCAACGGGAGAGACTGCCGAGAGAGTGATAAGGGCAACCCTGGTGCAGTTTGATACGAATGACGTCAAGGTCCACCGGAAGAGCTACCTGAGGACCCTTGACGACATCAGGAACGCGGTTGAAGATGTCGCAAAACGTCCGGGACTGATCGTGTTCACCCTCATGCACCGTGTCCATGTCGCGGAACTCAATGCCGAGGTCGAGCGCCGGGGACTGACGTCGTTCGATGTCATTACTCCGATCATCGAGAAGATGGAAGAGTTCCTGGGTCTACCGGCAAGGCGGATGCCCGGCGTCATATACAAAGTGGACGAAAACTACATACAGCGCCTGGATGCGGTCAACTTCACGGTCAAGCACGATGACGGGCAGAATCCGCAGGATCTGGAAAAGGCTGACATCGTGCTGGTCGGGGTTTCCCGCACTTCAAAGACTCCGCTTTCCATGTATCTTGCCGGCAAGGGATACAAGGTTGCCAATATTCCCCTCGTGGAGGGTCTGACTCCCCCGGAACAGCTTTTCGAGATAGATCAGGGACGGATCATAGGTCTTGTCCAGGACGTGCAGCAACTCATCAGAATCCGTATTTCGAGGATGCGCAACCTGAAGCAGAGCCTTCGCGGCCGTTACACCGAATATGATATCGTCGAATCGGAGCTTCTCTTTTCCAGGCGGCTCTATCGTGAGAACCCGAAATGGATGGTGGTCGATATGACCAACAAGGCGATAGAGGAGGCGGCAGCGGAAATTATGAGAAAATTTCAATAGAATGTTTTGCGTCTGGACAGCGGCCATTTTGTTTGTATACTGTTAGGAAACGTTAAAAAACCAGTCATGAGACCCTTTTGACATCCTGGTTGCGCAAATGGATTCAGGTTTTGAACGTGAGGGGGAGGGCAGGGGAATGCTGGTTCGAGTAATCTACACGGATCAAACTGCCGGAGTGGTCGAAAGCCATCTTCTTGACGGACTCATCAAAAAGGGAAGAATCGTGGCTTACCACAACACTGACAGATGGATACCCGTAGAAACAAAAGCACGCTCAAGGGTGGGAGGTATCCCGGGTGTGACGGCCTATGAAGAAGATCCGCTTTGCAAGAAGCTGCATTGATATCTGCATGATTTTTTTCCTGGTTTACAACGGAATGCTTTTCAAATGAAAATTTACCAGATGGCTTTTCAGATCAAAACTGCATAAAGCCGATTCACTTGATCAGGAATCCTTCCTTGTTCTCCTTTGCTTCAAGGGGCTGGCATGAACTACAGGGAAACCAAAACTGCCGCGCCTGATCCACACAAGTCTATCCATTCCCTCGCTCTATCCGATATTTACAGATTTCTTTCTTCATCTCCCCCGGGGTTGTCCCAAGACGAGGCGGACGAGCGTCTGAAGCGCGTCGGTCCTAACACCATCCGCGAAGTGAAACGCAAACCCCTTTATCTCAAGTTTTTCGCCAATTTTACTCACCTGATGGCTTTGCTGTTGTGGACGGGAGGCATTCTTGCCTTCATCGGTCATTTGCCCCAGCTCGGCTGGGCAATCTGGACGGTAATAGTAATCAATGCTGTTTTTTCTTTCTGGCAGGAATACCGGGCCGAACGAGCGATGGAGGCACTGCGAAAACTCCTGCCCATCTATGCCAGGGTGCTCCGCGACGGCAGGGAAATGCGCATACCCGCGGACAAACTGGTTCCCGGCGATGTCATGCTGCTCGCCGAAGGCGACCGGATCTCAGCCGATGGCCGTCTGGTGCAGGTATCGGAACTGCGGGTGGATCATTCAACTCTCAGCGGTGAATCCTATCCGTTGCGAAAAACCGCCGATGCGATCCTGAGCGGTGACTTGAGCAGAACCGCGCTGCCCAATCTCGTTTTCGCCGGCACCAGTGTAGCTGCCGGTGTCGGAAAGGCCGTTGTCTTCGCCACCGGGATGGAGACCGAATTCGGCAAGATCGCCCACCTCACCCTGGGACTGGAAGATGAGATCAGCCCGCTTCAAAGGGAGATCAATAATGTGTCGAGGGTGGTGGCAACCCTGGCCGTAGGCATAGGCATCATCTTTTTCCTCCTGTCGGTTTTCGTGATTCAACGCCCGCTGGGTGTGGGTTTTGTCTTCGCCGTCGGCATGATAGTCGCTTTTGTCCCGGAGGGACTTCTGCCAACGGTAACTCTGGCGTTGGCGCTGGCTGTGCAGCGCATGGCAAAGAGGAATGCGCTGGTTAAAAAACTCTCTGCCGTGGAGACTCTTGGTTCCTGCTCGGTGATCTGCACGGACAAGACCGGAACACTGACCCAAAACGAGATGACGGTTCGCCACCTGTGGGTTGCCGGTCAAAGCCTTGCCATAACCGGAGCGGGGTATGCCCCGGAAGGGGAAATACTTGAAACGGGCAAGCGTATATCGCTTCCAGTGACAGGGGAGTTACGCCTTCTGCTCATGGCTGCGGGTTTATGCAACGATTCACGCATCCTGCCACCGGACGAGGCAAACCGGTCCTGGTCGGTACTTGGAGACCCGACCGAGGCGGCAATGCGTATCGCTGCCCTTAAAGGAGGATTGGACATTGAGGCTGAAGAACGGTGCTTTCCCCGTATCCGGGAGCTCGCTTTCGATTCCAGAAGGAAAAGGATGAGCACCATCCACAAAGTGTCGGCGAGCGAAGTGCAGGGGGCAAACCGGGAAACCGGCATGATGGCTTTCGTCAAGGGCGCACCCAGGGAGATGCTGGATCTCTGCACCAGTTTCTCCTTGAACGGGGAGGATCGTCCATTGAGTGATGAAATGCGCGGCCGGATCAAGAACGCCAATGATGAATACGCCGGAAACGGTTTGCGTGTCTTGGCCGTTGCGCTGCGCCGTTTGCCGGAGGGTTTCCAGGATTTTGTCCCTGAAGCCGTAGAACGCGACCTGACATTTGTCGGGTTGATGGCAATGATGGATCCCCCTCGCCCCGAGGTTGCCGATGCTGTTGGGAAATGCCACTGTGCCGGCATACGGATAATCATGATAACTGGTGATTATGGATTGACGGCGGAAAGCATAGCCCGTCGAATCGGTATCATCGGTAGAGGACGCCCATTTATTCTTTCCGGTTCGGAAATGGATACGATGGACGATGATGCCTTGAAGAAGGAATTGGATAAAGAGGTCATTTTTGCCCGCGCAGCACCGGAACATAAGCTGCGGGTTGTGAGCCTGCTCCAGGCGATGGGCCATATCGTGGCAGTCACCGGAGATGGGGTGAACGATGCACCGGCGCTGAAAAAGGCCGACATAGGGGTGGCCATGGGGGTTGCAGGCTCGGAAGTAGCCAAAGAGGCTGCCGACATGGTTCTGACTGACGACAATTTCGCTTCCATAGTCAATGCCATTGAAGAAGGACGCGCCGTCTATGCAAACATTAAGAAGTTCGTAACCTACATATTCAGTTCGAATGTGCCGGAAGCATGGCCGTTCATAATCCAGATCTTGTTCAATATCCCGCTCGCATTGCCGATCATGCAGATTCTAGCGATAGACCTGGGAACGGATCTTGTCCCGGCTTTGGCTCTAGGCACTGAAGCTCCGGAGCCCGGCACCATGGATCGCAAGCCGAGAGGCCCAAACGAACGGCTGGTTGACGGCCGTTTGCTTTTAAGGTCGCTGTTCTGGTTGGGTAGTATTCAAACAGCCCTCTGTTTTTTCGGCTTCTTTTTCCTGTACAGGGCGTTCGGGTATCACGACTTGCTCCATCTACCGCGGCCGGACCTCCTTCCATACGCCGAACGATTGTCAACCCCAGATGGATATGTTTACGTCCTGTCTACGGCGATTTTTCTTGCCGGCGTGATTACCACGCAGATCGGGAACGCATATGCCTGTCGCACCAGTCGGGCGTCGGTGTTCAAGATCGGTTTCTTCAGCAACCGTTTCCTTTTAATGGGCATGCTGTTTGAATTGTTGCTGGTCAATATACTTATCTATGTCCGACCAGTCAGAAAAATCTTTGAGCTTGCTCCGTTACCCATCAGCTTTTGGGCATTGCTGCTTGTTTTTCCGCCGATAATGTTTTTCGCGGAGGAAGGGCGCAAGGCTTTCATGCGCTGGCGGGAGCGGCGGGAAGTCCCCGGGGGAGGTGCCGTATGAGAATTGTAATCATCGGTTGCGGCCGCATGGGAGCGGCTCTGGCGCAGTCCCTGAGCGGGCGCGGACATGAAGTGACGGTTGTGGACTGTGATCCGTCATCCTTCGAGCGCTTGGGCAGCTCTTTCAGGGGGGTCACGGTCAGCGGAGGCGGATTTGACCGTGAGGCTCTTCTGAAAGCCGGCATCGAACGTGCAGACGGCCTGGCGGCCGTTACCGCCAGTGACGAAGTCAACGCTGTAGCTGCCCGCCTGGCACGCCAGGTGTTTCACGTTCCCAAGGTGGTAGCCCGCATTTATGACCCCCGCAAGGCAGAAATCTTTCAGAGCCTCGGGTTGCAGAACATTTCCCCGGAAACCTGGGGGATCAACAGGATTGTCGATCTCCTCTGCTATTCCCGGATGGAGACGGTTACCAGCCTGGGAAACGGTGAGGTGGACATCGTGGAAGTGGAGGTTCCGCATCTTCTGGTCGGGCGAACGGTGAACGAATTGACGGTTATCGGTGAAATTCATGTGGTTGCCGTCAGCAGGCAGGGAAAAACATTTCTTCCCACCCGCGGAACCGAATTGCACAAGGGCGATCTAATTCATCTTGCGCTGCTCGCCGTATCGACCGACCGGCTCAAGGAGCTTCTCGGTTGGCTTTAGCAGGCTGATAGGGGTGAAGCATGAACGTGATCATTGTAGGTGGCGGAAAAGTAGGGATTTACCTTTCTGAACTCCTTGTCAAGGGGGGAGAACGGATAAAACTGATCGAGAAGAATCCTGCAACGTTTGCCGAACTCGTGCGGAAACTGCCTGCGGACACTGTTCTGCAAGGGGATGGCACCGACCCTGGCGTCCTCGGGATCGCGGGCGTTCGTCATGCGAACGTAGTGGCAGCTGTAACCGGAACCGATGAGACAAACCTGGTGGTCTGCAGCCTGGCTCGCTTCGAGTTCGGGGCGCAAAGGGTTATCGCCAAGGTGAACGATCCGGCTAACTCCTGGATATTCACACCGAAGATGGGAGTGGATGTGGCGCTCAACCAGGCGGATCTGCTGGCCCACCTGATAGCGGAAGAGATGTCGGTAGGGGAAATGATGACTCTTCTGAAGCTGCGCAAGGGAGAGTATTCACTGGTGGAAGAGAAGGTGCATCCTGCCTCGTC
The DNA here is from genome assembly GCA_034933285.1 of Geobacteraceae bacterium. GTDB lineage: Bacteria > Desulfobacterota > Desulfuromonadia > Geobacterales > Geobacteraceae > RPRC01. The sequence continues at coordinate 7,903 of JAYFNT010000020.1, read as the reverse complement.
AGCTGTGGGAAAAACCATTTGCGACCTCAACCTCCCCGTTGAAAGCGCTGTAACTGCCATAATCCGCAAGGGAAGACTACTGATTCCCCGCAGTGAGCTGGTGCTGCAGGTGAACGATGAGGTGCTTGCCCTGGTCCATTCCTCCAGGATGCCGAAATTGGCTGAAATCCTGGGCCCTGCCGGGAAGGGTGGAGAGCCCGAAGCAGGATGATGGGGCAGGAGGCCAGTGGGTGACAAACATCACTGACCGGTCATGCCGATCTCATCCTGTAACCCACGCCAAGTTCGGTGACAATGTAACGGGGGCGCGAAACATCCTGTTCGATCTTCCTCCTCAGATTGCTGACGGTAACCCGCAGCACGTGGGGTTGTTCCAAGTGGCCGGGTCCCCATATCTGCCTCAGTATCTGGTTATGGGTAAGGACCTTGCCCGCGTGGACAGCGAGCAGGCGGAGCAGGTCGTATTCCGTGGGGGTCAGCTGTACTTCCTCGCCACGAATCGTAACCCGGCGCCTTGGCATATCGATCTCCAGTTCGTCCACCATGACTACCGGTTCGGGGGTCTGCTGCATTGAACGGCGCAGTGTCACCCGTATTCTCGCCAACAGCTCAGCCACACCGAACGGCTTGGTCAGATAGTCGTCCGCCCCGGCATCCAGCGCCTTGACCTTGTCATCTTCGCGTTCCCTGACGGAAAGTACGATTATGGGAGCTTGGGACCATTCGCGAATCCGCTGTATTACTTCCACTCCGTCCATATCAGGCAGCCCAAGATCAAGAAGTATCACGTCCGGCCTGACAGCCGCGGCAGCTGCCAATGCGGCATGGCCGTTTTCCGCCTGGTGAAGGGAAAACTCGCCGGTGTTCAGCACTGTGCGGAGGAATCGCTGGATTGACGGCTCATCGTCAACGACGAGAATTATGTTTCGCTAAATCCCGTTGACAATTGATGAGGCGACAGAGAAGGGCCGAAGTGACCAAAACACGGGGTTTGTCCCGCACAGCTGTGCTATACTTGATTCATGACATGGAGGTAAGCTTTTGCTACCCTCACATGCCTGGTTTTGTTATCCCATCCAGCCCGTTTCGAGAGGAGCCCACATGACCACGACCCGAAAAAAAACCGCAAGCCCGGCAGACGACATATATCTGCTGGTTGCGACTCTTCCCGGTGATCTGCAGGCGGCACTCAGGAAGCTTCCCCTGGAACAGCTGGTGGAAGTGGTTATGGACATCGGCCGGTTGCCAGAGGCCCGGTTACCCGACCGCGTTGTACGTCTGAGTGAAAAGCCGGTCAGTCACGAGGACCTGTCCCATGTCCTGGCTCTCGTGGGAGAATTCACCGACGACAACCGGGCCGGCATAGAACGCACGCTGCATCGGATCTCGGCGATCCGCAACCGGAAGGGAGCTGTAATAGGTCTCACGCTGAGGGCCGGAAGGGCGATATTCGGCACCATCGAACTGCTGCGCGACCTGATCGAGACCGGTCAGAACCTCCTGATCCTTGGCCGGCCCGGCGTGGGCAAGACCACCAAGCTCAGGGAGATGGCGCGCGTTCTTGCTGACGATTTCCATAAGAGGGTCATAGTAATCGACACTTCCAATGAGATCGCCGGAGACGGCGATATACCCCACCCTGGCATCGGCAATGCGCGCCGGATGCAGGTCCCGCGGCCTGACCGGCAGCATGCGGTCATGATCGAAGCGGTGGAGAACCACATGCCCGAGGTCATCATTGTCGATGAGATAGGGACAGAGGCCGAGGCCGCGGCTGCGCGCACCATTGCAGAGCGAGGGGTGCAGCTGATCGGCACGGCCCACGGAAATACCCTGGAGAACCTGATCATGAACCCCATTCTCTCGGACCTGGTGGGAGGGGTCCAGACAGTCACCCTTGGTGACGACGAGGCCCGGCGCCGCGGAACCACCAAGACTGTGAATGAAAGAAAGGCGCCCCCCACTTTCGACATCCTGGTGGAAATGGCCGACCGTAATGAAGTAATGGTGCATAAGGACACCGGAGCGGCTGTGGACACAATTCTGCGGGGATATCAGGCGCGCGGTGAAAAGAGAAAGCAGACTGAGGACGGCCAGATCAAAGTGGAGGAGGCAAAGCCAGACATGCAGACGCCGCGGAGAGCCAAGACCCTTCGCGAGGCTCCCATGGAAAGGCAGGCGCCTCTCCCCGGCGGGCCGGTTCGCATTTATCCGCACGGAGTGAGCAGGGAACTTCTGGAAAGGGCCGGGAGGGATCTGGACCTGGACGTCCGGATCGCCAACCGCGCTGAGGCGGCGGATCTGGTAATTGCACTCCGTTCCCGTGCCGATGACATGGGGCTCAGGAGGATCACCCGGCTGACTGATGCGCCCCTCCATTACATAAAGAGGAACACAACGGCGGAACTGCGCCGCCTCCTGCAGAAGATCTTCAACCTCGTGCAGGGAATGGATGAAGAAGAGGTCCGGGAAGCGGTGGAGGAGACTGAGGAGGCGGTACGCAGGGCGGTCGAGGAAGGAGTTGAGGTGGCGCTGTCGCCGCGGCGGCCTGCATTGAGAAAAGTGCAGCACCGCTATATCTCCAGCCTCGGCCTGGTGGCCCAGAGCGTGGGAAGGGAGCCGGAGCGCCACCTGGTGATCTATCCGGTGGAGAAAGAAGCATAGGGTTTTATTCGAAGAGTTAAGCGAAAAACCGAAGATACAGACCAGTTGAGAACAATATAATGCCCGGCAAAATTCCCGGGCTTTTTTTCGCTTATAATGTAGACCGAAATAGTTTCTGTGCGATATTCTCAATGAAAGGCTGTGTTGGTGACCTTTGTCACAGATTTTCGCATCCAACTGTCTGATAAGATAAAGGTGTTTATGAAGGACTCATAATAAGGTCTCGCACGGGATCCGGGGACGAAAGCGGAAAAAGCAACGGAATCCAACCAGATGGGTTGAAAATTCGAATACTTGATGAAAGAACTCCAGCAGTGGGGCAGTTGCGAAGACAAGGCTCTGACGATATGATCCAGGCCGGGGACAGGAGGTAGTAACATGCGGACGAAAGCTCAAACGGAGGGCCCGGAATTCAAGGTCACGGTGGCTTGGGCGGCGTTGGCCGGGGTAAAGAGCCTGCCGGAGCTGGCACGCGAATACGGGGTCGATCCGGCTATCATAGCCCGCTGGAAACAGGAATTGCTTGCCGAGGTGGCTGGCCTTTTCAATGCAGGGAAAAAGACGGGAAGGGCATGAATGATTTGCGACATGCCCGTTGTTCCCGCAACAGGCGTCAGTCTCCCAAATCTTTGACTTCACCTTTCTTACCGATATAATATGTATGCCCGTTGGGTGCGAGCATGGTTGCATCCACGAGCCTCCCAGAGGAAACCCTGACATTCAGGACTGATTTCTTTCCGCCGTTCCAACGGTAGCTGATGATTGGAGCGGTGGTCTGTTTTCCCTCCCCTGTCTTTGCCCCTTGGCTTCCCACCATCCTGACGATCTGGTCGTATGGCATCATGGGCTTGATTTTCGGGATAAACCTGCGGTTGAATACTGTGGAAGTCATTCCAGGCTGCGCTGCCGAAAAGGCGTTTGTGGAAAAGCCGACAATCAGCAGCGCGACTGTCAATAAAACCAGTTTCCTGATCATTCGAAGCTCCTTAGTAATTTTTGATTGTAATGCCCGCAAAATTTCGTCGCAGTATAACAGTTTTTACAGCGCTTGCAACAGGTGATTATCATGTTTAAATGCAGGGTCTGGTTTCGGAGGTTTCCTGCATTGAGAAAACGCGTTGAGTTAATACTACAGCTTTTGTTTGACGATTGATGTCAAGAGTATAGTGCGCTTCAGGTGCAGGCAAGACAAATTTGTTGATGCAATGCACGTGAATTTGAAGTAGAACAACAATTGGAAACTTGGAACCAGGGAGTGAATCGGAACATGGCCAATGCGTCAAAAGTTGTAGTATGTGCTTACCATAATGTAGGTTATCGCTGCTTGCGGGAGTTGCTTGCGCAAGGCGCAGATGTCGCAGCTGTTTTTACCCACGAGGATTCGAAGACTGAAAACATATGGTTCGATTCTGTGGAAAAACTGGCTCGGGAGAAAGCAATCCCGTGTTTCACGTCCGACGTCAATCTGCCGGAAAATATCGAGTTTTTGCGGAGCATTGCGCCTGATTTCATATTTTCCTTCTATTATCGCATGATGATAGGAAATCAAATCCTCTCCCTGCCGAAACAGGGGGCATTGAACATGCACGGATCCATGCTTCCCAAATACCGCGGCAGAGTCCCTGTGAACTGGGTGGTAATAAACGGGGAAACCGAAACCGGGGCTACCCTGCACCATATGGTTGAAAAGCCGGACGCGGGAGACATAGTTGATCAGGAGAGGGTAACGATCGGGTTCGAGGACACTTCCCTTGATGTGTTCAGGAAGGTTACGGAAGCTTCGGTCAGGGTGATTTCCCGTTCCTGGCCGCTGCTTCGCGACGGCAAGACTCGGCGGGTGCCTATGGATCTGGCAGCGGGGAGTTACTATGGCGGCCGCAAGCCGTCTGACGGACTCATAGACTGGACAATGAGCGCGGTCCGTATTTACAACCTTGTGCGTGGGGTCACCCATCCATACCCGGGTGCTTTTACCTTTCTGGACGGTAAAAAGGTTTTCCTGTGGAAAGCCTGGCCGCATTCTGGAAAAGCTGAACCTGGAGAAATCGCGTCTCTCCGGCCAATGCTGGTGGGGACTGGTGAAGGACTGCTGGAGATACGCTCATTGCAGGTTGAAACGGGTGAAGAGCTGAATGCGGATGAATTCGTGTCCCGAATCAATTGCTTGGGCGCCAGCTTCGAGGCTGGAGCGGGAAACCGGATCGGTGAAGGGAAGATAGCCGGAAAGGAGATCCGCTGATGACAGGTGCAACTGTTGCACTGAAGGTGGACGTGGACACGTATGCCGGAACACGTGAAGGTGTGCCGCGTCTTCTGGATATACTCGATCGGTATGGCATCAAAGCCACCTTCTATCTTTCCATGGGTCCCGACAACTCAGGCAAGGCGATCCGGCGCATTTTCACCCGCAAGGGGTTTCTGAAAAAAATGCTCCGCACCAATGCTCCATCCACCTATGGCGTGAAAACCCTTCTCTACGGTACCCTCCTGCCTGCGCCAAAGATAGCTGAAAGCCTGTCAGGCATCATGAAACAGGTGGCCCGGGAAGGGCATGAAGTCGGCGTTCATGCCTGGGACCATGTGGACTGGCACGACAACTTGCCGCGTATGACTGAAGTAACGGTCACTGAAGTATTGGATCGGGCACAGGGCAAGTTCCGCGAGGTTTTCGGCAGGGACGCAACAACAACAGCTGCGCCTGGCTGGATGGTTACCGCACGTTCACTGTCTGTACAGGACGGAATGGGGCTCCGGTACTGCAGCGATGCGCGGGGTGAATATCCTTTCTTCCCAATTATGGATGGCAGTCAGTTCGAAACCCTGCAGATTCCCACCACTCTCCTGACCATGGACGAACTGCTCGGCAGGGAAGGAATAACTGAGTCCTCCGTAAACGACTACTATGTTTCCCGGATCCGTCCGGGGTTGAACGTGCACACCATACATGCGGAGATGGAGGGGATGCGGCTTGCCGGAACGTTTTCAGACCTGCTGCGAAGGCTCGTGGAAAGCGGCGTGCGGTTTTCTTCCCTTGGAGCTGCGGCAGAGGAGGCTCTGCATGGCAGTCCTCCGGCATGCCGGCTGGCCATGGAGGAGATCTCGGGCCGTGCCGGGTTGGTGGCGGTGCAGAAAGTCTGACCGCCACGTTCGGGCTACGCAGCCATGTCTACATCAAACTTTCCAGTTCACCGATCAACCCCCTGAGAAAATCATATCCTTCCTGCCAGAAACCGGGGTCGTTGAAATCGATTCCCGCTGGCCGCACCGTGTCGGCCGGAGACAGGGAGCCGCCGCTTTCCAGAATGGAAATGTATCTAGGAACGAATGATTCGCCTTCAGAGATATATTTGTTGAAAAGGGAAAGCACCAGGAGCTCGGCAAAGGTATATGAATAGCAGTAGAAGCGTGAATGGATGAAGTGCGATATGTAGCTCCAGCCCCACCTGTACGGTTCAATCATTGTTACTGCGTCACCAAAGAGCCTGCCGTTTTCCTCCCACCAGAACGAGCAGATGTCCTCGGTTGAAAGCAGCCCGTTTTTACGCTCAGTGTGAAAGCGCTCCTCGAACCGGGTCAGGACGACCTGCCGGAACGTGGTGGCGATTATATCCTCTATTTTCGCACACAGCAGGGAAATCTTGATTTTCGGATCGCTCTCGTTTTCAAGCAGCAGGCGGGTCAGCAGCATCTCTCCGAACACCGACGCTGTCTCGGCAAGGGGGAGGGGCGCGTGATAGTTGAGCATGCTTTGGCGTTGTGAAAGGGTGAAGTGGAGCCCATGACCGAGTTCGTGGGCCAGTGTGGCTACGTCGCGCAGGTTTCCCGTGTAATTGAGGAGAACAAACGGGGGCAGCGATGGTGAAATCCCCATGCAGAATGCGCCGCCGCTTTTTCCAGGACGCGGCAATACATCTATCCGGTGCTCTGAGAAAAAACGCCCGATGATTTCTCTGAAATCTCCGGAAAACATCCCGTAAGCTTCCAATACCAGGTTCTTTGCCTCGCTGAAAGTGAATTTGCGTTCACTGCCGGGCGTGGGAGCGTAGATATCGGTGTTTTTCAGTTCGGGCAGACCGAGTAACTGCGCCTTGAGGCGGAAATAACGCCGTGCCAGATGGTAGTTCTCTTCGCTGACCTTCATCAGGTTTTCAACAGCTTCCGGCTCAAGTTCGTTTGCCAGGTGAGTCGGCTCCATCACGGACCGGTAGTTGCGGATTTCTAGGTCCTGGCCATGGTCGAGGGCCGCATTGTTGAAAATTGCCCCGAAGGCGATGCTCTGGTCGCGGAACTTACCGAGAAAGGTCATGAAGGCCCGTTCCCTGACGCAACCGTCCGGATGATGAAGCAGCCCGAGGAGTTCCTCGCCGGTCATTTCGTGCTTCTCTCCTTCCAGTTCGAAGTCATAGCGGAATGAGGAAGACAGTTCGTCGAAAAGGCGGCTAAACGCTTCCACGCCGGTCAGACCCTTTTCCCTCAGCAGGCGCTCCTCGCGCTCCGGCAGCGTATGTGGCTTATAGCGGCGCAGGCTTTCCAGGTAATGCCGGTAGTTGGCAAGAGAGGCGTCCCCGATCAGTTCACTGTAACGGTCATCGTCGAGGGCTATCAATTCCAAATCGAAAAAGAGGAGTTCACGGGACATCCGGTTGCCGAATTCCATGGCTCGCTGGGACAATTTCTTTATAGGGGTGTCTTCGCTGTCGGCCGCAAAGAGGAGATAGGCAAAACTCTGGGGCTTGACCAGGGCTTCCTGCAGCATTTCAAGCTCGACGAGCGCTTCCTTGAGTTGGGCAGCTTCCAGGCTTGCTACCTTGCCGGCATATTTCGCGCGGAAGTCGCTGGTTGTCTTTGCCGCCCCGGAAAAATCGGCTTCCAGTTCCGGCGCTGTCGCTGTTGCATAGAGCGGTCCGGTGTCCCATAGAGTATTAGCCAGGTTTGTGTCCATTCGGGAATCTCCTCCTGTTTCATATGATGCATATGCCTAAACACGGTTACACAACATCTGCCTGCTGTCAACTGAAGCGATATCAAAGGTCTTTTTCTCCCAGCTTCGAGGTGTTGAAAAAAAATTGAAAAAGAGTGTTGACAACATGTCGGCGGGTTTGTTATAACCCTACTTCCTTACGGGGCAGCGGTGTTTGAGCCGGGTAGAGAAGCAGGGCCCCGAAAAAAAGTTGAAAAAAAGATCTTGACGAAGTAAGCTTGAATGTGTATGATGCAAAGTCTGTCGCGGGAACGAGGA
>JAYFNT010000019.1:0-47062 GCA_034933285.1 Geobacteraceae bacterium | reverse complement strand
ACTCGGCCATAGGCCGATCCCCTGTGGGGACGCCTTCGCGGTCCAACCAGCAGCGCTGGTTGTCGTCCTGGCAAGAAACTTTTGCCCGCAAAAGTTGACAGCGAAGGCTGACAAAATCAAGGGGTTGCGCGGAGGCATACTCAGGTATGTCGCACAAGCAAGCCCGCAGATTGACACAGCCAGGGCGGAAAAGCACCCTTTCCGGATGAAAACTAGTAAGATTTCTGCTGGTAAAAAAGGCTTTCCAATAGTAAGGAACGGCAATAAAACCATAATTCTAGCAGAACAGTGCAATCGTGCGCAATAAAAAATGCACGTGAGGCCTGTTTACTCCCGGGTTCATGCACAGTTGCAAGCCCGTTCCAACTTTCGGCAACTTCGTTTTTTTTCCAGAAGCTCCACCACGATTTTCTTGACAGCGGAATTCAAAAGCGATAATTTTCCAAGGTTAACTGAGAAATGTCAAGTTAAACATGCATAAATGAAAAACCGTGTCGCGATTTGTCAAAGTCGTCCGTTCTCCCGCGACGGTCAGGGAATTTCCGAATGCGAACAGCCCAGGAAACCGCATACAACGCCTTCACGCTTTCCTATCTGGACAGGGAGCTCGAGGCCGCATTCAGGGAAGACTACTGCGACAGGAGACTACCCCATCTTCGCCTCGACCTGCTGGTCGGATTATTCTTTTACGTTTTGTTCGGCATACATGACTACTGGGTGATCCCGGACATCAAGGAGTATGCCTGGCTGATCCGATATGTGTTCGTATGCCCGCTGATAATCACGGTTTACGTATTTTCCTATAGCCGTCACATGCGCAGGATGATGCAGTTTTCGCAGTCCGTTGCCGCTTTTTCCGCGAGCGCCGGGGTCGTCCTCATGATTGTAAAGGCCGAACCGCCGGGCAATTACATGTCGTATGCCGGTCTGCTTCTTTGCATGCTGTTCTATTTTCGCCTTCGCTTCGTGAGCGCCGCGGTGCTTACGATCGGGACTCTGCTGCTTTACGAAATCATCGCTCTCTGGGACGCCAGAATCCCGACCACCGTGCTGTTCAGCAACACGTTCATCCTTTCGTCATTCTCCATTTTCGAAATGTACATGTGCTATACGGTGGAGAAGAGCTTCCGCTCCGGGTTTCTGCTGCGCCGCATCGTGGAAGAGCGCAACATGCAGATCTGGGAGGCCTACAACGAACTGGAAAAGGAGATTCTTGAACGCAAGCAGGCGGAAACAGCATTGCTGGAACAGATGAAGTTTCTCAGGGCATTGCTGGATACCATACCGAATCCGATCTTCTACACCGATGTCGATGGACGCTACGCCGGCTGCAACAAGGCTTACGAGACCTTTTCCGGCAGGCGCAAGGAGGATATCGTCGGGGAAGCAGTGCCGGAGGTTTGCCTTGCTGCGCTGGGTGAACTCACTGGAGAGGGAAAGCCGGTTCAATGGAGGGAACCGGGATCGGATACGTTCGACATACAGCTCCGCCATGCTGACGGTACTCCCCGTTCGGTCATATTTTCGAGGGCTACCTATGGAGACATAGAAGGAAATGTCGCCGGTGCGTTGGGTGTCATCCTGGATATTACGCCGCTGAAACTGGCCGAGGATGAAAAGCTGCATCTGGAGTCCCAGCTTTTCCAGGCGCAAAAGATGGAGGCAGTCGGGCAGCTTGCAGGGGGAATTGCCCATGAATTCAATAACATACTTACCGCAATCCTCGGTTATGCCAATCTTCTCAGAAAGTTCATGACCGATGGCGATCCACTTGGTTTCTATGTCAGCAACATCGTGGTGTCCGGAGAGAGGGCGGCGCGCCTGATCAAGGATCTTCTTGCTTTCAGCAGGAAACAGAAAATCGAACCCAATCTTCTGGACCTCAATGATGTCCTTGAAAAAGCCGAATCTCTTCTGTCAATGATGATCGGGGAGGATATAGATCTGCGGGTCTCCGTTTGCGATTGCCGTTTGAACGTAATGGCTGACGGAGTGCTTATCCGCCAGGTGCTGGTAAACCTGGCCGTCAATGCACGGGATGCCATGCCCAATGGGGGAGTGCTTTCCATGGCGACAAATCTCCTGGAGACCGAACGCGAGTTTGTCCATGCTCACGGTACCGCACGACCCGGCAAGTATGGGGTCATTACCGTTTCCGATGGCGGTATCGGCATGGACCGCAAGACAAAGGAGCGCATATTCGAACCGTTTTTCACCACCAAAGAAGTGGGAAAGGGCACGGGGCTCGGGTTGTCGATGGTCTATGGCATCATTAACCAGCACAGCGGCCACATTGCAGTGGATTCGGAATTCGGCAGCGGAACGACGTTCAGGATATACCTGCCGATCAGCCTGGAACGGGAAGGAGTTTTCGCTGAAGTTTCACCCTTTCATGCCACGATGCCCTGGAGTCCGGGCTTGCAGGCCAGTGGGGCCGGAGCATCGCCTGCTGTCAACGAGGATCCATATCCGGGCGGTTCGGAAATGCTCCTGGTCGCGGAAGACAATTATACCGTGAGGCTCCTGACCAAAAATCTGCTCCAGGAAAACGGCTACAGTGTAATCGAGGCGGTCAATGGAGAAGATGCTTTGCAGAAATTCATGGAACAGGCGGACAACATCAGGCTCCTTCTGCTGGATGTAATTATGCCCAAGCGCAATGGCTGGGAAGTATTCGACGCCATCAGGAAGATCCGGCCGGAAATCCGGGTGATATTCATGAGCGGATATACCGCCGAAGTTTTCCAGCAGAGGGCGATACCGGAAGGAGGGATGAATGTCCTGGCCAAACCCATACCTCCGGGTACCCTTTTGAGAACGGTGAGGAAGGAACTTGACAGGTGACGGGTTTCCGGACAGGAATTGACTGCTGACGCAATTCATGCAAATCAAAGGCGATGACCTGCCCTCCCCTCCCACGGGCTTTGGCGGAATTGATAATGTCCCGCCAAGCCCGACTCCACTCTCTCAGCATGGACTCAGGGGAAAAACCATTAATGCAGTGCTGAGGGAATGATCGTTTCCCAACTCATATCACTGGTGGTACAATAGTTTCACGCATGGACCGGTTCAGAAACGAGCCTGCCGCGCCAGCAGCAAGTATGCAGTGTTTTTTTCAGCATCGCGTCTGAGGAGGCACAGATGCTCAAGATTTATTCCGGCTGGTTGATTCTGCTTGTAGTGACCTTTGCCCCGTCGGCATTGCATGCGGCCAGTTTTGACTGTATCAAGGCATCCTCCCGGGTAGACAAAATGATCTGCGCCAATGAAGAGCTGTCATCGGCAGACGAGAAACTGGCCCGCGTCTACAGGGCGGCTTATCGCAAGGCGCCGGACAGAAAAGCCCTGAACGCGGCGCAGCGTTCCTGGGTCAGGAAACGCAATTCCGCTGCCGGTCCGGACGAGTTGAAGGACCTTTACAAATCGAGAATCGACGAGTTGAAAAAAGGTGCGGCAGATTCAAATCAATCCGCATGGAGAGAAAATGGCAGGAATTCCCGTAAAGCCTATTTCAGCACCGATGGTGAGCTGGAGATCAATGACCTCGGATATGGAAAGGCTGCGTTCAGGTTGCTGGTCATTAACCATCAGGGGCATATCGGTGAACTACAGGGGATAATGACTGTCAGCAACGGCGCCGCCAAATATGTTGCCGAGGAGTGCGAACTGAATTTCACGTTCGGCACCGACCACATAACGGTCAAGCAGAATTTCGATAAGGGGACATGCGGCGCCGGGACTAATGTCGCGCTCGAAGGTGTCTATAAACGGTCGGGCAGGAGAGGCCCGAAGAGATAGCAGCTTCCATGACGGGCGGCCTTCAGGTGTGTCGGGAACATACAGTCATTCGAAGATAAGACCGAAGAAATCCTCCATCTTTTTCCTGGCGTTGAGGGAAACTCCATGGGTGCCCCTGAGAGCTCCCATTATCAGGTCATTCACTATACGGTGATCCAGTTCGTTGTTTTTCGACCATTCCTTGATCGTCATTCCCAAAGGGGTAAGCTTTTCTTCGATAATATGAATTCTTTGCTCGTTTTCCATTAATAGGTGCTCCATTTCCTGAAAATCAGACAGCTTCTCGATTTTTATCATACCTTGAAGCAATCCTATCATACACGTAAGGGCGACTTTGTTCAATGTTTCCTGGCGAAGGGTGGCGAAACGGCTGTCGCGGGTCCGGAAAAGCCGTCTCAGGCCATTTTCCCGGGTTGCCCGGTGGAACCGAGAACTCCGCTCCAGAGGCGACCGTCCGGGTCGAGCTGTTTCCTTCCGGAAACCGCGTAACGGATCGGGAGATGGGTGAACTCGTTTTTCCAGGTACCGACCACCATGTCGGTGCGGCCAGCCATGCCGGCATGAACCGCATAATGCCCGAGAAGAAGGCAGAAGGCCGAATCACGGGCATTTGCCGGTGTGCCGCGGATCGTGTAACTGGGGTCGATATACTTCAGGTTGACCGTGATGCCGTTCGAGGAGAAATACTCGCAGATGCTGTCACGCAGGAAGACTCCGATGTCTCCGAGATGCACGTTTCCTGACGCGTCGCGGGAGCAGACTTTGTCAATCAGGTCCTGTCCCGCTCCTTCGCCGACGACTATCACTGCATGGCCGCGTTCGGCCAGCCTTTTCCGCAGGATTTCAAGGAAGCCTTCACAGGTGAACGGGACTTCGGGGACGAGGCAATAATTTACGTCACTGTTGGCCAGCGTTGCATATGCCGCGATAAAACCTGACTGGCGGCCCATGAGCTTGACCAGCCCGATGCCGTTGCGCGCGCCGCTCGCTTCGCAGTGGGCAGCGGATATCACCTTGCGCGCTTCGGAGATCGCGGTCTGGAACCCGAACGACTCTTCCACAAAGCGAATGTCGTTGTCTATGGTTTTCGGAATGCCGATGACGCATGTCCTGAGCCCCCGCCGTCCGATTTCCAGGGCTATCTCGTGCGCGCCCTTGAGAGTGCCGTCCCCGCCTATGGCGAACAGTATGCCCACCTCCATCGACTCCAGAGTGTCCACCATTTCCCCCACATCCTGAGGGCCCCGGGAGCTGCCGAGTATCGTACCACCCTTCTGGTGAATCCCTTCAACTGTTTCGGGCGTGAGCACCATGGGGAAATGGTTGAGGCGGCTGGTAATGCCTTCGAAGCCGTAGCGGAACCCGAATACGGTCTTGACGCCGTAGTGATGAAACAGGCTCAGGACGATCGCCCTTATGACATCGTTCAGCCCCGGACATATGCCGCCGCAGGTTACGATGCCGCAGACGAGATGCTGGGGGTCGAAGAATATCCGTTCCCGGGGACCAGCGGCTTCGAAGGAAAGAGGGGGGGCTCCGCCGGCGCAGAAGCTTTGCAAATCTTCCATCCGCCCGTGGTAGAGGATCCGGTCGCTGTCGCGCACGAACCTGCCGAAGGCCATGGGGGAGGGGATGTGACATTCGCCGAGCCGCTCCACCGTGAAGTCCAGTTCAGTGTCTTCCATGCAACCTCCTTGGTTCTGCGATCAGTGGAAATGGATCCGTCGTTGTTTCCCCTTATCCAGCCTGAGCCGGATCAGCGCTCCTGCTCCCAGGACTCCGGCGTTCCTGTCCCCGAGTCCCGTGGGAAGCAGCTTCACCCGTCCCCGGAACATTCCCGGCAAGTGCCTTTCCAGTGAACGCCGTGCAGGTTCGAAGATGAGTTCACCCGCGGCCGCCAGCCCTCCCTGAAGAAATATGGCTTCCGGACTGAGAAGCGCCGCAGCTTCGGCAAGCTTCATTCCGAGAATGCGACCGGTTTCTTCAAATGCGGAACCGGCAACCAGGTCTCCCTGAAGGGCTGCTTCATATACCATCTTGGCGGAAAGGACGGAGAAGGGGACGGAACGCAGACTGCTTTCAGCGTCCTGTTTTGCCAAGAGAGACAAAAACGTCCTGCACAAGCCGCCGGCGGAGGCGTAGGCCTCAAGGCATCCCCTGTTGCCGCATCCGCAGATTCGGCCCTCGGGGTCCACGACGGTATGGCCGATTTCACCGGCAAAGCCGTCTGCACCATGGAGTATCTCGCCGTTCACCACTATTCCGCTGCCCACTCCCGTGCCGAGGGTTATCACGATGAAATGTTCCATGCCGCGGGCCGCACCATATTCCATTTCTCCCAATGCCGCGGCATTCGCATCGTTGTCCAGGGCCACGGGAAGGGCGAAAGCCCGGTTGAACAGGCCTGCCAGGTCCACACTCGCCCCCCACTTCAGGTTGGGCGGGTTGTCCAGCTTGCCGGTGCGGTGGTCGGCATTGGGAGCCCCGATGCCGATGCCGATGAGTGAACGGTTGGCGGCAAAGGGAGAGAATGCCTGACGAACCTTTTGTGTAAGGCGGTCCATGAACTGACTCAGCGGCTCCCTGGCCATGGTGGGGATTTCGGTTTCCGCAAAGCAGCGTCCGTCTGGCTCGACGAAACCGAAAGTGGTGGTCGTACCGCCAATGTCTATGCCGAGCACTAAGTCTGCTTTCTTCATTTTCCGGCTCCGTGGATCATGGATTTGAAATCCTTCCACAAGGACAATAGTAGCGTATTATCCCCCTTTTCACAACCAGGGAGCTTGCCTACCGCACAACAGGCAGCGGTCTTTTTTGACGTAGGTCATGTGCAGTCGGCAGGTGGTATGGTATAGATCCTACACAAGGTGTAATATTAAGTCTAATGCCACTGAAAGGAGAGGATTCCATGCCGACTCAGGAAGATATCGTCGGACGTGCCCTGGAGCTGAAGGACCTTATTTCGTACCAGGATGGAGCGGTTGTCAGCAAGACGCTCATTGACAGGGGCCAGGGTACCATCACCCTTTTTTCGTTCGACAAGGGTCAGGGCCTCAGCGAACATACGGCGCCTTTTGACGCTTTCGTCCAGGTCGTGGACGGAACGGCGGAGGTTACCATTTCGGGAACTCCCCATGCGGTAAGGGCGGGCGAGATCATTATCATGCCCGCGGACCATCCCCATTCCCTGCGGGCGACCGAGAGGTTCAAGATGCTGCTGGTCATGATCAGGGCATGAATGGGAAGAAAAACTGCTGTTCTTGGAATGGCTGGGGTGGTGATATATCTGTTACAATTAGTGAAACCCATAATAGTATAATGATCGGTGCTCTCGCAGTAAGCCCCAGAAGCATCTGCTCGTCATTCCCGTGAAAATGGGAATCCAGGAATTCTATAGCATTGCAAAAAAACCTGGATATCCGCTTTCGCGGGCATGACGACTTTTAGCGGATGCTTTATGGCTGGGATCTGTTATCCGGAGGGGACTCACAATCTGTCTGTCGCAAAGGGAGTTGCTTATGGAGACTTGTGTAACCGTCAAGCCATCGCTGGCAATCGCTATTCTCAAGAGCGGCTTGAGTGTTAATCTGCCCATGTTCCTCTGGGGGCCGCCGGGAATCGGAAAATCCCAGATCGTTGCCCAGGTGGCGGCTGACCTGAAACTGCCGCTGATCGACATTCGCGCGGTCCTCTTGGACCCTGTGGATTTACGCGGCGTTCCGTCTGTTGAAAATGGCGTCACGCGTTGGAATCCGCCCATCTTCCTGCCGACGGGAGGAGAGGGAGTGCTTTTTCTCGATGAACTTTCCCAGGCGCCTGATTCGGTACAGAGCTCGCTGCTGCAGCTCGTGCTCGACCGTAAGCTCGGCGAATACCGCATGCCCGAAGGCTGGAGAATCCTGGCGGCGGGAAACAGGGTGACTGACGGCACGTTCAGCAGAAAAATCAGCAAGGCGCTGGGTTCCCGCTTCGCTACCCATCTTGAACTGGCCGTTGACCTGGATGAGTGGTGCGCATGGGCAATCGACCACAACGTGCCGGTGGAGATCATCAGCTTCCTGCGCCTGAGGCCGGACCTGCTCCACCATTTCGATTCCAAGTCGCAGGGGAATTCATTCCCGTGCCCGCGGGTCTGGGCGAATATCGGCCAATTCATGGACAAGTTGCCTCTTGAAGCGGAATTGCCGTTTTTCGCCGGGGCGCTCGGTTTCGGGCCGGCGGCTGAATTCACTTCCTATCTGCGGATCTATCGAGATTTGCCGGACATAGAGGCCATCATGCTCAACCCCGACAATTCGGAAGTTCCCAGGGAGCCGTCAGTGCTCTATGCCCTTTGCGGGGCGATGAGCCGCAAAGTTACCTCGGGCAACGTTTCACAGGCGTTCCGCTACATGAAGCGCCTGCCGTCCGAATTTCAGGTCGTCTGGCTGCGCGATGCGCTGCAGGCCGATCCCAGGCTTGCCACCACCAGTGAATTCACCGGCTGGGCCAATGACAACTCCGACCTGTTGCTGTGACGGGAGAATGACATGAAATCATACCGCCAGGCTACCGGTTGCCTGTTTCGGGCTGCATCGACATGCCCTGTGTAACCTGCGCGGGAAGGAAGAGCAATGGATAAATCCTCAAAGCTGGCGAAAGCAATTGCGCGGACGGTGCTCGACCACCCGTTTTTCGCCAGCCTGCTCCTTGGCATGCGTTTGCGCGAGGACAAAGGCACGAGAACCGCCTGTACTGACGGCAGGGAACTCCGCTACAATCCGGAATTCATCGATTCGCTGCGCGTCGATCAGGTCGTGTTCGTACTTGCGCACCTGGTCATGCATGTTGCCAATCTCCACCCTTTGCGGCGCAGCAACCGCAAACTCGACAAATTCAACAAAGCCGGAGATTTCGCGATAAACGGTATCCTCCTGGATGCAGGTCTCGACATGTTGCCCGGCGCATTGTACAAGGCGGAGTTCCGCAATCTGGCCGCGGAGCAGATCTACGATCGGTTGCCAGGGGCGCCCGGAAGCGGATCCGGCACGGGCGAAGAGCGAGACGACGAACCGAATGAAGACCCGGGCGGCTGCGGCGGTTTCGAAGATGCCAGGGGCGAAAACGGCGAGCCGCTGACGAAATCCGAAAGACAACAGGAAGAGGCAAGGGTCGCCATTGCGGTGCAGCAGGCAGCCCAGGCTGCGAAAGCGCAGGGGAAGCTGCCCGGCTCCCTTGAACGCCTGGTTGACGAACTGGTCCATCCCATTCTTGACTGGCGCGAAATACTGAGGACCTTTGTCGATCACACGGCCCGCAATGACTATTCGTGGATCCACCCAAACCGGCGGCACATAGCCGGCGGAATCTATCTGCCCAGTTTTCGCTCAAACGGGCTGAAGCCTGTCGTCCTGGCTGTAGACACTTCCGGATCTATCGGACAACGCGAGCTGAACCAGTTCCAGGCCGAACTGAACGAAATCCTGCAAAGCTATCCTTCATCTGTACATGTCGTTTACTGCGACAGCGAGATATCCGAAACCCACACCTTCACCCCTGACGAATACCCCGTGGAACTGAAAGCAGTGGGATTCGGCGGAACCGACCTGCGCCCGCCCTTTGACTGGGCGCTGAAAAACGTGCCCGATGCCGGCTGCATGATCTACCTGACCGACCTGCAGGGCAACAGCCCTGAAGCCGACCCCGGCATTCCCACCCTGTGGGTCTGCACAACCAAGGACCGGGATCTGCCCGACCGTTATCGTCCGAAATTCGGGAAAACAGCCACGCTGGAATAACCGCGCGCGTAAAACTGCTCCAAGGAGCTCAATCCGGGCTGATGACGATAAGAGGTAGTGAAGAAAAAGATGAAACAGATAATTCTTCTTACATTCATACAGAGAGACAGACTCAGGAGCCTGCCTTCCGAGATATGGAAAAATTGCATCTGCCTGGGGAGCGGCAAAGTTACGAGGAATCAATACACATGGCGATATGCAACAACGGTTGAAATCGCTCTGGCGTTACGCTTGATGGGATTGTGCTCCTTTGAGGAACACAACGAGGAAAACGAGTCCGCCCAGTGAATGTCAGGACGGAAAAAAGAAGCCGGACCAGAAGCCATTGAGGCTGCGGAACCTTGTGATGGTTCGGGAAAGAGACGAAAAAACCCCCTTAACCCGGACGGCCAAGGGGATTTTCCATTATCAGACAATTATTGCCACACAACAAGAAACCTGTTTGCTGAAAGATAGTTCACTGTATGTTGGCAAGTGAATAATGATTCGTTTACTTCATCAGGGTTACCTTTCCGTCATCCAGATCGTATTTGGCGTCAACGATCTTTACCTTGCCCTCTTTCACCAGGTGCCTGATAACCGGAGAGCCCTTGATGATGCTGGCGGAAACCATTTTGATGTTGATGTCGGAGGCTTTTTCCACAAGTTGGGACTTGTCGTTACCCTTGTACTCCTTTTTCGCCTGCTTGACCGCAGGTGAAATCGTTTTTACTATGGCGCCGATATTGCCTTGCGGCTTTCCCTTTGCCTCGACCGTTGCGGTAACAGCGCCGCATCTCTCGTGTCCGAGGACCATGATGAGCGGAGAACCCAGGTGTTCGGCCGCATATTCGATGCTGCCGAGGACCAGGGAATCGGGGATGTTGCCTGCGACCCTGATCACGAAGATTTCGCCGAGTCCCTTGTCGAAAATTATTTCGGGCGGCACGCGCGAGTCGGAGCAGCTCAGGACGATTGCGTAGGGCTTCTGGCTCCTGGCGAGGGCTTGGCGCATTGCCGGGTCGCTGTGCTTCTGCGCTTGCATCTGGTTTTCAACGTACCTCTTGTTGCCGTCCATCATCATCTTCAGCGCTTCGCCCGCGGTCATGCCGGGTCCGCCCGAAGCAAAGGCAACCGCGCCGACAAGGGCGATTGAGGCAGTGATGATCAGGCTTTTCCAGGCTTTTCCCATGAATATTTCCATTCAACTCCTCCTGATGTAGAGATGTAAACAACCTGTACCAATAACATTTAGTTTAGTTAAAGTCAATTTCAATATCAGTAAAAGAGAGTGGCCCGGGATATCTCGGACCATGTCTGTAAGCGGCAATGTCAGCTTCCGGAGTTTTTTAGCGCCCATCCGGAAATTCCTGGTAATCGCTTATAAGGGCTGGAGCGGGGCTTTCGAGGAGATCGAGATACGGCGAAAATAGCAGGATCTCGAAAACCGGGAAAGCGCTTGAAACCAGTAAAAGCTCCGACCAGTGAGTCATGAGTTGACAGATTATCACGATCTGCGAGGCAGTTCCGCTCCAGCCACGGAGAACCTTTCCGGATGGAAACTATGTTGAGGCAGGCCGTTTCTCCATGGCAAGCCTGCCTGCCAGGTCGTCGATGAACTGGCGCGCGGAGCGGCCGGAGCGCTGGCCCTTGAACAGTGCCCAGCGGAGCGCCTCGGTGCGAAGCTCATCCCTGTCGATGGGCAGCGCCATACTTTCGGCATAATGCTCCACGATTGCCAGGTAGGTGTCCTGGGAGAAGGAATAAAAACTCAGGGTGAGCCCGAAACGGTCCGCCAGTGACAGTTTTTCCGAAATTGCTTCTTCCGGGTGGATCTCCCTGCCAAGGTTGTCGTTCATCGGTTCGGCCATCAGGTGACGGCGGTTGGAGGTGGCATAGAGAAGCACGTTGTCCGGCCTTGCCTCGATCCCGCCTTCCAGGATCGCCTTCAGTTCCCGGTAGGACACTTCCCCTTCGTCAAAGGCAAGGTCGTCGCAGAAAAGGATGAAACGCCACGGTTTCCCCCGCAGGAAACGGAGAATGCAGGTGATGTGAATCAGGTCGACCTTTTGCACTTCGACCATCCGCAATCCCTCGGGGGCAAAGGGCTTGAGAAGACCCTTTATGCAGGATGACTTGCCGGTGCCGCGTTCTCCCCACAACAGCACGTTGTTGGCCGGATACCCGGCCACGAACTGGGCGGTGTTTCTCAGCAGTTCCTCCTTGGCGTCGTCAACGCCGACCAGGTCGTCCAGGTCCATCATGTGCGGGTGCTCCACCGGCGTCAGGGCGCCGGATCCGCGCCCCTTTTCCCAGCGGAACGCCACGAAATTCTTGAACAGGCTCTCATCGAAGTCAATTTCGGCAGCGGCAGCGTTCATGATGCCGTCCAGCTTGTCCAGCAGCTTTTCCGCTTTGTCGATAATGCCCTGCCATTCACTGTGTAAATTTGGTTTCATAGATTTTTCCATTTCAGATGCAGGTTTGGAATTTGTAAAATAACTAATGATTTCGTTTCAGCGTACATTCGGCTTCCCAGGCAACATATCCGTCATCCTTGATGTTCCAGAATGATTCGATGCGTTTCCCGTAATAGTCGAGGTCAGAACACTCCTGTACCGCCCGGGAGAGCCAGGGGGGGGAGATCATACCTTTGTCGTGAAGAAAGTAGTAGAAGGCCCGAACTCCCTTAAGGTAACCGGCTAGTTCATCCAGCGAGGGTTCCAGTGTGGAGATTATGTACCAGGTGGCTGCAAAGCGCCTGATCAGCCCCGGTGTTTCATCCAGTATGTTCTCCCGACGAGCAGATACCACGTAGTCGCGCAGGAAATAGTCTGCGCCGTGGGCAAGGCTGCCGGCTTCGTGTGGCGGTGTCCCCCTGTCCAGAAGGCTGCGATGGAAATCCCTGAGGATGTTGCGGCACAGTCCATCGACCCTTATCTCGTCTTCGTCGGAAGTGATCTTGAAATCTTTTTTGTCGGTTTTTGTCATGTGGAAACCTTGGTTTCGGCAGTCTGGCAACTTCAGCTTCATGATGCGTGAAGGCACGGAGTGCCATCAGCAATGGAGTTTCCCGGTTATCGTTGCAGCCTTGGGTCCAGAGCGTCCCTGATCCCTTCCCCAACCAAGTAGTAGGCCAGAACGGTGATGGTGATTGCCAGCCCGGGGTAAAGGGTGAGCCACCAGGCAAACTCGATATACTCTTTGCCCGCGGTCAGAATGTTTCCCCAGCTTGGGGTGGGGGGAGGCACTCCTATGCCGAGAAAAGACAGGGCCGATTCGGTCAGGATGGCGCCAGCAACCCCCAGGGTGGCGGAAACGAGCACCGGTGACAGGGAATTGGGAAGGATGTGGCGGAAAATGATGCGCGTATCGCTGGCTCCGAGAGCCCTGACCGCCATGACGTAATCTCGTTCGCGTATGGATAGCACCTCGGCGCGAACCAGCCTTGCCACACCCATCCAGCCAGTCAGGCCGATGATGATCATTATGTACCAGATCGACTGCTCGAGAAAGGCTATGACTGCAAGTATAAGGAAGAACGTGGGGAAACAGAGCATAATGTCGACGAAACGCATCAGGATGTTGTCCAACCGGCCTGAATAGTATCCGGAAACGAGCCCGATCACGGTTCCTATCGCCACAGCGATTCCAACCGCGACGAAACCGACCTTCAGGGATATGCGCGCGCCATAGATGATGCGTGTCAGGACGTCGCGCCCCAGATCGTCCGTGCCGAACCAGTGAACTCCGGACGGCGGCATGAGCACGTGGTAGAGATCAAGGTCGTCCGGCCCGTAAGGAGTTAAGAAGGGCGCCAGAAGCGATACAAGGAACAGGAATACTATGAGCAGTGCACCGGCCATAGCAAAACGGTTGGTTCGGAACCTGCTCCAGAAAACCTGGCGGAAAAAGCTGTCTTTCACGGTCTGAAACCTCTTTCAGGGTAAAAACCTATCTTCCCTGTCCGTGCCTGATGCGCGGGTCAGCGAAGGCATACGCAATGTCGGCGAACAGGTTCCCGATGAGGGTGAGTCCTGCACCGATCACGAGAATCCCCATGACAAGGGGATAATCCCGGGCCATTACACCGCTATAGAACAGCTGGCCCATTCCAGGGATGGCGAAGATGGTTTCGAAGATCACGCTTCCACCGATCAGGCCGGGCACTGACAGTCCAAGAAGGGTTATCACCGGCAGCAGTGCATTTCTGAGCGCATGCCGGTATATGACAGTCCTTTCCGGGAGGCCTTTGGCCCTTGCGGTGGTTATGTAATCCTGGCGGATAACGTCCAGCATCGTGGATCGCATATAGCGGGAAAGCCCGGCCAAGCTGCCGAAGGCCGCGACCGAAACCGGGATCAGCAGGTGCTTGGCCATGTCCCAGAACCAGCGGATTGGCCCATAGGCTTCGCTTCCCAGGGAGTGGAGGCCCGAGACGGGCAGCCAGCCAAGCTTAACTCCGAACAGGTACATGAGCAGCAGGGCCAGCCAGAACGTGGGCACGGCAAAACCGAGGAATACGAAAACGGTCATTCCCTTGTCAAAAAGAGTGTCGCGGCGTATCGCGGCGAGGATGCCGATGGGAATGGCCAGGCCGAATTCGATGATCAGCGAAATGATGTTCAGGGAAAGGGTGATGGGAATCCGTTCCTTGATCTTGTCGATCACCGGCCGGTTGTCGGGAGCGAAGGAGCGGCCGAAATCCAGCATGGCCAGCTTCTTCACCCAGACGGCGTACTGGACATGCAGAGGTTTGTCCAGGCCGTAGAATTTTTTCAGCCGTTCCCGCGCTTCGGCCGTCACCTTGGGGTTCATGGAGATCTGCATTTCCACCGGTTCGCCCGGCGCCAGGTGGACCACCGCGAACGTGATCAGAGTGATGCCGAGCATCAGCGGTATGAGCAGCAGAATGCGTTTTGTCAGGTATGCTATCATCTACGTACCCTGTTTTCTGTCCTTAACCTCGTGCCCCGTGCCTTGTGCCTGCCTCTTAGTATACCTGCTCTTCCTTGGGCACATACCACTTGATGAAGTTGTAGCCAATCCCTGCCGGCGCCGGCACGATGCCGCGGAAACGGGCGCTTACCACCGGCAATGCGTCGGGCACGTAGAGAAAGGTGTACGGCTGGTCTTCAGCCAGGATTTCCTGGAGCCTGAAGTAACAGCGCCGGCGTTCGTTCATGTCGAAGGTGCTCCGCCCCTGCTCAAGGAGACGGTCGACTTCAGGGTTCCTGTAGCGGATGAAGTTGAACTCCTTGGGCCCGGTCTTGCTGGAATGCCAGATGTCGAAGATATCGGGGTCCGGCGAAATGGTCCATCCCAAGAGCACTGCGTCGAAATTACCCTTGTCGATGAACTGTGACAGAAACGATGCCCATTCAATGACGCGTATCTTGACATCTATGCCGATGGCCTTCAGCCGGTACTGGATAATAACGGCGCTCTTCAGCCGCTGGTCGTTCCCCTGGTTGGTCAGGATGGTGAATCGGAACGGCTTGCCGTCTTTCACCAGGATCCCGTCACTGTTCTTTTCCCTCCATCCCGCCTCGGCCAGGAGGGTCCTGGCACGTTCCGGGTTGTAATCGAAGTCCCTGACGCCGGGATTATAGGCCCAGGTTCCCGGCTTGAAGGGCCCGTGGGCGACCTGGCCCATGCCCAGCAGCACACCGTGAATGATTTCGTCTTTGTTGATGGCCGAGGTAAGGGCCTGCCGCACCCGTTTGTCGGCAAATAGCGGATTGCGGAGGTTGTAAGCCAGATAGGTATAGGCTGCCGCTGGGTAGCGGTATTTGTTGAACTTCGTGGTGAAATCCGCGGTCCCGGTCTGGCGTTGGTACTGGATTGGCGATATCCCCATCATATCGATGCCGCCTGCTTTGAGTTCCATGTACATGGTGGAACTGTCCGGAACGATTTTGTACAGGTAGCGTCCCACATAGGGTCGCCCCTCGTAGTAGGCTGGGTTGGATTCCAGGATGACCCTCTGGCCGGCCACCCATTTCCGGAAGATGTATGGGCCTGTGCCGATGGGATTTCGTGCGAGCGGGCTCTTGGTGATATCCTTGCCTTCCAGGAGGTGCGCAGGCAGGACGGGCATGCCCCACGATTCAAGCGCCGGAGCGAAAGGCTTGGCGTAGGTCACGCGGAACGTGTAGCTGTCCGGGGCTTCAACTTTCATGACCTGTTTGAACGCATCTGCGTAGGCAGTGGGGGTCCTGGGGTCTATGGTGACGCGATAGGTGTACAGCACGTCCCGGGAGGTGAATTCAATGCCGTCGTGCCATTTGACGCCGCGGCGGAGGTGAAAGGTTATGGTGAGGCCGTCCGGAGAGATATCCCAGCGTTCCGCCAGATCTCCTTCGAGCTTCAAATCCTTGTCGTACCTTACCAGGCCGTTGTACACGAGATTTGCTATATCGCTGGAAGCGCTGTCGGTGGCGAGAATCGGGATCAGCGTCGAAGGCTCGCCAATTGAGCCCACTACGATGGTGTCGCCGTAGGCCGGAACCCCCGCACTCCTTTTGGAAGCCGGCGGGGCGCTCTTTCCCCTGTCGCAGGACAGAAGGAGCATGAGCGACAGCGCCATGACCAGGAAGGCGATTACCCCCCGGTTCATCTTCCACCCATCTCCGTCTTGAGTTTTCTGATCTTTTCAGATACAGCCTTGTTGCCGGGGTCAATTTTGAGAACCCGCTGATAGGTGGCCAGGGCACGGCGATGGTCCCGTTTCGCCGCATAGGCATCGCCAAGATGCTCCATGATCGTGGCATCCTCATCTGCCAGCTTGACGGCTTCCTCAAGTTTGGCTATGGCTTCGTCATAACGCTTCATCTTGAAGTAGACCCATCCCAGGCTGTCGAGGATAAAGCCGTCATCAGGCCGCAGGCTGACCGCTTTCTTGAGATAGCCGAGGGCTTCATCAAGGTGCATGCCCATTTCGGCGTATGTGTAACCGAGATAGTTAAGCGCCTGGGCGTCTTCGGGAGCCAGGGCCAGGACCTGTTTCAAGCGGGTGATGCAGGCGTTCCTGTTGCCGATCTTGTCGTAAAGGACCGCTATGCGGAACTTTACGGCCGGGTCTTTGGGGAATTTATCCTCTATGTCGGTCAGAACTTTGAGCGCCTCTTTGGGCTGTTCCAGTGATTCGTGAATCCCCGAGAGGTAGAGATACAGTTCGGCCTTGTCCGGTTTCTCGGTGATGGCTTGCTTCAGCAAGGCAATACCGCGTTCGGGATTTCCCTGCTCTTTGTAGAGGAAAGCGGTCTGGCCTACTGCGTCAAAGTAAACCGGGGAAGTCTTGGGGATTTTGCCGAATTCTTCAATGGCCTGCTTGTAATCTTTCTTTTCCGAATATGCGGTCCCCAGGTACAGACGGACGGTATCCGCTTCAGGTTCCAGGGCGAGTATCTTGTTGAACTCCAGGATCGCTTCGTCATACTGTTCCTGTTCCAGGTAAATCAGACCCATCTTGCGGTGGATCTCCTTGCCTTCGAGGCCCTGATCCGGCAGGGTCTTCAGCAGGGCGAGAGCCTCTTCGAAGTTCTGCTGCTGAATATAGAGCTGTATAAGGTGCTGCGTGACCGGAATGTTGGCCGGGTTTACGGAGATGACTTCCCTGTAGATCCCGGATGCTTCCTCGTAGAGTCCTTCACCTTCCAGGGAGAGCCCGAGGTCGATCATCGCCTGCTCGAAATCCGGTTTGAGCTCAATGGCTTTCCGGTAGTAGCCGGCGGCTTCCCGGTGAAGCTTCATCCTGTCGTATGTTTTCCCGAGATAATAGTAGGCCAGAGGCGAGTCCGGCGATTTCTTCAGCAAATCCTTGAGTGTCTTGACTGCCCCTTCGTATTCATATACCTTCAGGTCGGAAACTGCCAGGTTCACATAGGCGTCTTCCTTGTCCGGACCCAGCTTTATGGCTTTTTCGAAGTGGGGGATCGCTTCCCTGTCTTTGCCGGTAGCGGCCAGGATCATGCCGAGCAGCATGTGCGCCGGACGGTATTCGGGATCAAAACGGATCGCCGTTTCGCAGGCGTCGATAGCTTCCTGGGGCCGGTTCAGCTTCAGGTATGCTTCCGCCACCTTCTTGTGCAGAAAAGGGGATTTCGGGTCTTCTGCAAGGGCGTCCTTAAGGTAGAGCAGTGCGCCTTCCGCGTCACCCTCCAGGAACCGGATGCGGGCGAGCGCGTAGGTATAGAGCCCCCTGGAAGCCTTTTTCGTCGAGATCATTTCCGCCGTGGGTGCGGTGAGGGCCGGAGTCATTGCCGTATCGCTGAAGGTGCAGGCGGGCAGCAGTAGAAGGCCGAGTGTCGCGATACCTGTTTTGATGTTCATCTGGTGATCCGGCAAAAAAACCAGACAGTCGGTACGGTGTCATGCCGGGTGAAGGATCTCACTGTATCGCTGTCTGGCTCGTTAAAGGTTATTGTTCGGAGTAAAGGACTAAAATCCGGAATCGATTCCGTACCGCGGCAGGTTTCGGACAAACGCATCTAAAAAGGACCTGCACCGTGAAAAATGCTGTACAATTGAAGATGCGGCACGGACTCCGAATTTGTTAACTATGAGGAAAATCTATCATAAATAGCTATGAGCGTCAAATGAATATCTGGCTTTCCGGGGGGTCGGCCAATAACCATAGCGGTGTATTGCGATCCGGTGTTCCGGAGAAAGGGCGGTCGTGGATAAGAAGCAGCTCGAATCCCTGCTTGATCCTGCGGGCTACGGGGAAATAACCTCGACAGTGCAGCTGAGACAGACCCATGTCTCGTTCCTTTTTTTTACGGACAGCCATGTTTACAAGATCAAGAAGGAAGTCGATTTCGGTTTCCTGAATTTCATGTCCCTGGATCGCCGCCGGTTCTATTGCGAGGAGGAGGTGCGCCTGAACCGGCGGCTTTGCCCCGACCTTTACCTCGGTGTCGTGGAGGTGCGGGAAGCGGGGGGAAGGCTTTCTTTCCGCGGCGCCGGGAAGGTGGTGGAGTATGCCGTCAAGATGAGGAGGTTACCGGAAGAAAGGATGCTGCACAGGCTCCTGGAGCATGGTGGCGTAACCGAAGCAGATGTGCGGCGTATTGCGCGGACAATCGGTGAATTCCACCTGGTGGCTGAACGGAGCAGGGAAATCGATGCCTATGGAGACATTGATACCATCCGCCGCAATTGGGAGGAGAATTTCCGGCAGGCGGATCAATTCATCCCACTGTGTCTCGAGGCTGAAGACCGCGGTATTGTCCAGCGCTGGGTGGAGCGTTTCATGGGGGAGAACGCAGACCGCTTCGCGAAACGGGTTGAAGGGGGATGTATCCGCGATTGTGATGGCGACATCCACAGCGAAAACATTTGCCTGGACGACAAGGTATACATATTCGATTGCATAGAATTCAACCCGCGATTCCGCTATTCCGATACGGCTGCCGATATCGCCTTCCTGCTGATGGACATGGAGTTCCACGGCAGGCGGGACCTGGCGGAATGCGTTCTTGACGAGTATTGCCGGTCCACCGGAGACACGGGGTCGGTCGGCGTGCTGGACTTCTACCTGGCTTACCGCGCATTTGTCAGGGGCAAGGTCACGGCTTTCCGGACCCTTGACCCGGTGATCCCGGAGGATGAGAAAGAGGCTGCCGTTGTCATGGCGAGGCGTTATTTCCGGCTGGCAAGGGGCTATGTGATTCGCGGAAGCCTTTCCCCATCCATAATAGTTTTCTGCGGCCTGATGGGAACGGGCAAGAGCACGCTTGCCCGCCAGCTCTCGTTCGAGCTCGGTACCGGAACGCTCGTTTCGGATAGCATCAGGAAGGAACTCGCGGGCCTTTCTCCCACGGAACGCTGTCGGGAAGAGTACAACCAGGGGATCTATTCCGGCAGCTTCACCCGGGACACATATGAAGAGATATTTCGCAGGATGGAGAAGATGTCGGGCGCAGGCCTTTCCGTGGTGGCCGATGCATCGTTCTTCCGCCGGGAGGACCGTTCCCGGGTCAGGGAGATTGCCGCCAAAACCGGTGCAGACTGCGTTTTTGTCCATGTAGCATGCGACGAGGAGACCATGCGCCGCAGACTGACGGCCAGATTGGGAGACCCGGCTGCGATTTCGGACGGCAACTGGGAGCTTTTGCTTCGGCAGCGCGTGGATTTCGAGCCCCTTTCACCCGGGGAAGGTACATGGATCGAAGTGGACACATCCACATTGCCGCCGTCGGAAACGGTCAATTGCATACTGCGTCATTTAGGAGTGTTGTGACGGTAACTTCCATGCGTTCTGAGTATTGGAGGGGGTTATATGCCGCACGAGAGACTGCTTCTCACCTATGAGGACCTCAGCCGGGAGCTGGAAACGGCGCGGAGGATCCAGCTTTCCCTGCTGCCCCAGGCTCCTCCCGACCTGCTCGGCGTTCGGATCGGCTGCCGGTCAGTGCCGGCCCATTTCGTGGGTGGGGACTATTACGATTTTTTCCGTCGGGACGAATACACTATCGATCTGGTTATAGCTGATGTTTCGGGACATGACCTGGGCGCCGCACTGATAATGGTAGCGACCAGGAGCGTTCTGAGGGCCAATATCTACCAATCCGGGACCTCCCGTGATGCCCTTGCGGTCCTGAACGAGCTGCTGTTTGACGACCTCACCCGCACCGAACTCATCCTGAGCATGTTTTACGCAAAGTACAGCGTCGATAACCGTTTGCTCTCCTACGCCAACGGTGGTCACGAACCGCCGCTTTTGTACCGTTGCGGCAAAGAGGACTGCACTTTCCTCGACAGTGACGGAATGCTGCTGGGGGTAATGAAAGGGGCGGCATTCGAGGAAAAGACCATCAGGCTCGAAGAGGGAGATCTGTTAGTGTTCTATACCGACGGCATCACCGAAGCGCTCGGTGTTTCCGGAGAGCTTTTCGGCCGGCAGAATCTTTGCCGGTCCGTCTACCGCCATCGCGGGGCGCCTCCTGAAGGAATCATCGAGGGGATTCTGGTGGACCTGGCGGAGTTTTGCGGTGGCGCTTCGTTTGTTGACGATATTTCGCTGGTGGTGATGAAGGTGGATTGACCAGGCATGCCGGTTTTCTGCGTGTTCCGATCAGGTTGACGGTCAGTTGAACGGAGGGCTGCACGATGAAGATAGATATCAGGGAGACAAATGGCGTAACGCTCTTGGTGCTGGCCAACGAGAGGCTGGACGCCCACAATTCGGACCTGGTGAAAGGCAAGATCAGGGAGGTCTTCGAGTCCGGCGCCAAAGACGTGGTGGTCGACATGAGCGAAATTCGCTTTATCGACAGTTCCGGTTTGGGGGCAATGGTGTCGGGATTCAAAAACGCCATTTCCCACCACGGCCGGCTGGTTTTGTCCGGCCTGCAGGCCCAGCCCCGCTCCATGTTCGATCTTACCCGCCTGACCCGGGTGTTCGATATTTACGAAAACGCGGAGGCCGCGCTGGGCTCTTTTGTCGAGAAGTGAAGTTCATATGCAAAGTCTGCCGTGGGAGCTGTCATGAGCAAGAACACTATAGAGGTGGATATCAATGTCCCCAATCAGACGCGTTACCTCAGCCTGATCGGCAGGATTGGGGAGGATCTTGCCCGGGAGCTGGAAAAGGAGGGGCGCAGGAGGGAAACCCTGGCCAACCACCTGAACACGGTGCTGACCGAGGCAATGACCAATGCCATAGTGCATGCCCATGACGGTGACCCTGAAAAGACCGTCCATATTTCAATCTGCATAACGGAAGACGAATTGTGCATCAGGGTTTTCGACCAGGGACAGGGCTTCGACCTGAACTCAATTCCCGTGCCAGACTTCGATAGCTTGGAGGAACATGGTCACGGCATCTACATAATCCGCTGCCTCATGGATACGGTCGTCTACCGCAAGCTCAGGGAGCACAACGTACTGGAGATGTGGAAAAAGCTGAAGTGAGGCTGAATCTGTAGCTGCTGGCGGCTGGTTGCTGGTGCTTCTTGGTGATCAAGTTTGGCAGAAGAAAAGGAGACGCTGAATCCGGGATGCCTTCATGCCTCAGCAGGCGTTGAATGCCTCTGTTTCTGCATCACGGATTCACCCCTTTCCCCTTGGTGGGGGAGGGCCAGGGTGGGGGGTCAGCGGCCCTGTTTCGCGCTGCCTTCCCGCCGATAGACCAGCACCATGGTGACGCCCAGGACGAAGAGGGGTATGCTCAACAGCTGCCCCATGGAAAGCCCGCAGATCAGCAGCCCCAGCTGCTGGTCAGGTTCGCGGAACAGCTCGACGAAGGTGCGGAACAGACCATACAGGGCGATGAAGCTCCAGAAGACCACGCCGACCGGCGCCTTGGACCTGCTTATCATCCAGAGGATCGTGAACATCACCGGGCCTTCGAGAATGGCCTCGTAGAGCTGTGATGGGTGGCGCGGCTGCGGGCCTCCGCCCGGGAAGATCATCCCCCATGGCACATCAGTGACACGGCCATAGAGTTCGCCGTTGATGAAGTTGCCGATGCGGCCCAGGCCCAGACCTACAGGCGCTGCCGGAGTGCAGATGTCAGCGAGCTGCATTACGCCGACCTTTTTCTTTCGGGAGTAATAGAGGACGGCGAGCGCCGTTCCGATCAGCCCGCCGTGGAACGACATTCCCCCTTCCCAAACCGCCAGGATCTTCAGCGGGTTTGCAAGATAGAAGGAAAAGTTGTAAAACAGGGCGTAGCCAAGACGGGCGCCCAGGATCAGGCCTACCGCCGCAGTAAAGACCAGGTCGCCGATATCGTCCCTGGTGAGGGGGAGTTTCTTCCGCCGTGCGCCGGAGAGGGCCATGAAATAGACGGCCAGGAAACCGAGTATGTACATGAGGCCGTACCAGCGGACTTCCAGGGAGCCGATCTTGAAGATGTAGGGTTTGATGTCGGGGAATTGCATGCAAGTGGTCCTTCTGTGAAATTTCCCTATAAATAGCAGTAAAAAAGAGGGTAGTCAATCCTCACCGCTCCCGAACCGGCAACGGTCGCGGGTGACAATCAATCAAGGAGCTGAAAACGGAATGAGTACGGAAGAGAAAAAAGTCATTTACACCATGATGGGTGTGAGCAAGTTTTACGACAAGCGGCAGGTGCTGAAGGACATTTCACTGTCATATTTTTACGGGGCGAAGATCGGCGTTCTCGGTCTCAACGGATCGGGCAAGAGTTCCCTGCTGAGGATTTTGGCCGGGGTAGACCAGGATTTCGTGGGCAAGACCATCCTGTCGGCCGGGCTGACGGTCGGTTTCCTGGAGCAGGAGCCGGTTCTGGACCCGGAGAAGACTGTGAGGGAGATCGTCGAGGAGGGCGCCCAGGCCACGGTGGACCTCTTGAACGAGTTCAACCGCATCAACGAGCGCTTTGCCGAGCCCATGTCCGACGAGGAGATGGCCGAGCTGTGCGAGCGCCAGGCAGCGGTGCAGGAAAAGCTGGATGCGGCGGATGCCTGGGACCTGGACTCACGGTTGGAGATGGCCATGGACGCCCTGCGCTGCCCCCCACCGGAGACGAAAACCGCTTCTCTGTCCGGCGGTGAGAAACGCCGGGTGGCCTTGTGCCGCCTTCTGCTGCAGCAGCCGGACATCCTGCTGTTGGACGAGCCCACCAACCACCTGGACGCAGAGTCGGTGGCCTGGCTGGAGCACCACCTGCAGCGCTATCCTGGCACCGTCATCGCTGTGACCCACGACCGCTACTTCCTGGACAACGTGGCCGGCTGGATCCTGGAGCTGGACCGGGGCGAGGGGATCCCCTGGAAGGGCAACTACTCTTCCTGGCTGGAGCAGAAGGAGGAGCGGCTGCGGCGCGAGGAGAAGAGCGAGAGCGAGCGGCGCAAGACCCTGCAGCGCGAGCTGGAGTGGATCAGGATGTCCCCCAAGGGGCGGCACGCCAAGGGCAAGGCGCGCATCACCTCCTATGAGGAACTCTTGGGCCAGGAGGCGGAGAAGCGGGCCAAAGACCTGGAGATCTACATCCCGCCCGGACCGCGCCTGGGCAAGGTGGTGGTGGAAGCGGACAAAGTGTCCAAGACTTACGGCGAGCGGCTTCTGGTGGAAGACATGTCCTTCTCGCTGCCGCCGGGCGGCATCGTGGGCGTCATCGGCCCCAACGGCGCCGGCAAGACCACCCTGTTCCGCATGATCACCGGCCAGGAGGAGCCGGACAGCGGCGCCATCAGTATCGGCGACAGCGTGAAGCTGGCCTACGTGGACCAGGCGCGCGATGCCCTCGACCCGGAGAAGTCCATCTGGGAGGTGGTTTCCGACGGCCAGGACACCATCCAGCTGGGCAAGCAGCAGGTCAACTCCCGCGCCTATGTGGCCCGCTTCAACTTTTCCGGCGCCGACCAGCAGAAGAAGGTGGGCGTGCTCTCCGGGGGCGAGCGCAACCGTGTTTACCTGGCCCGGATGCTCAAGGACGGGGCAAACGTCCTGCTGCTGGACGAACCGACCAACGACCTGGACGTGAACACCCTGCGGGCCCTGGAAGAGGCGCTGGAAAGCTTCGGCGGCTGCGCCGTGGTCATCAGCCACGACCGCTGGTTCCTGGACCGCATCGCCACTCACATCCTGGCCTTCGAGGGGGACAGCAACGTGGTGTGGTTCGAGGGGAACTACTCGGAGTACGAGGAGGACCGCCATGCAAGGCTGGGCACCGCGGCAGACCAGCCGCACCGGATCAAGTACCGGCAGTTGACCAGATAGGAAATACAGTTTCACGGATGTGAAAAAGGCGAAAGGCAAGTGCCGGCCCTTCGTCTCTTGAGTTGGTGATTAACAATGCCCTGCTAACCATGTCAAGTTTAGCAGGGCATTGTTGTCTGTTTGATCTACATGTTGCGATTTGTGCTTCTTGTCCGGTTAGCTGTTATATGCAGGACCATTGATTGAATGAGTTACAAACCCTTCCGTATTCAAATAGATGGAAACGTTAGCCGGCCGGCAATAATTTCTATTGTAGCTAAAAACCATCGCGGGTCTAACGCAATTTGCATCAATGATTTTCCCTGATATTGTTGATAATTGTTGATGATGTGCAATAATTATAAATACAATAAGAATAAAAGGAGGGCGAAATGGAAACTTCAAGATTGGCCATGTATTTAGTCATAGCGACATTCGCCATCCTGGCGTCAATTTGGTATTTGGCGAAAGAACCTCCGGACGACGAACTGACAAATCTGGTTCACCTGCTGGCCAGGCATTGATCAGCGAGATTCACGGGTTTTCATGCAAAACGTTATCTCAAAAGGCGAAAGGCTGGACGCGAGTATCGCCTTTTGCATTGCATGAAGCAAACTTCCCTGATGGCATGGCGTTTCCATGCCCGCAGGGGATAAATTCTTCGTCTACTCTTTCTCTTTCCAGATTCCATGTTTCTTGGCGTTGTCGATAATTCCTCGGATATTCTCGAGGCATTTCAGGCGGAGGCAGTTCAAATGCGGGTCATTGCTCGTGTCGGTTGATTCAAGTACATTTGAAGTTGTGAGAAGGTGTCTTTCTTCCACACCCGGTTCATTCTCGATGTACGGTGATACGCAGATGTTGTCAATGGTAAACTCCTTACCGTGATCGTGTTCCGATAAAGCGATCAATGCCAGAACTTCTCGCGGAGATTTCGGCAGGGCCCTGGCCACCGACATTGTCAGGCTTTCCGCGGCAGCCGCGTCACTGCCGGGAGCAAGTAGCCTCGCCACTTCCAGCCACTCCCTGTTGCCTGTTTCGATTTTGTCACAGACTTTCTCGAATTCCGTCCATTGGTCATCGGACATTAGTTCCGCGATCACTTCTCGTGCGCCTTTGGACTTGATTTCCTTTGCCAGGTGTTCTGCGTCTGGTTCCTGAGCACTCGCATCCGGCAGATTCAGTGACAGGATGATGATGCACGACAAGATGGCATGGATGAATATATTCATGATTTACCTCGTCACATGCAATGCGTCGTCACCACTGTTGGAAATTTGTTCGCGTATCGCTCTCGGCAGGATAATGCAACCGGTAGACGCTCTTCCGGGATTCGTCGAGCTATCACCGTGCACCTGGAAAGCGGATCTTCCTTCCGAATCGTTGCCTATCGGGGTGAGGTCCATAATATGGGGGCCGGTTCTCCTGCTTTGGCGTGGTGGGCCGATGCGATATCTCCCCCTTGGAATCGGGCCTGCATCGACAGATCCGCTTCGATCCTGCATGTCGGGTTGTTTCGTCCGGCGCCTCTGCCGGAATACCCGGTGGCTATATGGTTTCCATTGAAATAAAGTGCTCCGTTGTGCTGACGATATTCCCACGCCATCTGGTACCTCCAATAAGATTAAAATATATACATTGAAAATAAATAACATGATTATTAGGGTGATTCAAGTTATTTTTCTGACGAGAGGTGTCGCATATATCCCCAAAAGTGTTTTAGGAAATTCCGGGGACGTATTCAAATTTTAAATCAATTTCATAAATCCCGGGGAATATTATGAGCTTACCTCTTCGCAGAACGGGACTGAATACGGAAACATCCTTTGCCTTTTCATGCGATCGCTGCAGCAAGTGTTGCCGGTGCAAGAAGATCCAGGTGAATCCATACGAAATAGCGCGCCTTGCCGATAACCTGGCAATATCCACTGGCGAGTTTGTCAGGAGATTCACCACTAGCGGCGGGACCCAACTGGCATGCAATGATGATGAAACCTGCGTATTCCTTTCCCCCGGGGGTTGTGGCGTCCATCGTGACCGGCCGCTTGTCTGCCGCCTCTATCCCCTGGGCCGGCATGTGTCGGCATCCGGAGAGGAAAGCTATTCCGAAATCGAACCCGAGCCCGGTTGCACAGGTGTTTACGGCGAGGAGCGGGCAATCGGCGATTACCTTGATTCACAGGGCGCCCGCCCGTATATGCAGGCTGCCGACAAGTATTTGAGGCTCTTCTGCAAGTTGTACGAAATCATGCGGGACAACGTTGAAGCACCGGTCAAGCGCAAGGCTGAAAAACGGGTGACTGCCGGCGTTGACGCCAGTGCCCATGACCAGGTCAATGACATGATGGACATCGATACCGTCGTAAGCAACTATTGCCGGGAAAATGACCTTCCGTTTCCGAAAGATCCGGACGAAAAGATGGCGCTTCACATACAGGCAGTGGAAGCCTGGGCAAATAACTACCGGAGGTAACACCATGAAGACGAAGAATTGTAACAATGACCGGCAGCGAGAGATTCCTGCGCGGAAAACTCATGTCAGGCGTGCCGTGACGATTGCTTCCGTTGCCGCATCGCTTGCCGCTTCCCTCGGCATCAACGTGGGTGACCTGATCGCCGCCGATCAGTGCAAGGATGCAGCCACCCTGCAGAGAATCCCTTCGGAGCAGCAAAAGATTTCGGTTCAGTTCAAGCAGATCAAAGACAGGCAGGACAACCTCGCTCGCCAACTCGACATCTTGTCGCATCAGGGGAAAGTGTCTCCGTCCCAGATCAGGGACCTGCAGACCATGGAGGGTGAGTTGTCTTCCCAGATCAAGAGAGTACGGGATAACGACAGGAATTTGTCTTCCCAGATCAATGAAATCAGGAGGAACAATGTTGAATTTTCGAACAACGTTGGTTCCACCCAGGCGAAAGAGTCGACAATATCGAATCAGATCAAAGGTTTCGAGGACAAAGAAGCAAATTTGAGGAAACAGCTGAGACAGGTGAGTACAGGGCAGAAATAATGGAGAAATGTTCCTATTTATGGGTTAAATAACAAGTGAGAGGATTGTGCAATGTTCAAAAAGTCAACGGTATTGCTAGCTTCCCTAGGTATTCTCGCGATTGGATCAGCGGCTTATGCGATGAACAAAACTGATAAGGGAATCAAACAGGGGAATGCCGTCGTTGAGGGGAAGGTTACCGGTATCAAGGGAAACCTGGTTACGATAAAGGACAGTAAAGGTGGGGAGATGGTGCTCGAAGTCAGGTCCGTTGCGGGATTCAGAGTCGGAGCGCCTGCGTGGTGTGAAGAAGATTGCGGGAAATCACTGAAGGTAGGGAGTACGGTTGTCAATGTCCAGAAGGTTATAAGGCAAAAGGCCAGTGGCGACCCTCATGTCAATAAAAATGTCGCCAGGTAGAGTCATGCCTTGGAAACTCCAGGGAAAGAATACTCATCTTCCTGGGATTAAATATGAGTTCTCCGGAATTCAAGAATTTCAAGGAACACACGAATATGGACAACAATACGATCGACTCTGAGATATTGCCCCGACCCGGCCGCTACCGTCACTACAAGGGAAACGAATATGAGGTAATCGGCATTGCCTGTCACAGCGAAACTGAAGAAGAGCTGGTCGTCTACCGCAAGTTGTATGGTGACAATTCACTTTGGGTGAGGCCACGCGGCATGTTCCTGGAGAGCGTAACTGTGGGCAGCCAGGTTAAACAGCGGTTTGAGTGGTTAGGGGAGATGAAGACGAAGGGAACTTCCGGGTGACGTGCGAAATTCCGGGGGCAGTATATTTATCCCTGCTGGATTGAATAAACTCTACCCAGAATTCCCGGGCACGAGTAAGTTTTCATTCCCTTGGCAAGCCTCAGATCCCCGTCCGAGCTGAAGCTTGTTGGCCGGCAAAGGCATGCATTGTGGCCATCTCACGAATCAGTTCATCGTAAACCTTGAGCGAAGCAATGAGGGATTCATCCTTTACTGTCGAAGCTTCAAATTCCTTCAGTCGCCCATTGAAGCCCGCGGCCCTGTTCCTCATGTTCTGGATGCTCTGGGCAAGGTGGCCTTTCTCCTGTTTTTCCTTGTCATTCCGTGTGATGAGTGATTTTGTCCTGTTCCAGTATTCGTCGGTGCTTCCCAGGTAGTGGTTGAGACTTTCCAGGAAGGAAAGGGTCGATGCGGACAGTTCGGATGCTGCCTTCAGCTTTGCATGTGCATCGGTCATGTCCCTTCTCAGGCGATCATCGGCCAGGCGCGAAAGCTCGGCGATTTTTCGGGGCCTTTCAGCCGGTGCGGTTTGCTCAAGGGTGTCCACTCTGGAGACGAACTCCCGCGACGTTGCAAGGTAGCGGGAAACAGACACCGACGTGGCGTTGAGCGACAGCATCCCCTGGGCAATGAACTTGGCCAGGACCGAAGCCTGCCCGGCATAGGGGATCGGGAGGACCTTGGCGATACCGGCCAGCAGCGATCCGGCCTGGATATACCTGGAATAGCCGGAAAGGTTGGCTGTCATCCAGGTGACGAAGGACGCCAGATCGGCCAATGACTTGCGCTGGCCCTTGATGTCGGCAGCAATTTCCATGAGGCGCTGCCGGCTTTTCAATGTCAGGGTTTCAGTGTTGATGGTGGGTACCGTCTCCTGGTTCACCGGACTGGCATTACTGTGGAGTTCCTTGGGCGTCTGTACATCGGCTGATGGAATGACGGTTTCTTTTTGTTCCGCAAAAGCGGGAACTGTGACCATCAGGCACCCCGACAGCACGGACAATATCATGATGCGCAGCATTTTGTGTTGTTCCTCCCTGGTTTTCCAGCTCTGAATCAAATACAATACCGGAACGAAGTCGGTCAGGCAAGGTGGAATTTTGCTGGTTCATCGTTCATCCTTTCATGGTCGGACAGCTCCAGGTGATACAAATAAGTGGTTCCAGATGCTTTTCTTGCCGGGAATTTCCGCTTGGGTCTGGCCGGGGTTGGAGAGTTATGCTAGACTCCAGTTTCGGGCAGGATTTCAAAGGAGGATTCATATGAAACAGAACATCCCCGAAAAAGGGGCCGTCGTGCAGCGGGACGGTGATACCTTCGCCATCAAGGTCCACATGCCGGGCGGTTACACGAACCCTGATGACCTGCGCAGAATTGCCGATGTGGCGGAACGCTACGGAGTCCCGGAGATCAAGATCACCATCGCCCAGAGGATCGCCCTTTTCGGGATTCCCGAAGAGAAGCTGGACGCAATACGCGCCGATCTGGGCGACCTTGAAGAGGGCGGCACCGGCTTGTGCATCCGCTACGTGAAGATGTGCCCGGGCGCCAGCTGGTGCAAGCGCGCGCAACGGGTTACCAGGGACGTGGGCATGGAGATGGACCGGCGCTACCACCGGCTCCAGGTGCCCTGGAAATTAAAGATGAGCGTATCGGGTTGCCCAAATGATTGTTGCGAAGGTTTTATCAGGGACCTGGCGCTCATCGGCGGTGCCAAGGGTTGGAAAATCATGGTTGGCGGGAACGGCGGTTCGCGCCCGCGCATGGCCCAGGTGCTCGTGGAGGAGGTGCCTACTGACGAAGAGGCGTTGGCAGTCGTGGAACGACTGGTTTCGTGGTTCTCCGCTGCTGGCAAGAAATGCCGCATCGGCAAGGTTGTCGAGGAGATGGGCATTGATGCATTCCGGAAGGAAATACTCTGAGATTCACTTGTCGTGGTGTAATGACTGGAAAAGATGTCAGGTTTTGAAATGATTGAAAAGGTCGACGGAATGGTTGGCCAAATTGCAATAATGCAAGCCTGACCCCAGAATTTCTGTCGTCAAAGGGTTGACAAACCGCTTCTGTTCCGCACAGAATGAAGCGCCGCTTCCGTTGGGAGCGTCTGGTGGACTTTGAAGATGGAAGGAGTCCTTCTGTTGAAGAATGAAAGATTGCTGATGCAGGGCAACGAGGCCATAGCACGCGGCCTCGTGGAAAACGGCTGTTCCGTTGCGACTTCTTACCCGGGGACTCCCGCCTCTGAAATCCTGTCTTCCGTAATGGCCTGGCAGAAGGCCGAAGCACTGGCCATGCACGTGGAATGGGCGGTCAACGAAAAGGTCGCCCTGGAGATCGCCTATGCCGGGAGCCAGTCCGGCCTGCGTGCGGCGGTGGCCATGAAGCAGGTGGGACTCAACGTGGCATCCGACCCGCTCCTGAGCGCTGCATACCTGGGAGTGACGGGCGGCTTCATCGTCATCAGTGCGGACGACCCCGGGCCCCACTCGTCCCAGACCGAACAGGACAGCCGCATGCTGGCCATGCACGCGAAAATCCCGTGTCTTGACCCCGATTCCCCGGCCCAGGCAAAAGAATTCACCGCCCTGGCTTTCGAGCTTTCGGAAGCGTTCCAGGTACCGGTCCTCCTCCGCCCTACCACCAGGGTCTGCCATGCCTGCCAGGACATCCTTCCCGCTAGCGTGAAGAACCTGGAGCGAAAAGCCGATTTCAGGAAAGATCCCGCAAGGTGGGCTGCTACTCCGAACTTCCGCTACCGGTTGCATCTCGAATTGAACCGGAAGCTTGCCGACATCGCTGCATATGAGCCTACCGCGCCTCGTCTACTCAACCCGGGAGCGGAATCAACCAGGGCAGTGGTGGCGTCGGGAGTCGCGGCGGCGCATGCACGGGAAATCCTGGCGAACCTTGGATTATGGGATGAATTGCCCCTGTTCCAGGTGATCCAGCCCTATCCGCTGCACGAATCATTTGTCCTCGATATTCTTGACAATTATGAAGAGATCCTGGTTCTGGAAGAGACCGCGGGCGTTATCGAGCTGCAGTTCCGCAACCGCGGCAAAGTGCGCGGCAAGATTTCCGGGACGGTTCCGGAAGCGGGCGAACTGCTTCCAGAGCTGATCGAGGGCATTATCGCGGATTTTTCCGGCAGGTCCTTTCTTCCGGTATCGCGTCCTGCTGCGGCGGGCGGTCGGCGTCCGACCCTGTGCCCGGGCTGCCCCCATCGGGCAAGTTTCTATGCCATCAAGAAAGCAGCGCCGAACGGGATCTATCCAAGCGACATCGGCTGCTACACGCTGGGATTGAATCTTGGCGGAGTTGATACCGTGCTGTGCATGGGGGCTTCCGTCAGCCAGGCCGCGGGTTTCCACCAGTCATACCGGATCAGTGGAGAACATCGTGACATTGTGGCGACAATCGGAGACTCGACGTTTTTCCACTCGGGCATACCGCCCCTGATTGACGCGGTGAGCCAGGAAGCACGGTTCGTTCTGGTCATACTGGACAACTCCACCACCGCCATGACCGGCAACCAGCCGACTCCGGCCGTGCCCCTTCCAGGCAAGGTCCCGGTTCCCATTGCACGGGTGGTTGAAGGGTGCGGCGTCCGCTTCTGCAAGACCGGCGACCCACTGGATCTTCCGGAATTCAAGCGGCTTGTTGACGAGGCAGTGCAATTCGCCAGGGATGAGGGCGTGGCAGTGGTAATCGCCAAGAGCCCCTGCCTGGTGGATCGCAATCGTCCCCGAATGCAGCGCCGACAAGTGGAAGTGACTTACGCATGCTCCGGCTGCCGGGTATGCACCAGTCAGTTCGAATGTCCGGCCCTGGTTTTCAACGAAGACACGAAGAAGGTGACGGTGGATCTCCTCATCTGCAGCGGATGCGGAGTCTGCATCGACGTGTGCCCGTCCCGCTCCATAAAAAGACGGGAGGAAGAGCGATGATTTCCCAGCAACTTATACTGTCCGGAGTGGGGGGACAGGGAATCCTGTTCATTACCCGTCTGCTGGCTGAAACCGCTATTGCCAAGGGTCTGCAGGTCATGACCTCGGAAACCCACGGCATGGCCCAGCGGGGGGGCATCGTGATATCCCACCTGAAAGTGGGCGGTTTTTCAAGTCCACTGGTGCAGCCCGGCCGGGCGGACGGGCTGATCGCTCTCAAGCCGGAGAACGCTCCCTTGCATCGCCACTTCCTGAACGGGAGCGGCTGGATTGGCGTGAACGCTGCTTCATCGCCGGAAGGCGTGGGAGACCTGCCCGTATTTTCCGTGCCGGCCGACGCCATTGCCCTGGAAATGAAGGCGCCGCGGTCGGTCAACCTGATCGTGCTGGGCCGCGTCCTCGCCGAGGCGGGACGGATGTTCTGCTGCTTCGAGGATGTCTGCCTGACTTTGGAGAAAAAGCTCGCACCGAAACCCGCCCTTCTGCAGAGTTCCCTCGGGGCATTACGGGCCGGGGCGGATTTCGCGAAGAAGGAAGTTTGCTGAAGGAGGAACAGGATTAATGCTGAAACATTTTCCGCCAAAAGCCGCGTCAACCGCGGAACTCGAGGCGCTGCAGCTGGAGGGCCTGAAATGGACGGTCCGCCATGCGTGGGGCAATTCACCGGCCTACCGCGAGAAATTTGTCGCGGCGGGTGTCAAACCCGAAGACATACGCTCACTTGAAGATCTGCGGCGTCTTCCTTTCACCACGGCCCAGGATCTGGCGGACGGGTATCCGTTCGCACTGAAATCGGTTCCCTTCTGGGATATCGTTCGGGTTCACGCTTCTTCGGGCACCACGGGAAAGCGGAAGATCCTCAGCTATACGCGAAAAGACCTGGATGACTGGCAGGACATGTTCGCTCGCTGTTACGAACTGGCCGGAGTGACCAGGGACGACCGGGTCCAGATCGCGGTCGGCTACGGGCTCTGGACAGCCGGCGTGGGCTTCCAGCTTGCCTGCGAAAGATACGGGGCCATGGCCATACCGGTCGGGCCGGGGAACCTGGACATGCAGATCGCTTTCCTGCAGGATCTGCAGTCCACCGTTTTCTGCTGCACCGCTTCCATGGGCCTGCTCCTTGCCGAGGAAGTGCACCGCCGGGGAATCAGGGACAGCCTGAACCTGAAGAAAATCATCATGGGCGCGGAGCGGAGCGGCAGCACGATGCTGGAAACCATGCGCGAATTCCTGGGAGTGGAGGAGATCTACGACATTACCGGGCTCACCGAACTGTACGGGCCGGGGACAGGCCTTTCCTGCCGCTACAATAACGGCATCCATTACTGGGCCGATTACTACATACTGGAAATCCTCGATCCCGAGACCCTGGAACCGACGGCGCCGGGGGAAATGGGGGAGATGGTATATACCACCCTGGGCAAGGAGGGCGTGCCGCTCATTCGCTACCGCTCCAGGGATCTGACCCGCCTGATAGAGGGGGAATGCCCTTGCGGATGCCCGCTGCCGCGCCATGACCGGATCCTTGGCCGCTCCGACGACACGGTCATTTTTCGCGGAGTGAACATTTATCCAGGACAGGTGGATGAAGTGCTGAACCGGGTCGGCGGTATTGGAAGCGAATACCAGATTCTTCTGGATCACGGCCAGGACGGCCGGGACTACATGCTGGTCAGGGTCGAGCGGGCTCGCAACGGCGATGCGGTTCCCGATGACCAGGTCGTGAAAAGCATCGTTTCAGGAATAAAGCGTTCCCTTCTCGTATCCTGCAATGTTGAAATCGTCGGCTATGGCGCTCTGCCCCGTTCGGAGAAGAAGACCAAGCGCCTTTTCGATAACCGCTCGTTTGAATGAAGGATTTGCTCATGTCGAAGTGAAACCGTTCGAACTGAATCGGCATCCGGAAAGATTTTCACCGGGAGAAACAAGCGTCGGCATCCGGTTGGGGACAATTCGGCAAGTCCATGTATGCAGCATGAGCAGAACCCGGCAATCGCCCGGAAAGAAAGGACAAGTGATCATGAAGAATAGCGGTCGTTCAGGAGCAAAGCTTTGTCTTGTCGTGCTGGCCATGACGGCCATTGTCGCCTCGTTTGCCGTGACGGATGCAATAGCCGGCCTGCCTCTTCCGCCGGCGCCGCCGATGCCCAGGGACTTGCCGGCTCCGCCGGGGGCGCCTACGCCTCCGGGAGTTCCCGCTCCTCCGGGTGTGGTCGTGTATGGCGGGGGCGGAGGTTACGGCAAGGCAGGGGTCCACAAGCACAAGAAGCCGAAGCACAAAGGCCATGCTTACGGCCACGGAAAGCATAAGAACCATCATTGAAAATCTGCAAATTACCTTTGATTCAAGGAGAGTGCCATGCCCAGAGCAAGCGCGCGCCACATCCTGGTGGCCAGCAAGGAAGTATGTGAAAAACTCAAAACCGATATCGAAGCCGGCGCGGATTTCGCGGCTGTTGCCAGAGAACATTCGTTGTGCCCTTCCGGCAGGCAGGGTGGCGCCCTTGGCACGTTCGGCCCGGGCCAGATGGTGAAGGAGTTCGACGAAGCCGTGTTCAGCGGCGAAGTCGGAAAGGTTCTCGGCCCGATAAAGACCCAGTTCGGTTACCACCTGGTGGAGGTGACCAGCCGCACGAATTGAAAATATGGGGGCGCCCTCGGTGGGGCGCCCCTTTTTTTATGTATTCCGGGTCTGCCAATAATGGATCATGACGCTGATCGGATGAACCGGGGGCCAGGTTTTCCGTCCATGACACGTGGCCCGGTTTCATTTTTTGAGAAGTGTCCTAT
This sequence comes from Geobacteraceae bacterium, assembly GCA_034933285.1. Taxonomy (GTDB): domain Bacteria; phylum Desulfobacterota; class Desulfuromonadia; order Geobacterales; family Geobacteraceae; genus RPRC01. The sequence goes on along the minus strand of JAYFNT010000019.1, from coordinate 12,326 downwards.
ACTGAAAAAAGCGGCTGTAGTGTTGTAGTTCTTTCATGCATTGAATTCACTTCTGAGGAGGCTTCCCATGAAAGTCGGCGACAGGCCTGCAATCTGGATCCTTTCCGTGGTGGTCGCTATTCTCCTTTTCGTCATCCTGGCACTGCCGGGCATTATACGCTCGGTCGCAGTCGAAAAGATCGAGAGCGCAACCGGGAGAAAAGCCTCCATTTCCCGAATCACCCTGAACCCTTTTACCTTGACGGCCGGGGTGTCGGGATTTCATCTGGCGGAAAGGAGCGGCGGGAAGGAATTCGTCAACTTCAGCAGCGTCAGTCTCAGGGTCAGTCCCGCTTCCCTGACCAGAAGGGCACTGATAGTGTCGAACGTCAGCGTTACCAGGCCGTATGTCCACCTGGTCCGCACAGCTCCCAACACATACAACTTCTCCGACCTCATCAAGCCCAAAGATCCCAAGAGCAAGCCGATCCAGTTTTCCATCAACAATATCGAGATCAAAAACGGTTCAGTCGATTTCCTCGACCAGGCGGCCAACAGGCCGACAGACCACACGGTACGCCGCTTGGATCTCTCCATACCTTTTTTCAGCAACATCGAATACCTGGCGGACATCTACGTGGCTCCCCGCATCAAGGCAGTCATCAACGGAGCATCCTTTTCCGCTGACGGAAGGCTGAAACCACTGGCCCAGTCCAGGGAGGTTTCGATCATCCTGAATATCCGGGACGCGGACATTCCTTACTACATGGCCTACCTCCCGGTGAAATCTCCGCTGGTCGTCAAATCCGGCAACCTGGCGTCCGCGCTGGAGCTGGGGTATCGGGTTTCCGCCAACAAGAAGCCGGACATTACTCTGTCCGGAGCCCTGGGGGTGAGGGACCTGGGGGTGTGGGACCGTGGGGGGGCCGAACTCCTCGCCATGCGGTCCGGGCTGCTCAGGGTCAAGCATGCCGAGATCGTGGGCAGGGTTTTCCAGATCGACTCGCTGGAAACTGCCGGGATCGAGCTTTTCCCGGACAGAGACGCGCAGGGCAGGTGGACCTGGCAGAAGCTGGCCGGAGGACCGGCCGCGGAAGCCGGCAAACCTGCGGAAGGAGAGCCGGCGAAACTGCAATTGAATGCCGCGCTCATCAAGAGCATGGGAGGCAAGGTCCATTTCCGGGACAGGGTCCCCAGACGTGGTTTCCAGGCCGATCTGGACCGGATCGACCTGACCGTGAAGAATTTCTCGACCGAAAAGGATCGCAAGAGCCTTCTGGATCTGTTCATCCATTCAGCGCGGGACGAGTCGGTGACTCTCAAGGGTGATCTTGCGGTGAATCCTCCTGCGGCGGCATTGCAGCTTGATGTCAAAAGCATCGACCTTGCTTCATATTACCCCTATCTGGCCGACAGCCTGTCGTCACCCGTAACCGGCAAGCTCGATGCCATGTCGAAAATCGGCTACAGTGGTGAGAGCGGTTTTGCTCTGTCCGAAGGAACGCTTACCGGCCGTAATTTCGGCGCAAAATTCACCGGCAAGGACGGCGTCAGGCTGACCGAGGTTGCGGTCAAGGGAATCGGCTATTCAGTGAAACAGCAACAGGCCCGGGTCGAATCGGTGCTTTTCAAGAGTGGCGACATAAGGTTGTCTCTTGACGAAAAGGGGCGGCTTACTCCCCAGGCATTCCTGCGTGTCAGGCTCGAGGAGAAGAAAAAGAAAACCCGTGCCCCGCAAAAAGGCAAGGCTTTTTCCTACCAGGTCAAGCGGGTCGAAGGGTCCGGGCTGAATGTGGCCTTCACCGACCGTACCCGGGAAGGGGATCCGTCCTTTGCCCTGCGACAGGTCCGCTTCTCCATGGAAAATCTCTCCGAGAAGCTGGCTACCCCTGTTCCATTTGCGCTCTCCGCTTCCTACGGTCGCAAAGGCGGAATCGCCGCCAAAGGCAGATTTTCACCATCTCCCCTGCGTCTGAAAAGCGCTGTCAGCCTGAACAGGATTCCGCTGAACGATTTCGATGCCTATCTTCCCGACAACCTGGCCGTGTCGATCGTGCGGGGAGCGCTGGATACCCGGATGAACATCGAACTGGCACGCACCGGGAAAAAAATGACAGGCACATTTGCCGGTTCCCTCGGTATCCGTTCATTTTATTGCCTGGATACCCGAGAAGACGAAGACCTGCTTAAGTGGGAACGGCTGCAGGTGGAGAGTGTCAGGGGCGCCATCGATCCGTTCAGGCTGAATGTGGGAAACGTTTCGCTGACCAACTTCTACTCCCGTGTTGTCGTGACAAAAAACGGAACACTTAACCTGCAGAACCTCATGGAGCGCGAAGAAGCTCCGCCGCCAGGGAAAGCGCCGGCTGCCGCACAGGCGCCGGCCAAGGTTGCTGCTGCGCCGGCGGCGAAACAGGCGACTGCTGCCGGCAAGGGCGCCATTTCCATTGGCACCATTACGCTGCAGGGCGGCACCATGGTATTCAGCGACGAGCATCTCAAGACGCCGTTCACCACCACGTTCTATAACCTGGGCGGCAGGGTGGGTGGACTCACTTCGCTTGAAGACCGCCCGGCGTCCGTGGACCTGCGCGGCAACCTGGAAAACCATTCACCCCTTGTCATAACAGGCTCCATCAACCCCCTTCGCGACAACCTGTTCCTCGATGTCACGATCGATTTCAAGGACATCGATCTCGCGGCCGCAACTCCCTATTCCGGGACTTACCTGGGGTATGTCATCGAAAAGGGCAAGCTGTTCCTCGGCTTGAAATACCATATCGAAAACAAGAACCTGACCTCGGAGAACAAGATCTTTCTCGACCAGTTCACCTTCGGCAAACAGGTGGAAAGCGACAAGGCCACAAAGCTGCCGGTGCGGCTGGCAGTGGCGCTCTTAAAGGACAGCAAGGGGGAAATCCACCTGGACCTGCCTGTTACCGGTCGAACGGATGACCCGCAGTTCAGCGTATGGCGGCTGGTTTTCCAAGTGCTGCGCAACCTGCTGGTCAAGGCGGCGACTTCGCCCTTCAGGCTCCTGCAGGCGGCATTCGGCGGCAAGGGGGATTTCAGCAGCGTGGCCTTTTCTCCCGGATCGACGGTCTTGTCGGCAGCGGAACAGGAAAAACTGGGCAGGTTGTCGCAGGCCGTCAAGGACAGACCGGCATTGCAGGTCGAGGTTACCGGCTATGTCGACAAGGATAAAGACCCCGAGGGTTACCGTGGCGAGCTCCTGGCTTCGAAAATGCGCACCGAAAAGTTCCTCAAGCTGCTAAAGGAGAAGAAAATCCGTTCGACGGATTCGCCGGATACGGTGAAAATACTGCCTGAGGAGTATTCCACCTACCTCAAGGCGGTTTACCGCAAGGAAAAGTTTTCCAAACCGCGCAATCTCATCGGCCTGGTCAAGGACCTGCCCGACAGCGAGATGAAAAAGCTCATCTTCACCCATACCGTGGTGGGGGAAAACGAGCTGCGGAGCCTTGCAGAGGCCCGTGCAGCCGTTGTGCGCGCATACCTGGTGGACAAGGGCAAGGTTGAGCAGGAAAGGGTGTTCCTGAAGAGAGGTGACATTTTCAAGGCACCTTCCGAGTCGAATGAGGTTGCCAGCAGGGTCGAGTTCGGCGCTTCGGTGAAGTAGTTCATTTACGCTCCCAGACGGTCATTTCTGCAATGCTGTGCTGGAATTTGCGGCGGGTTTCCCGGATGACGAAGGGGATGTCCCGTGGCGGGCACATCATGCGGAAACGTGGCGCAAGAGCAGCCGTAAGGCCGTCCAGAGTCGCGATGTCTTTACCGTCATTGCGGTAGCCGCCCAGCCATTCCTCGCGAGGGGTGAACTCCTCCAACCAGGTGTAGGGTGACGTGATCACCAGCAGCCCGCCGGGATCGAGCCGTTGCCCCACGGCATCCAGAAACCGGCGCGGGAAGCGGAGCCGGTCGATCAGGTTCGCCGCCAGCACCAGGCCGTAGCCGCTGTAGCATGATGGAAGGTCGCAGGCGTCGGCCCTGGCGAAGGAGACCTTGCCCCGAACCCCATCCAGTCCCAGTTCCTCCAGGGATGCCCGATGACCGGATGTGGTTTCCCCTTCTTCGGTCACCCGGTAACAGAGCTCTTTCCCGTGCTGCATCCGTGTCGCCATATCAATGAACCTGGCTGAGTAGTCAAGGGCGGTCACCCGATCGAATTCCCTGGCAAGCTCGAACGACGACCGGCCGACGGCGCAGCCGATGTCAAGGGCATGCCGGCGGCTCCTGCCACGGGTCAACTCCAGGCAGATCAGGGCGCAGGCCCGGGGGAAATTGGGAATACCGAAATGCTCCGGCCCGTAGTGGGCAGAGCAGTACTGGGCTGCGAGCGCGTCGGTTTCATAGAGGACGGCAGATCCGTTCATTGCGTGCACTCCTTCCGGCCTGTTCAGTTTTCCCAGACCTGTGGTAAAGTATAGCGATAAAAGCATTCCTGCACATCGAAAACGTTCAGAATTGGTGGATTCGGGAGGCACGGTCATGGAAAGAAGGCAGTTCCTCAAGATTCTCGGCTTGTCATCCCTTTTCGGTTCCGGGTTGATAAACTCCCTCTTTGCCGCTGAAGGCCCGATAGTCGCCGTTGCCGAAGGCAGGGAGTACGAAAAGATCACTGCGCGGGCGATCGCGGTGCTGGGGGGCATGAAACGTTTCGTGAGACCAGGGGACACGGTGGTGGTAAAACCCAACATAGGCTGGGACCGGCGGCCCGAGCAGGGCGCCAACACTCATCCCCTGGTGGTGAGGGCAGTCGCTACGGAAGCGCTTAGGGCAGGTGCGAAAAAAGTGAAGGTTTTTGACCGTCCCTGCAACGATGCCCGGCGCTGTTACGTGAACAGCGGCATCGAAGCTGCGCTTAAGGGCATGAAAGGCGTTGAGCTCAAGCATATCGAAGATGAGCGGTTTCGCATGGTTAAGTTGAGCGGCAGGTCGCTCAGGGAGTGGGAGCTTTACGATGAAGCGCTTTCCGCAGACGTGTTCATCAATGTCCCCATTGCCAAGCACCACGGGCTTACCGGCCTTACCCTGGGATTGAAGAACATCATGGGAGTGATGGGGGGAAATCGCGGCAGAGTGCACAGGAATATCGACGGAGCCCTGGCCGACATCAACGCCGTCATGAAGAGCAGGCTGACCATCATCGACGCCACCAGGATTCTCACTGCTCACGGGCCCCAGGGGGGCGACCTGGCTGATGTCAAGATCCTCAACAAGGTCGTGGCATCTGCTGACATCGTGGCGGCGGACGCCTACGCCACCACTTTGTTCGGCCTGAAGCCGGCGGATATATCCACTACCGTGGCCGCATACCGACGGGGGCTGGGAGAGATGAATCTCAACAGAATGCGCATAGTCAGGGCCTGACCGGGATGAAGTGGAGAAGCGTGCCCCTGTCGCGAATCTGCCAGTTGCTTTTCCTGATCGCCTTTCTGGTACTTTTCGTACAGACAGAATATCGGGGGAACGACCGGATATCCGTTGCGGTCAACAGTTTCTTCCGTGCTGACCCGCTGGTGGCGGTGTGTTACCTGCTGGCAGAAAAAACATTCACCCTGCTGCTGTTGCCTGCAGCGTTGCTGGCGCTCTTCACCCTGGTGCTCGGCAGGTTCTTCTGCGGCTGGATCTGCCCTTTGGGCACCATCCTCGATCTCGTAACTGCCAGGATCCGCAAAACCGCTCCCCTGCGGTTTTTGCAGGGAAAAGTCAAATACTGGCTACTGTCGCCGCTGCTGTTTGCAGCACTGTTCAACATCAACCTTGTCGGTGTACTTGACCCTATCGCCATACTGGTGCGGGCGCTCACCTTTTCCCTCTACCCCATATTCGGCGACTCTGTACGCCAGGTTTGGGTGGGGCTCTACCGCGTCATGGGAGAGAGGAGGGATGCCCTGGCTCCCGGTTATGCCTTGATCCGGGATAATCTGCTGCCGTTCCGGGAAACCTTCTATCCACTGGCTTTCCTTTCCCTGATCATGTTCCTGGGCATCCTGTTTCTGGAGCGTTACGAGACCCGGGCCTGGTGCCGCCGTCTCTGCCCGCTCGGCACCCTGTTGGGGATGCTGGCGCGGTTCTCGCCCCTGAAAAGGACACCCGCGACGCTTTGTGCGGACTGCGGAGATTGCCGTACAGCCTGCCCGACATCGTTCGACGAGGAGATCTTGCAGCAGGAGGAATGTATCCTTTGCATGGAATGTCGTCTCAGGTGCCGTTTGCGCCGTGTCGAGTTCGGGTTTGCCGGATTCGGAGGTGGAGGACCCTATCTGCCGGAACGCAGGGTCCTCCTGGGGGGACTCCTGTCGGGGTTTCTCCTGGCGCGGCTGTTCCGTTTCCGCCGGCCGGAGGCCCAGGCCCGCGTTCTGCGACCGCCCGGCGTGCGCAGCGAAGAGGAGTTCCTGAAAAAGTGCGTGCGGTGCGGAGAGTGCATGAAGGTCTGCCTGAAGAACGCGCTCTATCCAGCCCTCTTCCAGACCGGACTGGAGGGGGTCTACACTCCGCTCCTCATCCCCCGGCTGGGGTATTGCGAGTATAACTGCACCCTCTGCGGACAGGTCTGCCCCACCGGCGCCATCCCCGACCTGCCGGTGGCAAGCAAGAAGCGCGAAGTGATCGGCAAGGCGGTGTTGGACAGGAACCACTGCCTGCCCTATGCCAAGCGTATCAATTGCATAGTTTGCGAGGAGCACTGCCCAATACCACGCAAGGCCATCCGGGCCGAAACAGAAAAGATCGCCGGAGCAGACGGCCAGCCGTTTACCCTGAGAAAACCTTACGTGGTGGACGATCTGTGCAACGGATGCGGAATCTGCGAGAATGTCTGCCCTATTGAAGGGAAGTCGGCCATCGAGGTGTTTGCGGTAAAGGACAAAACACCTCTGGGGGAGGAATCTGGCGGAGAGGATGCGACTGGTGGGAACCCCTATTCGTGAGGGGAGAATCCGGGGGCGCTGGGCGCCCCCGGAGCGTTGCCGGAATAACTACTTGACCACATACCGGAACTTGCTGCTCCTGATCTTGCCGTCCTTTACCTTGAATTTGCACATAACGCCGTATGGGCCCTTTTTCGCCATGATGAAATCGGCGCCGAAATGCCCCTCCATACCAATCAGGTCCTTTGTCTGCTCTGACTTGTCCGGGCTGATCACTTTCGCCTTCACCTCTCCCTCGGTCAGCGGCTTGCCGGTTTTTGCGTCGGCAAACTCGGCCATCAGATGGTGGGTCTCTTTCATTCCCTTGGGTATTTCCATGCCCTTCATCTGCTCTTTCATGTCAATCAACCTGAAGGTCACCTTTACTCCGTCAACCACCTGCTGATGGACAACCTTGCCCTGCTGGGACATCTGGCTGCTGTGCCCTTCATGCATGGAGCCGTGGTCGTGCTCTGCGGCTATCACCGTAATCGGTGATGAAACGGCAAATGTCAGCGCCGCGATTATCAATGCCTTTTTTTTCATTCCGTATTCTCCTTTTGTTGTGGTTTGCCCCTGCGCATTAATGCTTCATTCCAGAATACCTGAGTTTTCCCCTCTTGAGGTCATGTTTTTTCATCAGGACGAAGATCACGGGTGTCATGATCAGAACGTGAATTGCGGACGAAATCATGCCGCCGATCATTGGGGCGGCTATGGGCTTCATCACATCTGCGCCGGTGCCGCTCGACCACATGATCGGCACCAGGCCCAGGAGCGCCACCGCCACGGTCATGAGCTTGGGACGAAGCCTGAGCACCGCTCCCTCGAAGGTGGCGTCGTAGATGTCCTGCTCGGTGATCGGTCCCGCCAGCAGTTTCCTGTCCAGGGCCTCGTGCAGGTAGATGACCATGACGACCCCGGTTTCCACTGCTACGCCGTACAGGGCGATGAATCCGACCCAGACTGCCACCGAAATGTTGTAATTGAGCAGCCAGACAAGGTAGACGCCGCCGACTAGTGCAAAGGGGACCGACAGCATGACCATGCTTGCCTCAAGTGCTGAATGAAACGTGAAGTAGAGGAGGATGAAGATGATCACTATGCCCAGGGGAACCAGCAGCTGCAGGCGCTTCTTGGCCCGGATCTGGTTTTCCCACTGACCGGACCAGGCTACATAGTACCCTGCCGGCAGCTTCAGCTGTTTTTCCAGCACCTGTTTGGCTTCGGTGACGAAGCCGCCCATGTCGCGGCCGCGCACGTTGAGGAAGACCAGGGAGCGGAGCAGCCCCCCCTCGCTGCTGATCTCCGGCGCGCCGGTGGAAACCTTGAGCTTGGTCACCAGCGACAACGGAATCTGGGCGCCGTTCATCCCCGAAACCAGCATTTTCTGGATTTCCGGGATGTTGTCACGGTAGTCGCGCAGGTAACGTATGCGGATCGGGAACCGGTCACGGCCCTGGACCGCCGTAGTCACCATCTCCCCTCCCAGTGCCGTTTCGATCACCTCCTGCACATCTCCCACCTGGATGCCATAGCGGGCAGCGGCTTCCTTGTCCACGTCGATATCGATGTAGTTGCCGCCGGTAACGCGCTCCGCCACCACGTCAGCAGACCCCTTGACGGTCTTGAGAATGCCCTCGGCCTGCACTGCCAGATCCTTCAACACGTTCAGGTCGCTGCCGAAAATCTTCACCCCCAGGTCGGTGCGGACCCCGGTGGAAAGCATGTTGATGCGGTTGATTATGGGCTGGGTCCAGCCGTTGCGCACCCCGGGGATCTGCAGCTTGCCGTCCAGCTCGGCCACGATGTCCGCCTTGGTGACGCCCGGCCGCCACTGGTCCCGTGGCTTGAGGATGATGATGGTCTCGAACATGGAGACCGGCGCCGGGTCGGTTGCGGTTTCGGCGCGGCCGACCTTGCCCAGGACGTGCTCCACTTCGGGCACGCTCTTGATTATGGCGTCCTGCACCTGGATCAGCCGCTTGGCCTCGGAGATGGACACGTTGGGCAGCGTGACCGGCATGTAGAGCAGCGAACCCTCGTCCAGCGGGGGCATGAACTCGCTGCCCATGGAGATGAACATTGGGATGGCGATAGCCAGTGCAATGATGTTCAGTGCTATGGTGGTCTTCTTCCATTTCAGCACCCAGCGTATGACCGGTGAATAGAGCCTGATGAAAAACATGGAAACGGGGTTGGAGCTTTCTTGCGGCATCCTGCCCCGCATGAAGAAGTACATGAGGACCGGCACCAGCGATATGGCGATCATCGCCGAGCCCACCATGGAAAAGGTCTTGGTGAAGGCCAGGGGATGGAACAGCTTCCCTTCCTGCCCCTCTAGCAGGAAGACCGGCACGAAGGAAAGGATGATGATCGCCAGTGAGAAGAAGATGGCCCGGCCCACCTGTTTGGCGGATGCGATGATGACCTCCAGGCGCTTTTCCTTCCGCTCCTCCGGGAGTAGTTCGGAAAGGTGGCGGTAGCAGTTCTCCACCATGATGACCCCGGCGTCCACCAGCACACCGATGGCAATGGCTATGCCGCCAAGGGACATGATGTTGGACGTCACGCCCAGGAGCTTCATGGTGATGAAGGAGAACAGCACCGCGATGGGCAGCGTGATGACGATGACCAATGCGCTCTGGTAGTGGAGGAGGAAAAGCAGGACCACCAGCGAGACGATCACGGATTCCTCTGTCAGGGTCCGCTTCAGGGTGTCGATGGCGCGGCCGATCAGGTCGGAGCGGTCGTAGGAAGTCTGGATCGTGACGCCTGGCGGGAGGCCCTTTTCCAGTGCCGCGATCTTTTCCTTCACCCGGTCGATGACGTCCTTAGCGTTCTCACCGTAGCGCATGACGATGATGCCGCCCACTGCCTCACCTTCGCCGTTCATGTCCAGGAGCCCCCGGCGTATGGCTCCGCCCAACTGCACGGTCCCCAGGTTTTTCAGGTATACGGGGGTGCCGCGCATATCCGCGCCGACGGCAATGTCCTCAAGGTCCTTGACGGACTTCACGTAACCCTGGCCACGAATGAGATACTCGGCGTCGGCCTGCTCCATGAGCCTGCCGCCCACATCCTTGTTAGATCTCTTAAGGGCCTCCATCACCTGGCCGACCCTGATGTTGTAGGACCAGAGCTTCACCGGGTCCAGGTCGACCTGGTATTCCCGGACAAAACCGCCTATCGAGGCCACTTCCGCCACGCCCGGGACGGTATTGAGCTGGTAGCGCACGAACCAGTCCTGAAGGGTGCGCAGCTGCTCCAGGTCATACCCCTTGCCCTGGATGGTGTACCAGAACACGTGGCCGACGCCGGTCCCGTCCGGCCCCAGGGTCGGGCTGACACCTGCCGGGAGCAGGGATGCGGCATAGTTCAGCCGCTCCAGCACCCGGGTGCGCGCCCAGTAGATATCAGCCCTGTCATCGAAGATGACGTAAATCATGGAGAAGCCGAAGGCGCTGGAAGCGCGCACCGCCTTGACCCGGGGCAACCCCTGCAGGTTGACCGCAAGCGGGTAGGTGATCTGGTCCTCCACCACCTGGGGAGAACGGCCCGGGTACTCGGTGAGAACGATCACCTGGTTGTCCGACAGGTCCGGGATGGCGTCGACGGGTGTCCGGTAGACTGCCCACACCCCCCAGGCGATGACCAGGGCAAAAAGCGCCAGGATGATGACGCGGTTCCTCGCGGAATATTCGATGATTTTTTCGATCATGTGAACCCCGGGCGATAGGCGATGGGCGATGGGCTCTAGGTTATAGGTTTAGGCGAAAAACATTCGACGAAAGGCAAAACCGAATATCTCACAGGTTCATGGTTTTGGTTCTCCTCGTGCCCATCGCCCATTGCCTCGCGCCTGCTTTTAATCCATTTTCATATCACCCATATCCAGATCATTCTTCTTCCGCGGCTGATCAGCGGGCCCGTGCGCTTCATGCCCGCCGCCGGCGCCGCCCCTAAGCTGCGCTTCCGAATCGATCAGGTAGCCACCGGAAGCGGCGACCTTGTCTCCGCGCGCAAGCCCGGAAAGTATCTGCAACCGGTCGCCCACCCTGGCTCCCACCTTGACGTCGCGGGGCTCGAACACCCCGGGTTCGGTTTCCACCCAGGCAACCTTGCGTTTGCCGGTGTCCATCACGGCCGCCACCGGCGCCACCAGCACCTCACCCAGCGGGATCTTCAACGACACGTTGACGAACATGTCCGGTTTCAGCCTGAGGCCCGGATTGGCGATCTGCACGCGCACTTTGACCGTTCTCGTTTTCGGGTCGAGGAACGGATAGATGAACGACACCTTGCCGGTAAACGTCCTGCCGGGATAGGACTGAGATGTGATGTCGACTTTCTGGCCGATCTTTATGTTAGGGAAATCGCTTTCGTACACTTCGGCCTCCACCCATACGGTTGACAGGTCGGCAATGTTGAACAGCGGATCCCCGACATTGACGTATTGGCCCTGGACAACAATCTTCTCGATTACGATCCCGGAGAGGGGGGTGTAAATGGAAAGCTTGATATTTGGCTGCCCCGATTTCTCCAGGGCCGCTATCTGGTAATCTTTCACCCCCAGGAGCTTCAGTCGCTGCCGCGCCGACGACACCAGTCCGTCCCCCCCCTGGGAAATCGCCTCGATGGACGAGCCCTTGAACTGCTCACGGCTCTTGAGAGCCAGGAGATACTCCTGCTGCGCCGAGACAAGATCGGGGGAATAGACCTCGGCCACCGGCCTTCCCTTGGCAACATAGGCCCCGACAGCATCGACATGCAGCCTGTCGATGCGGCCCGCGACCCACGCGGTCACCCGGAACTGCCTCGTCTGGTCGTACTGGACGATACCCGCCGCGCTAATCTCCTTGGCAAGCGGCGCCGTGTCAACCTTCACGGTAGCGACGTTGGCCATTACCAACTGGCTTGGCGAGAGCTTGACCTGTTCCGGCACTTCAGGCGCCGTCTTCCCTGTCTGACCGGTACCGGCCTGCTTGACCGGCACCAGGGTCATGCCGCAGATAGGGCAGGACCCCGGTTTGTCCCTGATGATGAAGGGATGCATGGGGCAGGTGTACTGGATCTTCCCCTCGGCCGTCTTCTCTGCCGCACCTTCCCCATCCTTGTGAAAATGCCCGTACCACAGGTACCCGCCGCCGGCGCCAACGGCAAGGATCAGTGCCGCAGCAATTAGAATCACCGTCTTTTTCGAAATATTCATGAGTTGACCCTACCAAGTGACCGATATTAAATATCTTGACAAAGAATTGCCGCTACCCATAATTCCTTTGCCTATTGCCTATTGCCTATTGCCTATTGCCTATTGCCTATTGCCTATTGCCTATTGCCTATTGCCTATTGCCTATTGCCTATTGCCTATTGCCTATTGCCTATTGCCTATTGCCTATTGCCTATTGCCTATTG
>JAYFNT010000018.1:0-4779 GCA_034933285.1 Geobacteraceae bacterium | reverse complement strand
TCCAGCAACTAATAGAAGAAATTAGAAGTGCTGGAATAACTACGGATGTAATCGCGCTTAGTAATATCACCGGAGAAGGAGTTAACAATGTACGCGACGTTCTACAATCTGGGAAAACCTACAGTCTTTTAGGTTCGTCAGGGGTTGGCAAGAGCACATTAATAAACCAGTTGATTGGCCGTCAAATACTTGAGACTAAAATGGTGAGTGGTACTGGAGAGGGACGACATACGACGGTGCGGCGCGAACTCATCGTATTGAATAACGGTGCAATGCTGATAGATAACCCAGGTATGCGTGAGTTTGGCATTTTGAGAGATGAAGAAGGAATTGGCCGCAGCTTTGCTGATATCTATGAGTTAGCATCGAAATGCAAATATGGTGATTGCTCTCACTCTAACGAACCAGGTTGTGCTGTTCTGAGTGCCATTGAGGAAGGAAGTCTCAATCGGGCACACTATCAGAATTTTATTAAACTCAAGAGTGAAGCAGAGTTTCATGATCTGTCGTATCTTGAAAAGCGAAATAAGGATAAGGCATTTGGTCGCTACATTAAGTCTGCGAAAAAAGATCCGGGAATCAAGCGTAAATATTGAGGAAAATGAAGGGGAACTTTCCTTTTCCCATTTTATAGGCACAACTGAAAGAGGATTTGCCAACAAGGCAGAAGCACCGGCCTAAAATTGCCGATGTTCTCCCGAACCGTTGGTAAAGATTGGAGCAGACATGAAATTATTCCTTTATTCCGTAATTGTCGTCTCACTCGTTCTTAGCGCAAGCTTTTGTTTTGCCGCCTGCGTGAATTTTGACGGCGAACGCGGCTGCACTGACGTCGGTCCCGTGGGCAACGTCCCCATGCCAACAGGCATCGAGCGGGTCGGGCCGTCGTCTTCCGACAGCAGCAGTGGCCGGCAGCAAGCACCAGTCCACACTCCAACCCATGCGGCTCTGCACGTCAGCACGCCAAGCGTGCAGACGATGGTAGGATCGGCCATCGTTGGCGGCATCATCGGAGGATTGGTGGAAAGCATCTTTTCCTCGCCGGAACCAGCGGCCCCTGCCGGGCCGACTCCCGAGGAGATTGCGGCCCAACTGCAACGCGAAGAACAGCAGCGCCGGGAGGAAGTGCGGCGGCGCCAGGCGTTCCTGCGCTCTAAGGCGGACCTGGCCGGCCGGTTGCGGGGGCCCGGGACGACATACGTCGAGGACAAGACCGTCGCCACGACGGGTGGGCTTATGTTAAAGAGCATCCCCCCGGCCACTGCGACAACCGCTTCGTCCGGCGATACCCACAGCGGGTTTTTCGGCCGGCCCGGCTCTGTCAAACCTTCGGTGGCGCTGTTGCGCGAGCCAATGGACGGGGCGGGAGAAGGGCTATTAAGCCCGGATGCATATCGGAAGGCTGTCAGCAACCCCAACCTGACCCAGGAAGAGCGCGAGCGGTTGCAACTCCGGATGAAGGTCGCGCCGGTGAAGCTCGACGACCACCCGATGGCAGATAGCAGGGCTTTTGTCGAAAAGGAACGTTATAGCGACCTCTATCTCGACCTGGCGACCGCCGGGGCCAAGGCCGGCGCGTCAACCATTACCCTGTCGCTGGTGGATGAGGGGGGCAAGTGCTTCCTGCAGGCAAGGGAATTCGAAGCCGGCTTCGACGAGTTTACGACTCTAGGGAAAAACATGGCAGACCGTCCGCAAACCACTGCCGGTAAAGTGGTCGCCATGGGTGATTTTGCGCTGACCAAGGCGCCAACCTGGGCGATCGCTGCAGATGGGGCCGTCAATGCGGGTGGCGCGATCACCAGACAGGCATTTGTCCGCTACTGGGCGGCCAGAGACAGCCGGCAGTACTACGATCCGACCCCTACCAAGAACGCAATGGAGAAATGGAATGCGTGGTATGTTGATCGGAATCAGTGGACAAAGGCCGCATTGGACCGTGTCGGCGCGGGAGAGTTCAAATGAAAACAGTGATCATGGTCACCTTCCTGGTTATCTCTGCGGCAACGGCTTTCGGTGCCGGCGGTGGGTTTGTCCTTCCCGCCGATCTGACGATAGCACTCCCCCGGAGCGGCTCAGTGCAGGCAAACTGGCTTTCCCCTCCGCTGGCCGCGGACGATGTCCGCGTTGCCGGCTTTTCCGGTCAGCGCTTTCGCCTGGATCGGCGAGCGTCTGCATGGATGCTTCACAACAAACAAAACCTCATCAACCTGGACTCTGGTGTGGCGTTCTCTGTGGCCAGGCCGGTGAATGATTTCGTCTGGCTGGATGATGGCGCCCTGTTCATCGCCGGCGAAAGCTCGCTCGGCATTATTCCGCCAGTTAAGGCCGATCAGGCTCCACCCAAAAAAGTCCCTCAGGTCCCCTTCCAGCCTGTCGTAAACCTCCCGGCCCAAGGCTGCCAGCTTGCCTCCGACGGCAAAGACGCCATCTTTGCCTATGGCTACGACCCGGAACTTCGGGGCTATGCAATTTTTGAGCTGGTGAAGGGTTTTGCTGGCTGGCGGAAGCTGTTTGTCGCCAATGAAAAGATCGCCGCCGTCTGCGCAGACGGCCAGACACTGCATATCGCTGCCGGCCGGACGGTATACCGGCTTCGTCAGGGAGACACAAAGGCTGCGGTCGCGTTTGTCCATCCGCTTGACAATATCACCGGGCTTGCCTGTGGATCCGGCAACGGTCCATTTTACGCCACTGCCAGAGGAGTTGGTGTAATGAGCGACGCAGGAATCGAGTTCATTAAATCCAACTGGACGCAGATCGAGGTAAGGGACGACTCTCTCTATCTCTTTATGACGGAGAGTCTCGGGGTGCTGCGACTGAACAATATAGGTAAGCTGCTTGAAAAATCAAAGTAAACAATCCTTAGGAAGTTTAAGGGATACCTGGCGGAAGCTCAGCAGAAGTTTGGTTTCTTCCTGCATGCCTATGTGCTGATGACGAACATTTCCAACTGATAATAGAGGTAACCGATAAAAACCTCAGTCGGCTTATGCATCATATTAACAGCTCGTACACAACTTACATGTCCGTACCGTGCTTGGCATACCAAGCAAAATCATTCCGTTGAACGTCATATTGGTCGGTGTTCCAACAGGGGAGGATAAACCGAAGGACAAATACCCAATGGATAAAATCCATTGGGAGAAATGGTAACCATCACAAAGTTTTGAAATATTGGTACGAGAAAGAACAAAATACCTAACAAGGGTCAAAGCTCCAAATATTAAAAAGAAAAAATGCTGAGATCCCAAGCCTTACGACCCGCCGAATAACCGGAGGGTCAATGCCATGCCCGTTGATTTAGAGTTTTATGGTAAAAACACAGGAGGGAATATTATGCGGACCATGTTTTTGATATTGAGTATTGTAGTTACTTTCGGCATTTTCCCTGTCATGTCCTTCGGCCAGAACAGTGCTGAAGATGAAGCCCGTACTTATTTGGTGAGGGGTATGGCTGCCATCGAATTGGCTAAGAGTGATGACGAATTTGCAGACGCAGCCGAGGAATTCAAAAAGGCCACCAAGGTTTCTCCAAACATGGCAGAGGCCTGGTACAATCTGGGAGCGGTGCAGTCCAAAATAGGGCAGTTAAAAGAAGCCATAGACAGCTACAATCGCTACCTGACTCTTATGCCGCGGGCGAATGACGCCCAGAAGATCAAGGACGAGGTAATTAAGCTCGGATATAGGCTAGAACAGACTGAAAAATTCAAGTCCCTGTCCGGACAGTGGATAACCTCAGACGGCTACTTTGCCACTGTCAATGCTGGTGGTGGCAAAATAGCAATCGACATTCAGGAAAATGTCCTTTTCCCAGGTAGCAGTGACGTCTGGATGTATAACGACCAAATCAACACGCCGAACATGTATGAATACAGGGCCCCTGCAATTAGTCTCGAGTCGAGGGGAAGCAGGCTGACAGGAGTACTTGAATTTACAGGTGGTTCATCTTCGGGAGGTTGGTGTGTTCTCCCAGGGGAAAAAAATCAGGTCGAAGGAACCTTGGAAAAGGGGCGAATTCTCCTGAGGATGATAAAAATGAAGTTCAAAGTGGTTATGAATAGCAATGACACATTGTTTTCTGATCCCAAAGTACGTTGTGACGGAGTGGCTCCAAATGGGACCATGACGGTTGATATGATTTTGATGGGACCACTGGATACTGGTGGAATGAATGCTTCGTACAGTAAAACAAAAAATGGCACAATTGTAGTGAATACCACTAACAATTCAGCAAAAGGACTGGAAAACGGAGATGAGATCTTCTCTGTAGATGGCACAGACCTGGCTCAGATTACGAGTTATGGTGCACGAATCATGAAGCTGCGAGGAAAGCCTGGGAGCACGGTACGGCTGGGTATCAAAAGAATAATTGAAAAAGGCGGCTTTTTCTCAAAACCAAAGGAGGCAAAGCTGGAGATCTCTGTTAGTAGAGTTGAGGGACGATAAGAGCACCCCGGAGGGGTCACCCTTGAAAGTGGAATTATTTGAAGAATACGATTCCAAACTCACGGCTAGACCGGCCCGAAACAGCCGGTCAGCCTTGCGTTGAGCATCCAATATTGGAGGGATATCTATGCGGTTAAGAACATGCAATGGGGGACGTTGGTAGGTTATGTGCAATGGGGGACGTTGGTAGGTTATGTAGGTTAATAATAAAAATATGACCAACAGGAACCATCTTTTGGTGGAATTGACGATCGAGCAGGCGAGAGTGAATTTGAATGGGGGAATGAAACCCAATAAGCTTCATAACCTACCAACGTCCCCCCAAGA
>JAYFNT010000017.1:0-15440 GCA_034933285.1 Geobacteraceae bacterium | reverse complement strand
GCCTGCCCCTTCGATGCCAGAACTTTCGTGATCGCGGCGGTAAGCGTCGTCTTGCCGTGGTCTACGTGACCTATCGTCCCTATGTTTACATGCGGCTTCGTTCTCTCAAATTTCGCCTTGGCCATCTGGGAATCCCTCCTCTAGGAATCTCTATCCTTTTACTTTCGCAACTATTTCTTCGGAAACCGTTTTCGGCACCTGCTCATAATGGTGGAACGTCATGGTGTACGTGGCTCGGCCCTGCGTTGCGGAGCGAAGGTCAGTGGCATATCCGAACATGGATGCCAACGGGACCATCGAGGTCACCACCTGGGCGCCGGCACGGGATTCCATGCCCATGATGCGCCCCCGCCTAGAGTTCAGGTCGCCGATAACGTCGCCCATGTGCTCTTCGGGCACTACGACCTCGACTGACATTATCGGCTCGAGCAGAACGGGACCGGCCTTGGCGCAGCCCTCCTTGAAGCCCATCGAACCGGCTATCTTGAAGGCCATCTCTGATGAGTCCACATCATGGTAGGAGCCGTCGATAAGCGTCACTTTGACATCTACGACCGGGAATCCGGCAAGGACACCGGTTTCCATGGCTTCCCGTATGCCTTTGTCAACAGCGGGTATATATTCGCGGGGCACGACGCCACCCTTGATCGCGTCAATAAACTCGTATCCTTTTCCGGCTTCCTGAGGTTCCACTTCGAGCCATACGTGGCCATATTGGCCGCGTCCGCCCGACTGACGAACGAACTTGCCTTCAACCTTGACCTTTTTGGACACGGTCTCCCTGTAGGCCACCTGCGGCTTGCCGACATTGGCCTCAACCTTGAACTCTCGCATCAGACGGTCAACGATGATCTCCAGGTGAAGCTCACCCATACCGGAAAGGATGGTTTGGCCGGTTTCCTCATCGGTACGGACACGGAAAGAGGGGTCCTCACTCGCCAATTTCTGAAGGCTGATGCCCAACTTTTCCTGGTCTGCTTTTGTCTTCGGCTCAATGGCAATGGCAATAACAGGCTCAGGGAACTCTATCGACTCCAGAATTACGGCTTTATTCTCATCACACAGCGTATCGCCGGTGGTTGTGCTTTTAAGGCCTACAGCTGCGGCGATATCACCGGCTCGAACCTCTTTTATCTCTTCACGCTTGTTGGCATGCATTTTCAATATGCGGCCAATGCGCTCCTTCCTGCCCTTGGTGGAATTATATACATACGATCCTGATTCGATGACACCGGAATAGACCCTGAAAAAACAGAGCTGTCCGACATAAGGATCGGTCATGATTTTGAATGCCAGCGCAGCGAAAGGCTCACTATCGGACGCGCTGCGTTCCGTTTCTTCGTTGCTGTCCGCAACCACTCCCTTGATCGGCGGGATATCCGTCGGGGCGGGCATATAGTCCACAACGGCGTCGAGCAAATTCTGAACGCCCTTGTTTTTGAACGCGGAACCACACGTAACCGGACATATCTGTATGGAAATTGTCGATTTCCTGATTGCCGCGCGGATTTCATCGACCGTAAGCTCTTCGCCCGCCAGATATTTCTCCATCAGCTCATCATCATGACTGGAAATCTCCTCGATGAGCTTTTCTCTGTATTCCGAGGCAAGTTCCAATTCCGATTCAGGCACTTCCGCCACATGGAATTTGGCGCCGAGGGATTCTTCATCCCAGACTATCGCCTTCATTTCCACAAGATCAATAACGCCCCTGAAGTTCTCTTCCTTGCCGATGGGAAGCTGAATCGGCACCGGATTGGCCTTCAACCGGTCCTTGATCATTGAAACGCCGCGGAAAAAATCCGCACCGACTCTATCCATCTTGTTGATGAAAGCAATCCTGGGGACACAGTACTTGTCAGCCTGGCGCCACACGGTCTCGGATTGCGGCTCGACACCGCCAACCGAACAGAAAACAGCGACCGCTCCGTCAAGAACACGGAGCGAACGCTCGACTTCTATGGTGAAGTCCACGTGTCCGGGCGTGTCTATTATGTTAATTCTGTGATCCTTCCAAGAGCACGTGGTTGCCGCAGAGGTAATGGTAATACCACGTTCCTGCTCCTGCTCCATCCAGTCCATGGTGGCAGTGCCGTCATGCACTTCCCCGATTTTGTGGGAAACCCCGGTATAATAAAGTATGCGCTCGGTCGTGGTGGTTTTACCAGCGTCAATGTGCGCCATTATACCGATATTGCGCGTTTTTTCCAATGCAACTTCACGTGCCACAAAAAACTCCTGATCTCTGTTTCTACGCAGTACTACCAGCGGTAGTGCGCGAAAGCCCTGTTGGCTTCTGCCATCTTGTGAGTGTCTTCACGCTTCTTGACCGCCGCACCCCTGTTATTGAAAGCATCAACAATCTCACCGGCCAGCTTGTCGGTAAGGGTCTTTTCAGAGCGGGCATCGGCATACTTGACCAGCCAGCGCATGGCCAGGGAAGTCCGTCTTTCCGCCCGTATCTCAACCGGGACCTGGTATGTGGAACCGCCAACCCTTCTTGATTTGACCTCAAGCACCGGCCTGATATTGTCCAGCGACTTCTTGAAGACCTTGATAGCGTCATCGTTGGTTCGCTGGGCGACCAGCTCGAGCGCGCCGTACAATGCGCGTTCAGCCGTGCTCTTCTTGCCGTGCAGCATAAGAATGTTCACCAGCTTTGCGACCACACGGTCATTGTACTTCGGATCGGGCAGAACCACCCGCTTGGCTACTTCTCTTCTCCTGGGCATAGCAACCTCTCACTTACATTACTTTACTTAGGTCTTTTCGCACCGTACTTGGAGCGACTCTGCTTCCTGTCCTTCACACCGACCGAATCCAGGGTGCCCCTGACAATATGATACCTGACACCCGGAAGGTCCTTTACCCTGCCGCCCCTGATGAGCACAACCGAGTGCTCCTGGAGATTGTGACCAACCCCCGGGATATACGAGGTAACCTCGATGCCGTTAGTAAGACGGACCCTCGCAACCTTGCGCAGCGCGGAGTTCGGCTTCTTCGGAGTGGTCGTATACACCCTGGTGCAAACCCCCCTCTTTTGAGGGCAGCATTTCAGCGCCGGGGCGGTGGACTTGTCCTTTTTGCTTTCCCTACCGATTCTTATCAACTGATTTATAGTCGGCATACTGACGTTTCTCCTAAAGCTGCTAATTCAGGCAAAAATATAGCCCTGTGCATAAGCGAAAACCCGACAAGACTACCAAAGCAATGGAACCTTGTCAAGCCTTTTTATCATTCTTCACCCTCGGCCTGATCGATTTCATCTTCGACAGCTTCGTCCGGTATCTCGGGGATTTCCTCTCGCGTCTCCTCCACGACCATCTTGAGGTTGCGGTATCTGGAAAGGCCGGTTCCCGCAGGAATCAGGCGTCCCATGATAACGTTCTCCTTGAGTCCGCGAAGGCTGTCAACCTTACCTTCAATGGCAGCCTGTGTCAAGACTTTTGTTGTCTCCTGGAAAGATGCCGCGGAAATGAAGGATTCCGTTGACAACGATGCCTTGGTTATGCCGAGCAGCAACGGTTCCGCAATGGCCGGACGCCCCCCGTTCGCGAGAACCCTTTCGTTCTCCTCCTCGAATACGCTGCGCTCCAGCTGGTCGTCTATAAGGAACGTTGATTCTCCCACATCCTTTATCCTGACTCTGCGCAGCATCTGGCGCACGATCGTCTCGATATGCTTGTCATTGATCTTGACTCCCTGCAGACGGTAAACCTCCTGCACTTCGTCCACCAGGTATTTCGCCAGTTCCTTGACACCCAGCACCCGCAGGATGTCGTGTGGGTTGGAAGAGCCGTCCATGAGCGCTTCACCCGCCCGCAGATAGTCTCCCTCGTGGACGCTTATGTGCTTGCCCTTGGGAATCAGGTATTCCTTGGCTTCGCCCTGTTCGGGCGTAACGACTACCTTGCGCTTGCCCTTGGCGTCCTTGCCGAAGGATATGGAACCGTCGATTTCGGAAATGACGGCAAAGTCCTTGGGCTTCCTGGCCTCGAAAAGCTCGGCAACACGGGGCAGACCGCCGGTGATGTCCTTGGTCTTGGTGGTTTCACGCGGAATCTTGGCAATGATGTCGCCTGCATTGGCAAAGGAGTCTTCCTGCACCGTGATATTGGCCCCGACCGGCAGGAAGTATCGTCCCATCAGGCTGTCGCTGATACGGGCGGTCTTGCCGGTTTCGTCCTTGATCGTGATGCGCGGCCGCTTGTCGGCATCCCGCGACTCGATGATTACCTTGCGTGACAGGCCCGTCACCTCGTCCACCTGCTCCTCTACCGTTACACCCTCGATAATGTCGCCGAACTTGATCTTTCCGGCAGCCTCGGTGAGGATGGGCATCGTGTAGGGGTCCCATTCGGCAATGGACTCCCCGGACTTGACGTGCATGCCCGGCCCGAACTTGATCTTCGCGCCGTAAACGATGGAATATTTCTCCCTCTCGCGGCCGGTTTCATCCTCGATAGCCAGTTCGCCGTTGCGGTTCATGACTATGTGATGCCCTTCCGGAGTGGCGACGCTGTTGATATTGATGAACTTGACCGTACCTTCGGTGCGTGCCTCGAGTGATGTCTGCTCCGCATGCCTCGAAGCCGTACCGCCGATGTGGAAGGTACGCATGGTAAGCTGTGTGCCGGGCTCGCCGATGGACTGCGCGGCAATTACACCCACGGCCTCGCCCAGGTTCACAAGGTGACCCCTGGCCAGGTCGCGGCCATAACACTTTGCACAGATGCCGCGCCTGCTCTGGCAGGTAAGAACAGAACGGATCTTAACCTTCTCCAGTCCGGCGTCTTCGATCTTTGCCACCAGGGTTTCATCGATCTCCTCGTTGGCCGCCACCAGCACCTCTCCGGTGACCGGGTCAAGGATATCGTCCAGTGCGACACGGCCCAGGATACGGTCACCGATGTGCTCGATGATTTCGCCACCCTCGGTGAGTGCGGATACCAGCAGCCCGTCCAGGGTTCCGCAATCATCCTCTGTTATGATCGCATCCTGGGCAACGTCTACCAGCCTTCTGGTCAGGTAGCCCGAGTTTGCGGTCTTGAGCGCCGTATCCGCGAGACCTTTCCGGGCGCCGTGAGTGGAGATGAAGTACTGCAGGACGGTCAGACCCTCGCGGAAGTTCGCCGTAATGGGGGTCTCGATGATCTCTCCCGAAGGCTTGGCCATGAGACCGCGCATCCCGGCAAGCTGGCGGATCTGCTGCGCGGAGCCCCTGGAGCCGGAATCGGCCATCATGTGAATCGCGTTGAAAGACGGGGTCTTGACCTCCTTGCCGTCCGGTGAAATCATCATTTCGCGGGAAAGGTTGTCCAGCATCTCTTTGGCGATTTCCTCGGTGGATTTCGCCCAGATGTCAATAACCTTGTTGTAGCGCTCGCCGTCGGTGATCAGACCTTCGGTGTACTGGTTCTGGATTTCCTTGACCTCGTCCGTCGCACGCTCGATGATGACCGGCTTACCTTCTGGTATTACCATGTCGTCGATGCAGATGGAAATGCCCGCCTCGGTCGAATAGCGGAAGCCGATTTCCTTGAGCCTGTCCGCGAGGATGACCGTATCCTTGTTGCCCGCGAGCCTGTAGCAGGTATCAACCAGGTTGGACAGCTCCTTCTTGGTCATCACCTTGTTGATGGCGGAGAACGGAACGCTTTCCGGCAGGATTTCCCTGAGCAGAATGCGCCCGGTCGTGGTTTCGACGATCTGCGCGGCCGCATCGGTCACCAGGTTCTTCATCCTGACCCTGATGCGGGCGTGGAGGTCGATTTCCCCGGCATCATACGCCATGCGCACTTCTTCCGGAGAAGCGAGCGCTTTGCCTTCGCCCCGGGCGAAGAACTTGTCCCTGGTCATGAAGTAGATGCCCAGGACCATGTCCTGTGAAGGGACTATGATAGGCTTGCCGTGGGCCGGGGACAGGATATTGTTGGTGCTCATCATCAGGACGCGGGCTTCCACCTGGCTCTCTATGGAAAGAGGCAAGTGAACGGCCATCTGGTCGCCGTCGAAGTCTGCGTTGAACGCGGTGCAGACCAGCGGGTGCAGCTGGATGGCCTTGCCCTCGATGAGCACCGGTTCGAATGCCTGGATGCCCAGGCGGTGCAGGGTCGGCGCACGGTTCAGGAGCACCGGATGCTCCTTGATGACCTCTTCCAGCACGTCCCAAACCTCGGGCCTCTCCTTCTCTACCATTTTTTTGGCGCTCTTTATGGTTGTGACGAAGCCACGTTCCTCGAGCTTGTTGTAGATGAACGGCTTGAAGAGCTCCAGCGCCATTTTCTTGGGCAGACCGCACTGGTGAAGGCGGAGCTCCGGTCCGACAACGATAACGGAGCGTCCCGAATAGTCCACGCGCTTGCCCAGCAGGTTCTGGCGGAACCGGCCGGATTTGCCCTTGAGCATGTCCGACAGCGACTTGAGCGGCCGCTTGTTCGGTCCGGCAATGGCCCTGCCGCGCCGCCCGTTGTCGAACAGGGCGTCGACCGCCTCCTGCAGCATTCGCTTTTCGTTCCTGATGATCACTTCAGGAGCCTGCAGCTCCATAAGGCGCTTGAGCCGGTTATTGCGGTTGATGACTCTTCGGTACAGGTCATTCAGGTCGGAAGTGGCGAACCTGCCGCCATCCAGGGGAACAAGGGGGCGCAGTTCCGGCGGAAGGACAGGAATGCATTCCAGTATCATCCATTCGGGCCTGTTGCCAGAGGCCTTGAATGCATCCACGACCTTGAGGCGCTTGGCGATCTTCTTGCGCTTGGCCTCGCTGGTGGCGTCCAGCATTTCGGTCCTGAGTTGCACGGCCAGGGTGTCCAGGTCGAGAGCTTTGAGGCAGTCGCGGACCGCTGCAGCGCCCATGCCCGCTTCGAAGGATACTCCAGCTTCCTCCCGCATCTTGAGATAGCGGTCTTCACTGATCACCTCGCCCAGCCCCATTCCGGTATTGCCCGGCTCAGTTACGGCATAGGCCTCGAAGTAAAGCACTTTCTCCAGATCCTTCAGCGAAATGTCCAGCAGGTTTCCGATGCGCGAAGGCAGGGAACGGAGAAACCAGATATGGGCAACCGGTGTTGCAAGGTCTATGTGTCCCAGGCGTTCGCGGCGGACCTTGGAGGGAATGACCTCAACACCGCACTTCTCGCATACTATGCCGCGGTGCTTCATCCTCTTGTATTTCCCGCAATTGCATTCATAGTCCTTGGTCGGACCGAAAATCTTGGCGCAGAACAGGCCGTCCCGCTCAGGTTTGAAGGTACGGTAATTGATGGTTTCCGGTTTCTTGACCTCGCCGAAGGATCGCTCCCGGATCTTGTCCGGCGACGAGATGGAAATTCTTATGGCTGAGAAGTGCAACGGATCCTTGGGTTTCTCGAAAAAGCTGAAAAAATCTTCCAAAATTTATTCCTCCCTTGTTTAGGAGTTGGCAAACGCTCTCCGGAAGCTCATCCGGCAGCTGTCCAAATCTGTTCTATACTGAGTTATCCGATTGTGTCGAGCACACGTCCATGGCTGCCGCCGCAAAAGGGCGGAGGCCGGTTTTCAGGCGGTTAATCCTCTTCAGTTTCAAGGAGTTCCACGTCCAGGCAGAGCGACTGGAGCTCTTTGATCAGGACGTTGAAGGATTCTGGCAAGCCTGGCTCCAGCGTGTGCTTGCCCTTGACAATCGCCTCGTACATCCTGGTCCGGCCGGCCACGTCATCTGACTTGACCGTGAGGAATTCCTGAAGCGCATAGGCCGCGCCGTATGCCTCCATTGCCCAGACCTCCATCTCTCCCAGGCGCTGGCCGCCGAACTGGGCCTTGCCGCCCAGCGGCTGCTGGGTGACCAGGCTGTAGGGGCCTATGGAACGGGCATGGATCTTGTCGTCCACCAGGTGGTGGAGTTTCAGGACGTACATGATGCCCACGGTTACCTTGTGCTTGAAGGGGACTCCGGTCCGGCCGTCAAACAGCGTTACCTGGCCTGAAGAGGCAAAATGCGATTTTTCCAGGAGGTTGCGCACCTGCTGTTCGGACGCGCCCTCGAAAACGGGCGACGCCATGGGGACCCCTCTCTTGAGCCTGCCCGCGACTGCCAGGAGTTCTTCCTCTCCCAGTGTTTCAAGGAAAGCGCCCATTTCCGGGTCGTCGTATATGTCAGCTATGTATTTCCGGAGCGATTCGGCGGAAGTGCTCTTGGCGAGCATGTCCTCGATCTGCCAGCCGATCCCTTTGGCCGCCCATCCCAGGTGGGTTTCGAGGATCTGGCCCACGTTCATACGGGACGGAACGCCGAGGGGGTTGAGAACGATCTCGACCGGACGTCCGTCTTCCATGTAGGGCATGTCCTCTTCAGGCAGGATGCGGGAAACGACACCCTTGTTGCCGTGGCGTCCGGCCATCTTGTCGCCGACCTGGAGCTTGCGCTTGATGGCCACGTACACTTTCACCATCTTGATGACGCCTGGGGGCAGGTCATCGCCGCGCTTCATCTTCTGGATCTTGTCATCGAAAACGAAATTGATGAGCTCGATCTGTTGGGTCAGGGTCGCCAGGATCTGTGCAACTTTTTCTTCCACGCCTTCCCCGTCGGCAACCGATATTTCATCCCATCTTTCCAGGGGCAACGCGGCAAGTGCCGCAATGGTGATCTTTTTGCCCTTGGCTATCAGCGGCTGTCCCTGGCGGTCCTCGACGGTCGATGAAGCGACACGGTCCAGGAGCAGCTTCCTGAGTTTGTCAACGGCAGCGTCGCGGATGATCTGGATCTCGTCCTTTTCGTCCTTGCGCAGCTTCTCCTCTTCAGCGCGTTCGATGCTCTCGGTCCGGGTGTCCTTGTCCGAACCCTTGCGGGAAAATATCTTGGCGCCGATGACCGTTCCCTCAACACCGGGAGGAACCCTGAGAGAAGTGTCGCGCACGTCACCGGCTTTTTCGCCGAAGATCGCCCGGAGAAGCTTTTCTTCGGGGGAAAGCTGTGTTTCTCCCTTGGGGGTGATCTTGCCCACCAGGATGTCGCCCGGCTTGACCTCGGCGCCTATCCTGATGATGCCCGACTCGTCCAGGTCCTTCAGTGCCTCTTCACCAAGGTTCGGGATATCGGAAGTTATTTCTTCCTTGCCCAGCTTGGTATCCCTGGCCACGCACTCGAACTCCTCGATATGGATCGAGGTGTAGCGGTCGTCTTTGACCAGCTTCTCCGAAATGAGGATCGAGTCCTCGAAGTTGTAGCCGCCCCAGGGCATGAAGGCAACCAGGATATTCTGGCCGAGAGCCAGCTCGCCCATTTCAGTGGACGGTCCGTCCGCGATGATGTCGCCCCGTTTCACGTGATCGCCGACCTTGACGACCGGCTTCTGGGTTATGCAGGTATTCTGGTTGGACCGGGCGAACTTGATCAGGTTGTAGATATCGACCCCGGTTCCGGTTTCATCGTATTCATCCTCGTCTATCTTGACCACAATGCGGGAAGCGTCGACCGATTCAACCACACCGGTGTGCCGGGCAACCACGGAAACGCCGGAATCCCTGGCCACGATCCTTTCCATGCCGGTGCCGACCAGCGGAGAATCCGCCCTCAGCAGGGGAACCGCCTGGCGCTGCATGTTGGAGCCCATAAGGGCGCGGTTGGCGTCGTCGTTTTCCAGGAACGGTATCAGTGATGCCGCGACGGAGACCAGCTGCAGCGGCGACACGTCCATCAATTCCACTTCGTCCCTGCCGATCAGAACGAACTCGCCGCCCTTGCGCGCGGAAACGTAGTCTTCCACGAACCGGCCGTTCTCGTCAACTTCGGCGTCCGCCTGGGAGATGGCATGCCCTTCCTCTTCCAGCGCCGAGAAAAAGCGCACTTCGTCGGTCACCACGCCTTCCCGGACAATCCGGTAGGGAGTCTCGACGAAACCGTGCTTGTTTATCCTGGCATAAGTGGAAAGTGAAGCGATCAGGCCGATATTCGGACCTTCAGGAGTCTCGATCGGGCAGACGCGGCCGTAGTGGGTCGGATGAACGTCACGCACTTCGAATCCGGCTCTTTCGCGGGTCAGGCCGCCCGGTCCGAGCGCCGAGAGACGGCGCTTGTGGGTAACCTCGGACAGCGGGTTGGTCTGGTCCATGAACTGGGAAAGCTGGGAAGAGCCGAAGAATTCCTTGACCACGGCCGACACCGGCTTGGAATTAATGAGGTCGTGGGGCATGAGATTTTCGACCTCCTGCAGGCTCATGCGCTCCTTGATAGCCCTTTCCATCCTGACCAGGCCGATCCGGTACTGGTTTTCAAGCAGCTCGCCGACAGCACGGACGCGGCGGTTGCCCAGGTGGTCGATATCGTCGATGGCGCCCTTGCCGTTCTTGAGGTCGATGAGATAGCGCACCACCTCGAGAACGTCTTCCTTGGTGAGAGTCTGGGTTTCGAGGGGCACCTGGAGACCCAGCTTGTAGTTCAGCTTGAGGCGTCCCACCGCTGAGAGGTCATATCGCTCCGGGTTTGAAAACAGGTTATCGAACAGCGCTATGGCGCTCTTCAGGGTCGGCGGATCACCGGGGCGGAGGCGGCGGTAGATTTCGATCAGCGACTCATCGGTGTTGGCGATCTTGTCCACCAGAAGCGTATCGCGCAGACATGAGGTCACGTGCAGGTTGTCGATGAACAGGACCTGCAGCGAGGCAATGCCCCTTGCCTTGACTTCTTCGATCTTTGCCTGGATTATTTCCTCGTTGCACTCGATTATGACTTCCCCGGTAGCGGGATCCACAACGTCGTGGGAGGAAAACTTCCCGATCAGTTCGTCTTCGGTAATGGGTATATGTTTGATGCCGTGGTCCGTCATCTTTTTGATGGCGGCCTTGGTAAATTTGCGGTTTGCCTTGAGAATAACCTCGCCCGACTGGGGATCGGCAATGTCGAAATGCGCCTTCTGGTTGAGGAGCAGTTCGGGATCAGCGGACTTGGTCATCGTCTCGCCGAAGAAAATCTCCTCGCTCCGGTAATAGTAATTGAGCAATTCTTCCGCTGTATAGCCCAACGCCTTCAAAAGGACGGTTGCCGGCATTTTCCTGCGCCGGTCGATGCGCACGTACAGGATGTCCTTGTGATCGAACTCGAAATCCAGCCAGGACCCGCGATAGGGAATAACCCTCGCGGAATAGAGGACCTTGCCGCTGGAATGGGTCTTGCCCTTGTCATGGTCGTAAAACACACCCGGAGATCGGTGAAGCTGGCTTACTATAACCCTTTCAGTCCCGTTTATGATAAAAGTGCCGTTCTCGGTCATGAGCGGGATTTCGCCAAAGTACACTTCCTGCTCTTTTACCTCGCGAACGGCGCGCGCACCCGTTTCCTTGATCACGTCCCAGATGACCAGACGTACCTTCACCTTCATGGGCGCGGCAAACGTCATGCCCCGCTGGTGACACTCCACGACGTCGTATTTCGGAATGCCGAGAGAATAGGAAACATATTCCAGCGAAGCGGTCTCGGTAAAATCCTTGATGGGAAAAACGCTCCTGAAAACCGCTTCCAGGCCGTAATTTTTCCTGGCCTCGGCGGGAACGTCCACCTGGAGAAATCTCTTATATGAATTTTTCTGGATGTCGATAAGGTTGGGTATGTCGATAATCTTTTTGATCTTGGCGAAGTTCTTGCGCAAAAGGTGGTTATTCGCAATTGAATAAGCCATATGTTCTCCTTTGGTGAATGCCTGAGAAGAGCTTCAACCCCTCCTGCGGGACGGGCGTTTGCTGCGGGATGCGGCGTCTGTAGTCAGTTTCCGTGGTCTTCTCAACTATAAATAGAACAGCCAAGGCCGCACAAAGCAGCCTTGGCCCAGGTAGGAAATTGTTCTGTAGGTACTATTTGACTTCCACTTCCGCGCCGGCTTCGGCCAGCTGCTTCTTGGCCTCTTCCGCCTCTTCCTTGGCAACCGCGGTTTTTACGGGCTGGGGAGCGCCGTCCACCAGGTCTTTGGCCTCTTTCAAACCCAGACCGGTAAGAGCGCGAACCACCTTGATCACGCCGATCTTGTTGCCGCCGGCGGCTTTCAGGACAACGTCGAACTCAGTCTTTTCCTCGGCTGCCTCGGCAGCGGCGGGAGCGGCGGCCGCGGCTACCGCGACGGCGGGAGCGGCAGCGGACACACCGAACTTGTCTTCCAGCTCTTTTACCAGCTCGGCGAGTTCGAGTACGGACATATTCTCAATGAAGCTTATTACATCAGCCTTGGTGATTTCGGCCATTTCTTGTTCCTCCGTGATTTATTTCACTATCGTTTTCTTTATGGTTGGATTTCAGTTACCCTGTTTTTGGGACCTGATTGCTTCGAGCACGCGAACGAAACTGCCAGGCACGGCTGCAAGCGTACCGACGAAATTCGCAATCGGCGCGTTAATGGTGCCGAGCAGCTTGGCAATGAGGACCTCGCGGCTGGGCAGGTCGGCCAGGGCCTGTATTTCACTGACCGAAATGGACTTGCCGGTCAGTACCGCGGCCTTGAGTTTGAATGTAGCCTGCTGGTCCTTGGCGGCCTTGGTAAGAACCTTTGCCGCCGCGACCGGATCATCATAGCTGAACGCGATTGCCGTTGGGCCGGCGTAATGGGGAGAGAGCGACTCCTTGTCAGTCCCCTTGGAAGCCATCTCCAGCAGGGTGTTCTTGACAACCCGGTATTCAACGTCGGCCTTGCGAAGCTCGTTTCTCAGGCTGGTTGCCTGGGAAACGCTCATTCCACGAAAATCGGCCAGAAATACCGCCTTGGAATTCTTCAGCTTTTCATGCAGCTCGTTGATAAGCTGCTGTTTGTTTTCCCTGTTCAAGCGCCTTCCTCCTTTCTTTAGATGTTAGGGTCAATTGACCCGGCCAAAGTCGGGAGCGTAAAGGACCGCATATTACGAACCGCAAGTCTCGGCAGGCCGGTATTTCGTTTAAGCCTTCCCCTGATACTGGTCGGCGCCTGCTTTCTTTGACTTTGGCGAACTGAATTACTGTATACGATTATGCCAGCTGGGCCGAGACGTCAGCGACATCAAGCGTCACACCGGGGCCCATGGTGGAAGAAATCGATATCTTCTTTATATAAGTTCCCTTGGCTGCTGAAGGCTTGGCCTTGACCAGCGCCTCCATAAGGGCCATGATGTTCTCGCACAGCTTGTCGGCCTCGAAGGAAAGCTTGCCAACGGGTGCATGCACGATGCCGGCCTTCTCGACGCGGTACTCGACCTTGCCTGCCTTGCACTCCTTAACGGCGCGCTCGATATCGAAGGTCACTGTTCCGACCTTGGGGTTCGGCATGAGGCCGCGGGGACCCAGCAGCTTGCCGATCTTGCCCACAACGCCCATCATGTCAGGGGTTGCAATGGCCATGTCGAAATCGAACCAGCCCTCCTGGATCCTGGCGACGAGATCTTCCGCTCCGACATAGTCGGCGCCGGCCTCGCGGGCTTCCTTTTCCTTCTCGCCCTTGGCGAATACCAGGACGCGAACGTTCTTGCCCAGCCCATTGGGAAGGACAACCGCCCCGCGGACCATCTGGTCGGCATGCCGCGGGTCGACACCAAGACGGACGGCAACGTCGACGGTTTCGTCAAACTTGCAGTATGAAGAGCCCTTGACCAGTTCTACGGCATCCTTTAGGGGATAGTTCTGGGTTCTGTCTACCTTGGCGCGGGCTGCGCCTTGTTTCTTGGATATCTGTGACATGTTTGGTTACCCTCTCCTTACACAATCTCAACGCCCATGCTGCGGGCGGTACCTTCGATAGTCTGCATGGCCGCTTCGAGACTCGCAGCGTTAAGGTCCGGCATCTTTTTCTGGGCGATCTCGCGAACCTGGTCCTTTGTCAGCTTTCCGACCTTGTCCTTGTTGGGCACGCTCGACCCCTTTTCCAGGCTGATCGCTTTCTTGATCAGCACGGAAGCAGGGGGAGTCTTGGTAACGAAGCTGAAGGACCTGTCGGCATAGACCGTGATGACTACGGGGGTGATAGTCCCCTCGTCAGCCTGGGTCTTTGCATTGAAGGCCTTGCAGAACTCCATTATGTTCACGCCGTGCTGGCCCAGCGCCGGGCCTACGGGAGGGGATGGATTCGCTTTTCCCGCCGGGATCTGCAGCTTGATATATCCGGTTATTTTTTTCGCCATGTGAAAACTCCTTCTAAGCTATTGTTAATCCGACGCGAAACCGTCAACGCACCATCAGTCAGGCATGGTGTATCGCGTTTCGGCTCAGCTCTTCTCAACCTGCATGAATTCCAGTTCCACCGGTGTGGCCCGCCCGAAAATGCTGACCATTACCCGCAGCTTGCCCTTGTCGGGCTTGACATCCTCGACCACCCCGGAAAAGTTCAGGAACGGACCGTCGACGACCCGGACTGTCTCTCCGACCTCGAACAGCACCTTGGGCTTGGGTTTCTCGGCGCCCTCCTCCATCCTGCGGGTGATCTTGTTGACCTCTTCGTCCGGGATCTGCACCGGGGCGTTGCCGCCGACAAAACCTGTAACCTTGGAGGTTTCCTTGACCACGTGCCAGGTTTCGTCGTTGAGCTCCATGTTCACCAGTATGTAACCGGGAAAAAACTTTCTCGACGAGGTCTTCTTCTCGCCCTTCTTCAGTTCGACAACAGTCTCGGAAGGTATGAGGATTTCGCCGAAAAACTCTTCCAGCTGAAGATTCCTGATTCGCTCCATCAGGGAAAGCCTGACTTTATTTTCAAAACCGGAATACGTATGTACGCCGTACCATTTTTTTGTCATCAAATTTCCCTTAACGCAAAAAAGCCTTCAATATCTTGTTGATAACCAGGTCACAGCTGAACAGGTAAAAGGCTATCACGATAATGATGAACACTACCACCCAGGTAGTTGAAATAGTTTCTTTCCTGGCCGGCCAGGTGACCCTGTGCAGCTCGGCCCGGACATCGTCGAGGAAAGTCTTTGCCTTGGCAATCACGTGCGGCCCTCATGTATAGCTGGTTTTGAAAGCATTGTAATGGCAGGCCAGGAGGGATTCGAACCCCCAACACCCGGTTTTGGAGACCGGTGCTCTAGCCGTTAGAGCTACTGGCCTGCATGGCAATAAAGCCGCCACGGAAGCAGCGGCTTCATCACAATCTGACAGTTATTACTTGCTTTCTTTATGGGGAGTATGAGTACGACAGAAGCGGCAGTATTTCTTCATTTCCAGTTTGCCGGGAGTATTCTTCTTGTTCTTCGTCGTCGTGTAATTGCGGTGCTTGCATTCGGTGCAGGCAAGGGTAATGATGTCTCTCATGCTCTCGATTCCTTTTTACTTAGGGGGCCGGAGAACTCTCCGGCCCACCGCGATAAACTTACTCGATTATGGAACTCACGACACCGGCGCCGACAGTGCGGCCGCCTTCACGTATCGCGAAACGAAGCCCTTCGTCCATGGCGATCGGGGTGATCAGGTTGATCGTCATCGCCACGTTGTCGCCGGGCATTACCATCTC
>JAYFNT010000016.1:0-83053 GCA_034933285.1 Geobacteraceae bacterium | reverse complement strand
GTCCTATACCAATGCAGCTGTTCTCGCGCTCATCAGGCCGGCAGTACCCTTTGACCTCGTCAAAACGCAAAGCGTGCGTGTAATTGGCCCCGAACTTTTGGTTACTAAGGCGAATGAAGACCGTCGGGAAATCGTTGAATTTAATAACAAACCTGCTGCGATAGCCTATGCTGAAGCGCTGAGAGTATCCGTCAATGAACTGGCCGCCTGCTTTCCAAGTCACCCTCTCGGCTTAGTCATTGATGGTGAACCATATATACGAGGCCCGAAGCATATTTCCGGGAACAGTGTATTTTTTCAATGCAGCTCCGTCAAGGGGATGCCTCTCTCTCTTCTTGAATTTACAAATCTGATTGACGACACTAAAGAAGCATTGGCGAGGGCTAAGGCAAAGCTTGGCGGGATATCGGGAGTTATTATATTTAACTGCGCACATCGCACACTAGAGCTTGAGTGTAATAATCTGGATGGGAAATATGGAGATTTGTTCCAGGATTTTCCAACGATTGGATTCAATTCCTTCGGGGAACAATATATCGGGCATGTGAACCAGACTGCTGTCATGATTATTTTTAAGTAATAACGGAAGCATTATGAACTGAAGAGTTAAGACTAGTGATAGTATTACTTCAGATAAAGGTCCCCAAAATTCGGACAGTGGAATAAAGTTCGCGCGTGGCACGATTCGTCTGTCGTGCATAACTTTAACTGCCCGGCACTATGAGGGTACACTTTCTCAACCGTTCGTAGCTCTGACCGATGTTTATCAATAAATATCTGATTTCTTTTATAAAATTCAACAGTCTTCTAGAAGAAATATAGCAGCGCCAAGCGAAGAACATTGGCAGAACCGGATGCTGAGTTGCTGTTCGTACCAATGTTTGACTGACTTGCATTGACAGCGGCTGCGGTGGCGGTGTTGCCGCCATAGTGGGTATTGAGATACTCATATTCTGCGGCAATTCTGACCGCAGCGTTAAGGTCGTACGAAACATTGGCGAATATATTCGAATTGTATTTCTGGAAGTTGGACAGGACGCTGCCGGAGTCAGTCGAAGTAGAATAGTCGCCATAATTATAAGCAGCCCTTCGCAGGTAACCGGCGCTTATACCCAAGTCCTGGATCGGGAAAAAGATTAACTGAGTGCCAATGCCATAGGCCCTTGCAGCTTTTGGGTCGGTTGTTGTGGAGCCGATGAAATTCCTTGAAGTTGCGCTACTGAAAAGCATATTGGCTGCCAGGTATGCCTGGGCTTCAAGGGACATGGTCATAGCCCGGCTCTTACCGTCTTTTGATTTCAGAATAGGCACGAAAGTATAGAAACCGGCCCCCCATGAGTCCACCGACTTGTCGCCTAAGCCGTTAGCAAGGTTCGTCGCCTTCTGGCTGCCGAATAATCCGAAGAAGCCAGCGGTAAGAGAATTCATGGAAAGCCCCCAGAAGCCGGGAGCTGTGCCTAAGGCATTGCTGACTAACATCACCTGGCCAGCCACGTTGACCGCCGAACCGACAGCATTGGAAAAGCCGGCCGCTGTCATGCTATTGTTGTTGTCGTCCTGGTTCGGGTCTTGGACGCCTAGTACCAATCTAAGAGCGTTTGTTTGGCCCAAGTCGACCCTCTGGGTGAGCCTGATCTGGGGCACTCGGGGATTGTTGGGCGTACCGTAGGGCGATCCCTGGCGGAAATCAATGGTGTTTGCGGCCATGGGGCCGAAAATGTCCCACATCTGGCCGAACAACAACTGGGTCTTCGGCCAGTCGAGGGTTGCGTAGGCATGGCGCATGCGGACCTGGGGACCCTCGTTGGCAAGAGAGGGATCACCGTAGAAATCAACTTCGATGAGCGCGCCAGTCTTGGCGCCCAGGAAAGTCGGGCCTGAAGCCTTGAACCAGATTCGGGACTGTCGCGCAGTGAAGATGGACTGCTCCTGGTTTCCAGCGGTTGAGCCCGCCTTAGGAATTGCGCCGCTTCCCGGAGTCACGGAACCGGACTTGCCGAAATTGACCGAGTTATAGGCGTAGTCAAGTTTAACGAAGCCGCCAATGGACAGGTTGAACTTGCTTGTCACCGGTACAGAAAATTTCCCGTAGACACCGGGAGCAACTTCGCATGACGGCTGGTAGTCGCAGTTGTAGGCCGGCACCGTAGCCTTAGGCACTTCCTGTGCCATCACCTGCACCGACAGCAACATGCCGAGAAACATCAAAACGAGAAATTTCTGTATCATCTAAGACTCCCTGCTGAATTAAAAATTGGCTCATGCA
Organism: Geobacteraceae bacterium; assembly: GCA_034933285.1. Taxonomy (GTDB): domain Bacteria; phylum Desulfobacterota; class Desulfuromonadia; order Geobacterales; family Geobacteraceae; genus RPRC01. Next base: position 80,787 of record JAYFNT010000016.1, on the reverse strand, counting down.
ACTTTGCATTGCAATATGAAGCTCTTAATTGGTATCTTCGCCAGTTTTCCGGCCGCTTTCAAAGACCGAGGGTGGTCCCCCGTATTTTTTAGTAATTCGACACAACGACGTCCATCTGTTGTTCAATATCATGGACCTCAACTGCATCTTAAACACCAATTCTCAGTTTTAGTTTTTTACCGACCCTGAAGAAGGGAAGTTTCTTCTGTTTCACATAAATTGCCATCCCTGTCTTTGGATTCCTTCCTATATATGGTTTATAGTCCCTGACAAAGAAACTGCCAAATCCACGTAATTCGATTCGCTCGCCTTTATGAAGAGCATCTGACATGGTATTGAAGATCGTACTTATTACCACCTCAGACCGTTTCAGGGAGAGATTCATTTTCTCGGAGAGAACTTCTATAAGATCACATTTATTCATTTTTTATCCTCCTGAGCTGGCAACGATTATTGATACTAGCGTATAAATTGCGCCACCTCATAATGTCAAAGACCCTTACATCGCATCAGGGTATACATCGTATCGCTCAATTTAGGGCGAACTATTCCTAAGCCTCATACAGTAATTACATGCATGTATAGCTAAATTTATTGTAATTAATTCTATATTTTACATTTTCATGATTATAAAGAGAATAAGGCTGGGTATATCAAGTTTCTGCATCAAGTGTGGTTGCTTCGTTCATAGCATGTTTACACGACCTTTAATCGAGATTAGCTGTTTCACACGATAGATGGATGCAATCATTATCATTCATGAGTTCACTGTTAACAAGAATGAAATTTGTTATATCTTCCAAAGTGCAATTGAATTTCCTATGAATATTATACTCATCATATATGATGGTAGTGTAGCAGCTGACAAAGATAATAGACCTGTCTTCGCGCAGCATACGCAAAATTAAATTGCTCTTTTGTCCTGGTCTTCCAACATTATGTAAATAGTTCATGAATTGGCTTATATCACATGACACCAGAAATTCTCCAAACCAATGACCGATTACTTCATCTCGCTTATAGTGAGTTGCCTTAAGCCAGGTTTGATTAACAGCCATCAGACATCCATATTCGTCCAAAACTTGAACGCAATTCCCTGGAGGTGTAGAAAGCCATTTGGTATCCTCTGCACTCAGCATGTCAATGTTTAATGAATCACATATCTTCTCTGATGTTACATCTTTGACAGCATTTCTTTTTCTTTGACTGTATATGTTACGTCGCTTAATGGATGTACTTAGTTCTCTATGCCTCATAATACTCCCTCACATGGGCTTATCAAAAAGATAATGAGCTTTTTAATATCACTGTTTATAGCAAGCTGGTCAGGTATGTCGCATAAGCAAGCCTGCTGGTTGACACCGCCAGGGCGGACAATCCAGCCTCACCGGATTGAACAGCAAAGGCTGCCCGTCAGGGTGAGGACATCGGCCGAATCAAAAAGACCGTTTCCGGATGGAAACAAGTTTAGTTTTTGCAGCACATAAAAAGTTGTGGATTCGGCCACGCTGTATACACAGGATCATGTCGGTTATTTGCTTGGGCACGTACCGTCTTCTTGCTCTATTTGTAGATCTCCTGCCTCTGAAGTGGGGTCAGGCGCATTTTATTGTTAATGACCATCAGGGTATCCTTCTGAGATAAACACTTCAGCCTCTTTTACGCCGAAAATGTAAACAACGTTATTTTAACTCACACTTGATGAGTTAAACATGCAAACAGTTGTGCTATGCCATGTTATTTTTAATGAATAGCATGGGTCGTGCCAATTTAATAATATAAAATACTGTTTGAAATAAGTATGTTAGAAGCATGTGGGGAGTCTGAAGAATTGATATAGCAACCATTATTGCGCGAAAACGCTGTATTTCGCTCTTCCACGCTGTTAATATAATGATATAGCCGACTGTAAAAATGTATTGCAGATGCAAATTATATTGCACACCATATTTGTCCAAAATAAGTTTCTGAAACATTGAAGGGAAATGCCCCTCTACGGTACGTTTAGGTTTGCCGCCCAAAGACAAACCACAGGAGGATTGGAAATGACAACCGAAAATTGACCACCTGTGATCACCGAATTTTGACCACCCCCGGTGGTTAGTAAAAGGGAGACTTCTCGAGTTAAGAGGTTTTCTTCCCTGGGGTATGTTGAAAAACGAGTTGGTCCACCATCGCCGCTACGCGACCCGGAGAGAGGCAATGCTGGAGATTACCGAGTACATCGAAATCTTCTACAACCGCCAAAGGCGACAAAAGCGATTGGGCTATCTCTCGCCGGCTGGATTCGAGCAGCTATATTTCAAAGAGCTAAGAGCAGCATAAAAGTTTGGTGTCCGCTATTGACGACCGACCTCAGCCCAAGGGAAGTAACTCCTTTCGGTATGGAGAGAAACCTTCATGCACCAGATTAAATATTGCTTGAATACCTTCAGCTATAGTATAAAATCGGAAAACAGGCTATCGGCGTACCATAAAAAGGAGGCAAGTCATGAGTGCTGAATTCAAAAATTGGGAAACACCTCAGTTGATCGTCATCACACGCAAGCAACCCAGGGAAAACGTGTTGGACGCATGCAAATCGGGGTACGCTGCGGGGGCAAATGAAACTGATGGCAACTGCTATCATGGCGGGAATCAATGTGATACCTGTAGCTCACGACCAAATTCATAACCCAGACCTTGTATCCATTTGTCTTTTTCGGGATGAGGTCACCAGGATTTTGCTCTTGCCCTGATGTTACGGTGTACTGATACAGTCGTGACATCAGGGCTTTTTCAGTTTTGTCATGTTGTCAGAAGGATACGTCGTGAAAGCTGAGAAAAACTTCGCCAATAGTTACGATTGCCTGCAAAACAAAATTATCGATATACGCCTTCCTTTTGAAGGTCATCTCGATCTGACCTACCGATGCAACAACAATTGTCTTCATTGCTGGCTGAGAATCCCCCCTGCTGACCAGGAGAAGAGCAGGGAACTCTCTTTTGACGAACTCAGGTGCATCATCGATGAGGCACGGGCACTGGGAACACGCCAGTGGTCACTTTCCGGCGGTGAACCGATGCTGCGGCCTGATTTTATTGAAATCTTCGATTACGTTACCGCCAAAGCGGTCTCCTACTCACTAAACACCAACGGGACTCTCATTACGCAGGAAATTGCCCGCTTGCTCAAGCGTAAGGGAAACAAGATGGTTGCTCTTTATGGGGCCACCAAAGAAACCTACTTCCAGATTACCCGGAACCCCGATGGCTTTGAACAAGTCATGCAGGGATTCCGCTACCTCAAAGAAGCAGGGGCAGGCTTTACCGTCCAGCTTGTGCCGATGAAGGGCAACTGGCATGAATGGGAGGATATGCTGGGGCTGGCCAAGTCCCTGAGCCCTCATTGGCGTGTCGGTGCTCCGTGGCTCTACCGTTCCTCTTGTCATGATCCGGAGATCAATGCTGAAATCACCCGCCAGCGCCTTGATCCTCGGGATGTTGTGGCGCTCGACCAGCCGGATCTCTCCTATGAAGAGTCGCACGGTTATCAATGCGGGCATACCGAAGGTGATGATCGCATCTTTGCCAGTTGTATCGCCCGTCGCAGGGACTTCCATATTGATCCTTACGGAGGTATGACCTTCTGCTCTTTTCTTAAAGAACCCTCACTACGCTACGATCTTCGCAAGGGAACTGTTCGCGCATGTTGGGAAGAGTTTATTCCTTCACTGGCAGACAGAGCGTTCCGTAGTAAGGAGTATACGGCTCGTTGCGGTTCCTGCGATCTTCGCAAAGACTGCCGCTGGTGTGCGGTTTACGGCTGGTTGGAGCACGGTCGATTTTCTGCGCCTGTTGAATACCTGTGTGAAGTCGCTTTGGAGAACAGGCGCTTCAAGGAAGAGTGGAAGACGAATCATCGTCGCTTTTTCCGGTTTGCCGATATAACCATTCAGCTCGAAAGCGAACTGCCTTTTACCGAAACTACTTTTGACAAAAAACTAACGACTTTCCGCGTTGAAGGGCCCGGAGAGGATACGGTAACCATTCGTCACCACTTTGAAATTCCTGCCCTCAGTGGACACGATCTTGGCAAGGAACTCTATCGCAAGTTTCCATGGACGATTTTCAGGCAGCATGGTCCCCACGGATCATACATTTATCTCGGCATAGTGCCTCAACCGGACAATCGGTCCCTCTCCCAGGTAGCAACCTTCACAGCTGACCACAGCCGTGGGCGCATCTATAGTGGCGATGCCGGACGCGAGCGCTGGCGAACAGGAGGTCTAGACTCCCTGACCATCTTTCCCTCTGACTCGGTCCTGATTACGCGGCTGCTGGCTGACCGCCAAGGCTGTTTTCTTACTACAGCAGGTGCAATCATCAATGGAGAAGGCGTGCTCTTTGCCGCTCACTCCGGATCCGGCAAATCCACCATTGTGAATATGCTGATGGATTACTATGGGAAAGGTGAGATTCAGGGGGAGATTCTTTCTGCCGAAAGCAACATTGTCCTTCGCCGGGACGATAATTGGCAGGTCTTCGGTATCTGGAACCACGGTGATGGGCCGCCGGCCTCCTCAGCTGGCGCGCCTCTCCGCGCACTCTGTTTTATAGAGCATACAGGAGAGAACGCCATCCTACCGCTAGTCGACCGGGGGGAGATAACTCGCCGCTTGCTCGCCTGCCTTGTCCGTCCCTTTGTGGATGCAAACTGGTGGGCAAAGACTTTCGATCTGCTTGAACTGATGGTACAGCAGCTCCCTTGTTATGTGGTGAATATCAACAAGAGCGGAGAAATGGTGCCTGTACTGAAAAACCTGTTGAGTCCAAAAGAGGCACAGCCGAATCGCTATTTCACTGCCGTCAAAAATACTCGCAAAAACTTACTATGACCTACGTACAAACACGCACGTTCCACGAATCCAATATCTGGCTTGAAAAGAAACCGCTTTTAAGCCAGATAGACATAGAGTTGACGGAGCGGTGCAACAACAACTGCATCCACTGCTGCATCAATCTACCGGAGAGTGATGCCGAGGCACTCAGCTGCGAAATGAGCACGGATTTTGTCAAGGGAGTATTGACCCAGGCGGCCGCTCTCGGCTGTCTGGCTGTCCGCTTTACCGGCGGTGAACCACTTCTGCGCGACGACCTGATCGAACTCTATCGCTTTACCCGGCATCTCGGGATGCAGGTTATTTTATTTACGAACGCCCGGCTCATCACTACCGAACTTGCCGAACTCTTGTCGAAGCTCCCTCCAGGTCGGGTAGTGGAGGTTTCCGTCTACGGGATGAGACCTGATACCTATGACCGGGTTGCCGGTCATGAGGGGGCCTTCTCCGAGTTCCGCCGCGGTGTTGACCTTCTGCTTCGCCACAAGGTTCCTTTCATCGTGAAGGGTCCAAAGTTCCATTTTCAGGAAGGAGAACAAGAGGCCTTCGAGGCGTGGGCGTCAACCATTCCGTCGATGAATACTATGCCGGTTTCCTCCATGAATTTCGATCTTCGCCACCGCCGCGATGACCCCGCAAAGAATGCCCGCATCACCAGGCTGCGGGCAACGCCGGAGGAGACGGTTGCCGCTCATTCGCGCAATCCCCGCTATCTGAAAGACATGGTGCAGTTCTGCGGCAGGTTCATGGGCCCGCCGGGCGATCGGCTTTTCACGTGCGGCGCCGGCCACGGGACCTGTGTTGACGCCTATGGCCGTGCACAGCTCTGCCTTTCCTTACGCAATGCCGAAACCGTTGTCGATCTGCATAAAGCGACCCTGAAACATGCACTGGAGGAATCGTTTCCCGCCATCAGGAAGATCAGGGCGGCCAACCCCGACTACCTCCGCCGCTGTGCCCGATGTTTTCTCAAAGGGCTCTGTCAGCAGTGCCCTGCGAAATCGTGGCTTGAGCACGGCTCCCTTGACACTCCAGTAGAGTATTTGTGCCTGGTTGCCCACGCAGAGGCCCGGTACCTTGGACTCCTCGGTGAGCGGGAGCATGCCTGGGAAGTCGAGGGTTGGCAGGCGCGGGTGGTCGGGTTTGTGAAAGCCCGGGGGGCGACGCTTCAGCCCGAAACCTGACAGGGGAGTACAGTGCGGGAAGCAAATACTGCAAAGAGGAGAATGATGAATGGATATCGCACTTGACCAAGTCTATGTTCCGTCGGAGGATATTGTGGCACGTGTCATCGAAGGGGAGCTGATCATTGTGCCCCTTGTATCAGGCATCGGCGATATGGATGATGAACTCTTCACTCTGAATGAAACCGGCAGGGCCATCTGGTCACGCCTTGACGGCGAGAATTCGTTGAAGGAAATTGCGGCGGAGCTAGCGGCTGAGTACGGCACGGCGCCTGGGGTCGTCGAACAGGATGTGCTTGGGCTGGTTGCTGAACTGTTACGCCGGAAAATGGTGATTGTTCACTAGCCATACGGAAACAACCGGACAACTACCAATGAGCGATGGATCATACGTAACATCGAGCCTGAAATCGCACGGCATGTCAGGTACCGCTTTTGCTGAATTAATGGAAGCTGTGCTGGAAAAAAACGTGCCGTTTCGTTTTACTGCGCGCGGCAGCAGCATGACCCCCTTCATCCGCGATGGTGATGTCCTTATTGTGTCGCCGGTGTCTTTATGCATTCGCCGAGGCGATATTGTGCCGTTCATCAATCCTTCCAACAATCAACTGATGGTCCATCGCATTGTGGATGTTTCGCGCGAAGGGTGTCTTATCAAAGGTGACAACAATAGTATGCCTGACGGACGAATTCCGACATCAATCATTATCGGACGTGTCGTCAAGGTGGAACGTGGGGGCAGGCCGGCGCGGTTCGGTCTCGGACCTGAGAGATTCCTCATTGCCTGGCTGTCGAACCGCTGTTTGTTGACGCGATTGGTAGCGAGTGTGCGGTATGCCCTGAAACCTTTTGCAGGAAAATGGATTCATCCCATATGAAACAGTCAACGACTATCGAAATCAGTGATTTTCCCCTTTGGGCTACAATGAAAAAAAATCATGGTCTTCTTTCCTTCGACCTTGAAATCACGGCCCGATGCAACAATGATTGCCGTCACTGTTATATCAATCTGCCTGCCGGGGACCGGCTTGCTCATTCCCGAGAGATGACGCCGCGGGAAATAGGCAACATTGCCGATCAGGCAGTGGCTCTCGGGGCCGTCTGGGTTCTCATATCCGGAGGCGAGCCGCTTCTCCGGGAGGATTTTCCCGAGATCTATCTGCTCCTGAAAAGAAAGGGGCTACTGGTTTCCGTATTCACCAATGCAACTCTCATTCGGGATGAACATATCGCGCTGTTCAGGAAGTATCCACCTCGTGATATGGAAATCACCGTTTATGGTGCAACGGAAGAGACCTATGAACGCGTCACCGGCCGGCCAGGTTCTTTCGATGCCTTTACGACCGGCCTGACTCGGCTCTTGGAGTGCGGAGTCAAGGTCCGTCTCAAGGCTATGGCCATCCGCTCCAATTTCCATGAGCTTCCAGCCATTGCCGACTTTTGCCGTGCCCGTACCAAAGACTTTTTCCGCTTTGATCCCCAGCTTCACCTCCGTTTTGACCGCAATGAGGAACGGAACCTGATGATCAAGGCCGAACGCCTGACACCCGAGGAGATTGTGGCTCTGGAGAGAGCTGACGAGGGGCGGTTCGCGTCGTTGCAGAAAAACTGCGACATCCTCATAAAAGAGGAATTTACCCACACGGGCTGCGACCACCTGTTCCAGTGCGGATTGGGGGTCAGCAGCTTCAATGTCGGTTACGATGGGACATTCCGTCTCTGCTCTTCACTCTGGGCTCCGGAGACGATCTGCGATCTTCGTCAGGGTTCACTTCGTGAAGCCTGGGAACAGTTAGTGCCGCAGGTGCGTGACATGCGGTCACGGAGGCCTGAATATAGGGAAAATTGTCAAAGGTGTCCAATCGTCAACCTCTGCCTCTGGTGTCCTGCTCATGCACATCTCGAAACAGGTGAGCTCGATACTCCAGTCGGGTACTTTTGCCGGGTCGCCCATGCAAGAGCATCCGCGGTTCGGGGGGAGAGACAGGATGCCTGATCGCTCCTGGCGGATTGGTTCAGATACGATAACCATGTGATCCAAGGCCAGGAATCACTAACCGCGCAGATCGGCAACGACATTTTTGCCTTAATGACCGAACAGTGTCCGGAAAAGGCCAGCTTACCATGAATAAACTTCTGTCGAAAATCACCCGCTTGCGTCAGCAAGCGCCCTATATTCCGAATACACTGCACCTCGTCTGGCGGGCATCGGGAATTTGGATGGTGGCGTGGCTTGTTCTATTGCTTATACAGGGAGCATTGCCGATTGCCATTGTCTTTATGACGAGGAATGTTGTTAACTCCCTGGTGAGCGTTGCCAGCCAAAACAGCATCTATTCCCTGATAAACAACCGGGTGATTATTGTCCCGGTCGTTATTCTTGGTGTTCTGCTGATCATTGAACAAGTTCTGCAGAGTGCCGGCCAATGGGTGCGTACAATCCAGAGCCAACGTATCCAGGACTACATGGCTGGATTAATCCACGTCCAGGCAACGGCAGTGGATCTGAGCCTTTACGATTCCCCCGCGTATTATGACCGGCTGCACCGGGCACGGATGGATGCAATGAGCCGTCCGCTAGCTCTCCTCGAAGGAATGGGCAGTCTTTGCCAACACACCCTTACCCTTGCCGGTATGGCTATGCTGCTCTTTGCTTATTCCCCTTGGATACCCCTCCTGCTTGTCGCGGGAACCGTTCCGGCCCTGTGGGTTACCGTCCGTTACGCTGCTCGACTCAACTCATGGCGGCGTCAGAATACCATTGAAGAGCGGCGATGCGAATATTTTGACTGGCTGCTCACCATGCGTGAAGCGGCCCAGGAACTTCGGTTTTTCGATCTGGGTGCTCATTATCGCTCGTCTTATCAGCGCTTGCGTTCAAGTCTGAGGGAAGAGAAAATCGCACTGGAAAAAGGGCGGCTTCTTACCGAACTCGGAGCAGGAACACTGGCTCTCTTGACGACTGCCATTGCTCTGCTCTGGATGATCTCACGGACAATTGCCGGATTGGCAAATGTTGGTGACATCGTGCTCTTCTACCAGGCCTTCGGACAGGGGCAACGGCTTATGTCGAACCTATTGCGTAATACCGGACAGATCTATGAGAACGTGCTGTTTCTGGAAAACCTCTTCGAGTTGTTGAACACCGTCCCCAAGGTTTGTGATCCTCCGAACCCTCTTCCCGTGCCTCTCCTGAAGGAAGAAGTCCGGTTTGAACAGGTAGAGTTTCGCTATCCAGAGAGTGACCGGTTTATTCTTCAGGGATTCAACCTAACCCTCAAGGCTGGAGAAATAGCCGCCCTCGTCGGTGAAAACGGCGAGGGGAAATCTACTCTTATCAAACTGATTTGCCGGTTTTATGATCCGGATAAAGGTCGTATCACGGTCGACGGACGTGATATCCGGGATATGCGCCAAGTGGAATGGCGTAAGCACATTACGGTACTCTTCCAGGAACCGATGCGGTACCATGTTCCCGCATCAGATAACATCGCTCATGGCAATATTGCCGGTGATCCGACCAGAGCGGATATCGAAGCTGCGGCAAGAGCCGCCGGTGCCTATGATCTCATCAAACGGCTGCCCGATGGTTTTGAAACAGTTCTTGGTAAATGGTTCGGTGGAGCAGAGCTGAGTGCAGGGGAGTGGCAACGGGTAGGACTTGCCAGGGCCTTTCTGAGGCACGCGCAGTTGATTATCCTCGATGAACCGACAAGCATGCTTGACATCTGGTCCGAAGCCAAGTGGTTTTCTCGATTCCGGACCCTCGCCGAAGGATGTACCGTTCTCATCATAAGCCATCGGCTTACGACAACAATGCAAGCTGACGTCATTCACGTAATGGGGGGCGGGAGGATCATTGAATCAGGGAGTCACGAAGAACTGCTGAACTGGCATGGGCGCTACAGTGAAGCATGGGCAAGCAGGAAGGTGATGTCTGTGATGTGAGTGGCTGGAAATTTTTCCGGGCGGAATCATGTTAGAATCAAGCCATGAATAAGGGAGCAATGCAGAATTGGGTTTTTAAAGCGCTTTAGAGTTATCAATATCTAATATATACAATGAGTTATGCGGCCGCTCTTTTGGAATTGTGGGACATAAACTGGCAATATGTTAACTTAACTGACCGAATTTGCTGGGATATTATTTCTTGTTGTACTCTGCTATTCGTTTTCTGTAGTTACCCCCAGTTGCCGAGTTTGAGCGGGAGATGATGCTGGAGCGACAGGCGGAGGGGATCCGTATTGCGAAGGCACAGGGTAAGTTCAAGGGACGGAAGCCGACGGCCAGGGCAAAGAGCGATGAGGTTCTCCTGTTATTGGCTGATGGGCTGACGAAAATGGCCGTGGCTGAGAAGGTGGGAATAGGGGTGGCGTCGGTGTATCGAATTGCAAAGGCGGCTAAGGAGACCGCCGAACAAGTGCGGCTGGCGGCAACGGAATTGATCATCACCGACGAGAAGCTGCTGTGAACATCTATGAAGACAGAAACTGGAGAATAAGCTGGAGGACATCTACCGGAAGCTGGGGAACCCGGAATACTACCGTACCGCCGGAGCTGAGGTCGCACAGCTCACTGCCCGGCTTCAGGAACTGGAAAGCAGGCTGGAAACGGCATATTCGCTCTGGGAGGAGTTGGAGGAGGTTGGTGGAGCAGGCGCCTGACTCTTCAATGGCTTGTTTCAATCTGTTTTTTCTCTTGAGGTATCCTTTTTCCCCTCATTACGATCTCATCCATGGATCCTGCCATTTTGGCAACCTCTTAATCCCGACAGTTGCGGGTACACTTCCGACGCCGGTTATTTTTACAGAGCCTCCACGGAAAGGATCTTTACTTCCGAACCGTGATTGGCAAGCAATCGGTACTTTATGGTCGAATCAAAGTAGATGCTGTCCCCTTCCTCAAGGGTGATATGTTGTTCATCCAGGCAGATTACCGCAGTTCCGGCCAGGATGAATAGAAATTTCTCCCCATCGTGACCGTAGATCGCATATTCGGAGGCGGTGTCGTGCAAAGCGAGGATGATCGGTTTCATTTTCCTGCCCTGCTTTCGAATGGCTAGGGAAACATGTGAGTATCCCTGGCTGGTCCCGGTTGGAGAGATGACCATGGGGATCTCCTTCCGTTCGTGTTTCCGCACAATTTCATACCTGCTCTCTTCCTCAATCTCCGTGAAGAACATGTCTATCTTTACATCAAAAAACTTCAGAATTCTTGAAAGCGTGGCTATGGGTGGCGAAACAACGTTGTTTTCAATGTGCGAGATCAGTCCTTGAGAGAAGCCGGTCCCCTCGGCAACCTCCCGCAGTGCAAGCCTCCTGGACAGGCGCAGGCCCTTAAGTTTCTTGCCGATCTTGTATTTTATCATCTGGATCCCCCACATCATCGAAGGTCGGACCTATCCAACGAAAGAAAGTGAAGCTGACACATGCTGCCAGTAACAAAGTACCAGCCGCGTTCGCTGAATCCTCTCCTCTTCCGCGGCGGCGATCCGCAGGATCAATGCAACCCCAGAAACACCGGTTAAAAAAAAACTCCTACCTTTGATTTCAAAAGGTAGGAGTCATCAGCTTCACGGTTGAAGCGGTTATGGCGAACTCCATCGCCATCATTTTTTGCGGAATATATCTCAATAATACTGCTTTGTAAACAGTTTTCATCCGGAATGTCAGAAGCAAATAAACTGTCCGGACTTGTAGCACAAGGTTTGTCCGGTTCATGGTATGCACGGGAGGGCAACCATGAATCGGACGCAACTGCTACAGGACAAGCTTACCGATGATTTTTTCTGCCAGGCACGCAGAAATATCTACGAGGCATGCTTGGAACTAGGATTGGAGTCTCGCGTAATATATTAAATAAATAATTTTCAAATGATTGTATGTCTGATATTTATTTCATTGTACCTTAAGCTGCAGGTACTATAGTCCTGTGGCCCAAAATATCTGAGCATTTTAAAATATCAAGGAGAGATTTATGCCAAATACACTCGTAGAACTGGCAGCAAGCATTGTTTCATCACACGCATCTGTTACGGTGATGACGACAGAAGAAATTTTGCAGGAGATCCAGAAAGTTTATGCTGCTCTTCAGCAATTGGAAACGGCCGGCGCGACGCCTGAGGCAGCTGAGGAGAAAAAGGCGCCGGTTATGACCTTGAGGAAGGCTTTCCAGGCGGACCAGGTTTATTGCATGATCTGCGGTAAAGGCGGGATGAAAACACTGGCCCGACATCTCAACCAAGTGCACGGCATTTCACCCCGGGAATATAGGAAGCAGTTTAATATCCCTGCAACTCAATCACTGACTGCAAAAAACTTTTCGGAGAAAAGAAGGCAAACGGCGTTGGATAGGGGACTGGCTGATAACCTTGCCAAGGCGAGAGCGGTAAGAGCGGAGAAGCTGAAAGCGAAGAATCCGTCTGCGAAAAAGGTATCAAAGAAAAAAGGCTGAAAAACGGCTTTCATATTTGACCTGTGAAGGGTTTTTATGGGAAGGGGCATACCGGAATATGGGCGTCCCTTTCTTTTTGGGGCGCTGAAAGAGGGTGAGGGAGAGGACAAGGAACGAATCATTAGAAAAGTTGACTATCGGCGGATCTCGCAGTATTAATTAATTGTTGAAACCCGATACAAATCCGATTACTTGAAATATCCAAGAAGTATTTTCCGAAAAGAGCAAACCCGGAGAGATCCGGGGGCGCAGAGCCAAGGGTCCTGCAAGGATAGCCTGGCCGCCGAAGGAAATACCCTAGTCACCAGACCCCTATCTTCGGCATGAGGATAGGGGTTTTTTATTTCTGCGAGGGATAATCTAAAGAGCGGTGTTTGTGGCCATAAGGAGAGGTGATGACTTTATGCAATTTCGCCTAATTGGCACATCCAGCGAAAAGAAAAGCGAGGTATAACTTTACGGGTGCTGACGAGAGCCTGGCAGACCCGCCGAATCGTTGAACCTTAGGAGATAAATTACATGGCAAACCCAATCGATGAAAAGATGAAAATTGGGACGATAGGCGAGTTGTTGGTACAGTTGAGGTTGCTTCAATATAACATACAAGCAGCGCCACCAATTAAAGATTCTGGTAATGATCTAGTAGCATTGAAAGGACGGCAGATCAGACTTATTCAAGTAAAGACAACAGCCACGGATACATTCCCAAAATTACCTGGAAAAATGAAAATATATGACCTTTTAGCTATAGTTGACCTCCGTGGATACGACCGTACACTGCGGCTTGATGAAACAAGAATCTTTCTTATTCGGAAAGAAGATCTTTCGAAGATAAACAAGAGACTGGAATCGTTAGAAGCGTATGCGATAGATAAAGTTGCAGATAAGTATTTTTCGAAGGCCTAACAAGCAGCGGCGGAGAAAAACGATGAGCTATTTTATGGTAAGGAGATTTTGAATGACCACTTACTATTTTGTTCGACATGGTCAAGCAGAACATACAATTGCCGGGGTTATTAATGACAATCCTCAAAAAGCTATTGGCTTGACAGTACGAGGAATCGTTGAGGCAAATATTTTGCGAGAAAAGCTGAATGATATCGATTTTGATTGTGCTTTTGTTTCCCCATATCCCAGAACAAAAGAAGCGGCTAATATTATCTTGCAAGACAAAAATATACCGCAAGTATTTGATGAGCGGCTCGGAGAATTTCGTTCAGGACTTGACGGGCAACATTCCAGAGTTTTCTATCAGGTATATAAAGACAAGATCTTGCCAAGGGCACTTGGCTGTGAAAGCTTCTATGATGTACTTGCAAGGCTTACAAGTTGTATTAGGGATATTGAAGAGAGAAATCTGATGAATGTTCTTATTGTGACCCATGGTGATATTTTGAGGGCTGCCAGATGTTTATTTACAAACACAAGTGTTTTTGATGAATTTCAGGTAAAGACTCCGGTCAATTGTGATGTTTTAAAGTATACGTTGCCAATAATACGCAAGAAACAAAAGCAATGGACATAGGACAACTTGAGGGGGCAACCCTTGATATAAGATAAAAGTGAAAATTGAAGAAAACGCGCGGGTTCAACCCAGGAAGAAGCAGCGGCCTGGAAACCGCCGCTGTTCTCCCAAGCCGTTAGGGAGATCGACTTAAATAGAAAGGAGCGTGGAAACCCTTGAAACCAGTATATATAGACCTCCATATCCACACATCCAAGGATCCCGACAAGCTTGACCGTTCCTACGATGTGGCCACACTGCACGATAAAATACGGGCATGCGCGGCAGGATCAGCGTTTCTCATCTCGCTGACTGATCACAACACCATGAACAAGGCGGCCTACCTCAACGCTGCGTCCTTGTTTCCCAATCTGCTGATGGGGGCCGAACTGCATGTCCGGAATTACAGCGCGGAGCAGCCCTACCACTGCCACATCTTCTTTCGCTCTCCGGTCTCCGCAGACACCATCGACGCATTAAACAGGGTTCTAGACGCGCTGTATCCCAAAAAGAGCGTCTGCGCATCCGACTCGATTCCGACCATCGAAGAGATCGCAAAGCACTTTGATGCATACGAATTCGTCCTCTTGCCCCACGGCGGCCAGTCGCATTCCACCTTCGACAAATCGATTCCAAAAGGTGTCCAGTTCGACACCACTATCGAGCGCAGCATCTATTACAACCATTTCGATGGGTTCACTGCTCGTAGCAACTCAGGTTTGGAGAGTACGCAAGACTACTTTCGGCGCCTTGGAATCGCAGACTTCGTCAACCTGATCACCTCGACCGATAACTACAATCCGGCTAAGTATCCCGAATCGAAGAATCAGGATGCAGAGCCTTTCGTACCAACGTGGATGCTCGCGGCACCGACTTTCAATGGCCTACGCTTGTCACTGTCGGAGTCGGCTCGACTTGTGTACGGAACCCGACCAGATACTTGGGCCGAGTTCATACGGCACGTATCACTATCCAATGACTACCTGCATGTTGACGCGGCTCTTACGGCGGGACTCAATGTTGTAATTGGTGGGTCGTCAAGTGGCAAAACACTATTCGTCGACTCGGTGTATCGGAAGCTCCTGGGCACTTTCGAAGGCAGCAATTACCTCGCATACGGCGTCGATCAGATATCAGTTGACTGTCCCACGGCTCAGGTGCCGCACTACTTGGAGCAGAACTACATCGTAAAAGTGTGCGATCAGAAAGACCACAACAACACGATTGACCACATCGATCTGCTTCGGAGGCTCTTCCCTGGAGACAAGGTTGAGAGAGCTACTATTGAATCTGGGTTGGCAGACCTGACAGAGAGTCTGAACCACATGGTGGAAGCCGCAGAGAAGATTGAATCACTTGAAGGCGAGTTAAAAACACTCCCGGTACTGTCCCGACTTGTTGTGACCAAGCTCATTAAGCGCAACCCTCTGAAGTATCTGAAGCCAGCAGACTCGCTTGTGGAAACGTTTGAGTATTCCGAGCCGACATACACGAAACACAAGAAGGCGATAGATGAGATCGACAAGTTCCTTGATGCAAATCCCCTCGTCATCCACGATAAGACCCTCGTCGAAAGACTAAAGGCAGAACTTGATGCTGCGCGGTCGGCGGCTTTGTTTGAGGAGGTCATCCGTCAGGTCGTCTTCAAGCACGCTGAAGCGATCAATCAACGACAGACCCTCGAGGATCGAGAAACAAAGACAAAGAGTAAACAGTTTGGCCAACTACTGGGGGCGATTCGGAATTACCTGAAATTCAACAGAATATTTTACACGTCACGTGATCGAATCGCAAAGTTTTCTATCAAGTGCAGTACCAGAGTAGTCGAGTCCATGGGGCACAAGCTTTTCATCGAAAATGCATTCGAACTCAGCCCCGGCAAGTTTCTGGAAATTCTTAACCAGGCCCTTAAAACTGATAGTCAGATCCCCAGCTTCGAGGCAATCACTCCTTCAGCCTTGTCGTCCAGCGGATTCCGAAAGAAGGCGCCGAAAGTCACGAACTTCGCGGATCTACGTCGTGAGGTGATAACGCGATTCCAGGCGATGAATCAGAAAAAATACCGTATCACCACGAGCGAGGGGAAGGATTTCGATAAACTAAGTGCCGGTTGGAAGACATCGGTGATACTCGATCTCGTACTTGGATGCACAACGGATACGGCTCCGTTGATCATTGATCAGCCAGAGGACAATCTTGCCACTTCCTACATCAACAGAGGTCTTCTCAAGGCAATCAAGCAGTGCAAGGCAGCACGGCAAATCATCCTTGTCTCACACAACGCAACAATACCGATGCTAGGTGACGCTCAGAACGTGATTGTTTGCACAAGCAGGGACAAGTTCATGACCATTAGATCGAGTCCGCTTGAAGGCGTGCTAGAAGACGTCGATGTTGTAGATGTGATAGCAGCCACTACGGATGGCGGAAAGGCGTCAATCAAGAAGCGTGTCAAAAAGTACAACCTCAAACGGTTCAGGGGGACAGATGAAACTCGTGTTTAGAAAGAACGACCAAGAAGAAATCACCGTTCTTCAGTCTTGCGATGGTGATGAGCACGCTTTCACTTATACTGGCATGATCAAGGCGCTCCTCAAAGATGGCGAGCTTGAAGTGTCAGTTCTTGATGGCACGTTCACTGAGGAAGAGCAACGCAGCATCAACAACATGGTCAACGAAATCAACCGGGAGACAAAAGATGCTATGAAGGCAAGCGGTGGAACTGAAGAGCCAAATGATAGTCCCACTCCCTAACAATCTCCTTCAAGCGACAGCCTCATGGCCGCGCCTGAGGAGCAGCGTTGTGTACTTTACATAAAATAGGTTACCAGACATTTAAAATCGTAACTAGTAGATATGACAGCATATATTTGGCAAGCATGTCAAGGAATTGAATATTGATGATCAGCTCCTCCGTGAACTTCGATTTGTTCATGGCAAAAGACCCCTCCTATCATGGTCTGATTTTGCCAGAAAACTCTACTTTTAACCGGTCCAGTTTCGGGGTGGAGGTCATGGTTGCCAGAAACTTTAGTTACAGACTGTCTATTGGTGGGGAAGTTTACGCCGTGGGATACGAATTTACGCTATGAACCTCTGGCTTCGCATTTTCCTGCCATTCGCAGCGGGCTTTTACGTCTCTTACCTCCTTCGCAACGTCAATGCAATCATAGCGCCGGAACTGACGCGGGAGTTGGGCGTCTCAGCAGCCGATCTTGGATTGCTCACCTCGACATACCTGTTTGCCTTCGGTATTTTTCAGCTACCACTCGGTATCCTACTTGACCGTTATGGACCGCGTCGCGTCGAAGGTGGGCTCCTTGTGATCGCCGCCGTCGGCTGCGCTTTCTTCACCATAGGCGGCAGTATGCCGGAACTGGCGTTTGCCCGTGCCTTGATTGGGCTTGGCGTTTCTGCATGTTTGATGGCCAGTTTCAAGGCATTCTCGGTCTGGTTCCCAGTCGAGCGCCAACACTCGCTTAATGCCGCCGTGATGGTAGCCGGCAGTCTAGGCGCTCTCTCGGTAACGACGCCGCTATCCATAGTAATTCCCGTGTTCGGCTGGCGTGGCGTATTCTTCATTCTCACCACTATCGCACTTGCCGCTGCAGCGGGCATTTTTTCAGTGCCTGAGAAGCCATCCTCCATTTCGGGCGAAACACTCGGGCAGCAGCTCAAGGATTTGGGCAGCATCGTACGCAGCCGTGCGTTCTGCTGCTATGCGCCACTAGCGACCACGTTCATCGGCGGCTTCATGGCACTTCAGGGGCTGTGGGCAGTCCCCTGGTTGATGCAGGTCAACGGCCACTCGCGCGATTCCGCAGCCTTCCACCTGTTTTTGACCACGGTTGCGATGATTTGTGGCTATCTATGTGTCGTCATGTTCATTGTTCCTTTACGTTTTCGTGGCATCCACCCTGACAGCGTTCTTAATGCCGGTCTATTCGCCGGACTCGTTTCCATGCTTGGCGTGCTGCTGGGGGTCAGTAGCAGCCATGCCCTATGGTTTGTGCTCGGCCTGGCTTTCTCCATCTGCAACCTGGCGTATGCGTCACTCTCCAGCCATTTCCCATCTGCCCTTGCGGGACGAGTAAATACTGCGCTCAATACCGGTACCATCAGCGGTGCTTTTGTCATCCAATGGGGCTACGGTTTGCTGATCGACGCACTGACCTTACGCGGATGGGGCATTGCTAATGCACACCGTACCGCCTTTGGCACGCTGCTCTTGTTGCAGATGGCAAGCTTCATTTGGTATCTGCTCGTCAAACCGGTATCTATTGAAACGAAATAGGGCGGAAATCCACTCCGATATCTTCCCAACCAAGCTGCTCTCAAGCAATTGGACGGATAACGTGAATTGGACCACGTTCAATGAGGTCTTGTTCCCTCATAGAGTAAATTCCTGAAGAAGGCTTAAGGCACCGTGATATGATTCCGCCGACGTGGCAGGGGAAAAAGGCCCATCTTGTCGTGAATAACAACACTTTTCAGCACGGTTATATGTCATAATTGAAAGCCTGTTGATGAAGATGTTGCTGCTGAGTGATGAAGCGGTCATTGAACGCTGAAAGAGGAGGTTAGAATGGTCAGACTATTGGCTTCATTCGATCCTAGTAATGGTAAATTGCTCGGTGAAGTTCAGGTCATTTCTCCGGAACAAGTCACCAATCTGGCCGCACGGGCCCATGATGCCGCCATGCGTTGGCGGAAACTGGACGTGACGAAGCGGGTCAGCATTTTGGAGAAGGCTTATGCGCAGGCAGGGTCTCGTATTAACGAGCTTGCCGTGTTGCTCAGCCGTGAAATGGGCAAGGATATCCGCCGCTCCACTGGGGAAGTGAATTGGGTAATCCATGGAGGTCCGCAAATGGCGCAATCTGCCCGGGAGGCGCTGTTGCCCCGCAATCTCGATCGCGGAACACGGCTCGAATATCAGCCCCTGGGGGTCGTTGCCGTTATTTCGCCATGGAACTATCCACTGGCAATGGCCAACAATTACATAGTGCCGTCGCTGGTTGCCGGCAACAGTGTCGTTTTCAAACCATCCGAAGAGACGCCGCTGATTGCCCAGGCATTTGTTGACATTATGAATGAGTGCTTGCCGCCGCACCTGCTGCAGATCGTCCACGGCGACGGCGAACAGGGGCGGACGCTGGTCGAAAGCGATGTCAACATGATTGCTTTTACCGGCTCGCAGGCGGTTGGCAAACAAATCATGGCGCGTGCTTCCGGCCAGTTGAAACGGCTGGTGATGGAACTTGGCGGCAACGATCCGATGATCGTCCTGCACGATGCAGATATCGAGCGGGCCGCCCGTTTTGCCGTAGCCAATAGCTTTGAAAACGCAGGACAGATGTGTATCGCAACCGAGCGTATCTATGTTGACGAGAAGATTGCCGAACAATTTGAGCAAATGGTCACCGAACTGGCCTCATCCTATAAGGTCGGGCCTTGGGATATGGCCGGTGTCAATATCGGGCCGATCATCAATGCCAAACAGCATTTGAAGATTGTCGAACACATCCGTGACGCCGAAGTGAGGGGAGCCAGAGTACTGCTGGGTGGGTCAAATCAGCCGGAACGCTATATCCATCCGACAGTCATCTGCGACATGACACCCGATATGCTGCTGGAGCAGGAAGAAACTTTCGGCCCGGTGGTCGCGATCAGCCGCTATGCCGATATCGGTGAGGCTATTCTACGCGCCAATGCTTCCACCTACGGGCTGGGCGCCGTTGTTTTCGGCGGCAAGGAGGCTGAAGCTGTAGCCGATCAACTCGAAGCTGGCATGATCGGCATCAACCAAGGCGTGGGCGGGAGCGGCGATGCACCCTGGGTCGGTGCGAAACAAAGTGGTTTCGGGTTCCATGGCTCATCCGACGGCCATCGGCAATTCGCCCAAATCCGGGTCGTGAGCCTTTTGACAGATTAAAAAGCAAGGTAGTTTCGACAATGAAATAGATGTTGATTCTCCGTCGCATACGAACATCTGATTTATGATGGTATTTCAAAAAAACTGGAACCTCTTTTTGACATTGAAAGAGGTCATGCCTTTCAGATGTGGACTTGAATGTTTGGCGCCGCCAGACGAAAGCATTCGAACTTTAGCTGAGATCCCTTTTGAAGTGAAATTATTGAAATCAACCCGTGTAATATAAAACTGCAAAATCCCAAAAAAAAGCAATTCCAAAAAAGGAATTGATTAAGCTCCAGTCGTCGGCCAAAAGTGTTTACGAAAATAAAACCCTACTAGGCCAATAAGGTTTCGTAGGGTTTTTCTGTTTTTAATCGTATAATACCGTTATTACGAGTTGAAATTGGTATTATGCCCCCGGTATTCCGCAAATTCTGCGAAAAAAGCCTTTACTTGTTGTTCTCGTCCTTTTTCTGTTTTTTCTGCTGATGTTGTTGTGGTTGCTGAATTCTGGGCGCCTGTGTTTGTGTTTGTTGTTGTTGTCTGGGTGTCTGTGTTTGTGTTTGACGTTGTTGTCCGGGTGCCTGTGTTTGTGATTGTTGTTGTCTGGGCGACTGTGTTTGTGTTTGTGGTTGTTGCTTGGGCGCCTGTGTTTGTGTTTGACGTTGTTGTCTGGGCACCTGTGTTTGTGATTGACGTTGTTGTCTGGGTGCCTGTGTTTGTGTTTGACGTTGTTGTCTGGGCACCTGTGTTTGTGTTTGACGTTGTTGTTTGGGCGCCTGTGTTTGTATTTGACGTTGTTGTCTGGGCACCTGTGTTTGTGTTTGTCGTTGTTGTCTAGCCTCCTGCGCACGCTGAGACCGCTGCTGTTGCTGCATCTCCGGCTGCCTTGCCTGCTGCCCGGGTTGATGATTTGATTGCGTGGCAGGCCTGAACTGCGACTGCTGCCTGGATTGATTCGGTCTGTGCGCATTTTCTTCGACATGGCGGTCAGGACCCCGTCTTACGCCGTAATAGGCATCGGGACGGGAAATGTGGTGGACGCTCTCCAATTGGTGGCGATGATGGGCTAATTCAGAACTGCGAACTCTATAATTGCGATGCCAGTCTCTCATATGCTCAACTGACATGAATCTGCCATGGTTCCAATTCCTTTCAGTGTGAATACGATGTCCGCCCCGCCAAAAAACGACGTTTACATACCCGCCAACGTTTTCGTAAGTGAAATAATCGTAAGGGTAAGCCACGACAATCGGTGGTGTATAGTAGCACGGTTCCCCATAGACTATTGGTGGCGCTGCGACCTCCTCTGCGTAAACCTCCGCCGGTGGGCCGCCTGCGTAAGCCTCAGCCGGAGGGCCGCCCCTGTAAACGCCCGGTCTTGGTTTGACTATGCATCCGGAAACTGCGAAAACAACGAGAATCAACAACGGGATACAGCTGTTTCTGTTCTTCATGAACACTCCCTCCTTCAGAATATTGAAGCACCGCTTATATAAACGACCTTGTGCTTCCTTTGATTTTGCATGAGAAGGTTTCCAGGAACAGACCAAAGGGCCAATGTGGACACCCCTCATTTCTATATTTCCTCTAACAAATTTGAGGCGCCTTGATTACTATCCATGGTTGCGAAGATCCAAGTGCAAATAAATAAAGACGTTCTCATTAGCCAATTATTGATGGTCTCGCAAAAAGTCAAAAAAGGCCACTTTCCACGCCTGTAACTAGTTGATATTATTGTGGCCCAAAAACCGGAAAAAGAGAATTTGCGAGACCATCAATTATTCCCGGATTCAGGCCGTTACTAAAATAAAATCCCCATCCTGTTGCCGAAGACGGGGTTCTAGAAGGTTCATTTCTTTGGCATCCCCGGCTGTCCGCTTGACGGACCCTTGGGCTTTGCGTCCCCGGGTTGCCCCGGGTTTGCTCTTATCGGAAAATAATTTGTTTAAGTAGTGCCCATCCGGAAAGCCCAGTTTGAAACGCAAGGGACCTCCGGTTTCAGTTGATAGTTTTGACAATCGGTCGTTTTGACTACCCTGTAACCAGTTTTAACTGCTCTTTCTCAATTTTGTGACGCACTGCTCCCGTCATGCAATTTTGCATTGCAGCTGTTGGCTCGTTCAAGCCGCTTCCAGTTTGATCCTGGCGATCACGTGGAGGTTGTAGGCAAAGACCGAACTCCAGACGTAGCTCTTGAATCCCTCCCAGCCCTTCCAGGTGCAGCGGTCAAGTCCAAAGGCACGTTTGAGCGTGGAAATGTTGGCTTCGATCCCTGCGCGGAAATTCCGCAGTTTCTTGTACACCCAGGTGCTCTTGGCCATATCCAGCATGGTCATCCCACGCTTCTTGGCAAAGACTACATCCTTTACCTTCAGGTCTTTTGCCGTTGCCAGGTTGTCCTTGGAGGCAAAGCCACCGTCGGCGCTTACTTGGCGCGGCATCTTGCTGAAGGTATGCTCGTGTCGCACCAGCATGGGTAGGTACTGTTCCGAGTCAGCCGGGTTGCCCTTGGCAATCAGGCAGTCAAGGATAAGGTTGGATGCGCCGCCGGTCAGGAATATCTTGTGGCCGAACTGGGTTTCACGCCTCTTCTTGACAATGATGTCGGTGTGATCCTCGAAGAAGGAAACTACCTTTTCCGAAACCGGAACCTTCTCTTTGCGGAACACCCGTCGCTCGGTCTGACTGATGATCTTTTCCAGTAGGCCAACGGCTCGTTTCAATTGGGCGACAAGATTCAGCGCGGCAAGCATGTCTCCAAGGCCGCTTGCCCGGTACGCCTCCAAAGACGCGATTGCGTCCCTGGCATAACCGACAACCTTACCGGCGTAGTGCGTTAGATCGCGATAAGCCGCGATCCGATCATCTTCCTTCTTGGCATTGAGAACAACCATCAGCCGCTTCTTTACTACGCGGCAATGGTCGCAATAGCGATAACCAGGATGGGGAGCAAGGGTATAACCCTCTGCCAGCCAACGGGTGATAACCCTGCCTGA
This sequence comes from Geobacteraceae bacterium, assembly GCA_034933285.1. Lineage (GTDB taxonomy): Bacteria > Desulfobacterota > Desulfuromonadia > Geobacterales > Geobacteraceae > RPRC01. The sequence goes on along the minus strand of JAYFNT010000016.1, from coordinate 57,850 downwards.
TTTAGTAGTCACAATTATTTGCTCGAATAAGTTTGCTAACAATTGCCTGCTAGATTGTTTATCGTCTATATTTGGCAAATCTTTAATCTTAATTACAAATAAAAAGGGTACGGAGTTACCCGTAGTAAGTTCAGCTGTTTATCTCAGCCATAGAAGCAACAAACTCCTTTAGATTAGATAATCTACAAGCCTTTTGGTTATGCTTTTAGGTGATAGTTGGTCCCACTTGGGACCGAGTATGTCCTGTAACTGGTAATCTGAATGCAGGAAGATAGAGTTAATGGGGTCTGGTTCAGCTGGCTCATATGCGTCTAAGCCTATGTAACCTAACGTTTTAGTGACAGTTAGTACGAATATGCAAATGCTTCTGGTGAAAATATGTATCTGGTCGGATAACCCCGCTGTGAGGTTGTAGGTGGTTACTCGGTGCTGCATGGTCAGTCCTCTGTTAAAAAGTCTGAGATGTTGAGCTTCTTCATATGTCATGCGTCTGATGGTCGGTTTAATGGAGGTCATGGTATCCTCCTTAAATGAGAAAAGGGAGATAGACCGTGTTGGTCATTCTCCCTTTTGGTTGTGATATAATGTTTATTATTAGGCAGTTAGGTAAATTAAACGGTGGTTGCTGATATGAGACTTCTGAGAACTAAAATATGGAACTGGTGGGATGTATGACTCCTGAAGTGGTGCACTTGCAATTTGAATTCACCTAGCATAGTACCAGTAAACGGCATCATCAGAATAGGTAGGGCGATTGCGGTTGATCTCTCGCATGATGCTTGTGTGATGCCGGCCTAAGCGGCGCCCTATAGCTCTCAAACTGAAACCGGCCATTTTCATGTGGCTGATGACATACCGCTCTCTTTCGATAAAATGGATGTAGGACATGGTGGGCTCCTTTCCGGGTGTTTGTTGGTCGTGCTTCAAACACTACCAGAAAATCCCATCATGTCCTGCTTTTGCTTCATGTGGTGCACTTACGAATAGAATCTACCAAGACAAACTGCTCTTTGGAAATTTTTTTCGATCCAGACCGTATATGCTGGTAGAAACCACTCCGGCTTACATCCATCACCTTGCAGAGCAGTGTGACGGGATACGCCTTTCGTTGCCGCCGGATGAAGTCGAATCTCATTTCGACTCGTTGGCAAAGAAGGCCGCCGCCTTTTTTAGGATTTCACGCTCCATGCGCAGCCGTTGATTCTCTTCACGAAGCCTCTTTATTTCCTCCTGTTCAGAGGTCAACTGGTTGTTAAAGGGAAAGCCAGATTTCTCGGTTTCGCGTCCTTTAACCCAACGACGTAAGACGCTTACATTAACGTCTAAATTTCTGGCTGCCTCGCTGATCCGGTATCCCTGCTCTGTTACCAGTTTTATGGCATCTTGCTTAAATTCTTCGGAAATTTTCTTCGTGGTTTCTGATTCAATGGACACCTCTTCTTTCTTGATGTTTGAGCTTATCACAGTGTCCGTTTCTATTGAACCACTTCATTGTGACGTTTCTTTCGCATGGACTTTCCTCCGTTCGCGATGGTTTATCACAAACGGGCCAAAAGTCCAAGTCACGCTGGGCCAAGACACTCTTTCATTTCATGTCTTGGCGAAGTAAGCAACTTGTAATTCTTGGGGAGTCGTTTACGGCAGCGGGGTTCACTACGTCCAGGGCGTTGCCTGATCGGTGCATTGGTCATCGCGTCATATAAGTCACTGATCAGTCTGAAACGCTCTGCCACACTGATTTTCGCCTGATTGAAATGTGGTTCCCAGCTGCGAAGTGCTTGCAAGCTGCCCTTGAAGCTCACAGCTCGAACCTTAAGATCCGCTTCTTCGGCAGCCTCGTACATCAACCGGCGGACACAGTTGTAAGCGATAAAGTACATCATTATTTCTTTTCGGATCATCTCGGGTGTTTTACACCGCAGGATATCCATACCCATGGTCGTCTTAATATCGCGGAAAAACAGCTCGACATCCCACCGCTTGAAGTAAAGTTCGGCAAGTTCATCCGCAGGATATTGCTCGGCATCAAGCAAGGTGGTAACAATGTGAAACCTTTGAGTGCGAAACCCGGGATACTTCACCGTGACCTTGATCTGTCGCAACACCAGCTCTTCCGGAAGCTTCGCCCAATCGTCTTTCGAGTACGACAGTCTGACGTTATAAACTGGGCGGTTCCATTTTATCAGCAGATCGTCAGGACCGAGCTTTTTGTGGCTGCTTGCGGCGTGGACCGGTGCCCTCCGAGCAAGGGTGACAACACTGTCAACGCCCTGTTCTGCGAGTTTTGCGATGTCGTAATAGCTGCAGAAACCTTTGTCTCCCAGGAAGATGTCGCCTCGCTCAAAGGTCGTCCACTGCTAACGGAATAGCGGAAGTTCTTGATTCTTCTTGTTACCAATGGCGTAGCTGAGCAATGCTCCGCTTTGCAGTGAAAAACAGGCGCAGATACGTGCCGATGGAAACCCACACCCAGATTTCACAGAGGACGACTGCGGCCAGACGTCCTGATTCATCTGCGTATCCGGCATGCTGACGCCCGTTCCATCGCCGACAATGACTCGCCGGTTGTTCAGCAAGCCGGACTCCGGCATTTGCTCAAGCCGCTCAGCCGTATGCGCAAGAATGTCGGAGAGCATTTGTTCATCCAACTTCTTACGCGCCGTGCAATATGAAGCGGTTGAGGACGATGGTACCTTGACCCCCTTGAGGGATGCATAGGACTGGAGCTTGCGGATCACTTCTTGACAACCCCAGTCTGCGTCCAGCACTTGGCTGAAAAAGGCCCAGAAGGTGTTCTCCTTCGAGAAAATTCTTCGGCGGCTCATATCCCCTGATTGCTCCTGTTTCAGAAGCGCGCGGGGAATAAATTTTTCAAAGACCTCACCGATTTGCCTGAATGACTTTTGTTTCAGCAGAGCAAGTTTATCTGCGAGTTTCTGCTGAACTGAACGGGGCTTTCGACGAAGGCATTGCAGATGAAAACCGGGGAACATTGGCGTTGGATTTCGCATGGGGCATTATGCCCTTTTTGCCAATATTTTCAGGTCATTTCTCATGCAAAATTACCTTAAACTAGTGCCATTCGGTTTTCCCCCACTTTTTCCTGGTTCGTAAGAGGTTTGTTTGCAGCTGTCTCTCGCGCCTTAATTGAAAAAAATTAAATGGTATTAGGAGTTTGGATTTGGTACAAAATGAACATCCTTTCAATATGGGAAAGATTATTAGCAAGACCAGTGTGTAGGCGTATGGATTACGCCTGTTGTCGCAGCATGACGTTCGTTTTTTGGGGAACATCTGATGAATGAATATGACGAACAAATAATTGATTGCGTATGAAAATAGAAGCCGCTATCGCCGGGTCCCTCCGGGTGGCGGTTTTTTCTTTTTTAGGGCATTCACGCTACTTATTTTACCAGAAGGTTGGAAATGACCGCTGACCACAAACATTCTGTTTTGGGGATATCAGATACCGATGACCAAGGGTGTCCCTTCTGCTATCTCGAACCGAAACGTGTTTTCGCAGCCAATGAAAATGCAGTGGCCATTTACGACGGATTCCTCGTCAATCCCGGTCACGTCTTGATCATCCCGAAGCGGCATATCGTTTCAACGTTTGAGGCGACAGAAGAGGAGTGGGCGGTAAATTTGGATTTGCCGGGATGAAGTGCTTTGGGGAATAGGGAAGTGCTCCTGTTTATCCCTCGCATAAAAGCATGAAAATGCAGCTGGTGGAAGATTGGCCGGTTAACTGTTCAATATCTCAAATTGAATGTTGGCCAACGATGAATTTTGATAAAAATCTATATGTTGCATCAAAATTGAAAATAAATAGAGAGAGGCTCCGGGGCGCGGACTGGGGGCTTGGCCGGATCTGATCAATAAGGAGTTGGAGAAAGAATGAAAAATACTTCTGACATTCATCAGCATGCCACCCTCAGGAAGAGGATAAAATGGATATTCCCGGTCCTCGTATTCTCCCTGTTGTTCTTGATGCTCCCTATTCAATGCTTTGGCGGTGATGAGTGGTGGGAAGAGGAATGCAAGAAGTCGGAAAAAATACAACTGCCCGCCAAAGATCGCCCTGATGCGGAAACCGCTAAATCTCTCGCCGGCTGCGAATCTGCGAATCTCTATTACGGCTTTGATATCACGCCTGATCCTGTGAAAGCTCGCCACTGCGCCTACCTTGAGGTTGAACGAGGCGACGACATAGCCTTTGGAGGGTCAGCCACCCTCATGATGATTTACGCGAACGGTAGAGGGGTGAAGAAAGACGCCGATCTCGCTATAAAATTTGCCTGCAAACTCGATGGAGCCCCTGCCGAGATGGAGTATCGTATTCAGCACCTTTTAGACCTGAAAAAGAGCAAGGGCGAAAAACCGTTCGATCTCTGCGACGATATCACGAGCGGGTATATGCAGGGATTCTGCGCGAAGCGCGAACAACGATTGGCTGACGCAAAACTTAAACGCAATCTTGACGACATCCTGCTGAACTGGAGCGAGAAGGACAAACAGTTGTTCGCGGTTCTTAAGCAGTCCTTCGGTATGTTCTCTGAAGCGCGAACAAGGAATGAGGTGGATACTACCGGTACTGCCCGTGCAGCCCTCCTGATCGAGGAGGAGTCGACGCTTTCAAAGGATTTTGTCTCCGCCATTGTGCAGTTTGAAAAAGGGAAGCTACCTCGATACACCAAAGCCGACTTCATAAAAGAAGACCGGAACTTGAACACGGTGTACAGAAAGATCCAGAGCGAAAAGGATTTTAATTGGGGGAGCGTGAAACAGGCTGACATCAAGCACACGCAGAAGGTCTGGCTAAAATATCGGGAGGCCTGGGTCGAGTTTGGCCGCCAGAAGTACCCACAGGTTACAGAGGAAAGTTGGCGGACTTGGCTCACCAAGAAACGTATAACCATGCTCAAAGAGTTCCTGAACTAGTCAGGATTTGGGGGTGATGCGCACCGTATTTCCGAAAGAGTAAATCGCGCTAAGCTACAACCCGCGCTACGACCATGACCGGGCATAAACCCGCCCGGCAGGGCGCGTGTCGCGTAAGCGACATCTGCTTGACTATGGTGGTCAAGCAGTGACTTGGAGGTGCAAGTCCTCTATGGACCCTGTTGGTTCTACCCCATGTCATGGTTATTTATTGCTTCAAAAGGAGGGCATAAAATGCCAAATACGCTTGTAGAACTGGCAGCGACTATCGTATCCTCGCATGCATCTGTCACCGTGATGTAGACAGATGAGCTTTTGCAGGAGATTCAAAAGGTTTATGCTGCGCTTCAGCAGTTGGAAACTACCGAAACTGCAGCGCCTGAAGCGGTTGAAGAGAAGAAGGCGCCGGTCATGACCTTGAGGAAGGCTTTTCAGGCTGGCCAGGTTTATTGCATGATTTGTGGCAAAGGGGGCATGAAAACTCTCACTAGACATCTTAACCAGGTTCACGGCTTTACGCCACGAGAATATCGGAAACAGTTCAACATCCCTGCCACGCAATCTCTGACTGCAAAAAATTTCTCTGAGAAAAGAAGCCAAACGGCGTTGGATAGGGGATTGGCCGACAACCTTGCCAAAGCGCGGGCGGTAAGGGCAGAAAAGCTGCAAGCCAAGAAACCGGCGGTGAAAGAAATTACAAAGAAAAAAGGCTGAAAACTCGGCTTCCAAATTTGACGTTTGAAGGGTTTTTCAAGAAAGGGGCATGCCAGATATGGGTGCCCCTTTCTTTTTGGGGTGTTTTTAAGGAATTCGGGAGACAACTGGTACTAGTACAATTAGAGTATGCTAACGGTAATCTGTGCAATGAAACATGCATGGGTAAATCGCCATGCAGTTATAGATATTCAGTGTAGTTCTCGGCCGGTCTTAAGCCGTAGGTTCGATGGCTGATCACCGTTGCCTTGTTGTTCATCACTTCGACCACACCGTTGGAGATCGGCATATCGAATTTCTCGTCTATGCGTCCATATTGCTTGAGGGTGGATTATTTGAGGCTCCCGAGTCGCCACTAATCCACGAAACCTGGAGGTAGTAGGCGTTTTTTTTAACAGGTTGGAATCGAACCTTCATTTATTCAGCAGTTGTTGTTTGAACCATTGGCTGCTTGTACTTACTTCCTTTGTGGGGGCTTTACCACTTCGAGGAAAACACAGTAGCTGAATGCACGTCACACATCGAAGAATGTGCACGTGCAGAACAACAGGTTGACGTATTGATTTTCTCTGCTAGGTTTAGGGGACTGGACGAGTGTCTGACTATATCGCATGCGCAAGGGAGTGTATTATGGAAAAAAACCGCCGTTTCCGCCGTTTTCTGAAGAGACTGCCCGGCAGAAGGTTCGCATGGCTGAAGATGCTTGGAACAACCGTGATCCGGAAAAAGTGTCTCTTGCCTACACCGTCGACAGTGCATGGCGTAATCGTAGTGAATTCCCGAACGGCCGTGCTGCAATCATTGAGTTTCTCAAGCGGAAGTGGGCAAAAGAGCTCGACTATAGACTTATCAAGGAATTGTGGGCATATACCGATTCACGCATTGCCGTTAGATTTGCCTATGAATGGCACGATACTTCCGGCAATTGGTACCGCTCCTATGGCAATGAGAATTGGGAGTTTGACGAGAATGGCCTGATGCGTCGTCGCTTTGCGAGTATCAACGACCTGCCGATACAGGACGCGGATCGTAAATATCACTGGCCGCTCGGTCGTCGTCCGGACGACCATCCCGGTTTGTCGGATTTGGGGTTGTAGCCGAGGTAATAACGGGACCTCGGTTTTACTGTGCAGCTGCCAACGGAGGACAACCTGGACCGACTCCATATCCGCCACAGCCAGGAGCTCTGCACGTGCTTTGCCTGACGGGAATCGTGACGGGTTCAGGGCGGAGTAGATTGTGAAAGGAGGTAGTACGGTAGGCAGTGAGTGAAACGGCATGGAACGGCACGCCAGCGGAATTGGCGACGCCATAGCTGTTAAACATTACAGGACAAAGGAGTCGCGGCTATGACACAACAAGATTCGGCAACGCTGGAAAAAACCAAAGCGGATTTTTCCGTGGAGAAAATGCTGGAGATCAGGGCGAAAGCGCAGCAGGCGGTAGAACTGATTGCTTCCCGCGTGCAGGTGGGCATGCTGGAGGAGGATGCCAACAAACTGGTGGTCGATACCTTGAAGGAGATGGGGGCGACAAAAGCGTTCCATAAGCCGTATATCCGCTTCGGCAGCAACACCACCATTACCTTTGGCGCTGATTCCGTACCGGGAGTGCGTTTAGGTAAAGATGATATCTTTTTCTTAGACATCGCTCCTGTCTGGGACGGCTATGAAGGGGATGCCGGCGACACCTTCGTGACCGGGAGCAATCCGGAAATGAAACGGTGCGCGGTTGACGCCAAAAAGATCTTCGAAGCCGTTGCCGACAAGTGGAAAACTGACAAGGCTACCGGCGTCGAGTTGTATGACTTCGCACAAAAAATGGCGAAGGATCTGGGCTGGGAATTGAACATGGATCTGGGCGGGCATCGCCTGGGCGACTATTCCAGTGCCGAGCACTACGAGGGTCCGTTGCACGAAATCACCTTCCATCCCGCACCTAACATTTGGATGGTTGAAATCCATATCCGGAATCCGCAGAATACCTTCGGTGCTTTTTACGAAGACCTGCTCGTCTGACAGCTTGTACCACTGGATCATCGCCACCTCACTCATGTCCTCACGGGTGAGGTGGCGATTTGGTTTCACCGGGCTTTCCCCCCCTGACGGTGGATTGGTGCACTATCCGTGTAACAGCGGCCACAAAGAACCACTACGTGTCAGGTGAGCGGAAAAAACATGATGAAATGCACATCGATTTCTGTCTTTCCGTGGAAACGGGGAAAACTCCCCATATCTTCAAAAAAATCCAGACACTCCAAGAGGAAAGCCGGAGAGTGTTCCCGGATTCTACAATTTCCGCCTCCTTTTTCGTAAATTATCGAGTTGAATTCTTCTTGAAGTCTGATATCACTTGTCAAGTGGGTAACCACTCACATGTTGAAATGGAGCCCGGCCATGCCCGCTAGACAGAGGAAGACCACCGAAATACGACAGCGGCAGATAACCGAGGCCGCCTTGCGGATGATCGGCGAAAAGGGCATCCATGGTGCCACGACTGCCGGGATAGCCGCGGAGGTCGGCATTTCCGAGGGGAACATCTACCGGCATTTCACGAACAAAGAGGAGATTGTCAGGTCGGTCATAGGAAAAATAGGCCAGGATCTCCTGCTGATTCTCGGTGAGGTAGAGAACATTGCTGATCCCCTGGAGAAGCTTGGCGAGATCTTCCGGATCCATCTCGCATACGCGGAAAACAATAGGGGAATTCCGCGCACCCTGTTTTCCGAAGAGGTCATGGTCAACAATGATGTGCTCAGGGACGAAATCGGAAAACGGTTGGCGGGCTATTGCACCGGCATCAAGGAGACCATCGCTGAAGGTCAGAGGCAAGGCAGCGTGCACAGGAATCTCGATCCGGAGGCGCTTACGTCCATGTTCATCGGTACAATCAATTTTACGATCATTCGTTGGATTCTGAGCGGTTTCACGCTAGACCTGGAAAAGGAGCGTGCTACGCTCTGGGATACTTTTTCCCGTTCCGTCGCCCCGGACGGGGAGCCCTAGATCTTTAGAAGCAGTGTTTTTCGAACGTGACCAACACGAGAGGTGGCACAATGAAGGATGAAAAGGCAGCCCGGCCCGATGCGCATAGTGCGGAGAAAACCATCGGCGAATTTGTTGCCGGAGATTACCGGACAGCGGCGGTTTTCGAAAAGTACGGGATCGATTTCTGCTGCGGCGGCAAAGTCGTTCTTTCGGCGGTTTGCCGGGAGAAGGGCATCGACCTGGATGAGATACTCCGTGAAATAACAGCAGTCGGGAACACACCGCTTGCACGAAGCCACGATTACGCGGCATGGGACCTTTCATTCCTGTCTGACTACATTATCACTGTCCATCATGCCTACCTCTGGGAGAATCTGCCGCAGTTTGCCGCCTCCGCCCGTAAGGTGGCCCAGGTGCATGGCGCCAATCACCCCGAAGTGATGGAAATTGCCGCCATCTTCGATAGAATAGCAGGCGACATGGATGCCCATTTGCGGGAGGAAGAGGAAGTCCTGTTCCCGACTATTAGGAAAGTGGAAGTCGCCGGAAAAACGGGAGCAGTGCCCGATGCGAAAGACATGGACACGATCGGTGCCAGTTTGGAAAGGCTGATCAGGGAGCACGATGAAGTCGGTGAGGCGGTGCATGAAATACGTCGACTATCAAGCAACTACACTCTGCCGTCCGACGCCTGCAATACCTTCATGGTGACCTACCGGAAGCTCCGGGAATTCGAGGACGACCTTCACAAACACGTCCACCTTGAAAACAACATCCTCTTTCCAAAGGCGGCACGGCTGCATGACCAGGGGCTTGCCGCACGGAAATAAAACACACGAATAGTGTGCACCATACCAGCAACAGGAGGCTATTCATGTATTGTCATCAGTGTGAGCAGACAGCAAAAGGAATCGCGTGTGAAATTTCGGGCGTGTGCGGCAAAAAGCCGGAAGTGGCGGCCTTGCAGGACAACCTGCTGTATGGCCTGAAGGGCCTTGCCTTCTATGCCGACAAGGCGCGCGGTTTGGGGGCGAAAGACCCCGCGATAGACGGATTTGTCCTCGAAGGGCTCTTCGCCATTGTCACCAATGTGGACTTCGACCCGGCGCGACTCGAGGTGCTCATCGGGCAGTGCGGGGAACTCAAGGAAAAGGCCAGGAATCTTTACGAAACGGCGTTTCAGGCCAAGAACGGTACGACGGCCCCGCGGATCGCCACCGGCCCGGCTGCCTGGACGCCCGCGTCGGACCTGGTCAAACAGGGCGAAGAACACGGCATCCCTGCTCTCCACGAGAACGAGGATATCCGCTCGGCCATCGAAATCCTCACCTATGGCCTCAAAGGGATGGCAGCCTACGCCGACCACGCCAAGATCCTCGGCAGGGAAGACGAGGCAGTATACGCTTTTTTCCACAAGGCCCTTGCAGCCACAGTCGACCCCGCGCTCGGCCTCATGGACTACGTCGGCCTGGCAATGGAGTGCGGCCAGATGAATCTCAAGGTCATGGGCATGCTCAACGAGGGTAATACGGACCACTACGGCCACCCGGTCCCCACGAAGGTCCAGCTCGGCACCAAGGCGGGCAAGGCCATCCTCGTCTCCGGTCACGACCTGCGCATGCTGGAGGAACTCCTGAAGCAGACCGAGGGCAAGGGGATCAACATCTATACCCATGGCGAGATGCTGCCGGCCCACGGCTATCCGGGCCTGAAGAAGTACCCGCACCTGGCGGGCAACTTCGGCGGCGCCTGGCAGGACCAGGCCAAGGAATTCCCCGGCTTCCCCGGGGCCATCATCTTCAACACCAACTGTATCCAGCGCCCGGCCGAGGCATACACCGACAGGCTGTTCACCTGGGGTCTGGTTGCCTGGCCTGGAATCAGGCACATCGAGGGCTGGGATTTCTCGGAAGTCATCAACAAGGCGTTGGGACTCCCGGGCTTCCCGGACGCCCCCGGTCAGGAGATCATGGTGGGCTTCGGGCACAACGCAGTGCTGGGGGTAGCGGACAAGGTGATCGAGGCGGTAAAGGCCGGCGCGGTGAAACACTTCTTCCTCATTGGCGGCTGCGACGGGGCCAAACCGGGCAGGAACTATTACACCGAGTTTGCCGAGAAGGTGCCGCAAGACTGCGTGATCCTGACCCTGGCCTGCGGCAAGTACCGCTTCAACAAGCTTGACTTTGGTGATATCGGCGGCATCCCCAGGTTGCTCGACGTGGGCCAGTGCAACGACGCCTACTCGGCGATCCAGATCGCGCTGGCATTGGCCGGCGCTTTCGAGTGCGGGGTAAACGACCTGCCCCTGTCCCTGGTCCTCTCCTGGTACGAGCAGAAGGCGGTGGTGATACTCCTGACCCTGCTTCATCTGGGGATCAAGAACATCAAGCTGGGACCTTCCCTCCCGGCTTTCATCACCCCCAACGTGCTCAACTTCCTGGTGGAGAACTTCAATATAGCTCCCATCTCCACCCCCGCCCAGGACCTGAAGGCTATACTCGGTTAATTGGACGTTTTGCCGTAGGGGCTGATTCGCCGCCCCTGCGGCAAGAAACCATTTAGGGTGAGAGGAGGATTTATAGTGAAAAGGAGACCCCATATTGCATGATCTGCGGCAAAGGTGGGATGAAAACTCTTACCTGGCATCTCAACAAGGTGCACGGTATTTCACCCCGGGAATATAGGAAGCAGTTTAATATCCCTGCAACTCAATCACTGACCGCAAAAAACTTCTCGGAGAAAAGAAGGCAAACGGCGTTGGACAGGGGTCTAGCGGACAACCTTGCCAAGGCGAGGGCGGTAAGGGCAGAGAAGCTGCAAGCCAAGAAACCAGCCGCGAAGAAAGTTACAAAGAAAAAAGGTTGAAAATACGGCTTTCAAATTTGGCCTGAGAAGGGTTTTTGGGAAAGGGGCATACCAGGATATGGATGCCCCTTTCATTGTGGAGCGTCGATTACAGTCGCATAATTACTTGAATGCTTCCAGTGTCAGCTATTCAGCAAGTTGACTAATATGCGGCCTCGCAGCTCTCCTTTGAGAATAGCGTGGATTTCCTGTTCGAGGTTTTCCAGGGTGCATTCCCTGCCGATATTCTCCAGATTGTCCAGCTTCCATTCGCGCGCAAGCTTTTCCCATACCAGTTTACGCGGCCCCATGGGGCACTGTACCGAATCGACCCCCAACAGGCTGACGCCCCGCAGGATGAACGGCAGGACATTAAGCGGCAAATCAATGGATCCGACGAGCCCGCAGCAGGCTACAAGCCATCATAACGGGTCGACTTTGGTAGATTCTATTCGTAAGCGCACCACATGATGTCTTCTTTAAAAATTTACGTGGTGCACTTGCAATTTGAATTCACCCGGTTGATAGGCAGGATATTGGTCAAAAGCAGCGTAGGCACATAGGCTGAAACGGAAACAATGGCCGCCCTGGGAAACTGGGGCGGCTTTTTTGTGAAAAAACGGGGCAGTCAAAGGAGGGTCTACGCAAATACAAATAAAGACTGCCCCAAACTCTGATGTTTATTCCTTACCGCTCTACTTGATAAGTATATCACCTCAGGCAAATCGGTAAAGTTGCAAGGGGTTGCGTTCAACACAGGTCGGTATTTAGAGTTCAATGCTGTGTAAAAAGGAGGCAGTTCAATCGGAGGGTAGAACTGCCCCAAGGTATTAAGGATGACGAAATTTATTACTTCGTCAGATATGTTTTGGCACGGAGTGTGCCAACATCACAGCCAACAATCCGGCTTTATCGAAGTGCTTGTTATCACATGGTGACTTCCGCATTTATTTTCTTTCCCGCATCAAATTATAAGCGCGTTCCGTAGCAGTACTCACCCGCACTTGCACCACTTGTAACATCAGGGTAACAGATGTATTGCTAAAAATTGGTTTAATTGGGTACGCTTTTGCTGTGACATATCGGCAGAAGCAGTGGGCACGCCCTCCAAAAACATCTTTTTATGAGGCAGCCAAAATGATATAAGACCGGCATGAAGAGATACCGGGTAAAACTGTACAATCGCGGTAGATGGGTAATTGTAGAGGCCAAGAGCGGCCGAGAGATTATTCTCTTCAGCCGCAAAGATCATGTAGATGAGTCTTGCCGGTACCTCAACGAGATTGATGATTGATCTTCAATGCTACCCAGTTGAAGGGCGGCTTTTTGCACAAATGTAAAAAAAGGGGCAGCCCAGTATGAATAGAACTTCATCTGAACTGCCCAAAAATATGGAGGTTTGACGAATTGTTATCGTCATGCCAATGTTTTCTTCCAATATTCATGCCAGTCCTGTGGCCATAAATTCATTACCTCTTTAGCACACTGTCCGATTTTTGGGGACCACCTCTTTCAATACAGATCTCCTCAAAAAGAATGACCTTGCGGCTATATAGTTGGTTTCAGCTTATAGCGGGTTTGGTATGCATACCTTCCTGACGGTCATATCTACTTTAAGTAGTTCAATATTATTTGTCGTCGTGTTTCCCCAACTCGTCCGCCGAAGGAAGCGTGGAGGAGTTCCAACCTCCCCCTAGAGCGTTTATGAGGAGGACACTGGCCGTCATCCGGCTGCCGAGTATAGTGATCGCGGTCCTTTCATTATTAAGATCCGTCACCTGGGTGTTAATAACATCCAGAGCGCTGACAGTCCCTGCCTTGTACTGATTGGTGGTGAAGATCATGGATTGCTGTGCTGCTTTTACTGCCTCCCCCTGCACCAGCGCCTCTTGCTCCAGGATACGCAGCGCCGACAAATTGTCTTCCACCCCCTGAAAGGCGGCAAGCACTGTCTGCCGGTAGGCCGCCACACTCGCGTCATAGGTGGCCCGCGTCTGGTCGTCCTGGGCCCGCCTTAGCCCCCCGTCGAACAATGTCTCGGAGATTGCCGGACCGACCGACCATAGGCGGCTCGGCCAGGTAAGCCATTGGGAGAGAGATGAGCTTTCGAAACCTCCCGACGCGCTCAAGGTGATTGTCGGAAAATAAGCGGCTTTGGCCACTCCGATCCGGGCATTCGCCGCGGCGGCGCTCCTCTCGGCGGCGGCAATATCGGGGCGCCGTTCCAGCAATGCGGACGGCACTCCGACCGGGATGGTTGGCGGTAAAGCTGCAAGCGGCGTAAAAGGAATCGAAAAGAGAGACGCAGGTTTCCCGATGAGTACCGCAATGGCATGTTCCAGTTGCGCGCGCTGCACGCCGACGTCGATTGCCTGAGCTTCGGTTGTTTTGAGCTGGGTCTCCGCCTGCAGCACATCCCCCCGCGACGCTACGCCGCTTGCGTAACGGTTTTTGGTCAGTTCTAGGAATTTACGGTAAGCGCTCACCGTCGCATCAAGGAGCTTTTTCTGGGCATCGAAGGTCCGCAGCTGGAAATAGTCCTGGGCCAGTTGGGCCTGGGTGCTCAAGCGGAGAGCTTCCAGGTCGGCTGCGCTTGCCTGGGCGCTTGCCCGGCCCGCCTCGACAGTGCGGCGCACCTTCCCCCAGACATCCAGCTCCCAGGAGAGGTTCAAGCCGAGGAAGTAGTCGGTTAAGGTCGCCCCCGAGCGGGTTGTGCTGGAGAGGTTGCCGGAAGTGCGGGAACGGGTGGCAGAGGCGCCAGCGGTCAATGTCGGGAAATAACCAGCCCGGGCTGCCTGGGCAAGGGCGCGCGCTTCCCGGAACTGGGCCTCTGCGGCTACCACGTTCTGGTTAGAGATGTTCACCTGTTGTTCGAGTGTATTCAGTTGCGGGTCATTGAATATCTCCCACCAGGGGCCTTTGCCGGCATCATCGCGCGGCTCCGCCACCTTCCAGCCAGACATTTCCTTGAACGCCGGAGGGACCGTGACCGTCGGCCGCACATAGTCCGGACCGACCGAGCAGGCGGTTATGAGCAGGAGTGTCACAGCGACAGCCGACAAGCAACCTGATATTTGCAAGTGAAACATAATGTACCCTTTCCTATCTTTTCCCCCGCACCCGTGCAACCCAAAGCCGGAATCTGTCCATGTAGAGATAGACCACCGGAGTAGTATAGAGGGTCATCATCTGGCTGAAGATCAACCCCCCGACGATGGCGATACCCAAAGGACGGCGTAGCTCCGATCCCACGCCGGTTCCCAGTGCCAGCGGCAGGGCACCGAAAAGAGCCGCCATGGTGGTCATCATTATCGGCCGGAAGCGGAGCAGGCAGGCCTCGTAGATCGCCTCCTCGGGTTTTTTCCCCTCGTTGCGTTCGGCGGCGATGGCGAAATCAACCATCATGATGCCGTTTTTCTTGACGATGCCGATCAGGAGGATCACGCCGATTATGGCGATCAGGCTGAGATCGGTTCCTGTGAGCATCATCGCGAGCACCGCTCCTACCCCGGCCGACGGGAGCGTGGAGAGGATGGTAATCGGATGAATATAGCTCTCGTATAATACCCCGAGAACGAGGTAGACCGCCACCAGCGCCGCAAGGATCAACAGCGGTTCGTTGGCGAGCGACGCCTGGAAGGCTTGGGCCGTGCCGGCAAAGATCCCGTGAATACTCCCCGGCATTCCCATTTTATGCACGGCGGTCTCGATGGACTTAACCGCATTGCCGAGCGCCACGCCGGCCGCCAGGTTGAACGACGTGGTCGCCGCCGGGAACTGCCCCTGGCGGTTGATGACCAGTGGCCCAGTGTCCTCAGTGGCCCGGGTGATCGTGCTGAGCGGCACCGGACCGCCGGTTGTGCCACGGAGGTAAATCGACTTCAGCCCGTCGGGTCCCTGCTGGAAGTCGGGCTTGACATCAAGGACGACCCGGTACTGGTTAAGTTCCGTAAAAATAGTCGAGACCTGGCGCTGACCGAATGCGTCATAGAGGGCATCGTCAATATTCTGCGGGGTAATGCCGAACCGTGCGGCGGTACTGCGGTCGATATCGAGTGTGACCCTCAAGCCCTGGTCCTGCTGGTCGCTGCTCACGTCGGAGAGCTCGGGACGGGTGCGGAGGAGATTCACCAGCTTGGGTGACCAGTTGTTCAACTCGTTAAAGTCGGGGTCCTCGAGGGTGTACTGGAACTGGGTGCGACTCACCCGCGCATCAACGGTGAGGTCCTGCACCGGCTGCATGAAGAGGGAGATGCCAGCGACCTTCGCCAACTCCGGCTGGAGTCGCCGGATTATCTCGCTGGCATTGGCGTCCCGCTCGCCCAAGGGCTTCAGGTTGATGAGAATGCGCCCGCTGTTCAGCGTGGTGTTGGTGCCGTCCACGCCGATGTAAGTGGAGAGGCTGGCCACTGCCGGGTCTTTCAGGATCACAGCGGCCAGGGCCTGCTGCCGCTCGGCCATGACCGGGAACGATATCGATTGGGGCGCTTCCGAAATCCCCTGGATTGCGCCGGTATCTTGAACCGGGAAGAAACCCTTGGGAACGACGATGTACAAAAGAACGGTCAGCACCAGGGTCCCCACCGCCACCACCAGAGTGGCCGTCTGGTGGCGGAGCACCCACTGCAGGGTCCGGCCGTAGGCGGCGATGAGCCGCTCCAGGAATACGCCGGAGGCATGATAGAACCGCCCCTGCCGTTCCTCGGGAACATGTTTGAGAATCCGGGCACACATCATCGGCGTAAGAGTCAGGGAGACCACCGCCGAGATGAGAATGGTGACGCCGAGGGTGATGGCGAACTCGCGGAAGAGGCGCCCCACCACGTCTCCCATGAAGAGGAGCGGGATGAGCACGGCGATGAGGGAGACGGTGAGCGACAGGATGGTGAAACCGATCTGCTGGGACCCCTTGAGGGCCGCTGCTAGCGGCTCTTCTCCCGTCTCGATGTAACGGGCGATGTTTTCGATCATGACGATGGCATCGTCCACCACGAAGCCGGTGGAGATGGTCAGGGCCATGAGGGAGAGGTTGTTGAGGCTGAACCCCAGCAGGTACATCGCTCCGAAGGTCCCCACCAGGGAGAGAGGCACACATCCCGGGTTGGTGGCAAAGCTGGGAAGCCGTCTGGATACAGGGCAATTCGCCGGTTTGTGCCTCACCCTCATGGGAATTGCCTTCATCTACCTCCTGCTGGCATTCTTCGGTGTCGTGGAGGATATCGTCAACCATGAGAGCATTGTCTCCTTTGATACCCGATTCGCAAACCTGCTGTACGAATATCGTGCCCCAGCCCTGGTGAAGGTGTTCCTCTGGATCACCCTTCTCGGAAAGGCGAAATTCGTACTGGTGACGTCATTGGCTGGCACCGCCCTCTTTTGGATCTGGAACAGGAAGAGGTACATCCTGCCGTTCTGGCTCACCCTCGGGGGAAGCTATCTGGTGATCTTTCTCGGCAAAGTCGTCATCCATCGCCAAAGACCGCTGGAAGTCGGCGTTTATCACGAGGCGTTCTATTCCTTCCCCAGCGGGCATGCGGCAATAGCGGCTGCCGTGTACGGGTTCATCGCCTATTGCGTCATCCGGCATGTTGCTACCTGGAGGAACAGGCTCAACCTTTCATTTGTGGCCATCGTGCTGATTGCCTCCATCGGGTTCAGCCGGCTCTACCTGGGAGTCCACTTCTTAAGCGATATTCTGGGCGGGTACCTGCTGGGATCACTGTGGCTGATTATCGGTATCTGCCTTGTTGAAATCCCTGCCGGGCGGGAACAGGAACACTGCTCCGCGTTCTTTTCACGGCGCATGCTCCAAAGCGTAACGGCTTTAATCCTTCTTTCCCTGGCAGCGTTTTACGTGCATACCGGCAAACGGTATCAACCCATCATAAATACTGCTCATGAGGTGGCTACCCCGATTGTCGTCGATGATATCATCAGGGGCTTTGAAGATCTGCGATTGCCAAAATACACCGAATCAATCATGGCGACTGAAGGCAATCCGTTAAATGTCATTATTATCGCTCAGGACGATGCATCCCTTACGGCTGCAATGAAGAAGGCGGGCTGGCAGGTTCCCGACCCTCTGGGATTTGATTCGATAGGCAAATTCGCCTCATCTGTTTTCAGTGGGAGAAGTTACCTGACAGCGCCTATTGCTCTTGGGTTCTGGAACGAACGGGCAAATGACTTGGGTTTCGTGAAGGCCGCATTGACCGACTCACCGGGGCTACGTCGTGAAGCGAGGTTCTGGAAAACACGGTTTTCGACGACAGACGGCAGGGCAATATATACGGGTCTTGTCAATCTGACTTACGGTTTAAGTTGGTGGGCGATTCCTAAAAACTCACCAGATATCGATGCAGAAGCAAGTGGATTGTTCATCGACCTCAGAGAGAATGGCCTGATTGCCTCATATGACATGCGAGCTTTCGTCAAGCCGTTGTCCTGGAAGGATTCCGGGGATAAGAAGTATTTCACTGACGGTCTTATCTACGTTATCAGGCTGCAATGATGCGGATGAGTCACTGCACAATAAAGTTCAGGATTGAACCGCTATGGGAGGACTGCGTTATGCGAAACAAGTTTCTGGGGACGGGGGAGCCGGGATACAAGCCTTTACGCAAAATTCGCATTATCCTGAACGGTCTGAAGTTCAGCGTGCTCCATGACGCCAGTGTGGCCTACAAGGTCGTGCTTTCGCTCATTACCATGGGAACAAGCTATTATTTCGAGCAATGGATCGACTTGATGGCAATCGTGATCGTGACCGGCCTGATGATGGTGTCGGAACTTTTCAACAGCGCCATAGAGGCCATCTGCGATTTCCTGGTCACGGACGAAAACGAAAAGATCGGCATCATCAAGGACATCTCAGCAGCGGCGACCGGTATCGCCATATTCGTCTGGCTGCTGGTAATGGTTTACGAGTACTACCATATCTACATGCGGATGACCGCATGAGAGGGTACTCCTGTTCACCTAATGGTCGGGGTTGAGAACCGCAAAAAAATAAGGGGGTCGCGTCCACATTATCCATTTTCGGGTGTAATGCGGACTTAACCCCCCAGTTTTTATCTCCTTTGAAATCACACTTATCGGGTTGGGGCAGTCATCCCGCGGTCGATCATGGGGGACGGCAGTAAAGGCTCGAGTGTGAGGGACCGCTTGCGGAAGGGGCTCCCGAGCAGCTTCAGGATGTCTGTTAATTTCATATGCCGGCCAAATCTGCGCAGTAACCTCATTGTCTGGAAGGGGCGCAGTACTATCCTGCTTAAGAATAATAAAAGGTATCCTTTCTGCCTGGTCCGTAACACAATTTTTTCCTGAAGGGTGGTCGGGTCGATGTCTGTGCACTTGAACCATTTTTTCCAGTCACGCTTATCGTCGATTATCCCTTTCTCCACATATTCCTGCCACAGGGGAGTGCCCCGGTAGACGCGGAGGCGATTGAAACCGAACGTGTCCAGTTTGAGGCGGGCCGCAAAATGGAAGCTTTTCATTATTTCCTTATCGGTTTCTTCCGGCGAACCAACCAGAAAAAAGCCGTGGATGTTTTCTATGCCGCAGCGATTAGCCTCGCTTACCGCATGTTCGACCTGTTCCAGCGTCTGTTTCTTCTTGAGTCGGTCCAGAACCTTCTGGGAGCCGGCCTCTATCCCAAAGGCGAGAAAGTTGCAGTTGGCCATGGCCATGATGGGAAACTGGTCGGTTGCGATCGAATCGACCCGGCCTTCGCAGCCCCAGTTGAACTCAAGCTTGCGGTCGATGATGCCCTGGCAGATTGCGCCGATGCGCGTGCGGTTCAGCAGGAACTGGTCGTCCGTGAGATAGATGGACCGGTAGCCCTCATCGTTCAACTGCTGCATCTCGCCCAGTACATGCTCGGGGGAACGATGACGCCACTTGCGATCGGCCAGGGATGGTATGCCGCAGTAGACGCATTTATTGGGGCATCCGCGAGAGGTCTGCATGGTACAGAAGCGGTCCAACGAGAGGACGGCGGGAACGTCTAGCGGCATGGACTCGATGTAATCGATCGGAAGACTCTTCCGGTCAGGGTAGGGAAACTGGTCGAGGTCTTCAATGATCGGTCGGGGTGGGTTCTCGATGATTTCGCTCCCCGAACGCCACACCAGGCCGCCGACCTTCCCGGGAGATGCCAGATTTTCCAGAAACTCCGGAAACAGTTCCTCGCCCTCGCCCCTTGCAACGTAGTCTATGTCAGGGGATTCCCCGAGGATCTCCCTGGCATTGATGGTCGCGAACACGCCGCCGACGATAATCGGCGTATGGGGTGCAGCCTGCTTGAGCCGATGTGCCATGCTGCTGGTTGCATGATAAGCGGTCGTCGACAAGAACGAAAGCGCTATCAGATCCGGTTTCTCGTCGCGGACCGCCTCGGAGATGTGTTCTTCCTTCATCAGCGGGTGACAGGTGTCGAACATCCGCACCTCGTGACCGTGCTGACGAACGATCGGCGCCAGTGTCTCGATCCCGATCGGGGGGAACGCCATCACCTGGACTCTTCCCTCGCTGAAACGTGAGTCCCCAAGTTCAGGGGGGAGTAGCCGGTAGAAGTCTTCGTCCCGGATATAGATCAGAAAAACTTTCATAAATCGATCTCGGTGCTGAAATGCAGTTGAAGATGTGCTGATTGCACCATTTGTCTCCATTTTTGTCGAACGGGCTCGGCGCTGCGCGGCTTATCAACACAGAGCGTTGTTGGATGATCTCATGAGACAGTCAGAAAAAACAAGTTATCATAGGGACACTTATGAAAAATAATGTCAAGGGAAAACGAAGATTTCCCGTGGCTTCCGCCGTACAGAACAATGGTCTCAAGACCCCTTTCACCGGCAAAGGCCAGGGCTGACGCGGCATCTTCTTCACTTGAAATCCGGACTAGATATCGTGCCGGGCCGCCGACATCGAATGAGAGCAAGGCCGCGAAGGGCTCATTTCCACATATGTCAATCTTGTTTGAAATCAGGGTGGTTATCTATAACGATATTGATAAGTTATATAATTATGATGTGCTTGACATAAGATAGGTTATCAGCCGAAAAGCATTGTAACGTAACGTTATTACAATAGTTATTTGGAAAGCATGCCTGGGAATTGGATATTATGGACTATCCAGGTTACCGGAAGATTCTCAGAATGGTTTCCGAGCTTCATGCCAGGGGGTACCAACGTATCCGTTTTGCCCCTGGTATGTCAGCATCAGGTTGCCATTGGCGCTGCGCGATAGCGCCAGTCACAAGTATATCTCGAAAGCATGGGGCAAGGCTCGTAGTCCCTGAGATACTCGTGGCAAGATACACCAGTGGTCAGGGGCGCAATTATTATGATTGGAAGGATGCAGCTCATGCCACACCGAGTAAAATGGCTGATCTTTTCTTAAAGAGGTTTCCTGAGATTGCTGAAGCAGGAAAAGGCCCAGATTGGATTTACGCTGGGTGGTACCTGGAGATGTTGCATTTGACATATCCTGCTTCGTTTCCCATTGCATACGCAGATTATGACCTCCCTGAAGACTACTTACCTACAGTAGGGCAAAATTCAAGCATAAGAGTACCTCTCCCGCCGCCAGGGCTTGGAAAGGAGGAAAAGGAAGCGCGTGGAGGAAAGTCCGGAATGAGCAGGAAACTGAAAGTTGATAGCCGATTCACGCCGTGCCCTGTCGAAGATGGGGACGAGCTGTTTCCGAACGGGATATTCGTTTTCAACATAACCAAGATGACCGAATACATCATGCACAACCAAATTCCCTGTGAGAGCGTCCAGATTAGGGATTTCAACAGGGGCGTGTCCAAGTTCAAGGAAGAACACCTGCCAGCGGTTGACATCACAAGACCGATTATCGTCGCCGAAATATCGCCTGGCCGCTACAACGTGATTGACGGCAATCAAAGGATTGAGAAGGCCCGGCGGCTTGGAATGGAAACGATAAGGGCTTATCGGCTTGGCCCTGTACAACACATGCAGTTTCTGACAACCGGCCAGGGCTACTGAGCATGTGTCGAATACTGGAACGGAAAGCTGAAGGATGAAAAGCGGGCTACGGAGAGGCTGAAGCAGCATGAATAGGGCAGTTGAAGCATACCTGGCCATGATTCGGCACGTTGCCGCTCGCCTCGGCCATTTGCGCGAGCGAGTCGTTGTCCTTGGCGGTGCAGTTACTGCTCTTTTAATCACCGATGAAGCCGCTCCCGATGTCCGGGTAACTGCTGGTGGAAGTAGCCTGGCAGGTATGTAGGCATTTTGTCAACTTAGGATGGTAAACATGCTGATTCTGCGTTTTCATCTTTGCTATCCACGCAAGGTGGCCAGGGGCAGGCTCACGAGGGAAGGGCCGAAGTTTGCCGTGCCCTGCCGGATGGTGTCATCTGCCTGCTTTCCGCCCTTGATTATCATGGACTGACCACCTTCAACCCCTCGGAGGTGTATGTCGCCATTCCTCACGAAGCTAAACCGCCCCGGCTCTTTTATCCTCCCATCAAGACGTTTTACTTCCGGGACCGTTTCTACGCCCCTGCCATAGAATATATCAAGACCCCCGATGGTGAAATCCGGGTCTATGGCCGGGAGAAGACCATTTGCGACATGTTCAGGTATCGCCGGAAACTGGGGGAGGATCTGGCCCTTGAGGCGCTGAAAACGTACCTGAAGCTAAAGGATGCCAGTACGGCGCGGCTAATGGAATTTGCCGCGGTCTGCCAGGCTCGGACCGTAATGATGCCCTATCTGAAGGCGTTGGTAGCATAGCATGGCGAAAGAATCGGTAAAAAATATCGCGGCATTCGTTCGCGCCCGCCTCCTGAACGTGGCAAAAATGAGCAGCCGGGATTTCGACGCGGTTCTGCTCCCGTACATTCAGGAGCGTTTCCTCTACCGCTTGTCGATTTCTCCTTACCGGCAGCAGCTGATCCTGAAAGGGGCACTCATGTTCCTGGCCTATGAGATGACGCTGCTGCGCACGACCAGGGATATCGACTTCCTCGGGTCGGCAACTTCTAATGATCTGGATGAAATTCGCCGGATTATCAGTGCGATTGTGAGAATCGATTGCGCCGATGGCGTAGAGTTCGATGACAATTCGGTGAGTATTGAGCGAATCACTGAAGATGCCGATTACCACGGGGTTCGAGTAAAACTGGATGCCCGATTGACGGCGGCTCGCAAGGTTCTGCAACTGGACATCGGTTTTGGTGACGTGTTGGTTGCCGGGCCGGTTGAGATGAATTTCCCCGTGCTGCTGGATGATCAGCAACGGCCACACCTGGTAATCTATTCACGGGAATCGGCCATTGCCGAGAAATTCGAAGCACTGGTCAGCTTAAACCTGCTCACGAGCCGAATGAAAGACATCTACGATATTCTCCATCTGGCAGAGCGGGAGTCATTTTCCCTGGCAACGCTTCGGCAGGCGATCATGGTAACTTTTGCCCGACGGGTAACCGTCCTTGAAGACCGCAGACTGGTATTTTCACAGGAGTTCACGGCAAGCAGGGATAAAGCAGCTCAATGGAATGCCTTCCTGCGGGGCAGCCGTGTGGAGTCCAAACTGGATATTGCCGAAGCGATTGCCAGGCTGGAAAGGTTTTTGGAACCGGTCTGTGCGGCAGAGGATGACGACAACGCAACATGGAGTCCTGAAGAGTGGCGATGGACGAAGGTTGACCTGTAAGAAAAACATACCATTTTTTGTTACAAAATTTTTCTTGTGCACTGAGTCAACTGTCCGCACACGAAAAGATACTTTGCGGCAATTGTCTATCTCCGACAGGGAAACCATGTTGATCAATTTGTCGTTACTGGACCGCTTGAGACGATTCTTGACCGGATACCAGGCTTTGCTGATTATTTGTCTACTATCAGCTTTTCCAGGTGTTCTGACCATTTGGTAAGCCAATCCTGCTTTTCCCTGGTTTTGATCCGCTCAAGCGGGATGGACCACCACTGGCCATCTATCTCCCTCTTATGGAGACCGCATACCTCCCCGGGACGTTGACCGGTAATAAGGATCAATTTCAAAGCCCGTTTTGTTCCGGGAGATCCGCCGCCATTGTCGATAGCGGACCAGACATGTTTGATTTCCTGCTCGGACAGGGTTCTTTTTCTCGACTTTTGTTTCATTGCCGGTATGGTGCGGGATATCCTTATTTCGGCGAAGTGATTGACGAATCCGTAGGGGCGCTGCTCGCCGCGCCCGGTTTAGAACCGACTGTGAAAAAGGGCGCAGCAAGCGGCGCCCCTACGCTGGGCGGGATTATCCGTGCATTCAAGTCATTATCCGCGATTGGAGTGAACAGGTTATTGGAACGACAGGAACAACCATTATGGCAGCGCAACTATTTCGAAAGGGTGCTCCGCGGTCAACCGGAATTGGATGCTGCGAGAAGGTACATCCTGGAGAACCCATTGAGATGAAAATCAGACCGTGACAACCCGGCGAATATGCCAAAATCGGCAGAAGATTCGATTGGATAATCGTCCTCTTCGCGATGTTCCTTCACCAGTGGAATCTCTGTGCTGCAGTCTCCTGAATTCAATTGACATTTACATAAATGTATTTACAGTAATGTATGTATACGAAAGGCCTGTCGATGCGGTTCGTCTGGGATGAAAACAAGAACCAAAGCAATTAGGCGAAGCATAAGGTGAGCTTCGAAGTTGCATGTCTCGTTTTCGATGACCCGTTCCACCTGTGCTGCCAGGACAGGATCGTTGACGGTGAAGAGCGCTGGCAGACCATTGGCATGGTAGGCGGGGTGCTTCTCCTCCTGGTTGCGCACACATGGGAGGATGCGGAGGGAGAGATGGTCATCCGTGTTGTTTCAGCGCGAAAAGCGGATGCACGCGAACGGAAGAGGTATGAAGAAGAAACTTACTAAAGAACAGCAGGAAGAAATCCGGAAGCTCCAGGAGATGCCGGACGAGGAGATTGATTATTCCGACATACCGCCTGCTGGTGATTGGGGCAAGGCCGTTGTCGGCAGATTTTACCGGCCCATAAAGGAAACAGTCACCATTCGACTGGATGCGGATGTGCTGGATTGGCTGAAGCAGGGCGGCAAAGGCTACCAGACAAGAGTCAATAGTATCCTTCGGGCCGTGATGGAGCGGCAGCGGAAGAAGACGGCGGCGTGAAATATGAAGAGTGAAGGGTGAAGAGTGAAGAAAAAAGGGAGAAGGGAGAAGGGTGAAGAGCGAAGGGAAAAAAATGAATGACAAAATGCGCGGAATATCAACCGAGACGTGATCTTCCGGAACGGACCTTCGAGTTCGCTCAGGAAATTGTGAAGCTTTGTCAGGCGCTGGATCAGATTCCGGGGGTCAGGGCTACACATTTCACAAAATGAACCCTTAATTGTAAATAAATGTGAAATATGTAGCCCTGACCCTGAAGAATTTCTCTGTAAGGTTCGGCCCATGTTGGCAATTCTGCCCCTGATTCGCTTTACTCATTTGCCTTCGAATTATATTTTCGTCGCATTAAAGACATAGTTGACGTAATTCTTCAGTTACCCACGTAATTTGAGACCAATTAACTTTTACCGGGAGGACAATGCCTTGAATATTTCTCTCGTAGTATTACTCCGGCAACGAAATATGTCATTTATTAACAATCCTGATATTGGTTAAGCAACAACAAAAATTTCTGCAACAATCTCGTCTTGAATCCGCTTTTTCTTGTCTGGATCAAAAGTGTCCTTCGCAAGTCCAGGGGACATGTAATTTCTACCAGCCAGCCATGTTCCAGTTCTCGCCTGACAGCGATTCTCGAAAGGCATCCCACTCCCAATCCCGCTTCTACTGCTTTTTTTATGGCTTCAGTGTGCCCCAACTCCAGAGAGATTGAAAACTCTATGTTTCCCATGGCCATTGCAGCCTCAAACACCTCTCTCGTTCCGGAACCCATTTCACGCATGATCCATGGGGCACGCTGCAACATGTCCGCCGTGACCGATTTATCAACTACCCAGGGGTGAGATTTACCGACCACCACGACAAGCTCATCGTTTTTCCAGGCAGCTATGTCGAGAACGCTAGAGTGCGGAATCCCCTCTATCACCCCAACATCAAGGTCACCATTTTCCAAGGCATTTTCAATCTGCTGAGCATTCCCGATGGTAAGCAACACCTTTGCCTTGGGGTACTCCCGCGAAAATTCGGCAACGATGTCGGGAAGGATGTAGTTGCCAATGGTAGTACTTGCCCCGACGTTGAGAGTTCCCCTCGGCTCGCCAACGGAGTCATCCAGGAACTGCTCAATCTCTTTTACTCTTCTAATCACTTCTTCTGCTTCAGGTAGTATTCTCCGACCACGATCATTGAGAAGAAGGCGCTTCCCATGCCTTTCAAAGAGGGGAGCTCCCGCCAATCGTTCCAGTTCGGAAATTGACATGCTGACCGCCGACTGCGTTATGAAGAGCTGGCTACTTGCCTGCGTGACGTGCTCGCATTTTGCTACTTTCTCAAAGATTTCCAACTGCCGCAGGGTTATCGCCATAGCTCACCTTATAAGATATATTGAACATAATAATTAATATAACTCATTTTGTATTATATGCAAAATGACGTATGATGCAATTAACTTTTGAGAGAGGAGCGCATCATGAACGTCAACAAGCTACGCAAGATGCTGTTCGTTATCCTTTTGGTACTATGCACCACCCCATGGGTCGGGACTGCTGGGGCTTTGCTTATGGGAATATTCCTCAGCCTTGCCTTGGGGAATCCTTGGCCACAGAAGACCGCACATTACAGCAAGCTGCTCCTGCAGTTCTCGGTCGTTGGACTTGGTTTCGGGCTAAGCCTTGGCGAGGTCATTCAAACTGGGAAGAACTCCATTTGGTACACCGTCATCGGCATCGCTTGTACCCTGCTCCTCGGGTATATTCTCGGCAAAGCGTTCCGGACTGACAAGAACACGTCTGCCCTTATTTCGTTCGGTACGGCAATCTGTGGCGGCAGTGCCATCGCAGCCATGGCACCAGTACTGAAGGCGAAAAATGAAGAAACAGCCGTCGCCCTGGCAACGGTCTTTACCCTGAACTCTGTAGCCCTACTGCTGTTTCCGTTAATAGGGCACTTGCTACAGCTTGATCAGAATACGTTTGGTATCTGGTCGGGACTTGCCATTCATGACACCAGCAGCGTCGTTGGCGCAACATCGGCATATGGCGCACTTGCCTTGAATATCGGAACTACAGTCAAGCTCACCAGAGCTGTATGGATAGCACCGGTCGTAATGGCAGTATCTCTGATCAAGGGGGGGGAACAGAAAGCCAAGATTCCCCTGTTCATTGTTGGATTCATGGTGGCGGCAACCGTCAGGACCTTGCTGCCAGCGTATGGGCATTACTGGGGAGAATTGGCTGCCATTGCTAAACAATGCCTTGTCGTTACCCTTTTCATGGTTGGCGCGGGGTTGAGCAGGGAAGTGTTAAGAAAAGTCGGGATAAGGCCACTCTTTCAAGCTGTTATCTTATGGGTGCTGGTGAGTGCACTTACTCTCGTTGCTCTGTACGTATTAGGCTTGGCATGAACAAGAAGCACGGGCCAGTTCTGGAAAAACCGGGACACTTTCCGATTTTTGATATTTCGAGGGGTGTGGAGGAAATCCGGGGACATAATACAGATTTCAGATTTTTGTGAATCAAGAATCGATAATAGTTCCCTTCCGGAGATTCCGGGGACAGTTTATTTAATTCGGTAGTGATAGCTGTCGGACCTGCACAGCCGCCTGGAATCAACGGTTTGGCCATGATTTGGGGTCGGTCCAAGATAAGAAGAAAAGGGAACGGATTTATTTTAAGAGGAAAAGGGGACAGATTATAGCCCGCGCACTTGAAGTCCCTCTCGATGTTGTAACAGAGTGATGTGAAAGGATGCAAACCTGGACGTGGAGCAGTGAATCAGTTCATCGGTCACGATGCCGGCCATCCGCAAGAATGACACGGGAGGAGCAGCATGCACCAGCACCGTTGTATATTGTTGATTTATTTTGCTATTCTTGTGACCATCCCGATATCGCCCGCGGCTTTTGCCGGATGGGAGGAAAACGCTGGAGTCGGCGAGATTTTCAGGAATGAGAAGGTTAACGGCACCTTCGTTCTCTATAATGCCAAGACCGATTCGTATACTGGTCACAACAAGCATCGTGCCGAAAAGAGATATGTTCCCGCTTCGACGTTCAAGATTCCCAATTCACTCATCGGGCTCTCAGTCGGCGCTGTAAAAAGTGTTGATGACGTTGTACCCTACAAGTCGAATCTTCCACCCTTGAGCAAGGCCTGGGCAAAAGATATGGGATTGCGGGAAGCTATCGTTATGTCAAACGTCCCGATCTATCAGGAGCTGGCCCGTCGTATCGGTCTTGAGCGCATGCGTGAGAATGTTTCGAAGATGAAATACGGGAACAGTGAGATCGGGGATACCGTCGACACCTTCTGGTTGAAGGGTCCACTTGAAATCAGTGCAATTGAGCAGACACAATATCTAGCCAGGCTTGCAAAAGACGAATTGCCGTTTCCCAAAGACTGCCAGAAAAGCGTTCGCGAGATTGTTCTCTTGGAACAGGGAGAAAACTGGAAGCTTTACGGAAAGACGGGTTGGCAGAACGCCCCGGGCAAGGGAGTCGGCTGGTGGGTTGGATGGGTGCGGAAAGGTGATTGCTTGTACTCTTTTGCATTGAACATGGATATTCGGAAAGCATCAGATGCAGGCAAACGCATGGAACTCGGCAAGGAATGCCTCAAGGCGCTGGGGGTTCTCTAGAATCCTTTTCCAATCGGTAAGCCGGGCAATGGATTTTAAGAGACCAAGGGTCTGCACATTTAAACCCCAGTGTGTAAACTGTATAGGTGGACGCTTATAGTATGTGTAAAGAATGAACGGAATCGAGGATATCAATGGAAAACGCTGAGATAATGGCATGCTGGCCGGGCGCATGTTTCGGGTGTTCACCCACCAATCCCCATGGGCTGAAGCTCCGTTTCCGGCATGCGGAACAGGGGTGCGTAACCCGTTGCTCCTTGCCCGACAGCCTGTGCGGATTCGATGGCCTGGTACACGGCGGGATACTGTCGACCGTTCTCGACGAGACTGCGGCATATGCCCTTTTCGCCCACCTGGGCCGCTTCGCCGTCACGCGGGAGATGACCACGCGCTTTATCAAGCCGGTTGCGACCAACACGGAAATCGTTGTGGAAGGGCGGGTTGTACGCCATGACAAGGTGAAGGCGTTGGTGCATTGCTCGATTCACTCTCCGGACGGGGTACTGCTGGCCGAAGCGGACAGCAACTGGGTGTTCGTCAAGATCTCCCGCATCGCTACCCTGGCCGGGGTCGAAGAAGAGGTCCTTCACGGCTTCCTCGAACAATGCAGGCCGAAGACATGACTGATATCGTCCCGGATGCGACCTTTCACCGGTTGCTGGGGAAATCCGGGGACAAAATCCGGAGACATAATACAGATTTCGGTTTGTTTATGGGCCAAGCCCTGTCAAGCGTGTATGAAACAACGCCAATCTCCGACCGGAAATCTCATGCAGACGATGCTTGCCGCGGTAACCGAGTTTGAGCGTGAGATGATGCTGGAGCGCCAGGCTGAAGGGATCCGGATTGCGAAGGCGACGAGGGAAACGTCTAACAGTTTCCAGGAATAATTGACATGCGCTATGCCATTGGAGACATACATGGAGGGAAACGTACCTTCCAAGGGATGTTGTCGAAAATATCCTTGCGGAAGGGTGACTGCCTCTATCTGCTTGGAGATTATATCGACAGAGGACCTGACAGCCGGGGAGTTTTGGATACCATTATATCCTTGCTGAATGCTGGGTATGACGCTCGACCGCTTATGGGCAACCACGAAGATATGCTCCTGAAAAACATTTCAGGGGACCACGACGCCTGGTCACGCTATTGGCAAGAAATGTTTGGAACCGAGACGTTGAGCAGTTTCGAAGTTTCAACACCAGCTGAGATACCGGCGCATTATCTGAATTTCCTTGGATCACTGAAGCTGGTAGCGACGGAGAAAGATTTCATCCTGGTCCATGCGGGGTTGAATTTCATAGTAGATGATCCCTTAAAGGAGACTGCTCCTTTCCAATGTCTATGGTTGGAATCGGGGTATGTACAGAAAGACAAGCTGGGCGGAAGGGCTCTCCTTACGGGTCATACAGTCACGACCATGGGTCAGATAACGGAATCGCTGAGGTCTCCCAAGATATGCCTGGATAACGGTGCATTCACAAACAGACCGCCCGATTATGGAAACCTTGTTGCGCTGAATCTTGACAGTCAGGAATTGATATGCCAACCGTGGATTGACAATTAAATTCCTGATTAGGTCAAATCTTCCGCCAAGCATCAGGGGGACGCCCATAAATTCATAAAATACTGTCGGAGAAACTTATAATTTTATGGGCGTCCCCCTTGGGTTCGACCGGTGAAATGTGCGATAATTTCCTTACAGGGGGGCTCGGGCGAGATAGCCGGCCGGGCCTGGCGAAGAAGTTCCGATTCCGGACAAACCTGGCCATTTCGCCGCTGAATCATGGGTGACAGGTAGCACCCGAATCCCTGGTGCCCCCTTGAGAAAGGAGCGTGCCATATGGCAAGAACAGATGGGTTCCAATCAGGTGAAGAGCGTGCCTTTTCATTCCTGCCCCTTAATTCCCGCGAACCAAAACCCCGAAAACAGGGCGTAACCGAGATACGCGGCCCTTACTATACCCCTCTGGGGAAACGGTACCTGGAAGACATCCTGGAAACGATGGGGGCATACATCGACATCCTGAAGTTTGCCGGGGGATCATTCAGCCTGATGCCGCGAACGGTCGTCAAAGAGCTGATAGACCTCTGCCACCGCCATGATGTCAAGGTCGATACCGGCGGCTTTATCGAACACGTCCTCACCCTGGGTCCGAAGGCCGTCGATGACTACATCGAGGAGTGTAAACGCCTCGGGTTCGACATTATGGAGATCTCCAGCGGCTTTATCAGCGTTCCGGCCGACGATCTGGTCAGGTTGACGGAAAGGGTCGCGAAAGCCGGACTCCAGGTCAAGGCAGAGGTGGGCATCCAGTTCGGTGCGGGCGGCGCCAGTGCCGTGGAGGAACTGGAGGCGGAAGGGACGAGTGACCCGGACTGGGCGATAGTGCGGGCGAAACGACATCTCGATGCCGGGGCGTACATGATCATGATCGAATCGGAGGGGATCACCGAGTGTGTCCGTTCCTGGCGCACCGACGTGATCTGCAGGATCATCCGTGAACTCGGTATCGAAAAGACCATGTTCGAGGCAGCCGATCCGGCCGTATTCGGCTGGTACATCAAGAATTACGGTCCCGAAGTGAACCTGTTCGTCGACCACAGCCAGATCATCCTCCTTGAGAGTCTGCGTTCGGGAATCTGGGGGACCAAGGACGTGTGGGGCCGCATACTGACATACAAAGGTTAGAGGGCTAAGAGCTTGTTCGTAAATAAATGTTGTTTACGAACAAGCTCTGAGTCCTGCGGAAAAGTTGCTTTTTTGAAGCAGGCCACTCTTACCTATGATGCCAAGGGCATGGTCAACGGTAGACGGTACTGTGAGGCATGAAATCGATCACCCTGTTCATTGAGCCGCTTCCCCCCTTCCGCCTCGACCTGACAGTCTGGGCTTTGCGAAGGACCCCGAACAATCTGCTGGATCGATGGGACAGCGGCGTCTATAGGCGAACCTTGTCGCTCCGGGGCGAAACCGTCATGGTCGGTGTCCGGCAGACCGGCACCCCTGCTGACCCCGTGCTCCGGGTTACCGTCTCCGCCCCTTCACTGCCGCCCAATGCGGCTAACGAAATAACCGCGGCTCTGGTGCAGGTGCTCGGTTTGCATCGCGACCTGGGTGAGTTTTACCAGCTTGCCGCTCGCGACGAGAAGCTCGATGAGATGGCCAGGCGTTTCCGGGGGATGAAGCCGCCCCGATTCCCGACCCTGTTCGAAGGCATGGCAAATGCCGTCAGTTGCCAGCAGGTGTCGCTCAATCTCGGTATACAGCTGCTCAACCGCTGTGCCGAAGCATTCGGACCCAGGGTTTCCCCGGATAAGGACTTCCCACCCGCTTTCCCCCGGCCACAGGACATTGCCGGGCTCGATCCGGAAGCTTTTCGCGCCCTCGGCTACAGTCGCCGGAAGGGCCGGACCCTGATCGAGCTGGCGCGCATGCTGATGAGCGGCAGCCTCGACCTGGAAAACCTGAAAACGCTGGACGACGGCGCTGCGGTCGATCTTCTTTGCTCCCTGCGCGGTATCGGAGGCTGGTCGGCCGAGTATGTTCTTCTGCGCACGCTCGGACGCTTGAACGTGTTTCCGGCGGACGACGTGGGAGGTCAAAAGAACCTGCAGCGCTGGCTTCAGCTGCCTGATCAGCCTGACCGCCGTGAAGTGCTCCGGCTCCTGGATCGGTGGAAGCCGTTCAGCGGGCTGATCTATTTTCACCTGCTCCTGGAACGATTGTCGGCAGCCGGGTATCTCTCTTGAACTGATATTCGCTTGCCGCTCCGATAATATCCGTTGGAAACCGTCCGTTTGACTTAACGGTAGAAGGTTGTATTTTTAATTTTAAATGGAAAGTCGGTAGTGCCTGTAGCGACTATGAGTAGAGTGGAGAGGCGTTAGACCGTATGTTCGAGACAGTGAAATATATCTTTCAAATGAGCATGGTAAGTGGTCCTATAGAATTGAAGTCAGTTTCAACCGGATTGGGTGCAAGAACAGCCCATAACTACCGTGTTAATGAAATGATATACTACGTGACCTTCCCCTCACGTCGGTTTTTAGTAATGGTTGATTTTGCGAAAGCCGGGGTCACAGCCTCCATCTCGGCTCCGAGGCCCGATTGCAGGACTTTCAGCGCTTCGGTCGGATCGTCCACGAAGTGGAACAAATCCAGGTCTTCCCGGCTGATCATCCCGTATCGCACCAGTGCCTGGAAGTTCAAAATCTCGTTCCAGTAACCAGACCCGTACAATAAAATAAGTAACGGCCTTTCGAACTTGCGGGTCTGCGCGAGTGTCAGTATTTCGAACAGCTCATCCAGACTTCCAAATCCTCCTGGGAACACGATGATGGCACGCGCGAGGTGGGCGAACCAGAGCTTGCGCATGAAAAAATAGTGGAACTCGAAGCAGAGCTGGCTGGTGATGTAGGGATTGGGACGTTGTTCGTGGGGCAGTCCGATATTGAGGCCGATGCTGCGCCCGCCCGCATCGTGCGCACCGCGGTTCGCAGCTTCCATTATCCCACCGCCACCTCCGGTGCAGACAAGAAAACGATGCGCTGGAGCCTCCAGCTCCTTTGACCAATCTGTGACGAGGCGCGCGAGTTCGCGAGCTTCAGCAAGGTAATGCCCAAGCGGATCTTCTTCACGGATCCGTGCGGAACCGAAGAATACAATTGTGTCGTGGACGCGGTGTCGTCTGAAGTCTGACATCGGCTGCAGATATTCCGCCAGGATGCGAAGCGGTCGCGCCTCGTCGCTGTCGAGAAATTCCTCGTTCTGGTATGCGAGTTGCGGAACGGGGCCGATTGTCGTGGTTTGATCTGGGTCAATCATGTTGTCTCCTTAGTGTAATTGAAACTTCTCTCCCACACCGGGGAACACCCCGGCGGCATCATGACTTTATCTTCACGCTGTTTAATTATTCTTTACCGAATGCCGTTTCCACAGTGCGGTTAGGGCAATTCCCGCGAGTATAAAAGCCGCCAGCACGAAAATAAAAAACCGGCGGGGCTCGATCCCGGGATGCAGCAGCTCCGCGCGGTCAACCCCATTGAGGCTGAGAATATAGGCTTCTATGTCGGCTATCTCCTGCTGCGACAGCGTGCCACTGTCGCCAAAAGCCTGCATGACCAAGGCAGGGGCGCGGCCCGCGGGGCGCGAACCGTGCTGGATAAAGCGGTCGATTGCTACAGCAAAATCGACCGCTCTGCCGCTGAACAGAGCGCGGTCCACAGGATTCAAGGCGGGAACCCGGCTCGCCGCGGAACCGGGATTCGGTACGTCATCCGTTCCCCTGAAACCGTGACATGAGGAGCAATATTGCTCGAACAAGACCCTTCCGTGCTCAGCGCTGCCGATGGTGTAAACGGCCCTGGCGGGAATTACGGACGATTCGGGCCGGTTGCTTCTTTCTGTCGGATTCACGGGGTGGACTCTTGGCGTGGGAGCCACTGTATAGCCTTTTGGAGCGGAAGCGGCTGACTTGAGGCTGAGCAGATAATCGGAAAGATCGTCAAGCTGTTGTTTTTTAAGGGTGTTGAAAGCCGGCATGACGGTGGCGAAATCGTGGCTTTTGGGGTCCCTGATCTGAGCTTCGAGCCATTGGCGCGAACGTCCGTTGTTTGCCTCTCCGGACAAGTCCGGTCCTATTTTCCCCCCCGCCCCGTTTACCATATGGCAGCCGGAGCACCCCAACGACTTGAACAATTGCTCACCGCGCCGAACGCTTTCCGTAACGGTGGAAACGACAACACCTTGAGCCTTTGGGGCAACAGAGGGAGCTTGCACCGCGCCGGGATGGCTGTAGTAGCCGATGATCGACAGGGCCACTGTAGTCGCGACGGCAAGCAGACCGACGGTCATGACCACAGGCCGGCGAAGCGGGTTATGTTCGCTGTTGCGGTCGATGAACGGTGTCAGCAACAGGAGCAGAATGCCGACCAACGGGAGGCCGACAGTCCCCACCGGTTCGAAAGCGCCCTTGAAGTATTTCAGGGCCTGGTACAGGAAAAGGAAATTCCACTCCGGTTTGGGCAGGTAAGTCGTGTCCATAGGATCCGCGGGCCCATTGACCGGCGGGGGTGAGAACACGCACAGCGCAACCATCAGCACGAAAATCGCCATGAAAACAATGGTGTCCATGAACAGCTGGTCGGGCCAGAACATACCTGTACGGTGCCGTTTCGATTCATTCCACGGACCAGTCTCGCCAAATTTGCGAAAGGCAACCAGGTGGATGCCGATCATGGCTGCGAGCAAGAAAGGCAATATAGCGATGTGAAGAATGAAGAAACGCGACAGGGTCAGCTGCCCCATTGTCTCTCCGCCTCGCATAAGCTTTTTGATGAACTCTCCGATAATCGGCACTGTGCCGGCAATGCTGGTTCCCACCTGGCTGGCCCAATAGCCCAGTTCATCCCACGTCAGGCATGCTCCGGTAAACATCAGGGCCATGGTTAGAAGAAAAAGCAACACTCCGGCAAGCCAGGTCAGTTCACGGGGATTTTTGTAAGAACCCCAGATATAAACGCGGCACATGTGCAGTACCACAAGTACTACCATGGCATTTGCGCCCCAGTAATGCAAGTTGTGTATCAGCCACCCGAAGGGCACCTCGGTGCGAATATAATTTAGGCTGTCATAGGCGTAGTTTACGGTGGGCACGTAGTAAAATAGCTGCCAGACTCCGGTTATCGCCTGAGTCAGGAAAACGGAAATAATAGCGCTACCCAGCGTGTAGGCATAGTTTGCGCCGCCTGTAATCTCTTCTTCAAGCGCCAGCTTTGTCAGAGCGGTGAGCGGCCAGCGTTCGTCGATCCGCGACATCAAGCGATTGAACATCCCAGATTTCTCCTATACCCTAACCTTTTGCGGCGTGCCTACCTGGAAACGCTCCCACTCAATGTAAAGAACGCCGTTATCAATCATGTGAGGAAGCGTATCCAGCGGACGGGGGGCAGGTCCAGCTACTACCTTCCCGTCCAGTGTGTAGACACTGCCATGGCACGGGCAAACGAAAAGGCCACGCTCCGGTTGCCAGTCAAAAGCGCAGCCGAGGTGCGGACAGATGGGTGAAAATACGGTTAAGTCGTTTGGCGAGAGTTTGATGACCCAGACGGTGCGGGTCACCTTTTCATGTATGTAGGCATCTTCGGTAACGTCGGAAAATTGGAGGCTCAGGGGTTGTCCGGTTTCAAGGGAGGCGATGTCCGTCACCCTTGCCCAGTGGGGATTCTTCTTTCTCAGGCTTGGGCCGACCAATGAAGATACCAGCGGAATGCCAAGCGCCAGACCGAAGATTGCCGATGCCAAGCCGATTGCCAACTTGAGAAACCCGCGACGTGATGATTCGGTTTGCTCGGCAGATGGAAAATCATGTCCATGCATGCCTGCTCCGCCCGTTTTTATTCCGATCAAATCAAAAAATAGTTGTCTATGGCATACCCACAACGCGCAAGGTCTTTCTTTGTTAACCACAGGATCAAGTATATCAATGCCCGATTTCGGGTCAACCACCCCATGACAGCTCGATCGAGTGACCTCCACCCTGAAAAATAGTCCGTGCAAAAGTAGAGCTTTCTGGCAAAATCAGACCATGACAGGAGGGGTCTTTTGCCATGAAGAAATCGACATCATGCCATTTGAACGACTTGAAAATGCTCCAGAGGTCCGGTCATCTTCGTACAGCACTGTACGGAGGGGTGGACCATGTACACCGGCAAGCTCGTTTTCTCTCAAGTGATGGAGCATATTCCGCTCCATGTGTTTCATCGTGGCGTAGATCGTTACAACGGCGACTTCAAGGCCAAGGAATTTACCTGTCTCGACCATTACCTCTGCATGGCCTTCTCTCAGTTGACTTACCGCGAAATCCTCAGGGATATCGAAGCCTGCCTGCGCGCCCAGAAAAACAAGCTTTATCACATGGGGATTCGCAGTACCGTTTCCCACAATACACTGGCCAACGCAAAATCCTTAACGTACGATTTTTTCCGTTTTCTGTGGTGTCCCCGTTTCAACCAAAAAATCACTTGACACTTTAAAGTGACTGGTCTATTTGTTTAATCATGAGAAGAATTCATAGCAAAGATACTATTATTCAAGCCGGACTAGATCTCGTATTACAACGTGGATTTAATGGAACTGGCGTCGAAGCAATATTGAAGCATGCAAATATACCGAAAGGTTCCTTTTACAACTATTTTCCCAGCAAAGAAGAATTTGCTATAGCAATCATCGACAAATTTGTGGAGCAATTGGATGGTATTATGCAGGATGTTTTGGAGGATACTTCATATAAACCTCTTGAACGGATCAAGAATTGTTTTGAGAAATACATAGAGATTGTTGAAACTAACAATTGTAACGGGGGGTGTTTAATCGCCAACCTGAGCTTGGAGTTGGCCGATAACAGTGAACCCATTAGGCAAAGGCTGGAGGACGCATGGCAAAATTGGGCCAAAGCTTTTTCTCGTGTTATTCTTGAAGCGCAGAAAGAAAAAA
This sequence comes from Geobacteraceae bacterium, assembly GCA_034933285.1. GTDB lineage: Bacteria > Desulfobacterota > Desulfuromonadia > Geobacterales > Geobacteraceae > RPRC01. The sequence continues at coordinate 21,082 of JAYFNT010000016.1, read as the reverse complement.
CTATCTCAGCTGATATGAACCCTGAAATGCTTGCTGAAAATATGATCACATCATATGAGGGCGCACTAATTCGTGCGAAGGTAAAAAAATCAACCGAACCACTAAAGAGTTTTATGCATTTGTATTTCGATAAATTTTTGACTCATATAGAAGAAAAAATATAAATTGTTGCTTTTGTTTGCCATAAAACACTTAGACTGGTCTATTGGGCTTCCTATGGACTTTCAACAGATGATATATAAAGACCTTGGCAGAATAGGCTGCCAATATTAATACTTGAAAGCGAGGAGGACAAAATGGAAGAAAGAAAAGGTATGGCTACATTTCAGGGGAACCCTCTTACCTTGCTCGGACCGGAACTGAAGGTGGGAGACAAAGCGCCCGATTTCCTGGTGATCGACAATGGCTTGGCACCGGTCAAGCTGGCTGATTTCGAGGGAAAAATCAAATTGCTGTGTACGGTTCCTACTCTCGACGCGTCTGTTTGCGACATTCAAACTCGTAGGCTCAACGAGGAAGCGGCCGCCTTTCCGGATAAAGTTGTCGTTCTGACTGTCAGCATGGACCTGCCGTTTGCTCAGGGTCGCTGGTGCGGTGCAGCGGGGGTAGACCGGGTGAAAACCCTTTCCGACTATCAGGAACGTTCCATGGCAGTCGATTATGGTGTGCTGATCAGTGAACTCAAACTCATGGCGAGGGCGATCTTTGTGGTGGATGAGACTGATACGATCCGCTACATAGAACGGGTGAAGGAACTTTCCGACCACATTGATTACGGTGCAACGCTGGGAGCAGTGAAGGCGTTACTGTAAATCCAGACGATTGGAGGGGCAAAGACGCAAAAAGCGTTAAATTTTGCGTCTCCGTCTTAACTTAACTATATGAATTCAGAACGACCAGAAAACTTCACGATGGAGTTGGGCCCTATGGGGCCTGTCGGGGAAGGCGAGTCATTGATACTCAGGGTCAGCAGCAATTGCCCCTGGAATCAATGCCTCTTCTGCCCGTTTTATAAGGGGCGGACCTTCTCAATCCGGACCCTGCCCGAAATCGAGGCAGATATTACAGTTGTGCATCGTGCTTATGAGTCACTGGAGAAGACATCATGGGACATGGGCTTTGGCGGTTCCGTTAACAGGGCTGTGATTGATAAGCAGATAAAACTAAGCCCCGGCGTATACGGCAAGTACCCCTTTGAGGTGACGGAGGCGCAATGTAAGGCCTTCCGCACCTTGAGCAATGTGGGCAACTGGATGACTCACGGCGCAAGGAATGTCTTTCTTCAGGATGCGAATGCCCTATCGATGAAGCCCGCTGACCTTCTCCATATTCTGCACTGCCTAAGGAAAACGTTTCCTTCCGTCGAGCACATTTCCTGCTATGCGAGGTCCCGTACCTGCGACAAGCTGACGCGGGATGAACTGAAGGAACTCCATGATGCTGGACTTTCATGGTGCTATGTGGGGATCGAGTCGGGCTGCGACGATGTCTTGAGGTACATGAAAAAAGGGGTATCCAAAAAGGAGCACATCTCCGGATGCCGCAAGCTTATCGACGTGGGGATCTCACTGGCGGTTTTTGTCATGCCGGGTCTCGCGGGGGCAGAGAAAAGCCTTGCAGACCGCCATATCCAGGAGACAATTCAAGTCCTCAACGTAATAAGGCCCACGGAGGTCAGGGTGAGGAGCCTCGCGGTACTGGAAGGTTCACCATTGTATATGAAGTGGAAAGAAGGTGAATTTACACCTCCCACGGAAGACCAGAATGTGGAAGAGCTCAGGCGGCTCATAGAGGGCATCGAGTTTGATTGCTCATTCGAGACGCTGCAGTTGACGAACGTCTTGACCTTGAGTGGGCAGCTTTGTGCAGATCGAGGGAGGTTTCTTAAACAGATCGAAACCTACCAGGAATTGCCATTGCTTGAAAGAGCGCGATATCTATTATGCCGTTATATGTATGAAGGTTATGTGGAGTGTGTCCGCTCTTGGGGGTTATTTGAGCATTTCTTACACGCCCTTATCTTAGATGCGGTGAGAGGCATCGAGGAGGAAGCTGGTGACGCTATGGAACGGGTGGAACGTGCGGTTTTTACGATTAAGTCGAAAGGCATCCCATAGCGAAAGAAGAAATATCTTGTCAGGAGAATTTCTGCCGAGCTGAAAGACGACATTCCATCCAGTTCCAGGTAAAGCATCTGATGGGATTCCCTGCTGATGCTTCCCCCTAACAATCAGGAGGACGACAAATGAACCATAATCCCAAATTAGAGGTTTTCTTCGATTATATCTGCCCATGGTGCTACCTGAATACCGTTAGTATAGACAGAGTTCAAAAGGAATACGGAATTGTTGTCGATTGGAAGGCCTTTTTACTGTACCCGGAAATTCCCGAGAAGGGAATCGAGTTATCAGAATTGTTTCCGGGCCAGAATCCGAATTCCGGTAGCGGAAAAGACCGTATGAGGAGTACAGCAGAGGAACTGGGTTTGCCGCTGGTGGAAAATAGAAAGACAGTGTCCAATAGCCGTCGAGCACATGAACTGGGCAAGTGGGCAGAGTCAATGGGCAAGGGTGATTTGTTTCGTAAAACAGTTTTCCATGCGTATTTCAGCGAAGGACACAACATTGCCCAGTTAGCGGAATTGAAAAATATTGCTCGTACGGCAGGTCTTCCTGCGGATCAGGTGACCCTTGTCCTTGAGAAAGGTCTTTTTGCGGAGTCAGTGGACTCAGACTGGCATATGTCCGAGAAGTTGGGGATTGTGGGAGTGCCGTTCGTCATTTGTGAAGAAGGGGCGCTGGCCGGTTTTCACCCTGCTGAAGATTACATTAAACTTTTGGGTAAGTAGTGCCAAAAGGGACGAGTCTCCCTTCTACTAACAGGCATTATCCCAAAAGACGTTACGTTTTTCAGCGAGAGGTGTTTCATGGATGTGATGAACGCGATTAAAGCAAGGAAGAGTGTTCGCGCTTTTCTTGCCCAACCGGTTGAAGAAGAAAAGCTTGATGCCGTTCTACAAGCGGCTCGGCTCGCTCCTTCTGCCGCCAATCTCCAGGAGTGGAGATTCGTGATAGTGTGTAAGCCTGAGACCAGAAAAAAACTCGCAGCTGTCGCCGGGGGCCAGGCATTTGTGGCGGAAGCCCCTGTAGTGATTGTTGCCTGTGCGGAGACAGATGGGCAGGCCATGAGATGGGGAGGGCCGCCTTGTTATCAGATAGATGTGGCGATCGCTCTTGATCATATGAGCCTCGCTGCCGTGGACCTAGGCTTGGGGAGTTGCTGGATCGGGCTGTTTGATGATAAAAAAGTGAAAGAAATTCTTCATATTCCGGCCGATATTCGAGTGTTGGTGTTGATGCTGCTAGGGTATCCATCCGACCCGTCAGTCAATGCAAAGAACCGCCTTCCTTTGGATCGAATCGTGAAATATGAACATTGGTGACCAGTTGTGGGTAACGGGGTCAGCCATCAAGGGCTGATGTCCAAATAATGTCAGGGTTTTTGAAAGAGGTGAATTCAAATTGAAAGTGTCTCGTGTCAAGGGCTGACCCCGCATGATTGCGCCCATTCAGCGGTAGGTTTGCCGTGCGCGATAAGTCCGAATAAAAATCCGCTGAATCCCTGATTTGTCAAAGGATCAAGAAAGTGGTTAGGTGTTCGCCATGGAGGCATGTCTTCTTGAGCACCAGCGTTTTCAAACCATCGTATGATTTTAGTGCCATTTACAACGTCTCCCACATCCGAATATCCTAATTTAAGTTTGAAATATTCCTTCAATGGAGTTTTTGTCAGTTTTTGTTGAATAACAGCCACATTAATTGATTCATGTGCTCTCTTTGCATAAGCATGGCTATTTGATGGAAGAAGATTTGCAATTATTAGGAGCAAAAGGGACGTAGGTGACTTTGTCAACTTATTACACCTAACTGCCTGATTTACCGTTGTGTAAGGTTTCCTAGACGCTCCCTAACACTTCCGGTGACCACCACCACAACGCTACACACCAAGATGCCTCTCCGCGTGGCAGCCGAGCCCCATTGTCGATTCTAACTGTGCGACGCATGTTATTTCGGTATGTTATTACACAAAAGTTGACGAAGTTGCCTACGTCCCCTTATCCCTTACGTCCCCTTATCCCCCAAGTCGTTAAATGGCATGATGTCGATTTCTCACAATATTGTCGGACAATTACTGCTTGTTAGCGATTCAACGTTGGGACACTACTGAAATAACATAAATAAGTTGTTTTGTTGAAATCCAAGTTATATTTGTATATGTTTGTCATTGGTTTCCATTCGGAAACTCAGGATTGACGCTTATGCAGTTACCAGATCGGAAAGAGGGGCTTTTTTGTCCTGGCAAGGAGATCAAGGGTTTGCGCAGAGGCATACTGTAGTATGTCGCACAAACAAGCCCGCAGATTGACACAGCCAAGGCCAAAAAGCACCATTCCCGGATGGAAACTGATTATTATTACGTTTCGTTTATCATCAGCAAATGGTCCACGGGAGAGAATACATGGCCAAAGCGACAAATAATGCACAACCATCCCCTGAAGTCCTGTTGAAATCTTCCACCGGAATCAAGGGGCTGGACGAGATTACCGGCGGCGGACTGCCCCAGGGACGCCCGACCCTGGTCTGCGGCGGCACCGGTTGCGGCAAGACCCTACTGGGCATGGAGTTCCTGGTGCGCGGTGCACTGCAGCATGGCGAACCGGGCGTTTTCATGTCGTTCGAAGAGAAGACCGAAGAGCTGGCGAAAAACTTCGCCTCCTTGGGGTTCGATCTGAGCGACCTGGCGGCCCGCGGACTGCTTGCCTTCGACTACGTGCATATCGAAAAGAGCGAGATCGAGGAAACCGGTGAATATGACCTGGAGGGGTTGTTCATACGCCTCGGCCACGCAATCGAATCGATCGGCGCGAAGCGGGTGGTGCTCGATACGATAGAGGCGCTTTTTTCCGGGCTGTCCAACGAGACCGTGCTGCGGGCGGAACTCAGGAGGCTGTTCCTTTTCCTGAAGACGAAAGGGGTCACCGCCATTGTCACCGGAGAGCAGGGGGACAATACGCTTACCCGACACGGGCTGGAAGAATATGTCGCCGACTGCGTGATCTTGCTCAACCATAGCGTGACCGAACAGATCGCAACGAGAAGGCTGCGGATCATCAAGTACCGCGGTTCCGCCCACGGCACCAACGAATACCCGTTCCTGATAGACGAACAGGGTTTCTCGGTGATGCCGATCTCTTCACTGGGCCTCGACCATGCCGCTTCGGTCGAGCGGATATCGACCGGTATAGCACGCCTGGACACCATGATGGGGGGAAAGGGATTCTACCGGGGGAGCAGCATCCTGGTCTCCGGCACCGCAGGAACCGGCAAATCCAGCATGGCAGCGCACTTCGTCGATGCCGCCTGCCGACGCGGCGAGCGCTGCGTCTATTTCGCCTTCGAGGAGTCGCGCAACCAGATCATCCGCAACATGCGCTCCATCGGCATCGACCTGGAGCAGTGGGTAGACAGGGGGCTGCTGCAATTCCAGAACTCCCGCCCCACACTGTACGGACTGGAGATGCACCTGGTGACCATGCACAAGGTGATAGAAGCATTTGCCCCGGCTTTAGTCGTTATCGACCCCATTTCCAACCTGGTTGCAGCAGCGAGCCAATCGGAAGTGAAATCCATGCTCTCCAGGCTGATCGATTATCTCAAGATGAAACAGATTACCGCTTTCTGCACCGATTTGACTGCGGTCGGCGTTAGCCTGGAGCGTACCGATATCGGAGTTTCATCACTCATGGATACCTGGATACTCCTTCAGGTCATGGAAGGAAGCGGCGAGCGAAACCGCGGCCTCTGCATCCTCAAATCCCGCGGCATGGAGCATTCCAATCAGGTCAGGGAATTCTGCCTGAGCGATAAGGGCATCCAGCTTCGGGACGTTTATGTCGGCTCCAGCGGGGTGTTGACCGGCGCGGCCAGGTCCGCCCAGGAGGCAAGGGAGAAGAGCGAATCCCAGGAGCGCAGGCAGGAAATCGAGCGTAAGCAGCGGGATCTCGAGCGGAGGAAAACGGTTGTCGAAGCACAGGTTGCCGCCCTGCTTACCCGGTTCGAGGCGGAAAAGGAAGATCTGGAGCGGATCATCGCCAGGGAGAAACTTGCTGATGAGTCTTGTGCCGAGGTAAGCGTGAATATGGCAAGGGTTCGGCAGGCCGACGAGCTTTCCACTGAAAAGGAACGCCCGGTAAAGTCCGGGAAAAGGGGACGCAGATGACGGATCAACATAACAAACGTCGTTTGCTGAAAAAGACGGAAGCTCAGCCTGATCCGGCCTATCTGCTCAGATTGTATGTGGCCGGACAGACGCCCAAATCCCTCACCGCCTTTGCCAACCTGAAAAAGATTTGCGGGGAGCATCTTGCCGGTCAATACAGGATCGAAGTAATTGATCTTACGAAGAATCCTGCTTTGGCCAAGGGCGACCAGATCCTGGCGTTGCCGACCCTGGTCCGGAAACTCCCCGAACCGGTGAAGAAGATCATCGGCGACCTCTCCAACACCGAACGGGTGCTGGTGGGGCTGGATATAAAACCTCTCGGGTAGTGCATGAAAAATCTTAACTGCACCTTCATCCTTGCACAAACCGGGGTTGGGACGGAGTGCTGCCCATTGCACGGTACTGGAGACCGACATGAAAAAGAGGGATTCCGATAACGCACCACCGGCGAGAGATGTAACCGATGATTTCGAGCTGGCGCTCCTGGTGAATGATAAGGACACCTATGTTCTCCGGCTTTATGTGAGCGGCTTGACTCCCAATTCTCAACGGGCGATCGAAAATGTCCGCAGGATTTGCAGCGAACACCTGGAAGGGCGTTACCAGCTGGAGATAATCGACATCTATCAGCAACCGATCTTCGCCAAGGAAGGCCAGATCGTTGCCGCTCCCACCCTGGTGAAGGAACTGCCTCCGCCGTTGCGCAAGTTTATCGGTGATATGTCGCAGACAGAGAGGCTGCTGCTGGGCCTTGACCTGCGAAAAAAGAAGTGACTCACTGAAGGAGACCGCATGGCGACCGACAACAGAACACGCGAAGATCTCCTGGCCGAGATAGAAAATCTCCGATTCCGCCTGGATGAGGCCGAAGAGACCCTGAGCGCCATTGGACGCGGCGAGGTTGATGCGTTCGTGGTTACCGGGCCCGAGGGGGAACAGGTTTTCACCCTGAAGGGAGCCGAGCAGCCCTATCGCGTCCTGGTGGAGACCATGAACGAAGGCGCCGCCACACTGGCTGCCGATGGGACTATCCTGTACTGCAACAACCGACTGGCAACCATGCTTCAGGTCCCCCTGGAAAGGCTCATAGGCACCCGTCTCGTCTCTTACGTGGCTCCTGCTCACCATGCCCTTTTCAGTGCCAGGCTGAGAAACTGCTTCCATGAGAGTGCCGAAAATGAGATCGCCATGGTAACCGGAACAGGGGATTTCCTGCCGGTGCTGATTTCCTGCTCCGAACTGAACCTTTACGGCAGTCGTGGCATAAGCGCGGTGGTCACCGACCTCACTCAACAGAAGCGCAACGAACAGGTCCTGGCGTCGGAGCGGCTCGCCCGCGCCATCATCGAGCAGGCGGGAGAGGCGATAATAGTCTGCGATGAAGGGGGGAGCATCATCCGGGCCAGCCAGGCCGCCCATGAACTGTGCGGTGAAAATCCTCTGCTCAAGCCTTTCAACGAACTCTTTCACCTGCGGATAATTGACTCGGATTGCCTGTTTTCCGTTGCCACTCCTCTGGGCGGCGGAAGCTTCGAATGTGTCGAGGTCGAGTTTGACCGGAAAGACGGCCGGATCTATCATCTCCTGCTCAACGCGACGCCGCTCATGAGTGAACAGGCCCGAATCATCGGTTGCGTTGTGACACTGACCGACTTTACCGAGTGCAAGCAGGCCGAGGAAGCGCTAAGAGAAAGCGAAGAGCGATTCCGGGTGGCCCAGGAAATGTCCATGGACGCCTTTACCATTCTCACTGCCGTGAGGGATGAGCTCGGTGCCATCGTTGACTTCCGCTGGGTTTATGTGAACCCGGAGGCCTGCCGGATTCTGCGGCGCCCGCCCGATGAATTTATCGGCCGGCGTTTGCTCGAGCTGTTGCCCGGCAACAGGGACCAAAGTGACCTCTTCACCCATTACGTAAGTATTGTAGAGACGGGTCAGCCGCAAGATTACGAACTGCGATACCAGGCCGAGGGTATTGACGGTTGGTTCCGCAATATGTCGGTGAAACTCGGTGACGGAGTGGCGGTATGTTTTGCCGACATCACCGAGCGCAAACGTGCCGAGGAGGCGATTAGTCTGCACAACGAGATCCTGAAGGGGGTCAACGCCGTACTTTCAGCTGCTCTCAGCAGCCGGACCGAAAGTGATCTGGGCGTCGCCTGCCTGGAGGTCGTACAAGCTCTCACCAAAAGCAAGTTCGGTTTTATCGGCGAGATCAATGAGAACTGCCTTGAGGACATCGCCATAAGCAATCCCGGCTGGGACTCCTGTGCCGGCCTCGATCCCAACGGCCACCGCAGACCCCCTGGGAACTTCAAGATTCATGGCCTCTATGGCCGCGTTCTTTCAGACGGCAAGACCCTGTTTACCAATGATCCGGCCACTCACAGCGATAGTATCGGACTGCCCCCGGGGCACCCCCCTCTGGATGCTTTCCTGGGAGTTCCCTTGATCAGTGAAGGGCGCACCGTGGGAATGATTGCCGTTGCCAACCGCCCGGCAGGCTATACGACGGTGGAACAGGAGATCGTGGAAACCCTGGCCCCGGCGATATTGGAAGCCTTCATGCGCAAGCGGGCCGAGGAGGAGCTGAAAAAGCTCAACCAGGAACTTGAAAGCCGGGTCGCTGAACGAACGGAGGAACTGGCGGCCACCATAGTGAACCTGCAGGTCGAGATGGCAGAACGGGAGAAGCTGGAACAGCAGCTCATGCAGTCGCAGAAGATGGAATCCATCGGGCTCCTTGCCGGTGGCGTGGCCCACGACTTCAATAACCTGCTTACCGCCATTGCCGGCTACGGGCAGATAATCAAGGAAAACATCCCTGGCGATGACGAACTTCTGCAGGAGAGCATCGGGCAGATTCTGGCGGGTTCGGAACGGGCAGCGGAGCTCACCAGAAACCTGCTCACCTTCAGCCGGAAGCAGGTTATGAACCGGAAACCCGTGAAAGTCGAATCCATCATCCACAATGCGGGCAAATTTATTCGCAGGGTTATCGGTGAGGATATAGAGTTCCGCACTGTGCATTCCGGCAGCGAGCTGATCGTCACGGCCGATAAAGGCCAGTTGGAACAGGTGCTCATGAACCTGGCGGTCAATTCCCGCGATGCCATGCTCCATGGCGGCTGTCTTTCCATCTCGACCAGGGAGGTGAAGGTCAAGGAGGGATCTGAAGCGCTGTATGATCTTTCGGCGCCGGGCAGATATGCCCAAATATCCTTTGCGGATACCGGGACCGGAATTGAGCGTGCGACGATGGAAAGGATCTTCGAGCCATTTTACACCACGAAAGAGGTCGGCAAGGGGACCGGCCTTGGACTGTCAATAGTGTACGGAATCGTCAAGCAGCATGACGGCGCCATCCTGGCCAGCAGCGAACCGGGCAAAGGCACTACTTTCGATATCTACCTGCCGTTGATCGGCGGAAGCGAGACCAGGCAGGAAATCAAGCCAGTCGCTCCGGCTGCCGGGGGTTCGGAGACGCTGTTGATTGCTGAGGATGAAGTTATCGTGAAGATTTTCCTGATGCGGACTCTGGAAAGGGCCGGCTACAGGGTAATTGTGGCAAGTGACGGGGCAGAGGCCGTATCGCGGTTCATGGAACACGATGATATTTCCCTGGTACTGACCGATGTGATAATGCCCGGTAAGAACGGCATGGAATTGCTTGCCGACATAAGAGGGATAAACCCTGGCATAAAGGCAATATTCCTCAGCGGTTACACGGCGGAAATCATGCACGGGAAGGGCATTTTCGAGGAAGGGATGGATTTTGTCATGAAACCTTTCTCCAGAGAAGTATTGTTGCGGAAGGTACGGGATGTGCTTGACAGGGCTTGATATGAGGCGGAGGCATAATGAGGAGAAGTCTCCGCGCCGTGCCAGGAAGCAAAATTCATCGAGAATTTCGCCGGTGGAAAGACCAATGGCAACATTGTGATTGTGGCAGCCAACATCAACACTGACCCGCAGTTCTAGGGAATAATTCGTTTTCATGTGGGCTCCTTTGCAGACGAAATGATCATCCCAAGGTCTCGTCTACTTACAGAGCCACTTTTGGCACCATCCCGGTCGACCTTTGAGGATGACGCAGATGACGGGGGCGGCATTTCAGGGCCGAGTGAGTCTGAATGAACAGGCCACTGACCCCATGAGCCACACCCCCGTCAGTACCATATTTTATAACTGCTCCATGGTTCTGTCATCTGCATAAATCCTATGGTAGACCCTGTACGGTTCCTTCGTGTGGAAGTAGTCCCCGTTCGGATGCCTGATGATGCGCAACTCCATGACGCCGATTAGCGGATGTCAAAGCTTCAGGCCGTTTTGCTGACACCCCGCGACCAGGGGCGTCTACCCGGACTTCCTCCGCAGCAACAGCTTGATGGACAGATAGGGGAACAGAAAGAATGCGATATTGATTATCTTCAGGAAACCTATCAGCCCGTAATTCAGCAGATCAAACTCATGGCTGTTGATGTTGAACCATCTGGCATTCATGCCATACATCCAGTCGTGAGCTGTTAAGAAGATGACTGACCAGAGTAACAGTAATGCCAGGTTGCACAGAAACACCCCACCCAATATCGTGGCCAGGTTCCCAAGCTTAATGTCGTCACCTTGAGCGGTATGCATCGTGACCTCCTCCCTCTGCGGAACGCTACCTGCTGAGTCTATTATATACCCCAGAGGAGCCGTCCGCCTCCTCGCTGCAAAAAACACCCCGTCAGTTCGATCTCGAAAATACAAGGACAACCTTCCAAATTTCAAAAACTTCGGTATGGGGTCCGCCATTTACCAGTTCTCTCTGCGCAGAATTGAAATTGAACGGGGGTACGATAAAATTTACCCTATACGAAAGGGGGTACAGAAATGTCTTGGAAATGGGCTCTTTTCCTTGTTGTGTACCTGGCCGCAGGGTTTTTCCCGGCTGGGGAAGCGTCGGCCGGCGACCAGGTGCCTTTGATGTCGAAGGAAGAGTTGAAATCGATCCTCGCTTTGCCTGATCTCGTTCTCATCGATGTCAGGCAGCAGGGTGACTGGTCGGGCAGCGATGGGAAAATTACCGGTGCCATCCGGGAGGATCCGCGGGATTTTCCCGAATGGCAGGCAAAATACCCGAAGGGCAAGACCCTGGTCCTCTATTGTGCCTGACCGAACGAGGAGACCAGCGCCGGTCTGGCGCTCAGACTGATCAATGCCGGGTATTCGAAGGTGTACGCCCTCAAGGGGGGCTGGAACGGATGGCGCCAGGCAGGCTATCCGGTGGAGGGGAAATGACATGGAAGAAACCGCATTGGTGCAAAAGGCTTACACTGCTGTCATGGAACATTTCATGAAAACCGGGCGGGCGCCCCACTATACCGAGCTGGCGGCAACGCTCGGGGTGCGGCCCGAAGAGGCCAGGCAGCTGCAGCGCAAGGCCGCCGATTCCTCGCTGGCCTGCTGGTTTGTCAAGGACACCGATTACGTCGAGTCTTGGGCGCCCTTTTCCAATGTGCCGACCAATTACCTCGTGACCATCAGGGGGGAGCAGAAATGGTTCGGCCAGTGAGGACTGGAAGCGCTGGCCGTGCGCTGGCTTTTTCCCGGTACCGAGGTCCGCATCGAAACCCGCTGCCTTGATTGTGGGCAGCCCATCCTCGTCCGCATGCGGGACGAGGAGATCCTGGAGGTAGAACCCGCGACGGTCGTGGGGCACATGAACATACCCTTGGCCAGGGTATTGGCCGGAGAAGCAACCTGGGGCATGGCTTGAAGTCGCATGAACCTCTTCCGGTCGGAAGAGCATGTCGCAGATTGGCCGCAATATGATGCCGCGTCGGCCGAGTCCATCATGCCGCTGGTCAACTGGGCGCTGGTTTTCAGCGGGCCCCTGCTCAGGAACCGTTTGCAGCCGGACTATCTTTCCCGGGTGCCGGAGTACGCATCCGAGCTGATCCTGGCGCTGGCAAAGCTGGGCAAGAAAGGTCCCTTCTGGACACCTGGATAGGCTTCGGATGTGGACGTTTCCAAGAGTAGCCCAAAAGAGGAAACATGAGAGTCAGGGCTACTGGAATCGCCAGTTCAATCATAATTTGGGGTCGGACCAGCGTCATGGTTCCAAATGCATTGCTTGGTCCGATCCCGGGACGCCAATCTTATCAATTGCCAGGTTTTTACCCAACTCGACTGACCATTTGCGTATGAGCAGTGCTTCCTTCTCCGATATTCCCAGTGAGAGCAGGAAAGCATGATGTGCTGCCGGTTCCTTTCGCTCAAATTCGGCATGCAATTTCCACATGGCATGGTCATCCATTCCCGCAGCACGGAGCATGGATACAAACATCTCCTTGTCGACGGTATTCTTGGGACCGCCTTCACCCTGCAATTTCAGCATCCCGGCAATCATCCGCTGTTTGGTTTGCAGTGCCGAGATTTCGCTGCTGATTTCCGCCAGGCGGCGCTTCAATACGTCTGTTGCTTCGTCTCCTGCTGTTTGGAGGATTGTGCGTATCCCCTCGATATCCACACCGGCGCGACGCATGGCGCAGATTGTCTCCAATCGTTCCCGTTCTGCTGAAGAATAGCGGCGATAATTGGATTCACTGCGTCCGGAGGGTTTGAGCAGTCCTATCCGGTCGTAATAGAGCAGAGTGCTTCGTGATAATCCGAACTGCCTTGCCAGTTCAGTGATTCGGTACATATCACCTCCGGTATTCCGGTGAAGCCCCCGGCAGAACGCCGGGGGCTATTCAGGTTAAGCGTACCTGGCACGGATCGACTTGATTTTCTCTTCCGGCAGCCCCAACCATTCCAGGAAACTCTGATGCCCATCCGGGTTCTCCTGCTCGAACAGGCGGTGCCATTTTTCCATGGCTGCATCGTCCAATCCGATGGCCCGGAACCGTTTAACCCATTCCTCTACCGATACCTGATTCTTCATTGTCGTGCTCCCTTCATCGCTCTTTGAATTTTCCGTCATGGCCGTGACGATTTCAAGGCTAAAGTGTGAACCGGTAGACGGGTCAAGAAATTTTTGTCAAAATTTTAAAAGGAAAAAGGTAAACGTTCCTCTTGAAATCCGGGGGCATAATACAGATTCCAGTTTTTTTGTGTGGGCCAAGTTCTGTCAAGTGTGTATGAAGCAGCGCCAATCTCCGACCGGGAAGCTCATACAGACGATGCTTGCTGCGGTTGCCGAGTTTGAGCGGGAGATGATGCTGGTATGTATGAAAACATTGACTATGTAGCTCAGGCACTGGCAGAGGTCCATGTCGAACTGATGCTGATTCACCCTTTCCGGGAAGGGAATGGCAGGATTGGACGATTGCTTGCCACTTTGATGGCATTACAGGCTGGTCTTCCGGTGCTGGATTTCGGTGTTCTGGACGGGTCGCGTCGCGAAGAATATTTTGCAGCGGTTCAGGCCGGTATGGATACGAACTACCTGCCGATGAAACGGTTGTTCAACGAAGTTATCGAGAGCTCTTTGAAGACTTCACTGAAGCTTTGAGGTCTCCTGTCTGTGGAATGAAACGTCCGCTCACGGCGTCGCGCTTAACGCGGATTCCTTCGGCAGCGGAGGACGTTTCAATATTACGGGTTAAGGCTTTTTCCCGCTTGGAGGCGTCTTGTAGATGAGGATTGGTTTCGTGAAGTGATTACTTTCATGGTACTGACCAAACCGTATTTTAACGTGGAAAGGGAGAGTAATATCTGCAATTCGGCAGGAAATTAGAAGCCTTAATAACCATTTATGTTGGCATCTTGAAAGAAACAAATCCTTAGCAGCAAAAAATGATGAAAAACATTTTTTGACTTGACATTAATATATCAACGTGATATTTGCCTTGACTGTTTTTCTTGACAAGTCGATACACATTAAAAATTGACCATCGAAAAGGCAAAACCCGGGCGACCGGGCGACGCAAAGCCACCTGTCCGCACTGGCGCGGAAAGAGGGGCTGTCGAAATGGCTGCGGTGTCCGATGCGGCACGAAAAGCCCGCCTTCTCCCAGGCGGGCTTTTTTCATGCATGGATACCTTGAAAACTGAACGGCATGAAGTTTTTCCCGGAGGGGTATGTGAGAAGGTTATCGATTGCGCTGCTGGTTGCCGTTAGCGTTATTGCGGGTACTTGGGTTGAGTCTGTCAGAGCGGACGAACTGGAACAGGGGCTGGATCTGAAGTTCAGGCAGTCCAGAATTGTCCTCTCCAAGGCTGGGGCCAAGCTTCGCAAGGGCGAGTCGGTTACCGCAGAAATCGATCAGGTCAGGAAGCTGGCCGAAGATGCGCAGGCAGACGGCATGCTGCTTGCTGAACGTTTCCGGTTGCTTGAGGTCAAGGCTTCCGAAATGGGCGGCAGCGTGGCTGCGCGCCAGAAATCGGTCACTGAGGGATTTGCCAAGGCATTGGAGGAGTACCTGGCTCTGATAGCTGCCATCCCCCCCGACGGTAATGTCTCCCCGGCCACTCTCTCAATTATCGACAAGGTCCTCGATCGCCTCATCTCCAGGAAAAACCACCCCCTGCTGGGGAACCTGCCATACCGTCATCCATCCTTCCCGCCCAAAGAACCAGACCAGTCGGCATCCATAATTCCCGCCTATCAGAATGGAAACTCCGTCGTTGACTCTCAGGACACCGCGCCCAGCCCGGAGGCCGAAATTTCGCCGGCTGTCGGAGAACTGGCCAAGAGTCTGGGCTTCAGCCCGGTTCTCATTTACGAATGGGTCAAGAACAACGTCGATTCCGAATGGTATTGGGGCTGCATGAAGGGAGCGGAAGAAACTCTCCGCCAGAAGAGCGGCAACGACTGCGACCAGGCGGCGCTCCTGACCGCCCTGCTCCGGGCCTCGGGTTTCCCCACCCGCTATGTACATGGCGTCATGGAATTTTTCCCCGGCCTCGAAGTGGCGAAAAGCCTTACGGGAATAGATGATCCTGTGAAACTTGCCCTGTACCTGCAGCGGGCGGGCATTCCCCACAAGCCGGTCATCGCCGGCGGCAGGATAGCCAACATCCAAATGGAGCATGTCTGGGTGGAAAGCCGGGTGCCGTACGCCAACTACCGGGGCGCCGTCATCGACAATACCGGCAAGATTTGGGTTGCCCTTGACACCCACATCAAGGCATCCGGCTACAAGTGGACCACTCCCGCGGTGCTCCCGTCCGGCGTATCCCTTGACGGTTTCCGTGACGGGTATCTGTCCGCGCCGCGTACCGAGACCCCCCTGGAATATGTACGAGCCGGCATCGGTGCCCATCTCTCCAGCAACAGCCCCGGGACAACCTATCAGCACCTCCTGAAGACCAGGACCTTGAACTCCGAGGTGCTGAACATCCTCCCCGCAAGCCTCCAGTTCCGCCCCGTCAGCATAAGCGCCGAGTACGCGCAAATCCCGGTCTCGCTCCGCCATGCGGTGCGTTTCACTGCGACCGCCGGGACCAGGGAACTCTTTTCCGTGAGCCTCGACGCCTTCAGGCTGGCAGGGAAAAAGACCGTCCTCGCCTATGAACCCGAATCAGTCGAGGATCAGATGACCATCGACTCCTTCGGGGGCCTCGACAACACACCTGCCTACCTGGTTCGCCTGCGGCCGGTGCTGAAGGTGAACGATGAACGAGTGGTGGTAGGCCAGGATGGCCTTCCCGCCGGCTCCGATTACAACTTCGCCATCGAGGCGGTCTCACCGAACGGAGTGGTCAAGACCTCTTCCACCCCAATCGCCGGCAATATCTCGGTAATGCTCGTGGCCGCCCAGCGGGGCGTGCCTGATGCCAAGCCCGAGGAGACGGACACCGCCGAAACCCTTCTCTTCAAGGAAGCCAACAGCTACGTCAACCGATGGAGCCGTTCCGAGGATGAACTGGCCGCGCTGCTCGGGGTTGCGCTCAGCCGCCCGGTTCCCATCGTGGCTACCGTGGGTAACCTGGTCGACGTCTCCTGGCTGGGTGACACTCCCCAGGAGATGAAGTGGAAGGGAGTCTTCCTCGACGCCAATCTCCGTGGGGTAGAGGTCGTCGGTCACGGCGGCAGCACAAACGAGAGGACTTTCATGCGCCTGTCCGGCCTGGAGGGATCGATCCTGGAGAACCGTGTCTTCGAGGACGATTTCCAGGTGGAATCGATATCCACGGCCAAGCTGTTCCAGACGGCCAACGGGCAGGGAGTGCCTTTCATAACCATCGACAGGACGAACCTCGATGCCGCGCTCGCGGACCTTTCCGCCTCCGATACCGTCAAGGGGGATATCAGGAACGGGGTGCAGCAGGGGCTGGGCATCCGGATACCCCAGGTCGAGCTGACGGTCCGGAACTGGTCCGGCACCGGCTACATCAAGGAGAATCCCGAGAGCGGCGAAGCGGGCTGGATGCTGTCCGGCATGGTTGCCGGCGGCATGAGCGTAATCAGCACCGATACCTGGAACGAAAAATTCTTTAGTGTTCTTAAGGCGTCCTATACCGATGCACCCAACAGGGATCCGGAATCTGCCGCAGTTATAATGAAAATATCGGCTACCGACCTCCAATTCGGTCCGGTCGGGGAAATTCTCACTACTCCCCTGCAGGTAATGGTCAAGGATATCAATGGCAAACCTGTGGCGAATGTCCCTATCACCTTCACGGTACGGGCAGGCGGAGGGTTTTTCAGCGATTGGTCCACATCCTCCCAGGCCAAAACCGATGGCTCCGGAATTGCCTCCGCCGATTTCAGGCTTGGTCGTCAGACCGGTGACAATCCAGTCTATTTCACAGAAAAGGGTGACACGTATGTCCGTCAATACGGCGGCAATATAGTTGATGCCTCACTCGCCTCGGGCACATCGATCACTTCACCCTTCACGCTCTACGGCAAACCAGGTAAGGCCAGCAAAATCAGTAAACTTCACGGGGACGGAAAATACGGGGACATTCTTGCATTTGCCGGGTTCGTATCCCTGGCCGTCGAGGATACGCATGGCAATCCGGTCTCCAACATTCCGGTCACGTTCACTGCCGAGGCGCCGGTTGAAAAGACAAGCTGCACCAACCCGAACCAGGATACCCGTCCGGCCATGCTCTTTAAGCCGGGAGATCCCTGCCTGTCCGGGGGGCTAACATACAGCGGCCTGGGCGCATGCTCCACCGCGGCCCGGACCATAACGGGTTTCTCGTCCGTCCACGGAGCAAGTGTACAGGTCGTTCTGGGAGGGGTCCCCGGCGCCGGATATCCGGTGAAGGCAACGGTCAGGACCGATGCCGGGGATACGCTCTCCGAGACCTTTACGTTCAACACGTTCCCCTTCGGCAACTGCAGCGGTGGCAGTGCCCCGGAGAGAAGGCTTATAACTTCGTACGTTTTTCCCGCCGACGAGTTCGGCAACAGCATCAATGGAGCCAAGTCGGGAACCGGAATGCCTGTCGAGGCGAAAATTCACTTCATCAAGGAAGGCGAAACGGAAGCCAACCAGTCCTTCAACTGCGAAACGTTCTCCCTGGTCTGCCCATTCATCGTGGGTTCCCGGAACTACGAGGATACTACGAATTTCCAGTCTTCATCGGTAACGTTCAATGATGTGGACGGCAAAGCGCAAGGCAATGGGCGGTTTACCGCCGACTATATACTGAAGCCCGGCGTGAATTACATTACCATCACCGGCAGGGGGAGCATCGGCATCAAGGAAAGGCGGAATTCCTGCTCGGGATGCGCCGATCCCGTTGACGGAACGTACAACGGGATGTCCGACACGTACATGTGGGTGTTCGGCGTGGACATCAAAACCCAGATGAGCGGCGATGTCGTCCTGGACAAGAATGGCTATTCCAGGAACGACGTGGCCGTAACTTATGAAATAACCCCGTCCGAATACAAGGCTTCAACTGCCGCTGTGTTCATTTACAAGGGCAGTGACGTCATTGCCGCTTTCCCGTCCAGTACCCTCGGCAAGGGAATGGCCGTTATTTCCCACGGATTCAAATTCGAGCCCGGAGTCCATTACAGTGCCCAGGTGGTCCTGAACTACGGGAGCAAAGTGGAAATCCGCGGCGACAAGACCTCGATCAATTTCTACGGAGATTCGTTCAACCTGCAGAGGACCCACCTGGTGAGCAGGTTCGGCCCGCCGCTGACCGATACCTCCGGTACCATCATCGATGGATACAAGGTTTTCAGTTTTACCCTGGACAAGCCGAATACGGTATCCGTCGCGCTTTTGGGCAACGATCTTGTCGAACGGGGGGGCCTCGTCGGTGAAACGTCTCTCGCGGCAGGTGAGCACCGTTTCGTGGTCAACTACGGCCAGCTGGTGAACATGGGCTTGGATCCCGGCAGGGAGTCCGGTTTCAATCTGCGCGTCAATTTCGCCGTCACCGCCGAATCGCCGGCCCGAAGCACCATCTACCACGGGAGACTGTCAGCGCGGGCCGAGGGGAAGATGCTGGGTCAACCCGTTGTCCACGACGTCCTGATACCGGACGGCTCGCTGAACCTTTCCCGCGAAGACTTTGCCTTCAAGGGGAGGGGGCCGCAGCTCGAGTTCGTCCGGTCATACACCAACCAGGCAACCCCCGATGAACGGCAGGTGCTCGGCGAAGGCTGGAGCCACGGCCTCGACCTCCGGCTGCGGCCTCTGGGAAGGCAGGACAGCGGCGATAACGCAGTGCCCGACTGGGTGCGGAACATGGAAGGAAAGTTCTTTCTGCCCGGTGAAGGCGAGGAAGGCGGCATCCGCTGGACCTCGGTCTCGGTAAACGGCGGCCTGTTCAGGAAATACAACGATACCTGGTATGCGGACCGTGGCCGTCACGGGAGGCTTGCGGAAACCGCCGAAGGTTTCGTGTTCACCGCCAAGGACGGCACGAAATACGTTTACGGCTATCCGGCCACCCGGGAATCCGTACCGGTCAAATACATCGAGGACCGCAACGGCAACCGGATGAACTTCGCCTACAATGCCGCGAAGAACCTGGAACGGGTCACCGACGCGGTCGGCCGTTCATGCGAGTTCGGTTACATCAACTTTTTTTCGTCCGGAGTGGACGACAACGCCCGGCTCGCCTCGGTGACCTGTTCCGACGGGGTCGCATTTGCCTTCGGCTACAACCGGGAGGGGTATCTTGCGGAAGCAAAGCGGGGAGCCCGTTCCGAAAAATACGAGTACGCCCACGAGCCGGGCATCGTCGGCCCCGAATACAACCTGGTGAAAGCCACCGACAGCAGCGGCAACTCCTTCGGATACGAGTACTACCAGGCAGGAGAGATCCAGCCCGGTTTAGGGAACTTCATCAAGGCCCTGCGCTTCCAGGAAGTGGTGAAGCGGGTGGCATATCCCGACGCCCGAAGCGCCCTGTTCTTCTACGACGTCTCCAGCGGCAACAAGCGGACCGTGCGCGACCTGCGCGGCAAGGACACCATCTATACCCTGAACTTTTACGGCAATCCGCTGAAGATCGAGGAGCCGCTGGGCAAGACTACCCTCATGACCTGGTCCATCGACGAGGGCAAGCCGGACAACGTCATGACCTCCCGGACCGATGCCAGGGGGTATCTGACCACCTTCGAGTATGATCCCCAGGGGAATGTCGTCAAGGAGACCGATCCGTACGGCAAGAGCATCGTCAGCGCCTGGAACCAGTCCTACAGCCTGATCGAGAGCCGCACCGACCGCAACAGCTTCAGCCAGACCCAGACATGGCAGTACGACGCCCGGGGGAACCTGCTGGCGCACAGGGACGGGGACGGCAAGCTGCATTCCTACGCCTGGTACCCCACCGGCGAGATGGAAAGCTCCACCGATCCCCGGCTGTTCAAGACCACCTTTGCCTGGGACCGGTACGGCAACCCCGAATCCGACACCCTGCCGGACGGCAACGTCATCCGCCATACCCATGACATCCGGGGGAGGAAGACCTCGGTCACCGACCCCAATGGCCGCAAGACCGAATACACCTGGGATGCCCTGGACCATCCGGCCACAGTGGTCAGCCACCCGTTCAACAGTTACGCACTCGCCGGAGGCTCCGGCAACGTCAAGACCACTGTCTACGATGCGGAAGGAAACCTCCTCACCGAGACCGACCGGACCGGATTGACCCTTACCTACTCCTATACCCCCCGTGACCAGGTGAAGACCATCACCAGGAATGTCGGCGGCACGAAAACCTTCGACTACGACGGCAACGGCAACCTCGTCTCCGAAACCGACTGGAAAGGTGTCGCCACTGTCCACACCTACGACGACCTGAACCGGCGGGACTCCACTACCGACCGCAACGGCGCCGTCACCCGTATGGGTTACGACCTGAACGGCAACCTGACCTCTGCAACCGATGCCGAAGGACGGGTCACCACCCAAGAATACGACAAGCTGAACCGGCTCAGCGACACCTGGCAGCCGGCCCTGGCGGGCATGGAGCGGGGCAACACCCACTACACCTATTACGACGAAGCCGATCCCAAGACCAACCTGAGAAGCGAGACCGACCAGGAAGGACATACCACCACCTACGAGTACAACGGCAGGTACCTGCGGACCAGAAAGACCGACGCCAGACAGGGCGTCCATCTCCTGGAGTACGACGACAGCGGCAACCTGTTGCAGGAGACCGACGAGGAAGGGCGCATCACCCGCAACGACTACGACAACCGTGACCGTCTCACCGCGGCGCACCGCAAGCTGGAAGGGGAGGAGATCGTCACCCGCTACCAGTACGACCGGGCGGGCAACCGCACCCACGCCGTCGATCCCCTGGGTCACGTCACCGAGACCGTCTACGACGAATGGAACCGGCCCTGGAAGACCATCGACCCGGAAGGCCACGTTTCCGTTACCGA
>JAYFNT010000015.1:0-66088 GCA_034933285.1 Geobacteraceae bacterium | reverse complement strand
TGGCAAGAAGTGCCGGTGGTATTGTTTCTTTGTTGAAGCGGGGTCCGGAAGAAAAAGAACCGGCAGACGAAAGGATTTTGGGGAGCGGTGGCTTTGTGGAAGCGGTACTCCAGCAGACAACCTATAAATCCGCGGAAAATTCGCCGACAATTGATGAAGTATTGGAAGAAGTAGAGTCACGAAGCGGTGTCAGCAGAGAAAATATCCTTGGAGCAAGCCGTGCGCGGGACATATGCCGTGTCCGAAGGCTGTTTCTTCTTGCTGCATGCGAAAGGGCCGGAGCGAGCATTGCAATGCTTGCCGGAATCACCGGCAGGAGCCACGTCACAGTGAGAGCAGCAATCGAACAGGCAAAAACGGAATAACATTGGAAATAACCCAATAAGCTACATAACCTACCAACGTCCCTCCATTGCCCCTGTATAACATTACACGTTCAAAGAACTACTCCACTATCAATGGAATCCATAAACTCTCTCGCTGGAGGACCAAATTCTTTACTGCATCTAGATCGAGTTGTTTGCTTTTGTCTTTGATGGCTGGCATGGTTTGCTCGGCTACATAAAGACAATCCTCCATAGGAAGTTCTTCGGCAAGGTAATAATCCAGGACTTCTTTAATTGAGCATCCAAGTGATGGAGCATCCGTCCATTGTGACTTGCAACGCAACAATGCCGCGGCTTCGATATCGTATTCATCGCGGATATCTTCGATAGAAAAGTTGAAATTCAGGGCATTTTGAATCCCGATCGGATCGTAGCAAAAAAGGGTTGTCGTTAGAATTGAAAAAATGTGCAAATCATCAAATGTCGGGGACCAATCCGGTCCATTATATTTTTTCATCTGAAAGACAAGACGCTCTTTGGCATTATTGGCAATCATATCTCAACCCTTACGTGTTGGCCCTTGTTTAGCTTGGGACGTTGCAAATATATGTTCTCATGAAATTCATTCATCGCAGAAATCTACATAATTTTTATTGCAGCGCGCGCAGCGGTAA
This sequence comes from Geobacteraceae bacterium, assembly GCA_034933285.1. GTDB lineage: Bacteria > Desulfobacterota > Desulfuromonadia > Geobacterales > Geobacteraceae > RPRC01. The sequence goes on along the minus strand of JAYFNT010000015.1, from coordinate 65,088 downwards.
TGCTCGTCGCCTGCAATTTCCACCTTTTGTCCCTCCAGCCCAAAAAGAAAAATCAGGCAATTTATGTCATCAGAGGTCAGGCAGGTATCTACATAAAGTCGGAACATGTTTGTCATAGTATTGAAGACCACACGTCCACGTGGATAATAATCATAACCCCTTAACTTAAAACGACGTTCCAAAGGTCTGGACGGGACAAGTCTATCATGGTATTCGTAATGCCCACCATATGTTATTGACTCTCCGTAAGGCTCTCCGTAATCGACGCTCACAGAGTCCACTAGAAATTCGTTTTCAATTTTAAAAAAAATGCCTACTTTCTTCGACTTGTCCATTTATCGCCTGAGCGCTCTTTTGTTAGACAAAAAGTACTTTGTTTTTCGTTTTGTTTTGCAGATTCAGATCAACTTCATTCCCGAAAAAATAGAGACCTGAAAGATTTGTTGTGTCCAGATTCTCTTCAATTCTTATTCTGAGGCCATCAATGACATACTGGTTATATGCCGCGATAGCGAGAACCGGCTTCGGCTCCAGTTGTTCGACGGTAACATTCGCCAGGAATGATGCTTCATTGATGATTCCAAGCTTTTTCTTTGTGGCCAGGGCATTTTGGTAAGCATCAATAATCTGCCCTTCGTGTTTCCTGGCAAACTTGGTGTATCTTTCAATCTGCTTATTGATTTCGCCGTTGAAGAGCCGTGCATCAAAGGCCTGCTTTAACTCCACGAAAACCAGCTTGCGGTGTTTTTTGTCGAAATTGACCAAATCGATTCGGGTGTTTTCTCTTTCCGACGACCGGCCATTCTCCGCAAAGGCCACCTCGACATCGATGACGGTCTCCTTGTTTTTTTCAACAAGTCTTGACTGGATCGTTTTTTCTTCTCCGGCATATGTTGCGATGTTCTGCTTGACGATCCTGAAGTTCTTTGGTTCAAGAATATCTTCAACATTGGGACATACGTTGGCATTTACCTTCAGTTTCCCATTTTCAGGTAATATTTTGACATATGGCTGTGCCGAATCCGAGACAAGGTACTTGTAGTGGATCTCGCAACAAATGTTAGTTCCCTGAAGGCCAATCTTGAGCAGATTTCCCATCTTCGAGTAAACATTGATGTAGTCTGATCGGAGTTGAATGTTGATATCCGGATCGGTATGTGAAAGGTTGACGAGCTTCGTCCACCATGTTTCGGCCAGAAGCATGTCTACAAGAGGATGGTCCTCTGGCAGCCTTTTGAATCCCTTATCATCTTTTTCCATTTCAATCTCCTAAGTTAGAATTTGATTATTATTTACCGTTAGAGGTCGTGGCACGGCTATCAATAGTGTCCAGTAATTTTCGAAACTCATCTAACGTAAGCATGCAATCGGAATGTAAACCATAACCAGAAAAGGTGGACACGTAAAATCTAAGGTCAAATGTGTTTGAGAAATTGTATTTGTCCATCTGCTGATCATTTATTATTTTTTTGAGATTTGAACTACGCGGATTGTGATTAGCCAAAATGAAAATCACTTCTGGCTTATCTTTGGCATCAAGTTTTATTTCTGTATGATTTGAGCTTTGATTGAATTTAAGCAGCTTAAGTTGATTGAGTTGATTGAATTGCCCCTCAATTGTACCTAGCAAATCGCCGTAACGATCACTATTAATAAACGTATCCATATCTTTTAGATGATCAAGTAGCCCTGAGCCACCGCAAATGGCTTTATCACCGTACTTCATCTCAATCAAGGCCGCACGACAGTTGGCGCTATTTTTGCGCTGTGTCGCAAGCCAACGTATTGCCAATATATCAAAGCGAGCACCTAGAACGGTATCAGCAAACTCAATATCTGTAACGAAATATTCACTTTCGTTTGATATGGTGGAATCATTGTTTTCTCTTGCAACCAATTGCTGATATTCTCGTTCTAATTTGTTGTTATCAGAGAAATAGAAATCCATTACCAACTTTAGCTCTTGGAAGGAATCAACACCGTTTTTTGCTGCACTCTTGCTATTAATTACAGGTGGCAATGAGGATATTGATTGCCCAGACTTGATGTACTGGTCGTCAAAAAATGATTGGTAAGAACCATTACTTTGTCTCGTCAATTTGAGAAGGTTACCACCTCGATAGTAGACATTTAAATAATCATTTCGAATTGCTAGCATTAGCGAGTGATCTTTTCTTATTCGTTCTAGTATTGGGTAAAGAAAGCCATCGGTTTCATTCAAATCACTAATAAATTTATCTGATAATACTCGTCTCACTTACTCCTCCTTTGATATCTCAATTTATTCTGTTTCGTATTTCAATCTTACAACCTTACCACCAATTGAACTTGCAGTGACTGTTTCTTATAAGACATAATTTTGTTTTAATTCTCCATAATCACTGCGTTGCGGAATGTAACCGCTTCAATTATGGCAGCGATACCGAAACTATAGAAGTTGCAGATCAAGAGATCTCTGCTCGATTACCAGAAGATGCTCCTGTCCCAACCCCTCCAAAAATTCGTAGATTGTTGCTTGAATATGGAGATCTTCCCGTTGCGCAGAATCGGCAAGCTTCATGCATAGTTTCCCTTCAAAATGGTAAGGAACTTCCAGAAAAAGCCGTACAGCCGAACCTCTCATATCGGCGTTCTGGTGCCTCAACAACGGTAAAAGCTCTTCGAGGTCAGCTCGATGAAATTCGAATCTCGTCTGCCGAAACATCTCAACCAGAGTCTCCCGCACCAAGCTGTCGGGATGCCCAATCATGCGCAACAGGGCACGTGACTCCTCGCGGCCAAGCCTGCCCTTCCCTGCCAGGCAGCTCAATATCTTGATGGCTGCACAACACACCCGGCCATCGGCATCGCTCAGACATGGAAGAATCAGCTTCACCGGGAAGATATCCCAGTCATCCATCTCCTGATATATCCATTCCAGCAGATCAGGCTTCTCATCGGACGTCCTCTCGTCAAGTACCCTCTTCATCGTTTCACAGTTTGGGTGAATCAATCGCTCCATCCCAATCAAATCTCCAGTGTCTCGCCATCACACAGCAGAGTGACGTTATCGAACATGCTTTCAAATTCATCAGCCCTCTCTGTATGTATGGGGATGAGACGCTTTGGTTTAAGTGCGGCGGCAAAACGCTGTAAATCCTCACGCACGGCATGTCCACTGGTATGAATCTCATGAAAGGTGATCTTGGGATGCTGTTTCAGGCGCTGATATTTTGGCTCATCCAGGTTCCCAGTCCACATTGAGAAGATCACGCTGCAACTGTTCAGACTCTTCAACAGATCGTTGAAATAGCTGACTTTGAGAAGGTAGCGTTTAGGTTGTGCCAGAATCTCGTCAATGGTTATCATTGTTTCCTGTTGAAAGATATCTCGGGCGAAAGCTCCGAAAAATTCACGATTATCATTGAATCTGGAATAGTGCATTCCCGCCGTGAACCCCTTGGTCAGAACCCTGACATCCTTCGCGCTGTTTATATCGGGGAGCGAAGGGAACCGGTTCGCGGCGATGCGCAGGATATAGCCGGTATAAATGTCTATCACGAAAATGCGGCCGGCACGTTTTGCGGCCCGATACGCGGCACAGAGCCGGTCAATGTGCTGGCCCGAACACACCAGAAAACAGGCCCGGTCATCCTGCGTGCGCAACGCTTCGAGCATCCCCTGCTCTACGGCTTTTTCATCGACAAACGAGGCATTTCCCCGCCCCATCATGGTCCCTTCCAACAGCAGCACATCGATATCGCGTGGCGGATCGTTCAGGAACCAGTCAAAAGCCTTATTGCGCCGGCCATGTGCCCGGAAGTCGCCACTGTAATAGAGGCGCTTGCCGTCAGCTTCAACCAGAAAACCGAAAGCATCTATACAGGAATGATCCATCAGGTAGGGCATAACGCGAAAGCCGGGCTCAAGGTTTACCCATGTCCGATTGTAGAGGTCATTGAAGGCATTGGTCAGAGGTGATTTGCCGAGAAATATCCGAGTCGCCGCAATGAACTGGCGAGCAGTCTCGCCGATGTGAACGGTCTTGTCAGCAGCAAGATTTTCGATCAGACCGAAATGGTCCTGGTGCGGATGACTTATGAAGACATCACTGAAATCGATTTTTGCCAGGTCAACGCCAGAGGGACTTTCGCCGAGCGGCAAACCGGCATCAAGCAGTATGGAACTTTTTCCTTTTTCGATCTGTACGCAGCTGCCGCCGATCTCCCGGGTCCCGCGGTGTATGGTCAGTTTCACATGCTCTCCGGTGGTGGTTCAGAGTATGAGCGACTTATATATTTTTTCCGATTGCATTCGAGCTTCTTCCCCTCGATTTATTCACGTGCTTTCCAAATAAACACACTGGTGCGACAGAATATGTCACTTTCCTTATCGGGACGCTGCAAATTTTCCTTGTTGCGATAAATAGGATAAATAAAATGAGCCAAAATGCCGCTTCGAAATGATCAGGACGTGGCCGGGATTGACATGGGACCCGTCGTAAATGGCCTCGTCGTATTCGTCCATCAGCACCCCAAAAAAACATAAAACTACGTCAAAATAGCGTTTTGCAACCGTTTATACATCGATCCCGCCAATAAATCATTGCACAACTGAAAGATTGCTAATCTTTATAACAGACCCAAATCCTTAATCCCATTTAAATATTTTCAATTAAGACGCGGCTGATGGAATGTTCCCAGAGGATTTTGCAGGGAGATGAGGGAACCCCCAGGGGTCAGGGCTACACATTTCAGCGCTATGTACGAGATTTACCCGGCCAAAGCCTGCATCGACGAAGCCGCGGCCGACTGCCGCGCCTGCATGCATCGTCGCATCATCTCCATCGGCCGGGAAGTGGGCTCCGGCGAGGGAGATTCACCGAACAGGAAAAAATCGCGGGCCGCCTGAATGTTGGAAATTTGCATTTGACGGCGGGGAGATTTCTGGTATATATTCCTTACCGTTTGAATAGGGTTACCAGGACCGACTTTACTACATATTTTGTAAATTAAAAATACCGTACGGTCACGCGCCCACTTCGACCTCTGCACCGGCAGACTCACCGAAACCCGCACCGATCCCGACAACAGTCGCTATTGGTGCGGGTTTTTTCGTTAAAACTGAATCCGTAAGGAGAAGATGATGCGAAAAATCTATCTGGACAACAACGCCACGACACCGGTCCATGCCGAGGTGCTTGACGCCATGTTTCCTTTCTTCCGAGAGGACTTCGGCAACCCGTCTTCAACCCACTGGGCCGGCAGCAAAGTAAGGAAAGCGGTGAACATCGCGCGGGAGCAGGTTGCGTCACTCGTCAACTGTTCCCCGTCGGAAGTGGTATTCACTTCGGGCGGCAGCGAATCGGTTAACACGGCTATCAAGGGAATTGCAGCGGGGCGGCGAAAAGACGGATTCCATATTATCAGCACCATGGTCGAGCATCCGGCCGTCTTCAACAGCGTCAGGCATCTTGAAAAAGAGGGATTCAGGACAACGTTCCTCAATGTTGATGGAAACGGCATGCTGAATACCGCTGAACTTGAAGCCGCAATAAGGGATACTACGATCCTCATCTCTGCAATGTACGCCAACAATGAAACCGGGGTCATCTTCCCCATCCGCGAAATCGGCGAGATCGCAGCGGCAAAAGGCATCAACTTCATCTGCGACACCGTTCAGGCAGTCGGCAAAGTCCCCATAAACTTCAGGGACCTTCCGGTAAATGCCATAACCGTGTCGGGGCACAAACTCCATGCGCCCAAGGGGATCGGCGCGCTGATCGTCAGGAACGGCATCCGCATCCCGCCCCTCATCCACGGTGGGCCGCAGGAAAAGAACCGGCGAGCCGGAACCGAGAACGTACCGGGAATCGTCGGGTTGGGCAAGGCCTGTGAAATAGCGCAAAACGACCTGCAAAATGAAATCGCCAGGATCCGCTCCCTGCGCGATTCACTGGAGAGGGGAATCCTCGAATCGATTCCCGAGGTGAAAGTCAACGGCCACCCCGAAAAACGACTCCCGAATACGCTCAATATATCTTTTAAGGGAGTCTATGTCGAACCGCTCCTGGCCGAGCTCGACCGGAATGGCATAGCTGTTTCCGCCGGTTCTGCATGCTCAGCGGAAAGCCGCGAAGTTTCACGGGTGCTGACCGCAATGGGCCTCGACTCGGCCACGGCGCGAGGCACTATCCGCTTTTCACTGGGCAGGGAAAACACACGGGAGGACATCAACCAGGTGCTCAACCTCTTGCCGCCGCTCATCGAACGCCTCAGGAGCGAACGAATCGCCCGCACTGTGTGACCTGGTATCAGGTAAAGAAAATTCATTTTTCTCACAAAAAAAATTTGAATCAGTGACGTCTTCGCGCCTTCGCGAGCGGTTAATGCCTCTTGTTTTGCATTCCGGCCAGTTGAAGCCGCCCGACGATGTTTACCCGGCGTAATACATAAGTGACAAAGTCAGCGACGTTGGACCCCGGCATTCCGCTCGCAAGGCGTTCGGACGCCACTGATTCGGAAACAGGAAAGGACAGTCATGTTAATCGACTGGGTCGTTGAAACGATATGCGGTTTGCAGCAGGAGGGAGAGGACCTGGTCCTGGCCACGGTCCTGAAGAAATCGGGCTCGGCGCCCTGTCTCGCCGGCGCAAAGATGATCGTGCGTTCCGACGGCACGTCGATCGGTTCCGTCGGGGGCGGAGCACTGGAAGCCGGGGCACTGAAAGTGGCGGGACAGGTGGCATCAACCCGGACCGCCAGGATCATGCGCTTCAACCTGACCGGCACTGATGCCGCCAACATGCAGATGATCTGCGGCGGGCAGGTCGAGGTCCTCGTGGAGCATATCCCCTGCACGCCGGCAAATGTCGAGGTTTTCCAGGCGCTGCAAAGCGGTCTGTCAAACGGAGAGAAATGCTATCTCATCGCGGATCTTGGGCTGTGTGAAGATTCGACGGAAAGGATCGGAAGATGTGTCGCCCGGGAAGACGGCTCCATCGCGGGAGAATTCCCATTTCAGCCAGGTCTCCTCGACAACCTGAAAGGGAGGGCTTTTTCCTCTGCCTACCCGGTCGTGGTCGACACCGCAGACCGGCGTTTTTTCGTGGAACGGTGTTTCACCCCCAGTACCGTGTACATCTTCGGAGCAGGCCACGTTTCCCAAAAGCTAGCCATCCTGGCGGCAATGGCGGCTTTCAGGGTCGTCGTTCTCGACGACAGGGCGGAGTTCGCCAACCGTGACAGATTTCCCGACGCCGACGAAGTGGTGGCGCTGGATTCGTTCGACAGATATTTTTCGGGCCTTGCGATCGACAATGACAGTTTCGTGGTAATCGTAACGCGGGGGCATCTCCACGACGGGACCGTTTTGAAACAAGCCCTCGGCACGAAGGCACGCTATATCGGCATGATGGGAAGCAAGAGGAAACGTGATGAGCTGTTCAAGCTGTTTGCACAGGACGGGTTTGGCGACCGGGATCTGGAGCGGGTCCACTGCCCCATCGGCCTGGAGATCAAGGCCGAAACACAGATCGAAATCGCCTTCAGCATCGTGTCGGAGCTGATCCTGGCGCGGGCACAGTCGGCGGAAGCGGCATGATCTTGCCTGCCGCAGACCTGCCAGGTTTCCGAAAACCTGGCAGGTCTTTCAATCCGAAACCACGATATCAAGCTGAATGACCCGGCCGTCCTGAACGACAGGGCGACCGTCCCGTAGCGAATGGAAACCAGAGCTTCCCTGATCTTGCGTTCCAGGTCCGGATGCAGTTCGGGTGCCCAGCCTTCACGGCTCATCTTGCCTCCTAGTCAGAGAAGAGAGGTGTTGAAAGATAGCGCTCGGCGCCGTCGGGAAGAATTACGACGATGGTTTTGCCGGCAAAGGCGCTTTCGTGGGCCAGCCTCAAGGCCGCCACCACTGCCGCGCCGCACGAGATGCCCACCAGGATTCCTTCTTCCTTAGCCAGGCGCTGCGCCATTTCAATCGCTTCTTCACTGCTCACTTTTTCGACCCGGTCGACCACCGAAAGATCGAGGATTTCCGGTATGAATCCGGCGCCGATGCCCTGGATGCGGTGCGGTCCCGGCTGCAGCGGTTGACCGGCAAGATGCTGGCTGATGACCGGGCTTTCTGCCGGCTCCACGGCCACAGAGGCTATTTGTTTGCCCTTCTGTTTTTTTATATAACGTGAGACGCCGGAAATGGTGCCGCCGGTGCCGACGCCGGCCACAACCACGTCAACTCCGCCATCCGTATCATTCCAGATCTCGGGACCAGTGGTCTGCTCGTGGATAGCCGGATTGGCGGGATTTTTGAACTGCTGGGGAAGGAAATATTTTTCAGGATCGGAAGCGGCGATCTCCTCTGCCCTGGCGATGGCGCCCTTCATTCCCTGTGTGCCCGGGGTGAGGATGAGGTTGGCGCCCAGGTGGGCAAGGACCCGCCGCCTTTCTATGCTCATGGTTTCCGGCATGGTCAGGGTCAGCTTGTAACCCCGGGCGGCCGCCACGTAAGCCAGTGCGATCCCGGTATTCCCACTGGTGGGCTCGATGATCTCCACTCCCGGCTTCAGCACGCCACGCTGCTCAGCATCCCAGATCATGCTGGCGCCGATGCGGCACTTGACGGAATACGCCGGATTCCGTCCTTCTATCTTCGCCAGAACGGTAGCGTTTGCTCCCCTGGTGATCCTGTTGAGTCGGACCAGCGGGGTGTTGCCAATGGAACGGGAATTGTCTTCGTAGATTCTGCTCATGCAAGCCTCCTTTGTTTACTGAAAATGACCAGCCTTCACCCTTGTGGATTCAGTACCTTTTCAGCCCTTCTCCACTTCCATGGCAACCACCTCAATAAGGCCGTCCCTTATGAAAAATGCCTCGACCGCAGGTTTGTTGCGGTCCTCCAGCGAAATGATAACAGTGGCCACGTCCGGATAATACGCCAGCCTGACATCTTCGACTGACGGATAGGAGGGACCGGAGGGATGAGAATGATAGAAAGCAATCGTTTCCAGATTCCTTTGCAGCAAATCTCTCATGACTCCCGCGTGTTCATGCGGGTTCAACTGGAAGCGCGTCGCGCTGGCAGCAGCATTGGACAGACGGTACATCCTTGAAACGGCTGTATCGATCCCGCCAAGTATGCCGCACACCTCAAGAGGAAATTCTTCCCGTGCGTGGGCGATGAGAGCTTCAATTATTGATTGTGGGATCTTCAGCTTTTCACACACCTTTTACACCACCCGCTTCATCGAGATCACAGACATTCATGGCATCGACCTCGTCCCTGAGCTCGGTTATGACGGGATTCTCCCCGCACAGGGGACAGCGTTTCTGCCGGGAAATAGGGGAAATGTAGAAATCCATGTCTTCCGCGTCATACACCAGGAGCCTTCCCGCAAGCAGCTTCCCCACACCCAGAAGGTACTTGATCGACTCTGTGGCCTGTATGGTTCCGATAACCCCCGGCAGCACCCCGAGCGCACCCGCGCCGATGATCAGCACTTTCCCGTTCAACAGCCTTTGCTGACCCTTGCCCCCCACTTCCTTGAGGATGATATGGCGGGAATATCGTTCAATCTGTTCGTCGGTAAACATTCGCGCGGCCTCCTCCCATGGTCGGGATCCGGTTTTCCCCTTTTTTCGAAATACATTTATTTACTTTTTTTGTCAAGTAAATTTCCTTTCTATTGCATCATTTTTGTACAGTATTTTGCGTCTTCAACTTTACTATTAGTTCAGCATTATATTATTTCACGATACCCGTATATTACATTTCATTGATTTATAATGTCTTTATACCGTTACATCTAACATATTGCCCACATTATTATTTGACAAATTTACTATGGTATGATATCCGAAACCTGTATCAGCAGTAGTGGAGAGCAAGAGGAAGATAGATCGGCAATGCCTTGAGGGGAATACCGACCCGGAGGGAGAGCAATGATGAACACACTGGTATACATGGACAACAATGCAACCACCGCAGTCCATCCGGAAGTGATTGAAGAAATGCTGCCCTATTTCCGCACCCGCTTCGGAAACCCTTCCAGCATCCATTGGGCGGGGCGGAGGGCAAAAACGGCCATTGAAGACGCCAGGGAAAAAGTCGCCCGGATGGTGAACTGCGACCCCTCCGAGGTGGTCTTCACCTCCTGCGCAACGGAATCCAACAATACCGCCATCAAGGGCACTGCCACTGCCAGGAGGTCACGGGGCAACCACATCATCACCACGACCGTCGAGCATCCGTCGGTCCTTACTCCCTGCCTTTACCTTGAGACGCAAGGGCATGAGGTTACCTGTCTGGACGTGGACGGGGAAGGCATGCTCGACCTGGACGCACTGGAAGCAGCCATCAGCGAACGCACAATCCTCATATCGGTCATGTTTGCCAACAACGAGACCGGCACGATCTTTCCCATAAGGAAAATAGGCGAAATAGCTGAGCGTCATGGAGTCTGCTTTCACTGTGACGCAGTGCAGGCAGCGGGAAAGATCCCGGTTGATGTCAGGGAGAACCGCATCGACTTGATGTCCATCTCGGGGCACAAGCTCTCCGCCCCCCTCGGCGTGGGGGCGCTCATCATCAGGAAGGGGGCAAGGCTGTCCCCCCTGCTCCATGGCGGCCCCCAGGAAGGCAACCGCCGGAGCGGGTCCGAAAACGTCGCGGGCATCGTGGGCCTGGGAAAGGCATGCGAAATCGCACTGAAAACCATGGATTGCGAGTCGAAACGGCTGAGAGCCCTCCGTGACCGGCTGGAACGGGGCATTTTGCAGTCCGTCCCGGATGTCCGCCTGAACGGCCATCCGGTCCTGCGCCTGCCCAACACCGCGAATCTTTCCTTGCTCCACGTGGAATCGGATGCGCTCCTTACGGGCCTGGACCACGCGGGAATCGCCGTTTCCTCCGGATCCGCATGCAGCTCGGGAGCACTGAAGGCTTCCCATGTGCTCAAGGCCATGGGCAGCCCCGAAGGGACGACCGTTGGAACTCTCAGGTTCTCCCTGGGCAGGGAAAATACCGACGCCGATGTGGACTACGTACTTGAAGTCCTGCCGGACCTGGTTAGCAGACTGCGAAAATCGGTAGGTATCAACGCCTCGGCAGGTAACCCGGCACTTTGCGGCAACCTTTAATCTCACCCAGTGCCTCCAGCCCACCTGTCTGTCGAGGTTGAAAGCAATTCTCCAAAACCTTTACATTTCCCTGCTCATCGTGCTAGAGTCCCGTATTAAAAAATCGGTCCCGTGCCGCGGTCCCTTTCGACCACAATCCCCGGCATGGCGCCACAGGAGACACCATGAGCAGAAAAGCCCTCGCACTCCTCTCCGGAGGACTCGACTCGACGCTTGCAGCAAAAGTATTGCTTGAACAGGGCATCGAAGTCGAAGCACTTAATTTCACCTCCCCCTTTTGCACCTGCACCGGCAAAAACGCAGGCTGCAAATCTGAAGCCCTCCGGGTTGCACAGGAATTTGGCATTCCCATCAAGGTCATGAACAAGGGAACCGATTACCTGGAAATCGTCAGGAAACCGAAGCACGGGTACGGGAGCGGTATGAACCCCTGCATCGACTGCCGGATCTTCCTGCTGCGCAAGGCAAAGGAATACATGGCCGAATCAGGCGCCGATTTCGTGTTCACCGGGGAAGTCCTGGGACAGCGCCCCATGAGCCAGCGGCGGGACGCCATGCGCCTCATCGAACGGGAGAGCGGGCTTGAAGGGCTCCTGCTCCGCCCCCTCTCTGCGCAGCACCTGCCCCCTACCATTCCTGAAAAAGAAGGATGGGTGGACAGGGAAAAGTTGCTGGCAATCACCGGCCGCTCCCGCAAGGAGCAGATGCGCCTGGCCGATGAACTGGACATAATGAACTATCCCTGTCCCGCTGGTGGATGCTTGTTGACTGAACCCTCCTTCGTCACGAAAATCCGGGACGTATTCGATCACTCGGATGAGCTCGACCCGCGGGACTTCCGTCTCTTGAAACTGGGACGTCATTTCAGGATCGGACCGCGCGCCAAGGTGATCATCGGCCGTAACGAAGCTGAAAACCTGAGTTTGGAGAATGCAGCGTTTCCCGGTGAGGCTCTCATGAGATGGGTGGAAGGAAGCAGCCCGGTAGGGCTTTTCACTGGAAAAGTCCTGCCGGACATGATGGAGACCGGAGCAAAAATCCTGCTCCGTTACACCAAGGCAGCACCCGGGGCGCAATGTACCCTGAAAACAGTCGAGAATGGCAGGGAAAGCCTTTTTTCGACGGCAAACACCTTTAACGACACCCATACAGAAAAATTAAGGGTATAAAGGGAAGCTGTTTGGTTGCGGATATTCCTGATTTGACTAAGCAGGCACCATCGCAATTTCCGAAAATCAAGCCGGTTCAACTCTCTTCTTTCACAAACCCGATATAAGGCAAAGCACGATATCTGTCCGCATAATCCAGCCCATAGCCGACGACCCACAAATCGGGTATATCGAAACCCAGGTAATCGATGTGCACGTCCTTTACCAGGCGATCCGGCTTTCGCAGCAACGTGCAGGTCTTCAATGAAGCCGGTTTACGGGCGCCCAGCATATCCAGCAGGTAGTGCAGCGTTTGACCGGTATCTACTATATCTTCGACTATCAGGACATGTTTGCCGGTGATATCGGTTCGGGTATCCATGATGAGGCGGAGTGTGCCGGGAGTCGTTTTGTGCTCGTACGAGGATACCGCAATGAACTCGATGCGTCTTGGAATCTTCAGGCATCTGGACAGATCGGCAAGGAAAATATAGCATCCCCTTAGTACACCGATCAGCACCACTTCCTCTACTTCAGAGTAATCTGCTGAAATCCGGCGCGCCAATTCTCTTACACGTTCCAGTATAATTTTTTCAGAAAAGAGCACTGCGGGTTCTTTTTGCATCATGTCAGCCTCGCTATTTTATAAAGAGTGGCACAATCTTTTGCAGGTTTACCTCAACCAGGCCGAGGTCGGTAAGTTTCAGCCAGGGAATAACCTCAAGGCCGAGGAAACTCACTGTCATGAAGGGGTCATCCAGGAACGAGCCCTGCTTTTCCATGGCAGCGGTAAGAACGGCTGCCTGATCACGCACCAGTTCGGCTGGTTTGTCCGACATAAGTCCTGCTATGGGTAGCGGGAGCAGGGCAAGGACAGTATTCCCCTCGGCAACCGCCAATCCGCCCCCGGCGCAGGCAACCGCTTGAGCCGCAGTCATCATGGACACGTCATCCGCACCCAGCACTATCAGGTTATGATGGTCATGGGCAACGGTGGAGGCCATGGCGCCGCGCTTGAGCCCGATTCCCCTGACAAAACCCATTCCCATCTTTCCAGATGCACGATGCCGTTCGATAACCGCTATTTTCAAAAGGTCACGGCCGGGATCAGACTCAACGTAACCGTTTTTTATCAGCGGCTCCATAACAATACTTTCCGTAATCAGTTGGTCCTGTACAGCACCGATGACCCTGATCCGATTCCCTTCGGCCGGAATCCGGAAATCAACTCCGGACCAGTCAATATGCATGGTGTCCCTCACCCGTGATTCATGCGTGTCATCCTCATCAACGGGCCCGCCCCTCACCGCGGCATTGCTCCCTGTCACAAGAACCCCATTGTAATAGGTCAGCTCTGGTCGCGGCTCGGCCAGATCGCGGAAAACCACCATGTCGGCACGCCGCCCGGGAGCAATGAGGCCCCGGTCGCAAAGGCGAAAATGCTCGGCCGGGTTGAGCGTGGCCATCCGAAAAGCCATTACGGGGGGTACCCCGCCGGCGATCGCCATGCGGACCAGATGGTCGATTGAGCCTTCCTCCATTATGTCTGAAAGCCTTCTGTCATCTGTGCAGAAACAGAGCCACCTTTCATTGTACGAAGTTACCAGCGGCAACAGAGCTTTCAGATTACGGGCAACGCTCCCCTCCCTGATGAATATTTTCATACCTTTCCGAAGCTTTTCCCGTGCCTCTTCAACCGTGGTGCTCTCATGTTCCGAAGTAATGCCGGTCGCCGCATATGCATCAAGTTTTCTGCCGCTCAGACAGGGGCAGTGCCCGTCAATGGGAAGTCCGCGAAACATGCGGATCTCATCGAGCAGGCGCCGTTTTCCAGAGACAACACCCGGGAAATCCATCACTTCGCCCAGCCCGACCATCCCCGGTTCCTGCAGAAGAAGCTCAATGCCCCGCCTCGTCAGATGGGCGCCGGAGGTGGCAAGAGAAGTTGCCGGAATGCACGAGGGAATGGTGAACAGGAGATCGAGCGGCGCTTTGCAGGCATCGCGCTGCATGAAGCGGACCCCCTCAACGCCGAGCACATTGGCGATCTCATGCGGATTTGACACAATGGTCGTCACCCCGCACTTAACAAGCGCACGGGCAAACTCCCGGGGACGGACCAGGGAACTCTCCACATGTACATGAGCATCGATAAAACCGGGGCAGACATACCTGCCACCCAGATCGACAGCCTCCGCCCCCTGGTACCCATCACCAAGGCCGGCAATAAGCCCCTCTGCCACGGCGATTCCGGTCGGGTAAATATCCCCGGAAACCATGTCCACCACCCGCCCGTTATTTAACACAAGATCCGCGGGCTCCTTGCCGCGCGCTACTGAGATCAGCCTTTTAAGAGTCATGAGCCCCCTTCCGGCCAGTCCGGCTAAAAGACCAATAGCGAATTCCCTGAATGAGCTACAGTATATTCGTAATGCGGCGGAATGCAGCATTCCTGAGGCAAAGATTATTTCTTTTGGGAAGACAAAAAAAGCCCGGCGGCAGGCCGGCGGTATTTTTTTCAGTAATCGATGCCGGGCTGGGGCTCGATGCCCTGGCGGTAGGCGTGTTTTATCTCCCTGATCTCGCTGACCGTATCTGCCAGTTCGATTATCCGCGGGTGGGCATCGCGGCCGGTGAGGACCAGGTGCATCAGCGGCGGCTTGTCGCGCAGGATGCCCAGCACTTGATCCAGGTCGACCAGCTTGAGCTTGAGTGCGTTGTTGATCTCGTCGAGTACCATGATATCAAATTTCCCGGAGGCCATTTTTTCGCAGACCAGGTCGACGGCATCCTGGGCATTGGCCCGGTGCTCGGACCACGGGTAGGGGTTGCCCCGGATACCGCAGAAACCCTTGCCGGTAGTGTGCAGTTCGATATCGCAGTTCATGTTCCTGATGCCGTCCCACTCTCCGGCATACAGGTCCCCCTTCATGAACTGGATGATGCAGACCTTCATGCCGTGGCCGCATGCGCGCACCGCCATTCCCAGCGCGGAGGTGGTTTTTCCTTTGCCGTTTCCGGTGATTACCACGATCAGTCCCCTGCGCTCCTTCGGCTCGAAACGGTCGATCTTGTCAGGCAGCGTACCGCGTTTTGGCATGTTTCACATCCCCTGTAACTTTAAGTTTTGGACCTATCCGCCAATAAACGGTGAACATGCCCTTTCTGTCACAGCGATCTTGTAGTTCCCCCGGTGAAAGAGGAACTACCGATGAATATCAACTCTCAGTCATTCCATCTTGCTAACCAGCTTGCGAAAGTTTCCGGGCAATCCGGGCCACATGTGCACCCTGGAAGCGGGCTCCCGCAAGTTCGTTATCACTCGGACTCCGTGAGCCGTCAGTGCCGGCGATGGTGGAAGCGCCATAGGGAGATCCACCGGTTATCTGACTGTTGTCCATTTGCCCGGCAAATGCATAAGGTAAGCCCACAACGGCCATCCCCTGGTGAAGCAGGGTAATATGGAAGCTGAGGATGGTCGATTCCTGGCCGCCGTGCTGAGTGGCGGAACTCGTAAAAACGCTACCAACCTTTCCTACCAGGGAACCCTTCAGCCAAAGTCCGCCGGTTGAGTCGAGGAACTGGCGCATCTGTCCGCACATATTTCCGAAGCGCGTCGGGGTGCCAAAGATTATCGCATCGGCGGACTCCAAATCCTCCAATTGAACAAGCGGAATGCGGGCCATTGCCTGCTGGGCTTCAAGGGCGCCCATCTTCCCAAGTACTTCTGCCGACAGTGTCTCAGGTACCCTTTTGATCGTCACCTCGCAACCGGGAACTTCCCGGGCACCCTCGGCAACAGCTTCCGCCATCTTCAAAACATGTCCATACATACTGTAGAATACGATGAGTACTTTGGCCATGATTTCCTCCTTGTTGAAGTTCCACGATCAACCCGGGTCGAGTCAGTTACGCAGCAATCAATTCTCGCCCTGCTGTTTGATGAACGAACCGTTCCGGAATTCCTTGAATACGATCCGCGACTCCTCAATTAAACTATATCTAGGTAAAATGTCTACGCCGCTTTTTAGTTCACTCCATAACATATTGATATAAATAAAAAAACCCACTCTCCAAATCCGAGAGATGGGTTTTTATCAAAAAATCAGGCTCTTCATACTTACACTTACAATCCGCTATCCTGCTGCCGACGGCTCTCGAACTGTTACATATGGCGCACCATGGGACATGTTGGGCATGGCAATTCTCCATTGGCGGAGAGTCTCGCGTTTACGCTGCTTCTGTTTACTGCCTGTTGGAAGTGACCTTCAGGGACTGCCACAGGCATAGGCCGGATTGCGTAATGCCCGCCTTTCCTTGGTTGGAGACAGGTCCGAATGTTTATTGATGGTCATGGCTCTCGGTTTGTTCTTCTACAAGGCTGCCGCCGCAATACTTTTCGCGGAGTCGTGGTTTCTCAATTTTTCCAGTGGGATTGCGCGGCACCTTTTCGAATATGATCCTGCGTGGGCGTTTGTAGCGCGGCAGTGCGGTGCAAAATAACACCATCTCGGCTTCGGTGCAGTTAAATCCCGGCTTTATTTCAACGATCGCCGCGGCTATTTCCCCCAAACGAGGGTCGGGAAGGCCGATCACAGCCACGTCCTTGATCGCATCGTGTGTACGCAAATAATTTTCGATCTGCACCGGATAAAGGTTTTCGCCACCACAGATAATTACGTCTTTTTTGCGGTCGACCAGATAAATAAAACCGTCCTCATCCATTCGAGCCATATCTCCGGTGTACAACCAGCCGTCTTTGAGTACTTCAGCGGAGGCCTCAGGATTGTTGTAATAGCATTTCATTACTCCCGGGCCTTTCACACACAGCTCGCCCACTTCGCCCTGCTTCGCCGGACGGCCGCTTTGATCCGCGACCTGCAATTCCCAATTGTAGCCAGCCTTGCCGATTGCGCCGACTTTATGGATGTTTTCCATGCCGAGATGAACACAGCCGGGGCCAATTGCTTCCGACAGGCCATAATTGGTATCGTAATCCTGATTCGGGAAATATGTTTTCCAGCGTTTGATCAAGCTTGGCGGAACCGGTTGCGCGCCGATATGCATCAGCCTCAACTGATCAAGGTTGTGTTCTTCCAGCTTTATGTCTCCGCATTCGATAGCGTCCAGAATGTCCTGCGCCCACGGAACGAGCAGCCAGACGATTGTTATCTTCTCATCGGATATGGTTTTGATTATCCATTCCGGGTTGACGCCGCGCAGCAGGACGGCTTTGCTGCCGGAGAGCAAGCTGCCGAACCAGTGCATCTTAGCGCCGGTGTGGTAGAGAGGCGGGATACACAGGAAATTGTCTCCGCGTACCTGCTTGTGGTGGTTCATTTCCACTTCGCAGGATGTCATCAGGCTGCGGTGCGTGTGGAGAATCGCTTTTGGGAAACCTGTGGTGCCGGATGAAAAATATATTGCTGCATCATCATTGTCGGAAAGCGTGATTTCCGGAGCCCTGGAGGAACAGCACGCGGTGAGGGCATAGTAACTTTCGGCAAACCTGGGGCGGCCATGTCCCAAAAACAACCGTATTTTCACATTCGGAATCTGCCCTCGGATCGCATCGACTCTCTCGGTAAATTCCGGACCGAAAATCAGGATGTCACATTCGGCCAGGTCGAGGCAGTATTTGATTTCATCCTCAGTATAGCGGTAGTTAAGCGGCACCGCGATGGCCCCTGTTTTCAGAATGCCGAAATAAATCGGCAGCCACTCCAGGCAGTTCATTATCAAAATCGCTGCCTTGTGACCTTTTTGCAAGCCTCTTTCCAGCAGAAAGTTGGCGAAACGGTTGGCTTTGTCGTCAAACTCGCGCCATGTCATCTCCCGCCGGTACTTCCTTTCGGGATTGGTTTCGACAAGCTCGTAATCCCTCCAGCTTGCTTTGACTTCTTTGATTTCGGGATTGATTTCGACCAAGCTGACATCTTCGCCATAAAGAGCGGCGTTGCGGGCAAGAATTTCGGTGATTGGCATTTTTCGGTCCTTCAAATTATATTTTTATCTCAGGGATAAATAAAAGCCTTCTTCTGCGCAGCGCAAAAAAAGGCATGGATTACCTCTCGGCATAGTTCGCTATCCTTTGCTCAGGCTTAGCCCTTGCTTGCAGATTACGACTGTTTCTCTCCTCCAAAGCAGACCGAGATCCACTTGTCCCGCCTTGTCAGGTTTTTTTATTTATACTATATTTCGTGACATGTGTGAAGGGGAATTCTAAACCCCTGTTATTGTTTGCTCCCCCATTCTGACTCGGATCTGGTGTTTCACCAGTCCCCGTTCCAGCGGGATCGCGCCACAGGCCAAGCGCCGGCCATCCATCTCCATCCAGGCGACACCGCTCTGGCAGCCGTGCGGATTTTCCACCTGGATCGCGTAGGTCGTTTCACCATGGCGATAGCTGAGGCTGAAACCCTGCCATGCCGCCGGGATAACCGGATTCACCCGCATCTGCCCGTTCCGCACCTGTATGCCCAGAACCTCTTCAATCCAGGCCCGGTACATCCACGCCGCCGAACCGGTATACCACGACCAGCCTCCCTGGCCGATCCGGCCGGGCAAGCGGTAGACATCGGCCGCGACCACGTAGGGTTCAACCCCGTAATGCCAGACTGCTGACGCGTCACGCGCGTGCTCGATGGGATTGAGAATGCGAAGCAGCTTTACCGCCCGCTCACCATCCCCTTTGCGGGCCATGGCCATGGCCATCCAGAGGGCAGCATGGGTGTACTGGCCGCCGTTCTCCCGTACCCCCGGTGGATACCCCTTGATGTATCCGGGCGAAGGTTCCGATATGTCGAAGGGGGGCTCGAAGAGCAGCACCAGACCGTCATCCTCGCGGACGAGATGGTTCCAGGCCGACTCCAGGGCCTGAACCGCACGCTGCGGGTCGGCTGCGCCGGAAAGCCACGCCCACGATTGGGGCAGAGAATCGATCCTGGCCTCCGTGTTGAGCGTAGACCCAAGCGGGGCACCGTCGTCGAAGGTCCCACGCAGATACCACTCCCCGTCCCACCCTGCCTGTTCGATACGCTGTATCAGGGAAGATCTGTCCTCTTGATAGGCTTGGCTCAGCACCGGCTGCTGCACGAGGTCTGACAGTTCAGCCATCCCCTGCAACAGATCACACAGGAACCAGGCAAGCCATACACTCTCACCCTTCCCTCCGGCGCCCACCAGATTCATCCCGTCGTTCCAATCCCCTGTACCCATCAAGGGCAGTCCATGGGGCCCGATTGTAAGACCGCGACTGACCGCGCTCCGGCAGTGTTCGAAGAGGGTGGCGCGTTCAAAGGTGACCTCCGGCGTGGAAAATTGCTCATGCTGATCGTCTGCCAGCAGTGGCGCGTTGAGAAAGGATACCTCCTCGCGGAGGATGTCCACGTTGCCGGTCGTCCGGACGTAGTGGGCAACCACGTACGGAAGCCAAAGGAGGTCGTCGGAAATACGCGAGCGGATCCCGGCGCCGCCGGGTTCGTGCCACCAATGCTGGACATCCCCCTCCTTGAACTGCCGGCTCGCAGCCAGAAGAATCTGGTCGCGAGCCAGTTCGGGCCTGGAGTAAAGGAACGCTGTGACGTCCTGTAATTGGTCACGAAAACCGAATGCACCGCCTGACTGGTAAAAGGCTGAGCGCCCCCAGATGCGGCAGCTCAGAGTCTGATACTGAAGCCAGCGGTTGATCAGGAGGTCCGCGGCCAGTTCGGGAGTCTGCACCTCAATCGTGCCGAGCAGCGCATCCCACCAGGACCTGGTTTCATTAAACGCGTCCTCAAAAGCGCGATCCTCCCGGAAATTGAGTACCAGTTTCCGGGCTTCTGCAACGGACCCGGCCTGGCCCAGCATGCAGGTGATATCGCGTTGCTCGCCCGGGGCCATTTCCAGGCTGGTCCGCAATGCCGCGCACGGATCCAGCCCGGCGCCGATCCGTTGTGACAATTTTTTCAGTTCCATTGCTGCCGGGTTGGCCAACGAGCGGTTGCGGCCGATGAATGCGGTGCGATCGCCGCCATACGAGTCGACCGGGGGAACCATGGCCGTGAAGGAGACCCGCTCTCCGTACTCGGGATGGTAGCGGTTTTGCGCCAGCAGTGCTTGGGCTTCGTCATCCCAGTTGGTCATGACATGCATCTGGGAGGTTTCGCGGTTCTCACCGAGGGTCAATTCCACATAATAGGTTATGGAGAGTCTGCGCCTTCGTGAGGAGGCATTGGTGAGCCGCAGGCGCTGCAGTTTGATCGGTTTTCCACCGCTCTCGTCCACCGGCACGAAGACGGTCAGCTCCTGCTCGATGCCGTTACTGTTATGCTCGAAGACCGTATAGCCTGCACCGTGCCGTGCCCGATAGGCGCTCTCCTCCCGGATCGGAGCCGCGGTAGGCGACCAGAACAGGCCGCTCTCCTCGTCGCGGATGTACAGCGCCTCTGACGTCGGGTCCAGCACCGCGTCGTTCGACCATCCGGTCAGACGATTGCGCTGGCTGTTGCCATACCAGGTGAAGCCGGACCCGGTTTCGCTGACCATGGTGCCGAACGAAGGGCTTGAGATGACGTTCACCCATGGCGCCGGGGTGTTGCTTCCGGGGCCGAGATAGATGGCATATTCACGCCCGTCCGGGGTAAAGCCGCCGAGGCTGTTGAAGTAGTTCAACTCCATGAAGGGAAGCGGAGCCGAGGGCTCCCGGGGGACACGTTTTCCGGGCAGTCTTTCCAGCAGCTCGGGAACCTCCACCGGCGCCCCCAATTGCTGGGGCAGCGTGCCGCGTGCAGCCACCAGCATGATGCCGGCCGCGACCTTGAGCAGATTCAGGTCTTCCTCCGGGATGTGCGCAGCGTTCTTCAGGAAGATCCCGCCCGTCCGATCAGACGCCGCAGAGAGGGAATGGGCATGGATAAGCTGCTCCAGCCGTTCCTGGAGCGGCCGTTCATAGCTTCCTGCCTCCTCGTTGAGTATTACCAGGTCGGTGGATAATCCGTGCATCCGCCAATAGGTGTGGGCCTGGAGCATCTGGCGGACCAGGCCGATATCCCGCACCTCGCCGATTGTGATCAGCGCTATCGGCAGGTCGCCCGAGATTGCATAAGGCCACAATCCTGCCTGCCCCTTATGGTTGTCTTTCAGGCGTTCGGCAGGTGCGCGCAAGAGTGGATTCGGAAACAGCAGATGACTTGCCAGGTGCTGGAAACGGCGCGCTTCGTCAGGCTGAATGTGCAGCATCTGCAACTGCTGCTGTGCGGAGCCCCAAGCAAAATCCATGGCCCGATCGGTCGCATGGGGGTCGTTGTACTTATCCATCAACAGCAGGACCTGCTCGCGGGTTGCTCCGGCTGCGAACACCAGGGAAACCTGAGCGCGCTGACCCGGTTCCAGGGTAAAACTCCGTCTCAGGCTGAAGATCGGATCAAGTACAAAACCCTGGCTGTTGCCGAGTTCCTGAAAGGCCCCCATGGGATTGGCAAGGGTGCGGCCGCGACCGATGAAACGTCCCCGGTCGGTTTCAAACTGCCATCTCTTTTCATGCTCGCTGCCACTCCCTGCATGCTGAAGCGTCAAGCAATGGGCCACATACAGGGGCGCTTCGTTTTCATCCCGCGGCCGCCGGTAGGCAAGGAGCGCCTGTTGCTCAAGGACCGCCTCGGTCTGGATGAACAGCTTATTGAAAGCAGGGTGCTGGCGATCCGCATTGTGGTGCGCCATGGAGAGTTCACTGTAGCTGGTGAGGTTGAGGCGCCGTGCGCGGGTGGAGCGGTTGACCAGAGTAATCCGGCGCACCTCGACATCGTCTTCCGGTGAGACGATGATCTCCGTTTCCGTGTGGATATCATTATCAATGCGGTGGAAGACGGCCCGGTCAAGGGCAAAGTCTGCGGAATAACCTTCGACCTTCCCGCCGACCGGGTGATATGTGGTGGACCAGAGGCAATCCGGATCTGCCTCATGGACGTAGCAGAAGGTTCCCCGGCTATCACAGGTCTTATCCGAACGCCAGCGGGTAAGTTCCCGGTCCCCCCACTGACTGTAGCCGCCGCCGCTGTTGGTGATCATCAACCCGTAGCGGCCGTTGCTGAGCAGCAGACTCCTGGGCGTGGTGGTATGGGGAGTGTTAAAGGTGCTTCCCGACGGCGCGATCAGGTCTGCACCCGGCAGCGCAGGCTCACTCGGCCGCGTCGAGATCAGGTGCAGCGGCGGAAGGATCGGAATGCGCTCCTGGAGCAGGGCCTCAAAGGCACGTACCCGCGGGTCGCTGTGAAACCGGCGTGGGAACGGGTTGCCGTGGAGGAAGTTGGTCAACGCCAGAAACGCCATCCCCTGGTGATGTGCCATATACGCCTCGACAATCACCCCGCGCTTGAGAGCATGACCCCGGGCCTCACGCCTCGGCTGGCGGCTGAAATCCATGGCCTCGAAATACCCGCAATCGCCAAGCAGCCCCAGTCCGGCCAGTTGTTTCAGATTCCGCACGGTCTCTTTAGGCGCCACGTTCAGTGCCAGCAGGGTGGCATAGGGAGCGACAACCAGCTGTTCCTCCAGACCTCGCTTCAAGCCGAGGGTCGGAACGCCGAAGGCCTTGTACTGGTAGGTCTTGTTGAGGTCCAGATCGGCATAGGCCGACTCGGAAATACCCCACGGTACACGATGCGTGCGCCCATAGGTGATCTGGATCGCCACCGCTTCCCCGGCCGCCTTGTCCAGGAGCGAGTTGCCGTAGGAACGCTGGAACAGGAGCGGCATCAGGTATTCGAACATGGTCCCGGTCCAGCTGAGCAGAACCCGTTGCCGGCCGATAGAGCCGTAGGGGCGGCTCAAGGAAAACCAGTGTTCCAGGGGGACATCGCCTCGGGCAATGGCTGCGAAACTTCCGAAACGCGCCTCGCTGGCAAGGAGATCGTAGCTGGAACCGTCAAGGCGGTCCGTGGAGACGTTGTAGCCGATGGCGAACAACTTGCGCTGGGGATCATACAGAAAAGCCATGTTAATCCCGTCCGACAGCTCGCGGACATTGTTGTTCAACCGCTCAACAATCGCCAGGGTTTCGCCGGCCAGCCATTTGCCGGTTTCAAAAGCCCCGATAACGCGGTCGAGCCATGGGGCGAGCATTGAGCAGGCTTGGGGCGACGCTTCGCGAATTTCTTTGAGTAAGCGGATCGAATCGATCCTTCCATGGGCAAGATCGAAGAGTGAAGGCGCCCGTGACAGATCCTGACCGATAGCGTTCAGGGCCGTCTGGCCCAATGGCACAAGCTCCGTTTCCGTCTTTTCGGCCAGGATTTCCAGCCAGGCGAGATAGCGATCCGCGAGCGCAATCCAGGCCGCCATCTGCTCCTCCATCTCCCCGGCCCATGAGGCTGCTCCTCCGGGAACCAGGGGGACTCTGAAGCTTCCCTCCATTTTTCGCAACAGGCGCAGTTCATCAACGATGCGATCTGGCGGGGAGTCCCACTCGCTCAACAGCTCGTCCAGGATACGGAGATCGAAGCCGGAACGGCGTTCAAGACCTTCAACCTGTTTCAGAATGCCGCCGGTGTCGCCGAAGCCGGCAAAGGCTTTACTATCCAGGATCGGCCCGCGCACCAGCTCGTCGAGCCCCTGTCCCAGCGCCCAGAGGGCGCCCAGCAGGTTGCCGCTGTCGACAGTGGAAACGTAGCGAGGTTCCAACGGAACCAGGGTCCGGATATCGTACCAGTTCAGGAGATGCCCTTCATAGCGCTCCAGGCGGCCGATGGTTTCCATGGTACGGTTCAGTCTCTCTACGACCTGGTCGATGGTCAGGTAGCCGGAATCATGCGCTCCCAGTGCACTGGTCAGCCAGAGGCCGATGTTGGTCGGGCTGGTTCGCATGGCCAAGCCGTTCTGATGGGAGACCTGGTAGTTGTCGGGCGGCAACCACGATGTGTCGGAGTTGACAAATGTCGAGAAATAGCGCCAGGTTCGCCGGGCGACCTGCCTGAGGAAGCGACGGTCTGTTTCCGGCAGCGGGCAGTCCCGTTGCTGCTCGACAGGACGCAGGTTGAGGAGCCAACCCAGCAGCGGGGAGAGAAACCATAGCCCGAGCCAGGGGGCGGCCAGCGGAAGGCTCGCCGGCATGACCCGCCAGATCACCATGCCGGTAACGACACTGAAGAGACTGCCCAACGCCAGGGTTGCGACGAAGAGCGGTTGCCGGCGGGAGGCGCTCCAATGGGTGGCCTGGGCCGTCCACTCCAACAGTCCGCGCCGGGAGATAAAGCGCCGGTAACAGACCCGGACAATGGCATCCAGGCTGACCGCGGCCTGGTGCGGCAGCAGCACGGCATCGGTTGCCGCCCGCAGCAGGTCGTGTATCACCTTCGACAGGTCGAAATACTTCAACCCCTTGCGGGTAGTGGCCATGGTGAAGGGCTGTGCCAGAGGGTGGAAGAGGAGCTGCATGCCTACCACCAGCGTGGCGATTCCGCCGATCCTCGGGGAAATGAGCCAGGAGGCAATCAACAGGCCAAGGCTTGTGGCGGGCAGAAGGCTGCGGCGCAGGTTGTCGAGGACCTTCCAGCGGTTCATCAGAGAGAGCGGGTTGGGCCCCCTGTCGCCGGAAGGCAGCGGAACACGAGGGAAAATCCATCCCGCGATCTGCCAGTCACCGCGAATCCAACGATGGGCCCGGCTGCTGTAGCTCTGGTACCCTTGCGGGAATTCGTCAAAGAGTTCAATGTCACTGGCCAGCCCCACACGGACGTGGGCTCCTTCGATCAGGTCGTGGCTCAGCACCCACTCTTCAGGGAACCGTCCCGACAATACGCGGCTGAAGGCGCGTACGTCATAGATTCCCTTGCCATGGTACGACCCTTCACCGCTCAGGTCCTGATAGACATCGGAGACAGCCTGGGTGTAAGGGTCGATGCCAACCGCATCGGCGAAGAGCCGGCTGAAGGTCGAGGCGCTCGTGCTCGTCAGGGTCGGGCTCACGCGCGGCTGGATGATGGTGTAGGTGCCGGCCATGATGTTCCCCAACCCATCGAAGCGCGGCTGATTGAGGGGGTGTGCCAGCGTCTCGACCATCCTGCGGGCCGTTGCGTGCGGCAGCTGGGTATCGCTGTCCAGGGTGATGACAAAGCGCACATCCGAAAGGCTATCCGGGTTTCCCACGTAGACCAGGGGTGCATCGGTTTCAGGCCTCGTACCGTCGATCAGGCGGTTCAATTCCTCAAGCTTGCCGCGTTTGCGCTCCCAGCCGATGAATTTCTGCTCGGATTCGCTCCAGGTGCGCTCCCGATGGAACAGGAAAAAACGCTCGCCGCCATGGCGCTGGTTGAGAGCATCAATGCATTCCATCGCGGTCAGGAGCAACCGGCTGTCGTCTTCGCGCGTAACCGTGGCTGAATCGGTGTAGTCCGTGAACAGGCTGAAGAGCAGATTTGCTTCCTTGTTGGCCAGGTAACGGATCTCCAGCTTCTCCACCTCGGTTCTGACCGTCTCCGCGTTCGCCAGCATCATCGGCACGACTACCAGGGTGCGGAATTCATCGGGAATTCCCGAATCCTCGAAATTCATCTTGGGCAAAGGCCGGGGCGGCAAAAGTCGCGTGCTCAGGTAATTGACCGCCTCGATCGCCAACTGGCTGACCGGAATCAAAAGGAGCAGCAACAGTCCAATTCGGAGAGCGAGTGATAGTCCGGACAGGTCGAAGCCGGGGATCAGAGCAAATACGACGATCGGAAAAGCAAACAGCGCTGAGAAGCCGCCGATGCCCAAAGCGTAGACAACGGTGGAGTGGCAATAGATCCATTGGAGGAAGCGATAGCGGCGCGTTTCACGGCATTCGAGCAGTCGGGCCAGCTCAGCCCTGCCCTTCCCGACCAGCCAGGCGCCGACGTGGCTGCGCCGTTCGTCAGTTGATGATTCACGCTGGGCCTGTGTCGCCAACTTGATGACGCGCTTCGCGACCTGTTCCTCGGTCTGACCGGCAGCGCGGGCAAGCTCTTCAATCGCCCTACGACAGCTGTCACGAGTTGCGAAATCCATCCCGGCATAGACACCGGACGGATCGCGGCGCAGCATCTGCTCAACCAGGCTGAGCTTCTCGAAGATCTCCCGCCAGTCTAACAGGGCAAGCAGGCGCAGGCTGGTGAAGGCATTGCCGCAGGACAACTGCTCCCTGGTCTGCCGGTTCTGTTCGCGCAGAGTGAGGTCGTGCAGGGGAATTTTGAGCGTACGCTCAAGCCAGCTCCGGACCGGCGACAATGCAGCAGCTTCGTCGTAAAGCAGGTCGACCAGCTGTGTGCCGAAATAAGGGCTGGGACTCGGCTCCGCTTTTGCAAGCTCCGCCAGGAGCATGAAGAGTTGGTTGGAATCGCGGCGATTGGCGGCAATCAATCGGTTCGCCCAGTAGTCGGCCAGTTGGCGCTCGCGCAGATCAGCCAATGCAGTGATGGCCAGGCTCTGGATGCTTTCGATAAGCGCTATGCGTAGCATCTGGGGAATTGCCCAGAGTTCGCCGATCGTCAGCGTACGCGCGGATTGGTAGGCCTCTATAAAGGCCATGATATTCTCCCGGTCCAGACGCAGTTCCGTACGGGAGACAAGATCCTTGGCGAGACCGTAGATGTACGGCATGCCCCGGTAGGGATCAGATGCCAGTGTAGGCAACTGGCGGTAAAAGCGTCGTGGAAGATTCAGCAGCACATCGCGGGCGTTCCCCTCCAGGATGTACTCGTTATCAAGTATCCAATCGGCGGCCGGCGTTGCTTTCTGTTCCAGGCGGCTCGCCGCGGTGAGATCCGCGCAGACCTGGCGGACCCATTCCCGTGACTGCTTGATACGCTTGAGCAGTTCGGTAGTGTGCCGCGGCATTGGGTCCACCTGCTGCTCGCCGGCATGGCGCCGCGCATGCTCCTGAATCTGTGTCGGGGAGAGCTTTGCTGCGGAGCCCCGCTCCTTTACCCTCCGCTCGCGTTTGGGATGCATGACGAACAAGGCGGGAGGTATATCGCCGCTTTCACGCAGTTGAGCCATGGGACGCTGTAAGGATTCGACGGATGCCTGGAGGATCAGGACGGATTCACCTGACACGAGCCGGCGGGCATGATCACGCAATATCCCCGCCTCAACACCATGCCTTGAGCGTCGAAGCCACAAAAAGCTTGCCAGTGCGCCGATTGCGGCACATGCAAGGATCAACGCCAGGGAAGGGGAATGTCTCCAGCCTGGAAGCGACTGTGACCAGTGCACGAGAAGATCGACGATCCCGCCGATCCCCCCGAAAAGGATCGCAGCCAGAGTTGTCCCGAGGGCCCGGCGCCGGAAGAATGGGTCTGTGATATGGACATCTCCGTCCGTGCCCCTGTGAGCCAGGGCGGTGCGGGTGAAGCCTTGTTTTGCCAGTTCCCGGAGAGATCTACGGGCTTCATCTTTATTCGCGAAATAACCGATCAGAATACCAACACTCACTATGTGTCCTTTTCTCACTACGTAGTCTGAGCGTACGGTCCTGGTGATGAATTTCACGTGACGGAAGGACTCAGAGAGGAACTGCGCGGACTGTTCCAGGGGATTTACAGAGAGGTGGATGGAGATGACCGGAAAACAAACGGGGGTCGAAATGGTAGGGAGAAATAATTATGATTGCCGGTTCGTTTCCGTCCGGACACCCGGACTAACAAACCATCGGTTTCCAATTTGGAAACAATAAACTTTTATATTACGCCGTTATCAGGTTTATAGCCAGGGATATTATACTTTGTCACTTGGGGGCCACCTCTTAACCCTCTTGGAGTTCACACGCGCAGTATAGTCAGGGTACATGTAGGGTCGGGATTGCAAAGTTGCAAACTTGGTGAGCTCTTTCCGTAGCTTTGCAACATTGCAAACCTGCCCCGACAGCTCGTACTCCCACAATTCCAAACAGGTATTTCCGGGCAAACTCACGCTTATGGTCAATCCTCTCGCAGTGCGACAAACCCGGTGATCACCCGCAGAAACTCAGCCCCGTACTTACCCAGCTTGTGCTGCCCCACCCCGCTGATGCGCAGCAGTTCCTCGGCGTCTTTCGGACGGCGTGAGGCCATCTCTGTGAGGGTTGCGTCACCGAAGACCACGAACGGCGGGACACCATCTCGTGTGGCGATCTCCTTGCGCAGGGCACGTAGCGCCTGGAACAGACCGTCGTCTTTCCCATGCCCGCTGAGCACAGTCTCTTTCCCCTTCTTCCCCTTTTTCGCTGCGACCGGCCTGATACGCGGCCTGGCGAGGGTCAGGCCAACTTCGCCGCGCAACACGGGCCGGGCTGCTTCGGTGAGCCGCAGCACCGAATAGCTGGCCAGGTCCTGCTCCAGGTATCCGAGATGTACCAGTTGGCGGATAATGCTCCCCCATTCGTCCTGGCCGAGAGCCGAGCCGATTCCGTAGGTAGAGAGGCGGTCGTGGCCGAGCTTGCGGACCCGTTCGTTGCGGGAGCCGCGCAATACATCGATGACATGCCCCATACCGAACCGTTGCCCGACCCGGTAGACGCAGGAGAGAGCCTTGCGCGCATCCTCGGTGGCGTCGTAGCGCTCCGGTGGATTCAGGCAGATGTCGCAGTTTCCGCAGTCGCAGGCCGCCGCCTCGTTGAAATAGCCCAGCAGGACCCGGCGTCGACAGGTCCGGGCTTCGGCGAAGCCGACCATGGCGTTCAGCTTGTGCAGCTCGATGCGGTTCTGCTCGGGATTGCCGCCGTTCTCAATGAGACCCCGGGCGATGGCAATGTCGCCGTAACCGAACAGCAGTAAGGCCTCAGCCGGCAGATCGTCACGTCCGGCCCTGCCGGTCTCCTGGTAATAGCTCTCGATGTTCTTCGGCAGGTCGTAGTGGACGACAAAACGGATGTTCGGCTTATCAATCCCCATGCCGAAGGCGACTGTGGCCACCACCACCTGCAGGTCATCGCGCTGGAACGCTTCCTGGACCCGCTCCCGCTCCCGGTCGGGCAGGCCTGCATGATAGGGTGCGGCCGAAAAACCCTCGGTCACGAGGCGGGCAGCCACATCCTCAACCCTTTTCCTGCTGAGGGCATAGACGATGCCGGCATCATATTGTTCGCGGGAGCGGATGAAATTGAGCAACTGGGCAAACGGTTTCTGTTTATCTTCCACAGTGTAACGGATATTGGGCCGGTCGAAGCCGGTGATACGGCAGGCGGCCCGTGAAATTTCCAGACGTTGCAGGATATCATCCCTGGTTTGTGAATCGGCGGTGGCGGTAAGGGCGATGATCGGCACCCTCGGGAACAACCGACGCAACCGGCCGAGTTGCACATATTCGGGACGGAAATCGTGACCCCACTGGGATATACAATGGGCCTCGTCAATGGCGAACAGGGAGATCTCCAGTTCAGCCAGCCGTTCCAGAAACCCCTCGCCCATCAGCCGCTCCGGAGCCACATAAAGGAGATCGAGCCGGCCGTTATGGAGCTCTGCCAACACTCGGCGGGAATCCTTTTCCCCCAGGGAGGAGTTGTAGAAGGCAGCCGCCACGCCGTTGGCGCGCAGCGCATCCACCTGGTCCTTCATCAGCGAGATGAGCGGTGAAACGACAATGCCCACACCTGGCCGGTGCAGCGCGGGGATTTGATAACAGAGGGACTTGCCGCCTCCGGTCGGCATCAGCACGAACGCATCTTCGCCCCGTATCAGGGCATCGATGATCTCCTCTTGATAGGGGCGGAAGGCCGGATAGCCGAACACCCCTCGCAGGGTATCCCGCGGGGTTCCGTATTGACTCGTTTTTGTATCCATCATATCAGACTATTATCTCCCCCTTGCTGCACGGTCACCTTGGTCGAACGTAGGCATGGAACCATGTCTCAGCATCCTTCCACCCTCCCCTCCCCGAGGCCATTGCCATGGTAACGCGGTAAAGGCCGTATTTGAGAGCCAAGGTGGCAACCGTTTCGCTCATCTTTCGGTTATTTCTTTTTTTCGGCCTTCTTGATCTTTTTTTCGGCCTTTTTTTCCTTCCGAGTTTTGGCAGGTTCTTTTTTGGAGGTCTTCTTGCTGTCCAGGCCCTTGCTCATACCGTCGTCTCCTTATCTCTGCGGCTGTATGCGTACCGATTCCCGAAATGTTTGATACAGCATACCACTTTATGCCCTTGAAAAGAAATTTTACGATCCAAGGGGCCAAGCGCTAATTTTTCAAAGTACGAAAACAGCCGTGTGCAACCCTGAATCCTGGTTACGAGGCCGCGCAGATAGACCTTCTACCCGACAATTGAAACACCGTAAATCCAGCCAGTGCGGTTGATTGACCTTACCCCGTTTTTGGATTCATCCCGGGGATGAGCCGCAAAATCATCTGAATGTACTTGAATTTGTTTTGACAATGCACAACGAAATATCTTGACAGATTACGGGTATCGAAGTATCGTGAGACAGTATTAAAGGGGAGTAGCAACCAGCCGGAGAAATGGCTGGCCCCGAGCCCGTCAATACGGTCGCAAGACCCGGGCCGGGGGCGATGGCAATCGTCAGCAAGACCTTTATCCAGGCAAAATCGCCGAGGGTAAAGGTCTTTTTTATTATATTCATGGGGAGCGCACCAGGCGGAACGACCGGCATGGCCTTCGCCTTCCTCATGGCCTGCACCATGAACTTCTTTTCCTGCTGGTTTTCCGGCAAAATAGTGCTTAAGATGTCCGGGGTCCGACAGGAGTAGAAGATTGCCCGCCTGGAGGCGATGGCCGGAAGATGATGTAATGCTTATCAATAATCGTGAATTCAAGGAGACGGCACTATGGAATGGCTAACCGACCCGCAGGTCTGGCTGGCGCTGGTGACCCTGACCGCGCTGGAAATTGTCCTTGGCATCGACAACATCATCTTTATCTCGATCCAGGCGAGCAAACTCCCGCAGGACTTGCAGGAAAAAGCCCGCCTGCTGGGCCTGGGGCTGGCGATGTTCATACGGGTGGCTCTGCTGTTCTCGCTGACTTGGCTGATGGGGCTCAAAACGCCGCTGTTTACCATAATCGGCACTGATATTTCCGGACGTGACCTGATCCTGCTGTCGGGCGGGCTGTTCCTGATCTGGAAAAGCACCATGGAGATCCACGAGAAGCTGGAAGGAAATGAGGGGGTTGCGTCGTCCCGGGTCGGTACGACCTTTGGTGCGGTCATCGTGCAGATACTCCTGCTGGACATCGTGTTTTCACTCGATTCCATCATTACTGCCCTGGGTATGGCAAACAGGCTCTCCGTCATGGTAGCGGCAGTAGTCATCGCCGTTGCTTTCATGATGCTCTTCTCCGGGAAAATCAGTGCCTTCGTGGAAAAACATCCGACCATCAAGATGCTCGCATTGAGCTTTCTGCTCCTGATCGGCGTGGCGCTCATCGGCGACGGACTCGACATGCACATCCCCAAGGGGTATATCTATTTCGCCATGGCTTTCTCGGTGATGGTGGAGATGCTCAATCTGCGCATGCGCCGCGGGACGCCGGTCAAACTTCATCAACCACATCTGGAAGAATCAATCAACAGGAAACGAGGAGTGACGGATGTTTAGACGAAACAAGGTTGTACTGGTGCTCGGAGCGATTCTGCTGGTGCTGCCGGCGATCATATCGCTGGTCAAGCTCTCGACGGACTGGCTGTTCTTC
The DNA here is from genome assembly GCA_034933285.1 of Geobacteraceae bacterium. Taxonomy (GTDB): domain Bacteria; phylum Desulfobacterota; class Desulfuromonadia; order Geobacterales; family Geobacteraceae; genus RPRC01. The sequence goes on along the minus strand of JAYFNT010000015.1, from coordinate 33,209 downwards.
GTGGAGACCGGCTTCGGTTCGGTGTTTGCCACGATCCTGGGGACGAAGATCTGGGTCGGCCTGTGCGCTGGAGCGATCCTGTTCGTCTGTGCCCTGGTCAATCTTTTGCTGGCGAACCGGGTCACCTTCCCCCGTGTCGGGTATGCGCCGGGGGGAAATACCATCTATCAACTCAGGATCAATGAGTTGCAGCGTATCTCCAAACCCCTCGGCCTGGCCGCTGCCGCGGTTCTTGCCTTTTTTGCCGGACAGTGGGCCACCCTGTACTGGGAGAAAGTTCTTCTCTTCATGAACGGCGTTACTTTTGGCACTCCCGACCCGGTCATGGGCAGAGACCTGGGATTTTACCTGTTCAGTCTTCCGCTCCTGGAATTTTTCAAGTCCTTTGCCGGCTACGTGCTGCTGTCGACAGCTGTTCTGACCGGTGCCGCCTACTTTCTCCGCGGCGGCATCGCCCTCACCGGGCAAGGGGTGTCGGTTGCGCCGCGGGTGAGGAGGCATTTGGCGATTCTGGCCGGACTCCTTCTGCTCGTGGTCTCCGCCGGCTTTTACCTGGACGGGTTCAGCCTGCTCCTGTCGGGAGAGGGAACGGTCCACGGGGCGGGGTATGGCGATGTCAATGCCCGGTTGCCCCTTTACCGCCTGCTGGCCATTATCACGCCGGTAGCGGCAGCCGTTCTGGTGGCAGGCGCCTGGCGGGGGAAATGGCGCTTGGCCATGACGCCGCTGCTTATCGTCCTGGCGGTATACGGGGCCGGAATCCTGGCATATCCGGCCCTGCTGCAGAAGTTCAAGGTCGCCCCCAATGAAATGGTCCTGGAAGCGCCTTTCATAGAGAACAATATCCGTTTCACCCGCCTTGGCTACAATCTGGACAAGATCGAAAGCAAACCCTTTGATGTGGACAACAGGCTTTCCTCTGCCGATATCGCCGCAAATGACGCCACAATCGGCAACATCAGGCTCTGGGACCACGCCCCGCTGCTCAGGACCTACAGCCAGCTGCAGCAGATACGCACCTATTACAAGTTCTTCGATGTGGACAATGACCGCTACACGGTGAACGGTCGATACACCCAGGTGATGCTCTCTCCGAGGGAACTTTCCTACAACGATCTTCCCAGCAAATCCTGGATCAACGAGAGGCTCATCTTCACCCACGGCAACGGCCTGACTTTCGGGCCGGTGAGCAGAATCAGCAAGGAGGGGCTGCCCGAGTTCTTCGTCAAGGACATCCCGGCGGTCAGCCTGGCCGACATCAGGATCGTAAGGCCTGAAATATACTACGGCGAACAGTCCAACGATTATGTCATCGTCAAGACCAGGATGCCGGAATTCAGTTATCCCACCGCCACGGGGAACATCAACACCACCTATGTCGGCAAGGGGGGGGTCCGCCTCGACTCCCTGTCGAGAAAGGCCCTGTTCGCCGCCCGGTTCAGAACCGAGAAGATCCTCCTCTCCTCGGATATAACCAGCCAAAGCCGCATCCTCTATTATCGCACTATTAATGAGAGGGTAAAGGCTGTGGCTCCCTTCCTCCGCTTCGATGCCGACCCCTATATGGTTGTGACGGACAACGGCGGTTTGAAATGGATCATAGACGCCTACACCTTTTCGGACCGGCTTCCCTATTCCAAACCGCTCAAGGGGGGCATCAACTACATGCGGAACTCGGTCAAGGTCGTGGTGGACGCTTATGACGGTTCCATGGACTTCTATATCAGCGACCCCGGAGATGTCATGGTGCGGGTCTATGCAAGGATATTCCCCGGGCTGTTCAAACCGATTTCCGCCATGCCCGGCGACCTGCGGAAGCATGTCCGTTATCCCCACCAGTTCCTTCAGGTTCAGGCCGCCATGTTTGCCGCATACCACATGACCGACCCGAAGGTCTTCTACAACAAGGAGAATCTCTGGGAGGTCCCGGCACTTGGCGAACAGCGGATGGAGCCCTACTACACCATCATGAAACTGCCGGGGGAGAAGAAAGAGGAATATATTTTGCTCCTTCCATTCACACCTTCCAAGCGGGACAACCTGGCGGCGTGGCTCACCGCGCGCTGCGACGAGCCAAACTACGGCAAGCTCCTGGTCTATACCTTCCCGAGGGACAGGCTCGTCTACGGGCCGAAACAGATCGACGCACGCATTAACCAGGATTCGGTAATTTCCCAGCAACTCACCCTCTGGAGCCAACACGGTTCAGAAGTGATCCGGGGGAGTATGCTGGTCATACCCATCGAAAAATCGCTCCTCTATGTTCAGCCACTGTATCTGGCCGCAGCCGACAAGGCAGGCCTTCCCGAACTGAAGCGGGTTCTTGTCGCTTATGGGGACGAGGTGGTCATGGAAGAGAACCTGGAGCTTGCCCTGCAGAGGCTTTTCGGCGGAAGGAAGGCTGCCGCCGCGAGCAGCGAGGTAACCGGCCCGGCTGCTGCGGTTCCCCAGTCACAGCTCGCCAGAGAAGCAATGGGTATCTTCGACAAGGCAACAAATCTGCAGCGGCAGGGGGACTGGGCCGGCTACGGCGAGGAACTGCGGAAGCTGCGGCAGGTTCTGCAGCGAATGGCAAAGTAGCTTCCATAGAGAGTTTCCGGATAGACGGATCATGGTTTCTGACGTATTAGTCAGTCTGCATTCCGGCTAGTGTCCAGTGCGCCGCAGGCTTTTTGAACAGTAGCTTTCTTCTTGTCCGCAAGTATATTTCCAAAGAGGCTCCGGCTGCAAGTATCTCATAGTTGTTATCCAGGATAAATAGTCGTAAGATAAACATGTGTTTCAAGGATTGACCGGTAACTACAAACGAGAGGTGAAATTCATGAAAAGTTTACTTCTTGTCGCTTTATTCGCGACGATTTCGCTTACATCATGTGTTGTCACACCGGACTACTATGGCCAGGGCGGGGTTGTGGTTTCGCCCCTGCCTGCGGTTGTAGAACTGGGTTCAGACCCATATTACTATCAAGACGGCTATTACTATTTCTATCAGAACAACAACTGGCGCTACTCGAAGTCGAGGAGCGGACCATGGACGGACCTGCCGAGATCACATTGGCCGAAAGAAGTCAGGCACAAGGACGGAGATCATGATAGAGACAGAGGCAGGGATTATGACCGGAACAGGTACGATTATCGAGACAGGGATTACCGGAATGGCCACGACAGGTATTAGGTATACAAGGGACGCACTATAAGAATATCGACTGTCGGAAAGTATAGAAGAAATGAGGGGGCATATATCAATACGATGAATATGCATATTGATAGTGTCCCCTTATTTCTTTCCCTCCTGTAACGGTATCGTAAGTTTCAAAACCGGCTAATGGCGCTCAAACGTGGGATTCAAGACCCCAGACGCGTCACAATTCGTATGCCTGGTGAGGCCCGGGCATCTCTACACGGGAATTTTCCAGCAATCCTGAGAAAATGCGCATCGTATCCTGCTCGCCGTGAACCAGGAAAGTGCGTTCCGGGTTTCCGATCCGCCGATGCCAGGCAAGGAGCTCCGCCTGGTCGGCGTGGGCGGAAAATCCGTTGATAGTGTGAATGGATGCAGCTACCGGTATGTCTTCGCCGAAGAGATGGACATGGCTTGCTCCATCGATGATCGTTCGGGCAAGGGTACCGTTGGCCGCATAACCCACGAACAATATGCTGGAATCCCCGCGCCAGAGGTTGTGTTTCAGGTGATGGCGCACGCGCCCGCCGGTGCACATGCCCGAGCCGGCCATGATGACCGCACCGCCGCCGACACGGTTTATGGCTATGGAGTCCTGTGTTTCGCGCGTGAAGTGCAGCCCTGGAAGGCTTAAGGGATCATGCCCCTCGTGGAAAAGCTTAGCCGTCTCGACGTCATAACACTCGGGATGACGCTTGAATATGGCCGTGGCTGAGATCGCCATAGGCGAGTCGAGGAAGACCTGCATGGAACGGGGCAGCAGGCTTTTCTCCACACCCTCACGCAAGTAAAAAAGGATCTCCTGCGCCCGTTCCAGCGCAAATGTCGGGATGATGACGTTGCCTCCACGGCTGAAGGTATCGGCAATCGCCCCGTACAGCTCCTCCACCGACTGGTCGATCGGCTTGTGCAGACGATCTCCGTAAGTGGTTTCCATGATCACGACATCTGCCTTGGGTGGTGATGACGGGTCACGCAGGATCGGCCGGTTGTCATTGCCCAGGTCCCCGGAAAAAAGCACTGTCATCCGGCGCCCCTTTTCCTTCAGTTCCAGGCATATGCATGCTGAGCCCAGTATGTGGCCGGCATCAATGAATGTGGCGCGTATTCCGGGCGCGAGTTCCAGCGGCTGGTTGTAATCGGCGGTCCTGCCGAAATAGTCGAGGGTGTCCAGGGCGTCCAGTTCCGTGTAGAGGGGGGCCGCGCCTGCTTTGTGGTTCCCTCGCCGCGAGGCGTGGCGTGCGTTGTGCCGCGCTTCCTCTTCCTGGAGATGGCCCGAATCCAGCATCACCAGGCGTGCAAGTTCGCGGGAAGCGGCGCTGGTTATGATCTCACCCCGGAATCCGCTGTTTACGAGCAGGGGCAGGCGGCCGCAGTGGTCGAGGTGCGCATGGGTGAGCAGCAGGAAGTCGATCCCGGCGGGATCGAAGCCGAACGGCTCGGCGTTTTCTTCGACCAGTTCGCGCTCCCCCTGGAACAGTCCGCAGTCGATGAGTATCCTTTTCCCCGCGCATTGGATCATGTGGCATGAGCCGGTCACATCATGATCGGCGCCGTGGAATGACAGCTTCATGGTTACCTCCCTGGTAGTGTGTGGGTGATCATCTTCCCGCTCCTGACATGCAACTCATCCTTGCCACAGGATATGGGCGGCTTCGAGTGGAACTGCAATGCCTGTACGGTGAGGTATTACCCGTACCGTATAGTCCTTTGCCGGTCGTGTCGCCGATACCTGCGCGCCATACACGTAGCCGTTTTCCGCTCCCACCAGTTTCGGGCCGCGCGTCATCTCCTTGCGCACGGGCCCACCGCTGTTGACTTCTTCGGCATATAGCTCGACCCGGACCGCATCCGGTTCGAGGCCGTTGAGATAGACCTGAACTTCAAATACGTGCTGTCCTGCATTCGTCTCAGCTTTCGCATCGCCGAAGCGCAGGTTGGCCCAGTTCCGTTCCAGTCCCTGTCGCCAGTTCACTATCTGCACACCTGCCGCGCCCTTATCCGCGGCGCGCCCGCGGTAGGCGACAGCGGCAGGGATGTAGTAGTGCTCGGTGTACTGGCGCACGGTTCGATTGCTGGAAAAGCGCGGCGTCAGGCGCGCCATGCTTTCCCGCATGCGCGCTACCCAGGCGAGAGGGATGCCGTTCCGGTCGCGGTTGTAGAACTCGGGGATCACCTCCCGTTCAAGGAGGGCATAGAGCTCCTCCGCTTCCAGTGCATCCCATTCCGGGTCGTCGCCATGTTCTTTTCCGTCTCCCAACGACCATCCCACCTCAGGCGTGTAGGCTTCAGCCCACCAGCCATCCAGCTCCGAGAGGTTCAGACCGCCATTGACGAGCACCTTCATGCCGCTCGTCCCGCACGCTTCCCAGGGGCGTCGCGGCGTGTTGATCCAGACATCCACCCCCTGGACAAGACGTTCGGTCAACAGCATGTCGTAGTCGCTCAGGAAGACCACGTGCCTGCACGCTTCGGGACGCCTGATGAAATGCATCCATTCCTGGATCATGGACTGCCCCTCCCGGTCATCGGGATGGGCTTTGCCGGCAATGATCAGCTGTACCGGACGCGCAGGATCCGTAAGGATGCCCAGCAGCCTGCGGGGATCGTGCAACAGCAGGTTCGGTCTCTTGTAAGATGCAAAGCGGCGCGCGAACCCCAACGTCAATGCGTTGGCATCAAAAACATGTTGCGCGTTGCCGATCTCCCCTGGAGATGAGCCGGCGGCAGCCATTTGCCTGGACAGCCGTTCTCTGACGTATCCGACGAGGGACGTGCGGGCGTCAGCCCGGAGTTGCCAGAGCCTGTCATCGGTGGCACAGTGTATCTTCCCTTCCAGCGCGTCCGTCATTCCCAGCCAGCGTTCCTTGCCACAACTGTCATGCCAGAGGGCATCGGCTTCCGCCGAATCCCAGCTCGGCATATGTACTCCGTTGGTCACCTGCCCTACCGGCACCTCGATCTCGGGCCAGCGCGGGAAGAGGGGCTGGAAGATGCACCGGCTTATCTTCCCGTGCAGGCAGCTCACCCCGTTGACCGCCCCGCTGCCGCGCATGGCCAGGTATGCCATGTTGAAATATTCCGAGGAATCCTCCGGATTCAAGCGGCCGAGGGCCAGCAGATCGCGGATGGAGATGCCGAGCCTCTCCCGGGCGTAATTTCCGAGGTATTGTTCGATGAGGTGAGGATCGAAACGGTCGAAACCGGCGGCCACCGGCGTATGGGTGGTAAAAAGGTTGCCTGCCCGCGTAACCGCCAGCGCGACTTCGAAAGGTTGCCCGGTCTCCTTCATGAAACTGCGTGCCCGTTCCAGTACCGCAAAGGCTGCATGCCCTTCATTCAGGTGACAGACGTCAGGCTTGATGCCGAGCGCTTCGAGCAGCCTCCAACCACCGATCCCCAGGACCATTTCCTGCCTCAGGCGCAGTTCCGGCCCGCCTCCGTAAAGCTCGCTGGTAACCCCTCGATAGGCGGGGAAATTGGCTGCGTCATTGCTGTCCAGGAGGTACAGCTTCACCCGGCCCACCTGGACCTGCCAGGCCCTCAACCAAAGCGAGTAGCCGGGCAGCAGGACCTCAAGACGCAACCACTCCCCGCTGGGTTCGCGAACCGGCATGATCGGCAACTGTCCGGGATCGTTATACGGGAAGAGAGCCTGCTGTGCTCCATTTCTGTCTATTACCTGGCGAAAATATCCCTGCTGGTAGAAAAGTCCCACGCCGACCACCGGCACTCCCAGGTCGCTTGCGGTTTTGAGCTGGTCGCCGGCCACATTGCCGAGCCCGCCCGAGTAGATGGGAAGCGCCTCGCTCAACATGAATTCCATGCTGAAATAAGCAACGGTGTTCAGGATGTCGCGGGAATGCTTCTTTTGAAACCAGGCAGGCTTCTCCGTTGCCTCACGCTTGGCTTCCACGAGAGCAGAGATCTTTTCCCGGAAGGGGGGATCTTCCAATGCGCGCTGCAGGCGATCCCGCGATACGGTCTGCAGAACGACCCAGGGATTGTGCGTGAGGTCCCAGAGCACCGGGTCGAGTAGAGACCACACTTCGTCGGCGGCATGATTCCATGACCAGCGCATGTCCAGGGCCAGTTCTGCCAGAGAATCGAACCCCTCGACCTCGGTAGGGAAAAAAGTATAGATGGGACTGCAGACTCTTTTGATCGTGCTCATTTTTTCTCTCTCCTGCCGTTTCCGGAAACCGGACCGGCATTCAGGGAAAATGTCACCGCCGTTTCACTCTGCGGCAAAACGTCGGAAGAACCACCTTTTCATCCCTTCCACCGCCAACAAATAGGCGATCAGCATCGTGGCCAGGATAAGGAAAAAGAAGACCGGGGGCGTTACGAAACCGAGGTAACCACCGGCAGAAGTGAACGGCAGGAATACGGCCACCGCCACCACGGACAGTGAACAGGCGATCAGCCAGGGATTGGGCCGGCTCTTGAAGGGGTTTTTACGGGTGCGGATGATGAAGATCACCAGCACCTGCGTGGCCATCGACTCGATAAACCACCCGGTATGGAAAAGCGCCTCTCCTGCATGGAAAACCGCCAGCATGATGTAGAAGGTGAGGAAGTCGAAGACCGAGCTGACCGGGCCGATAACCAGCATGAAGTTGCGGATGAATCTCATGTCCCAGTGCCGGGGATGGCTCAGGTAATCGTCATCCACCCGATCAAGCGGGATGGGCAGGAGTTCGGGAGTCAGGCCCACTGCCAGGGCCATGGCGAACAGAAATGATTCGAGCCAAGGGCGGTGGAAGAAGGCATTGACCAGGAGTACGAACAATACCAGGAGGACTGTCATGCGCATGATGAGAAACCCGAAACGATGGGTCCCCAGTTCAAAGGAAGTAGGCGGCGCTGTTGCCACAAGGCTGTCGGCGATTTCTCCCAGTGCAGTATTTTGACCTGTCCGGCAAATCAGCACACTGGCAGTGCCGCTGATGACCGAGGTCCCCCAAAAAACCCCGTTGCCTGCCGCGGCCATGTCGGCGGTTTCGGAAAGTTCGCCGGGAGATTTCTCCACCGGATACGGTTCGCCGGTGAGGAGGGCTTGATTGACAAAGAAGTCTTTTGCCACCAGCACGCGTCCATCACCGGGGACCAGGTCGCCTGCCGAAAGGAGCGCCACGTCTCCCGGCACCAACTCCGCCATGGGGATGTCGCTCTGTTTACCGTCGCGCAGCACGCGAACCCGTACCGCCACCGACTGGCGCAGGCGTTCCGCCGCCTGTCCAGCCCGATACTCCTGGACGAAATCAAGGGTTACGCTCATGAGGACAATTGCGCCGATGATAAAGAAGCTGGTCGCATCCCCGGTGAAGGCCGAGATGGCGCTGGCAGCGAGGAGGAGGATGACCAGAGGGTTGCGGAATTTGGCGAGAAATTGCAGGAGCAGTGCCCTTTTCCGCTCCGCGTGGATCAGGTTGGGGCCGAATCGGGTCAGACGGAGAGCTGCCTCCTCGCCGCTCAGTCCGTCAGGGCTTGCGACCAGCTGTTCCAGGAGCACTGATAATGGGAGTTGCCAGAAAGGAGTCTCCGTTGTAACGGCGGATGGGGGCATGAAGGATTTTCTCCAATTTATGGATCGAACTGTATACCACTCGGAGCAAACGAAACGTGATAGATATCTACTATTGTATCCAATCTATCGATAAACAAAACTCCAGCCTTTCAAAATATGGTTCTTCCGTAAAATTCCCCTGATATGAGACATGTAATAAATTGAGCTTTCTGGCAAAATATGAAGCGATGAGGTGCATTATCAGATGGGAAGAAAATGATACTGGAGAGATGGAATTCGGAAGGAAGAAGTTTTCGCAATTCAAAAAAAATGGACTTTCAAGCCATTTGAATTAGTAAAATAGTCAACATGTTAATCAGGGGCGATGCGAAATTATTTCCGGCCAAACTTCTTGTTAATCCTGGTCCAGAATTTCTCGTACTTTCTGCAATAGATCGTTCTTCTTAAAAGGTTTCGTGATAAATTCCGTGTCTTCTTCGAACATGCCTTTTTTCTTCATGACATCTGCAGAGTAACCACTGATGAATATTACTTTGATGCCGGCTTTTATTTTTCTGATTTCATCCTGCATTTCCCTGCCGTTCATCTTGGGCATTACAAGATCTGACAGGACAAGAGAGATCTCATCGTGCGCCCTGAACCGCTCCACTGCTTCTTCACCGTTATGGGCAATGATAACCTTGTAACCGGCACTTTCCAGGATTTTCTCCATAAACGCCCTTACGGTCTCATCATCCTCGACGACCAGAAGGGTCTCAAGACCACCGGCATGCCGTGCGGGAGTTTTTGCTTCTTCCTTGGCGGCATGCCCCTTAACCAACGGCAGGTATATGTCGAATGTCGTCCCTTTGCCAGGTTCGCTGTTGGCCATGACGGAGCCGTTGTGCTGTTTGATGATACCTAGCACAATGGCCAGTCCCAGACCGGTCCCCTTGCCAACTTCCTTGGTGGTGTAAAATGGTTCAAAGATGCTTCCCAAGGTCTTTTTGTCGATCCCCGTACCGGTATCGGCCACTGATATCACGGCATATTTGCCGGGCGACGGCAGGTCATACAACGTTTCCGAGCCCTCCTCGACAACTTCCTCCCTGGTGGTGATAGATAGCCGGCCACCGTTTGGCATGGCGTCGCGGGCATTGGTCGCCAGGTTCATCAATGCCTGCTCGATCTGCCCGGGGTCAACCTTTAGCAGCAGGTCTTTTCCGGAATAATTGATACTGAACTCGATATCTTCCCCGATAATCCTTTTAATAATTTTGCCGGTGTCACTGATGAGGGTGTCGATGTGCACGGGTTTCGGGCTTATCAGCTGTTTTCTGCTGAACGCAAGGAGACCCCTGGTCAGCTCCGCGGCCCGGTCAGCAGCTTTCAACACGATTTTGATACTCTCCTGCGACTGCTCATCGTCTTCGGGTAATGTCTCCAGAAGTGTTTGCCCGTAACCGGAAATGACGGTGAGCAGGTTATTAAAATCATGGGCGACCCCCCCGGCTAGAATACCGATGGATTCCATCTTCTGCGATTGCAGGAGTTGGCGCTCAAGTCTTTTTCTTTCCGTCATATCATGGATGATTCCCTGGTAACCTGAAATTTGTCCGGCATCGTCCTTTATGTCAGACATGGAAAGATGAACGATGATTCTCTCACCATCCTTTTTCACCATCCCCACTTCATATTCACTTATAAATCCGTGCTTTAGAAGTCTTTGCCAGAAATGCTTCCTCTCTTCCTGATGGTTGTCAAGTCGTTCAAGATCAGCAAGGATTTCCTCCTTTGTATAGCCAAAGAGTTCAATGCAGGCATGGTTAACATCAATAATTCTTCTTTTATTATCCCAAATAAAAATTGCATCTTTTGATTTTTCGAAGAGTGTCCGGTATTTTTTCTCGGACACCCGAATGACTTCTTCCGCCTTTTTAATCTCAGTAAGATCAATGAAGGTGACCAGATTCCTTTCTCCTACGCAGGAAAAATTGAACTCAATATGGCGAATGGAGCCGTCCTTACAAGTAACCATTGCTTCAATCGGTTCAAACGGGCATCTGTTTTTAATGGCTTGTTCAACTTTGGAGGTCCACTCTGCCTTGACCTCTTCTCGATACTTTTCATCTGGATAGGCAAGAAGCCACCAGTGACCTAAATCGGGAATGTCTTCCAGCGTGTAACCGAACAGTTCTGTAAACTTCCGGTTCACGAGCAGGATTTTCTCCCCCGTGCCGCAGGTTTTTGCCATTGCTACGGGTGAGTATTCAACGGCTTGTCTGAAGTGCCTCTCGCTCTGCTTCAGGGCCTCTTCTGCCCGTTTATTTTCTGTTACGTCGCTCAGTGATCCCGCCATACGGTAAGGCTTTCCGTTCGAGTCCCGCAGGCATGCTCCGCGGCTAACGACCCATCTATAGCTCTCGTCCTTGTGACGGAGCCGGTGTTCAATCTCGAATACGGGTATGCGACCCTCCAAGTAAGCTTTGTAGGTTTCCATCACCCTTTGGTAGTCATCCGGATGGATCCTGCTTTCCCACTCCTTGAAATTATCGGCGATTTCATTTTCTTCAAAGCCGAGGATACTCTTCCAGCGGGGCGAGTGGTAAGCCTCGCCGGTTGCTAAATTCAGATCCCATATGCCGTCATTTGAGCCCTGAACGGCCAGAGCGTATCTTTCCTCGCTTGTCCGCAGTGCATCCGCGGTTTTTTCCAGTTGCTCCGTCCGCTCTATAACACGTTTTTCCAACTCCTCATGAGCCAGGCGCAGCTCCTCTTCCATCCGTTTGCGCTCGGTAATATCTATACAGAGGCCGCACATACTAAGCGGCTGCCCCGCTTCATCGCAGAATGTAGTGCCCAATGAGCAGATCCAGCGCTCCTGTCCATCAGAGCGAATAATCCGATACTCGTTGTCGAGAAACGTCCGATCCTTCACGGATTGCTCGATCTTCTCCAAAGCAGGTTTGCGATCATCGGGGTGCAATTTTGCCAGCCATGTATCAAACGATGGCTCGGAAGTGGGTGCCAGGTCAAACAAGGTGAAGAAATCCTCTGACCAGGTCAGCTTTCCGGTCGAGAAATCCCAGAACCAGGATCCGGCATTCGCTGCCCGCTGCGCCATGACCAGCCATTCTCGCGTCATCCGCAGCGCCTCCTCAGAATGCTTGCGTTGTGTAGTATCGCGGATGCTCGACCGATGTCCCAAGCTGATTCCGTCTGAGTTGTAAATTGGCTGCCAGGATACCGCCACCCATTTTGTACTGCCATCTTTGCACAAGATGCGGAACTCGACATCATTGCCGCTTGAACCGTTAACCGCTGAAGTAAAGTGCTGAGCGATTTCTTCCCGGTCCTTTTCATGGACAATAGGTAGAGGGAAGTTCGGGAGTAGCATGCACTCATCAATCGTCAGCCCAGTAAACTTTTCCACTGCAGGATTGACCCAAATCAGCTTTCCGTCTGGCCCGAACCAATTTTCCCAATCGTAGGCATAATCAGCGATTGCCCGAAACCGCTGTTCACTTGCACGGAGCCGCTCCTCTGCCAGTTTCCTATCGGTGACATCATTCAAGATAGAGACAACAATATCAGTACCGGCCCCCGAGAACTCAACAACCCTGACACTCCCATCTTTCCTGGTGAGTGTTACTTCCCGCGGGGCGGGGAAGCCAGCCTCACGATCTGCCTCATAAAGCTGCCGGATTTTCTCGTGCTCAGCTCCATAAAGCTTTCTGAACCAATCATCGACAGAGGTTATTTCGTCTTTTCGGTAGCCTATTAAACGTTCGGTGGCATTGTTGAAAACAATCTGTTTTCGCTCAATGAAAATTGCAGGGATAGGCATCTTTTCAAACAGGTCAAGGAGTTTTTCGTGGCTTAGTTTCTTTTTCCCTGACTTTGCTGCACCCATAATGATCACCTTTTTTACAATAACTCAGCAGATATTGTCTAAGTCGTTTTAAATGCCGGTTTTTTGCAGCAACAATACCCAGGAAGCAAGCGTTGGAGATATTTCTGATGGTTATGTATTGCGACTAATATCAAGCCCAGAGAAGCAAGCAAAATTGGTGTGCGGCAAAAAGTGCGTTGGTCACTTGAAAAAAGTATAGTGTATAATTTACTTTTTTCTTTGCACCACATGCAAAAAAAGTGCGCCTTCCTTATGACCTCCACCCCGAAACTGGACCGGCTAAAAGTGGAGATTTCCGGCTTGTGAAAGCTGTTCAGCATACTGCGTCGGTGTCAGATTTCCGAGAGCGGTGTGCGGCCGGAAGTCGTTGTATTCCTGCCGCCAGTTTTCGATTTTCTGTCGGACATCATCAAGCGACAGAAACCAGTTCACACTCAGGCATTCGTCACGAAAGCTGCCGTTGAACGATTCGAGCAATGCATTGTCGGTTGGTTTCCCTGGTCGCGAGAAGTCCAGGATGGCCTGGTTCTCGTAGGCCCATCTATCAAGCGCCTTCGAAATGAACTCGCTGCCATTGTCCAGGAAGATCCGGTTTGGCGGTCTGCGGCTGCCCATCAAAGCCGTCATCACAGCGACCACATCCTCACCCTTCATTCCCTGATCAACCCGGATGGCAAGGCACTCGCGGCTCCAGTTATCGACTACAGTTAACGCACGAAATCGACGCCCATTGAACAGGTTGTCGGCAATAAAATCCATGCTCCACGAGTCGTTCAACGCGGAGGCAGCCGTACGTTCCATACGATGTGCGGCACTTACCCGCCGGCGGGGCCTCTTGCGGCGAAGGTTCAACCGTGCGCCTGTTCGAGAGGCCAATTGCGACTCCAAGCAGTCAGCGCAACATATGGTATGGATACTCTCCCTATAATCCGAAAATACTGACGAAAGCCCTGGATATGTATAGAGCGGTGTACAACTATGTGGAACTCGGGGAGGACGGAAAGACACCTGCCATGCGTTTAGGGCTTGCCAAAGCTCCTCTTGAATATGGAGATATTGTCCGTTATGCCTAACAATTACCTCGATTGCTTGCACTTCGGCAGCGCCAGCGACAGTCTTTGCAAAGTACACTCTTGTTTCGGCGTTGTTTACCGTGGCATTGTTGAAGTCAGCGATCTTAACTTTTACAGGGATGACTTTCCCCTGGAACAAGCCTATGCCCAGACCGGAAGTGCTCGACTGCTGAACGAGGATCGGGGGCTGGAAGCCCAGGAACTTGTAGGTCACGCACTGGTTGGCCGAGGACGACGAACCGATGTAGGACGTGGTGCCTTGGAAGTCAGCCGCGACGGTGTGATCGCCGACGCTGAGAGCACTATGTCGTAGAGCGGCTGTCAGGGCAGTTTCCCCAGGCTACTGACCTGTTAGCCAATGCCGAGTCTGATCTGCTGGCCTTCTTGGCCTTCCCTCAAGGGCACTCGCAACAGATATGGTCGAACAACCCGCAGGAAAGACTCAATCGGGAAATCCGCCGCCGCACCGATGTGGTTGGCATCTTCCCGAATCGTGATACCATTATCCGCTTGGTGGGTGCTGTCCTCGCGGAACAGAATGACGAATTGTCTATTGCCCGATGCTACATGACCCTGGAAACCATTACCGAGGCGATAAATAGCTTGCCAGCCAAGACACAGACCGGACTGCCGGAAGCTGCATAGTGCTTGTCGGAGATTGACGCAGTTTCATACACACTTGACAGGACTTGGCCTACGTATGATGTTCGGTCAACGCGTGTGAATCATTTCAAATCGTTTATACTGAAAAAATATATTTACCTACTCCTGGCAAATCTTTGACGTGGGCACCTGTTGATCGGTTCGGGGTTCTGTGGGGCTACACAGCGATGATAGGATGCAGAGCCGGGCACGTTTTCGGGGTAAAAACCCTGGATGGAGAAAGACAAATGATGGTGGAACAAATCCTCTATCAGCCCGAAGCCGCTGGGGATTATCATTTGTGACTGGCGACAGGCAGCAAATTCGACCCTCAATCGGCATCGGACCGCGGTTCACCCTGGTCTTTAAGCGACTGTGATTGCGAATCAAATTTCAAGTAGCACCCACAAGGTGTTGCGTCACGCTGGGCGCTGTGAAATATCCGGCGCCTTTGCATCCAGCAGGAGGTAGTGATGTATCCGGACAGCACGGCTGAAACCCTCTCTCCCTGGTGGAGAACTTCAGTAATCATAATTCTGGCAATCGGGTTTTCCATCCTCATATGGATCGCCACCAGAGCTTACCGCGACGCTCCGCCGATCCCGGACAAGGTCGCAGCCACCGGGAGCGAGACGGTCTTTACCGGCGCCGACATCCTGGCTGGTCAGCAGATCTTTCTCAAGTATGGGCTGATGGAGAACGGCACGATCTGGGGGCACGGGGCATACATCGGCCCCGATTTCTCCGCCGAATACTTGCATACCCTGGCTCTGGACGCGAGAAAAATGATTTCCCGCAGGAATTACCGGCGCGAACCGGGCGACCTGACTCCCATCGAGACGGAGACCGTCGACGCGGAAGTCCGTCGCCTGCTCAAAGGCAACCGCTATTCACCGGCAACAGGCACCTTGCGTTACACTCCCGAGGAAACCGCCTCGTTCAACGGGCAGGTGGCGAAATGGGCGACCTACTTTTCAAACCCGTCGCTGAACGGCGGCCTGATGGTGGACCTTATCAGGGACCCGGAGGAAATCCGGCAACTGACGGCCTTTTTCGCTTGGACGGCGTGGGCTTCCGTGGCAAACCGCCCCGGCAAATCATACTCCTATACGAATAACTTTCCCTACGATCCATCGGCTGGGAATACGCCGACCAGTGACTCCATTCTGTGGAGCACGCTGAGCCTGATTACCCTGCTTGGCGGTATCGCCGCGGTACTGTTCGCCTTCGGCAAGTTCAATTATCTCGGCTGGAAAGGAAAAGAAGAACGGGTCAGGCCCCTTTTGACTCCGGGCGCCGCCACCGGATCACAACGGGCAATAATGAAGTATTTCGTCACAGTTACCGTTCTTTTTCTGGCACAGGTCCTCGTGGGAGGCGCAACTGCCCATTATCGCGCTGATCCCTCGAGTTTTTTCGGACTTGACTTCGCAAGGTACTTTCCGGGCAACATATTCCGGACCTGGCATCTGCAGTTGGCGATTTTCTGGATTGCGACGGCCTATGTGGCGGGTGGGCTTTTTCTCGCCGGATCGCTGGGCGGAAAAGAACCGAAAGGGCAGGCAAAAGGGATCAACCTCTTGTTCTGGGCGGTTGCGGTGGTGGTTTTCGGCAGCCTCCTGGGCGAGATGTTCGGCGTCTACCAGAAACTCGGGCATCTGTGGTTCTGGTTTGGCCACCAGGGGTGGGAATACCTGGACCTGGGGCGGGCCTGGCAAATCATGCTGGCCATGGGCCTGGTTTTCTGGATTTTTCTCCTGTTCAGGGAAATCGCCCCGGTTCGCCGTGATCCGGAGCGGGGAGAGATTTCGTCGCTTTTCCTTTTTGCCGCAGTTGCCATTCCCCTCTTTTATCTGCCGGCCATGTTCTTCGGCAGCACCAGCAATTTCTCGGTAGTGGACAACTGGCGTTTCTGGATCATTCATCTCTGGGTAGAGGGCTTCTTTGAGCTGTTCGCAACGGTGATGGTCGCCGTCCTGTTTTTCCAACTCGGCCTCATCACCCGGCTCACCGCGTCGCGAGTCGTTTACCTGGATGCGATACTCTACCTGGGCAGCGGCATTGTCGGCACCGGGCACCACTGGTACTGGACCGGCCAGTCGACAGTAACCATGGCCCTGGCGGCGATGTTTTCCGCCATGGAAGTCGTGCCGCTTACCCTGCTCACTCTCGATGCATGGGATTTCATCAAGGTTACCAGGGCGGAGTGCGAGATGTGCGACATAAAGTTGACCGTCGCTCACAAGTGGACGTTCTACTTCCTTATCGCGGTCGGGTTCTGGAATTTCGTTGGCGCCGGGGTATTCGGTTTTCTCATTAATCTCCCGATTGTGAGTTATTTCGAGGTCGGCACCCTTTTCACCCCGAATCACGGCCATGCCGCAATGATGGGCGTCTTCGGCATGCTGGCGCTGGCGATCATGGTTTTCGCCATGCGCCAGGTATCTACGGATGGACAGTGGCTGAGAACGGAAAAATACATCCGCGTTTCATTCTGGGGTTTGAATGCCGGCCTGGCGCTGATGGTCGCAACGAACCTTTTCCCCGGCGGTGTGCTCCAGTTCGTGGATGTTCTCAACCACGGCTACTGGCATGCCAGGGGAGCGGATTTTCTCAATTCCATCAGGATCATCGAGTGGCTGCGCATGCCCGCGGACGTAATCTTCATCGGACTGGGTGTTGTTCCGATGCTGATTGCGGCCTGGCTCACCTGGACAGGGCAGGCAAAGATTTCTGAAGACATCGGTGATTGAAAGGGAACGTTATGATGTCTTCCTGGGGGAGGTTTCCGATTGGCTTCCCGGTTCGGAAATGAACAACGGGGCGGTTATCTCCAACGAAGAAACGATCGTGAAATCGTTCATCGTCTCAGATCTCTTTTACCCACGCGTCGCCATTGTCGATCCCGAATTGACCCTGAACGTGCCGAGGGGTCAGACCGCATTCGGCGTCTGCGACCTACGTGAAAAGAAACAACAATGCAAAAACGTAAATTGGGGAAAAGTTGTCTGGAAGTTTCGGCGCTCAGCCTGGGCTGCATGGGAATGAGTTTTGGCTACGGACCGGCCCTAGACAAACAGCAGGGTATCTCGCTGATCAGGTCGCCCGTCGACCTCCATGGCATCGATACCACCGCCTCCAAGATCACAGTGCAAGGCACCCGGCATCCGGAAAAACTGGAGAAGGTGACCGGTCTCTGAGCTCGTGCGTCCAGCAACCAAGGCGTTTCACCACGAAAGCAATCAGAGGGGAAGAAGACGCACGTTATGTATATTCCTTGTGAGTAGCGGATTTACCTGCATCAGCTCCGCCAAATCCAAGTTCAATGGATGCTCTCCTCTGCTAATCATGAACCGGTCAAACCTTGTGCTGCATATCCGGACAGTTTATTTGTTTCTGACACCACTTGCATTTAATCTTGACAAGACCATGACAGGACGTATTATGGATAACAGTTATTGATAGAAATCAATTTTCTTTACTGCGGAAACTACAATGACAACCAACGATCCTGAAAACCCCTTAGAAGAACGCGTGACCCGGATTCTCTCCAGGATCAGGGAACGCGATTTCCGTCTGACTCCGCAGCGTTTGACAATTATCCGAATCCTGGCTACAAGCAAGGACCACCCCAGTGTAGACGAAGTCTACCAGGAAGTAAGGACCCAGTTTCCCACGACGAGCGTGGCCACGGTGTATAAAACCATAACACTGCTCAAGGAGTTGAATGAGGTACTGGAACTGGGATTTCCCGACGGCAGCAACCGCTATGACGGCTACAGGCCGTATCCCCACCCCCACGCCATCTGCACAAACTGCAGAAAGATCATGGACCCGGAAATTTCCAGTGTCGATGAACTCAGCGAAGAGATGAGGAAAAAGACCGGATACACCTTCTCCTTTCACCGCCTCGATTTTTTCGGCCTGTGCCCGGAATGCCAGAAGAAGTCCTGATGGACAAAAATTTTTACTTCTTTAAGGATAATTATTCTTTATAACAATTGACTTTCTTTTAAAGTATCGTAGACTTTATGCGAAATTGGCCTAATTCGTATCACTAAACGTCCCTACGGCTTCCGGAATAAATCACTGATACACTCGCCACAGAGGAAAGGAGGTTCGCATGAAAGACATCATGGAAACAATCAAGGCCGACGCATCACTGGGAAAGCTGGCAAATGCTACGATAACCGGTGGAGCAGGTCATTCCTTCCAGCATATCGGTACATATTTCATTCTACGAAAGGAGTCAAATTCATGAGTGACGAGAAAAAGAGCCCGGCAACGGGTAAACCAGCCATTCCCATGACCGGCAGAGGCACTACGGCGCAATACTGGTGGCCGAACCAGCTGAAACTGCATATTCTGCACCAGCATTCCTCCAAGTCCAATCCCATGGGCGAGGACTACAACTATGCCGAAGAGTTCAAGAAACTGGACCTTGCTGCCGTGAAAGAGGACCTCTACAAGCTGATGACCGATTCCCAGGAGTGGTGGCCGGCCGACTACGGTCACTATGGGGGGCTCATGATCCGGATGGCGTGGCACAGCGCTGGCACCTACCGCATCGGCGACGGCCGCGGCGGTGGCGGGACCGGATCCCAGCGCCTGGCGCCCCTCAACAGCTGGCCGGACAACGTGAGCCTGGACAAGGCGCGGCGCCTGCTCTGGCCGATCAAGCAGAAATACGGCAGGAAAATCTCTTGGGCCGACCTGGTGATACTCGCAGGTAACTGCGCACTGGAGTCCATGGGCTTCAAGACCTTCGGTTTCGCTGGTGGACGCGTGGACGTCTGGGAACCGGAAGAGGACATCTACTGGGGGGCCGAACAGGAATGGCTGGCCACGAGCGACAAACCCAAGAGCCGCTACTCCGGTGACCGGGAGTTGGACAATCCGCTCGCAGCTGTGCAGATGGGGCTGATCTACGTAAACCCGGAAGGGCCGGATGGCAATCCCGATCCGGTGGCGTCGGGTAAGGATGTCCGCACAACTTTCGCTCGCATGGCGATGAACGACGAAGAGACCGTCGCCCTCGTGGCAGGCGGGCACACTTTCGGCAAATGCCACGGCGCCGGACCGGCAACTCACGTGGGGCCTGAGCCCGAAGCCGCCCCAATCGAGGAGCAGGGGCTCGGCTGGAAGAGCAGCTTCAAGAGCGGCAAAGGCGGCGATGCGATCAGCAGCGGCCTGGAAGGCGCCTGGAAGCCGAACCCGACCCGATGGGACATGGGCTATCTCAAGGTGCTGTTCAAATACGAATGGGAGCTGGTCAAGAGCCCGTCCGGGGCGAACCAGTGGCTGGCCAAGGACGTGGACGACGAGGACATGGTGGTTGGCGCGCACGACCCGTCAAAGAAAGTCCGGCCGATGATGACCACGGCGGACCTCTCGCTGCGCTTCGACCCGATCTACGAGCCCATCGCCCGGCGCTACCTGGCTAACCCCGGGGAATTCGCCGATGCCTTCGCCCGCGCGTGGTTCAAGCTGACCCACCGCGACATGGGCCCCCGCTCGCGCTATCTCGGCCCGGAGGTCCCCGCTGAAGAGCTCATCTGGCAGGATCCCGTTCCTGAAGTGGATCACGAGCTGATCGATGCGCAGGGCATCGCCGCCCTCAAGGCCAGGATCCTTGCTTCGGGACTCTCCGTCTCCCAACTGGTAACCACCGCCTGGGCTTCGGCATTCACCTTCCGCGGTTCCGACAAGCGCGGTGGCGCCAATGGGGCGCGTATCCGTCTCGCGCCGCAGAAGGATTGGGAAGTCAACCAACCTGAGCAGCTGGCGACCGTGCTGCAGACCCTTGAGGAAATCCGGAAGGAGTTCAACAGCGCCCAGTCCGGCGGGAAGAAAGTGTCGCTTGCCGACCTGATCGTGCTGGGTGGATGCGCAGGTGTCGAGCAGGCGTCGAAGAACGCCGGGTACGACATAAAGGTTCCCTTCACGCCGGGTCGCACGGATGCGACGCAGGAGCAGACCGACGTTGCCTCCTTCGCCGTTCTCGAACCGGCCGCGGACGGGTTCCGCAACTACCTCAAAGGCAAGTACAGCGTAACGGCGGAGGAGCTGCTGGTTGACCGTGCGCAACTGCTGACGCTGACCGCTCCCGAGATGACGGTTCTCGTTGGCGGCATGCGCGTCCTGAATGCCAACTGCGGGCAGTCGCAGCTCGGCGTCTTCACCAGGACGCCGGAGGCGCTCACCAACGACTTTTTCGTGAATCTGCTTGATATGGGCACGACGTGGCAGGCAACGGCTGACCCTGACGTGTTCGAGGGTCGTGACCGCAAGAGCGGCGAACTGAAGTGGACCGGCAGCCGGGTCGACCTCATCATCGGCTCGAACTCCCAGCTGCGGGCCATCGCGGAAGTCTATGGCTGCGAGGACTCCCAGGAGAAATTCCTGCACGACTTCGTGGCGGCGTGGGACAAGATCATGAACCTTGACCGCTTCGACCTCGCCTGAACATGCCGAAAACGTTTTCGATGAATGATCGGGGTGTGACAAAAGGGAGATTCGTAACAGGAACGCAGCCCTGTCCAAGAGTTTGGGAAGTTCCGAGTGAAACACCAAAATCACAAAGGAGGTAGCTCATGTCAACAAAAGAGAATCTGGCGGAATCGTTTGCCGGCGAAAGCCAGGCCAACCGCAAGTACCTTGCCTTTGCCAAGCAGGCAGAGGTAGACGGCTTTCCCCAGGTTGCCAAGCTGTTCCGGGCAGCCGCACACGCTGAAACCATCCATGCCCACGCCCACCTGCGGGCCATGGGAGGCATCAAAAAAACCCCGGAGAACCTGGAAGCAGCAATCAGCGGTGAAGGCTTTGAATTCCAGAAGATGTATCCACCGTTCCTGGAAGAGGCGAAAAAGGAAGGGGATATGATGGCCGAGGTTTCGTTCCGCAATGCGTTGGCGGTGGAGGAAATCCACTACGGGCTGTACCAGAAAGCAGCGGATGCCGTGAAGAGAGGGGCAGACCTAGGTTCCAGGCCTCTCTATGTCTGCGAAATATGCGGCAACACAGTATATGACGCAGCGCCGGACAAGTGCCAGGTTTGCGGAGTCCCCAAGGACCGTTTCTCCCTGATCGATTGATCCGAATTCCCCACTGAGTGAGTTTGTTAGATGAGCCGCTACTGGTTCGGTAGCGGCTCGCCTGCACAGGAGGTTGCAATGGCAAATGACCATTGGTGTTGTACGGTATGCGGCTATATACAACTGGGGCAGGCTCCGCCTGACTGCTGTCCGGTATGCGGCGCGACCCAGGACCTGTTCGAGCCGTACACTCCCCTGTCGGCTCCAGCAGCGAGCGTGCCCTGCAAATGGCGCTGTATCAATTGCGACTACATCCACGATGGTGACGCCCCGCCGCCATGTTGCCCGGTCTGTGGGGTCGGACCGGACCAGTTCGAAGCGGTGACGGCAGAGGGGCAAGGCATGGTCAAACACGACCTGACGGGCGCCATTGTGGTCATCGGCGGCGGCATTGCCGGGCTCTCGGCCGCAGAGGCCGCCCGCTCCACCGCACCGAAAGCGTCCATCACCATGGTCTGTCAGGAGAATGACCTGCCATACTACCGCCTGAACCTGACCCGATACCTGGCGGGGGAAATAACTGCCAGTGAACTCCCTGTCCACCCGGAGTCGTGGTATGCCGAACAGCGCATCACGATCCTGAACGGTTTGGAGGTCACCGCGATTGACCGGACCTCCAAATTGGTCTCGTTGAAGGGACACCCCCGCCTGGGCTATGACAGACTCGTCCTCGCCATGGGCGCTCACCCAAGCGTTCCTCCCATTCCTGGCGCTAACCGGAAACACGTGTTCACCCTTCGCACCTGCGGCGATGCCGAGATGATCCTGCAGCAAGGCCGGCCCGGTGCCAATTGCGTGGTCATCGGCGGCGGAGTGCTCGGACTTGAGACTGCGGCCGCACTTGCGCGCCGCAAAGTCAAGGTAACGGTGGTGGAGGGGTTTGAATGGCTTCTGCCGCGCCAGCTTAACCGGTCAGCGGGGGAGCGCTTGGCAGAAGAGGCCCGGTCGCTCGGTATCAGCCTTGTATTCGCAGCCCGCATACGGGAACTGTCAGGTCAGGAAGAGGTCCAAAGCGTTGTTTTGGAATCGGGAGAAGCCATCACCGCAGACTTGGTGATCATTGCCGCCGGAGTCCGCAGCAACAGTTATCTTGCCCGCATGGCCGGGCTTGAGATCAACCATGGGGTTGTCGTCGACCAGCACCTGCACACTTCCGATCCGGACATCTTTGCCGCGGGGGATCTTGCGGAGCATCAGGGAACAGTCTATGGCACCTGGGCGCCGTCCCAGCTGCAGGGAACCATCGCGGGCATGAACGCCGCTGGCGCCGCTGCCGTATTCACCGGCATTCCCCGTTCCAACAGCATCAAGGTTCTGGGCGTGGATCTCTTCAGTATCGGCCTGGTCCATCCGGACGATGCCAGTTACCAGGTCTTCGAGGAAGGGGGTAATCATTTCCGGCAGTTCATATTCCGTGACTCCCATTTGGTGGGAGCCATTCTTCTGGGGGACACCAGAATCTCCGCTACCCTGAAAAAGCTTATCGAGACGAACGTCTCCTGCGCTGATTTGTTGGCTGGGGCCGTGGACGCCGGGAAAATTGGGGCGCGCATTGAAGCCATGACTTGAAACGCAAGGTTGTAGTGGAGTCCGATTCTGAACTCGTTCCTGACAATAAAAAGCCGTGCCTGAAAAAGTCAAAATTAGCTTTCAGATAGTCGGTATGTATATATAGATTATAATTTTGATGAAAAAGTGGGACTTTTCCTGAGAAAAGTCCCACTTTTGGTGTATGGCTCCCCAGCGCGGACGGATCTGGGCACTGGCAAGAAGATACCTTTTATTGTCGCGAATGCTATCAGCAGGTATTAGCGATGGACAGCGTGAAACGACCCCCCTGCATAACCAAGAAATACCGCTCGATTCAAGGGTATGTCAATCTCATCGTGCATATCGCCGCATGATCCACTTCTCCACGGAAATAACCGGCAGTACGATGGCGCCTGCCAAAATTGCCACCAACCAGGCCCGGGCGTCGAGCGCCGCGGTAGCGAACAGCGCCTGGAGTGGCGGCAGGTACATGAAACAGGCATGGAGCAGCAACAGCACCCCAATCCCCGTAAACACCGAGGGGTTGGAGAAAATGCCGAGGGAAAAGATCGAATTGCGCAACGACCGGCAATTGAGCAGGTAGAAAATCTGCGAAAACGTCACCACGGTCACGCAGACGGTCTGTGCCTCGGCAAGGGCCAGGGCATGGCGAGCTGCAGACACCGGTGCCGGTCCGGCAATGCGGAAATATTCCCACAGGAACAGGCCGCACCCGCTGACGGCCATAAGTGCCGCGACCACAATCAGCCGGTAGAGCAGGAAACGGGAAAAGACCGGTTCGCCGGCAGGCCTGGGCGGGCGCTGCATGGCGTTCGGCTCCAGCGTCTCGAAGGCCAGCGGGATGGAAAGGGTCACGCTCGCCACCAGGTTGATCCAGAGGATCTGGGTCGGCGACATGGCCAGGAGCAGGACATTCGCACCCTCCACGGTAACCGTGGGGAAGAAGAACATGGCTACCGAGAGAATGGCGGCCAGTGCCAGGTTGGTGGGCAGCACGAAAGCCAGCGACTTGATAAGATTGTCGTAGACCCGTCGCCCCTCTTCGACTGCCGCGGCAATGGAGGAAAAGTTGTCGTCCATGAGTACAACCTTGGCCGCCTCCTTGGACACCGAGCTGCCGGTAATGCCCATGGCAACGCCGATATCGGCCCGTTTCAGGGCCGGGGCATCGTTGACACCGTCGCCGGTCATGGCCACCACATTGCCTTCCGCCTGCAGAGCCTGGACCAGGGCGAGCTTGTGCTCGGGAGCCACCCGGGCGAACACGTTGGTGCCCCGTGCCGCACTCCTGAGCTGCGCGTCCGAGAGACCATCCAGTTCCCGTCCCTGCAGCGGCTGCTGCTCCGGAGTCAACAGGCCGAGCTGCCGGCCGATGGCCTCGGCCGTTACCGGATGGTCACCGGTAATCATCTTTACCGTGATGCCGGCTCCATGGCAGGCACGGATGGCGTCAAGGGCTTCGGTGCGCGGCGGATCGATCATCCCCATGAGACCTGCAAAGGCAAATCCGCCCTCTGCCTCGCCCGGCAGCAGCCGGTCGCTCTGAACATCCCGGCGAACGGCAAAAGCGATCATGCGCATCCCCTGGCGGGCAAAGGTCTCCACGGCATCGTTAATGCGAATCAGGTCCGGTTCGTCCAGCAGGCAGCGCTGCAGCACCGTTTCCGGAGCGCCCTTCAGCAGGATGTGCCGTTCCCCTTCCCTGTCGTGCAGCGTGGCCATGAATTTGGTTTCCGATTCGAAAGGGATGACATCCAGCCGCCGATGCTGTTCACGGAGTTCCTGGGCATCCAGTCTGCCTTTGAGGGCCGCAACCACCAGAGCCGCTTCGGTAGGATCGCCGACCGGAGTCCATGAGCCACCCTCATCGTGAACAGCGGCGTCATTGCAGAGAACGCCCATCAGTAGCAGGTTGTGCAGCTCTACCGGGAGTGTCTCCAGGCGAATACCGTCATGTTCGACCTCACCTTCAGGGCTGTAGCCCACCCCGGAAAAGCGGTACTCGTGACCGCCGACCCAGGCCACCTGGACCGTCATCTCATTGCGCGTCAGGGTGCCGGTCTTGTCGGAACAGATCACCGTGGTGGCGCCCAGTGTTTCAACCGCCGGCAGATACCTGATGACCGCATGGCGCGCCGCCATGCGCCTGACCCCAATGGCCAGGGCAATGGTAATAACTGCCGGCAGGCCTTCCGGAATGGCCGCGACCGCCAGGGTAACGGCAACCATCAGGGCTTCGCCCGGGGGCGCTTCCTTTATCCAGATGCCGAAACCGATAAGCACGGCAACGATGCCCACAACGGCAATGGTTATCCCAGTTGTCACCTTGGCCAGCTGTTTCGTGAGAGGGGTTACCAGTTGCTCTGTCTGGTCGAGCAGTTCATTGATCCTGCCCAGCTCGGTGGCGCTGCCGGTTGCCACCACAACGCCGGATGCGGCGCCCTGGATAACCAGCGTTCCGCTGTAGGCCATAGCGACGCGATCACCGAGAGGCGCATCTGGAGCTACGGGTTCAACGTTTTTCGTCACCGGCAGGGACTCACCCGTCAACGCCGCCTCCTCGATGAGCAGG
Source organism: Geobacteraceae bacterium (assembly GCA_034933285.1). Lineage (GTDB taxonomy): Bacteria > Desulfobacterota > Desulfuromonadia > Geobacterales > Geobacteraceae > RPRC01. The sequence continues at coordinate 7,674 of JAYFNT010000015.1, read as the reverse complement.
TTTTTCGCCTGGAATATCCGCAGGTCGGCCGGCACCTTGTCGCCGCTCTGCAGAGCGACGACATCCCCCGGCACAAGTTCCCGTGCATGAACGGCAACCGGTCTACCACCACGGGTGACCGTCGCCATTTCGGGCAGCAGGGCCGCCAGTTCCTCAATGGCCTTGCCGGCACGGTACTCCTGCACGAAGCCGATAACCGCATTGATGACCACTGCGCCGAAGACCACGGCAGCATCGGTGTACTTGCCCAGCGCTACCGCTACGACACCGGCTGCAAGCAGCAGCCAGCCGATGGGGTTGTTCAGCTGTCGCCAGAGCATCCGCAGGGGGCTGTCCCCACCTCTGCCGACCAACTCATTGGCGCCATGCTCCCGTAAACGCCTCGCAGCTTCGTCGACTGTCAGACCGGACTGGTCCGTATGAAGTGATTCCATTACTTCCCGGGCGGGCAGCGCATGCCAAGAACGCTGATCTGTTTGCATAGGTGGGTGCTCCTCTTTTCGGGTCGGCTTGTCACAATAAGCAGAAGTATACCAAATGCCACGACAAAAGTGATCCTGTCAGCGGCACACCATTCTCAATGGGCTTCCGGCGCATTACCCTCTGTAAAAGCTGTTGGTCTGCACTGCCGCCCCCTAACGCCCCACGCGCCGAATGGTCTTGTCGGCAATCATCTCCTGGAGCTGGCTCAACAATGCCCTCTCCTCGGGATCTATGATTCCGTCTTCATGGGCTATGTGCATAATCTCCTCGTACTCGGCATTGGTCAGTTCATGATCTTCGAGAGCCTTGTGTATCACGTCCGAAAGCTTTCGTGCGCTCTTGCTCGGTTTCATGGGTTTCTCCTTTCACATGCTGTTTGAAATATTACCGAAAACCGCCGCGCATCATGCGCAACAGGGGAGGAATTGCCGCGCCCGGTGCGGCGGCGGTTTTCGGAACCGTGGTCAGAAATCGGCTGAATGGTTGCTTCCGGCATCCGACAACACATGTTGTCATGTCGTGAACCGGGGCCTTCCGGGCGCCATCGCCTCCAGCCGGGCGATACGCTCCTTCAGGGGCGGATGGGTCGAGAACAGCGACAGCAGCCCGCCGCCGGTCAGGGGGTTGACAATGAACATGTGGGCCGTCGCCGGCCGCGCTTCGGCCATGGGCAGCATGCGGGAAGCGGCGTGCAGCTTCCGCAGGGCATGGGCCAGGGCCAGCGGATCGCCGCAGATCCGCGCCCCGCTCTCGTCGGCCAGATATTCCCGGGAGCGGGACACAGCCATCTGGATCAGCATAGCTGCCATTGGCGCAATGATCGCCATGGCCAGCGAGCCGATCAAGCCTCCGGCCCCCTCCTCGTCGTCACCCCTGCCGGCACCCAGCATGGCGCCCCACTGGAGCATGCTGCCGATCATGGAAATGGCGCCAGCCAGTGTCGCGGCGATCGTTCCAACCAGGATGTCGCGATTCCGCACATGGGCCAGCTCATGGGCCATGACACCTTCCAGCTCTTCAGGTGTAAGGATGCGCATGATTCCCTCGGTGGCGGCAACCGCCGCGTGCTCCGGGTTGCGGCCGGTGGCAAAGGCGTTGGGGCTGTCCGAGGGAATGATATAGACCCGCGGCATGGGCAGGCCGGCCTGCAGGGCAAGGCGGCGGATCATGCCGTAGAAGGCCGGATGGTCATGTTCGTCGATTTCCCGGGCGCCGTACATTTTCAGGACGATCTTGTCGGAAAACCAGTAGGAGAAGAAGTTCATGGCACAGGCCATGAAAAAGGCGAAGACCATGCCGGTCTTGCCGCCCAGGGCGCTGCCCATGAGAACCATGAGGACGGTGAGAAGTGAAAGAAGCAGGACTGTTTTGATTCTGTTCATCGTGATTATCTCCGACAACATGATCAGTTCCCCTGGAGGAACCCTGTTGCGCCGGAGGTAACAAAAAAGACCTTTACCCCCGGCATGACTGCCTGGATAAAGGTCTTGTTGGCAGGAAAACTGCCCCGGTCCCGGGTCTTTCGACCGTATTGACGGAATCCGGGTCGGCCATTTCTCCGGCCGATAACTACTCCCCTTTTGAATATATATAGGTATGAGCACCTTTTTTGTCAAGAAAAAAACTTTCGGCACCCCCCAAACAACCAGCCGGATCTCAGAGAAGATGTGCCAGATAGAATTTTCCTTTCGCAAACGCGGCACGACAGCCTGTTATCAGCATCTTCTCCTAGTACAGAAGATTGAAATTTTCGGTGATCATCTGTCCTCTCTCGGCATCAGGTTGCAACAGAATATTGTTCAGACTGTAACGTCATACCTCGCCACCCCACCCGTGAGGACATGAGTGAGGTGGCAATGATCCAGTGGTTCAAGCTGTCAAACAAGCAGGTCTTCGTAAAATGCACCGAAGGTATTGTGCGGATTCCGGATATGGATTTCAACCATCCAGACGTTAGGTGCGGGATGGAAGGTGATCTCGTGCAACGGTCCCTCGTAGTGCTCGGCACTGGAATAGTCGCCCAGGCGATGCCCGCCCAGGTCCATGTTCAATTCCCAGCCCAGATCCTTCGCCATTTTTTGTGCGAAGCCATACAATTCGACGCCGGTAGCCTTGCCTGTTTTCCACTTGTCGGCAACGGCTTCGAAGATCTTTTTGGCGTCAACCGCGCACCGTTTCATTTCCGGATTGCTCCCGGTAACGAAGGTATCGCCGGCGTCCCCTTCGTAGCCGTCCCAGACAGGCGCGATATCTATGAAAAAGATATCATCTTTACCTAAAACGACTCCCGGTACGGAATCAGCGCCAAAGGTTATAGTTGTATTGCTGCCGAAGCGGATATACGGTTTATGGAACGCTTTCGTAGCCCCCATCTCACTCAAGGTGTCGACCACCAGTTTGTTGGCATCCTCCTCCAGCATGCCCACCTGCACCCGGGAAGCAATCAGTTTTACCGCCTCCTGCGCCTTCGCCCTGATCTCCAGCATTTTCTCCACGGAAAAATCCGCTTTGGTTTTCTCCAGCGTTGCAGAATCTTGTTGTGTCATAGTCGCGACTCCTTTGTCCTGTAATGTTTAACAGCCATGGCGTCGCCAATTCCGCAGGCGTGCCGTTCCGTACTGATACATTCGCTGACTACCGTACTCCCTCCTTTCACAATGTGCTCCGCACAGAACTCGTCATGTTTCCCGTCAGGCAAAGCAGGTGCAGGCTTCTTGATGTGGCAAACCTTACCAGGAATGTGATACTCAATCATTGATTCACATCAAAAATCCCGGGAAAAAACATTGAAGACACAATTGCCGGGTGGCGAAAATTACTGGCCGATTCCCGGAACAAATCGGCCAGCATGCAGAATAACTGAACCATAGTTTTAAAGATCCGCTCACCAGAGAATCTTCTTCAAGTCTTCATCTGGAGTGGAAATGGGCGCGAGGTTTATGATCAGGATTGAGAATAAAAGGAATTCTGGGTATGAATAAAAACCGTGTGCTGGAAATGAAAAAAGGGGAACTTTTGGAGTATGGCTCCCCGAGCGTAACGCTCAGCAAAACTTTTTCACCTATAAGTTTGCCTTCTTCATGTCCCCCATCAAGAGGAATCACCCTAGAACCGAGTATTCATTTCAAAGGGTTCATCGTCTTCAACTGAATCGGTAACCCTCCAATTCAGGACTACCCGTTGCGTGATCGAACTAACCTGTCCCTGGCATTTCTCATGCCTTGAAATATCGATTCGCTTACTTCTTCTGGAAACGATGGAGGCAGTTTCCCTGTTACTTCCATAATGACATCATCCATCCTTTCCAGGATGTCGTCACTGATAGCTGTCATTTCATCTACGGGGAACCTGCAATGCTGAGCAGTGGATATCCAATGTCGGTACATGATTCTTATCCACTGGTAATGTCTATTAGTCCCTTTTGCAGCCATTGCCATTACCAGATTTTGCTGCTCCAACTGGTGTTCTGCAACTAGCGGAAAAGCCGACATGATGTCATATGCGGGAGTAAGTTGGTAACTGCCACCGGGTTGTAAAAAAATACTGAAATTCTTTGCGTGACCATCAACAGCCGCTAAAAGCCAATAGAGTATCTGCATCGTCATGAATGTTCTTCTGTCTGCCAATGCTTCGGCCGAGCCCAGCAGGAGATGCATGATCCGCTCTATACCAGGTCCTCCATCAGCCTCATACCTCAATGCGGGCGGCACGCCAAGAGCTTGGCACATATCTTCCTGTGGAAGCCTGATAAGCCATGAGCCATCCTCTGCCCAGCGACGGTCAAACCTTTCAACCACGAGAACCTTGACCCCATCGAAGCTTCTCATTTCCGCATGTGCAACTGGTAATCCATAGGCCTTCAAAATAAGATGACAGAGCCATTCGTTTTCAACACTGTCAGACAAGTCCATCCCGCTATGTACGATTCTTCCTATGGGGAGCTTAAAAATATGGCTGGTCGGGGTAACACCCACCGGTCGACACCATCTGTTATTGAACCACAGAAGTGCGGTCTTTTCCTGTGCCCCGGCAATAGAAATGCGAAAATCACGATCCCTGCCCATGCCAAGGGGCATGGTTTGGTAATTACGAAGTGTTTCAGCAATCTCGGACTCACCTAATGGAATTGATTCGACCCTCTGTACATCGACAGCTCCCCTGTCTTCTGGAAATAGCTGCAGAGCACCGACGCAATCTCTCCCCACATGCCACAACAGGTCAAAGCAACGGTTTGACCTGGCTGAAAACCTCGCTTGAATCCGGTTTCTTATCGGTTGACTGTCGGGGAGGAGATTATCGAAGTAATTTTCAACAAAATCCCCGGTGTTTGGTTCCTGTGTCAATGGCATTGAAAGTGATAAGGGACGACGAAATTCCCAATCCAACCATTCCTCACAGTATAAAAAACGCAGTTTTCCGCTGGAAGTTCGGGTTAATTGGCCGACTTTCCGACCATTCATATACACGTACAAGTCTGCCGACAGGCGATTTCGAGGCATTTACCAAATATCTCCCTTGGTGTCTTTTGCCGGTTTTTGTCTTGGTTGGATTACCAGTTCCAACTCAAGCGCAGCCAACAGTCGGAAGAGCGTCCCGAGTTCTGTCCCAGGGTTCCCTTTCTCGACTTTCGACACAGTCGGCTGGTCGATACCGACAGCCTTGCCCACGGCGGTCTGGCTTAGCTTCCTTTTCTTTCGCTCACTACGTAATGCCGCACCAAGACCTTCTGGAGAAAGTATTTTTTGCATCATCTGGTGCCCCCCCAAATCCAATTATAGCTTATGAGCTATAGATACATTTTATAGCTTATAAGACATAAAATATAATTATATTTTATAAGCTATAAAAAAACCCCGGCAAGTCAACCGAGGTTAATATTTTTTAAGTTTTTTGCTGCACTGGCGTATTGATGACGCGAGTGTAGCGTGAAATAAGCAGAACGGTCAATGACCAGATGGCGGCGTAACAGTCCCTTGTTGCTGCAACTAGCGAATGCTACCATCTCTCCCGGGGCCGCCACGAAAAGGGGGGCGACAGCTATCTGAACGTCCTCGACTCCGAGCAGAGCCTGATCAGCGTCCGCCTTGCACGCCTGATCAATCTAGTAATGCCGTATAATGCGCTGCACGGAGGACGTGAGGTAAGGCTTGGGATTTTCGCAGGAGCAAAAGAGACCTTCTGATACGCTACAAAACTGGTAATTTACTGATATTACGATTTTTTATTCCAAAGGAGGATTGTTCACAAAAGGGCACATAAAATAAATGGCCGATTTCATTAAAGAAATCGGCCATGGTGTTTTTGGCTCCCCAGCGCGGACTCGAACCACGGACAAGGTGGTTAACAGTAACCTTGCTTTGCCATTTCAGGGCATTTCATAAGAATCCATCACCCTTCACTTTTTCAAGATAATTCCCTTGACTATCAATAGTTTATGGTCTATTCTTCTCTCATAAGGTTTCACCACCTTTCACCCCTAGCCAACCCATCAGAGGATACACCAGAGGATACAGATTAAAGACCACCTTGTCGGGAGGTAAACAATCTCATGGTAAAAGGAACCCGCTTTACAGACAAATTTATTGCAAGCCAGAAACCGAAGGAAAAGGAATACTGGGTGCGTGAAGGTCAGGGGTTTGCAATCCGTGTACTACCTTCCGGAGAAAAAGCCTGGTACTACATTTACACCTTCGAAGGCCGCAAGCGGTACATGCGCCTGAAGGATGGAGGATACCCCGATGTATCCCTTGCCGATGCGCGGGAAGCCTTCGACATTGCCAAAGTGAAGGTGAAGAACGGCGTTGATCCCCTAGCGGAAAAGGAACTGGCAGTTGAAGCGCGGCGCAAGGCTCCTACAGTCGCCGTTCTGGTGAACGAATACATTGATCGTCACGCCAAGAGGTTTAAGCGGTCATGGGCGAAGGATGAACAGATATTGAACCGCGAGATTATACCGGCCTGGGGGACGCGCAAGGCCGCGAGCATTACGAAGGGTGACGTAATTCACCTTCTGGAAGGAATCGTTAACCGTAACGCCCCAGCAATGGCAAACAACACGTTTCAGATTGTCCGCAAAATGTTCAACTGGGCTGTTGAAAAAGACATGCTTCAACATACCCCCTGTACTGGCGTTAAACTCCCCTCCCCCAAACAGGCAAGGGAAAGGGTACTGTCAGAGGATGAAACCAGGAAACTGTGGGAGAGCCTCGACCGGACAGACTTGAACATAAGCCTTGATTCCAGGCGAGCACTGAAGCTGATCCTCATCACCGCACAGCGTCCCGGCGAAGTCATAGGAATGCACACAAGCGAGATTGACGGGGAATGGTGGACGATCCCCAGCGAACGGGCAAAGAACGGCAAAACTCACCGCGTTTATCTTACCGGCCTTGCAAGGGATATTATCACCGAAGCCATAGACCAGGTCAGGGCATTGCGGAAAATCCCGGCAGACAAGGAATATAGTGGCTTTATATTCCCCTGCCCGCACAAGGACAAAGAAAAGCCCCTGGGTGATACAGCTTTAGCTGTTGCTGTGGGGCGGAATCTGGCTTTTCCTGTGACGGACTCGAAAGGCAACCCCTTGTATGACAAGGAAGGCAACCCGGCCACCGAGAACAGGCTGGGCGTTGAGCACTTCACCCCCCATGATCTTCGTCGTACAGCGGCAACATTCATGGCGAAGGCCGGAGAATTGGATGAAGTGATCGACGCGGTTCTGAATCACGCGAAAAAGGGCGTAATCAAGGTTTATAACCAGTATCGCTATGACCGGGAGAAACAGGTTGCGCTTGAAGCATGGGAACGGAAAATCAGAAGTATTACTACCGGGGAAAAAGGAAAAGTAATCCCGATGATCCGGAAGGCAGAGGGGGAAGAAGGATAGTTGGGTTTTTATCTGCACTTGCGCCTACCAGTTCGGCGGCTTGTGGGGCGGCTTTGTGGGAAGTTGATTCTGGCGGTTGGTTCAGTTCTGTACTAACCGCCACTTTCCCGCCCGTATACTGGTTGCCATGATCACCGCCGCCCTTCCGCTGCCTCTCCTTCGCTTCCGCTTCCAGCATCGGGAGGATGTCGAGGGTCTGTATTGACCGCAGCCCCTTCGGGATGCCGATAGTATCGGTACCCTTGTTGCGCTTGCGCCGACGAGTTCGGCGGCTTGGGCAGCGGCTTCCATTTTGGAAGGTGTAG
>JAYFNT010000014.1:0-31916 GCA_034933285.1 Geobacteraceae bacterium | reverse complement strand
GGTCACACCCGTTCCCATCCCGAACACGGAAGTTAAGCCCCTCAGGGCCGATGGTACTGCACGGGCAGCTGTGTGGGAGAGTAGGTCGCCGCCGGGATCTTTCAACAAAGCCCCGCTTCTCTTATGAGAAGCGGGGCTTTGTGCGTTTGACGGAAAAGATCTCGGTGATGCGAGTAATGAGAAAAAAGGTTTCAGCGTAAAATCCGCATGGACACTTCCCCGCTTCCCCGCATGAAGCAAAAAGTTTCTCGGTTGCTCAGCCCGCATTTCATCATGAAGTAGATCATGAGTAAATGGATGATGGAAGGATCTTTGATTAATGCTCTACTTAAGAGTATTGTAATGGTCAGTATGGATGAAAAAAGTACCTCTCGGTTTGATGCGGAGAATCCATGAGAAGAGAAAAAATCAATTTCATGATCGACACAGTTGCCTTCGCTGCTTTCGTGCTGTTGACTTCCACCGGGGTTATCATGAGCTATATCCTTCCCCCTGGTTCCGGGCGCTTCAGCGTACTGTGGGGGATGGACCGACACGATTGGGGCCGGTTGCACTTTTGGGTTGCTGTTGTCCTGATGACTACTCTGGGCTTACACCTGGTGTTCCATTGGCGATGGATTGCAGGCATGATCAAAGGTCGTCCGCGCGAAGGATCGGGCATACGCATGGGCCTTGCCGTTGTCGGGGTGCTTGCCCTCCTGGGTCTTGCTGCCCTGCCGTTCATGGGGAGGGTGGAACAGACAGGCGCGGAGCCTCCGCACAGAATGCGTCTGACTGATCACGAAAAGGTCGACAAGTACGACATCGACGGCTCGATGACCCTTTCGGATGTGGAAAAACGTACCGGGGTTCCGCCGGAAGTCCTGCTTCGGGAACTGGGCTTGCCGCCCGGCCTTCCCACGGACGAGAACCTGGGCAGGCTGCGAAAGAAATACGGTTTCGAGTTGAATGACGTGCGTGAAGTTGTGCGAAAGCAGGTCGGGAGGAAATAGGGAGAAGCAACAAGGAAAATTCATAATGAAGGGCGGGTTGAAAACCCGCCCCTACGAGAATATGATGGATTCATGAATATTTCCCGGGGGTGAGGACGAGAATTTTCAGCAGTCTTCAATTACGATTTTGAAAGGGTTCTTCAAATACCTGTAGGGGCGGGTTTTCAACCCGTCCTCGTTAATCAATGAAAATCCTAATTCCCGCCGGGCATCTCGTAAACGGCTTTCAAGCCGGACTCGATCTTCAGCTTTTCCGCGATCCTGTCGCTGGTGCCCTCAACGAGAAGCGAAAGCAGTGATTTCCTCTTTTCCTCAGGGTATATGAGCTTGGGCTTTCCTTCTATTCCAGCCATTTTTGCCGCTGCATCCACTGCATCCTGGAAGTTCCCGATCTTGTCCACGAGCTTTGCCTGAAGTGCCTGTTCTCCGGTGAATACACGGCCATCGGCCAGGTCGCTGATCTTTGAAACTGGCAGCTTCCTGCCTTCCGCAACCGCACGCACGAACTGGCTGTGCATGCTGTCAATCACTCCTTGGAAGAGTTGTCGCTCTTCGCTGGTCATCGGACGGACCGGTGACCCGGAGTCCTTGAATTTACCGCTTTTCAGGACAAAGGAGCTCATGCCGATCTTCCCGAGGAGCCCCTGAACATTGGTAAGCTTCATCAGGACCCCGATGCTTCCGGTCAGGGTACCGGGATTGGCGTAGATCATCGTTGCCGGTGCCGATATGTAGTAACCCCCTGAAGCGGCGACACTTCCCATGGATACGATCAGTTTCTTCTTCGCCGAGAATTTTCTGACCTCTTCATAGATTTCCTGCGAGGGGCCGACTACCCCGCCTGGAGAGTCGACGCGCAACACAACCACCTTGATCCGATCGTTTTCGAGAAACTCCCTGAGCTGGTTGTTTATCTCGGTCGAATCGACGATCATCCCCTTCATTTCGACTACGCCGATCGCATTTCCGGTAAGCAGCGTTCCTTTAGAACGTACCAGGAAAATCATGACCACTGACGTTGCAATGCAGAACAGCATGACGCCGATTCCGATAAGCAGTCCAATCAAAAGACTTTTAGTATTCATTGTTCACCTCAGTTCATAGCGGATTGGGGCCGCCGATCTTTGTCGAGCCGCTTGGGATCATATGGCTTGCTCAAGGTTTTGATCTGTTTGAAATCAAAGGCAATTATGCTTTACAATCCATCAAATGACAAGTAAAGAGATCGACTGCAAGAAGTGTACGCTGCCATAGAGTAGCGTACACAGCTGGTTTTTATTTTACAAGGGTATGGGTTTTTGTTAAGATCAAAACTTTGAAAGTTCAGTAATAAAGGGCTGTTATGTCAGAAATCACGCCAATGATGAGACAATACCTGGAGATAAAGGCGGACTATCCGGATGCCATCCTGTTTTTTCGCCTGGGTGATTTCTACGAGATGTTCATGGATGATGCTGTCAAGGCTTCGGCAATTCTGGAAATCGCCTTGACATCCCGAAACCGGTCCCAGGACGGTTCGGACATACCTCTTTGCGGGGTTCCCTATCACTCGGCAGGCCCTTACATTGCAAAACTTATAGGCGCTGGTGAAAAGGTGGCCATCTGCGAGCAGGTTGAGGACCCCAAGACCGCCAAGGGGATCGTCCGGCGGGAAGTTGTCAGGGTGGTCACTCCGGGCCTGGTTCTGGAGGGCGATACTCTCACCCCCAAGGAGAACAACTACCTCGTATCGGTTTTTTGTACAAAGGGTGATGTCTGGGGCCTTTCCTGCGTTGACATCACAACAGGTGAGTTCCGTGTCACGGAGTGTGGCGGCAGGTTATCCCTGCTTGATGAACTGGTTTGCATCAATCCCAGGGAACTCCTCTTTCCGGAAAGTCTGCGTGGAAACCCCGCGCTGAAAACAATTGCCTCCATAATTGACGGCAAGACGGTAACGTATCTCGACGAGTGGGTTTATGATCTCGATTATGCAAACAGGCTTTTTGTCAACCAGTTCGGAGTGGCTTCGCCAGATGCCCTGGGATGTGGCGGACTTGCAGGCGGATTGCCTGCGGTAAGCGCAATACTCCATTATCTCAACCTGACGCAGAAAGGCAACGTCGCCCATATACGGGCCATTACCCCGTACAGGATCCTTGACCACCTTGTCCTCGACGAGTCGACGCGGAGAAATCTTGAGCTGACCACTACCCTGGCCGAGAATCGCAAGAAAGGATCTCTGCTGGGCCTGATGGATAGGACAGTCACTGCCATGGGTGGGAGAAAGCTGCGGCAATGGATTAACTATCCATTGGTAAGTATCCTGAAAATAACGGAACGTCACGAGTCGGTTCAGGAACTGGTTGAAGATGTAGTATGCCGCCAGGACATTCTGTCCCACCTTGCCGGGGTCCAGGACCTGGAACGGCTGAACGGAAAGATCAGCCTGGCCGGAGCGGGGGCCAGGGACCTGGTCTCTCTCAAGGAATCACTTCTGAAGATACCCCTGGTCCTGGAGAAGATGGCCCCGCTTCAGGCCGGTCTTTTGTCACGGCTGTGCAGGGAAATCGATCCGCTTGCGGATGTGGCCGAGCTCATTACGGAATCAATAGTCCCGGACCCGCCATTCATTCTGCGTGAAGGCGGCATCATTGCCGGAGGCTTCAATGCCGAGCTGGACGATCTGCGTTCCATAAGTCGTGAAGGCAAAGGATTCATCGCCAGGCTGGAAGCACAGGAAAAGGCCCGGACCGGCATCTCGTCCCTGAAGATCCGCTACAACAAGGTGTTCGGCTATTATATCGAAGTGACCAAGGCTAACCTCCAGAACATACCGCCGGATTATATCAGGAAGCAGACTTTGGCCAATGCTGAAAGGTTTATCACCCCGGAGCTCAAGGAGTACGAGGAAAAGGTTCTCGGCGCCGAAGAGAGAATTTCCGGGCTGGAATACTCGCTTTTCCAGGAAATTCGCGAGCGAGTGGCCCTTCAGGGAGAACGGATAACGCGGACAGCCGACAACCTGGCCACGCTCGATGTGCTCGCGGCCTTGGCAAACCTGGCCCACGACAGGAATTATTGCCGGCCGAAGATGGATGAGAGCGGTGTGATTGACATCAGCGAAGGACGCCATCCTGTCGTGGAGAGCAGCAGCCTTTCAGAGCGCTTCGTTCCAAATGACGTATTGCTGGACAACACCGAAAACCAGCTGCTCATGATCACCGGCCCGAACATGGCGGGCAAGTCAACCTTCATGCGCCAGGTTGCGCTTATAACACTGATGGCTCAAATGGGAAGCTTCGTCCCGGCATCCGAGGCTCGTATCGGGATAGTGGACCGGATATTCACCCGTGTTGGCGCTTCCGACAATCTTGCACGCGGGCAGTCGACATTCATGGTGGAAATGACCGAAACGGCCAATATTCTGAGGAACGCAACACATAAAAGCTTAGTGATTCTCGATGAAATAGGGCGTGGAACGTCCACTTTCGACGGAGTTTCCATAGCGTGGGCTGTTGCCGAATATCTTCATGACACGGAATCTTCAGCGGCAAAAACGCTTTTTGCGACCCATTATCATGAACTTACCGAGCTGGCAGTGACCCGCAAAAGGATAAAGAACTACAATATCGCGGTACGGGAGTGGAACGAGCAGATAATCTTTCTGCGCAAGATCGTGGAGGGGGGCGCATCCCACTCGTACGGAATCCAGGTTGCCCGTCTTGCAGGGTTGCCGGTTGATGTGATCGAGCGGGCCAGGGAGATTCTTCGCAACCTGGAAAAGGGCGAATACGCCGAAGAGGGTGTGCCGCGCATTTCCAGGAACGAACGAAAACCTGCGCCTAAAACGCCCCAGTTGGCGCTTTTTTCCGAAACGGATGATCCGATCAGGGACAGGCTTGCCGCGATTTCCATCTCCTCTATCACTCCGCTTGAAGCCCTGAATCTGCTTGATCAATTGAAAAGGATGGTGTGACTTGACAAGTCGAACGGGATATATGTTAGTGGCCCTCATGTCGCTTTGTTTGTTTCTCGGCCGGATTGCCTGGGCCGAAATGCCGCGGGAACCGGGTGGAAAACTGTCGAAAGTTTCTTCCGTGCAGGATAACGGGTTTACCAGAACAGGCGTAAATGACATCATTAACGGCAATCAAACATCTCTTGATGAAGCGGGAAAACTCCGCGCTCCAACGCCGGACGCGAATGAAACGCCGGTAGCGACATCCGGCAGCCAGGCTTTGTTGACCGGGCTCCATTCATGGTCCAATCCCGACTATACCAGGGTTGCCGTCACGCTCGACCGTGAAGTGAAATATACCTATCACAGATTGAAACAGGCGCATGCGCAAAGACTTCCCGCCAGGATATACATAGACTTCAAGGGCGCAAGGATCGGCCCGGGTGTCAAAGATTTCCCCATTGGAGACGGATTGCTCAAGATGGCAAGGGTCGGCCAGTTCCGCCCCGATGTGGTCCGTGTCGTGCTGGATATCGAGAACATTAGAGAATGCAAAATATTCCCCCTGTCCAATCCGTTCCGTGTGATCATTGATGTGAAGGGTGAGCAGAAACCACAGATTTCCCGCATGGATGACAGCATAAGCGCTGCCGAGCCCGAACCCAGATCGGAGCGCCAGCCTGAGGAGAAGAAAGGAACGACGCTGAAGCCCAAGGTGCCCAAGGTGCGGCGGATTGTCATCGACCCGGGCCATGGCGGCAATGACCCCGGTGCAGTAGGCCCTGATGGAGTAAAGGAAAAGGACGTGGTCCTGGCAATCGGCTTGAAGCTGGCGCGCAAGATAAAGGAAGAGACTGGAATTGAGGCAGTTATGACCAGGTCGACGGATGTGTTCATTCCGCTTGAAGAACGGACTGCCATTGCAAACAAAGTCAATGCCGATCTCTTCGTGTCGATTCACGCAAACGCGGCTCTCAATAAAGCGGTTTCGGGCATCGAGACCTATTACCTCAACCTGGCCAAAACGGACAAGGCTGCCCGGGTCGCTGCCCGGGAAAACAACATTTCACTGGCCAAAGTCAGCCACCTTCAGAAAATACTTTTCGACCTTATGGCAAACCACAAGATCAACGATTCGGCGCGAATGGCTGAGGAAGTGCAGAAAGCCCTCCATGCCAGGGTGGCGAAAAAATACCAGGGAACCAGGAACCTGGGGGTCAAGCAGGGGCCATTCTACGTGCTCGTGGGCGCAACCATGCCGAGCATACTGGTCGAAACCGCATTCATCAGCAATGAGCACGAAGCGGAACTCTTGATCGACAGGGATTTCCAGGACACCGCTTCCACAGGTATCCTTGATGGAATACGCAATTACATCAAGACATTGAGATGACCAGGGCTCCTATGCATATCAATTTTGACGTTAACCGTTATTTTCCTGATGAAGTGCAGGAGATGGGAGATTCTGGCAGGGCGACATTCGAGGAAAAACGCCCGCTTTATCTTGCCGCAGGCAGGCATTTTCTCAATAACTACGGGTCCGTGATCCGAGACCGCCATGATGCGGGGGCTGGGGGAGACTGGGTTGTCCATTCCATTTCGGAAATGATGGACACTCTGATCAGAAAGCTGTTCCATTCTATTGCCATAGACATGAAGCTCAGGAGCCGGGCAAAGGAACAGATCACCCTGGTGGCGACCGGCGGATATGGCCGCGGTGAATTGAATCCCCATTCCGATATCGACCTTATGTTCCTCTATGGCGGCAAGGAAGGACGGCTGGTTGAGGAAATCGCTCAAAAGATCCTGTATTTTTTATGGGACATGCGCCTTGACGTGGGATACTCGGTCAGGACTGTCAGCGATTGCATTGAAATATCCGCCTCTGACTCGACGGTAAAAACAGCCTTGCTGGATATCCGGCACATTTGCGGTGACCGCGCGTTGTTCAAAGAACTGGTGAAGATCGTTCTGACACGGATCATGACCAACGGCAGCGATGCGTTCATCAGGCAGAAAGTAATGGATCTGAATACGCGCCGCGAAAAATACGGTTCGTCGGTTTACCTTCTTGAGCCGAACATCAAGGAGGGGGAGGGGGGCTTACGCGATCTCCAGACTGCTCTCTGGATCGCCAAGGTCAAGTTCAAGGTTTCTGATCCTCGAGAACTGGTGGTGAAGGGGGTTATGTCCGAAGAAGAACTCAACCTCTATAACGGGCTGCTCACTTACCTCTGGAGAATAAGGAACTATCTTCACTACATGACCGGCAGGAAGAACGACCAGCTGACCTTTGCGGACCAGAGCGCCATAGCAGCTTTTCTCGGTTACCGGGACAATGCCGGAATCCTTGGTGTAGAGGAGTTCCTGCGCGATTATTATCTCAATGCAACCAAGGTCGAGCAGTTCTGGTCATTCATGGTTTCCAGGTGTCTCCAACTCGATGAAGGCAGGCAAAGACTGGGTTTCCTGATACGAAGGCATATCGGCGAAGGATTCTATGTCATCCGTGGAGAGCTTGTCGTCCCGGATGAGAGCATAATTGCCCAGGACCCGTCGCGTATCATGAAGCTGTTCGAGTATGCCCAGAAGCATGGGGTGGAGCTCAGCGTGCAGGCTAGGGATCTGGTGAGGAAAAGCCTCTACCTGGTGAACGACCGCTTCAGAAGAAACCGGGATGTGAACAGTTCCTTTTTTGCCATACTCCGGTCTCAGAAAGGGGTGGCGGAAACACTCAGGCTGATGCATTACCTCGGACTGCTGATCCGGTTCATCCCGGAGTTCGAGAGGGTGTACTGCAAGGCTCAGCACGATCTCTACCATATCTACACAGTTGATGTGCACTCACTTTTTGCGGTAGAGGAAATAATAAAACTCTGGAACGGAGTGCACCGCGAGACCCGCCCCCTTCTCACGCGGCTGGCGTCTGAAGTCGGCAAAAGGGGGCTGCTGCTCCTTGCGGCCCTCCTCCACGATGTGGGGAAAGGCGAAGGCGGCAACCATGCCGAAAAGGGTGCGGAAATGATGCCCACCATCGGCCGCCGTCTCGGCCTCAGCAAGGAGGACAGCGAACGGCTTCAATTCCTCGTTAGAAATCACCTGCTTTTTGCCCACATCGCACAGCGCCGCGACCTGCACGACGAAAAGATGATCATCCAGTTCGCGCGCCAGATGGGCAAGAGCGAGAACCTCAATATGCTGTATCTCCTTACCTACGCCGACCTCAAGGCCGTGGGACCGGATGTCTGGACCGAGTGGAAGGCCATGCTGATGGAGGAACTTTATGAAAAGACCTTCGCAGTGCTCGAACGGGGGGATTTCAAGTATGAGGTGAAGAGCGAAAAGGTCAAGAATATCAGGAAGAAAATACTGGAAATAATTGCAAACGAATATCCGGTCAGCGTGGTGAAGGAAGAGCTGAAAGCTTTGAGCACGAGGCATCTTCTTTCCAATAATCCGGACGAGATTGCCGGACATGTGCGCATGCTGCTGTCCCTTGGTGTTTCACCCATTGTATCGTCGGTCAATCATGAACTGGAGAGCGGATATTCGAAGTTTACCGTCTGCACCTTTGATGTTCCCGGCCTTTTTTCCATGATTACCGGCGTCATGGCAGCAAACGGCATGAACATTCTCGGAGCCCAGATCAATACCAGCACGAACGGCAAGATTCTGGACGTGCTGCAGATAAACTCCCCTCAAGGATTCGTGATAACCGACGATGCACGCTGGCGCCGGGTCGAGAAGGATCTGGGAGCTGTCATACAGGGTACGATAAGAGTCGGCACTCTGGTTGAAAAGCGCCACCGACCCACCCTGCTGATGGAGAAAGTCAAACCCAGGTTTCCTACAGTCATAGATATTGATAACGAAGTGTCTGATGATTATACTGTCATAGACATTTATACTCATGACAAGGTTGGCCTGCTTTACGATATAACCAGTACTCTCACTGACTTGGGGCTGTACATAGGAGTTTCAAAGATATCCACGAAAATCGATCAGGTCGCCGATGTTTTTTATGTCAAGGATATTTTCGGCCAGAAAATAACTTTCGAAGACAAACTGGCCGAGATCCGGAAGAGACTGCTTGCCGTCATCGACGGTGAGACAGACTCTGCAATGTCGGAAGAAGTAAGAACTTGACCGCAGCGTTAATACCCTGGATTACAGAATGAACCAGTACCTGGACCTGTTTCTTTCCTACTTGGTGGTCGAGAAGGGCCTTTCCCGGAATACCCTTGAGGCATATGGCCGGGACCTGGGCAGGTATCTCGACTACCTGGAGAGAAACAAAATTGCGGAACCCGCACGCATCACGCCCCTTGATGTAGCTACTTTTCTGTCGACTCTGAAGGATGCCGGCCTCTGCGCAAGAAGCAGGGCGAGGGCACTCTCAAGCGTGCGCATGTTCCACCGTTTTCTCGAGATCGAGAACTATTCCGAGGGAAATCCGGCTGCCATGCTCGATGCGCCGAAAACAATGGGCAAGCTTCCCGGAGTGCTCAGCTTCAGGGAGGTTGAGTCATTGATGGCGGCGACTGCAGGCGACGATGCAGCGGACCGTCGCGATCATGCCATGCTTGAACTGCTTTATGCCACCGGGCTTCGGGTTTCTGAGCTGGTTTCGCTTAAGGCGCGTGATGTGAACCTGAACGCGGGATTTCTCCTGGCATACGGCAAGGGGGAAAAGGAACGGCTGGTTCCCATCGGCGAAACTGCAATAGCGGTCCTCGGGGACTACCTGTGCACGGTACGCTGCAAACTTGACCGGAAGGGTGACAGCGAATACCTTTTCCTGTCCCGTCTCGGTGAACCGATGAGCCGCCAGGCTTTCTGGAACCTGGTGAAAAAGAGAGCCAGGCAGGCCGGGATAGGGAAAAGGATTTCACCGCATACTTTGCGCCATTCGTTCGCTACCCATCTCCTGGAGAACGGTGCGGACCTGCGGAGTGTCCAGATAATGCTCGGCCATTCCGACTTGTCCACGACCCAGATTTACACCCACATCACGCGGGAGCGCCTGAAAAGGATTCATGAAAAGTACCATCCGCGAGGATGAATATGCTATGCTGCCTCCACGGTAGCTTTTTCGGGATGAAAGGAAGGGAATGTGAAATATATAGTATTGCTTGGTGACGGGATGCCTGACGAGCCGATAGAACAGTTGGGGGGGAAGACGCCTCTGGAGCATGCCCACACCCCTGCCATGGATTTCATGGCCAAAAGGGGTCGGCTGGGAATGGCGCAAACCATACCGGAGGGATACCCTCCGGGGAGCGATGTAGCAAATCTTTCCGTGTTCGGTTACGACCCCGCGACCTGCTACACCGGCAGATCCCCGCTGGAAGCTGCCAGCATGGGAGTTGCCCTTGGGCCGGACGATGTGGCATTCCGCCTCAACCTGGTCAACCTGCGTCGTGAAAACGGCGAAGTTTTCATGGGGGACTATTCGGCCGGGCACATATCCACTGAAGAGGGAAAAGAACTCGTGCTTGCCCTCGGAGAGGAGTTGGGCAACGCGGAATTCGAATTCCATCCCGGTGTCAGCTACCGCCACCTCATGGTGTGGAGACACGGCAGGGACCGGCTGGACCTGACCCCGCCCCACGACATTTCGGGGAAAGTGGTAAAGGAATACCTCCCCCGTGGTGATGGGGCGGAGGTGCTCCTCCAGCTGATGGAAAAGTCACAGGCCATACTGTCTGGGCACAAACAATATGGTTTGCGCCTGGAAGCCGGTAAAACCCCTGCCAATTCCATCTGGCTCTGGGGCCACGGCAAGGCGCCGAAGATGGAAACATACGGCAACAAGTTCGGCCTGAAAGGAGCGGTAATTTCCGCTGTGGACCTGATAAGGGGTATAGGCGTCTACGCAGGGCTGGAGATAATAAAGGTACCCGGTGCTACCGGGTATATTGACACCAACTATCAGGGAAAGGCCGAGGCAGCGCTGAAGGCCCTTGAAAGGCTTGATTTCGTATACCTGCACGTGGAGGCGCCGGACGAGTCTTCCCACTCCGGAAGCCTGGAGAACAAGATAAGGGCAATAGAGGATTTCGACGCGAAAATTGTGGCGCCCATATGCGAGGGGATAAAGAAACACGGGGAATACCGGATTCTCTGCACGCCCGACCATCCGACCCCTCTGCGGCTCATGACCCATACCGCTGATCCGGTGCCGTTCATCATCTATGGGGGGGAACAGGAGGCGCGCGGGGATGTGAGGGGATATGATGAGAACTCCGCACGCAAGACCGGCCTGTTCCTGGACAAGGGTTACAGGATGATGGAACTCATGATGGCAGGAAGGTAACGAAAATACATGAATCTCAAACAGCTCGAAGTCTTCCTTGCGGTGGCTGAATGCTGCAGTTTTTCGCGTGCCGCGGAACTTACCTTCCTGACCCAGTCAACGGTGAGCCAGCACATTTCTTCATTGGAGAAAGAGTTCGGGCTCAAGCTGTTCGACCGCACCGGCAAGGGCGCTCTGCTGACCGAGGGGGGCAAACTTCTGCATCTCCATGCCGCACGGTTGACCGAAGAGGCCCGCTCCATTCCTCGTGCGCTGAACCGTTTCCGGGGGCTGGAGGATGTGGTGCTGAAGATCGGCGGCAGCAACATACCCAGCAGCTACCTGCTGCCCGACTGTATTCCCCCCTTTCAGCAGACAAATCCCGGGGTCAAGATCATCGTTCTGCAAGGCGACAGCCGAGAAACCCTGGAAAGACTGATGCGCGAGGAGGTCGAGCTTGCCGTAACCGGAACCAGGTTCGACGAGGAAGGGTTGTGCTATTCTGATCTGACCCTTGACAAGTTGTCGCTGGTGGTTTATCAGGGGCATCGCTGGGCAGAGAGGAAAACGATATCAGTTGAAGAGTTGAGCGAAGAGGTTTTTATCTTCCGCGAAACCGGTTCGGGTACCGACAAGACAGTGCGCGCCGCACTGGTCAAGGCCGGCGTCATCCCTGATCAGCTGAATGTCCGGACCTTCCTGGGAAGCAATGAGGCCGTCAAACAGGCCATACTGAGCGGAGCAGGGGTTTCGTTCCTCTCCATGATTTCAGTCAGGAGGGAGTGCGAGAACGGCCAGTTGTCCATGGTTGATGTGAAGGGCCTGGATATGTCCAGACACATATACTTGGTCAGCCGGGAGGGGAGGGAACTGTCGCCTGCTGCAGAGGCGTTCGTTTCGGTGCTCAAGGAACGTTTCCCGGCTAATGCCGCGAAATGATCGTCAATGCCGAGTGGAGCAAAGTCCAGGGCATCTTTTTCCACGAGCCTCAGCCTTCTTGTCGCAAAGCGGTCATGGCCCGCAAGCGACCGGGGATGTCCCATTTTTTCATGAGATTGGCTACGGCAGGAGGCACCTGATCCTCCCACGGCTCGTTTCCCGCCATACATCGGCGTATGTCAGTGGCGCTCAGGCCTTTATGTGAAGGTGCCACCTCCCGCAGAACGTGCGTCGACAGGCCGAGCGATTCGAAGTACTCCAGCTTACGTTTTCCCCAATCGTCGTAGATGGAGAGGAAGAACAGGGCATTGAGGGGTACGTAGTATTTGTAGAGTTCCGGAATGTTTATGGGAAACGGGACGACTGAAAAACGGGACGGATGGATGCCTGCTTCATCTAGAACGGCGCGGACCATGACATAACGTTCATAATAGGTGAGGGGATTTGCTGCAGGATTGCTCCTTTTCGGGTCCGTAGAATCATCCCTTGTCAGCAGAGGGTCGGGATTGGTGATCCCCACGACCAGGTGGCGGCAGAGCGCCAGGCCGGCCTGCAGATAGGCCAGGTGGTCGTTGTGGAGGACCTGGAAACGGCCGTGTATGACCCCGGTCTCGGCATCCGGAAGCTGTCCGTTGATCATTGTCGATTTTCCTTTTTCATGTCAGTTTTGCGTCAGGGATTTCACGCAAATCGGATATTCCCGTTAGCAGTTCCAGGAATTCCCGCACTTCGCCCTGGTTTCTCAGGTAGTAATCCGCTTCTAAGCTGCTCCCTACTGAAACAGCTATCCCGGTTTCCTTTATCGCGCGGAAAGCGGCTTCGTCGCTGATGTCGTCCCCGACATAGACGGGAAATCTTCCCTTTCCAATGCCGGCCATGAGCCGAGTCACTGCTTCACCCTTGTCGCGTGCTCCGCGGGGCCGTATCTCGAATACCTTTCTTCCTTCACGAGGCCGCCGGCTGACATCTGCAGTTCCAGGTCGCTGCCGGTTTTCCGGTGCGAGTAGGGTTCCCGGTTGGAAGCGACGATGAGAGAGCCGCGGAAACTGTCACCTCTGCCGGATAAGCGGGAAAATGAGCGGCTGGGCTCTTCCATCTTTCACGTTATCCTCATGGCGGTGAACGGGCCTGGCGTGAACGGCTGGTCATGGGGAGAGTCCATCAGACCCCAGAGCTTTCCCCGGTCGAGAAAGTTCAGCACCAGATACATGAGTTCCGTGCCCCTGACGAGGCTCAGTCCTCCTGCGGCACAGCTCACTTCGTCAAATTTTTTCACCTCGTCATTTCGTGTGTATTTTCCGACCATGGTCAGCGGAACACTTTCGCCAGTGTGGATCATGGTGCCCGATGATGCCGTGGAATGGTCGGCGGTGACGATGAACAGCACGTCGTCATCCGGAATGATTACCCGTAGCGCATAGTCCAGAGCGGTGTCGAGAGTCTCGATCACGCGCTTTTTCACAAGCGGGTCCCTGGTGTGGCCGGCTTCATCGGTCACCTTTGTATGAACGTGTATGAAATCGTGGCCTTTTGCCCGGTATGCGGTCTCGAGCCTTTCCCGCAGATCCGCAGCCGGATCGTCCGTATCTTTCACCCTGAGGGTTTCCATGCCGGCGACTCGGCCGAGCCCGTGGTATACGGTGCCAGAGGCGATCAGCATCCCCCTAAGACCCCACTTGTCCAGAAAATTTGGGAGGACGGACAACTTTCCGGCCCGTTGTGTCCCGACTGCATTGATGGGTGGGTGACCGTTTCTGACCCGCTCCTGGTTGAGAAGGTGCCCGGAGAGGGTCCGGTAACTCCAGTACAGGTAACCATTGAGAAAACGGGCAGTGTTCACGGCGAGCGGATCGGATGACATGGAACGGAGGGGGAGGACTTCCATAAGAGGACGCCCCTCGGTGATCGGATTGGAGTCGGTAACTGATTTCGAAACCTCTCCCCTCAGGCGAAGAATGCCGCCGATGCCCTTGGAGGGGAAGAATTCCGCCTCAATGCCGTCTCGGGAGAAGTGTCGTATTGATTCATGCAGCATCCGGCAGCTATTCCGGTCCAGATCGGGATTTTCGTGACGAAGAACGAGAGATCCATGTTCTTCTTCAACCGAGAAGATCCGCGCGAGGAGCGCAACATCGTCTTCCCGGATATCCAGCCCTTCGCCCAGCGCTTCCACGACGCCCCGCCCGGGAAACTCTTCCAAACGGTAGCCGAACATGAGGAAGTGCGCCAGTTCGCTGGGAAGGGCCGCGCCCTGGAGATGGGCGTGGAACAGGCCGTTCATGCCCAAAGCGGCTATCCTGTCCAGGTTTGGCGTGTGTGCTGCCTGGAGCGGTGTCCTGCCGTTGAGGACCGGCTGACTGCGGTCACCGAGACCGTCGAGAAGAAGCAGGATGCAGCGCATGTCCGGCCCCCTGGCAAAGGAAGTGATACGGTCCGTTAAGTATAACCTATGCTACGGCCAAGGGAAGCCGAATATCCTGCTGCAACGGTCCTGGTTGAATGGCCCTGGAATCGAGATAGTTTTGCAGAATGGCGCGGGTGTGGAGAACCTCCGCCGGATTCATGAGTTCGATGGCCCACCAGTCGCAGGCATTTGCCAGCCCGAGCAGATCCAGACGGCTGGAAATGTCCGATATGCTGTTGGGAGGGACGTGACCATAGCCATCCAGTTCCGTATGGTAAACATGAGCATTGAAGACCCTGTCAAGATTGGGGAGGATGTATTTTGCGGCAACATCATCCTGCGGATGACGATGCCGCACTGCATGGGCGTGGCCGATATCTACAGTGACATAAGCGCCGCTTTCCGCGACGATGCGGCGGAACATGCAGGGGTCGTTGGTAAGGGGGGTGGTGAGGTTTTCCAATGCGACGGAAACACCGTTGTTGTTGCCGTGTGCCGCGAGAACTGCAAGGTTGCCTATGGCGCGTGAGACATCGATTCCATCGCCGGAGGGATTGCCCAAGCCGGAATGCACGGTCATGTGCCTGCCCCCCGCGTTTGCCACATTCTCCACTGTTCGCATGAGGAGCGCCAGGGAATCGTTGCCCCTCTGATCGGCATATGCGATGTCCACACCAAAGAAACGACAGTGAAAGCGCACTTGGAACCCTGCGAGAGATTTCATGAGCGAGAGAAACTGCTTTTCGGAAAGTGAGGGGTCAATCGACCAGTCGATCCCGGAAAAGTCGTGCATTGCCGCGAATTCCGACAATCTTTCCGCGTCCTGATCGAAAATGTTGCACAGTGCAATGACTGGCTGCTTTTTGCCGATATCTTTCATGTTTGACCGAATTTCGATTAATCCCGGGATTCCAGCTTAATGCCGAAAATTGTATCCTTGTCATCGACAAGGAGGGTGAGAAAAAACCTATTGCATCTGCTTTTATGCGATTGGAATATTTATCTGATGCTATTGCATATATTGGATATGGTGGCCGTTTCCGTGCTTCTAAACACGACTGATGTATTCTGAACAGGACTCTCCTTGCAGCCGCAGTTAGCTTCGAGAAGACCAACTGCATCAGCCCTGCATCGGCTGCAGTGCCCCATCAGCGATAAATGCAAAGCGGCGGCCTTTCTAATTTGTTCCATAGTGTCGTTTGAAGGGGTCCCCAGTTCCGCGAAGGGTGTCCCGGCTATTGGAATGACAGGGACGCAGTTCAGTACATCCGCTCCCAGGGCTGCAACCTCTCGGGCTATATTTGAAACGTGATGTTCGTTGATGCCTGGAAGAATCACCGTGTTAATTTTGACGGCGATTCCCCTGGCCTTCAGTCTTCTGATTGAATCCCGCTGGCGGGATATGAGCAGTTCAGCCGCCTCGCGTCCCCTGAGGATAATGTCATCCAGTCTGACCCAGGAATATATCTTCTCACCGACGGCAGGGTCAATTGCGTTGACTGTTACCGTTACATGTGTCACTCCGGCTTCTGCCAGGGCAGCGACATGCTCAGGAAGTTTGAGGCCGTTTGTGGACAGGCAGAAGAGCATGTCGGGATAGAAGTCGCGAACCGCACGGATCGTTGCCAGTGTCCGCCCGGGATCACAGAGTGCATCTCCGGGGCCTGCTATGCCGATAACTGAAATATCGGTACGGGATTTCAATATGGAGTTCAGGTATTCAACGGCATCACCGGGTCCCATGATCCGGCTGGTAACACCGGGGCGGCTTTCATTGGCGCAGTCGTAGAGTCGATTGCAGTAGTTGCATTGTATGTTGCACCGGGGTGCTACCGGAAGATGGATGCGTCCCCATCGTTCTTTGGCCTGGAAGTTGTAACAAGGGTGGTCCGAAAGAGACCTGGCTGTGCCGAGCGCTGCATGTACCATGCTACACCCGCTTTCTGCCGAATTTTATGGCGTCGACCGGGCAGGATTTCAGGCAGTCACCGCAATTGGTGCAGTTCGCCTCATCGGGGCGGGTTCCCATCTCGCAGACCTTCAGGCAGTCATTGCAATCATTGCAGTCGCTGGTCTTGAATACCCTGAAGAGGGATATGCGCTTCAGAATCTCCAACAGACCGCCGGTCGGGCAGGCGAAGCGGCACCACAGGTTGGCGAGGATGAATCCGGCTGCCACCAGTCCCAGAACGACGAAGGTCCGTGTAAGCCAGAAGGGCGTGGCGTGCTCGAAAGAGAGATGCACGGAACTCCGGAATTCCCCGACGCGGATGGGCACCATCCAGCGCGGGTTGCCAAGGCCGAGCCACAGGAACAGGGATACGGCCAGTCCGCCCAGGAGCCCCAGGGGAGCGAACCTGGTGAAACGATTCCGGAAACGCAGCTTGAAAAGGGAAACCTTTCCTATCAACTGATTGACCATGCCGCCGGGACACAGCCAACCGCAGAATGCCCGGCCGAAGAGAATCACCGTGATGGGCAACAGGAGCCAGAAACCCCAGAAGAGGGACGTGATTCTGCCCCAGCAGGTTATGACCGGGCAGACCCTGCAGTCAACGAAGGGAACCGGGAAGGGGCAGCGGAAGATGCCGTAGAATGACCACTGGCCGAGAACGGCCAGCATTCCTGTCTGAACCGCCCGGCGTATCCATGTCAAGGGAGCCGAGACAACCGTTTTCGCAGTGTTATCAGACATCCTTCACCCCCAGTTTCTCGATGAGCATCCGTCCTTTGTCGGAGTCGGCCGATATGAAACCCTGCCGTTCGAAAACCGCCTGGGCCTCGCGCGAACAGATGAAGCTCACGTAATTATCTGCCAGGGCGCGGTCTTTGGCGGCATTCATCACCCCGATGGTGAAAGTTAGGGGGCCGGGCGGGAAAAATTTTTCCGGAATGGGGATCACTTCGACCTTTCCCTCGAACTGGGCCATGCGGGTCAGGCGTTTCTCGACGATGGAAACCTGGCCTTTGCCGCCGATGATCTCTGGCATCATTTTGACGACGCAGGTTTGCTTTTCGATGGTGTTCCTGAGGACGGCCTTTTCAACCCCTGCCTTCTTCAGGATTCCCATCACTGCATCGCCGCCAGGGGGAGAAGCGCCCAGCGGCAGAATGACGCGGACACCCGGGCGTGCAAGGTCTTCCACGGTCTTTATTCCGGCAGCATTCCCCTTAGGAGTGACCATCACGTACTCGGTGAAACAGAGGGGGCGGAAATATGCCATCTTGTTCTTCTGACGCAATGTTTTTGCAAGCTTAAGAACGCGGCCGGCGAACACTTCAGTTGTAGCGCCTCCCTGCAGGGATTTGCCGAGAGCAGCCGCGAAAGCTCCGGTGTAGGTGATCTTGACCCCGGTTCTGCTTTCATAGAGGCGGTTGGCAATGGTGAATGCTTCCGACAGGCCGCCGCACGACCAGACCTGCAGCGAATCTGCCGTGAACTGGTCCGCCACCAGATTCTTCGGGATGAGCGCGGCTGCGAGCGCCGATGCCGCAGCTGTCTTGAGGAATGTTCTTCGGCCCACCTTGCAATTTTTTTTGTTCTCCATTGAGCTTGCCTTTCATGGTATTTCGATTGTCTTTCTGCACTGATGACACTTTCAATGTTTAATGAGTAGATAAAGGATACAAATGCTTAAAGTCAAATGGATAATATCTATGTCACGAATGGGATGTATTTAGATAATGAATGGCTTGATGCGACAGGCGGATTCAATTGCTGGAAGTACCCGAAATGACGAAGCGAATCCGGATTTCAATGCAATGGATTTCGGACGGATCATCATATTTGCCAGGGAAACAAAAAGCCGGACACACATGGTGTCCGGCTTTCATGAGCTTGATCAGCATGATCAGGCCATTCGTTCCAGTCTTACCGCGCAGATCTTGTACTCGCCTGTCTGGCTGATGGGGTCGAAGGCGTGTACGGTCAACTCATTGGTGGGGGTCGAGGCATGGTGGAAACTCATCCAGATCATGCCCGGCTTGACCTTGTCGGTCACCTGTATCCCGGTGGTCACGCTGCCTCGCCGGGATGTAACCCGCAGCCGGTCGCCGTTGCCGACGGCAAGGGTTTTCGCGTCCGTTGGATGAAGCATTGCCAGCTCTTCCGGCACATAGTCCGACAGGGCCTTGGACTGGCGGGTGGTGACGTTGTAGTGGGACAGGATGCGGCCGGTGGAAAGGAGGAAGGGGTATTCCTCGTCGGGCAGTTCCGCGGGTGGAATGTGGTCGATACCCTTCAGCAGCCCCAGGCCCCTGGTGAAGGTCTTGGTATGGAGGATCGCCGTTCCCGGATGGTCGAGGGACGGGCAGGGCCATTGCAGGCCGGCATTATCAAGGCGTTCGTAATTCATGCCGGAGAAGATGGGGGAGAGGGCTGCCATTTCGTCCCAGATTTCGCCGGGCCAGGAGTAGTCCATGGCATACCCCATGCGTTTGGCAATCTCGCAGACAACCCACCAGTCGGCACGGGTGTCCGCGATGGGTTCGATGGCCTTGCGCACCCTTTGCACCCTGCGTTCGGCATTAGTGAAGGTGCCGTCCTTCTCGGCAAAGCTGGCGCCGGGGAGCACCACGTCGGCCAGCTTGGCTGTCTCGGACATGAACAGCTCCTGCACCACCAGGAAATCCAGGGTTTCCATTGCCTTCCTGATGTGGTGGGCGTTAGGGTCGGTGAGGACCGGGTCTTCGCCCAGGATATACATCCCCTTCACTTTTCCTTCCACCGCCGCATCCATCATGGCCGGGATCATCATGCCGACCTTGGGATTGAGCTTAACGCCCCAGGCCTTCTCGAACTTGGCCACCGCCTCGGGGTTGGCGACCTTCTGGTACCCGGAGAAATCGCCGGGGAGCGCGCCCATGTCGCAGGCGCCCTGCACGTTGTTCTGGCCGCGCAAGGGGCTGACGCCGTTGCCCAGCCGTCCGATATGGCCGGTAATCATGGCCATGTTGGCGGTGCTCATGACGTTATAGGTGCCGCAGATGTGTTCGGTGATGCCCAGGGTGTAGACAATCACGGCGTTGGGCGCCTTGGCGTAGAGCCGGGCCACGTCATAGAGCACTTCAACGGGGACGTCCGTTATCTGGGATACCTTTTCCGGGGTATAGTTCTTCACCACGGCTTCCAGTTCCGCGAAGCCTTCGGTCCTTTCCTCTATGAATTTCTTGTCGTGCAGATTCTCCTTGAGGATGATGTGCATCAGTCCGTTCATGAGCGGGATATCGGTACCGGGCCTGATTTGCATGAAGTAATCCGCCTTTTCAGCCAGCTCGATCCTTCTCGGATCCGCAACCACCATCTTCGCTCCCTTGGCCACCGCCTGGAGGATCTTCGCGCCCACCATGGGGTGCGCTTCGGTGGGGTTGGCGCCGATGACGAACAGCACGTCGGCGTGGAGGATGTCCACGAAGGAGTTGGTCATGGAGGCGCTGCCGAAGCTCATGGACAGACCGGTGACCGTGGAGGCGTGGCAGGTGCGGGCGCAGTGGTCGATGTTATTGGTGCCGCACACGGCGCGCATGAATTTCTGCAGGACATAGTTGTCTTCGTTGGGACAGCGGGCGGAAGAGAGTGACGCGATGGCGTCGCCGCCGTATTTGTCCTTTATCTCACCGAGCTTGCTCGCCACTAAATCAAGGGCTTCATCCCATGAGGATTCGACAAAGGCGCCGTTCTTTTTGATCAGAGGTTTGGTGAGCCGGTTCGGGCTGTGCACGTAGTCAATGCCGAAGCGTCCCTTGACGCACATGTCGCGACCGTTCACCGGGCTGCACGCGTTGGAGGTGACGCCGATGACCTTGCCGTCTTTCACGTTCAGGTCGAAGTTGCATCCGGTGCCGCAGAACGGGCAGGTGGTGCGGACCTTTTCAACTTCCCATTTCCTTCCCTTGCCGAGCATGGCCTTTTCGGTCAGTGCGCCGGTGGGGCACACCGCGACACAGGTGCCGCACGCGACACAGGCGGATTCGGCCAATGTCTTGTCAAGAGCGGGTGTCACCTTGGTCCTGAAACCGCGGTAGGCGAAGTCGATGACCGCGCGGCCCTGCTTCTCTTCACAGGCCCTGAGGCACTTGCCGCACAGGATGCATTTGTTCATGTTCCTTACGATGAAGAGATTGTCGTCTTCTAAGTCGTAATTCTTGGCTTCTCCGCCGAACGCGCCGGGTTTCACCTCGTAGAAATAGGCGTAGTCCTGGAGTTTGCAGTCGCCCGTCTGGTGGCAGGAAAGACAGTCTTGGGGGTGATTGTCAAGCATGAGTTCCAGGATGGTCTTTCTGGCTTCGATGACCTGGGGGGAGGCGGTTTCAACCACCATTCCTTCTTGTGCTTCGGTGACGCATGAGGCGGGGAGATTTCTGGCGCCCTTGATTTCCACCACGCAGATGCGGCAGGCGCCTGGTTTGCTCAGTTCGGGGTCGTGGCACAGGGTGGGGACGAATGATCCGGCTTTCCTTGCCGCTTCGAGTACCGTTGTTCCTTTCGGGACGGTTATCTGGTTGCCGTCGATGGTTAAAGTTACGGTTGACACGGGTGATACCTCCTGTTTTTTAGTATTTCCGACACGAGAAATAGTGTTCAGCGGAGTCAGTCGAATCCTTCTCCCCAACCGCCCGGCTTCAGGCGTATGCTGTGGTAACGTCTGATCATTTTTATCACCTCCTTCCAGTCACAAATGGGCTCATATTCGCGGGTACACAGCGATGTAAAGAAATGCAGATATCGATGATTGATAAGATGAAACGATAGCGAAAAGGTCCAAAGACGTTTGCCCGTCATTCCCGCACAGGCGGGAATCCAGGAATCTGGAAACTTATACATAGACTGGATACCTGCCTGCGCGGGTATGACGATTTTTTGCACGTCCATAAATAAAGGAAGTGCATCGAATAGTTCGGCGCTTGGTTTTGTTTGGAGATGAATTGATTTTCTCTGCGTTCTCCTCGTCTCCGCGCGAGGCAGATCTTTTGTTTCAGGGTGGTCCCAAGGGAACCTTTTCTTTTGTTATGCGGGAAATGAAAAACCCGCTACGACGCCTGACATTGTGTCAGGTCCGAAGCGGGTTTCGGTGGGTCCGCCGATGGCGGAGGACGAAGTGGGCGCCTCTGTTATGTCTCTATCCGTTTATCTGGGTTATTTGTCTAGTCCTTTTCGCCCGGCCGATCATCTCCAGAAAAGCCTCTATCCGCACCTTGAGCTGTTCGGTGTCTGATTCGGAATAGTCGGTCTCGATCTGCAGGAACGGCACATCCGAGGTTTCCTGAACATGCTTTTTCAGGCTGTACGATTCGATGTTGTAGGTGTGGCAGCCCTGCCAGGTGAGATCGACAACCCCGTCTGCCCGGAATTCGCGGAGCAGTTGCTCCACCAGGCTGTAGCGGCCATCGTTGGGAGACATGCACGAACAGGGTATGCGCAGGTAGCGGTCGGCCAGGGCGGTAAGCGGATCGCCGCTCTCCTCGACCGGGTCCACCTTCTTGTAGGCCCCGCAACTTTCGAAACAGACCACGCTGCCGCCGCACTCCTCGATGAGCCTGGCCACCTTGTCGGAGCCGATTCCAACGGGAACGCCGCTCAGCAGGATACGGGGAGTGGATGTGGTGAATGGTGAGATGCCGTTCTCAGCCATCTCGCGGAGTTCGGCGGTAAGGCGGTCCACCAGGTCGATCGCCTCACGTTTGTCGACGGTAAAACCGCGGTTGTGCAGAACCGTGAGCATGTCCATGCCGCTGATGGGGGATGGGTTGTATTTGCATACGTCCTGGAATTCCTTGAGTGAGCGCCGCTCGTCATTGACCAGCCTTATGGCCTCACGCAATCTGTCATCGGTGATCTCTACCGAAAAGTCCTCTTCCATTCTCCTCTTCAGCCGCATCATCTCTCCGGTCCAGTAGGATAGGGCAGCCTCGTTCTGCACCTGGGGCAACTGCATCAGGTGCAGCGGCTTCATTTCACCCATGAGCTCGTACATCTTCTTCTTGCCGTCGCAGGTGGTTTCGGCGATGAGCAGGTCGGCGAAGTGAAAGTAGGGGCAGGTGTCGGTTGCGGCGAAACCGTAGCTTGACTTGATGAGGGGGCAGAGGTTCCTGGGGAGCACTTTTTCCGCAGCTGGAATGGGATTCTGGCTGGTGCCGCAGAGCATCACCGGAA
The DNA here is from genome assembly GCA_034933285.1 of Geobacteraceae bacterium. Taxonomy (GTDB): domain Bacteria; phylum Desulfobacterota; class Desulfuromonadia; order Geobacterales; family Geobacteraceae; genus RPRC01. Next base: position 9,194 of record JAYFNT010000014.1, on the reverse strand, counting down.
TTGCATCCGCCGCGACCACCAGTTCAGCCGGTGAATAGAGGCAGTAGGTACCGACCACGCGCCGGCCTTTCTCCTTGGCCTCCTTGACGGCCAGTGCATTACGTTCACGGAGCGTGGATATTTCTGCAAATGTCTTTGCCTTGGTCATCGTATTGGATGTCCTTTCACATGGAAGGTTGATAGGCCGTCATGATCCTTCAAGCCCTATCAGAGCCGCGCCGAGAGCCCCGACGAACTGGGGCTCAACCGGAACATGCAGCCGTGTTCCGAGGCGTTTGGCGATTATTTGGCAAATGTCTCCGTTCTGGGCGATGCCGCCGGTAAAGGAGACGGTGTCCCTGAAGGGTACCCGTCCGGCCAGGCCCTGTATGCGCCGGGCAATCGTGTCGATTATTCCCGCTGCGATGCTTTCTTTTCCAGTCCCGCGGGCCAGCAGGCCGATGACCTCGGACTCGGCGAACACCGTGCACATGCTGGAGAGGGGGACCGGTTCCGCCCCGGCGGCAAGTGCGCCCAATTCACCAAGGGTAACATCAAGAATCCCGGCCATGACCTGGAGGAAACGGCCCGTGCCGGCCGCGCACTTGTCGTTCATGATGAAGTCGGCGACCGACCCGTCATCGCTCAGGGAAATGACCTTGCAATCCTGTCCCCCGATGTCGATTACCGTCCGCGTGCCCGGGTGGAGGTGGTGAGCGCCGCGGGCGTGGCAGGTGATCTCGGTCACCCTGCTGGTGAAGAAGGGAAGGGAAATGCGTCCGTATCCGGTGCTGACGATTGGCCCAAGCCGGTCTTCGGTGATCCCAGCCATTTCCAGAGCGTGTCGGAAGGCCTTGATACCGGCTTCTTTCGGGTCCCAGCCGGTCTGCTCCATAGCCTGACCCAGGATTTTCCCCTCAAAGACCACTGCCTTTGTGGCGGTTGAGCCTATGTCGATACCAACGCTTAGCATGTTCGGGTGGTAATTATGCGCAGAGGGTAATAGTTCATGTTTGAATCAGTCCAGCGGGCCTTTCACTTGTTGACCGGCAGCCCTGCTTCTTTCCAGTCGGCGAACAGGGTCTGGTAAATCTTGGGGTAAGCAAGGCCGATCAGTTTGTTGTAGGCCAGGTAGCTGCGGCTGCCGGTGTTGCAGTAGACGATGATCTTCTTTTCTTTGGGCAGGATGCCCGATTTCGCCGAAAGGGTTTCGGCCGGGATGTTGATCGCGGTGGGGATATGCCCTTCCTTGAATTCCGCTTCATCGCGTACATCAACCAGGACATAGTCCGGATCCTTTGCTTGTATCAGTGCATCGAGTTCCCCTGGCTTGACCTTTGTCGTTTCGATTTTCTTGCCGTAACCGGGGCCTGTTACGAGTGGCAGGTTCCTTTCTTCCCACACCGGTATTCCCTCCTTGTAGATGAGGATTGCCGTGTAGCCGAGCGGTCCCACCTTTTGCGCCACCCTTTTGCTCTTGCCGCATTTGACTCCGTTGCAGTAGAAAATCAGGAGGGTTCTCTTGTCAGTGGGGAGTTGCTTTGCGGCTTCGTCGAACCCCTTTTCCGGAATGTTGATGGCTCCCGTGATGTGGGCTGCCTGGTACTCCTGAGGTGTGCGGGCGTCAACAAGGACCATGTTTTCCTTCTGGTCGACGTACTTTTTCAACTCGTCGGTTGAGATGACCGGGAAGTCGGCTGCGGCATGTACCGATGCCAGAGAAACGAGGACAGTGGCAATTGCTGCAAATGCGATGATGCCGACTTTTTTCGCGAGACCATGAAGCGTACTTGTCATATCGGGAATCCTCCGTGAAGTTTTGGTAGTATACGATTCGTTACGGCCGGATCACGGACCCGGCTTCCATCAGGCTTTCGGCAATTGTCAGCATGTTGGTCACTGATCCCGCTTTCAGCTTGTCTTTCCTGTGGTAGAAATCAAGGCAGACCCCGCAGGTCAGAATTTCAACTCCTTTGTTGCCGAGTGAATCAAGCGCTTCCAGCACTTCCGAACCTTCCGTTGTGAGAAGGGCTCCGGAATTGACGAAAAGCACCCGGTCCGGCAGGCGTTCCAGCTCAAGGAGGGTGATGATGAAGTTTTTCATGAGCAGGCGCCCCAGTTCGTCGTCCCCGTTCCCGAGACGATCGGAACTGACGAGCATAACGGTCTTTTGAGCAGGTGCTGATGCCGTTGCCTGACCGGAAGGGACCGAGTTTCCTCCGCCGATGGTCAAAGCATAACCGTCTTCAAAGGGGTTTTCCCGGACTTCATGCCCGCGTCCCGTGGCAAAACGGGTCACGTTTTCACGCGGCGCCCCGGCGTCCACCAGTATCTGAACCGGTTGACCGGCTGATTCCTCCAGTGCCCGCTTTGCGGCTATCACCGGCGCTGGGCATGCCATTTTCCTGCAATCTATGACTTTCATAGCATCTCCTTGTAACCATTTGAAAATTACACTTCATGCCAGAATGACAAAAATGAATGATATGCGTGACGGTCGGGTATTGGGTGAGGCATTGTCCGTGAAACACTATAAAAGGTGGGAGAATATCAGTCAAATTGATAATATCAAACAAAATGGCTGGAGTTATGGATATTTGCGATAATGTCTGCTGTCGGCATATGATCCGAAAAGGATCGACGGTTTGGACACGGGGAACTTGACTCGAAAACGGGCGGCGCCTTCATGCCTTCGAGTGCGTGGAACACCTCTGTTACAAAAAAGCCAGACACATTTCCCAGGTAATCAGACCCGCGGTAATATTTACCAGGCTGATCAGATGATCAGATTTGCATTTCATGTTCAGCGCCATCCTGAGACGGGAAAAAACCTTGTCGGATGCTCCGTGGAAATGATCCGAAAGAATCTGCTTCGCCAGCTTTGACGGCCGGCCGGGGCGTTTCTTTCTTTTCAATGCATCAATACCGCCTGATAGATAGTTCTGTCTGCAGGTGTTGACAGTGACTTTACTCAAACCGAGTCTGTTTGCTATTTCCTGAAGAGGCATTCCTTCCTCTGTCATTAGTATTATCTTAGAACGCAATACTATTCTTGCATCAGAGTTTTCTTGATCGATTATATTTTCGAGTGCTTCTCTGTCAGAAGAAGAAAGATTGAAAGTCAATGGTTTTCTTGACATGACGATACCTCGCAAAATACATCCCGATTATGAGAAATCTGCCTGTAAAAGATTTAATGACTGTATTATGAAGTGAGATCAAACAGTCACTGATCGTTTTTATGAGTACGGGCGCAATATAATGAATACCATAACCGGGTGGTGCCGGTCAAGGTTAAAATGATAAAAAAATATCATTTAGTGCATTTTTTTACGGCATTCCTGGACAAATCAGGAAGGATTGATGTGTGATTTTAATTGAGGAAAGGGGACTCCCGGTGGAGAGGACATCCGGGTATTCCTGCGAGGCGTTCATTCAGGGTTGCTTCACGATATGCTCAATCTTTTCAAGGCTCTTCTGCGTTTATCATGTTTTTTCCCTCATCTCGAATTCGCTGTCGTAAAGTTCAACTTCAACGGTTGAGCCTGCTGGCAGGGATTTGAATGGAGGCAGATAAATCAGGCCGTTTCCCCGGACGAGTGATGAAAGACGGTTTGAGCCCTGTTTCCCGGTTGATGACACGGTATATTCATGGCCATTGTGGCACACTCTGCCGCGAATCAGGTTCGGACGATCACTTGTGTTTTCCAGGTCCTCATGGAGTATGGCATTTATTGCCGGCCTGAAGATGCGCGTGCGCCCCATGGACTTCAGCATGGCAGGGCGGACGAACTGTTCGAATGAAACCATGGTCGAAACCGGATTCCCGGGTAGCGCAAAAACCGGTTTTCCCTGGAGCATGGCAAACGCTACCGGTTTGCCCGGCTTTATATTCACCTTCCAGAACAGGAGCCTGCCGCCCAAGGTTTCGATCGATTCCTTGACATGATCCCGGTCGCCTACTGAAGCTCCTCCGGTTACAATGAGGAAGTCCGCCTGCAAGCCTTCCCTGATTTTGGCAACGGTTTCATCGCGGGAGTCGCGGGCGATTCCGAGAAGGATGGGTATGCCCCCCGCGTCCATGACCTGGGCTGCGAGGCTGTGACTGTTGCTGTTTATTATTTTGCCTTCGGCCGGGATGGATCCGGGCTGGAGCAGTTCGTCGCCTGTTGCCAGAATCGCGCAGTGGGGTTTCTTGAAAACACAGACGAATGTTTTGCCCATTGATGAAAGCATGCCTATTTCCTGGGGGCGCAACGGAGTTCCCGCGCTGATGACAAGATCGTTCGCGCAGATGTCATTGCCCCGTTTCCTGACATGGTTGCCTCGCGGTATTTCCCTTTTAAGCCGGATACAAGAGTCGTTTGCTTCCACTTCTTCGATTGGAACAACCGTGTCGCATCCGGGCGGGACGGGAGCGCCGGTCATGATTTTTACGGCTTCTCCCGCGGGTACCGGAACGGTGCGAAACTCACCGGCGTAAACAAAACCGGTGACTTTCAGCATTGAGCCCGCTGCTGCGTTCGAATGGGCAAAAGCGTAACCATCCATTTCCGAGTTGTCGACCGGGGGAATGTCCCATGGTGAGCGGTAATCCTCGGCGCACACCCTGTTGAGGCCCTCGAGTATGGGCACGCTCTCGGTTCCGAGCTGTGCTATGTTTTCCAGTATGAGACAACGTGCAGTTTCTATTGAAACCATTTCAATCTCACTTTTTAGCTGTGTGCTTTATCGGAAGGCTCGGTTGTCTTGAGATATTTTTGTTCGATAAAGTCGGTGATTGCGCAGGCATCGTTGAGATCCAGAACCGGGACATCAAGGCTGAGAGGTGCCGTGCTTGCAACTGCTATGAGGTACGGATCGTTTATTTCTCCTCTGCAGATGAGAGTGTCGTTGTGCTCAGGCCGGTGAATTTCAATCTTTGGCAGGGAACTCCTTTTAAATCCCTCTGTCAGCACGATATCCTCATCCGAGAAATATTTATCAAGCAGTTTTTCTATGGAAGGCGACTGAGCGTGCTTCTTGATCAAGGCGAGTTTGTCCGGCGATGAAAGCAGCACCGTGTCTGCCCCGGCAGCCGCAAACTTGTATGAATCCTTGCCAGGATGATCGATCTCGAATCGATGGGCATCGTGTTTCACGGCGCCGACCCTGTATCCCCGTTTCTTCAATTCAGCTATGACCTTTTCCACAAGGGTTGTCTTGCCGGTTCCCGACTTGGCGACAAATGCGACTATTTTTATGGACATTTATGACGACTCCTTTTCGGGTTTTCATTTGGAAGCGGAAATTCCCCTCGATTGTATTGTGAGGGATTGCCGGCTGTCAGAATAACCGCGGTCACTCCGACTGTCAACGAAATGTCTCCACATTGAAAAGCAATGGAATCGTCAGGGTAAACGGCAGCGAAATGTACTCGGCATTTCCTGCAAGAAGGGCAAAAGTGATTCGAATTGGCGGCATATTGCGAGGAAATGACAAACAGGCGGCCGGGCACAGTATGCTCCCGGCCGCCTGTTACGTCTGTTACACTACTTTTTCAAGCTGAACCGCTGCCACCTTGTATTCGCCGGTTTTGCTGATCGGGTCGAACGCGTTGACGGTCAGTTCGTTGGTGGGAGTTTCCCTGTAGTGGAAGCTCATCCAGATCATGCCGGACATTACCTTGTCCGTTACATTGACCTTTGTTACGACACTTCCACGGCGGGAAGTGACCCGCACCTTGTCGCCGCTGCTCACACCGAGCGTTGCGGCATCTGCCGGGTGAATCATGGCAGCCTCTTCCGGACGATGTGCATCGAGAGCGGAGGAGAAACGGGTGGTGATGTTATAGTGATACAGGATGCGGCCGGTCGACAGAAGGTATGGATACTCTTCATCCGGCATTTCCGCTGGCGGGGTATGTTCGATGCCTTTGAAGAGCCCTTTCCCTCTGGAGAACGACTGGGTGTGCAGTACCGGGGTGCCCGGATGGTCGACGGTCGGGCAGGGCCACTGCAGGCCGGTATGCTCAATACGATCATAGTTGATACCGGCGAATATGGGCGACAGGGATGCCATTTCGTCCCAGATCTGCCGCGGTGATTCAAAGTCCATCTTGTATCCCATGCGCTTTGCGATCTCGCAGGTGATCCACCAGTCGGGACGGCTGTCGCCGATTGGTTCGATGGCCTTGCGCACCCTCTGCACGCGACGTTCGGAGCTGGAGAATGTCCCGTCCTTTTCGGCGAAGCTTGCGCCGGGCAGGATGACATCGGCGTACTTGGCCGTTTCGGACATGAATATCTCCTGGGCCACGACGAAGTCCATCTTGGTCAGAGCCTTCTTGATGTGGTTGGCATCGGGGTCCGTGAGGACCGGGTCTTCGCCAAGGATGTACATGGCCTTGACTTTGCCTTCCACTGCGGCATCCATCATGTCGGGAATCGTCAAGCCCAGCTTGTTGTCAAGCTTGATGCCCCAGGCTTTTTCGAATTTGGCCTGGATGTCGGGGTTCACGACTGCCTGGTATCCGGGATACACGTTGGGCAGCGCGCCCATGTCGCAGGCGCCCTGGACGTTGTTCTGGCCGCGCTGCGGGTTCACGCCGCAGCCTTCCTTGCCGAGGTGGCCGGTAAGCATGGCGATGTTGGCGGTGCTCATGACGTTGTGCACACCGCAGATGTGTTCGGTGATGCCCAGGGTGTAGCAAAGCATCGCCTTGGCGGTGGTGGCATAGAGCCGGGCGGCGTCATAAAGGAGGTTCACAGGGACGCCGGTCAGTTCGGAAACCCGCTCGGGAGTATATTTCTCGACGGTGGCTTTAAGTTCCTCGAAGCCCTCGGTCCGCTCCTCGATGAATTTCTTGTCGTGCAGGCCTTCCTTAATGATGATGTGCATCATGCCGTTCAGGAGAGGAATGTCGGTACCAGGGCGGAGTTGCAGCCAGATATCGGCTTTTTCGGCCAGTTCAATCCGGCGAGGGTCTGCCACGATCAGTTTGCTCCTGCCGCTCATGACAGATGACATGATCTTGGCGCCCGCCATGGGGTGCGCTTCAGTCGGGTTGGAGCCGATGACGAAAAACAGGTCGGTGTTGAGATAGTCGGCGAAAGAGTTGGTCATTGCGCCGCTGCCAAAAGAAGTAGCCAGACCGGCTACGGTAGGAGCGTGTCAAGTTCGGGCGCAGTGGTCGACATTGTTGGTGCCGATCGCCGCGCGCATGAATTTCTGCATCACATAGTTGTCTTCGTTGGTGCAGCGTGCGGAGGAGAGGGCCGTTATGGAGTCGCTGCCGAACTTGGTCTTTATTTCGCCGAGTTTGCTTGCCACCAGGTCAAGCGCCTCGTCCCAGGAGGATTCGACGAATTCGCCGTTCTTCTTGATGAGGGGCTTGGTGAGGCGTTTCGGGCTGTGGATGTAGTCGGTGCCGAAACGTCCCTTGACGCACATGTCGCGGCCGTTTGCCGGAGCGGCTGCGTTGGACGTGACGCCGATGACCTTGCCGCCTTTGACGTTCAGGTCGAAGTTGCAGCCCACGCCGCAGAACGGGCAGGTGGTGCGGACTTTTTCAACTTCCCATTTCCGTGCCTGGCCGAGCATGGCTTTTTCGGTCAGTGCGCCGGTGGGGCATACGGCAACGCAGGTTCCGCAGGATACGCAGACCGAATCGGCAAGCGGTTTGTCCATGGCGGTGGACACCTTGGTCTTGAAGCCGCGGTAGGCGAAGTCGATGACTGCGCGGCCCTGCTTCTCTTCGCAGGCCCTGAGGCACTTGCCGCACAGGATGCACTTGTTCATGTTGCGGACGATGAAGAGGTTGTCGTCTTCTATTTCGTAATTTTTGCATTCACCGCCGAACGCGCCGGGTTTTACATTGTAGAAATAAGCGTAATCCTGCAGTTTGCAATCGCCTGCCTGATGGCAGGTAAGGCAGTCTACGGGGTGATTGTCCAGCATGAGTTCGAGAATGGTTTTGCGGGCATCTATTACAGCCGGAGAAGCGGTTTCGACAATCATTCCCTCAGCTGCCGCGGTTACGCACGATGCGGGCAGATTACGTGCGCCCTTGATTTCAACCACGCAAATACGGCACGCGCCGGGCTTGGAAAGCTCGGGGTCGTGGCAGAAAGTCGGGACGAAAGATCCCGCTTCCCACGCGGCTTCCAGGACGGTCGCGCCTTTCGGCACGGTTACCTGTTTGCCGTCTACGGTCAGAGTGACAGTAGGCATTGATGTTACCTCCTTGTTTGATTAAGGGTCATAGACCAAAAGTTGAAGATGATTATGCCTTGGTGATCGCGTTCAGCTTGCAGGTCGGCATGCAGGCGCCGCACTTGATGCACTTGCTTGCGTCGATCTTGTGGACCGCTTTCTTCTCGCCGGAAATGGCGCCGACCGGACAGGCCTTGAGGCACATCCCGCAGCCCACGCACTTGTCTGCCAGGATCACGTAGTTCAACAGCGCCGCGCACACGCCCGCGGGGCACTTCTTGTCCTTGATGTGCGCTTCGTATTCTTCGCGGAAGTACTTCAGGGTGGTGAGTACCGGGTTCGGCGCTGTCTGTCCGAGGGCGCACAGGGCGGAAGCCTTGATATTCGTAGCCAGACGCTCCAGTTTGGGGATGTCTTCAGGAACCCCGGCCCCTTCTGTGATGCGGATCAGTGTCTCCAGCATCCGTTTCGTGCCTTCACGGCAGGGGGTACATTTGCCGCAGGACTCGAGCTGGGTGAAGTTAAGGAAGAACTTGGCCACGTCAACCATGCAGGTGGTCTCGTCCATGAACACCAGGCCGCCTGAGCCCATGATCGCGCCGGCAGCGGTCAGCGATTCATAGTCGACCGGCAGGTCCAGCTTCTCGGTGGGCAGACAGCCGCCGGATGGCCCGCCGCTCTGTACGGCCTTGAACTTCTTGCCTTCCTTGATGCCGCCGGCAATGTCTTCGACGATCTCGCGCAGCGTGATGCCCATGGGGACTTCGCAGAGGCCGGTGTGGTTGATCTTGCCAGTGAGGCAGAACACCTTGCTCCCCTTGCTCTTCTCGGTGCCCATGGATGCGTACCATTCTCCGCCGTTCCTGATGATGAAGGGAACGTTGGCGAAGGTCTCCACGTTGTTCAGGCAGGTCGGCTTCTGCCACAGGCCCTTGTGCGCCGGAAACGGAGGACGTACCCGCGGCATGCCGCGCTGTCCCTCGATGGAGTTCAGAAGCGCGGTCTCTTCGCCGCACACGAAT
>JAYFNT010000013.1:0-96228 GCA_034933285.1 Geobacteraceae bacterium | reverse complement strand
GCATTCTCAGTCTGAAAATATGAAATCAAGTACTCCGACCCGTCTTCCCTAAGGCTTCGGCTATGGGAACCGGGCTGTGGGTGATGCCGGAAACGGCATTGCCTCCCTTGCCTGGAAAGGAGTAAGCACATCGGACTTCATAGCCGACGGATGTTTATTCCGTCGGCCTTTTTTGTCGATGTATGCAGTGCCCTGATGAAATGCAATGCCATAAAGGAACGAAGGAGGGAGATATGCGTGCAAGAGGACCGTGATTCTCCGGCGGAACACATGAACTTTCGCAGGAAGAATATGAGGACAATCAAACATACGGGAGGAATGTTTAGATGAGCAAGATCAGCAGGAAAGTCAACATTATGTTGTTTGCGCTGATGGCGCTGCTATGTGGGATGGGGTATTCTGTGACAGCTCAGGCGGCGCTGTATGACCGTGGCAATGGCATGATCTATGATGATGTGCTTAAGATTACATGGCTTCAAGACGCTAATTATGCAGTGACAAGCGGAGCTACTACATCAATTATGACTCATGCAGAGGCAAACACTTGGGCCACAAACCTGAATTATAAAGGCATAACCGGTTGGCGTTTACCGAGTGCAGTTCCAGTTAATGGGACCAGCTTCAGCAGCACTACAGCTAACGACGGAAGTGCAGATAACGGCTACAACATTACTAGACCAAATTGTGAGTTGTCGTATATGTACTATGTTAACTTGGGACTGATTGGCAGGTTTACAACAGCTGGTGTATCTCTGACTAAGTATGGACTTAATGGCCTTGGCACTCAATTCAGCCAGCCAGCCACAACTGATGTCGGACTGATCAAAAATTTGCGATGCAATCCAGGGACAACCTATTGGTACAGCGAATCTATTGCAGGTGGCAACGCTATGTCGTTTAGTTTTAGAAGCGGGAACGAGTCTTTTATAGGTGAAGTGAGTAGTGGCATAGCTTGGGCTGTACATGACGGTGATGTCGGTGCAGCTCCCGTACCCATACCAGCTGCTGCTTGGCTGCTCGGTTCAGGCTTGATGGGACTTATTGGCGCCAGGAGAAGGTTTTTCAGAGCATAGATTGTTCTGAGCATCATGAGCACTGAAAAAAGTGGCAGCAAAACTGCCACTTTTTTTACGTGCGGCAGACATGGCGTGTGGCGCGCAAGCTACACATGGCTGACAGTTTCGCTCATGCGCTGCATTTTTTTCATTCCCCAATGTCCGCAAACCATACAGGTTCACTTGTCTTTACCAACATTTGCCGGATAATCATGAGATAAAGAATTAATGTTGCCCTTGCATCAGGCCGGAGGTTGGACATGAACCAGAAGGAAACGCTGGAGGTCTTCTTCGATTACATCTGACCGTGGTGTTATCTCAGTACAGTTAGTACTGACAGACTGGAGAAAGAATACGGGATTCAAATACGCTGGACGGTATTCCCCCTGCACCCGGAAATTCCCGAGCAGGGAATGGAGCTTTCCGCGCTTTTTCCCAACAGGAAACCTGATTCCGGGCCTGCAAGGAAAGGCCGCATACGGACAACTGCCGAGGAGCTTGGGCTGCCCCTGGGGAAGAAGAGAACCACCGTATCCAACAGCCGCCGGGCGCAGGAACTGGGGAAATGGGCGGATAACTTGGGAAAAGGAGACTTGTTCCGTAAGTCCGTCTTTCATTCATATTTCGTCGACGGGCTCAATATCGCTTTGATTCCGGTCCTGGAAAAGATCGCCTCAGATGCAGGCCTTCAAGCGAACCAGGTATCCGTTGTCCTAGAAAAAAGACTCTACAGCGAAGCGGTGGACAACGACTGGCGCAGGGCCAGGGATTCCGGTATAATGGCGGTGCCTTTTTTCATTTATGGCGATAACGCCCTGGCCGGTTTTCACCCCCATGAAGATTACGTCAAACTGCTGGGCAGGTAGAGACGCCCGGACATTTCAAACAGGACCACCATGCCTGAGCTCCCGGAAGTGGAAACGATCCGCCGCGGCATCGAGCCATTGATCCTGCGGCAGGAAATTGTTCGAGTGGTGATCCGCACGGCAAAACTGCGCTGGCCAATCCCGACCGACCTTGAGAGGCGCCTTGCGGGTCAGGAAACCGTTTCTGTCGAACGGCGGGGAAAGTACCTTCTGCTGCGTTTTTCCGTTGGGACTCTCCTGATACACTTCGGCATGAGCGGCTATCTTCGCGTCATCGAAGAACCGTCGGATGCCGGGCCCCACGATCATTTCGATATCCGCTTTTCCAGCGGGACCTGCCTGCGCTTCAACGATGCCCGGCGATTCGGCGCCCTGTTGTGGATCGAGGGCGAACCGTCACTGCATCCTTTGCTCGCGGACCTTGGGCCTGAGCCCTTTTCCGAAGACGTGAACGGTGACTATCTCTTCCAGCGCTCCCGCAATCGCCGCATCGCTGTGAAGCCCTTCATCATGGACCACCGGATCGTGGCCGGCATCGGCAACATGTATGCAAGCGAAGCGCTCTTCAGGGCAGGCATTCATCCGGCCCTTCCCGCCGGACAGGTGTCCCGTGACCTCTATGACAGGCTGGCGTATTCCATCCGCCAGGTTCTGACGGAGGCACTGTCCGCCGGCGACAAGACTTTGGGCGGTTTCGGCAAGACAACCGGCCGACCCGGCTACTTCAGCCTGCAATTCAAGGTTTACGGCCGAGCCGGAGAACCGTGCGAAGTTTGCGGCAACCCCATCGTGAACATCCGCCTCGGCCAGCGGTCCAGTTTCTTTTGCCCCGTTTGCCAGAAATAAAAACTCATCCCTTAGAGTTGGCGGCACTTCAATCACAGGAGGAAAATCCATGCCTTACATAGTCAAGGATAAAAGAGATGTCCTGGACCCGGCCGTCCAGCGTTTGGCAGACGCCTTCAGAACCCTGGACAACGACGCAAATTTCGCTGGCAACCTTAACTACGTCATCAGCAAGTTCCTGCTGTCGCTTTACCCTGCCCCGAATTACCAGCGTTTCAATGACATTGTCGGTGCGCTTGAATGCTGCAAACTGGAACTTTACCGCAAAAGGATCGCTCCTTACGAAGACATCAAGGAAAGTGAAAACGGGCCGCTCTGAATGTGGCATGGTTTTCGGCCACAATCTGTGCTAATATTTCGCGGCAACAAGTGTGCCTTGCCTCTGTGACAATAACAATATGCTAAAGCACACCAGTTCTTCGAATTTTCTTTCCAGCCGTCAAATGGCGGCAAGAAAGGATTTTATGGTGGATTCCGACACGACATTGAAGGGGAAAAGGGTCCAGCTTGGGCTGTTTGAGACAGAATCGCCCAAGTCGTCGGACGGTCCAGGCTCATCGGAAACAAAAGCCAGGCCAAAGTACAGGCTGGGACAGACGTACCAGGTCCCGGTGGGAGAAGTGTGTCCGAATCCCGAGCAACCCCGCGGACACTTCGGTGATGAAGAGCTTGCCGCCCTTGCCGATTCTGTCCGGGTAAGCGGTGTCCTCCAACCGGTACTGTGCAATCTGACCGAAAACGGTCTGGTACTTGCGGCCGGAGAACGCCGCTTGAGGGCTGCGAAACTGGCCGGGCTGACAAGAATTCCCGTTAGAATAGTTGCGGGCGATCCGATAGAGATAGGCTTGATCGAGAATCTTCTGCGGCAGGACCTTACGGTCGTTGAAGAGGCTGAAGCGCTTTCCGCCTTGAAAAAACGCAAGGGATGCCGCCTGGAAGACCTTACTGCTCTCACCGGCAAGGCCGTTCCCACACTTTCGGAAATCATCGCGGTTGCAAGCCTTCCGCAGGAAATTCTCGACGAATGCCGCGCAATGCCGTCAATTCCGCGCGATGTGCTGGTACTTATATCTCGGCTTCCGTCAGGCGAGGAAATGGTTGAGGCGTTCAGGCATTACAAAAGCGGTGCTTTCCAGAGACAGGATCTTGCAGCACACGTCAGGAAACAAGGAAAAAAGCAAAAGGCAAATCCCGTTCCTTTCCGATTTGTCAGGAACTTTTCCCGCGGATTTCGCAGTCTCGACCTTGACGCCATGGAGCGGAAAGACCGTGAAGTTCTTCGCAAGGAACTGCAAGTCCTGATGGAAGAAATTTCAAAAACATTAACAACTCTCGGTTCATAGGCTGATTTTCGGTATACCGAAAACCGGTGCCGGATGCCAGCTTCAACTTGGACATTGACAATTTGCAGAAGAGCGTTATATCAGTGTACGGAATTTTCCGCGATTGACGGAATTTACCCCTGTGACACCCAGGTGAATCCCGTGATTCCATGAACTCGGCAGATGCCGAAATTAAAAAGGAGAGAAATCATGATGCATGGCGCATGGAAAAGCTTGGCAATCGTTGCTCTCGTAACCGCACTGGCCGTTGCAGGCTGCGGTAAGAAAAAGGAAGCGGCTGCTCCTTCCGAACCTGCTCCGGCACCAAAGGCCGCGGCTCCATCGGTGAACATGCAGGACGGCGAATGGGAAATCACCATGAAGATAGATATGCCGGGAGTGCCGGCCGGTGTCATGAAGCCACACGTGGTCAAAACCTGCCTGAACAAGGAGAAATACGTACCCGAAACCAATCCGAAACAGACCGATTGCAAGATGGAAAACCAGAAGGTAGACGGAAATACTGTCAGCTGGAACGTAGTCTGCAAGGATACGACCGGCAAGGGAACCATAACTTACGCCGGAGACTCATTCAACGGCCTCATGGAATCAACTACCAAGATGGAAGGCAAGGAAATGAAGACCAAGATGGCCATGGTCGGCAAGCGCCTCGGTCCCTGTCCGGCCAAATGACCGGTTCGATCGAAGCTGAAAAAACCCCCGGCAATCCGGGGGTTTTTTTGTATCAGTCTGCCAATCAGCCTCCCCCCCTACTCCGCACAGCATGACAACCGGCTCAGGTCCCTGCTGAATCCCTGCGCGCAAAGCCTCAATCCTTCACTCATTGTGGGATAGACATGAATGGCCGCGGCCAGATCATCTATGGTGGCCTTCAGGCGAATTGCCAGCGCCGCCTCGTTGATCAGGTCGGCCCCACGATGGCATAGCAGGTGTGCGCCGATCAGGCGTCTTGTGCTCTTGTCAGCAACCATCTTTATCAACCCTGCTGTCTGGAAAGTCACGTGAGCCTTTGGAACGGCCGATGCCGGAATTTTGTTCGTAACGACTGGGATGCCTGCCAGACATGCACTTTCCTCAGTATGCCCCACCATCCCCAGTTCCGGATCACTGAATATAGCCATGGGGATTGAAAGGTAATCCATGACGCAGCCGCATCCCGGGTTGAACATGTCGTCAACGGCGACTATTCCTTCCCGCGCGCCTGCCGGTGCGCTCATAATTCTCCCCGCCACATCTCCGGCCGCCCATATGCCCGACACGGAAGTCCGCATCCTTTCATCCGTTTTGATATATCCCTTCCGGTCAACAACCACCCCAGCATTTTCAAGGCCGATCCCCTCAATTGCAGGAGCAGTGCCGGCAGCTACCAGGAGTTGATCAGCAGACTGCTCAAGCAGTTGACCTCCATGAGTGATGTTGACGATGGTCTTCCCGTTCCTATTTTCAACAGAGTTGAATGACACATCAGTGAGGATATTCAATCCTTCGGCTGCAAGCAGTTGCTCAAGGCTTATTGCAAGGTCCTTATCCACGGCAGGAAGAAGTCTCGGACCATGTTCAAGAATGGTCACCCGGCACCCGAGGCGCTGGAACATCTGTCCAAGTTCGACAGCTATCACTCCGCCGCCGATGACCAGCAATGATTTCGGGAGTGCCTTCATCAACAGGGCACTGCGGCTGGTAAGATAGCCGGCCTCGTCAAGCCCTTGAATCGCAGGTATGCGCGGAGTGCCGCCAGTGGCGATCAGCACCCGTTCGGCCCTGTATTTCCGGTCCACCACCTCAATTGTCTGCGGATCAAGAAAGCAGCCGCTCCCTTTGACCAGTTCAAGGCCTTGTACCTTCTGCAGCACGTCCAGATATCGATCCTGGCGCAACCTTGACACCACCTGGTCCCGGTGCTGAAGGAGCCGCTTGAAATCGACGTCTTGCGCTGTCATTCCAAGACCGATCCTGTCGCCAAGGAACGCCTCGTGCCTGAACAGTGCACTATTGATCATGGTTTTGCTCGGGATGCACCCCCAGTTGATGCAGGTCCCGCCAAGTACGCTTTTCTCGACAAGAAGAACGCGGGCGCCATGGGAATCGGCACGTAAAGCTGCCGCGAAAGCAGTGGAACCGGATCCCAGGATTATCAGGTCATGAGTGAATTCCATGGATGAACCCCGCAAAGAGATGCCATTGCTGTTGTACAACGACATCTGTGATAAGCAACGACAGCATGATCGCCAGATAAGCAAGCGAGAAGAGAAAACCCAGCCGGTATCTGGATCGGTTCTTGACGGCCCAGACGGAGCTGAAAACATGTATGATCCCGATCATCAACATCAGCATGGAACAGAAAACCGATTTTGTGAAAAATACCGGGATGATTAGCGACAATGGAATAATCAGCACATTGCCGGCGACAATGAGTTTCCTGGTGATATTTTCTCCGTAGACAAGCGGAAAAACCGGCACCCCTGCCTGCTGGTACTGGTCCCGGCACTGAAGAGCGAGGAACCAGAAGTGCGGCAGTTGCCAGGCATAAATCAGCACGGCAAGCAGAAGAGGCGCGGCAGTAACGGAACCCGCTGCGGCAGCGCCGATCACGGGGGGAAGTGCGCCAGGTATCCCGCCGGCAAGCACGGAAAGCGGTGAAGTTCGCTTCAAAAGGGTGGTGTAAACGAAAAGATATAAGAACAATGCAGCACCAAGTAGCATCATGGTGAGAGTATTGATGAAAATCACAGCCAAGGCCAGGGACGTTCCCATGAGCAATGCGGCAACGGTGCGCACAACTCTTCCACCGACCTGGTCGAGCGCCTGGCTGCGAAGCGCCAGACGGGGCATCAGCCGATCCCCCGCTTCTTCAATCAGGCAATTGGCCATGGCAGCGCCGCTTGCGGCCAGCGCTACGCAAAGCATGACCAAGTAGAGCCGGCTGACGTCCGGGGCTGATGATGTCGCCAACAGCATGCCGGCCAGGCAAGCTGCCAGTTCAGCCGTCACTATCCCCGGCTTGGACGTTCGCAGCAACGCACATGCACAGCGCGCTCCTCTAATTGGGCCAACCGTGCACTTCGGCATCCCTGTCGATTCGGGCGGCATCTTGAGCGCGTTCTCTTCAAGCACCGGATTGTCTCCACCACTGGCAATTTGAATCATGTGCAGTCTTCATATGTCGACCGGCTTGCCACCTTTTTCCTTTTTCATTATAGATCAGATTAACATAGTTGCATCATCCTGCCCTTTGTCAATGCCGGAACGCCAAAAACAGGGCAATCACTTTCGGGAATGAAAATATCGGGTAAGATTGGATTATGCGCCAGACACGAAATGGTAACAACGGCAGATGCACCATCTTGCTCAAGTTGCTTTTTTCACTGGTTATGTGCGTGTCACTGCAACAACCCTTACTGCTTTGCGCACATACCGGTAAAGAGCCGCTGACAAACGGGCAGAACGAATCCTTTGGACTGGAAGAAAGACTTGGCAGCAGAATACCGTTGGATCTTGCATTCAAAGACGAGGCAGGCAAACCGGTCCTTCTTGGTGATCTGCTCACCGTACCGACCCTGATTATACCGGTGTACTTCCACTGCGCCAATGTCTGCAACTATCAGCAGGTGTACGTCGCTGGAGTTCTCAAGTCGCTTAATATGCGGCCGGTCCGTGATTACCGCATCATATCGGTCAGTTTCGACGAAAACGAGACACCGGAGCTGGCGGCAAAAAGCAAACGGATGTATCTTGCCTCGATGAACGCCGGCTTCCCTGCTGACGGCTGGCATTTTCTGACCGGTGACCGCAACTCGATCCGCCGTTTTACCGATGCCATCGGTTTTCGCGTTGAGCGTAGAGGAGAGGACTTCGTACATCCGGTGGCAAGCCTGGTGGTGACGCGGGACGGCGCCATAGTCCGCTACCTCTACGGAGTATCGATTCTGCCCAAGGATCTCGCCCTGGCCCTGACGGAAGCCGAAAGGGGAATAACCGGACCATCCGTCCGCAAGCTGCTGGAATACTGCTACACGTATGACCCTGCAGCCAAAACCTATGTTTTCAATCTTCTGCGCATAAGCGCCGCAGCCGTCATTCTGGTCGCCGGCAGCTTTTTGGCCTACCTCATATTCGGCGGAAGGAAACGGAAAAAGCCGCCCTTGGAGAAATGATGACTGACACTGACGCAAAAATCGTGGAAACCGAGCGAGGTTTCTGGACGGATACCGGTAAAACCGGAATCACTTCCTGGATTTTTTCGACCGACCACAAAAGGATTGGTTTCCTCTATTTCTACTCGGTGTTCAGCTTTTTCCTCATCGGGGTGGTACTGGGCATCCTGATGCGGATCGAGCTTATGGCCCCCGGCAGGACCATTGTCGGCCCCCAAACCTACAACGCCCTGTTCACTGTGCACGGGGTCATCATGGTCTTTCTCTTCATCCTCCCCGGCTTCCAGGGGGCTTTCGGCAACCTGCTCATGCCGATCCAGATCGGCGCCAGGGACGTGGCGTTCCCCCGTCTCAACCTTCTTTCCTGGTGGATCTACATCGCCGGCGCTGCAACCATAGTCACGTCGCTTTTTACCGGCAGCGGGCCGCCCGATACGGGCTGGACTTTTTACGTACCTTTCAGCGCCCGCACCGGAACCAATGTAACCATGGCAGTTTTCGGCGTTTTCCTGATCGGCATGTCCGCCATATTGACCGGCCTCAACTTCGTCACCACGATCCACCGGTTGCGGGCCGAAGGAATGACCTGGGGCCGGATTCCGCTCTTCGTCTGGTCCGTTTACGCCACCGCATGGGTGCAGATCCTGGCAACCCCCATCCTGGGCATAACGCTGTTGCTGATCATCGCCGAACGGGTGCTCGGGGCAGGGCTGTTCGATCCGGGCCGCGGCGGCGACCCCCTAATGTACCAGCACCTTTTCTGGATCTACTCCCATCCGGCTGTCTATATCATGATTCTTCCGGCCATGGGGGTCATCTCCGAGATCATCCCGGTTTTTTCCAGAAAGCCGATCTTCGGCTACGGCATGATCGCCATGTCCAGCCTCGCTATCGCAGCAGCCGGTTCCCTGGTCTGGGGGCACCACATGTTCACCAGCGGCATGAGCGACTTTGCGGTCCTGGTTTTCTCCTTCCTCACCTTCGTGGTGGCGATCCCCTCGGCCATAAAGGTTTTCAACTGGGTCTCCACCCTGTACAAGGGCTCGATTTCTCTGGAAGCGCCCATGCTCTTCGCTCTGGGCTTCATTTTCCTCTTTTCCATCGGCGGGCTTACCGGGCTGATTCTCGGCGCAGCCGCAACCGACATACATGTCCATGACACCCAATTCGTGGTCGGCCACTTTCATTACGTTATTTTCGGCGGCTCCGGTTTCGCTTTTTTCGGCGCAATGCACTACTGGTTTCCCAAGTTCTTCGGCCGCCGCTACCGCGAGATGCCTGCCGTGGTAGCCTGGGTCCTTATATTCATCGGCTTCAACATCATGTACTTCTCCATGATGGTACTGGGTGTCGAGGGAATGCCGCGGCGCTACTACGACTACCTCCCTGAATTCCATGCTCTGAACCTGACTTCAACCATTGGAAGCTGGATACTGGCAACAGGTATGGTCATCATGCTGGTCAACCTGTTTCGCGGTCTGCTGCACGGCGAACCGACCGGACGCAACCCATGGGGCGGGGCCACGCTCGAGTGGAGCATTCCCACCCCGCCGCCGTCGGACAACTTCATTGAAGAGCCAGTGGTGACCCACGGCCCCTACGACTTCAAACACAACGGAATACCATGATAAAAAAACAGCACAAAGACGATTCCGCGGCCAAACTGGGCATATGGCTGTTTCTCTTTACCGAGATACTGCTCTTTGGCGGACTGTTTCTTCTCTACGGCGTTTACCTGGCCCGTTACCCGCAGGAATTCGCGACGGCCGGCCATGAGATGCACCGCTGGTTCGGGGCTATCAACACGATCATCCTCATTTCCAGCAGCCTGCTGGCTGCCATGTCGGTAACCGCGATTCGGCGTAATGAATCGAAAACCGCCGTCTTTCTGCTCATAGGCACGGTTATCTGCGCTGCAGTATTCCTGATGAACAAGTACCTGGAGTGGAGCGCGGAAATCGGCCGGGGTATCTACCCCGGTTCGCCCCTTCTGGCAAAAGCGCCGCACGGCGAACCGCTCTTTTTCAGCCTCTATTACCTGACCGTGGGCCTGCACGGCCTGCATGTCCTGATCGGCGGGTCAGTGCTTTCGGTGATGGCCTGGCGGATCAGGCGCGGGATCATCACGGCGGAGAACCATATCTGGCTTGAAAACAGCACCCTGTTCTGGCACCTGGTCGATCTGATATGGATTTTCATTTTTCCGTTGTATTATCTCGTTCTGTGAGGGACCGGCAATGTCAAGCATTACGCCTGAACAACATATCGTGAGCTATGGGAAACTTGTCGCAACGTGGCTGGCGCTGATGGCACTCACTGCCCTCACCATCTGGGTATCTTTCCAGGATCTCGGAATATTCCGCGTATGGGCTGCATTGTCCATCGCTTCCCTCAAGGCCGCTTTGGTCATCATCATCTTCATGCAGATGAAATATGAGGGAAGACTTCTGAAGTGGCTGCTGTTCCTGACATTGGCGACGCTGGCCATATTCATCGGCCTGACTTTTGTCGACGTGCTCTATCGTTGAGGACTTGGTATGAACCAGCAATTGATAACTACCGTTC
The DNA here is from genome assembly GCA_034933285.1 of Geobacteraceae bacterium. Taxonomy (GTDB): domain Bacteria; phylum Desulfobacterota; class Desulfuromonadia; order Geobacterales; family Geobacteraceae; genus RPRC01. The sequence goes on along the minus strand of JAYFNT010000013.1, from coordinate 85,399 downwards.
AGGCAGTCGATCCGGTATTCTACTGGATTGTCGGAATTTCCGCGTTCCTGCTTCTGGGCATCACCGCGGTGACTGTCTGGTTTCTCGTCCGTTACCGCCGTTCCCGGTCTCCGCTACCAACATCCCAGGCGTTAGGCAGTGTCTGGCTGGAAATAATTTGGGTGACGCTTCCCACCCTTCTGGTTTTGGCCATGTTCTACTACGGTTGGGCGGGCTACCTGGCGTTGCGAAACGTGCCCAGGGGAGCATTGCAGGTTACCGCTACCGCCCGCATGTGGTCTTGGAGTTTCACTTACGCAAACGGCAAGACCAGCGCCAAGCTCTATGTCCCGGTGGGAAGACCTGTTGAGGTCAACATTGTATCAAAGGATGTGCTGCACGGTTTTTACATACCGGCTTTTCGGATCAAACGGGACGCAGTGCCCGGAATGAGGAACCATGCCTGGTTCGTTGCGACGACACCGGGGTCATATGACCTGTTCTGTTCCGTCTACTGCGGCGTCGGGCACTCATCAATGATCACCACAGTGGAAGCCGTCCCCGAAGCCGCATTCATGGCCTGGTTGATGGAGCAGAAGCCTGCAAGGGCAAAACGCGGCCTGGAAGTCCTGCAGAAATACGCTTGTCTTGGCTGTCACTCTCTTGACGGGACGAAAAAGCTGGGACCGACATTAAAGGGGACCTGGGGACACGAGGTAACCGTGATTACCAATGGCGTGGAGCGCACCGTCACAGTCGACGAACCTTACGTCCGTCGTTCATTGCAACAACCGAACGCCGACATCGTAAAGGGATACCCGCCGGTGATGCCTGCGTTCACTCAACTGTCCCCCGATGAGATAGCCGCGATTATTCTGGCCATGAAAGGCACCGCTGAACAATAGGAAGATAAATTCAGTGCCACACCAAAGTCAATCGAATGTCCGGCGGTACATGGTCAGCAGGATTGCGGCGAGCAGGACCACGGTAATGGCGGCAGCCCCAATGAGTTTCTTTTTCCCCTCAAGCTTGTCGATATTATTTAGAGCGTAGTCGATGTCGGCCAGTCCTGCGTTGATCTCAGCGGTATTTTTGTTGATCAGTTTGACATCCACCACATGGGACAGGGTGTGAAAGCGGTTGCGCCCGGCAAACAGCCGCTGTTCCAGCTGGCTGGTATCGATTCCCTTACCCTTGAACACATCGATGCGACGTTCAATCGCCAAGATTCTCGTTTCTGTGCCGGCCATGGCTTCCTTGATCAGTCGAGCTCCGCCATATGAATGACAACGTCCGCAGCTCCTCTCGTTGATCAGCTCCAGGGAAACCTTCACCACATGGTGATTGCTGTGGCAGGTCACGCAGTTAGGCTTAACCTTTCCCTGCGCAGTGCCGTGCGCGCTTTCCCGGTACGATTGCAGCACCCCTACGTGGCAGCGCCCGCAGAAGGTTGGAATGTCTACTTCCTTCGGCACTCCCAGGAAACCTCGTGCAGGACTCATGGCATTAACCGAATCCTTTGGGTCCCCACCATGACAACCATTGCAGAAAATCCCGTTCCCGGCATGGATGCTCCCGCGCCACTGGGCGACCGGCTCTCCCAAGCGTCCGGGCAAGGCGCTATGGCACTGGACGCAGACATTTTCAACAGCTTCGGCAGCAACGGCGAAACATGCCAACATGGACAGGAATGTGCAAATCAGCACCGTTCTTGAAAGAGTTTTGTTACAGGCTTCAAGAATCATGAGTAATGCCCCCAGATGCTCAGTCCGATCCAGATCAGTATGCCGCCGATGCTCAACAACAGAAAGAACGGACGCTTCAGCGGATGGCGTTCAGCCCCGCGGTCAATGAACGGCAGCAGCGCAAGAAAGAATATCACTATTCCCTGCACAGCCAATCCTATGATTTCAATGGGAAATATCTTCAAGGTCTGGTAATTGGCCAGGAAGTACCACTCCGGCTTGATGTGCTCCGGCGTCATGAACTGATCAGCAGGAACAAAAGCATCCTTGGGAAAAAAGATGAATGGATCAAAAAACAGCAGTACGAAAAAGAACGCCATGCAAACGGCAATGGAAGTCATGTCCTGAAGCAGGTAGTTGGGGAAAAAGGGGATTCCTCCCGGATGCCCCTCGTAACGATATGAATCCCCCTGCCAGCTGTTTTTCGTTTCCTTGAGGCCGAAGGGAGGAGTGGATATGCCGATGCGCTGCAGCAGAAAGAGGTGAATCCCGACCAGAAGAGCGACAACGGCGGGCAGAATGGCCACATGCAGGGCAAAGAAGCGCCCGAGAGTGGGAGGGCCGACCAGTGCGCCGCCACGAAGGAATTCCACCATGAACTGACCGATGTGCGGGATGGCGCCGACGCTGTTGGTTGTTACTGTCGTTGCCCAGAAAGAGAGCTGGCTCCAGGGAAGCAGGTAGCCGGTCAGTGTCATGGACATCACCAGGATGAACAGGATGAAACCGGAAAGCCAGTTCAGCTCGCGCGGTTTCTTGTAGCTGCCCATGAAAAGCACCGACAGCATGTGCATGAACAGTATCAGAACCATCATGTTGGAACCGATTACGTGACACATGCGGATCAGCCAGCCGAATGGCACCCTGTTCATGATCGCGGTTACGCTGGCGAATGCCTTGTCTGCATCCGGCACATAGTAAACCAGAAGCAGCATTCCGGTCACCACCTGCAGTGAAAAGAGGAAGAGCAGTATGCTTCCCATGGAATACCAGATGTTGATGTTCCGCGGCAGGAGATACCCGGTCAATTCCTTCCCGATCAATTCACCGGCGCCGATCCGGACATCCAGCCACCGAAAGAGCCGCCCTGTTATGGACATGATCCCTCCGGAATCCTCATCCTAAGGTTATGATACCGTTGCCGACGACAAAAGGAAGCTTTGGCAGCGGCCTCGGAGGCGGGCCCGCGATCACTGCGCCATCAACAGTATACCGACCGCCATGACAAGGGCAGAGAAATTCCTGCCGGTCCTTCTGCCACTGCACGATACACCCCATATGGGTACAGACAGCCGACAGGGCGACCAGTGTTCCTCCCGGTTTGCGCACCAGGACCGCTGCCGACCCGGCGTACTGGAGGAATTTCGCCTCCCCTTCCCGGACCTCTCCTTCCGGCACCGTCACCTTTGCGCTTCCCTGTTGGCCGGAAACAGGTGAAAGGTAGCGGAACAATGGATAGATTATTCCGGCTGCAGATATCGCGGCAAGCCCGCCCAGACAGTACTTCAGGAACTTACGTCGGTCCTCGATCCCCATTTATTGCTCCGGAAAAAATGCGTGGAAGCGCACATGAAGAAATACCCTTAATCAAGAATTCCCCAGCCATGTTCGATTCACAGCCTGAGATCACCCAGCAATAACGAAAGATGATGGATTCAAGTCAGTGTAAAGATGGTTTTCATTATACCATGAGCAGGATTTTTGAATAGTCATCACGAAATCAAATGATTTGGCTTTGTTCAATGCGCCGACATGGCACGCCTGTTCCTTGTATTGCGTTCCAGGCACAAATAATAAATGAATTATTACGGCACTGATGAAGGATCTTCGGAGAGGATATCGATTTTGAAAAATGACGAATAATCGAGCAATCGATGCTGAACCGGGACGTATGCCGTGACTCGGGGCAACCTCAATTATTCCGGAAGAAATGTGAAACCAGCGCCTAGTTCATCCTCGGCGTTTTCCGCGTTTCATTCGTGTCAGCAACCGGTCAAGGGATGAGGCGAATCGTTGCCGGTCCGTGAGGCTGAACTGCCCCGGCCCTCCCAGGACAAGCCCGCCTGAACGAAGCTCCATCATCAGATCGCGAATGGAAAGCCGCTCGCCGACATTTTCCTCGGTATAAAGCTCGCCTCTCGGATCCAGGGCAATCCCGCCATTTGCCACGACCCTGGCCGCAAGAGGGATATCAGCGGTGATGACCAGGTCTTCCGCCGCTGCATGGCCGGCAATATAGTCATCGGCCGCGTCAAAGCCATTTTCGACAACGATGGACTCGACCAGCCTCGCATGATGTTTTGCCATGCTCTTGTTTGCCACGAGCAGGACGGGCAGATCCAGTCGTTCGGAAGCACGGAACACTATTTCCTTGATCACCCGCGGACAGGCATCGGCATCGATCCAGATTTTCAGGGTAAGGGCTCCTTTTTTGTTTTCCTGGCAGAATAATCCGCTACTTGAACATACTCCCGGCATCGACGATCAGATGCGTGCCGTTGAGGTATTCACACGGAGCAGCGCCTCACATCCGGGAACGGCCTCGACCGGTTCAATCAGCGAGCAAATTTCCGTCAATAGTGCGGCGGCGGTTCTTCGTCCCGAACATCCCTGACATCGGAAGGCAGTATCTTCAGGAACTGCTCTTTCAACTGCCTGAACCCAGCCTGCAATTTATCTATCTCGCACTGCTGCCTCGTGACCACATCATTAAGTTGCTGGATCGTATTTTCATGGTGCATCAACTTGATCTCTATATCGGTTATCCGCTCTTTCACAATCACTCCTTGCCGGTTCGATATCATATGAAGCTATACATGACTGTCTCATTAATTTATACCATTTTGACACGAGTCTGCGCAAGCCTCACCCGGCCAAATAATAGCCAAGTGGAAATTATTAATTAGACATTTTTTATGCTAAACAGGAAGACCTCGATACATAGAATCGATCACACTTTGAACTTGGTATGCAGTCGCGTCCATATTTTCCGTATTCTTCAGAATATAGATCCGCCTATATTCCTGACCCTTCTTTTTCCCTGATGCCAATTTAACCGTTATCCGGAATTCAGTATTATATCTCAGGAAATCTACCAAAAATATCCGCGCGTTATGCTCATTAGAATTGAAATTTAACACATTTTGTGTTTTACTTTTGCTAAAATATTTCATTCACATTGTTGTCCGCAGAACAGGGTCTTATCTTCGGACGGTCCAAGGTACATCCGTCAAACCCATTGAACGACAATTGAATGCACGATCAGTGGAAACTCTGCCTCGCCAAGCCGGTGGAATTCGATCTCCCTGCTGACTTAGCCCAAATCACCATATGATCGGGAGGATCAATCGTGAAGCATCTTATTGCCGAAACAAACGGTTTTACCGATAACCCCCTCTTGCAGACGCGGATCACACTTCTGGAGTATGCGACAACCCACTCCCTTGATAACATTTTGACCAAAACACTGGATGAAACCGGCGCTCTGGTGAACAGCCCGATCGGCTTCTACCACTTTGTGGATACAGACCAGCAGACGCTTTGTTTGCAGCAATGGTCTACCCGCACTTTGAATGAATTCTGCCGTGCTGAAGGCAGAAGATTTCATTACAGCATAGACCAGGCTGGTGTCTGGGCAGATTGCGTACGGGAGAAAATGCCGGTCGTTCACAACAACTTCGCAGGCCTGCCGCAGAGGAAGGGGTTTCCCGAAGGGCATGCCGAGGTGGTCCGCGAATTAGTAGTCCCTATTATGCGCGAGGGCCGAGTAGTCTCTATCCTGGGTGTAGGCAACAAACCTTCGGATTACACGGAAAAAGATGTGGAAACGGTCGCCTATCTTGCCGATGTGACCTGGGAAATCATCACGAAAAAACGGGCCGAGGAAAACCTGGCTGACGAGCGACAGCGCCTTGCAAACATCATTGAAGGCACCAATATCGGCACTTGGGAATGGAACATCCAGACCGGAGAAACGGTATTCAACAACAAATGGGCACAGGCGGCCGGCTACTCACTCGATGAACTGTCGCCTACCAGTATCGAAACCTGGACATCCCTGGCTCACGCCGATGACTTGCAACAATTAAAAAAGCTGTTTAAGGTGCATGTCAGCGGCGAACTGCCATACTTTGACCATGAATGCCGGATAAAACACAAAAGCGGCCATTGGGTCAGGGTGCAAATCCGCGGCCGCATAGTTACCAGGACCAAAGATGGAAAACCATTGAAAATGTCCGGCACCCAAACAGACATCACCAAGTACAAGAGGGTCGAGGAGGCACTGCGGGAGAGAGAAGAGCTCTATCGGGAGTTGGTTGAAAATGCGAACAGCATTATCTACCGGAGGGACCAAGAAGGCAACATCACCTTTTTCAATGAATTTGCCCAGCGGTTTTTCGGGTATCATGAAGAGGAGATTGTGGGCTGCAATGTGGTTGGTTCCATTGTTCCTGAAACAGATTCCGCGGGTCGGAATCTGCGAGCCATGATTCGGGACATCGGTCTTCACCCGGGACGCTACGAGGCAAACGAAAATGAAAACATGCTCCGTGACGGCGCCAGGGTCTGGGTCTCCTGGACCAACAAGCCTCTGCTCGATTCTGAGGGCAACGTCCGCGAGATCCTCTGCGTGGGCAATGATGCAACGGAACGCAAAAGGGCCGAGGAGGAACGGGAGGAACTTCAGGACCAGTTGAACCAGGCCCGTAAAATGGAATCGGTGGGCCGATTGGCAGGCGGCGTTGCACATGACTTCAACAACATGCTGGGAGTCATCCTTGGGCATACGGAAATGGCCCTCGCGAAGTCGGACCCGGCACATCCGCTTTTTCACCACCTGCAGGCCATTCACAAGGCCGCCGGGCGCTCCGCGGACCTGACCCGGCAGCTGCTTGCCTTTGCCCGCAAACAGGCAATAGCCCCAAAACTACTCGATCTGAATGAAACCGTGGAAGGGATGCTCAATATTCTTCGACGGCTTATCGGCGAGGACGTCGATCTCGCCTGGAAGCCCGGCGGGGAATTGTGGCCGGTAAAGGTGGATCCCTCCCAACTGGACCAAATCCTGACAAACCTGTGCGTCAATGCCCGTGACGCTATCGCGGGAGTGGGCAAGGTTATCATTGAAACGGCAAACGCCGTTTTCGATAAGGACTACTGCAGCCACAACCTCGGCTTTGTCCCCGGCGAGTATGTTCTGCTGGCGGTCAGCGACGACGGCTGTGGCATGGACAGGGAAACGCTTGGCAATATTTTTGATCCGTTTTTCACCACCAAGGGTGTGGGTGAGGGTACCGGCCTGGGGCTTGCCATGGTCTATGGCAGCGTCAGACAGAACAACGGCTTTATAAACGTCTACAGCGAGCCGGGCCAAGGGACGACGTTCAAGATCTACCTTCCCCGGCAAGCAGTCAAATCCTTTGCGTCGAGTACAGCCGCACCGGAACCGATCAGACGCGGCCTTGAAAGCATTCTGCTGGTGGAGGACGAACCGGCGATCCTGGAAATCGGGAGGTCAATGCTGGAAAGCTTTGGGTATTCGGTGCGGACAGCGGATTCACCGGGAGAGGCCATCAAAATGGCTGAAGAGCACGTCGGCGTGATCGACCTGCTGGTGACCGACGTGATCATGCCGGAGATGACCGGCAGGGACCTGGCAAAAAAACTCTTGTCCTTATACCCGAACCTTTCCTGCCTGTACATGTCCGGCTATACCGCCGATGTCATCGCCCACCGGGGCGTGCTTGGCGAAGGCGTTCATTTCATCCAGAAGCCGTTTTCCATGCAGGGTTTGGCCGCCAAGGTACGCGAAGCGCTGGAAGGAGATGCCGGATACTTATATATCCCCCCCAAATAAAATATTTCAAAAGCTGAATATATTTATTTTCGATCACCTCAAAATGCGACTACGTATCCGGATGGTCCGAATCACCAGATGCAAAGCCTGACCCCAGCTTCGTCATCTCCCGAATTTGTAGCCGATGCCCCCGCCTACCTGGATATTTCCGCTTGTATAAGACGATGCGAGATTCAGATGAATATTGTTCGAAGTAAAGTGCTGCAATGAAACGGCTACAGCTGTTTGCCCGCTTGAAGTGCCGAATCCCATGGCGATTCCAGATTCACCGGGGCTAAGCGGTACCATCGCCCTCGACATGGCTATTGCTCCGGCGATACCCCGGTGGGCTTCCCTGCTGAGATTGCTTATCCTTCTGTCCGTATAGGCATTCGCTTCGGAAAGCGCATTCATCGAAAGATTCTGGATTTGAGACATGTTCACCGCATCGGTGGGGTTTACACCTGCCGCGACATTCGTGATTCTGCGCTCATTGCCCGTCGTACCCACGGAGACGACATTGCTTTCTCCACCGTCGTTCGATCCTGCCCCGATGGCTACAGAGTTGTTTCCGGTGGATGTTGCGTTCCGGCCTATGGCGACACTTGCCGTTCCGCCGGTTGTTGCTCCTTCACCCATGAGAACACTGCCGCCGCTGTCGGAAGAAAAGATCCGCAGGACGGGCATGCCGGTAGTTACGTTGTTGACGCCGAAATAGTTTTGTCCTCCCGAGGCGGAATCGTTTATGATGATTTCCCAATCTGTCGAGGGAAAGCCGGCTGAACTACTGGTGTCTTCGAACTTGATCCGCAGATTGTTCTCCTTGAGCCGGATTGTGTCAAAACCGAAGCTCTCGTTGTCTACACAGTCAAAGCCGACACATGTGCTTCCCTGAACGATCAGGTCGTCAGCAATAACCTGGTCAGCCCGCGAATTGGCGGGAGCAAGTATTACACTGAACATCAGCATGCCGAAAATTACCGCGATCTTTTCTCTTTTCATTACATGTCCTTTCAGTTTTGGATTTCCAGGGCAAGCGCGTAACCATGCCACCTATATATTTCATTAACTTTTTGAATACTTCAAAAGGGTACCTGCATAGGTCAAGCTTAGAACTCAAACATCCGGGTATCCTCGCCTTAAGTCAAGCAAATTCTCAAAAACCATTGCATGGTAACTCCTGATTAATGAATTTTCAAGACATTCCTCTCAAGCAATCATTGTTGCGGGTCAAAAATTTGTTTGATACATTTTTAAACCGCAACAAGCCTGGAAAGAGTTATCAAAATGGCCAGCCGACGATTTAATTTAAAGTACTGCGTGATCTGGCAGGTTATGATAATCTGCACATGGCCAAAAGGGAGCTGGCGAAAAAGCATCCGATCAAGCCTGAATGAGGGTATGGGATTTACTTATGGATCAGGCGAAAGAAAGTGATACAATCCAACACAGACAAAAATGCAATTCCAAGGGGGAATATATGAATCTTGGTTTCGTCGGGCTCGGAATCATGGGTAGTGCGATGGCCATGAATCTCGTCAAGGCAGGGTTCAAGGTCACTGTATGGAACCGGACGAAAGAGAAAACCCGGCCCCTGGTCGAAGCAGGCGCTGTTCCGGCCGCCACGCCCCGTGCTGTTGCGGAAGCATCTGACATAGTGTTCGCCATGATGGCTACCCCCATCGCGGTCAAATCCGTTCGCGACGGAGAAGACGGCATCATTGCCGGCCTTGACTCCGGCAAGGGATACGTGGACATGTCCACGATCGATGCCGGGACATCAATGGAATCGTCCCGTCTTGCCCACGAAAAAGGCGCCCTGTTCCTGGAAGCGCCTGTCGCCGGAAGTCGCAAGCCGGCCGAGGATGCGACCCTGACCATTATGGCGGCTGGAGACAGGGCCCTGTACGACAAATCTCTCCCTGTCCTGGAAAAAATGGGCGGGAAAATCCTGTTCCTTGGCGAGACGGGCAATGCCACCCGCATGAAACTTGCCAACAACCTGGTAATGGGAGGCATGCTGACGGCGCTCTGCGAAGGGCTGGCCCTGGCATCAAAAAGCGGCCTGAACCCCTTACAGCTGCTTGAAGTGCTGGATTCGGGGGCCATGACCAATCCCATGTTCCGGTTGAAAGGAGGCATGATTGCCAGAGACGGCGGTTTCCCAGCAGCATTTCCCCTCAAGCATATGCAGAAAGACCTGCGCCTGGCGCTCCAACTCGCCGAAGAGTCAGGGCAGCCTCTCTTTGCAACGGCAACCGTGAACGAACTTTTCAAAAAGGCTCTTTCCGAAGGGCTGGGCGACTCGGATTTTGCCGCGGTCAGCAGAGTGATAAGGAAATAACCAGGATATGTGCGGACGATTTACCTTGACGATTCCCCCCGAACTGCTGACCGAAATTTTCGGCGTCACTTTTCCTGAACACCTTCAGGCGCGTTACAACATAGCCCCGAGCCAGCAGGTTGCCATAATCCGCAACGCCGCTACCGACGGGCGGTACCTGTCCTTTGTCCGCTGGGGCCTCGTGCCCCACTGGGCAAAGGACCTTTCCATCGGCAGCCGCATGATCAATGCCCGCAGCGAAAGCGTACACGAAAAACCGGCCTTCCGGTTGGCAATACGGGCCCGGCGGTGCATCATTCCGGCCAGCGGGTTCTTTGAATGGGCCACGACACCATCAGGCAAACATCCCCATTACATCTCCATGCGCGACGGTTCCCCGCTCGCCTTTGCCGGAATCTGGGATTACTGGAAGACGCCTGAAGGAGAGGTGCTGGAAACCTGCTCCGTCCTTTCCACGACCGCAAACAGTCTCATTTCGGTTCTGCACGAACGTATGCCGGTGATCCTCCACCCTACCGAATTCAACCTCTGGCTCGACCGTTCAATGAACAAACCAGAAAAGCTTCAGCGGCTCTACCAGCCCTACCCGGCTGAACTGCTGCAGGAATGGGAAGTATCGGCGCTGATCAACAAGCCGTCCATTGAAACCCCGGAGGCCGTCGTTCCCCTTCAAGCTCCCCATTGAAGCTTCCTCCCATGCCATGATAACCACCGCTTAAAACCCGGCCTTTTGTGTGTAAAATCAAAATCCATACGAAATGACAGATCCGTAAATTCCAGCCATGTCAAAACTTGTGAATGAAAGCGTAACGAAAACAATTTTCCGGATGGCGATACCGATGCTTGCCGGCACTTTTGCCATCAACATGTACAACCTCACAAATGCATGGTTTGTCTCCAGGCTGGGGACCGGTGCGCTCGCTGCCATTTCTTTCACCTTCCCGGTCGTGATGCTCCTCATGTTCATGACCCGTGGACTCGGCAGCGGGGCACTGACACTTGTGGCGCACGCCATTGGCGAAAGGGACCGCGAAAAAGCCGCGACAATCACGACCCACGCACTCATCTTCTCGGTTCTTTTTGCCGCTGCGGTAACCGCACTTGGAATGCTGACCGTCATTCCCCTTTTCTCAAGGCTGGGCGCATCCGGCGAAGTTCTCGACATGACCGTGCGCTACATGAAGATATGGTACCTGGGCGCCATCATCATGGTGCTCCAGATGGTCACTTCCGACATAATAATGAGCACCGGCAACACGAAAGCCGTCAGCATCCTCATGGTCGGCAGCACGGTTATGAACGTATTCCTGGACATCGGGCTGATTTTCGGCAGATTCGGCATGCCGAAGATGGGTATCGTCGGCGCCGCCCTGGCGACAATACTTTCCCAGGCCGCGGCCCTGGCTGTCGCTGTTTATATCCTCGTCTTCAAAATGGGGCTTGTCAGCGCAGACAACCTTTCGCCACGCCAGCTTTTTCAATCATCCCGGAAAATTCTCAAGTTCGGCATTCCCGGCGCTCTCGGCATGATACTGACTCCCATATCTGCCGCCGTCATTACAAAACTCGCAGCCGGTTACGGCAACACAGCGGTTGCTGCCATGGGTGTTGCCAGCCGAATAGAAATGTTCGCCTTCATGATACCGATGGCCGTCGGCATGTCGCTCATTCCTTTTGTTGCGCAGAACTTCGGAGCCGGCAGGCTGGACAGGATCAGGCAGGCACGCAAGGTGACCATGACATTCGCGGTGTCATACGGCATTTTCATCGGCTTCCTGTTCATCATATTTGCGGAACCCATGGCCAGAATATTCTCGACAGAAAGGGCCGTAACAGAGGTCCTGTGCTCTTTCATCTACATTACCTGCATGGGATACGGCATGCTGGAGGTGCACCGCTACGCGGGGTTCATGATCACGGGCGCGCATTACCCTGTGCAGGCATCCATGCTCAACATTTTGCGCGTCGTCGTGCTGCTGATACCACTTTCCATAGCCGGAAGCATTTTATTAGAACTTGAGGGGATCTTCTGGGGAAGGCTGGCAACCGACCTGTTGTGCGGATTGATCGGAATCTGGTGGTCCGGCAGGATGCTGAATTTGCGGGAAAATGAAGGCCCGTGAAACAACCCTGTCCGCTTGTAGCAAGGACCGGACACCGGCTCAAACCGGAAAATGAAAGGCCCGCTCTAAAAAAGCGGGCCTCTTTTTGTATTATTTAGAATTTACCCATTTCATGGGTCGCAGGCATATTCAGCAGCCTGTATACATTCTTTTCATGTATTTTGGGAAACAGCCCGGTGGAGTGTCCTCGTTCATAGGGTCCTCCTGTCTTTGCATCATTACCGCGTTGGACTTCTCCTGATACGATTCAGCTCCTTTGCCTGCGTCGTTCTTATTCAGGTAGCGCTACCTTGATTTAAAGTATATCCATTCAGAAGTGAAAGAACAGTCTGTTATTATTTTTTTCCCTGGTGTATAATCAATAGGTTGTACCAACAGCGTCATGTTCGTTTTCACTGTTTTTTCGCGGATTTTCTGGCCTCATACCTGAAGGCTGCATCGGCAGATCTTCTCCTGTCTTCATCCGTTTCGGCGACCAGTTCTGGAACGGCAGTCGGCTTACCTTCGTTGTTCAGTGCAACGAAGGTAAGATACGCCGATGCCGTATGCCTCACTTCGCCTGTCTTCAGGTCTTCCGCTTCAACCCTAACCCCTATTTCCATGGAAGTTCTGCCGGCCCTGTTCATGCTGGCCTTCAATGTGACCAGATTGCCCAGGTACACAGGGCAATGGAAATCCAGCCTGTCGATCGAGGCAGTTACCGCGTTCATGCCGGTATGCCTCGAAGCCACGACATAAGCTGCATTGTCGATCAGTTTCATTATTGTCCCGCCGTGTACGTTACCTGCCGGATTCGTATCTGCCGGCAACATCATCTGCCCCAGCACCACGCTCGACTGAGAAACCTTCTTCGATATGTTCTCCATGATTCCCCCCTTTTCCCCGGCCTATTCCACTCCTATTATGGCGCGTGCAAAACATCCTGTCTTAAACCGTCCTTTATACATAAAGTTTCACAATTGTCACGACAGGTAGCTCACGATATTTTCCAGCGGCTTCTTACGCGGGGCAGCACTTTTTCTCTGCGCATATCCTATGGGTACCACAGCCATGAACTCACCCTCATGTACATCCAGAAGCGTAAGAACATCTTCGGTGATGAGGCAGAGAATTCCGAGCCAGACGCTTGCCAGCCCGAGGGAAGCGGCTGCGAGCAGCATATTCTGCACGGCAGCTGCGGAGCTTTGAATCTCCATGGTCCGGAACAACCCGGAAATGTCGGCAACGCCTTCAAACGATCTTGTTCCATGTTTCACCAATTCGCCCGTATTCACGACAGCAACGACAACGGGAGCGCTGGAGATGCTCCGCGCAGCCATCCGAAGAAGAGTCGAAGAAGGCTTCCCGAATTGACCGGCTCTCTCGTTTACCAGGCTGGCAAGCGCCTGTTTCCTGGCGCCGCGAATGACAATAAACCTCCAGGACTGTTTATTATGTGCTGAAGGCGCCTGGTTGGCCGCTTTCAGTATGCTGATAATGTCATCCTCGTGAATGTCCCGGGATGCAAATGTCCTGGTGCTTCGACGCGCTTCAATTGTCCGCATTGTTTCGTTTGATTTCACTTTATTGCTCCTCAGAGTTCTTTACAAGCACATCAATCATACCATACAGACCGGACAGTTTGTTATCAACCGCATTTTCAGCGGCTCCCGCTCGCACGGACTCTTGACAAAGTCCCTGGCGAAATCGAAAATGGTATCCGGTAAAGAAAAAGGCCATATACGAATGGGTATGACCCTGAATTTTCGATTTCCCAACGTTTCCAGGTCGGGCACTGGTAAGAGATGTTTTTTTGCCGTTGACAGTAGATATTAACAGTGTTAAATATATTATGCATGTTATTTTATGTTGCCTGGTAGAGTGTATAAATGAGCATAATTGAGCGAAAACTGCGGCAGAAGGAGTCGCTTCGTCAGCAGATTCTCGATGCTGCGAGAGAAATCCTGCTTGCCAACGGATATGCACATCTTTCCATGCGCCGCATTGCCGAACAAATTGAATATTCCCCCACCACGATCTATCACTATTTTATAAACAAGGAAGATATTCTCCATCACCTCTGCGTAGAGGCGCTTGAGCGTCAATTTGAGTCCATAAGCGCGGCCGGCAGCAGCGAGCAATCCACGTTCCTGCGATTGCGCTCTTCCATACGCGCCTATATCGACTTTGGTCTCTCGGAACCGGATCGATACAAAATAATCTATATGGCCGATATTTCCCAATATGTCAGCATGGCAAGCATTTTGGAAGAAGGAAGCGCTGCAAACAAATTGTGCAAATTGATGCGTAACATGGTGAAGGATGTCCTTTTTGAGTCGGCATCGACGCTCGATCCCGAGACCGTTTTTCAGACCATCTGGGCGCATATTCATGGAATTGTAGCCTTGTTGATTGGCCGTCCCGACTTTCCATGGGTAGAGCGTGAGAAACTGATCGAAACAGGTCTTGACCTTTCATTGGCTGGATTGGCCCGCAAGGGGACCGGGTAGAAAATTTTTTCACTTTCACTTAACATTGTTAATTTAGTAATCGGTGATAACTTGATCGCTATTGCCCAAATTCAGCAAGAACTAGGGGGAAAGTTCATGAAGCAACTGGTTCTATTAATTGTAGCTGGGCTGGTTGTGACTGTTCCAGCTTGTTCTTCAAGCAGAAAGGACGAACAGGCGGTCAGTCTTCCAATGCCGGTTAAAATCGGCAAGCCGCAACCGAGGGAGGACCACGAGTCCATATCGGTCAGCGGAACGGTTGCCTCTCCCGACGCCCCTTCGAACGTGTCCTTTCTTGTGTCCGGCAGAGTAGTCTCGGTCGGACCCCGTGAAGGTGATTACGTCAAAAAGGGACAGATCCTCGCCTCCATCGATCCGACCGAATACCGATTGGCACTGGCAGCAGCCAAGGCGCAATCCGACCAGGCCCGGGTCGGCTATAAACGTGCCGAGGATGAGCATAGGCGAATGAAAATGCTGTACGACTCGAAAAGCCTGGCGCCGAACGATTACCAGAAATTCAAGGCCGCGCATGATTCCGCCCTGCAACAGTACGAGCAGGCGGTTGCCTCGGAAAAGCTGTCCCGTAAGCATCTTTCTGACGCGACTCTTTGCGCGCCGGTAAACGGCTTTGTTTCCAGGCGGTCGGTGGAGCCGGGTCAGATGGCGAGTCCTGGACAACCCGCATTCGAAATCGTGAAACTCGATACAGTGGAAGTCAGCGTCGGAGTGCCCGAGACCGACATCCATCTTGTACGGGTGGGTCAGAAGGCCGCGGTCACGTTGCCGGCGATGCCGGGGGAATCGTTCGAAGGGAGCGTGCGGATCATAAATGTTTCAGCCGATCCTGGAACCAGGACCTTCATGACACGCATCACCATTCCGAATCCGAAGCATACTCTCCGAATCGGCATGGTAGCCGAAGCCAGGATTCGCGGGGACAGGACCGTGAGGCTGCTCGCGCTGCCGATCGAGGCGATTGTGCGCGACCCGCAAGGCGCAAGGATGGTCTACATGTATTTCCCGGCCCAGAAGCGGGTCTACGCCAGAAGGGTTGAAACGGGTGGATTGTACGGCAGAGAAATCGAAATCAAACGAGGCCTTACCGGAGAAGACTCCGTCGTCCTCGCAGGCCAGGAACGGCTCCGAGACGGTGCTTTGGTTTCGTTGACGACAACCGAAGCTTCGGGAGGGAAGGCTGCCGCGACTGTCATGGAGACCCGCTGATGAATCCCATCAAGTCCTCTTTGCGGTATCCGACGGTAACGGTGATCCTGACGGTTCTGATGGTTTTCGTCGGACTTCATGCTTTCTTTGACATGCCGCGCACGGAAGACCCGACGATAACAATAAGAACCGGCCTGGTTGTTGCCCTGTACCCCGGAGCCACCTCGGAGCAGGTGGAAAAGCAGGTAACCAAAACCCTTGAGAGGCACATCTTCAAATTTCCCGAAGTCAGGAAAGGAAGAACATTTTCCACGAGCCGACCCGGACTGGTCGTCATCAATGTCGAGCTGGAAGATCATGTAAAAAACGCCGATCTTTTCTGGTCCAAACTGCGCCATGAATTGAATGAGACCCGCGCAACCGAGCTTCCAGCCGGAGTCCGCGGCCCGATCGTGAACTCCGACTTCGGCGACACCGTCGCGATGCTGATCGCGGTGCACGGGAAGCGTTACGGCTACCGGGAGTTGCGTGATTATGTCGACCGGATTCAGGATCAACTCCGCACGGTCCGGGATGTGGGGAAACTCGCCACCTACGGCGGACAGAGCGAAGAGGTCTGGATTACCAGCAGCCTGGAAAGGGTCTCGCAGTATTTTGCGAATCCGCACCAGGTTGCCCAGGCGCTGCAGCAACGGAATGTCATCGAAGGCGCCGGAAAGTTCGAGACGGATAACGCCGGGATTCAGATGAGGACGACCGGTATTTTCACGACAGAAGATCAGATTCGCGATGTCCTGGTCGACGTATCCAAAACCGGACAGCCGGTATATATCCGCGACTTCGCCAATGTCGAGCGCCGGTACCAAGACCCGACCTTCCTGGTCCGCCATGACGGCGAGCCGTGCATACTCCTGTCCGTCGAGATGCAAAAGGGGAAAAACATCGTTCAGCTCGGCGAGCAGATCGATCAATTGTATGCCGGTTTCAGGACCTTGCTCCCGCCGGATATTCAGCTCGACCTGGTCGCAAACCAGCCAAAAGTCGTCAAGAACCGCATGTCTTCGCTAAGCCATGAGTTCATGCTTGCGATCGGCGCCGTGATCCTCGTGACGATGGTCCTACTGCCGATCCGTGTCGCAGTGGTCGCCGCGCTTGCAATTCCGGTCACCCTCTGCACAACCTTGGGCGCGATGAACGCCCTTGGAATCGCACTGCATCAGGTGTCGATAGCTGCTCTGATAGTCGTGCTCGGGATTGTCGTGGACGACGCCATTGTGATCGCGGACAACTATGTGGAGCTTCTCGACCGTAAGGTTCCGAGAGCGGAAGCGGCCTGGCGCTCGGCGACTGGTGTGGTGGTTCCCGTCTTCACCGCGACGGTGACGATCGTTGCCTCGTTTCTCCCCCTCCTCATCATTACCGGATCAGTCGGGGAATTCGTGGCGGCCCTTCCCATCACAGTCGCGATCGCTTTGATGGTTTCGTTCATCGTGGCGGTGATGCTGACACCGATACTGTGCCGGTTTTTCATAAAGAAGGGGCTGCACGACCCCGAAAATCAGGGGCAGGAGGAGGCGAAAAAAAAATTCAATGTCCTGGACAGGCTCCAAGCCGGCTATCAGGTTCTTATCCGCTGGTTTATGAGCAGAAAGCGGCTCGCCGTACTGGTCGGTGTTGTCGCATTCGTATCAGGTATCGTGCTTTTCGCGACGGTACGCGAGCAGTTTTTTCCTTCTGCCGAACGCAACCAGTTCGTCATCGACGTCTGGATGGCCCAGGGGAGCCGCATCGAGAGCACCGATGCGGTCATGCGCAGGATCGAGAAGCGGCTGGCAAGCAAAAGCGATGTGGTCCATTACGCCACTTTCGTGGGACAGAGCGCCCCGCGTTTTTATTACAATGTCAATCCCCAGCAGCCCGACCCGGCTTACGGCCAGTTCATCGTCAACACGAAATCGGTCGAGGTCACCTCACGGCTCGTGGGTGAACTGAGACCCGAACTGGCGAAGCTGGCGCCTGAAGCACTGGTGATAGTCAAGGAGCTGCAGCAGGGTGAGAAGATGGAAGCGCCGGTGGAGGTGCGGATCTCCGGCGATGACATCGGCGAACTGAAGCGCCTCGGCTCCCAGGTCCAGGCGATACTGTCTTCCGTCCCCTTCTCCATCTATGTTCACCAGGACTTTTTCAACGATTCGTGCATGCTGGACGTCAATATCAACAACGAACTGGCCAACCGGCTCGGGATTACCGATTCTTCCGTTTCGAGAACGCTGAAAGGGGCATTCGACGGGGGGCCGGTCAGCACATTCTGGGAAGGTGACCGGCCGGTTACCATAATGCTCCGCCTCGACCAGGATTCCCGCGCCTCCTTCTCCGACATACAGGACTCCTACATGACTTCCCAGCTCACCAATGCCAGAGTGCCGCTCCGTTCCATCGCCACGCTCGACCCGGAGTGGCAGACCAGCCGCATTGTGCGGCGAAACGGCGTGCGTACGATCACCGTCCGGGGTTTTGTGAAACAGGGTTGGTATGGTTCCGACCTGCTCAAAGAAGCCCAGCCCGGGATAGAAGCTATCCGGCTTCCGCTCGGGTACCGGATCGAGTATGGAGGAGAAAAAATGAACCGTGACGATACATTCCCGCAAATGATCGTTGCCCTGGGAATCAGCCTTCTGGCGATTTTCCTGGTAATGCTCGTCCAGTTCAGAACCATTGCTGATCCGCTGGTCGTAATGTCATCGATACCGTTGGCGGTGCCCGGCGCAGCGCTTGGACTGGTGATCACGCACAACCCGTTCGGGTTTACCGCCTTCCTCGGCATGATCAGCCTTACCGGCATAGTGGTCCGCAATGCCATTATCCTGGTCGACTACATTAAGGAGAAGCTTGCCGAAGGGCAATCGCTGGAGCAGGCAGCGACGGATGCGGGAACACGGCGTCTGCGCCCGATTTTCCTTACCTCGATGGCCGCCGCGGTGGGAGTGACGCCGATGATCCTTTCGGGATCCAGCCTCTGGAGCCCCCTGGCCAGCGTTATTGCGGTCGGGCTGATCTGTTCCATGTTCTTCACCCTGCTGGTGGTGCCGGTCCTTTATGTGATTGTCAAGTCACGAAAGCCAAAGACAGCCGCACATAGAATCGCACTGGTCGCCATCGGCGTAGTTGCCTTGGCGGGGCAGGCATCGGCCGGGCAAATGAACCTCACTTTGCCGGCGGCAATCGATCTTGCCCGGCGCCAGAACAGGTCCCTGAAGATTTCCATGCATAAAATCGAGGAAAGTCGGCAACGGATTGCATCGGCCAGATCGAGATTTTTTCCTCAGCTATCGAACGAGTCGTCATACATGGGCCTCTCCGACAGACAACTGGTTACCATTCCGGCGGGGAGCCTGGGAACGGTACCCGGATTGGGGCCGTTTCCAACGCAGGACACGAAGATCAATCAGGGATCGAATGCCTTGTTCATAAGCAGTACCACGCTTACGCAGCCTGTGACGCAACTCTTCAAAATAAATGAAGGGCACGAAGTCGCGAAGGCAGAGAGTGAAATAGCGGAATCAGACGCACGAAAAACCGAGGATGAAATTATTTTCAGCGTACATCAGTTCTATTATGGGCTGTTGATCGCGCAGAAACAGAAAGCGGCGGCGCAGTCTGCGTTGGCGGCAGCACAGGAAGGCATGCGCGAAAGCAAGGACGCCGTAAAGGCAGGAAACGTCCTTGACGTCGTCCTGACCCAGAGTAAAGTACAGCTTCTGCAAAACAGGCAAACCCTTCTTACCGCGGAGATCCAGGCATCGGATCTGATGTCGGAGCTGGACGATCTCTTGGGGCTTCCGCCGGATACGGAATTGGTGCTCGCGGAGATAGAAGATGCGCCACCTGCTCCCCAACCGTTCCAGAAGTACCTTCTGGGCGCCTTGTCCCGCAATCCGGAACTGCAGGCGGCAAAGGATTCCGTTGCAAAAGCCGGGCATGCCGTAAGAGCAGCCCGTGACGAATATATCCCGGATATCAGCCTCTTCGCCCGCCACATCTATCAGGATGGCTCCCCATTCGTTGCTGACAACGTGGGAATTTTCGGCGCACAGATGACATGGAACATCTTCGATTGCGGGTTCCGGCGCGGTGTTGTCGGCCAGAAAAAATCACAGCTGGCCCAGGCCGAGGAGAACGCGAAGCGCATTGAGCAGCGTCTCAATGTAGAAATCACAAAAGCTTACCGCAAGCTTGAGCAGACCAGAACGCTTATGGACGTAACATCGGAAGCTCTGAAACTGCAAAGGGAAAATCTGCGCCTGAGCGCCAACCGGCTGAAAGCCGGAACCATAACGGCAGCCCGGTACGCCGAATCGGTAGCTGCAGTCTCGAAAGCCGAGTTTGACGACCTCCAGGCCAACTTGGGGTACAGGCTTGCGTTGGCTGACGTCGATCGGATCTCCGGCGGCTTATCCCGTTAGCCGAAGCCTCCTCATCACCATTCTTTTCTCCGCCCGGAAGAAAAGCTTTGGCATGGTCGACAACAACGATTTTTCCAGGGCAATAGCACAATAATATTAGGCAACAGAGAACAAAAAACCCGCTGACTTAGCGGGTTTTTTTGCATAATATTGAAACTTATTTGTCTTTTAGTTGGTACCGAAGGCCGGAATCGAACCGGCATGTCCTTGCGGACGGCAGATTTTGAGTCTGCTGCGTCTACCAATTTCGCCACTTCGGCATTACGTGGGCGGATTATAGCCAATGAGCATACACCCGTCAAGTGGTAAAGTCTCTGCCGGGTATTGCGGCTTGACAGATGACACGATATGCCATAAAAATACCCTGCAATGAATCTCAAGCATCTATTCAAGGATCATTTCCAGCATATCCTCGCCCATTTGCAGCGCAATCCCAAACCATGGCTGACAGCGGCTTCAGCTTCACTGCTCATCCCTGTTTTCGTGTTTCTTTTCTATCTCCAGTTTCTTGATTCAAAGCCGGGTAACGGCAGGAAAGCGGTAATCCTGGAATTCCCCCCGGGGATAACCATGAACAGGATTTCGTCCGAGCTTAAAAAGAATCACGTTATATCAAATGGTTTCTTTTTTTCTCTTCATGCAAGGCTTGAAGGTTCGGATTTGAAGGTCAAGGCCGGGACATATCGTTTTACCGACGGGATGTCACCTCGCGAGATTCTGAGGAAACTGGTTGCCGGTGATGTGTACGCCTACCGCTTTTCTGTCCCGGAAGGCTATTCGATCTACCAGATCGCCGAACTGCTCGACAAGCGCGGCATTTTCAAAAAGGACTTCTTTCTTGACCGTTGCTTTGACAGTGCTCTGCTTGCCGAACTGGGAATCAAGGAACGCAGCATGGAAGGATATCTGTTTCCAAGCACTTACGAAATTCCCCCGAACATGGATGAAGCCAACCTGATAAGGACTATGGTCAAGAAGTTCAGAGCGGTCTATGGTAACAGCTATTTCGGACGCGCTGAAAAGCAAAAGCTGAGCCTCCACAAGCTCATTACTCTCGCTTCTCTGATTGAAAAGGAAGCGATCGTACCGCAGGAGCGTCCTCTCATCGCTTCGGTTTTTCTCAACCGGTTGAAACTCAAAATGCCCCTGCAGAGCGATCCGACCGCAGTATATGGCCTTCGCGCTTTTGCCGGCAAGATTTCCAGGCAGGACATCCTGCGCAAATCTCCCTACAACACCTACCTTGTCCCCGGGCTTCCGCCCGGCCCGATCGGCAACCCGGGAGAAGGCGCAGTGGAAGCTGTTCTTTCACCGGCAAAAACAAGATTCCTCTATTTCGTGGCAAAAAATGACGGCACCCACTATTTCTCGACTTCGCTCCCCGAGCATAACCGCGCAGTTGAACTGTTTCTGAAAACTCCCCACTCCGCATCCTCTTCCGGCAAAGCATCATCCAGATAGAATTCCATCCGGAAACTCCTGGTAATGGCTGACAAGCGCCGGAGCGAGGCTTTCGAGGAGATCGTGATACGGCGAAAGTAGCAAGATCTCGAAAACCGGGAAAGCGCTTGAAACCAGTGAAAGCTCCGACCAGTGAGTCATGAGTTGACATCGTCAACCATCATCGCACTAAAGGTTGACATTCTGCCGGCCATATGATACCCCAATATGCGGAGACCGACAATATGGCAATATTACAGGATATTATCGAACGCCTGGAAAATGGAGGAACTCCTTCCGCTGAAGATCTTTCCCTTCTCGAAGCGGCAAGCGGCTCCGAACTTTTCGAACTGTTTGCCGCGGCAAACAAACTAAGGGAAAAACACGCCGGAAACAGAGTTCATCTCTGTTCCATAGTCAATGCAAAATCGGGGCGCTGCCCGGAAAATTGCGCCTTTTGCGCTCAATCCGTACACCATGAAACAAACGCTCCTGTTTACCCGTTGCTGGATCCGCAGGAGATCGCCGCTAAAGCCGTGAATGCGGAAAAAGCAGGCTCGGAGTGTTTCGGCATCGTTGCAAGCGGCTCATCGATCGGTAAAGGGCAGGAACTGGACCGGATCTGTGATGCACTGCGATCAATACGTTCCAGCACGAAAGTACCACCCTCATGCTCACTAGGCACGATTGACATGGAAACAGCTGTCCGCCTGAAGGAAGCAGGTGCGGTAACCTATCACCACAACCTGGAGACTTCACGCTCATTCTTCCCTTCGATCTGCACGACCCACGACTACGATGAAGATGTGGAAACCGTCCGCAACGCGAAAAAGGCCGGCCTCAGGGTCTGCTGCGGCGGAATCTTCGGCTTGGGGGAAACCATGGAGCAGAGGATCGAATTGGCACTGACCCTGCGGGAACTTGACGTTGACTCCATACCGATCAATTTTCTCAATCCAATTCCTGGAACCAGGCTGGCAGACGCTGATTTTCTCACGCCCATGACCTGCCTTTCCATCATAGCCGTCTTTCGCCTCATCCTGCCGGACAAGAAGATCACCGTTTGCGGCGGACGCGAGAAAAACCTCCGGGACCTGCAGTCCTGGATATTCTTTGCCGGAGCCAGCGGCATGATGATCGGGAACTATCTGACCACCACCGGCAGGGATGAAGAACAGGACCGGCAGATGCTCGGCGATCTGGGAATGGTCATCGAACCATGCGCCTGCTGATAAAGGAGCTGCAGGGAGAATGGAAATAAAAACCAAAGGCATATTCATAACAGGTACTGACACCGGGGTCGGCAAAACCGTGGTTGCCGCTGCAATCGCCCGCTACTTTTTCCTGAAGGGTTTTTCCGTCGGAGTTTTGAAGCCGGTTACCAGCGGCGCCGTGGAAAAGGATGGCTCGCTGGTCTCGGAAGACGCGGAACTGCTCCGCCGGGCATCCGGATGCACGGCTCCGCGCCAGATTACCTCGCCTCATGTCCTTCGCGAACCCATTGCGCCATCGGAAGCAGCGCTTCGCGAAGGAAAAGTAATAGGATTCGAACTGATTCGGGAAGCCTACGAACTGCTTTCCCTCTCTCACGACCTAGTGATCGTGGAAGGCGCCGGCGGCCTGCTTGTTCCGCTGGGCCCGGGTTTGCTGGTTGCAGACCTGCCGGCTCGGCTCAGTCTCCCGCTGCTTATCGTAGCCCGCCCCGATCTGGGTACCGTCAACCATACGCTCATGACCTGCGAATGCGCCCTTTCGCGCCATATCAGGACCTTGGGCATTGTCATAAACGGCCTGACTTACAACCCTGCCGGTGCGGAAGAATACGTTCCCCGTCTCATATCCGAACTTTCCCCGGCGCCGCTGCTAGGAACGCTTCCCCGCCTGGAATCAACCGATGAAATGGACCTGGTGGAAATGCTTGCGCCGGCATTTGCGGATATGCACATTGAATCATTGCTGGGCCTGGAGGTGAAACATGGCTGATCTCGTTACGCGAACTCTGCAGGACTAAAACAATTTCAATGACTGCCACCCATCTAATTTCTGGAAACCTTCCCCCATATATGTTTCCAGACAATGGCTGTATTCAATACCGCATCATGGAGCACGGTCCTGCTCATATCATCCAGCAGCTTTTCCTTTCCTGCACCGAACAAATCATCAAAAGGCGCTTTGCTGTCACTCCCATAAGGATATTGCTTATAGGGAGCAACGATGCTTGCAAGGGCAAATGAAGCACGGCACAGGTAAATGAATTCAAGCCATATGTCATTCCCTTCGCGCAGATCTGGCAAAGCGGAAGAGCTCCATGTCAATTCGAAGCTTCCGTCAATATCACGCGCACTCTGAAGAATAACATCGGGCTCGATGCCTTCCTTGAGCAGTTTCTTCCTTTCGAAAGACAGACCGACCTTCCGCGACCAGAACCCTTCCAGTTCCTTGTGCAGTCCTTCAGAATACGCTGACAGCTTCCGTCCGTCGCAATGGCACGGCATGCCCGCATCAGCCACAAAATGGCTGATCATGAAAAAAAACATGGCGGCAGCCTCTTCTTTTGTGCGCAACTCGGGTTTCATATACTGGGCAAAGCGGACATCACCGGGTATCAGGGAGTCTATCCTCTGGTCACCCATCAGGAGCAGATCCTTCATCATGGTGGAAAGCGCCATGATACGGTTCGGCAGGTGGTGGCCCGCCTTGGTGACATCACCCTTGAAAGGCATTCCCCACCAGTCGGCGTCAAGCGATACGTCATCGGTCAGGAACCGGGTAATCATGCGATAGGGTCCGGACTGCTTCAGAAGGTCTTTCTTCCTGAGGACGAACCTCTCCGAAGGTTTCCTGCCGTAAGGCTCCATCTTGAGGACATGGTTTTCGGTGGAGCTTCCCGCCCCGCCCCTCTTCGCATCGACCTGGTCAGGGATCCAGCATCCTACCGATGACTTCCCCACATGTGGTTTCAGCAGGGCAACCAGCTGCTTTTCGATCCCCAGGTCCTCCAGCAGCGCCAGCGCGCGAATGGCGATCCATGAATGGGTCCGTTCTTCCATGAGCGTCCTCCTCTTGAAACTTGCAATTGCATTTCATTTCCCGCCATCATGCAACGCATTGGTTTATTACTCCAAAGGAGAAACAACATAACAATTCAAGTGCTGCTTTATATTGCAACAGCTAATCGACTGTAAATACCGTCTATTTATGCACAAACGAAACGGCCGGTCATTGAATATGACCGGCCGTTTCTTAACACAAATGATTTTTCAACACCAAGTTTGAGTTGCAGCGATGGAGCCGCCATCTCCTAAGCCATGACAATGAGAAGATCCTCTTTTTCGACCTTTTCGCCATCCTCGAACTTGACTTCAGCGATCTTTCCGTCCGCCTTTGCCTTGATGTTGGTCTCAAGCTTCATGGCCTCAGTAACAACCAATATGTCACCCGCCTTGACTTCGTCGCCGACCTTGACATGTACCTTGAGAATCTTGCCCGGCATGGGGGCGCCGACGTGGCGTGGATTGTACTTGTCGGCCCTTACCCTTTCCTTCTCCTCGGTCGCTACGGACAGATCCCGTACCGAAACCGATCGCGCAAGACCGTTCAATTCGAAATATACCTGGCGGGTTCCGTCGGGATGCACTGCGCCGATGGCGTTCAACTTGATTATCAGGGTCTTGCCGGGATCGATTTCCACAGCGGTTTCCTGGCCCGGCTCAAGTCCATAGAAGAATATCGGCGTCGGTATGACGGAAGTATCGGAATATTCCTGGCGGTGACGGTCGAATTCCGGGTACACGTTGGGATACAGAATTTGGGAAAGGAGCGCCTTGTCGTCGATCGTGTGGCCAACCTTTTCCTGAAGGCTCTTGCGCACTTCCTCCATATCAACCGAGGGCAGGAGCTCGCCGGGGCGGCAGGTTATGGGCTCTTCCCCCTTCAGCACCAGCTTTTGAACATCTTCAGGGAATCCGCCATAGGGCTGACCGATCATGCCCTTGAAGAAGCCCACCACTGATTCGGGGAAGGTGAGGTCGTCTCCCTTTGTATAGACATCTTCCACATCCAAGTTGTTTTTTACCAGGAAAATCGCCATGTCCCCCACGACCTTCGAGGACGGGGTCACCTTGATAACATCACCGAAAAGGAGGTTGACCTTGTGATACATCTCCTTGCACTCGTCCCAGCGGTCAAGCAGGCCGAGGGCCGCGACCTGCGGCTTGTAGTTGGAATACTGTCCTCCGGGGATCTCGTGATGATAAACCTCCGCGGTCCCGCTCTTCAGTCCCGATTCGAATGGAACATAATAATCCCGAACGGTTTCCCAGAAGTTGGCCAGTTTCTGAAGCCCCGCCTCATTGAGCTGGGGATCCCATTCGCTGCCGCGCAGGGCGGCTATCACTGCGTTGAGGTTGGGCTGAGCTGTAAGGCCCGATATGGACGACAGGGATGCATCGACAATGTCCACACCTGCCTGGCAGGCCATGAGCAGTGAGGCCTCTCCGTTGCCGGATGTGTCATGGGTGTGCAGATGGACCGGTATCCCGATTTCATCTTTCAACGCCTTTACCAGCCTGTATGCTGCAAAGGGCTTGAGCAGTCCGGCCATATCCTTGATGGCAAGGATATGAGCTCCCATCTTTTCCAGTTCCTTTGCCAGGGAAACGTAATAGTCCAGAGGGTACTTGTCCCTCTTGGGATCTGATATGTCGCCGGTATAACAGATGGAAGCCTCGCAGATTTTTCCGGTCTTGAGAACCGCATCCATGGCAACAGTCATACCCTTGGTCCAGTTAAGCGAGTCGAATACACGGAACAGATCAATACCGCTGGCAGCAGCTTCTTCAACGAAACGCACTACAACGTTGTCGGGATAGTTTGTGTAACCGACAGCGTTAGAGCCGCGCAGCAGCATCTGGAAAAGTATGTTTGGTATGGCTTCTTTCAGCTTGTGCAGACGCTGCCAGGGGCATTCCTTTAGAAAACGCATGGCAACGTCGAAAGTGGCGCCGCCCCACATCTCGAGGGAAAACAGCCCTTCGCCCAGAAAAGACGTCGGTTCGGCAATACGGAGCAGATCGAACGTTCTTACGCGAGTGGCCAGCAGTGACTGGTGAGCATCCCGCATGGTGGTATCGGTAACGAGTATGCGTTTCTGGTCAAGGACCCACTGCGAAAGCCCTTCCGGCCCTTTCTCATTCAGAATGTCGGTAGTGCCGGGCAGGCGTGGCTTTGTAATATCCACTGCAGGCACGCGCGGTTCGATCATCTCGATGGACCTCAGCGGTTTCGCGATCCCTTGCGACCCGTTGACGATGACGTCTGCAAGGAAGCTGAGGATCTTGGTGGCGCGGTCTTTTCTCTCGCGCATGGCCATCAGTTCAGGGTGTTTTTCGATAAACGAAGTGTCGCACTTTCCAGCCAGGAAGATGGGATGGGTAACGACGTTTTCCAGGAACGCGATGTTCGTGTTCACCCCCCTGATCCTGAACTCTTGCAATGAACGGTCCATGACCCTTGCGGCTTCCTTCAGGTTCAGCCCCCAAGTGCTGATTTTTACCAGGAGGGAGTCATAATGGGGCGTTATGTGGGCGCCGGTGAAGGCGTTACCGGCATCGAGGCGCACACCGAAGCCCCCGGGCGAACGGTATGCCTTCAAGACTCCGAAATCGGGCGCAAAACTGTTTTTCGGGTCTTCGGTCGTGATACGGCACTGGATGGCATTCCCCCATATGGAGATTGCCTCCTGTCCCGGAATCCCGATCTCCGGGTCCGAGAGGCGCAACCCTTCTGCAACAAGTATCTGCGCCTGCACCAGGTTCCTGCCGGTGATCATCTCGGTGACGGTATGTTCGACCTGGATCCGCGGATTCATCTCGATAAAGTAATGATTCCCCTCCTGGTCGAGCAGGAACTCCACTGTGCCGGCATTTCGGTACTTGACATAGTTGGCAACCCGCAGGGCCGCCTGGCAGAGTTCTTCCCTCTTTTCCGGGTTCAGGCTCGAGGGCGCGAATTCGACGACCTTCTGGTGGCGGCGCTGGATGGAACAGTCCCGTTCAAAGAAATGGACGAGATTTCCATGGTTGTCGCCGAGCACCTGCACTTCCACGTGCTTGGGATGCTCGATGAACCTTTCCAGGAATACCGCATCGTTGCCGAAAGCTGCCTTGGCCTCGCTCCGGGCGCTGGCCAACCCTTCCAGCAATTCCCTCTGGTTGCGTGCCACGCGCATCCCGCGGCCTCCGCCGCCTGCCGCTGCCTTTATGATTACCGGATAACCGGCCTGTTCAACGAAACTGAGGGCCTCACACTCTTCCGTGACCGGTTCGGCCGTTCCTGGGATCACCGGCACCGAAGCGGCAATAGCCACTTTCCGCGCAGCTATCTTGTCACCAACCTTCCGCTGCATCTGGGCAGTAGGCCCGATAAAGACGATACCGGCTGCTTCGCATTTTTCAGCGAACTCCGGATTCTCCGAAAGGAAGCCGTAGCCCGGATGAATGGCATCTACTCCCTTTTTTACCGCCAGGTCGATGATTTCGTCTATCCCCAGATAGGCATCGACAGGTTTCTTCCCCTTTCCGATGAGGTAGGCCTCATCAGCCTTATAACGGTAAAGGGACAACTTGTCTTCCTGTGAATAGATGGCGACCGTGCCTATGCCCAGTTCACTGCAGGCCCTGAAAATACGGATTGCAATCTCGCCCCTGTTGGCGGCCATCACTTTCTTGAATTTTCTCTTTTCCATTCTTGCAGCTCCCTGTAATTAATAAAAAGTATTGAATTCCATGACAAAATCGCAAATGCCATTACATCTGCCGAGAGCATTCGCACAAGCTCCATTGGGAGCATGAAGCGAATCAGGCACAAAGGTGCAAGTTATATATGAAACCAAAATATTCTTGAAATGTCAACAACATATACACACCAAAAGACATGAGGGGTAATTCCATGCCCTTGAAACAGACAAATAAATCGGCCCCTTGTCGAACATTACGCTTTGCTTAACCAGATCCACGTGATAGAATTTCCGCGAAAATCAAAAATCAGTAAAGGAGAAAATCGGATGCCGAACCTCAAAAGAATCTCTATCAGGTCTTTCCTGCTATGCCTTGCATTGCTGCTGCTGCAAAGCGGTATGCTGTTCGCCGCGGAAAAGAAGTCGAAACCGGCCCAATCGAAGTCCTCAGCGACCACCGCCTCCACTCCGATAGCCAAAGTGAACGGGACAGTCATTACCAGGGGAGAACTGGACCGCTCCGTTCGAATCATGCTTGCCCAAAGCCGCCAGACCGCACCTCTTACCGATGAGCAGAAAAAATCACTTGAAAGCGCCTTGACCAACCAGCTCATTTCAGCGGAACTGCTCTATCAGGCAGGGAAAAAGTACGAAATCAAGGACGCGGACAAGCAGGTCGACAGCCTTGTCGCCCAACGGAAGGCCAAGTTTCCCACCCAGAAAGACCTGGGAAAATGGATGAACGACAACGGCCTGACCGACAAGGATCTGAAGGAATTCGCCCGCAAGGAACTCTATATCAACAACCTCGTTGAAAAGGATATTGTCCCCAAGGCAACTGTTACCGAAGCCGAGGCCAAGAAATTCTATGATGAGAACCCGGAGAAGTTCAAGAATCCCGAAAGCGTCAAGGCCAGCCATATCCTGATTGGAGTAGACGCAAAGGCCTCTGCCGCCGACAAGGCGAAAGCAAGGGAAAAAGCCGAAGCCCTTCTCAAAAGAGTCAAGGCTGGTGAGGATTTCGCCGAGATAGCCAAAAAAGAATCCACCTGTCCCAGTGCTCCGCAGGGTGGAGATCTGGGTTATTTCTCCAAGGGACAGATGGTGCCGGAGTTCGAAAAGGCTGCTTTCGATCTGAAGCCCGGTGAAGTGAGCGGCATAGTGGAAACCAAATTCGGCTACCATATCATCAAGCTGGTCGACAAAAAACCGGCCGGCACGGTAACATTTGCCGAGTCGAAACAGATGATCAGCGATTATCTGAAATCCAACAAAATCCAGAAGGATATAAGCACACTTATCGAGAAACTCCGAAAAGAAGGAAAAATCGAAGTCATGAAACTCTAATCAACGCACTCATCGATTGACGACAAAAAGGGCGATCCATAGAGCGGTCGCCCTTTTTGCCGTCTAGCCGTATTTCCGTTGCAGGCGCAGCCCACCCCTTAGTCCATCTCTCAATCTTCACGACGTCTTTTTATCCAGGAACATCTTCAGCAGGTCTATCGGAACAGGGAAGATGGTGGTGGAGTTCTTCTCAGCCGCGATTTCGGTCAGTGTCTGCAGGAATCTCAGTTGCAATGACATGGGTTCCACAGCCAGCACTTTCGCCGCCATAGCCAGCTTTTCCGAAGCCTGCAATTCCCCCTCGGCATGGATCACCTTTGCACGGCGCTCCCGCTCAGCCTCCGCCTGTTTGGCAATTGCCCTCATCATCTCCTGTGGAAGATCGATGTTTTTCACCTCTACGTTGGAAACCTTCACGCCCCATGGCCCGGTATGCCGATCGAGAATTTCCTGGAGTTCACGGTTGATCTTCTCCCGGTTGGCCAGCAACTCGTCCAGTTCCACCTGGCCCAGCACGCTTCTCAAGGTGGTCTGGGACAGCTGGCTGGTGGCATAAAGAAAATTTTCCACTTCAATGATCGCCTTTTCCGGTTCGATCACTCGAAAGTAGATTACCGCTGATACCTTGATGGTGACGTTGTCATGGGTAATTACGTCCTGCGGGGGTACGTCGAAAGCCACCGTACGCAGCGAAACCCTGACCAGACGATCAACACCGGGAATGATGAAAAACAGGCCGGGTCCCCGTGTCCCCGCAAAACGACCGAGGCGGAAAAGGACTCCACGCTCGTATTCGGGAAGAATCCTGATCGCGGTTGCCGCCACCATAAGAAAAACAATAATGATGAAAATCATCGGCACATAGGTAAAATAACCATAAACTGAATCCATTGAAATCCTCCTCTCGCCAACCTACACTTTTTTTACCTTCAGCCTCATACCTTCCAGCCCGACCACCTCGATTTTCTCTCCGCGGCCTATACTGTCATCACTCCAGGCGTCCCAATACTCCCCCCTGACAAAAACTTTGCCGTTTTCGCGTATTTCGGAATCTGCCACGCCTTTTTCCCCGTGCAAGCCTTCCTTGCCGGAAACGGGTGTTTTCCTGTGCACTTTCACTGCCTTGCGGATTACTATGAGGGCGAGGCCGGTAATCACCGATATAGTCATAACGATCAGGCCCCAGTTGATCTGGAGCCCTGATTCACCGGAATCCACCAGAAGCAGTGAACCGAAGAAAAGTGATACCACCCCGCCGACAGCCAGCATGCCGTGGGAAACGATCTTGATCTCGGCTATGAAGAGTATCATGGCAAGCAGAATTAACAATACACCAGCGTAATTGATCGGCAAGGTCTGAAAAGCGAAAAAAGAAAGCAGGAGGGAAATCCCGCCTATAACGCCCGGTAGAATGGCGCCCGGAGTGGAAAGCTCGAAGAACAATCCGAGGAAACCGATCATCATCAGGATATATGCTATGTTGGGGTCACCTATGACATTGAGAATCCGCTCTCGCGCACCCATTTCGTGAATTTCGACCAAAGCCCCGGATATATCTATTTTCCGCAGCGTTTCCCCTTTTCTAAACGATCGGCCATTGATTTTGCCCAACAAATCTTTCCTGTCACTGGCCATGAAATCGACAACTTTCGTTTCCAATGCCTTTTCCGCAGTCAAAGACTCACTGGACCTGACCATCTTTGTGATCATGTCCGCGTTTCTTCCCCTGTAAGCTGCTATCCCTGCCACATACGCTGCTGAATCATTAAGAATTTTGTTCTGCATTACCTTGTCGGGCTGCTGACCCAGGGAGACAGGGTGAGCAGCACCGATGTTCGTTCCCGGAGCCATGGCGCAGATATCCGCAGCAATTGAAATAATGGCTCCGGCTGAAGCTGCTCTTGCTCCCGACGGTGCGATATAGACTGCAACGGGGACCGGGCTGGAGAGTATATCCT
Source organism: Geobacteraceae bacterium (assembly GCA_034933285.1). GTDB lineage: Bacteria > Desulfobacterota > Desulfuromonadia > Geobacterales > Geobacteraceae > RPRC01. The sequence goes on along the minus strand of JAYFNT010000013.1, from coordinate 53,772 downwards.
TCACGATATCGCGCATGGAACTGTCCAGTCCTCCCGGCGAATCCATCTGGATGAGAAAGAGCGGATCGTGACGGCTGGCCGACACCAGCAAATTTCTGTGAACATATTCGAATGTCGCCGGATTTATCGGCCCGTTGATCGCAACCAGCATGATCCTCGCGGGAGTTCCCGCGCCGTAAGACGGCCCGATGAAAGACAGCAGCAGCAAAACAATCAACCATCTCATGCAACACCTCCACGATTTTGACAGTGCTTCAGATGACCTTTCTTTAACTGCGCTCTTGCAACGCGGCTTCAATTAATGGTATGTATCAATGCATCATTTCCGCGAGGCCATCATGAAAGAACGGGCAAAAATACTTCTGGTTGAAGATGACGACATCAGCAGGGACACCCTTTCCCGATTGCTCAAAATGTCCGGTTATTCCGTGAAGGGAGCAGCATCAGGCAAGATCGGGCTTTCATTTCTCGACCACGAACCGTTCGATATCATTATAACCGACCTTTTGCTGCCCGACATCAACGGAATAGAAATCCTGAAGCAGGCGAAAGACGTTTCACCATCGACAGAGGTAATCCTCATTACCGGCCATGCTTCCGCGGAAACCGCCGTGAAGGCAATGAAGGAAGGGGCATTCGATTATATCACCAAACCGCTCAATTTCGACGAACTCTCCATTCTCATTGCCAACGCCCTGGAAAAACGCCAGCTTCGCTCCGAGAACGTCTACCTGAAGCAACAGCTGCACAACAAATATGACTTTGCCAACATCATCGGGATGTCCCCACCCATGCAGAAGCTGTTCGCCCGGCTGAAAAAGGTTGCGGGAACCGACTCGACCATACTGGTGCTGGGCGAATCAGGCACGGGCAAGGAGCTTGTCGCCCGCGCCATACACTTCAACGGCCACCGCAAGGACAAGCCGTTCATTCCGGTCAATTGCGCCGCGATTCCCGAGAGTCTGCTGGAAGGGGAACTGTTCGGCCACATGAAGGGCGCGTTTACCGGCGCAATACGCGACAAGATCGGGAAATTCGAAGCAGCCAACGGTGGCACTATTTTCCTCGACGAAATCGGCATCATGCCCATGCACCTTCAGACAAAGCTTCTTCGGGCGTTGCAGGAGCAGGAAATCGAAAGGATCGGTTCCACCCGGTCAATCAAGCTGGATGTTCGCGTCATATCCGCCACCAATCTCGATCTTGAAGCGGAAGTCAAGAAAGGCAACTTCAGGGAAGACCTTTTCTACCGGCTCAATGTCATCCCGGTTGTTCTCCCTCCCCTGCGCGAAAGAAAGGAAGACATTCTTCCGCTTGTCAGGCATTTCATAGAGAAAAACTGCACCGAAATGAAACGCCCGAGGATGACCATTTCCAACGAAGCCCTCCACACTCTGGAATCCTATTCCTGGCCGGGCAACGTCAGGCAACTGGAAAACATGGTTGAAAGAATTGTCGCTCTTTCCGAAGACGATCGCATCATGCTAACGGACATCCCCGGCAACATCAGGGACGAGGTTCTGACCACGGTCAGCGAACAGGGTGTCGATCTTGTCAAAACCGTTAACGAGATTGAAAAGAAAATGATCTGTGACGCCCTTGCCCTGGCCAAGGGGGTCAAAGCCAAGGCAGCTGCCATGCTGGGGCTCAACCGCACGACCCTGGTTGAAAAGATGCGCAGATTGGGGATCGACTGGCAGCAATCGCAGTAACCTTTTGGGCTCCGGCCCCTATTTGTTTTCCTTGATGCGGGCCGGTTATCCGGTACTGCGTGGAAACCTGATTCGTTCATGAAAATAGCGGTACTGTCCGACACTCATGGTAATTATCCCTGCGCAGTTCAGGCACTTTCACGATACTCCGATCTGACGACCTTGATTCACCTCGGAGACAATCACGATGATGCCGTATGTATTGGGATAGCACTCGAAATTCCCGTACTCTGTGTCTCCGGTAATTGCGATCCGCGCGGCGTTGCGCCAAGGGAACTTCTTGCGACCATCGAAGGCAACAGGTTCCTCATGACTCACGGAGACCTGTTCCAGGTGAAGTCGGGACTCGAACGATTGCTGCGGCGGGCGGAACGCGACGATGTCCGAGTGGTCCTCTATGGCCATACTCATATTGCCTCAATAGAACATCGCAAAGGAATCCTTTTCGTAAATCCGGGAAGCATGAAAGCCGGCCAAGGTCCCGGTTCCCACGCTCTTCTTTCAGTAGAAAACGAAAATATTGATGTGAATATAATAGTTTGAAACTCCCCCTGATTTCTCATCCAATGATGTGAAATGCAGGATTTTTTCAGATTGGAAGAAATTGCTGTTGCCCGGGATCGAACTTCCTGATAAATACACACCTTCGTCCGCGATTATACCCAATTCCCAACTTTCGAGGAGTAATGATGGATCATAAAATTCGCGCCTTGCGCAAAAACAAGGCATTGGCTTTGGCAATGATGGTTTGTGCCGGGATACTGTTCGTTACGGCGCGTTGCCTGGAAAGTCACGGCATCTGGCAATGGATCGGCGCATTTTCGGAAGCGGCCATGATCGGCGCACTTGCGGACTGGTTCGCAGTCGTTGCGCTTTTCAGGCATCCCCTTGGGATCCCCATCCCCCATACTGCCATAATACCCAACAAGAAAGAAGCGATTGCCGACAGCCTCGCCGAGTTCATTCGGGACAAGTTTCTGGCCACCGAGGCACTGGTAGTGAAAGTCAGGAAGCTTAACCCTGCGGACCACCTCTCATCCTATCTCATGTCGGAAAAAAACGCCGCGGGACTGGCAAGGGGGGTCACCCGGGTAATATCAGAATCACTCGATTTCATTGATGACGAGCGGGTAAGGGCTATCATGCTGGCAGCCATAAACAACCGCATCAGCACGGTTGACCTGCCGTCTTCTGTGGGAACGATAATCGACATACTGCGAAAAGACAATCGTCATCAGTCCGTGCTTGACGAACTTCTCAGACGCCTTGCCGACTGGCTGGCGCTGCCGGATTCCCAGGAAAAGATCGCCCGTGCAATCGACGATTGGTGCTCAACCGAATATCCGCTTCTGGTCAAATTCATCCCGAACCGGGAGCAGTTCGCCAAAGGGGCCGGAGAAAAAATAGCCAAAAAGATCAACGGATTTATCCGGAAAGTGAACGAAGATCCAGCACATGAACTGCGGAGACATTTCGACGACATTTTGTCCGACTTCTCAGCCAGGCTCAGGTATGATCAGGCATTGAGATCCGGTATGGAGTCAATGAAACAGAACCTGATAAACAACCTGCAGCTTTCGGACTACATAAAAAATCTCTGCGCGGATCTTGAGGCATGGCTGCGCAACGACCTTGATCAACCCAAATCGCGAATTCGCGAGCATATTTCAGCAGCCGCGGTAGGGCTTGGAAACACCCTTTCTAAAAACATTGACCTGAAAGATTCCATCAACCAGCACCTGGAAACGGTGGTCGTAAAGTACGCCGACGATCTTAGATCGGGATTCTCCAAGCATGTATCAGGAACAATAAAGCAGTGGGAAGAAGACGATTTTGTCAGTGAAATCGAGTTGAGCATCGGTTCCGACCTGCAGTTCATCAGGATGAACGGAACCCTGGTTGGAGGCATGATCGGACTCTTGCTCCATGCGATTTCATTGCAGTTTTGAGAAAGGAAATGAATCTATTGAACTCCGCCAGCTATCTTGAAAATCTGTTTTACACCAGCATACCCATAACCGGAGGCATGCAGATCAGGGTAGACGGATATGACGGGAAATCTCTGGTGCTCAGAGCCCCCCTCGAACCGAACGTCAACGACAAAGGTACCGCTTTCGGCGGGAGTATTTTTTCTTTGCTCGTACTTTCGGGTTGGGGCCTGCTTCACCTCAAACTCAGGGAAGCGGGCATTCCATCGGATGTAATGATCCACAAAAGTTCGATCACTTATACGCTGCCTGTTAAAGATGTCCTGACAGCACGCTGTAAACTGCCCGACACACCGACGTTTGAACAATTCATAAATGATGTCGGAAACAGGGGGCGCGGGAAAATACTGTTGACTGCGGTCATGATGAGCGGCAATCGGACCGCGGTCGAATTCTCGGGAAACTATGTAGCGATTGCAACCTCAGGATAAACGTCGCAGGTCCTCCTGCAGCAGCATCAGCCCTTCCCTTGCCGCAGCCTGCTCAGCTTCCTTCCTGGTCTTGCCGGTACCTTTGCCAAAACAGTCATCCCCAACAATGACGGTCACCCTGAACATGAGATCATGGTCAGGCCCGCTTACATCATCCACAATGTAAACTGGGGGATTGCAGCCCACAGCATGGGAAAGTTCCTGAAGTTTCGTCTTGAAGTCTTTCCCCTCGTCCTGCAACGCATCCGCGGGCAGCAGCGGGCTGAAGAACCTGTCCACGAACCGTTCCGCGCTTGCTATTCCTCCATCAAGACATACGGCTGCTGTCAGCGCCTCGAAGGAATTGGCGAGAACCGATTTTTTCATTCTCCCGCCGGATTTTTCTTCACCTGAGCCCAAAAACAGGAATCTTCCCAGGTGTACGCGCTCCGCCAGAGATGCGAGGGTTTCAGTATCGACGATCGATGCCCTGGCGCAGGAGAGGCTTCCTTCGTCACTTTGTGGAAAGCGTCTGAGCAGCATTTTGCTGACCAGAAAGCCCAGCACCGCATCCCCGTAGAATTCCATCCGCTCGTTGTCAAGTACGCCCGGCCTTCTGCTCTGGCAAGCATAGGAACTGTGGGTAAGGGCCTGATAAAGCAGTCGCCGGTCTTTGAAACAGTAACCTATCTCAGATTCCAGCCGGGAAAGTGAATGATCGCGTTGAGAAGGCGGCAAGACGCGTTTCTTCGTATTTTCGGACATGATTGAACCTTTGCAGCAGAATTGCAAATCGTCGGAGTTTCTTATGCATCCTACCTTTATACAAAAGGATATTCAATATCTTCAATGAAAAAAAGAGCTTGCCGGTTTTTCCGACAAGCTCTTTTTCATTCTACGGATCTCAGCCGCAAAATCGTTTGCAGCGCAACTGTAGCTTTGACGAAACTGCCTGTTTCATCCTTCTCCAGTTACGGTTATTTCCCTTTAGCCGTGGATGATGAATTATTCACATCATAAGATGAGCTTGACTTGTTTACGTCGTAACTGCTCTTTGCCGGCGTGGGTTTTGAAACTTCCGGAACCTTGACATCTTCGATCTTCTTTCCCGCCAAATCTTCGAGTTGCTGCAATGCCGGCCCCTTTTTTTTCACCGGTGCATCCCCGGCCCCGGCAACCGACACGCTGATTGTGCCTATCAGTGCTACTGCAGCCAATAACATTGCGCTTTTACCCATGACGGATTTTTTCATTACAGCCTCCTTTTCTGGTTGATACTCGCTCTCATTCCATTTGTGATGTGATATTCCCATGTGGGAAATACCTGTTTGCATCCTTTTAAGGTATGAGACAAGCAAGGCGAAAGAAAAGTTCCACATTCAAAAAATATTTTAGAGATTTTTTTGAACTTATACTGTCTGTGGAGACACGCGCTTTTTTCAGCAAAAGTTACATGCGGATTTATGTGAGTCATCAAAAAAGGGACCTGGCATAAAACCAGGTCCCAGAGTTAGTCTGGAGCGGGAAACGGGATTTGAACCCGCGACTTCAACCTTGGCAAGGTTGCACTCTACCACTGAGTTATTCCCGCTCATCGAGAGCTTTTGATTTATACCAAAGAGAGCTAACGGAGTCAACTCTTTTTTGCGCCATATCCTTCCGAATCTTGAAAAGCCAGGACACGGTAGATTTTGTCTTTTTCGGGCTCGATATGCCGTCGGTAAATTTCGAGGTATTCTTCCACCGTCGGTATGCGTCCAAGGACTGATATGATGGCCGCCAACTCGGCAGAGCCGAGATAGACACGCGCACCGTTCCCCATCCGGTTGTCGAAGTTTCGCGTCGATGTCGAGAAAACCGTGACGCCATCAGGCACCCTGGCCTGGTTGCCCATGCAGAGTGAACAGCCCGGTATCTCGACGCGGGCCCCCACGGCGCCGAAAACGGAATACAACCCTTCTTCACGCAGTCGGGCGCTGTCCATACGGGTCGGCGGGCAGATCCAGGTCCGCACGGCCCGGTTGAACTTTCCGCCTTTCCAGATTTCGGCACTGGCACGGAAATGCCCTATGCTCGTCATACAGGATCCTATGAACACATCATGTATGGGTATCCCGGCAATTTCCGACAAAAGACGGACATCGTCAGGATCATTGGGACAGGCTACAATCGGCTCGCTTATGCGGGACAGGTCGACTTCGATGATCGCGGCATATTCCGCGCCCTCGTCAGGCGCCAGCAGATCAGGCCTGGACAGCGACTCCTCCACGGCCTCGATGCGACGCCTAAGTGCATCGGCGTCCCGGTAGCCATCTTCGATCATCCTGTTCATAAGCGCGGCGTTAGAACGGAGATGGTCAGCTACACGCTCTTTGGAAAGCCTGATGCACGCGGCGGCGGCGCTTCTTTCAGCGGCCGAATTGGTCAGTTCGAAGGCCTCGTCCACCGGGAGGTTCGGAAGCCCCTCAATCTCCATGATGCGCCCGTTGAAGACGTTCTTCTTGTTCTTTTTGGGCACAGTGAGATGCCCCTGGCGAATAGCCGCCAGTGGAACGGCGTTCACCAGATCACGCACGGTTATACCCGGATTCGGTTTGCCGACAAAGCGCACGAGGACGCTCTCCGGCATGTCCAGGGGCATGAAGCCCAGTGCACCGGCAAATGCCACGAGACCTGATCCCGCGGGGAATGAGATGCCGATGGGAAAACGGGTGTGGGAATCTCCGCCCGTACCGACCGTATCGGGAAGGATGAGCCGGTTCAGCCAGTTGTGAATGATGCCGTCGCCCGGCCGGAGCGCAACCCCTCCCCGGTCAGCCACGAAATCGGGAAGCGTCCTGTGCATGGACACGTCGGACGGTTTGGGGTAGGCTGCCGTATGGCAGAAGGACTGCATGAAAAGGGGCGCCTGGAAGCGGAGGCAGGCCAGTTCCTTCAACTCGTCCGCGGTCATCGGCCCGGTGGTGTCCTGGGACCCGACTGTCGTCATGCGGGGTTCGCATGCGGTGCCGGGCAGCACACCGGGCAATCCGCAGGCGCGTCCCACCATTTTCTGCGCAAGGGTGTAGGGCTGATCCGGGGCAGGCACGGGATTTCGAACCGAAGCGAAAATCGTCATCCCGTCCAATCCGAGCGCCTTTCTTGCCCTTTCGGTGAGAGCCCGGCCGATTATGAGCGGAATGCGTCCTCCTGCCCGGTATTCGTCTGCAAGAGTTTCCGGTTTCAATGTGAAGGTGGTGAGGACCGTTCCATCTTCCGAGGTTATCCTGCCGTTTAAAGTGTCTATTATTACGATGTCGCCGCTCTTTAAGGATGTTACATCGCAGCGGATCGGCAGGGCGCCGGAATCCTGGGCCGTGTTGAAGAAAATCGGGGCGATGACTCCACCGAGTATCACTCCTCCCCGCTTCTTGTTCGGCACAGAGGGGATATCCCCGCCTATGTGCCACAACAGGCTGTTACAGGCTGATTTCCTCGACGAGCCGGTACCCACCACATCTCCGGCAAACGCCACCTGAAAACCCTCTTTTCGATACTCCGCAATGGTTTCGATTCCTCCGGGGAACCTCGTTTTGCCCATGGACAAGGCATGCAGGGGGATGTCCGGCCTGCTCCAGGCATCGCCGGCAGGCGAGAAATCATCAGTGTTGATTTCTCCGTCGACCTTGTAAATCTTCACCCGGATCATATCGGGCAGTGGCTGCCGGCTGGTGAACCATTCGGCAGCGGCCCATGACCTCAGGACCCTGGCAGCGGCCGGAACAGTTTCAGAAAGAGCCGCCACTTCTTCAAACGCGTCATACACCAGAATGTTTCTGGACAGTGCTGCCGCAGCTGCTTCTTCCAAGTCCCGATTCTGCAACGCAGCGATCAGTGGCCTGATATTGTAGCCTCCCAGCATGTCTCCAAGAATACGTACGGCATCAACGGGGGACATCAGAGGAGAATTCACCTCTCCGGACAAGATGCGCCCGAGAAAATCAGCCTTGACCTGCGCAGCGGGATCGACACCTGGTGAGACCCGCTCCTTCAACAAACCAAGAAGAAAGGCCTCCTTGCCATCAGGCGGATCCAGCAGCAGTCGGCAAATCGCTTTGGTCTGGTCAATATCCAGGGGACGAGGCGGTATGCCGAGTTTCTTCCGTTCCGCCTCGTCCCTCAGGTATGCTTCAATCATATATATTCTCCATATGGATAAAATCAGGCTATAGGCAATAGGCAATGGGCTATAGGCTATAGGAAATTTCTAAAAGACATATGACAACTGCTTGCTGCAGGCGGGATTTTTTTGGAAAAAATACGTCAATGCCGATCATTTTTTCACATCAAGACTTTTTCCTATTGCCCATTGCCCCGTGCCTATTGCCCATTGCCTATTGCCCATTGCCCCGTGCCTATCGCCTATTGCCTGTATCAATTCCCGCTCACATCCAGGGCGCTGATCAGCAGCGAGGGTGAGCCGACGCTTCCGAAAAATCGAAGATCACTCCCCACCATGTCGATATTGGCAAAAAGCTCGATAATGTTTCCCGACAAAGCGATTTCCTTTACCGGGTATGAAATAGCCCCGTTTTCCACCAGGAAACCGCTTGCGCCAACGGAAAAATCACCGGATATCGGGTTTGCCGTATGCATGCCCATCACATCCGTGATCAGCACCCCTCTTGCAATGCCGGCCAAAAGGTCACCGGCAGGCGCGGTGCCGTTTTCGATGTAAAAGTTGGTCACACCCAGGTGCGGAGGCCCTTTAATTCCGCCGCGCGTTGAGTTGCCCGTAGATTCCGCCCCGTCCCGACGAGCCCAGTAGCTGTCATACAGGAACGCCTTTAGTGTCCCTTGTTCCACAAGCAGGGTATCCTGCTGCGGCACGCCTTCGGCGTCAAAGGGCGCCGTGGCCATGCCTCCACGAAGCAAGCCGTTGTCCCTGATAGTCATCGTCCCAGAAAAGAGCCGCTGACCGGCGCATCCGGCAAGCATCGACTTGCCCTTGAGCACGTTTTCGGCAAGGAAGGACGGCGCAAGCACCTCAAGTATGTCAGCCGCCACGTGGTTGTCCAGAACAACGGGACAGCGCATGGTCGGAATTTTGCGGGCGCCCAGGAGACCAACGGCGCGTGAAGCCGCCGCTGCCGCGATCCGGTCTACATGGATATCTGAGAAGAAATTGCCGAAGCCGAAATCCCAGCCCATCTGGGAATCACCGTTCTCCTCTGCAACAGCGGAAACACTGGCCGAGACGGATGTGCCGCGAAACATTCCTTTGACGCCGAGGGAATTTCGAACATAGACCAGATATTCAGACTCGCCGTAACCAGCCTTTCGAACCCGCCTGACCCTCGGGTCCGCTTTCAGCGTCAGCCGCTCCAATTCCATAGCGCAGTCGATTTTCCGTGCTTCTTCGACACCTGCCAGATCTTCATCGAACAATCCGGGCAGATCTACATAGCGACGCGGCCCTGGCAGAACCTGCCAGGAATCGGGCGTCTGGTTAAGAGCGGAGACAATTGCATTGTCAATCATTCGCTCCAGGTCGCAAACGGCCAGGCTGGTTGAATAAGAAAAACCCATGCCACCCGATTTGAGCACTCTTACGCTCACACCTAGCGGCGCGGAACATTTGAAAGTATCTACCTTTCCATCCTTTACCTCTATGGAAAGGTTATGGGAATTTCCTATAGTGATTTCAAAGCCGTCAAGGGATAGTCCCTTGAGTAGTTTCAGGATCGAATCCGCGATATGTTCTGCATTCATGGAGGAACTTTCCGGTTATGGTAAAGGTAATCCTGAACCCGTGACGTCAGAGAGCCGTGCGAGCGGAATGCGAAAACAAGAGGCATTGCCCGTTCGCGAAGGCGCGAAGGCGTCACGGATTCAGGGTAATATTAATTCGAGCTACATATCGAGCAACATTGCAATTTCATCGCAGTCCGGAAACTTAACGCAATTGATGCAGTCTTTCCAGACTTTCTGCGGAAGTTCCGCTTTGTCCACGATACGAAAACCGAACACGCCGAAGAATTCGGGCTTGTAGGTGAGACAGAACACCCTTTTTATCCCCAGTTCGCGCGCTTCATCGAGACAGGCCTGAACCAGCCTGGTACCGATCCCGTGCCGCGTCGCCCCTTCCATGACGGCAACCGACCGCAGCTCGGCAAGGTCATCCCACATGATATGGAGGGCGCAGGCGCCTATGAGCTTCCCTTCCTCCTCGAAAACATAGAAGTCTCGCACCGACTCGTAAAGTTCGGACAGCGAGCGTGACAGCATGTCACCTCGGCTGGCATAATGGGTAAGGAGCTTCTGTATGTCCTTGACGTCTCTCAACCTGGCCTTGCGCAACATACTAATCTCCTTTCTATGGGCGGGCCTGGGCTTCGCATCTCAACATGCACTATCTTCCAACATTTCCCTGGCATGTTCAAGGGTCTTTTCAGTGATTTTCGCACCGCCCAGCATCCTGGCCATTTCATCGACTCTGGCCTCCGCGGAAAGCAGCCCGATGCCGGTGGTTGTACGTCCTGAACGGGACGCTTTTTCCACCCTGAAATGATGGTCGGCGCAGGCCGCGACCTGCGGCAGATGGGTAATGCAGAGAACCTGCTGACGCAGGGATACCTGTTTCAACTTCCTCCCCACCTTGGCCGACACCGCTCCGCCGATCCCGCTGTCGACCTCGTCGAAGATCAGGGTGGGAACATCACTTTCAGGAAGAACCTGTTTCAGCGCGAGCATGATGCGTGAAAGCTCGCCCCCTGAAGCAATGCGCGCCAGCGGTTTCGGCGCTTCGCCCGGGTTGGGGGAAAACAGGAATTCCACGCGCTCCATGCCCGTGGCACGCGGTTCTTCAATCTCTTCAAACCCGACACGGAACCTGGCATTTTTCATCGCCAGCTCAGCCAGTTCCTTCTCCATGGATCTTTCGAGCTTTCCAGCCGCCTCCCTGCGCAGTTGCGACAGTTGCAGCCCCGCGGCGTTGAGTGCTTTCCCGATTTCGGCCAATTTCCTTTCCAGCTGCGCGCGCTTTTCCGTCCCGAGTTCCAGCCCTTCAATTTCTTCGTCCACGGATTTGCCGAACGAAATGAGTCCCTCGACGGTCGGAGCATACTTTTTCTTCAGGCGATGTATGAGGTCGAGCCGGTCATCCAGTTCCCGCAGACGGCCCGGATCCGCTTCCAACCGGGAGCCATAATCACGCAGGCACAATGCTCCGTCTTCAAGCTGGAGATAGGCCTCGTTCAGCCGGTCGGCTATGGCGGAAAGGTCTCCGTCGTATTTACCGCCTTCCTCTACATCCCGGATCAGTGTGCGCAGGCTTCCGAGAACCGCATTGTCTCCGTCATAGAGGACCTGATAGACACCCCGGCTTGCGCGAAGCAGCTGCTCCGTATGCAGAATGCGCTGCCTTTCCTCCGCCAGTTCCGCATCTTCGCCGGGTCTGAGCCCGGCCGCGGCGATTTCCCCGGCTTGGAACCTCAAGAGATCCAGGCGCCTGGACGCATCACTTTCAGCCTGTTCCATGCTGCGCAGCTGATCAGCTACGGAACGGAACTCGTTGTGGAGTTCCATGAAGCTCTGCCTCCGGGGTGACAGGCGTCCGAAACCGTCCAGCAGGAAGAGATGGTTTTCGGGTTTGAGCAGGGTCTGCGACTCATGCTGCCCATAAATGTTCACAAGCCGGGTGGTTACCTCCGAAAGGAGCGAGGTGGTCGCTAGGCTTCCGTTCAGGAACACCCTGTTTCTTCCTGAACGGGAAATAGTCCTTTTCACCAGCAACTCCGGTCCGGAGTCGAAACCGGCCTGCGCGAGAATGCCGCTCACTTCCGCGTTTCCCTCGATTCCGAAAACACATTCGACTGTCGCTTCATCCTCGCCGGTGCGCAGTGACTCCGCTGATGCCCTTCCGCCGAGGACCAGGTTTATCGCATCGATAATGATTGATTTGCCAGCCCCGGTTTCGCCCGTAAGTATGTTCAGGCCCGGGAGAAAGGCGACATGAAGCTCATCTATGATGGCGACATTCTTTATGACAAGGTCTGTTAACATCCTTTAGCGCGCTCACCTTGAAAATCATGATCTTTGCCGAACGGTGCGGCAACCGGAACCGTTCGAAGAGGAAGACTATCTCTCGCCCCATTTAAGTTTGGTTCGAAGTACCTCGAAGTAGTCGGTTTCCCCCGACAGAACGAGGTGTGTGCGGTGATCGGCCCTTTTCACCTTTATCACGTCTCGGTAACGAAGGGGAACTCCAACCTGCCCGTCCAGGGTAAGCATGACATTTTCCATGTTGGAATCGAGGATAACGTTGATCTCCGTTTCGGCGCTCACCACAAGGGGCCGGTTGGTTAGGGTGTGGGAACAAATCGGTGTTATGAGGAGGCAATCCATGGAAGGATCGATGATGGGGCCGAAGGCGGAAAGTGAATAGCCGGTGGAACCGGTCGGACTTGCCATTATGAGCCCGTCAGCCTTGAATGTGGCCAGGAAGGAACCGTCCACGGATGTGTCAAGGTTTATGATCTTGGCAGGAGCGCCCTTGTTGATGACGGCATCGTTCAGCGCTTCAAAGACCCCCAGCTCTTCCCCCTCCCGCAATACGGTTACAGTCAGCATCATTCTGTCGGAAATCGTGCAGTTGCCTGACAGATAAGATTCGAGCGCAGCATACAGACCGTTGACCGGGGTCTCGGTGAGAAACCCCAGGCTACCCAGGTTGATGCCGAGGATGGGCACTTCGCGAACGCTTACCCTCCGTGCAGCCGAAATGAGCGTGCCGTCGCCGCCCAGAACCACGACCAGGTCAACCATTGACGGAAGCTCATCTGCATCCACACCGTCATCGCATTCCAGGTAACGGGAAAGACACACTTCGACAACCGGTCTGAGTCCCCGCCCCTTAAGCCATTCGATCAGTTCTCCGGCCACTTCGCGGCAACGCGGATCCTGAACCTTGGCATATATTCCCACATCCTTCATGTCAACCCCGCTTCCTTCAGGCTCGTCCATTAGTAACATGAAATCCCGACCATGTCCAATGGTAACGGTCTGTTGCGTTGCTGTTGCATTCGCTATATACTTCCCAAACGGCGCCGGTACTTTTCCCGGGAAAAGGAATCTGTCATGCCCAACAACAACAATCATCACTATCTTCTGGAAAACAGGAAAAGGGAGGCACTAAGCCCTGCCAACCTTCGCCGGCTTTTTCTCAAGCATCTTGAGTATACGCTGGGCAAGGACAATTTTTCCATAACCAGGAACGATCTCTTCCTGGCCCTCGCCTATTCGGTCAGGGACCTTCTTGTTGAAAGGTGGCGCGATACCCAGCAGGCTTATTATGAACGGGAAGCCAAAAGAGTGTATTACCTGTCGATGGAGTTCATGATAGGCCGCTCGCTTATCAACAGCGTCATCAACCTGAAATTGATCGATGCGTGGAATGAGGTGCTGCGGGAGCTCAAACTGGACCTGGAATGCATGGAGGAGCTGGAATGGGAGGCCGGACTCGGAAACGGCGGCCTGGGCAGACTGGCGGCATGCTTCCTCGACTCGCTCGCCACGATGTCGATTCCTGCTTACGGTTACGGCATACGCTACGAATATGGGGTCTTCTCCCAGAAGATCGTTGACGGCACGCAAATCGAGCTTCCCGACAACTGGCTGCGCTACGGGAACCCGTGGGAGTTCTGTCGCAACGAGCACTTGCATCCCATAAAGTTCTACGGCAACGTTGTATCACGCAGAGACGAAGAAGGAAACGACATCCGCTTCTGGGTTGATACGGAAGATGTAATGGCCCTGGCTTATGACATTCCCGTCCCCGGGTACGGCAATGAAGTTGTAAACACCATGCGCCTCTGGAGCGCCAGGTCGACCCGTGAATTCGACCTCCATTTCTTCAGCGAGGGGAAATACGTGGAAGCGGTGGAAAAGAAAATGCTTACCGAGAACATCTCGAAGGTTCTCTATCCCGCCGACAAGGTAATCGAAGGGAAGGAACTGCGCATCAAGCAGGAGTATTTTCTTTCTTCGGCAAGCGTTCAGGACATTTTGTACCGGTTCCGCAAGAAGCACGCCGACTTAAGGCTTCTTCCGAACAAGGTGGCGATTCAGCTCAACGATACGCATCCATCACTGGCTATTCCCGAGCTGATGCGAATCCTGACGACCCATGAGCGGATGGAATGGGATGAAGCCTGGGACATCACGGTCCGGACTTTCTCCTACACCAACCATACCATCCTTCCTGAGGCGCTTGAAACCTGGCCGGTCTGGATGATCGGTAAAATTCTGCCCCACCATCTGGAGATCATCTACCGGATAAACGATATCTTCCTCACCGAGGTCATGCGCCGCTTTCCCGATGATGGACAGCGATTGAAACGTATGTCGATTTTCGAGGAAGGCGCGGAAAAAAAGGTCCGGATGGCTCACCTGTGCATTATCGGCAGCCATGCTGTGAACGGAGTCTCACGATTGCACACGGATATCCTGAAAAAGGAGGTCTTCCGCGATTTCTTCGAAATGTATCCGGACAGATTCTTCAATGTGACCAACGGCATAACCCAGCGCAGGTGGCTCAAGAAGGCCAATCCCGGACTGAGCGGCCTCATAACACGGCATATCGGCGACAGATGGATCCTGGACCTGAGTGAACTGGAAAAGCTCCGTCCCCTTGCGGACGACGCTGAATTCTCAGCACTCTGGCAAGCGGTCAAGAAAGAAAACAAGTCCCGCCTGGCACGCCATATCGAGGAGAAAAAATGCGGCTCAGTATCGCCGGATTCCCTGTTCGATTGCCAGATAAAGCGTTTCCACGAGTACAAGAGGCAGGTGCTCAACATCCTGCATATCATCACTCTCTTTAACCGGGCCAAAGACTCAACCTCGTCAATCACTGTTCCCAGGACATTCATATTCAGCGGCAAGGCAGCTCCATCCTATATGCTCGCCAAGCTCGTCATCGCGCTGATAAACGCCGTAAGCCGTACCGTGGAGAACGACAAAACGGTTAAAGACCTGTTGCGGATCGTTTTCCTGGCAAACTACGGCGTGACTCTGGCGGAACGGATAATTCCCGGCGCAGATCTTTCAGAGCAGATATCAACAGCCGGAACCGAAGCTTCCGGAACCGGAAACATGAAATTCGCCCTGAACGGCGCCCTTACCATAGGAACCATGGACGGGGCGAACATCGAAATAATGGACTCGATCGGCAAGGAGAATTTTTTCCTGTTCGGGCTGGACGCAGATGGTGTCGCCGATTTGCGGGCAAGCGGCTACAACCCGCGCGAAATTTACAACCGCCTTCCCGAACTCAAAACCGCACTAGACATGATTGCCGGCGGTTTCTTTTCCCCGGAAAGCCCTGAAATGTTCAGGCCGCTCGTGGATTCGCTCCTCAACCAGGGAGACCCCTACCTGGTGCTCGCGGATTACGAAGACTATCTCCGCAGCCAGTCCGAAGTGGAAAAGGTTTTCCTCGACCAGTCCGAATGGACGCGCAGGTCCATCCTGACCACGGCAGGAATGGGAAGATTCTCCAGCGACCGCGCCATTGCCGAATATGCACGGGATATATGGAAAGCGACCCCGGTTTCACCGGACCGCATGCGGAAAACTGCTCAAATCGACAATCTTTCCTGCAAGCTGCCGGAACCATTCATACGTCAATTACAGGAACCTGAATGAATGACTGAATTGGATGACGAAATTAGGAACTATATGAAACCTGTTACAGGAACAAACCGAGAAGGAAAAGACATCGCACCTCTGGCCGAAAGAATGCGTCCCCAGACCCTGGACGAGTTTCTCGGGCAGGAACACATCGTGGGCCCGGGCAAAATGCTTCGCCGGCTCATAGAAACGGACAATGTCTCGTCTCTCATCCTCTGGGGCCCCCCTGGAGCCGGCAAAACAACTCTGGCCCGCATCATCGCCAATGCGACCAGATCCCGTTTCGTCTTTTTCTCCGCCATCCTGTCCGGGGTCAAGGACATCCGCCAGATTGTCAAGGAAGCAGAGGAAGAGCAGACGCAAAGCCGCAGGAAGACCATTCTGTTCGTCGATGAAATTCACCGCTTCAACAAATCTCAACAGGATGCCTTTCTCCCCTTTGTCGAGAACGGCACGCTTACTATTATCGGCGCAACCACGGAAAATCCTTCTTTCGAAGTCATAGCCCCTCTTCTTTCCAGGTGCAAGGTGCTTGTCCTCAACCCTTTGCGAAAGGAAGAGATTGAGAGAGTATTGGTGCACGCTTTGCGGGACGGGGAGCGGGGTCTCGGCACACTGGACCTGAAACTGACCGACGAAGCTCTTTCCTTCATCGCCGAGCAGTCCGAAGGGGATGCGAGGATAGCGCTGAACACTCTTGAAACTGCAACAAGACTGGCAGCCGGGAGAGACATTGACCTTGAAACGGCGCGTGAGGCGGTGCAGAAAAAGCCCCTGCTCTACGACAAGGGTGGAGAGGAGCATTTCAATGTAATCTCCGCTTTCATAAAATCCATGCGTGGAAGCGACCCCGATGCCGCTCTCTACTGGCTTGCACGCATGCTGGAATCAGGAGAGGACCCTATTTTCATTCTCCGCCGCATGGTGATTCTTGCGTCCGAAGACATCGGCAATGCTGACCCCAGGGCACTGCAGACGGCAATTGCCGCTCTTCAGGGTTTCCAGCTGGTGGGACTGCCGGAAGGAAGGATCATCATGGCCCAGGCAGTGACCTATTTGGCAACGGCCCCCAAGTCCAATGCCTCATATATCGGCATAGACGAAGCCCTTGCGGAAGTGCGCAAGAGCGGCGCCCTGCCGGTCCCGCTCCACGTAAGGAATGCTCCGACCAGGCTCATGAAGGATCTGGGATATCACAAGGGATACCGCTACGACCATGACTATGAAGGGGGTTATGGCGGGCAGGAACACCTGCCGGAACGGTTGGCCGGTAAGAAATACTACCGTCCGGCAGGCCACGGGTATGAAAAATATATCTGTGAAAGAATGGAAATATTGAGAAAAAAAGGCGGTAAAAATTAGCAGCCTGCCAGTTTTCTTTCCCACTGCCAGGCATCGGCTACGATCTTCTCCAGATCGTCGTACCTCGGCTGCCAGTCAAGAACCTCGCGAATACGCCGGGAACGGGCCACCAGCATGGCGGGGTCCCCGGGTCGCCTGGGCGCCTCGACAACGGCGAATTTTACGCCGCTTACCCTCTGTACCACATCTATGACCTCACGGACGCTGCTGCCGTTACCATATCCGACATTGAGCGTGACCGGCGACCCACCCCCCTCAAGATAACGAAGGGCGGAAATATGGGCGGATGCGAGATCCTCTATGTGTATGTAATCCCGTATGCCAGTTCCGTCCGGGGTCCCGTAATCGGTACCGAATATCGAGACGGACTTCCTTTTGCCGAGAGCAGCCTGGCAGCAGACCTTTATCAGATGAGTCGCTTCCTCGATCCGCTGGCCCATTCTGCCGAGCGGATCGGCGCCTGCAACGTTGAAATATCTCAGGGCGACATAGCGCAGACCGTGGGCTGTGGCTGTATCCCGCAACATCCACTCGCTCATGAGCTTGGATGTGCCGTAGGGATTTATTGGAACCGTCGGCGAGTCCTCCGAGGCGACTCCCGACTCTGGCATCCCGTAAACTGCCGCGGTGCTTGAAAAAACGAATCTTTCAACGCCGGTACGGACACATGCCTTGAGGAGGCGCATGGTGTTGCCGGTATTGTTGCCGTAGTAATCGAGCGGCTTGCTCACCGATTCCGGTGCGATGATCGATGCAGCAAAATGCAGCACCGTTTTTGCACCGAATTTCCGTAAAGTGCTTTCCAGGGTTTCATTGTCGGCAAGTTCGGCCCTTACCAGCGTCTCCCCGTTTATCAGGATCGCTTCGAAGCCCGTGGACAGGTTGTCATAAACCACCACACGATATCCCGCCTCAGTAAGCTGCCGCACCACGTGTCCGCCGATATAACCCGCACCTCCGGTTACCAGAATACTTTCCATCAATACCTTCCCTGTAGCCTGTTCCAAGTACCACTTGCAAAAGAGTGACTTTCAGGCTGCCGTTTTCATTGAGACCGCTATTTATTTTTTTCCATGTCTTTCTGCATCTGTTTCTGCATTTCCTCGGCCGACTTCTGCATCTGCTCGGAGGTCTTTTTCCAGTTTTCAGTCATTTCTTCCATGTTGTGCATTGCCCTGCGAGCCGCAATCTGGCTGAAAACACCTATGACAATGAAGATTGCCGCTATGACGCCAAACACTGTCCAAGCTTTTTTGGCAGGTATTCCATGGGCTTCCACGCTGGCATTAACCAGGTAATACAATGATATCACCATTGCGATTGCGCCACCGATATATGGAATAAGCGACAGAACAGTGGTAATGGGTGAAATGGCAGCCATATAGGCTGTGCACCTGTAAGCGGTTTCGTATTCTTCATTGGATCCCATTATTTTCCAGATAATGAAAAGAATTGCCGCTCCTACAAAACCAAAAACAGCACTGCCGATAGCATAAAATACCGGCATCATTATAATAGCGGATAAGCCGGCCACCATCCCCGCACCGAGATGCAATCCCATCATGCTGAAAACAGCGGTCAGAAGACCGCCGATTATACCGCTGACCACTCCCATGGCTACCATGAATACGAGCGGTTCGACAAAACCGCCGGTCTTGGGCATCTCCCTGAAAAAAACCGCCGGCTGGGTTATTACCTTGATCGCTGTCTGGGGAATCACCGCAAAATCAATCTTGTTCGCTTCCATATAATCCCTCCCGTCAATATTTACCTGCTGGTTTTCCTGCCATGGGCCGAATTAACAAATGCAATCGTCCAGTTCATGAGAACAATTAATTAGCCAAAATTCCAACAATAAAGAGTAATAACCGAACATGCCGCCTTTTTCAAGTCAAAAAAAGGGGAGACGCTTCAATCCGTCTCCCCTTTTCATCTGTTTCCAGTCCTGATTCAGCCCAGTCGGTGCGCATAAAGCGGAAAGCGCCTCATCATTTCGTTGACTTTCTGTTTTATTTCCGCCAGCCCTTCGGGATTGTCGGTGTTTTTCAGAGCATCGGAAATAAAGCCCGCGACCAGCGCCATCTCCGCCTCTTTCAGGCCGTGTGTGGTTGCAGCCGGTGTTCCGATCCTGATTCCGGAGGTAACGAAAGGCGAGCGGGTTTCATTGGGAATGGTATTTTTGTTGACGGTTATGCCGGCTTTGTCCAGGGCTTCTTCGGCAACCTTCCCGGTCAACCCGGTATCCGTCAGGTCAAGCAGCATCATATGGTTGTCCGTCCCGCCGGAAACGAGGCGCAGCCCCCTGCCCATCAGGGCATCGGCCAATGCTTTTGCATTCTTTACTATCTGCTCCTGGTAAACCTTGAATCCGGGAGTTAGCGCCTCCTTGAAAGCAACCGCCTTGGCTGCGATCACGTGCATGAGCGGTCCACCCTGGATACCCGGGAATATATTGGAATTAAGGACTTTCGCATATTCTTCGCGGCAGAGTATCATGCCGCCGCGTGGACCGCGCAATGTTTTGTGCGTGGTTGTGGTAACGAATTCGGCATGGGGTACCGGGCTCGGATGAAGCCCCGTCGCGACGAGACCGGCAATATGCGCCATATCGACCATGATCACCGCGCCGATTCCATCCGCGATCTTCCTGAAGCGGGCAAAATCGATGATGCGCGGGTAGGCGCTCGCCCCTACCACGATCATTTTCGGTCTGTGTTCCCTGGCAAGCCGCTCCACTTCGTCATAATCGATCACTTCGGTATCCGGGGACACGCCGTAGAAAACCACGTTGAAAAGCTTCCCGGAAAAGTTCGCGGGGCTGCCGTGGGTCAGGTGACCGCCATGGGAGAGGTTCATTCCCAGTATGGTATCTCCGGGCTTGAGTACTGAAAAGTAAACCGCCATGTTGGCCTGTGAGCCCGAATGAGGCTGGACATTGACATGGTCAGCGCCGAAGAGCTGCTTTGCACGCTCAATGGCAAGGTTTTCAACCACATCCACCTGGGAGCAGCCTCCATAATAACGCTTTCCGGGATAACCCTCAGCGTACTTGTTCGTCATGACCGAGCCCTGGGCTTCGAGCACTGCTTCGGAAACGAAATTCTCCGAAGCGATCAGTTCGAGATTGTACTCCTGGCGCTCCGTCTCACGGCGGATTGCCTCGGATACTTCAGGATCAAAACCTTCCAGTATGGACATCTTGCTATCTCCTTCCAGGTAATTGAAAAAGAATACGGGACCTTTGAAGTCCCGTATTCCCAACCCTCAAAACAACATCTCGTAATGCAGTTCTTATTCCGGCCCCGCACACTTCAAGCCTGCCTATCTGTACAATTCTTTTTCCAGTGCGGCTATCTTGTCCAGACGCCCCTGGTGGCGGCCTCCCTCGAAATCGGAATCCAGCCAGGTTGCCACCATTTCGCGGGCTTCGTCCTCGTCAATGACCCGTCCGCCCAGCACCAGGATATTGGCGTTATTGTGCTGCTTGGCCATCTTCGCCATGTAGGGGTCGGCGGCCAGTGCCGCCCTTACTCCGGGGAATTTGTTGGCGACAATCGACATTCCTATACCGGTGCCGCAGACCAGAACGCCTTTTTCGGCCTCTCCCCGTGATACCTTGCGGGCAACCTTTTCGCCGAAATCCGGGTAGTCAACCGAATCGCCGTTGTTCGTACCCACATCCAGAACGGGGATGCCCCTCTCCACGAGAAGAGTTTTGACAGCTTCTTTGAGCTCGTAGCCGCCATGATCGCTGCCTAGTGCAATAACTCTTTCCATGCTCACACCTTTCTGAAAAGCAGCGACGCGTTGGTGCCGCCGAAACCGAAGGAGTTGGAAAGGGCGCAGGTTATCTTCGCATCCCTGGCAGTGTTCGGCACATAGTCCAGATCGCACTCCGGGTCCGGCTCCTGGTAATTGATGGTCGGCGTCACCACGCCGGTATCCATCGACAGGAGAGAGATCGCCGCCTCAATACCGCCGGCAGCTCCCAGCATATGTCCCGTCATTGACTTTGATGAAGTGACCATGAGTTTTCCTGCATGGGATCCGAACACCTTCTTGATGGCCATGGTCTCATAGAGGTCGTTGAATGTGGTCGAGGTACCGTGAGCATTGATGTAATCGACTTCCTCAGGACTTATCCCGGCGTTGTCCAGGGCCATTTTCATGCAGCGCGCAGCGCCCTCGCCATCGGGTGCAGGAGCTGTGAGATGATACGCATCGCCTGTCAATCCATAGCCCACAACCTCGGCGTAGATCTTCGCCCCTCTCTTTCTGGCAGCCTCGTACTCTTCGAGGATTACGATCCCGGAACCCTCTGCGAGGACGAATCCGTCGCGATTTTTCTCGAAAGGCCGGGAAGCAGCTTCAGGATCGTCATTACGGGTCGACAACGCCCTCATGACCGCAAACCCGCCGATGGCCAGCGGAGTAATGGTAGACTCCGTACCTCCGGCGATCATGGCATCGGCATCACCGCGGGCAATCATGTGATATGCGTCGCCTATGGAGTGGGTGCCGGTAGCGCACGCTGATACGGATGAAAGATTCGGACCTTTGGCCCCGTACTTGATCGATATGTGACCAGGCGCCAGGTTGGTGATCAGCATGGGAATGAAGAAAGGCGATATCTTCTTGTAGCCCCCTTCCTGGAGGGCAAGATGATACTTTTCGATGGTGGGAAGTCCCCCGAGTCCGGCGCCGACGAGAACGCCGACACGCTCGGCATTTGCGTCATTGATCTGCAGTCCGGAATCCTCCATCGCGAACTGGGCCGCCGCGAGGGAATACTGGATGAACAGATCCATCTTTTTTATCTCTTTTTTCTCGATAAAATCTTCGGGGTTGAAATCCTTGACTTCACCAGCGATCCGGACCGGGAAATCGGTGGCGTCAAAGCGGGTGATCCTGCCGACCCCGGACCTGCCGGCAACCAGTGCGTCCCAATTCTTCCGGTTCCCGGTACCCAGGGGCGATACCAGCCCCACTCCCGTCACCACGACTCTTCTCATATAAGCAGCTCCTCGAATTGATCATTCCCATGTCCGGCGGCTTCCGGCAGGGTTCGGAAAGGAAGGGGGGGGGTCCCCCTTCTTCGTTAGGTATGATCAGCGATATAGTCAATAGCATCCTGGACAGTGGCGATCTTCTCGGCGTCCTCATCTGAAATCTCGATGTCGAACTCTTCTTCGAGGGCCATTACCAGTTCCACCTGGTCAAGCGAATCGGCGCCCAGATCGTCCATGAATGATGCTTCGCCGGTAACTTGCGCATCATCCACTCCCAACTGTTCCGCCACTATCTCTTTAACCCTTTTTTCTATTGACGACATTTCTTTTCCTCCATTCAAGTTGTCTGACTTTGTCAGGTTATGCGAACCTTCACACCTTCTGCTTATTAACATGAAATCCGAAAATTGCAAAAACTATTTTTTCACATGTGCATCCCGCCGTTCACTGACAGCACTTGGCCGGTGATATAGCTTCCCATGTCCGAAACGAGAAAAAAGACTGCATTGGCAATATCTTCCGGAGCACCGAACCTGTTGGCCGGGATCTGCTTCAAAAGTTCCTCGCGGATGTTTTCCGCCAGCACGCCGGTCATGTCGGTCTCGATGAAGCCCGGCGCAACCGCGTTCACTGTGATGTTCCTCTTGGCGTACTCTCTGGCGACCGCTTTGGTGAAACCTATGATGCCGGCCTTGCTGGCACAGTAGTTGGCCTGTCCGAGGTTTCCCATCAAGCCCACCACCGAGCTGATATTTACTATCCTTCCGCTCTTCGCCTTTGCCATAAGCTTGACTGCTTCACGGGTGCAGTAGAAAGTGCCGTTCAGATTCACGTCGATGACCGCGGACCAGTCCTCGTCCTTCATGCGCATCAGCAGGCCGTCCCTGGTAATGCCGGCGTTGTTGACCAGTATATCGATGCTGCCGAACTCCTTCACCACCAGCTGAAATAAGGCATCCACGTCAGCTGCAACACTCACGTCCGCCTTGCAGGGAATGGCCCGTCCGCCCCTCGACACGATTTCGTCGGCCGTTCGGCTCGCCCTTTCAAGAGACGTAGCCGTAACGATCAGTTCCGCGCCTTCCCGTGCCAGTTTGAGCGCCACAGCCCTGCCGATACCACGTGAAGCCCCGGTCACGACCGCTTTCTTGCCAGATAGGTTCATGCGCCCTCCCCTGCCAGTGACTTGAATCCGGCCAGATCGTCAAAATTCCTGGTTATAGCACTCTTGTCTATCTTCTTTACCAGCCCTGAAAGCACCTTGCCCGCTCCGGTCTCCACGAATTGCGTGACTCCCAGTGAAATCATTTCCCTTACCGACGACTCCCATAAAACCGGCGAGCTTATCTGTGCGACGAGCAGTCCCTTGATACGGGCCGCTTCAGTATAAGGTTTCGCTTCCACATTGCTGATGACCGGGATCTTAGGGTTCTTCACCACGATCCTTTCCAGCTCTTCGCCGAGACGCTCACCTGCCGGAGTCATGAGAGCGCAGTGTGAAGGAACGCTGACCGGCAAAAGCAGCACCTTCCGTATTCCCCGGGCCTTTGCGATCTCGATTGCACGATTGACCGCCGTTGCCTGCCCTGAAATGACTATCTGCCCGGGGCAGTTGTAATTGGCGGGAACGACAATCTCGCCCTGGGCTGCCTCAGAGCAGACCTCTTCCACCACATCGGGGTCTGCCCCGAGAACTGCTGCCATGGCGCCGGTACCGACCGGTACTGCCTGCTGCATGAACTGGCCGCGAGAGCGGACTATGCGCAGGGCATCTCCGAAATCAATGGCTTCAGAAGCTACCAGGGCGGAATATTCACCAAGGGAATGACCGGCTGCGAAACTGAACGAAAGGCCGGTTTCGGTTTCCAGGAGTCTCTTGAAAGCAATGCTGGTGGTCAGCAATGCCGGCTGGGTATTCTCGGTCAACTGCAATTCGCTTTCAGGCCCTTCGAAACAAAGGCGGGAAAGCCTGAAACCGAGAGATTCGTCCGCCTCTTCATATGTCTGCCTGACAATGGAGAAATTTTCCGCCAGTTCTTTCCCCATGCCCGGATATTGGGACCCCTGGCCAGGGAAAATCAATGCATTTGTCACCACCCGACTCCTTTAATGAATTACCAGCGCATAAGGACGGAAGCCCAGGTCAGACCGCCACCGAATGAATCGAGGAGAAGGATGTCTCCCACCTTCATTCTGCCGATCCGGTTGGCCTCGTCAAGTGCGATGGGAATCGATGCCGCGGAAGTATTGCCGAAACGGTCAAGATTTACGTATATCTTGTCTTTTTCCAGGCCAAGCCTTTTTCCTATTGCGTCGATGATCCTCTTGTTTGCCTGGTGGGGAATGAAAAGGTCGATATCAGCGGTCTGAAGTCCTTTCACTGCCAGCACTTCATTGGCAGCATCCTCCATTGCCCTGACAGCAAGCTTGAAGACTTCATTCCCCTGCATCTTGATGAAAGTCATCTTCTCGTCCATGACGCGCGCCGACGCCGGGTTTCTGCTGCCGCATGCAGGCTGGTGCAAAAGTTCCCAGTAGGATCCGTCGGAATGGATACGGGTCGCAAGAACACCATTTTCCCCTTCACGGGCTTCCAGGATGACTGCACCTGCACCATCTCCGAAAAGTACACAGGAGTTTCTGTCAGTCCAGTCCGTAACGCGGGTAAGGGTTTCCGCGCCGATCACCAAGGCCCTTTTGGCCATTCCTGCCTGAATGTGGGAATTTGCCATGGTCAGCCCGAACAGGAAGCCCGAACAGGCAGCCGAAATGTCGAAAGCGACAGCCTTTGCGGCCTTGAGATTGTTCTGCACCAGGCAGGCGGTGGCCGGAAAGGGGAAATCCGGAGTGACCGTCGCCACGATGATCAAATCAAGGTCCATCGGTGTCAGTCCGGCCATTTCAAGGGCGCGCTCGGCAGCACGTGTGGCGAACAGGGAAGTATATTCGTCATCGGCGGCTATCCGCCTTTCCTTTATCCCCGTCCTTGTGGTAATCCACTCATCAGTAGTATCAACGGTTTTTTCCAGATCGAAGTTGGTCAAGACCCTGTCGGGAACCGCTGATCCGGTCCCCACTATGCGAGATAAAACCATTCGTCCCACCTTTTCAGCAGGCAGCCTGGCCGGTCTCACCATCTTTTGGCTGTCCGCATGCCGTAATATATTCCTGCAGTTTTTCCGCCATCTTCTGGTTTACGCCTTTGCGCGCATACTCATGCGCAAAGCGGATGGCATTCTTAATAGCTTTCGCGTTGGAGCCCCCATGGCAAATCATGCCCACCCCGTTGATACCCAGGAGCGGAGCTCCGCCGTACTCCGAATAATCGACCTTCTTCCTGAATCTCCTGAACGCGCCGCGCACGAACAGGTAGCCGGCCATGGACAACAGGCTCCCCTTGATCTCCGCTTTCAGCATCCTGCCCGCCGTTTCGGCCAGACCTTCGGAAACCTTCAGCACGACATTGCCTACAAAGCCGTCGCAGACAACCACGTCGGCATTGCCGTTGAAGACATCACGGCCTTCCACGTACCCGAGGTAGTTGAAACGCACCCCACGAAGGATTCCGTTTGTCTCACGGGTCAGCTCGTTGCCCTTGCTTTCCTCTTCCCCATTGGAGAGGAGGCCGACCCTGGGGTTTTCGATATCGAGAAAGTACTTGGCGTAAACCTCGCCCATCACGGCGAACTGAACCAGGTGCTGCGGCTTGCAGTCCACGTTCCCGCCCACATCGAGCACCAGGGTTTTCCCCTGCAGGGTGGGGAAAATCGTGGCAATGGCAGGACGGTCGATGCCTTTCAGCCTGCCCAGGAGAAACATGCCGGCAGCCATCGTGGCGCCGGAATTGCCGGCACTGACAACGGCATCGACCTTGCCTTCCTTCACCAGCTCGTAAGCGACCCTGATTGAAGAGTTCTTCTTCCGTCGCACGGCATCTGAGGCGGAATCATGCATTCCCACGACTTCACTGGCATGGACGACGGAAATGTCCAGTCCGTTGCTATCATGCTTCTCCAGTTGCCGTCGGAGCACCTGTTCGTTTCCGACCAGAGTGATGGCTATGCCATACTCCCGTGCCGCTGCAACCGCACCCTCCACTTCGATCGCGGGAGCGTTGTCTCCACCCATTGCGTCTACGGCAACCCTCATAGACTTCTGTCCGGTATGCACATGATATTACAGGCCGCCTTGCCCTAGAGGTCCTCGGCCTTGATTACTTCCTTGCCCTTGTACATGCCGCAGGAAGGACAAGCCCTGTGGGGAAGCTTCGGCGCCTTGCACTGGGGACAGGTTGAAACATTGGGAGGCGTCAGGAAATCGTGGGCTCTCCTCATATTTTTGCGGGATTTGGAAGTTTTCTTCTTTGGGACTGCCATCGGTTGATTCTCCTTCTATTTTTTAACGGTAAAGTCTTTCAGCGCACTGAAGGTGAAGCCCGCAGCGGAACGGGCGCATTCGCAATCTCCTGCATTCAGGTCCGCTCCGCAGGTGCTGCACAACCCTTTACAATCCTCTCTGCAGAGAGGTTTCAAGGGAATCTCCATGAGGACCTGTTCTTCAACTTCTTTTGTAAAGTCTATGGTGTCGCCTTCATACGAAACAGACACCAGGTCTTCCTCGGCCAGGGCTATTTCTTCTTCCAGCGGAACCCTGGCGGTCTTCGTATAGAAAATCGTGAATTCGGTACACAAGGCGGTATCGTATTCAGCAAGGCAACGCGAGCAAATGTAGCGGACCTTTGTTTCTATCCGGCCGTGGACCCTTATGTGATCGAATTCCCTGGCAACAGTGAAATCCAGCTGCAATGGCTCGAGAAATCGGCAGTCGCCGTTTTCCTGCAACTCCGCCAGCGAAGGGAAGTCGGTAACCGGTTCCCGCGCCTTCAGACGAAGTGGTGTATCAGAAAGCCCCTCAACCCTTATTTTCACGGGATTTCACCATGTTCCACATCGAAAGTTTTGGAGTATAAAGACATGGCAATGTCTTTGTCAAGGAAAATAAACACCTTGAATAACCGGCGGAAAAGCCCGTAGAATGACGCCGAAACATTCCTTATTCATTAGGACTTACCCGATCGTTGTTTTTGATATAGTACCGGTTTCCCGATCTTCACCAATTAAGATGAAAGAGAGCTATTGACAATGATGCCGTCACAACCATTCCATATCGTGCTGGTAGAACCAGAGATACCCCCCAACACGGGCAATATCGCCCGGCTGTGCGGCGCCACCGGTACGGTTCTGCACCTGGTGGGCAAACTGGGCTTTTCCACCGACGACAGGAGCCTCAAGAGGGCCGGACTGGACTATTGGAGCGAAGTCGATGTCCGTTACTGGCCGGACCTGGAAACTCTCATGAAAACCTATCCCGCAGGACGATTCTTCCTTACCAGCAAGAAAGCCGGGAGGGCCTACGTCGAGGCCGAATTCCGCGAAGGAGACTTCCTGGTATTCGGAAAGGAAACCGCCGGTCTTCCCCAGGGCCTTCTGGATGCGAACCCCGACACCTCTATCAGGATACCTATCTTCGGCAGAGTGCGAAGCCTGAACCTGTCCACTGCCGCAGGCATTGTGCTCTACGAGGCTCTTCGCCAGACCGGCTGCCTTGCGGACCGGAAATGAAAACCCCTGCCACTCTTCAACTCAGCTGACCGTTTTCACCTTAAGGCCCAGTTCCCGCAACTGTTTCTGATCGACCAGTGACGGAGCTTCAGACATGAGGCATGCGCCTTTCTGCGTCTTCGGAAACGCAATGACATCACGGATCGATTCGCTGCCGGTAAGGAGCATGATCAGACGGTCCATGCCGAAGGCAATCCCGCCATGCGGAGGCGTACCGTATTCGAGAGCATCAAGCAGAAATCCGAACTTTGCCCGAGCGTCCTCGTCACTGAGTCCCAGCATGCGGAACATCTGCGATTGGACGGCTTCCTGGTGGATCCTGATACTACCGCCTCCGATCTCATTGCCGTTGAGAACCAGGTCGTATGCCTTTGCCCTGCACCTGCCCGGGTCGGACTCCAAATGCTCCAGGTCTTCGTCCATGGGCGCCGTGAACGGATGGTGAACGGCCACCCACCTCTTTTCATCCCCGTCCCATTCCAGGAGCGGGAAATCCGTGATCCAGACAAAGCTGTAAACGTCATCGTCAACCAGGTCGAGCATGCGGGCCAGACGGTTTCGAAGCCTGCCGAGAGAATCGTTGACGACCTTGGGCTTGTCCGCCACGAACAGGAGCAGGTCGCCTTCCTCCGCGGAAAACGCCGCATCCAGTGCGGAGATTTCTTCCGCGGTAAAGAACTTGGCGATGGGAGATTGCCATCCATCCGGCGTCATCTTCACATAGGCCAGGCCCTTGGCGCCGTATACTTTAACGAATTCGGTAAGTTCGTCTATCTCTTTGCGGGAGAGGGAAGCGCAACCCTTGGCGTTGAGGCCCTTGACGATACCACCACCGGCAACCACGTCGGCGAACACTTTGAAGCCACTGCCGGCCACCAGTTCGGAAAGCTCGACAAGCTCCAGGCCGAACCGGACATCCGGGTTGTCCACACCGAAACGCCGGATCGCCTCGCCGTAGGTCATCCTCGGCATGGGAAGCGTTACCCGGACCCCTTTGGCTTCCTGGAAGATTCTGGCCATAAGCCCTTCCATTATGGTGATGACTTCTTCACGATCCACGAAGGAAAGCTCGCAATCGATCTGGGTGAACTCGGGCTGGCGATCCGCGCGAAGGTCCTCGTCACGGAAGCAGCGCACGATCTGGTAGTAGCGGTCGAAACCGGAAACCATCAGTATCTGCTTGAACAACTGGGGCGACTGGGGCAGTGCGTAAAAGCTGCCCTGTGTGATGCGGGAAGGGACCAGGAAATCACGTGCGCCCTCGGGTGTGGATTTGGTCAGATAGGGGGTCTCGATCTCCAGAAAGCCGCTGGAAGCCAGGTAATCCCTGGCAATCCTGCTCACTTCCGACCTGAGGAACAGGTTCTTTTGCAGGACGGGACGCCTGAGGTCCAGGTAACGGTGCTTGAGGCGGATGTTCTCCGCCACTTCGACATGCTCGTCGAGGGTGAACGGCAAAGCCTTGGCACGGTTCAGGACCTTGCACTCGGAAACGAGTACTTCCACTTCGCCTGTTTTCAGTGATTGATTGACCGTGCCTTCGGGCCTGGGCGCAACCTTGCCCCTGATTGCCAGCACGTATTCATTCCGGATTCCTTCGGCCTTACGGTGTGCTTCAGGGTTTCTTTCCGGGTCGAATACCACCTGGGCGATTCCCTCACGGTCACGCAGGTCGATGAAGATCAGCCCGCCGTGATCACGACGCCGCAGAGCCCACCCCATCAACACTACTTCGCTGCCTATGTCTTGCGCGGAGATCGTCCCGCAATAACGGTCTCTTCTCCACTCCTGCAGATAATCAATCACGCAAAAACCTCCGGTTCAGGGATAGTTCGAAACTTATGGAGTATACTGGAAATATTTCCTTGCATCAAGGATTAATCATATGCCGGCAGGCTGGATGCGGTGCCGGAAGTCCGTCAGCGACCATTCACTGCAAAGCGAGCATTTCCCTGGTCAGCCTGGCGAATTCGTCGAGGGACAATGTTTCTCCGCGTCTTTTCCCGTCGATGCCGGCCCTTTCGAGCGCCATTTCATGAATGCTTTCCCCGGCAGAAGAGGTCATGCCCTTGAGGCAGTTGGCAAGGGTTTTCCGCCTCTGCCCAAAGGCCGACTTTACAACCTTGCGGAACAAGCCGTCGTCGCCGACATCAACCCGCGGCGCCTGCAGGACCCGAAACCTCAGTACCGCGGATTCTACCTTGGGCACGGGCCTGAAAGAAGTAGGCTTTACCAGGCAAATCCTCTCAATGTCGAAATAGTTCGCGCACAAAACGGTAAGTATGCCGTAGTCCTTGCATCCCGGCCCGGCCACGAGCCGGTCGCCTACCTCCTTCTGCAGCATGAGCACCATCTGCGAGAACAAAGGCCGGCACTCTATGAAAGCAAAGAGTACCTGGGACGAAATGTTATAAGGGAGGTTGGCGACAACCTTCCACCTCTCTGTCCGGCGTTCACTGAGGAGGCTCCGGATATCCAGGCGCAGTATATCGCCATGCACTACCTCGACGTTTCCCGCTTCAGCCAGTTTTTCATGAAGAACTGGCAGGAGATCCCGGTCCCTTTCAACCGCGACGACACAACCCGAGGCAGAAGCAAGGCGGGAGGTCAGCGCTCCCCTGCCCGGCCCGATTTCAAGGACGGCATCATCAGTGCTCAACTGCGCAGCATCAATAATCTTTGAAACGATATTTCCATCCACCAGGAAGTTCTGCCCGAGTGATTTTTTCGCCCTTGTCCGTTCCATCACCCGAACATTCCCCTGTCGATCCTGTCCAGGGGCCATACGGTCCTGGCATCCAGATCGAGACTACTCCTGATCCCCATTTCCAGATAATGGTCAGCGGGGACGGCTATCATGGCGCCATTGTCGGTACATAGCACTGGAGAAGGAATGGCAAGTTCCACACCCTCTTGATTTGCCATATCCGACATGCTTTTGCGAAGGCACCGGTTGCATGCAACCCCACCTGCAACCACGAGTCTCTTCACCCCGGCGGTACGGATGGCCAACCTGGTTTTCTCGACCAGCACCTGGCAGACAGCTGCCTGGAATGAAGCACAGAGGTCATTGAGTGCCGACCCATCAGTTGTACGGGGATTATTTCTGACATACTGCAGAACAGCGGTTTTCAGACCGCTGAAGCTGAAATTGCAGCTGCCGTCATGCAACAGCGGCCTGGGCAGCCTGACGGCCTCCGGATCACCTTCGGCAGCCAACCGGTCAACTATCGAACCGCCCGGATAAGGAAGCCCTATGATCTTGGCCACCTTGTCGAATGCCTCTCCTGCGGCATCATCCCTTGTCTGTCCCAGGATGGTGTAGCGACCGAATCCGTCCACTTTGTAGAGATGGGTGTGCCCCCCGGAAACTACCAGGGCCAGGAAGGGAAACGGCACATGTTTTTCAAGCTGGACGGCGAACATGTGCCCTTCTATGTGATGCACGCCGACCAGGGGAAGATTTCGGGCATAAGCTATGGACTTCGCCATGGAAATGCCAACGAGTAGGGAACCGGCCAGGCCCGGGCCCTGGGTTACCGCAACTCCTTCTATTCGGTCGAGTAAAGTGTCCGCTTTCAAGAGCGCCTCTTCGACCACGCAGGAGATGACTTCTATGTGCTTCCGCGAAGCTATCTCAGGCACCACCCCGCCATAGGCGGCATGCACGGCCTCCTGGGAGGCTATGACATTGGAAAGCACGTTTGCACCCCCCTCTACCACGGCAGCCGACGTTTCGTCACACGATGTTTCTATTGCCAGTAATCTCATATGAATACTTGCAGGGACATGTCCGCCATGCCCCCCTCTCCTTGCATTATTACAGAAGGTTTGCGGCAAGCTCCGCCAGGGCCGAGCGTTCCCCCTTCATCATGGTTATATGGGCCGCAATTTCCTGCCCCTTGAACCGTTCCACCAGATAAGTTAAACCATTGCTTGAAGAATCCACATAGGGGTTGTCAATCTGATATGGATCACCGGTAAGAATGACCTTTGTGCCATCCCCAGCTCTGGTGACAATCGTCTTGATCTCATGGGGCGTAAGGTTCTGGGCCTCGTCCACGATCAGGAACTGGTTGGGAATCGACCTGCCCCTGATGTAGGTGAGGGGTTCGATTTCAAGTATCCCCATGGCCATAAGTTCCCGATAACCCCGGCTGTGGCGTTTCTCCGCTTCATGACCGCTCAGAAGAAGCTCCACGTTGTCGAAAATCGGCTGCATCCAGGGCGCCAGCTTCTCCTCTATATCACCCGGGAGGAATCCCAGGTCCTTCCCCATCGGGAAAACCGGACGGGAGACGAGAAGCCGGTTGAAAATGCTTTCTTCAGCCGTCTTATGCAACCCGGCGGCAATGGCCAGCAGCGTTTTCCCGGTGCCGGCCTTGCCGACCAGGGTTACGAGCTTTACCGAATCGTCCAGCAAGGCGTCCAGTGCGCAGGTCTGCTCCCTGTTTCTGGGATGAATGCTCCAGACTCCCTCCTTGCCGATCCTGGCAACTGGAACGAGCCGTTTCTGTGCTGCAACGAACTTAGCCAGGCCGGTGTGGGACGGATTGCCCGCATCCCTGAGTACGACATATTGATTGGGCATGAGGCTTTCTTCTGTCTCCGCCCATCCCTGCCCGTAAAAGCGATCAACTGTTTCCGGTGTAACATCAAGCACTGTAAATCCGGTATATAATTCTTCTATCGACACCTTATCAGATTCGTAATCCTCGGCCTTCAAGCCGACGGCATCTGCCTTGATACGCAGATTCGTGTCCTTCGTGACAAGAATGACCGGCACTCTTCCGCTCTTGTTCTTGGCATCCAGAGCAATTGCCAGTATGCGATTGTCCGCACGCTGTTCGCTCAGTTCCGGCGGGATCAGGCGGCGTATTTCCTCGTCGAACAGGGCAACTCTTATCGTGCCGCCGCTGTCAAGTCCTATCCCCGAAGACAGGGATCCCTTCTGCCGCAGATCATCGAGGTAGCGGGAAACCTGGCGCGCATTCCTGCCGGTTTCGTTCATGTCTTTCTTGAACCTGTCGACCTCTTCGATGACGGTTATGGGAATGATGATGGAATTCTCCTGAAATCTGAAAAGCGCGAACGGGTCGTGCAGCAGGACGTTCGTATCGAGGACAAATGTTTTCATTTTTTCCTTTCTCTGGACATGAACAAGGGTGGTGCTTTCCACCGGCGCCAGACAACGCATCAAGTGAAATCAGAAGTCAAACCGCCATCTTCCCGATGCACGCAATACGGCTCCCCGGCCTATTTCCCAGGAGTCAACGAGATGCAGCGAACAGTATTTTCCGGCAAAACAAGGCTGTTTTTCAGGTGGGATAGTGAAAGCTCTGATCAGCTTGACGCAGGGCAGCATAGAATTTATCATTTCCGGAATTCCTATCATAGATGGGTGTCTTTGTAAATCCCTATTCAAGCTGTTTCCCGCAGGCCATCCGGTCCGGTCGGCCGCATGTCCTCCGTTATTTCAAACATTTATGGCTCTAATCGTAATTTGCTTGACACACCATATATCTTGTGGTTTATTTCATATGGTATCACAAAATGTGGTATTATCAGAGGTGCCCACAAGGCATTTTGAACATCTGAAACAAGGGAGAACTCACTGCCATGGTAAAAGCCAAGAGTACCGGCGCCAATCTCGCGCTGTCGAAAAACGCACTCACCGTACTGGAAAAACGTTATCTCAAGCGTGACAAGAGTGGAAAAGTCCTCGAAAACCCACAGGACATGTTCCAGCGGGTAGCCTCAGCCATTGCCGCTGCCGAAACCAGATTCAACGCCAACGCCGACATCAAAGCACTGGCAGACAAATTCTATTCGATGATGGTGAATTTCGAGTTTCTCCCGAACTCGCCAACCCTCATGAATGCCGGACGTGAACTGGGCCAGCTGTCAGCCTGTTTCGTCCTCCCTGTCGGCGACTCCATAGATGATATTTTCGACGCAGTGAAATTCACCGCACTTATTCATAAATCCGGCGGCGGCACGGGATTTTCCTTTTCCCGCCTGCGTCCGGCCCACGACGTAGTGATGTCCACCACGGGCATATCCAGCGGACCCATTTCTTTCATGAGAGTTTTCGACATCGCCACCGAGACGATCAAGCAGGGAGGAACACGCCGGGGAGCCAACATGGGAATTCTTCGCGTCGACCATCCCGATATCATGGACTTCATTATGTGCAAGTCCGACCAGAAACAGCTCAACAACTTCAACATCTCGGTGGGTCTGACCGAAGCATTCATGAAAGCGGTGGAAAAAGACGAGGAATATCAGCTGGTAAACCCCAGGAACGGCGAGGCGGCCGGCACCCTCAACGCAGCCAAGGTTTTCCATCGCATCGTCAAACAGGCCTGGAGCAACGGTGAACCCGGCATTGTCTTTCTCGACAGACTGAATCGTGACAACCCCACCCCGAAAGTGGGCGAAATCGAATCCACCAACCCCTGCGGAGAGCAGCCCCTCCTGCCCTATGAGTCCTGCAACCTGGGTTCCATAAATCTCGGCAAGATGATCGTCAACAATGAAATCGACTGGGCGCGTCTGAAAGAAGTTATAATACTCGCGGTCCGCTTCCTGGACAATGTCATCGAGGTTAACAACTACCCCCTGCCGCAGATAGACGAGATGACCAGGGCTAACAGGAAGATCGGCCTGGGAGTCATGGGCTGGGCAGACATGCTGATAGGGCTGGGTATTCCCTACAATTCAGCCGAAGCCATCGCGCTTGGCGAAAAGGTCATGCGTTTCATCAACGAGGAGGGGCACGCAGCCTCACGGGAACTGGCAGTCGAAAGGGGCCCCTTCCCCAATTTCCCGGGCTCGATATACGACAGGCAGGGATCGTCTCCCATGAGGAACGCTACAGTGACCACCATCGCCCCCACCGGGACGATATCCATCATCGCCAATGCATCATCCGGCGTTGAACCATTGTTTGCGGTATCCTTCGTTCGCCAGGTCCTGGACAACAACATTCTTGTCGATGTCAACCCCTGTTTCGAAAAAATCGCGCGTGAACAGGGCTTTTACTCCGACGAACTGATGAAGCGCATTGCCGAGCATGGCACCATCCATGACATTGAGGATATCCCGGAAGATATAAGAAAAGTATTCGTCACCGCCCACGACATAACCCCGGAAGTACACATCGAAATGCAGGCCGCTTTCCAACGACATACCGACAATGCAGTCAGCAAAACCGTCAACTTCCCCAACATAGCCACTGTGGAAGACGTTGAAAAGGTGTTCCTGCTCGCTTACAGGCTGGACTGCAAGGGAGTCACCATCTACCGCGACGGTTCAAGGGACATGCAGGTCCTCTCAACTGGCAAGAAAGAAGAAAAACCTGCCGCTCACCCCGCCGAAGAGAAAAAAGTCGTAAAGAGAGAGCGCCCCAAGGCTCTCCAGGGATGGACATACCAGATGCAGACCGGATGCGGTCCGCTCTACATAACCGTGAACGAAGACAAGGCAGGCCTGTTCGAACTTTTCACCACCATGGGAAAAGCCGGCGGCTGCGCAGCTTCCCAATGCGAGGCCATCGGCCGAATGGTTTCGCTTGCATGGCGAAGCGGCGTGCAGGCGCGGCAGGTAATCAAGCAGCTCATGGGCATTTCCTGCCACCTGCCGAGCGGTTTCGGCGACAACCGGGTTCTCTCCTGCGCAGACGCAGTGGCCAAGGCAATCCAGGCGCACATGTCAGCCAAGGGATACGACACCGGTCTGGAAGCTCAGGCGCCCGAAAGAGGGGCCTGCCCTGAATGCGGCGGAATAGTTGAGCATGAAGGAGGATGCGCGGTTTGCCATGTATGCGGATACAGTGAATGTGCTTAGCAGTTCCCGGGCCGAGGAATCCAGCCGGTCAAATTTGCGCGGGACGTGCTGAATATATCAATTCAAGCTACCATAGCTATTCTGTTTTTTCTCTGAATACCCCCGGTTTGCCGGGGGTATTCGCTTTCCATTCCCCGGGTTTCGCCTGACATCACTTCTTCATGCAACTTCCTCGCAATGTGATATGCTAGCCAGTAAGGTCAGCTAGTTATGTTCTGATTGAACAGAAAAGTACGCGTTGCCGACTGCCATACCCTCAACTGCCAGGATATTCCGCTCCACTCCCCGGCGACGCAGCCTTCCAAGGAGTGCATATGACTGTCAGAAGCAGTTTTGATCCTGAACTCACCAAGAAGATCGTCAAGAAAGTTCCCTTTTTCTCTTGTTTTTCGGACGAGGAACTCTCTTCTCTGCTTGAACGTACCAATGTCTACAGCTGCAAAAAGGGAGAAATCATTTTCTTCGAGAATGAAGAAAATCAGCAGATGTACATAATTCTCAAGGGAAGGGTCAAAGTTGTGGGTTTCACTCCAAGCGGACTTGAGCGGGTCATGGCTTTCCGACAGCGGGGCGACTACTTCGGAGACATGGGACTGCTCGACGGCAAAACCGACTATGCAACAGTCATTGCCATGGAACCCTGCAAAATGCTCGTTCTCACCAAAACCCTGTTCGATTATTTCTTCATGGAAAACCCCAAGTTGCTGAAAGGAATAATTTCCGTGCTCTGCGAGCGGCTCAGGGAAAGCTGGATGTTTCACACCATAATCGGCACCAATGATGCCGAGTCAAAGATCAGGGTAACACTGGCGCGATATGGCAAGACCCTTGGAGTGCACGACAGCAGCGGAGTCATCATCAGCAAGATCTTCTCCCATCAGAGCATTGCCGACCGGGTGCTCATAACCAGGGAAACGGCCAGCCGCGTCCTGGCGCGAATGAAGGAACAGAACGAAATAGAAATGGCCGGGCGGCACATCAAGCTTCTGCCCGCATTCTTTGAAAAAGTATCCCAATGCGAACTTTACCGGGCACTCTCTGCCATGCAGAGCAGTCTCCACTGACATGCCACCGGAACCGTTTCCTTTTAACGCCAAGATACGATTCGTTTGCCAAACGATTTTCCGGACCATTGAAGTTCCAATAAGTTTCGATTGAATCTTGTCTATTGGTTCGCATTGCTTTATACTTCTTCCACCTCAGTCAAGTCCGGCAATCAGCGTATCTTGACCTGCTTGGCCAATCTCGGGGAAAGACGGCATCGCAGGCTTCCTTTCGCCCCGGTTGGTGCGCGGTTTCGTTCCATGCTGCTGAAACTCATCCGAACCGTTTCCGTACGGTCATATTCATGAAGAACTGAAAGGCACCTAATGCGCAGATCGAGAAAGCAGATCGAAGTTTCCGGAACTGTCTCATTCAAAAAGACCGACATGGAGTTTCTTGGAAACGACAGAATAGCTTTGCTGGAAAAGATCGATGAATACGGCTCGATCAACAAGGCTGCAAAAGCAGTCGGAATAAGCTATAAAACAGCATGGGATGCCGTTTCCACGATCAACGATCTCTCTGAGAAGCCCCTGTTTCTGCGCATGACCGGGGGCAAATCGGGCGGGGGAACGACGCTCACCGAACACGGGAAGGAAATCATCCGTCAATACAGGATCATCCAGGAACAGCATGAAAAGTTCCTGACCAGCATGGAAGAAAAGATGACCGATGTCGACGTGCATGGGCTGGACAAGCTGGTCAACAGGATCTCCCTGCAGGCAAGCGCCAGAAATGTCTTTGCCGGCAAGGTGTCGAGCATCGTCAGAGGGGAAGCGAAATCCGAAGTGACGCTCGAGCTCAAGAGCAAGGACAGGATAGTCGCTATAATCACGAATGACAGCGTACAATCCCTCGGGCTTCTCGAAGGCATGGACGCTTACGCAATAGTCAAAGCCGGCTCCGTCATCATCGGCATAGGAGAAGACCCTGTCAGGGTAAGCATCCGGAACATGCTGCCGGGCAAGATCACTTCCATCGCCCACGGCGCCGTCAATACCGAGTTAACCGTAGAATTGTCCGGATCCAACGTAATAAGCGCCGTCATTACAAACCAGTGTGCCAACGACTTGGAACTGACGGAAGGAAACCGGGTATGGGCCATGTTCAAGGCTTCGAGCGTCATACTCGGAGTGGGATGATCAAATATATTACGGCTAGCAAAGCATATCAATCCGACTGTTTTTTTTCACGCCTCAAAAGGTCATAGCGTTCAACGGAAAAGGGAAGCCGCATCCGTACCAGCTGATTCGGGTGAGCCACCTCCAGGATGTCGCTTCCGGCTCCATTAAGGGCCATCATTGTCGACATTGCGGAAAAATGCGACGACATGCCCTTGCCGATGAACTCGACGACATCCGCGGAAGTCACCCTGTTCCTGACCTCGATAACCGCATCCCCGTTTTCCAGCACATCGGAAACCAGACCAACCATCTCATGGCTGCGCAGGTAACCGGCCTCGGCTTCGTATGCCTCTTCACCGGGCCGGCCCAGCAGGAACCCGCTCGTATAGCCGCGATGGCTGATCTTCCCCAGTTCCGAAAGCCATTCCTTTTTTACCGTGAATTTGCCGGGATCCTCCCGGTAACTGTCCAGTGCTTCCCGGTAGACACGCACTACGGACGCCACATAATGTATCCCCTTCATCCGCCCCTCTATCTTCAGTGAATCGACGCCTGCTTCGATCAATTCCGGCAAATACTCCAGAAGGCAGAGGTCCTTCGAGTTGAAAATGAATGTCCCTCTCCCGTCCTCGATAACCGGGAAAAACTGTCCGGGGCGTTTTTCCTCGACGATGGCGTATCCCCAGCGGCACGGATGGGCGCATTCTCCGTGGTTTGCGTCTCTGCCGGACATTACTCCCGACAGGAGGCAGCGGCCGGAGTAGGATATGCACATGGCGCCATGGACGAAGACCTCGACGTCGACCCCGGATTTTTCCCTGGTTTCACTTATATCGGCAAGGCTCATCTCCCTCGCGAGGTTTACCCGCGAAACGCCCTGTTTTTTCCAGAACAACGCGCTCCGCCAGTTGGTCGTGTTCGCCTGGGTGGACAGGTGAATTTCCCTGTCCGGCGACACTTCCTGAACCATTTCCATTACACCGGGATCGGACACTATGTAGGCGTCAAAGGGAATCGACGCCACTTTCCTCAAGTAATCCCCGATTGTTTCAATGTCTGCATTATGTGGGAAGATATTGGTCGCCAGATAGACTCTTTTGCTCCTTTCATGGGCATATCGCACCGCGTGGGCAAGGCCGTCAATAGTGAAATTATCCGCCAGTCTCCTGAGACTGAACTCCTCCCCACCAAGATATACGGCATCCGCTCCGTAATGAATGGCCATTTCCAGCTTTTCCATATTGCCTGCCGGTGCAAGAAGTTCGGGAATCTTCACTTGTCTGTTCCTTTGCAGAAGTTTCATTTCTTCCTTTAACGGAAATGTACCATAACCACGCCAGTTATGGAAACGTGAAACCCAGCTTTCTCCTTGACAAACTTATCATTTGGCTTTACACATAGACGAGATTTATTGGGGAAACGGGAATTGGCCGCGGGAGTTCGGGCGACAGTTCCAAATCAATCCAGCAGGATCATCAAATCGCGGTGAGAGGTGCCTATGAAAAGGATCATTTTGGCGTTAGTCCTGTCCATGTCTGCGTTGCTCGTTCCACTGACGGCATCCGCCCAGTCGGAGCAGCCGACAATTTATGTGATCAAACAGGGCGATACGCTCTGGGGACTGTCAGACCGGTTTCTCAAGGATCCCCATTACTGGCCCAATCTCTGGGCACGCAACCAGTCAGTCACCAATCCGCACCTCATATATCCGGGACAAAAGCTGCGGGTTTACCCTGACAGGATAGAACTGGTACCAGATACTTCGCCTGCCGCGGAAGACAGGATTGTCCGTGAAAAGACCTTCACCGCCAGCGGCTGGGAAGGATTCGTTCTGGATCCCGGCCTGAGCACCACGGGAACCATTATTCAGACTAATCACGACAGGACGGTGCTCGGTCAGGAAGACATCGTCTATACTGATCTGGGCACGTCTCATGGAGCAAAAAGCGGCGACATCTACACGATTTACAGAAAGGCGAAACCGGTTGACCACCCAGTGACCGGAGATTTCATGGGTTACAAATACAATGCACTGGGAACCCTCAAACTGACCGACATGGAGGAAAAGAGTTCCCGTGCGATAATAACAAAGTCGGAACTCGAAATCATGGCAGGCGACGAACTCCTGCCGTATCACGACAACCGTCGTGAAGTGAGTCTGAAAGCAGCCGCCAAGGATCTTAACGGCTATATCATAGATTCAAGGCTCGGCAACATACTCATCGGGATCTATGACATAGTCTATCTCGACCTCGGCAAAGCCAACGGCCTCGAAGCCGGCAACCTTCTCTATGTCGTTCGTGACGTACAGCCAAATGAAGACTATGTGAAAAGAGATGTGGGGAATCTGCCCCAGGAACTCTACGGTGCAGTAGTCGTGGTCGAAACCTCCGAGAAAACATCCACCGCACTGGTTGTCAAGAGTATCGAGGCAATCAGAGTCGGCGACAGGGTTTCCCTCTTCAGGAACAGGTGATCCGATGAAAAGAGGCCGGCATCAGAACCGGCCTCTTTTTTTATCTCCCCGCCATGGAAGAATACTACTGGTTTGCGTTGAAAAATGTGCCACATGTGGGCAATAAAACGTTTCGCAGGCTGGTGGAACATTTCGGCTCGCCGGCCAAAGTACTTTCGTCAAGCGAATCAGAATTGTCCACTGTCAAGGGCATTTACCCTTCTGTCGTTTCGTCCATTCTCGGGCATGACTACCGCCAATTCGCAGAGAACGAATATGCCGCATTGCACAAATCCGGCGCCAGAGTGATCACGTTTCAATGCCGGGATTTTCCTTGCTTGCTGCTCCAGATCCCTGACCCGCCCCCGTTCATTTACGTCAAGGGAGAACTGAAAGCACACGAGACGGCCATAGCGATAGTGGGTTCACGCCGTGCTTCACCATATGGCCTGGAAGCGACGTACCGTTTTGCCAGGGAACTGTCCAGCCACGGCATAGCTGTCGTTTCAGGCATGGCCAGAGGCGTGGATACGTCCGCGCATAGGGGAGCCTTGTCAGGCGGCGGTAGAAGCATTGGTGTGCTGGGTTGCGGGATAGATGTTGTCTATCCGGCTGAAAATCGTTCGCTGTTCACGGAAATGGTTGAAAAAGGCGCACTTGTATCCGAGTTCCCCCTGGGGACCAAGCCTGTCGCGGAAAACTTCCCACGACGCAACCGTATTATCAGCGGCTTCTCGGCAGGCGTTCTGGTTATCGAGGCAGCAGAGGGAAGCGGCTCTCTCATAACGGCTCAATGTGCGCTTGACCAGGGACGGGACATTTACGCGGTTCCTGGATCCATCAACTCCCCCCTGAGCAGAGGATCCAATCGCCTGATCAAACAGGGGGCAAAACTGGTTGAACGGGTCGAGGACATCCTGGAAGAATTGCCCGCGCGCGCGAACAGCGTCGGCAAGGCGCCCCTTCCACCATCCCCCTGTTTCTCACCGCAGGAAGCCTCCGTATACTCGCTTCTGTCACCCGTACCGCTGCACATAGATGAGATCGCGGCAAAATGCGCGTTGACAGCAAGTGAAGTTTCCGCTATTTTACTGCGCTTGGAACTGAGCGGCGCAATTTCGCAACTCCCCGGAAAGCATTTTTCAACCCCGTGAAGTCTGCGTTCAGCCAGGCGATCATCGGATTTTTCCGGACTGTATCCTGCCGGATCAGGCCAATTCCGGTTTTTTTCGCCGTCGAACTTGCAACCGAGCGCCCTTTCCCGTAAACTCCTTACCGTGTAAGGAAGCATTGTTGACTTTTATTCAACATATCCTACCGGGCACTGCCCGTTCTGGTGAAACATGTCTCAGAATCTGGTCATAGTCGAATCACCCGCAAAAGCTCGAACCATTGAAAATTTTCTCGGCAAGGAGTACAAGGTCCTTGCCTCATACGGACATGTCCGCGCTCTGCCCAGCAAGCAGGGTTCCGTGGATGTGGAAAATGATTTCGAACCCAAATACGCGGTTCTTCCCGAAAGCAAGAAGCATCTCAGCGTCATCAAGCAGGAATTGAAGCATACCAGCACCCTGCT
Organism: Geobacteraceae bacterium; assembly: GCA_034933285.1. Classification (GTDB taxonomy): domain Bacteria; phylum Desulfobacterota; class Desulfuromonadia; order Geobacterales; family Geobacteraceae; genus RPRC01. The sequence goes on along the minus strand of JAYFNT010000013.1, from coordinate 11,953 downwards.
TCTGGCAACAGACCCTGACCGCGAGGGTGAAGCCATTTCCTGGCACCTGTTGGCTGCGCTCGGACTTGACGCAGGTAAATCCCGCCTCGAAATCAAACGGGTGGTTTTCCATGAAATAACCAAAGACGCCATCATCCATGCGGTAAAGCATCCCCGGGACATTTCCCTCCAACTGGTCGATGCGCAGCAGGCTCGTTCGATCCTCGACTACCTGGTGGGCTTCAACCTTTCACCTTTCCTCTGGAACAAGATCCGCTACGGGCTTTCAGCCGGTCGCGTCCAGTCGGTCGCACTGCGTCTCATATGCGAACGGGAAAAGGAAATAGCCGCCTTTACCGAGAGGGAGTACTGGACGATTTCCGCCAGTCTCAAGACGCGGACGGACCAGTGCCAGGGGTTCAAGGCAAACCTCATTGAACTGGGCAGCAAGAAACTGGGAAAGTTCGATATCCCGGACAAGGCTGCTGCCGAAGCCGCCAGAGAACAGCTCCTTCAGGAAGCCTGCCAGATCGCGAAAGTTTCCAGAACGGAAAAGAAACGCTATCCATCACCGCCGTTCACCACCTCCACCCTCCAGCAGGAAGCGGCCCGCAAGCTTGGCTTCTCCGCCAAGAAAACCATGTCCACGGCGCAGAAACTTTACGAAGGCATTGATCTCGGGGGTGAAGGAACAATCGGTCTCATCACCTACATGCGTACCGACAGCGTCAACCTGTCGTCACAGGCGCTCAAGGAGGCTCAAAGCCTTGTCAGTGAAATGTTCGGGCAGGAATACGCACTGGCCAAACCGCGACATTTCAAGAACAAAGCAAAAAACGCCCAGGAGGCCCACGAGGCCATACGGCCCACGTATCTGTCCAAGACACCCGCGGAAATGAAGAAGCACCTGACGCCTGACCAGTTCAAACTCTACGAACTCATCTGGAAACGCACCATGGCAAGCCAGATGGCCGAAGCGCTCCTGGACCTCACCTCGGTCGACATTTCAGCCGGCAAGGGCAATACGTTCCGGGCCACGGGCAGCGTGATCCGTTTCCCCGGTTTCATGAAGCTTTACATAGAAGGAATTGATGACGGCAATGAAGAAAAGGAAGGCATGCTGCCTCCTCTGGAAGAAGGGGAATTCCTCGACCTTGCGGAGATTGTCCCTGAGCAGCACTTTACCCAGCCTCCACCACGCTATACTGAAGCGACACTGGTAAAAACCCTTGAGGAGTACGGTATCGGGCGGCCTTCAACCTACGCCAGCATTCTCAACACTCTCCTGGAGCGCAAATACGCGGTGCTGGAGAAAAAACGCTTCATACCCGAAGACACCGGCATGGTCGTGAACGATCTTCTGACTGACGATTTCCCCAAGTATGTTGACTACAACTTCACTGCCGGACTGGAAGAGGAACTTGATCAGGTTTCCCGTGGCGAGAAAGAATGGAAACAGCTTCTCAGGGATTTCTGGGGACCTTTCAGCTCCCTGCTCGGGCAAAAGCTCAAGGAACCGAGGAAGGTCAAGCAGATCGGTGAAAACTGCCCGGAATGCGGTCAGCCCCTGGTTGAAAAACTGGGCAAGCGCGGTAAGTTCATAGCATGCTCAGGCTATCAGCAGGGTTGTCGTTACACGCGTGCAATCGAAAAAGGGGAGCCAAAAGAAAAATCCGAACCGGTCTTTTCCGAAGAAAAATGCGAAAAGTGCGGCAGCCCCATGCTTATCAAGGAAGGACGATACGGCAAATATCTTGCCTGCTCGTCATATCCTGAATGCAAAAATATCCAGCCCCTGGTGAAACCGAGAGGCACCGGCATAACCTGCCCGGAATGCGGGAAAGGCGAACTGATTGAGAAAAAGTCCCGGTACGGCAAAATGTTCTATTCCTGCAACCGTTATCCGGACTGCAAATTCGCCCTCTGGGACCCGCCTGTCGCACAGGCCTGTCCCTCCTGCGGTTTTCCGTTGCTTGTCCAAAAAGTGTACAAGCGCCAGGGCGCTTTCCTGAAATGCCCCAAGTGCGACTACAAGGACAATTCCGAAGGCGGGAGCAACAAGGAGTGACCCGGCCCGGCATCACCATAATCGGCGGCGGCCTCGCCGGCTGCGAAGCAGCCTGGCAGGCGGCCGAACTGGGCATTCCCGTCAGCCTGTTCGAAATGAAGCCGAAGCGTTTTTCCGCGGCACACGCCCTGCCCTCTCTCGCAGAACTGGTCTGTTCCAATTCGCTCCGCGGCGCCTCCCTGGAAAACGCGGTCGGACTGCTCAAGGAAGAAATGCGCCGTCTCGGAACGCTCTTCATGAAAAGCGCAGATGCTACACGAGTTCCCGCAGGCGGCGCCCTGGCCGTAGACCGGGGGCTGTTTTCCGCATTCATCACTGAAAAGATCCAGGCACACCCCCTGGTAACGGTCACCCGGGAAGAGATCACCAGGATTCCGGACGAGGGTATAGTCATAATCGCTTCCGGGCCCCTGACCAGCGAATCCCTTGCCGGCGAAATAGCCGGGATTACCGGCCCATACCTGTATTTCTACGATGCCATCGCGCCAATTGTCACAGCATCTTCGATCGACACCGGCATAATTTTCCGTGCTTCAAGGTACGGCAAGGGAGAAGGCGACGACTATCTCAATTGTCCGATGACTTGCGAAGAGTATGAGAATTTCCTGGCAGCTTTGCTGGCTGCGGAAAAGGTACCGTCCAGGAATTTCGAAAAACTCGTTCATTTCGAAGGATGCATGCCGGTCGAAGAGCTTGCGTCCCGCGGCAGGGATACCCTGCGCTTCGGACCAATGAAACCGGTGGGACTGGTCGATCCACGTACCGGACGCGAACCCCATGCTGTCGTGCAGCTGCGCATGGAAAACCTGGAGGGGACTCTCTTTAACCTGGTAGGTTTCCAGACCAAGCTCACCTATCCCGAGCAAAAACGCGTGTTCCGCATGATCCCGGGTCTGGGGCAGGCGGAATTCGCCCGCCTCGGCTCCATGCACCGCAACACCTATATCAATGCGCCTTCCATACTGACCGCCACCCTCCAGATGAAGAACAACCCGCGCATCCTTTTCGCCGGACAGATCACAGGTGTGGAAGGATACGTGGAATCCGCCGCCACCGGATACCTTGCCGGGACAAACGCAGCATGTCTGGCAATCAGCGGAATGAATGCTGACATCACGCCTCCTCCCTGCACCACAGCACACGGAGCATTGATCCATTACATTACAACCGCGGAATCAAAGAACTTCCAGCCGATGAACGTGAACTACGGCTTATTCCCGCCCATTGGCGGGAAGGTACGGAAGTCGGAGCGCAGGCAGCGGCTAGCACAGCGTGCGCTTGAAGATCTTGAGCGCTGGAAGGTGCAGCTTGCCGGCGAGCCTACCGGTCAAACCGGCTGAACTCCCTGAAACGGATCTGGAGTCTGACATGGACAAGGACAAGGAAAGGCAGGAAATATCACTGCTCGGCAGATTTCTTTCCATGGAAGCGCTGCTTGTCCTGATGGGCGCCCTTTCCCTGGTTACGGGAATCCTGGCGGCAGACTGGATTCGGATCGCAAGCGGGCTTGCCATCATTGCAGCACTTTTCATTTTGCTGCTGAGACGAAGACGGCGATCCCTCACATCGTCTGACCTTGAAACAAAGAAAAGGAACCCAGATGCCTGATCCTGACATCGTACTCGCCTCAGCCTCCCCGCGCCGCGCCGATCTGCTCGCGTCCGCGGGGATCATGGTCAGGGCGTGCCCGAGCAACATAGATGAATCACATATGGAAGGCGAAACACCCGAAGGGCATGCCCTCCGCCTGGCAGCGGAAAAAGCTCGAGAAGTCGCATCAAACGTCAACGGCAGATATTTCATCGCTGCGGACACCATAGTTGTGAGCGATGGCGAAATCATGGGAAAACCCAATGACGCAGCCGACGCTGAGCGCATGCTGCGCAAACTTTCGGGTTCGGCACACGAAGTCATTACGGCATACACTGTACTGGACTCTTTGACCGGCCGTGAAATTTCAGAAGCAGTAAAAACCCTGGTATACTTCAGAACGTTGCATGATGAGGAAATCCGCAGCTACATTGCCAGCAGATGCCCGTTCGACAAGGCTGGGGCGTATGCGATCCAGGGCGCCGCGGCACAGATGATCAGGAGAATTGAAGGTTCATACACCAACGTAGTGGGACTCCCTCTGTGCGAGGTTGTCGAAGCGCTCAGAAATGTCGGTGCTGTGCATTCGCCGGATATGGAGGGTTAAACAGGTGTCGTTAGAAAACAACCTTCGCATGGTCAATGAGCGTATTCATAATGCCGCTCGGCGTTCCGGACGCGATCCGGGCGCTGTCCGCCTCGTGGCAGTTTCGAAGACGCAACCGGCCAGTGCCGTTCTGGAGGCTTTCAAAGCCGGACAACTGTTATTCGGTGAAAACTACGCGCAGGAATTTCGCGACAAGAGCAGCCAATTGTCCGGGGAGATCGAATGGCACTTCATCGGCTCACTCCAAACCAACAAGGTGAAATACCTTGCAGGGCTGACAAAGCTGATCCATTCGGTGGACAGGATCTCCCTGGCACGGGAACTGGACAGGCAATGGGAAAAGGCGGAGCGGAAATGCAGCATCCTGCTGCAGGTGAACATATCCGGAGAACAAACCAAGTCCGGAACAACCGCTTCACAGGTCATGCAGTTGGCCCGGGAAGCCGCGCAGCTTCCCAACATCAGCATCCGCGGGCTCATGACCATGCCGCCATTCTTCGACCAGCCGGAACTGGCACGTCCCTATTTCAGGGAACTGCGGCGACTCTCAATGCTCATATCTGAAGAGAAAATCCCCGGGATCCGCATGGATGAACTCTCCATGGGAATGTCCGGTGATTTCGAAGTTGCAATCGAAGAAGGAGCCACCCTGGTACGGGTAGGATCTGCGATTTTCGGCGAACGGCATTATTGAGGCCGTCAGGTTCCCGCCAACCATCCCGATGGAAAACAGGCTGCAAAGTATTCAGGCCGGAACCCATGGGATTGGCATGAATTCCGGACTCATCTCCGTGCTGTTCCCGGAAAGACCGCCTGATTTTCCTCCCCGAAAGGCTACCTTTCAGCCGGCATTGACGCTTCCGGCGCACATCAGAACAACAGCCCATATGATAAGAAAAATTGCCAGGAGTACATTTCCCGAAAGGCAATTGATACGATGACTCATTCCCTAATCCTCCAATTCAGCTGCCGTCACAGGACGGCCGGTGATCTGTATTGATTTCCATCCTTGCGAATGGAAATTACTTGTCTTTGTTATCCTTGAGAAAAACCACGAATGCTCCGCTCCCGCCCATCTGCCGGGGCGCCGGAGCGAATTCAGCCACCATTTTCTTTCCTGACTCGCGCAGCCACGATGCAACGGCAGACTGGAGCACCGGCTCTCCCGGCGAATTGTTTCCCTTCCCGGTAATGACCAGGATGGCTTTCTGCCCACGGTTATAGGCTCCGGTTACGAATCGCGAAAGGCTTGCAAGCGCTTCATCCCTGGTCAGCCCGTGAAGATCGAGTTCCAGGTCGATCCTGATTGCGCCGTTCTTCAACTGCCTCATCCGGTTGACGGCCAGTGGTCTTAAAGACTCATCTTCGGGATATTCATCCTGGAACGTTGAATCCATTCCCTTGAGAGATGAGATGAACAGTTGCCGATCCTCCTCTTTGATACGCGGTTCCGCGACAGGCTTACCGGCTGATCCGTGCCCCGAAGAAGTAGCTTTGAGCTTCTCAGCCCCCTGGACCGCACGCAGGAAGAGCTCCCTTTCATCAACTTCCTCCCGGACAGGTTCAGGCGTTTTTCCGACGGTTTCCTCTTTCGCGGGAGCCAGTTCGGTATCGGCGACAATTGCTTTAAGGCCGCGGAACGGTGTGTTGATGAACTCCTTGTGCTTTTCGGCGCATTTTTGTTTTTTCTTCGCCATTCATGCACCTCATTCCTTGACAATGGCAACAATCTCGATCGGTCGTAAGGTTTCCTTCATGGCATCAGGGTTGCCAGCCCCAAGAAACTCCACCCTGCCACTGACAGTGGTCACGATATCTGATGGGTTGAAACCGTTTTCACCGAGAAGCCGTGCCACTGCAGCGGCACGGCCCGAGTTTAGTAACCATGCCCCTCCACTGAAGTTCCTGGATTCGTGGGATGCATGATTCGTGATGAATGACGAAGTAATCTGAATTTCCCTGATGCCCAGTTCTTTATGAATTCCGGCAATCTTTTTCAGCAAAACCGTGCCCGAGGGTTTCAGGGCATCCTTTCCTTTCTCAAACAGCACCGTACCTTCAACAGTTATCGTGACCCTGCCCCTTAGTTCCGCCAATTTTACGAATCCGCGGGCGATGTCGTCCTTCATTCTCTCTATGAGGTTCTCATAGAGTCTGCTCGCTCCCCGGGCATCTTCTTCACGCCCCTGAAGCACTCTGTCAAGTCCTGCCTTCAGCCTGTTGTTTTCCTTTTCCAGTTCGATCAGCCGCTGGCTATTCCGATCCGTGCCGCTGGAAAGCGTTTCCTCAAGCTTTTTCTTTGAAAGCTCGAGTTGGGAAACCTTGCGTCCAGTCGCGTCCAGTTCCATCCTGAGCGCATCGTTTTCCCGGGAAATTTCGGTCTTTTCCCGCTTCAAAAGATTCGCTTCCCTTGTGAGAGTCGACGCTTCCTGAATCTTTTTTTCATATGCGCCCTGTCCCACACAACCGGCAAAAAACAATGCGGCGAAGCAACAGTAACATATCGAAAACAATATTTTTGTCATTGAGTGCTGTTCAAGTCCTTCTTGAAGGCGGTTTCCATTTTCAGCGGAACTATGATCTTCTCGGAGATTTCAAGAGCGGGAAGACATACGATCTGCAGGGTTAATATCCGGTTATGCTGAAGCAAATTCTCTTGTTCATGTGCATTAAATGCATTTCCTCAAGACACACACCCGTATGGGAAAAAACAATTTTTCATACTAACAATCGCGACCGGCAAAGTCAACGCATGAAAACACACTGTGTATCAGCATAGCGATTATTAACCTTGCAGCAACCAACTGCAGAAGGGAACCCACTCCCCCACCGTTTCCGGTCCGATTACATCCAAAAGTTCACGAACGGTTCTCGGGTCGTTGGGAAGCTGAAAATACTCACGCATATCACCTGTTTCATTCTCCTGAGGAGTAAGGAGGAGATACTCGTCATTACCCATGGTAACTGAATCGAACCCGGGCATGATCACCGCGATTCGCGGTATGTTGCTCCTCTCGAGTGAGAGCGGCAAATGATATGACTGTGTTTCATCGAACATTCTGCCTCCAATATTCTTTCTTCAAATAAATTGATGCTTCAGGATGTGCCAATCCACCATCTGTACGGAGCTGCCATGAAATCGACTTCCCATGATACATATCGGCAACTCTTGAGTACATTTGAGGTGGAAAGCACATCCATTCCTGCCGTTCATAGAATCTGCAGAAAAGCTTTCATTTCTTCACATGCTCGTGATTGAATATATGGTCCCGGCAATAGCCGTATTGGCCCTCGCACTGGGGGCAGTATCGAAAATCCATATCGGGGTGGGTCTTGTCTGTGATGCCGCAGACCGTGCAGCGATGAAAAGGCTGTTCATTGGTCCTGGAAGCCGACAAAACCTTTTTTGCCACCTGCCGTCGGCCATATTTCAGGTTCACCCAAATATCACGTGCAAAGAAAAACAGGAAGTTGCCAATCGAAGCCAGCACCATCAGACGGCTCGGCCATCCCCCGACCAGCAGCATATACCCGTATCCGAGCCAGGTAATCAGGGCGAGCCACTTGATCCTGACCGGCAGGACAAAAAACAGGAGAAGTTGGAAGTCGGGGAACAGGAAGGCGAAAGCAAGAAACACGGATCCGCCGATAAACGCATTACTCATGGGATACGCGGGCGCCAGGAAAGAAACGGCCACGGTCAGCAGGTAACCTGCGAGAAGAAAAAGATTATAGCGGAAGGAGCCCCAGTGTTCCTCCAGGGCCGAACCCATGAGATAGAACAGGTACCAGGCGAAAAAGGCAAACAGCAGGTTCTGCATCGGCGGGTCAAACGGAAAGGTAAAGAGTCGCCACCATTCACCCTGAAGCAGACTTCCGGCTGAAAAAAAGATTTGCCCGGGGTCGAGCCTGCCCATTTGAAAGAGTACGTACACCAGCGACTGCCCGGCAATGAGATATAAAGTGACGTTCTTCAGGGCATATCGTCCGAGTTTTTTCTCCAACCTGTCAATGATCCTCATGCTTTCTGCCCCGCTTCCCTTCTCTCCAGCCAGTTGAGCCCAGAATTGTCGAGATCCGTCATAAAAAAACCACGGGACGTCCCGTGGCGTGTTTCTATCTATATCATTATTGATCTTCCCGCTGCAACCCGTTTTTTCAGCTGATCTTTTTCGGAAAAAGGGCAAATACTCTCCAACGGGACATTTGTCTTTCTAAACAGTTATTAATTTGCTATACATAACAGGGCGCCAGACACAATTTCGAGGAACAAGTTTCCCGGTATACGGCTGAACCACTTGTTTTCAAAGAACACCACTGAATGGAGGAAACCATGAAAAGTTTCATCAGTATCTGTACAGCTTTTCTTGTTATGGTTGCGGGAAGCAAATCTTTTGCGCAACATCAGGGATTGACGAAGATAATGGACAACGTCTACTCGTATGTCGATATCAGGAACGCCGGCCCCGGCAACAGCTTCGGCGCCAATGCCGGTATTGTCATCGGAAAAGACGGAATCCTGGTTGTCGATACCCTGCTCACCGCCAAAGAAGCAAGGAGATTCCTGGCCGATATCAGGAAAGTCTCCGACAAACCTGTCAGGTATGTTGTTGATACCCACTATCACCTCGACCATGCATTCGGCAACAGTGAACTGGCAAAGGCAGGTGGAATTGTAATCTCCCAGGCAGCCGACCGGAAAAACCTGGAATTGAAGGGCGAACCCGTCCTGAAGAACATGTCCGCATTCGGACTCTCGGAAGAAGACGTGCGTGGGACGGAAATCAAACTTCCTGATCTGACCTTCACCGATCGCATGTCCGTCTCTATGGGTGGCGAAAAGATAGACCTGATACACGTAGGCCCCTCCCATACGGAAGGGAGTTTGCTGGTGTACCTGCCTGACAGGAAGTTACTTTTTACCGGGGACATCCTCTTTTCCGATTTTCATCCCTACATGGGCGAGGGAGACCTGGCCGGATGGATCAAAACCCTGGACTTCATTCTATCGCTTGATGTCGATACTATTATTCCCGGCCACGGTCCGATCTCTAGAAAGAAGGACATAAATCTGATGAAGGAATATCTTGTAATCTTCGACCGGAAAGCCAGGGAACTTGCGCTCAAGTCTGACAACCCAGACATTATTGCGACTGAATTGAAAAACGCCCTCCCGGCCAGAAGCCAGGGGGATTTCCTCATTCCATCAAATATCCGGGAAAAATACCTGCAGAAAACGGCCCCTAAGTAGTGTCCATCCGGAAAGTCCGGATTGACGCTTATGCAGTTTTCAGATCGGAAAGAGGGGATTTTTCGTCCTGGCAAGGAAATCAAGGGGTTGCGCGGAGGCATACTCAGGTATGTCGCACAAGCAAGCCCGCTGATTGACACAGCCAGGGCGGAAAAGCACCCTTTCCGGATGGAAACTAAGTAGGAAAATTTTACCAGGCATCCCGAGGAGGGCGGGCCGGAAACCCGCCCCTACGGAGAAATTGACGGATTATTATTCTTTTTTGAACATTCCTCGCCAATATCCTTATAGGTACGGATCCTGAGCCATGCCAGACTGATATCCGTCAGCATTTCCATTATGTCTTTTCCTTTGCACAGTGGGTATTGTTTGTAAAAGGAATCAACATCTGCAACATAGTATTCGATAGGTTTGTTCAAGGAATTCTTTGCGTATTTGGCTGCAGCCTTTAGAAATTTTTCCCTGTTTTTATCAATGCTTGTTCCGCACATCGAATATTCCTTGAATTTTCTTACCCCATACACTGAAGTGGCGCTCAAATCTTTAAGATATTTGGATGTTGTGTTCACTCCGAAATCAGCGCCATAAACCGTTCCATGCCAGAATCCATTTACATATCCGACCACAAGCAGATATTTGTAAGATTCATCCATTCGTTCCCACAAATACCCGTTGAGTTCATCGCCAAAGGCTATTTCAGGCACTGACAATGCCATGATCAATAGAATATTAATGACTTTAATCATTGATATCCCTTGTTTACCCCATTTTTGCTTATTTATTTCTGTTTTGAACCTAATTGATATCTGAGGGTTTCAATTTCCTTCTTCAATAATCCATTTTCTTGTTTCAGCATATCAATTTCCTTTTTGAGCAGGTCAAGTTCATTCTTCACGGTTTCATCATTGAGGGGCTGAAGCACGGTCTTGTTGTTATTGCCGGTTGAATCAATTACGTTGCTCCTGGTTTCAATTACCTGGGCCGGTTCATCTTTCCGCAGAACGTACTCCTTGCCGATGCAGATGCATCCGTGAGGTAAACAGGTATTGCAGGGGGTGTACGAATAATGTTCTCCAATTATTTCTTTTGCAGAGGAGCTTACTATTTTCCAACCCTCGGAAAGTAAAGACTTCGCATCAGGGCCTGATTTTCTTTCACACTGGGCACGACACCTCTCCGAGCCGGTGCCTGTTTCGTACTTTATGCTCTCGGTATTGAAAATTATTTTCTTCTCGTCTGCATGTACCGGAGCATTTGAGAAAAGAAGGATCGAGGAAATGAATGCGAGGCAGAGTGTGGTTTTATTCATGTTTTTTCCTCCGTTATGTTCGGTTGGGTGAGTTTCGGGGAAACCCGCCGATCCAGGACGCAGGCCATCGGCAGCTGTCGGTGCGGCGGCGTTCTCAGGTTTACCCTCTGGTTAACGTGATGGGGAACAGCGACGGCTGTGATGCATGCTATACGGGCCATGTGCGAATTCTATCTGATTTTTCCCGCGAATCAAGCCTCTGCTGCCACGATCGCTGCCTCCCGTTCCCGTCGAAGGCATTGACCACTTTCGTCTTTGCCATAAGTCCCCCTTTCTTAAAGGGGGACTTTTGATATTGCCCCTCCCCTTTCTAAAGGGGGACTTCCATCAATTCCAACGAATACATCCTTGATAAGAGAATTTCTGCATCATCGCAAGCTACAAAAACGAATAAATTCTCCCCCCTTTATGAAAGGGGGGCCGGGGGGGATTTCAGACCCGCCGCAGCAACATCAGTCCTCAACCAAATCCTTTGGCAGGGCCGATTCCGTTGTAAAGACACTTCTCGATAAACACTTCCGGCGCCGTTGCAGTCAGAATGCCGTCAAATTCTAGGGTATTGAATGTGACTGGCATTCCACCCTTTTTCTTGGAGAATCGATGCCGAACGTAGCCATCTCTCAGCGTTCGATGGAGAGCGCGCCGATCTCCAACACTCTGCTCCCCTGAAAGGCGACAGTCCGGTTGTTTCCAGATCGAGCACTACTATTTTGCCCAAGTTCATTTTTACCTCCACCGATGAATCGGGACGAAACAGACTGGGCCTCTATCATCGTATGAGGGATAAGTATTTCCTGCTTCCTTATTTTCGCTATATAAGTCAATTTATTTCATAAATACTCCTCAGAATAATATTGGTCAATGGTATCGTGTTCAGTTCAGGCCAGATATAGGCCAACACCGGAATCCGCTCACAAAGACACTGGGGAAGGCACCCCGCAGACAGCTTTATCCGGGCTAACGACCCCATTGCTGCGATGGTATTGTCGGCGGCTTTTTTATAACTGACTGACGGATAAATTTACATTCGATTACGTTGAAATGTCGAAAACCCTTACAGGTTAATGTGATTGAATGCGAACATGACTTTGTAAATATGCGTTTTTAATGATAACGGCATTGTGGCACGGGCATTGCTTGCAAGTAACA
>JAYFNT010000012.1:0-126006 GCA_034933285.1 Geobacteraceae bacterium | reverse complement strand
GCTGGCCCTGGCCGGGGCCTTCGAGTGCGGGGTGAACGACCTGCCCCTGTCGATGATCCTCTCCTGGTACGAGCAGAAGGCGGTGGTGATCCTGCTGACCCTCTTGCACCTGGGGATCAAGAACATCAAGCTGGGGCCGAGTCTCCCGGCCTTTATCACCCCCAACGTGCTCAACTTCCTGGTGGAGAATTTCAACATCGCCCCCATATCCACCGCTGATGAGGACCTCAAGGCCATCCTCGGCTGATGGAAACGGACCTTATCCAGGCATAACTCCTCGGGCCGGAGGCGCATTACGACCTCCGGCCCTCAGTTTAGAATTTTTTCCAGTGCGCCAGGGAGAACACCATGAAGACCACGGAACTGAAGATGGCCGAAAAGGTACCCATCGCTATCGACGCTCGCAAAATGCTCGTCCGGAAGGACTGCGAGCTGATCCACCTCACGCTCAAGCCCGGTGAGGTTCTGGAAACCCACACCAATCCCTTTGACGTTGCATTTTATGTCTTGTCGGGAACCGGCGAACTTGCCGTCGGAAATGAAACCAGGAAAATAGGAGCGGACACGGTTATCGAAATATCGGCAGGCGAGATGCGCGGATGGAAAAACATTGCGGATAATGACCTGCGCGTACTGGTTGTAAAATTTCTCTGACCTGTTCGGTCATGCTCCGGGAGCCGGAGCAGCTGGGCTGTCGTCAATAACGATCCTCATGCATGAGGCGACTTCACGGAAAAAGTCGTCGATGCCGGTTTGGCAAAAAAACCTGCTGCTCTCAGGTTCGAGTCTGACTGCTCCCCTGTTCACCACGACGATTCTTCCGTGGGCGTTTTGCGGCAGATAGGCTGCAGGATATACGGACAGCGACGAGCCGATCACCAGAAGCAGATCGCTATTCGCAACCATTTCCAGGGCTTCATCGAAGTCACGAACCGCCTCGCCGAAAAAGACCACATTCGGCTTCACGATTCCGCCACAGGAAGGGCAAGAGACAACAGGCGAAGTCGGGCTGGACCGCATGGCCTCCTCCCACCAGGGCCATGTGGTGCCGATGATTGCGTAGCTTTCACAGTTTATGCATGACGCGGACCAGTATGAGCCGTGAAGCTCCACTATGCGACGCGAACCGGCCTGCTGGTGAAGCATATCGATATTTTGGGTAATAACACCTCGTAGGTACCCTTTTGTTTCAAGAGCAGCAAGAAACCGGTGAGTGAAAGTGGGCCTGACATTTCGGGCCATCTCCATGAATTCACGCGTAAACTGATAGAATAGCAGGGGGTGGCGTTGAAAATGGTCTATGCTGAACACCAGCTCGGGATCGTATTTGCCTGTTTCGTACAACCCTCCGGGGCCGCGAAAATCCGGGATCCCGGCTTCGGTCGACACGCCTGCTCCGGTCAGGACCACCAGACAGGATGCGCGGCGGATCATTTCAGCGCATTCGTCTGGTACGATGTTCTGTGCGGATGTAGTCATGAAAATCCTTGGAATTGAATGCGGGACACAGCTCCAGGCATCATTCGCACTTGCCAGCTAATTCTTCAGGCAAACCCCTGTTTTCCTGCTATACTTCTTCAGTATAGTTTTTTTGATCTGTTCAGCAAGCGCGCTCTGCGATCTTCAACGTGCCGGAGGCAAATTATTGTTTGACAAAATATTTTACTTGGTATAATTTACCAAAAAATAAATTGAGCAGCCGCCTTAGCGGCAAAAGGAGGAGTAATGGCAGAAATAAAAGGTACAAAAACTGAAAAAAACCTTCTTGAGGCATTTGCCGGCGAATCCCAGGCACGCAACAAGTACACCTATTATGCATCAGTGGCCAAAAAAGAAGGCTACGAGCAGTTGGCGGAAATCTTCCAGGAAACGGCCGACAATGAAAAGGAACATGCCAAGCTGCACTTGCGGGCGCTCATGGGTATAGAAAGCACGAACGCCAACCTGAAGGCCGCTGCCTCTGGAGAAAATGCCGAATGGACCAAAATGTATCCCCGCATGGCAAAGGAAGCCAGGGAAGAGGGATTTGAAGACATCGCCTTCATGTTCGAAGCTATCGGCGCCATCGAGAAGGCCCACCAGGAACGCTACCAGCGCATACTGAAAGCCATCGAAGAAGGAAGCGTATTCAAGAAGGCCGAGCAGGTTCTGTGGAAATGCAGGAACTGCGGCCATCTCCACGAAGGAACGGAAGCACCCCAGCTTTGCCCGGTCTGCAAGCATCCTCAGGCATACTTCGAAGTCAAGGCTTTCAATTACTAGGCAAAAACATGCAAATAATAGAAAGGCGCGGGGCGATTCCCTCCCTGCGCCTTTCTATTTCCAACAGATCTACTCTACTTCAGGCGGTTGAAATCGAATGATCCCGGCATTATCTCTCCCTTAACTTGCGAAATATTCTTGCAGTTAATGATGGTCTATATAGAAAGGCAACAAGTCATGAAATAAATATCTTGCCATCAGCCGAAAAATCAGCTATAAAGTTTTGTTGCTTTGTATACCATGGCAGGTTACGTTATCGCAGTTTAGTTGAAGCCAACCCTACCGCTTGAAAATTCCGTACCGGGCGGTACCTCCACCCCTGCCCTCAAATCGTTCAAGAGCCCTTCCTGTTTTCGGCAAAACCCCTGAAACAGCAGCACGCCCGGCTGGCGACGATAGGTATATGCCGCTATGCGTGTTTTTGCCGTCATTTCTTTTTCGGGCCAACCGGTGTCCCCGCGGTGTGCACGCTCATTCTCTCACGTAGTAAATAAGGAACAATTATGTCATTTGTAGAACTGCAACTCGCACCTCCCATTTTGAAGGCAATTGCCGAATGCGGATACACCGCTCCGACCCCGATCCAGGAACAGGCCATACCAAAAGTCCTGGCCGGACACGACCTGATCGCGTCAGCCCAGACCGGAACCGGCAAAACTGCAGCATTTATCCTCCCCGCCCTCCAGAGGCTGGGCGAAGCAAAACCCGGCAAGGGCCGCGGTCCGAGGGTGCTGGTGCTGACCCCGACCCGCGAGCTGGCCAACCAGATATCTGACGCAGTCCGTTCTTATGGAAAATTCATGCGCGTAAAAAGCGCAACCATCCTGGGAGGCATGCCGTACCCGGAACAACTCCGGCTACTGTCACAGCCGCTGGACCTGGTTGTAGCCACACCCGGGCGCCTGAACGATCACCTGGAAAGAGGACGGATCAATCTGTCCCGTCTCGAGATGCTTATTCTGGATGAGGCGGACAGGATGCTCGACATGGGATTCATCGAAGACGTAGAAAGAATTGCCACGGCAGCCCCTGAAGAGAGGCAGACCCTACTGTTCTCCGCAACACTTGATTCCCGGATTGAAAAGCTGGCCAGGGGCATGCTGACGGAACCCGAAATGGTGCTGATCGGCGGCAAGCAGACCATTCAGGGACAGATCGAACAGCGCCTGCTGGTGGCGGACGATGTTCGCCACAAGAATCGTCTCCTGCATCACCTGATCGGAGACGACTCCATGACCCGGGCAATAATCTTCTCCGCCACCAAACGGGACGCCGACATGATTGCACAGGAACTTCGCACCCATGGACATGCGGCGGCAGCGCTGCACGGCGACATGAAACAGCATGCGCGCAACAGGACCCTATCCGATCTGAGAAGAGGCAAGGTGCGGCTTCTGGTGGCCACGGACGTGGCTGCCCGCGGTCTGGACGTGACCGGCATCAGCCATGTCATCAACTTCGACCTGCCGAAATACGCGGAAGACTATGTCCATCGCATCGGCCGCACCGGTCGTGCCGGGGCAACCGGCACCGCCATTTCCATGGCTTCACATGACGAACTCGCCGCCCTGCAGAGAATCGAGAGGTATACCGGCCAGTCTCTGCCGCGACATGTGATACCCGGCCTGGAACCGACCCGTCAGCTGACGCGCAATGACGGAAAAGGAAGACGTGGCGCCCCCCCACGCAAGGGTGGACGTTTCACGTCCGACCGTTTGGCTGCCGCCAAACCGGGAAACGGGCGCAACTCCTCTTTCCGTTCCGGCAAGAAGGAAGGAAGCGCCAAGCGGGGTTACCCACAGGTGGAATACCGCTCCTCTAGCCGGTAACACGCACGTAACTACATAACAGAACCCCCTTTGCATAAAGTGTTGCAAAGGGGGTTCTGTTATAGGAAACCCGGGATCAGAAACTTTTCCCAGATGCATCAGAAAAATTCATTGTTTCCCCTTCAGCATCCGCGTGGTCTTCCGCGTCGGCACAGCATTCCAGGGATCGTCCGGCCAGGGATGTTTCGGATAGCGCCCCATAAGTTCACGCTTCACTTCCCGGTATCCGTTTTCCCAAAAATTCCTCAGGTCTCGCGTAACCTGCACTGGTCGGCCTGCCGGTGAAAGAAGGTGAAGCAGGAGTTTAACCCTGCCGCATGCGATAGACGGGGTGTCGGCCAGGCCGAACATCTCCTGGAGCTTCACCGCCAGTACCGGTTCCGAGCCTGGCCGGTAGTCGATCTCGATCCGGTGCCCGCTTGGTACCGTAATGTGCGTCGGAGTTCTTTCCTCCAGCAGACGAAGCTGCTCCCTGGACAAGAGGGCCCGGAGCGCAGCCCCGATATCCACAGCTGCCAGGTCCCTGCGGCTTCTCACCCCGCAGAGATACGGGGCCAGCCACTTGTCAAGGCCGGCAAGGAGCCGGTCATCGCCCAAGTCCGGCCACTTCTCTTCGGGAAACGCCTGCCTGAGCAGTTCCACCCTGCCCTGCAACTGACGCACAGAACGATCCCTCCTCAGGATATCCAGGCCCGCATCACTGACCAGGGCAAGAAGCAGCGGAATGGACCCGTCATCGGTCGGATTGACCTGTCGTCGGGAAAGCACAACCGCCCCGAGTCTCTCCTCTTCCCAGGCCATCACCCGTTCCTGGAGCTCTTCCCAGACCACCCGTGTGCCGGTTACGAGCCTTTCGCGGCATTCGGCGCGGATCAGGTCTGCCGTAAGCGAGCAAGCCTGATGGATGATTCCCTCGCCTCCCGTTCCGGCGTCCACCTGTATGGCCAGGATGAGAGAACGGTTCCGAACCCCGCTCTTCCATGAAAGCCGCGCACCCCGGCCGTTTGCCAGGAGATAGCGCTCCCCCCCTTCCGCCCGCTGAAAGGCCACATGGTCCGGATAGGCGGCCAGGAGCAGGCGCGCCGCATCCCTTGGTTCAAGATCCTCCATAGTTCCACACCTTCCCTCCCCCATAAGTCGGGAAAGTTGCCCGGCAGTCCGCTCCACTGCCCTGGCCACACCGGGGTCGACAAGCCCGCTCCGGGCAGCTTCCCTCCCGCGAAGGGCCACACAGCGTTCAAGCAGATCCGACTCACAGACTACCGCGGTCTCACCCTTGCGATAACGGAAAATGTCCCGCTCCGAAATGAGGGCCGCCATCAGTGACGCAGCAACCGGCATTTTCAGCTTCTGTCCCAGCAGGAGCAGGGCGGCAATCCTGGGATGCACCGGAAGTTCAGCCATCTTTCTCCCGACTTCGGTGGCGCGCCCTTCTCCGTCAAGGGCACCCAGCTCACGGAGCAGTTCCCGCGCAGCGGCAATTGCTGCAGCAGGAGGAGGATCGATCAAGGAGAGGGTCCCGATATCCGGGTTTCCCCATACAGCCAGTTCAAGAACCAGCGAGGAAAGATCTGCAACCGTTATCTCCGGCGGTGGAAAACCGGTCATGGCTTTGAAGGTATGCTCGCTGAAAAGCCGGTAGCAGACACCCGGCCCGAGCCTGCCCGCACGTCCCCGCCGCTGCTCGGCAGAGGACTTTGATTCCCGGACCGTCACCAGCCGGTTCATGCTGCAGGAAGGATCGTGGCGGACCATGCGGGAGAGCCCGCTGTCGATCACCACCCTCACGCCTTCGATGGTCAGGCTTGTTTCAGCAATGTTGGTCGCCAGGACGACCTTCCGCCCTCTGCCCGGCAGGATAGCCTTTTCCTGTTCGGCAAAGGGGAGGTCGCCATATAGGGGATGAATGGAGATGCCGGAACGAATCCCTTCCCGAAGCAGCTCGTGGCTGGCGCGGATCTCTCCCGATCCGGGAAGAAATGCCAGTATATCCCCTTCAGTCTCGGCCAAAGCCCCCCGGACGGCGGCGGCTATGCGTTCCGGCAGGCGACCGTGACCGGCATCCTGCAGGTAGCGGACCTCCACGGGGAAGGATCGACCTTCTGAAGCCACGATCGGCGCATTACCCAGGATGCCTGCCACGGAAGCACAATCCATGGTGGCTGACATGACCAGGATTTTCAGATCTGGCCGCACCTCCCGCTGCACCTCCAGACAAAGGGCCAGTGCCAGGTCGGCATTCAGGCTCCGCTCGTGGAACTCGTCGAATATGACCAGCGAGATACCCTCGAGACAGGGGTCCCGCTGCAAGCGGCGCGTGAGAATTCCTTCGGTCACTACTTCTAAGCGCGTTCCCGGCGAAACCCTCCGTTCGAAGCGCATGGCATACCCGACCGTCTCTCCCGCCTTTTCGCCGATGGACGAGGCCAACCGGTGTGCCGCATGGACCGCTGCAAGCCTGCGAGGCTCAAGCATCACGATACGGCCTCCGGCCAGGCAGGGCAGATCCAGCAGAGCCAAGGGTACCCGGGTCGTCTTTCCGGCTCCGGGTGGCGCATGGAGCACCGTGTTCGATGAAGCGGAAACGACCTGCTTCAACTCAGGAAGGATGGAATCTATCGGCAGGGCAGAAAACGGGTCAAGTTGGCGACACGACATGGCAAGGCTTTCCTGAATTAAAAGAATGTCGCGGGGTTATGGACAGTAGCC
The DNA here is from genome assembly GCA_034933285.1 of Geobacteraceae bacterium. Taxonomy (GTDB): domain Bacteria; phylum Desulfobacterota; class Desulfuromonadia; order Geobacterales; family Geobacteraceae; genus RPRC01. The sequence continues at coordinate 119,206 of JAYFNT010000012.1, read as the reverse complement.
GCAACTGGTTCAACTTATCGTCATTCCCTCGATATTGTCAACCTCAAAGCAGGCTTTCCCGCTGGGTCGTCCAGCTGTGAATCGGCATATTTGCCTTGATGTTTGCGCATCTTTCTGCTACCAAACTTGTAGGGAACGCGCGAAGCAACCGCTCAGGGAGAAAAACAATGCTGGATATCAACGAGTACGTCAAGATCTTCATCGCCATTCTTGCGATCCTCAACCCATTCGGCGTACTACCTCTCTTTTTGACTCTCACCGGCAGATCCACGGCAGAAGAACGGATCAAGACCGCCCGAACCATCGGCATGTCAGTGGCCAGCGTACTCGCCCTGACCGCCCTGCTCGGGGAAAAGGTGCTGGAACTGTTCGGCATCAGCATTGCCTCCTTCCAGGTGGGCGGTAGCATCCTGCTCTTGTTGATGGCAATTTCCATGATGTTCGCAAAAGACGCCAAGGGAGGCGCTCATGGCCAGGAAGAGGTCACCGACCTGGAGAGCATTGCCGTTGTGCCGCTTTCGGTGCCGTTGCTGGCAGGGCCGGGATCAATCTCCACCATCATCATCTATGCCAACCTCGCTCCATCCTGGACCCATATCGGTCTGATCATACTCTGCATAGCAGCCGCCTCCTTCATCACCTGGGTCATACTCCGCCTCGCCTCCAGGATCGGCCGGTTCATAGGTCCTTTGGGACTTTCCATCGTCAGCAGGCTTATGGGCCTGCTCCTCGCCTCCATCGCAGTGGAATTCTTCGCCAAGGGGATCGTGAAGCTCCTGCCTGGGCTGGCCTGACAATGCATTGCCCTGCCGTTTCCATTCTCATGCCGGTGCGGAACGAGGAGCGCTTCCTGCCTGAGGCTCTGGCGTCGATCCGTCGCCAGACACTGAAAGACTGGGAACTGGTAGCAGTGGATGACGGCTCCACGGACGCCACACCCGCCATTTTGCAAGCTGCATCCGGCCGCGACTCCCGCATCCTGGTGCTGCGACCGGCGGAAAGGGGCTTGGTCCCGGCGCTGAACGCCGGCCTTGAAGTATGCCGGGCGCACCTGGTGGCACGGATGGATGCCGATGACATCTCCCATCCATGCAGGCTGGAGTTGCAGCACTACTTTCTTTCAGGCAACCCGGCCATCGGACTTGTGGCATCCGAATTCCGCCATTTCCCCCGCGCCACTATCAGGTTGGGCATGCTCGCCTACGAAAAATGGCAGAACAATCTCACCTCACATGAAATGATAATGCGGGACCTGTTTGTGGAATCACCCTTTGTCCATCCCAGTGTCATGTTTCGTAAAGAGGCGGTCACGGCGGTGGGTGGTTATCGTGACAAGGGCTGGGCTGAAGACTACGATCTCTGGCTGAGGCTTACCGCCGCTGGGGTCCGTTTTGCGCGGCTCCCCACACCCCTCCTCTTCTGGCGGGACCGCCCGGAGCGAGCTACCCGCACCATGCCGGAATACACTGCGGCAGCATTCCGGACCTGCAAAGTTCATTACCTGAAACAGGGATTCCTTAACGGAATCCGGGAAGTTGCATTGGCAGGAGCCGGTCTGGAGGGAAGGGCATGGGCCAGGTCACTCAAGGATGAAGGGATGAGCCTGGCCTATTGGATCGACGTTGACCCGAAAAAAATCGGCCGCACACTGCACGGTGCTCAAGTAAAAGATGCACGCCAGTTCTCAAAGCCGGACGGGATCAAAATCCTGGCAACCGTCGGTACACGCGGGGCACGGGGGCAGATCAGGAAATGGGCTAGCGGGGCGGGACTGGTTGAAGGGAAGGACTATCTCTGCGTTACGTAGAGCATGAACACGGATTTTCTTGCAATCCGGAAGGCACTGCTGTATTTCTGTTCAGGTTGCCCGGATGCGACAGCCAGATTTTTTATCCCCCTGTCAACGGCTGCCGGCACTGACCGTTTTATACAAAAAATGGCAATTGCCCAGGGAAAGCGTGTAAAAAAACAGCAGTTATAACTGAAAAACCGGATAGCCGATACTACTAAACCGTTTGCGAGAACGGGGCGGAAAGCCCACAGGGTCTCAAGTAGACAGCCGGGTTGCCGAAATATCTTACAAGAGAGACGGCACCCGGCTTTTTTTTGCCGTTCATCCGGTGGAATCAACCCATGGAAGGAGTAATATTATGAAAAAATTCGCAATCTGTCTGGCGGTTGCTGCCGCCCTCCCCGTATCACATGCATCTGCTGCAAATGTGGGCGTGAATGTCGGCATCAACATCGGCGCTCCGCCGGCGGTAGTTGTCCCCGCACCTCCCCCACCGGTATACCACGCCCCTCCCGTTGTCATCGAGGAGCCGCCGCTGTTCATCGAACCGCCCCAACTCGGTTTTCACGTGGCTGTCGGCATTCCCCAGGACATTTTCTTCATCGGCAGCACCTATTACCTGTGCCGCGGCAATGACTGGTACATGGCCCCCCATTACAACGGTCCCTGGACAGTGACTCGTTACCAGTCATTGCCCCCCAAGCTTCGCAGGTATCCCTACGAAAAGATACGCTATTATCGTGATGCCGGCTACCGAGATTACCGTCAGGGACACCGCCCCTACTGGAAGAGCCATAATTTCCGGCCGGGAAAAGACTGGAAGAGAGCTCAAAAGGAAGAGCGGAAAATGGCTAAGAGGGAAATGAAAGCTGAACGGAAAGAAATGAAGCACCAATGGAAAGATGAACGCGAGATGCAGCCCTATGGGCGTCATCATTGACATGGTGAGTGATTAACTCAACAGTATGTCATTGCAAAGGCCGCCTCTTTCGAAGGGAGCGGCCTTTGCCTTTTCAGTTTTCGGTTGCCACCAGGTCGGTGGGTAACAACACCCGGTCGTCTTTCAGTGCGACAACATGGGAACTGTGCTCGATCAGTGTATAAAAATTCAGGTATTTGGCCACTTCAGCAGGCTGGGAAGTCTTCCTGCCGAAATACCTGCCCGGCTGGTTGAAGACATCGGTCACCACCTTGTCGTCGTATATGGCAAAATCAAACGTGTTATTGGTGTCTCTTCCGCTGATGCCGCTTATCACCGGCAGTTCGTCGCGAAAGGCTATGCGGACTTCTATCCCGTCTCGCAGCTGGTGAAGAAGTACCATCTGTACGTTCTGGTCCTCAAACTCGTCGCGGTTGACCACAAAGGTACGGGTTACCCTGACACCTCTCTGCATGGCGCGGAGATTGGCCTGGTAGAAATTGAGGAGCGCTCCCCTGCTGTCCCAACCCGCCGTCATCGGGTCCACCGCGTTGACCTGCCTGACCGACTGATCCGATTGCTTAGCCCCTTCCAGGTAGAACTCGGTCTCTTCCAGGGGTATGTAACCCTCTTGCAGCAGCTGGAAAATCTTCATCGTCCCGGAGATCAGTTCGTTGGCTTTGGACTGGCATTCCGGATCCGTAATCCGGGAGATTGCGTAGGTGGTCTCATGGGCCTGGGAGTACTGTTCCAGCAATCCTTCCCGTGTAGTTTCCATCTCCTCCCTGATCAGGTAGGTGGCGAGCGAGAGCAGGATGCCGAAACCGAAGATCATGTAAGCTGCCTCCTTGTAATGCAGGACCCAATGGAAAAGAACAGCGAGTCCTGATCCGGCTACGAATTCTATGAAAATTGCCATATTGTGAGTCTTGATTTTCAATGTCTACCTCCGGGCAGATGGGAACCGCCGCACGGCATGTACTTCCCTGGTACGCTGATGTTCGCAAGTTTTCCTGATAGTGGATCTGCGGTAAAGGTGACGTGTGGCGGGAGGTCGCGTGGAATCGGCGGAGGCCCGACCTGCGGGCATTATGTGGTTTTTGCTGGTTGAGGCTTGTACATTACATCATTTTTTCGTAAACGTCAAACGTCCAGGCGGTTGACAAGTCATTCCCGGCTTGAGCACCCTCCCATGGCAAACCGTCCAGGCAACTCATGAAACAACGGATTTCTTCATTACTGCCATAACTCATCCCAGGTAAACCCTGATCCCCTCTTCCAGGCCCACGGGATCGAATCGGAAAGTTTCCCGCCAGGTGCAATCGCACACATTATCTTCCACAAGCATTTTAATCTGGTCCATGGTGACCGGGTAGGATGGAAACCGCTGAAGAAAGGGGGTAACTGCTTCAATCAAGCCAAGCGGCAGGGAAAAAGTTCGAACACATCGCTTGCCCTGCGCCGTGCCTATGGTTTGTATCAGCTCAAGGTATGTCAGGCAGTCGCGGCCGCACAGTTCATATGTCTTGCCTATGGTTTCGGGCATTTCCAGAGACATCCGGAAACAGCGGGCCACATCGCCGCCGTCTATTGGCTGCAGGCGGTAGCAACCATCTCCGATAACCGGCACGAACGGCAAGCTTTTGATCATACCGGCCAGCCTGTTGATGAAGTCGTCCTTTGGGCCGAATATGACCGACGGCCGGAAAATGGTCCAGTCGAGCCCCGAAAGCCGCACCTCCTCCTCGGCGCGGTATTTCGTCCTGTGATAGATGGAGACAGCGTCAGTCCTCGAACCCAGGGCCGACATCTGAAGATACCTTTTCACTCCTGTCTCCCGGGCAGCCTTCAGAAGCCCGCGTGTTGCCCTCACGTGAAGGCGTTCGAAGGTGACCCCTCTCCGGGGGAACTCACGGATGATCCCTACAAGGTTGATGACAGCGTCGCACCCGCGGAACGCGGGGGAATAACTTTCCGGCCTGGTTATATCTCCTTCCACCTGCTCGACCCCCGGCTCCTGGCTGACGTGCCTGCGATGGGTCAGCACGAGCAGTTCGTGGCCCGCTTCAAGAAGAGAGCACCGCAAGTGGCCGCCAACGAAACCTGTGCCTCCTGCGATGAAAACGCGCATGGTAAAGTCCTCTTCCAGTGCAAGTCTGATGTCGGTCGGTGTAATGCAGGGCAATATCGCCGGCCAAGCGGTTACGTAAGCATCATGACTATTCTACCCCGAAACCACGTTCACACCAGCAGGGATCAGCTGCCTGCAGCAGGTTTCCCACAGGAGCGGGAAAACTCTTCTTCATATCTGCGCAAAAGTTTTTCCGCCTTCCGCCTGGCCGCGGCCTTCCACGGGCCCACAACCACAAGGTTCAGGTTGGACGGGGCAAACAGGTCGCGGGCAGTATCGAGAATCGTATCCCTGGTCACTGCAGCGCTCTCCTCCTGGTCCTGTTCTATATCGCTCCGCATATCCATCAGTTCGCCCCAACCATAGCGCACCCCTATCTCGTAAGTTGAGTCCCTGCTGTATTCCAGGTCGAAAAAGTAGCCGCGCTTCACCCTTTCCAGCTCATCTTCCCCGATCGGCTCGCTTGCAATCCGAAGTGTTTCCTTGAGGACCTCCTCCACTGCCAGGCAGAGATTATCAGGGGCAGTGGCGAGATCAACGGCAAAACATCCGGTTTCTTCATAGGCGGAAATGCCTGCATTGACCGAATAGGCAATCCCCAGCCCTTCACGCAGCGACATGAGGAGTCTGGAACTTCCGCCCCCGCAGAGGATGCGGCGTATCAGCCGTACAGGCATGATTCTCCGGTCATGCCTGCCATAGCCGCGGAAGGCAAACTGCAGCGCAGCCTGGCTGTCCGGATCCTTGACAAACAGGGAAGCCGGACTGTCCTGAACATCACTGACCGGTAAAGACTCGGGAGAAGGTTGGCCGCGCCAATTGCCGAACGAAAGCTCGCAGGCCGAAAAGAAGGCATCCGGGTCCACATCCCCTGCAACCGCGACGACCGCGTTGCCAGGCACATAATACCTGGCCATGTGATCCCTGAGGTCCTGTTCCGTAAATGCGGCGATGCTGCGCAGGGTGCCCACGGTCGGCATTCCCAGGGGATGGTCCGGCCACAGGAGTTTGCTTGAAAGGTTGTCGGTGTTTATGTCCTCACCGTTTTCATTAGTGTCTTCGAGGGCCTCTTCCGTGATTATTCGCTTCTCCACCTCGATTCCGGCAAGGGTCGGCCGCTGCAGCATGGAGGCGAATATCCTTATTCCCTCATTTGCGTGACGTGGATGTATGCGGGAATAAAAACAGGTGGAATCAGCGTCAGTGGCCGCATTCACGCTGCCGCCCAGGGATTCGAAGGCTGTTTCCAGTTCGAGGGTGGTGGCATAATCACCGGTTCCGCGGAAAAGCATGTGTTCCAGGAAATGGGAAAGCCCTTCCTTGCCGACCGGGTCATGCCGGCCGCCGACCTTCAGGTAGATGGCGATCTCTGCGCAGTGGAGATGGGGCAGACGGGCAACCATCAGACGGAGCCCGTTAGGCAGGACTTTCCTGTGACAACTGATCATGAAACCTCCGGATACGGAAAATATCTGTGTTGATTGAGAAATTGAAACGAATTGCTCATCTCAACCTAGCGGAAAGGGCACATTTTGTCAAAGGCAATCCCGCTGCAAAGGGTTGCCAGAAAAGTTCGTAAAGGGTAGTATGGTAACCGTTTATGACGTGGTTTCGGAGGAACTTAGAATTGCCGGAAAATATCAGTACGACACTGGACGAAATAGAGCTGGCCCTTGCAGGACATGCACCCGGCTTGCTTGAGCCGGTGGATGCGACACTCGCGGCAGTGGCGCTCATCGTAAGCGACGGACCGGCCGGCCCGCGCCTGCTGTTCATTGAGCGGGCGGCCAACGACAATGATCCCTGGTCCGGCCATATATGCTTTCCCGGCGGAAAGGTGGAAAACGGCGACAGGCATGCCAGCGTCACCGCACAAAGGGAAACGCTGGAGGAGATCGGGCTGGACCTGGCAAATGCGCGCCTTCTCGGACGCCTCTCAGATATCGCCGGCACGCGCATTCCGGTGCATGTGTCCTGCTTCGTCTACCGCACTGAGGAAACCGGCCCATTCCGTCTCATGAGCGAGGAAGTCAAGGAGTCGTTCTGGGTTTCACTGGAAGATCTGCGGGACCCCGCCCGCCACGGCTACAAGATGGTCAGTTTCGACGGACAGGACTGGATCCGGCCGTGCATAACCCTGCCCCATCCCGGGGAGCCCGTGCTCTGGGGACTAACCTACCAGCTGGTCATGGATTTCCTGGAAGTGCTTCACTCCACCAGCCATGGTAACTGAAGGGCGCATGGTGTGACAGCCGTATCCTGGCAACCGGGCCGTCTGCCAGCCGGTCAGCGCGCAGCACGGCCAGGTAGCTGGTTCGACTCCCGCTGTCGTAAACTTCCGTGAAAACCCACCCCGGCTCCTCGGGATCGTCCGGAGCATAGCTCTTGCCGGGAATCGGAATGAAGACCGGCTCGCTGCAGTATTCCTTGCTCACGAATTCAAAGGCGCTGATCGCCCCGGTGGTCGTATCGACCCTGGAAATCCCGGACCAGAAAAATTCCCCCGGCCGTTCCCGGGCGATATAGGCGAAACGGTAGCCGTGACAGCGGTGATGTTCATTAATCCTGGGCCATTCGGAATTCGAACCGCCTATCAACTCCTCGGCGACGCTCTTTCGTGCCGGATCGATCACATAACGCCGAAGCATTCCCGTGGATTCATGCCTCCCCTTCTCGCCCCGCATGATGGCAAACGCGGCGGAATCCCGGCCGATGAGATGGTCTGGATTGTCGTAGCCGACGAAATCAGCGATTATTTCTCCTTTACGTGCATATGCATTCACTGAGTGCCACATGAATCGGGCCTTTGTCTCGATGTAAACAGGAACTGCATCTCCCGTCCTCTCCAGTAGCATCAGGATGTTTCCCGTACCTGGATTCCAGCGAAGGGAGTCGGCCATGCTCCTCAAGCCCAGGAGAAAGCCCCAGACGTGAATCTCCAGCGGCTGGAAGTTGAACACCAGCCAGCGGTCGGTCACGAACCAGTCATGCATGTAGACATGGCGGGGCAAGGGGAAGGAACGATGGCCGGACAGCTTCACCCCATGGTCAAAAATGGTGACATGAAGCGTCGGATCAGGGCCGAAGTGGATGCCGAAATGAAGCCAGTCGCCGTTTTGTCCATCAACCTTTGAATGCGCCGCGTAAACGGTCAAGTCCCGCGGCAGGCCGAAACTGGTTTCTCCCACCGTGGCCAAATTAACCGGGTCCAGTTCGTAGGGGAGACTTCCTTCGTCAAAAGCGTAGAGGCGGCCATTGACCCGATACACTGTGACGCTCGCCTGACTGGTTACCTCTCCTGCGCGCCAGAAATTGGCCAACAGGCCGCCCGGCGCCTGCGTGCACCAGGTCGGATACAGGAACCTGCCCGCCGCCTCCTCTTCAACGAAACGCTTCGTCCGCACGAACCTGTTCCGGTAGCGCACCCCTCTGTCGTGGAACAGGAAAGACTGCACCATGCCGTCTCCGTCAAGCAGGGTGCGGCGGCGCAGGCCGTCCCGGTCGAATAGTCCCGGGCCGATGCGGTAGAAGGTACCGCGCAGTTCGTGGGGAACTTTTCCCTCCACCACTGCCTCATAATCGTGCTCCTGGCGCATGGATGTGGCAAGCCCCAGGTACGGCTGGTCCGGGCCGCCGAAATCGGGGAACGTGTCCCGACGTAGCGGAGGGCTTGAAGTGCACCCCGGCAAGGCCAGCGAAATGCCGGCACCCGCTGCCAGATGAAGGAAGTCGCGTCGCGAGAGCATGTGACTTGCACCTCAACCGATGTGATTCGGCGGTTTGTTATCGAGTGCTCCGGGCGCAACAGCCACATATGTTGAAAGATTTCCCGGCATCATATGTTCTTCCGGAACATGTTGAAATGCACTGACAATTATGCACGGATATCCCGAATTTTCAAACCCACATGATAAATGAAGAGGCTTACAGCCCCCGGCCGGCATCAGGCAACCGAATAAAAAAAGTCCCTGCTTCCTGGCAGGGACTTCGCGCAGCTGTCTGGCTGGTGCAACTCTCGTCGTTATTATGCTTCACCACCCATCCATATCATCCTCTCTGGGAGATCTCATCCCAGAAACAGGCTCTCCACACTACTCTGTTTTCATGTGTTCTTTCATATGTCCTTTCAGTTCTTCCGAAGTCGTGCCCAATACCGGGCATTCGGGGCATTTCACCAGCGGGCACGCTACAGTGCTTTTCCCTTGCAGATAAGTTTCCAGGTTGTCCGCAACATAATTCAGCCTGTTGGTAGCAGCCGCAATGTCTCTTTCATCTTTCACAGGAACGGACACTCCGGCAACTTTCTCCCCGCTTTCCAGCATATAGGTCGTAGGGGATTTCAGGACAACTTTGTCAAACGTGACGGTGTCCTTGCCGCCCTGAACCGTGTTTTTCATTTCAAATGCTATAGTGTACTGAATGCGGTCAATCGGTGGCGAAGGGTAGGTTATTACTCCGGTTGAAGTGACAGTGCCGGTTTTATCATCGACATTATAGGTATCGGCATAGTTGCCGGACCAAGTCCTCAATTTTTCCAAAACCTGTTCTTTGCTTGCACCCGGGACTTCAATCACCTTACTGTACGGAAAGCCTGCCGCCTGTACATCCAGACCGTATAACGCAATTGTCGTGATTAGCATTGCTACCATCAAAACCAGTCTTTTCATTTTTTGCTCCTCTCTCCTTACTCGCTTTAACGTTGTTACACTTTTTCTCTCGCGAATATCCTCATTTCCGGAGCACTCCATCTTCAAAGCCGGACTCCTAGTTCTACGCCATGATTTTAGCACGAATTTTATCAAGAAGGTTATCATATTATTTATCAAAACAATCAGCTATATGAATGCGTGTTGCCTGCCCGTATGTTTCAAGCGTTCAGCCATGGTGATAAAAAAAGGGCAAGCCCTTCGGAAAAACAATCCCCGGGCCCACCCCTTTTGAAATACAAGCCTGCAACCAGCTGTTTACAGCTCTTCGAAATCCTCCGGCGCGATCTCCGTTTCCTCCTCGCCTTCCTCAGGCTCGAAATCCTCCTCCATCACTCTCTGCAGAAAGCGCTGGTTCTGTTTCAGAAGGTTGCGGATCTCCTTCGCCAGTTCATCATATTCTTCCGGTCCGGCCGCCATGCATTCCTCGCTAAAGTTTCTTCAGTGCCTTGTCATAAAGCCCTTCGTATTCTCCGGCCGAATTCTCCCAGGAATTATCGGAATGCATTCCGCTCCGGACAATCCTGTCCCATGATTTCCTGTCCGCGAATGACTCAAGAGCCCTGGATATGGCACCCCAGCAGGAATCAGCAGTGTACTCGTCAAAGGAAAACCCGTTGGGCTCACGTACTCCTTCCCTGGCATCGAAGACAGTGTCGGCAAGTCCGCCGGTCTTGCGCACTATGGGGACCGACCCGTAACGGAAGGCGATGAGTTGCCCCAGTCCGCAGGGCTCATAGTGGGACGGCATCAGGAACATGTCACTCGCCGCGTAAATTTTCCGGGCCATGACCGGATCGAACGAAAGATTGATGGATATGTTGGCAGCTCTCTGGTCCCTGAATTCGCCTAGCATTTTCATATATTTCTCGTCGCCTGTACCCAGTATCACCAACTGCAGGTTCTCTTTCGCAAACTTCGGCATCAGCTTCTCCACCAGATCGAAGCCCTTCTGCGCAGTCAGCCTGGTAATCATTGCGATGAGGGGGACATCCTGCTTCTGCTCCAGGCCGAGGAGCTTTTGCAGGCCCTTCTTGTTTGCGGCTTTGCCGGTACGGGCGGAAACCGAAAAGTTCCTGAAAATGGCAGGGTCGATGGCAGGATCCCATTCCTCGTAATCGATTCCGTTCAGTATCCCGTAAAGATCCCGGCCACGTTGCCTCAATACGCCCTCTAGACCGCAGCCCATTTCTTCGGACTGGATTTCCTGGCAGTAGGTGTCGGAAACCGTGTTCACAATATCGGAAGCAAGGATGCCGCCTTTCATCAGGTTCACCTTGCCATAATATTCCATCCTGTCGACAGTGAAATAGGAGTCGTCGATCCCCAGGTCCGCAAGAGCGCTTCGTTCGAAAATTCCCTGGTAGGCAAGATTGTGTATCGTGTAGACTATGGCGGTTTTCATGAAAAACGGGTCGCCATCATGCCCGTATCGTATCAGCGCAGGGATGAGCGCCGTCTGCCAGTCATTGCAGTGGATGATGTCCGGCCTGAAATCCAGCCGTTTCAGAAGATCAACCACCGCATGGCAGAAAAAACCGAAACGCTGCGCATTGTCCGGATAATCACCCTCCGGGGCGCCGTAGAGGAAAGAGCGGTTGTAATAATCCTTGTTTTCCAGCAGGTAGACCGGGATGTCATGCAGTGTCGTCTGTCTCAGCATTCCCTTCTGCACGGAGCCGGCCAGTGGTATTTCCACCCCTTTTCTGGCTTTCTTTATGGTAAATCCCCCGCTTTCCACACACTTGTAGAGGGGCATGATGATGCGGGCATCGTGACCTCTCTTCTTCATCGCCTTGGGGAGAGCCCCGACCACATCGGCCAGCCCCCCGGTCTTGGCAAAGGGCGCAACCTCAGATGCAACATATAAAATTTTCATTATATATCCTTTGTCCTAATAATGTCGATCAACCTGGCGAATGATATTCGGCACATGCAAACACCCTGCATCTATATAATCCAAACCGCGTCCCTTTGTCAAAACCATCCTCCCCCCAAGGCAATCTGCAGCGAAAAAACGTCAGGGGGAAACTTTTCGCAGGAAAGCAGCCGCATCTTCGGGAGGAATGGGATTTATATGGAAGCCGGACCCCCATTCAAAGCCGGCAATCTCGGTTATCCGCGGAACCAGTTCAATATGCCAGTGGAAGTCGTACTCGATGGAGCTCCAGAAGTCCGGCCGACCCGGTCGCGGAAGTTGAGAAGGAGCAGTATGGATTATGAAGTTGTATGCCGGGTTATTGAGGACTTCCCTGAGACGCAGGAGCATGTCCTTCATTGCAACCGCAAGGCCGACCAGCTGTTCGTCTTCCAGCAGGGAAAATTCGTGGCTGTGAAACCTGGGATAAAGCCTCAGCTCGAATGGAAGACAGGAAGCAAAGGGAGCAAGAACCACATAGTCGGGAAATTCCCTGACAACTCTTTCGCCTGCACGGAGTTCGAAGTCGATGATGTCGCACATGATGCAGCGGCCCCTCACATCGAAGAATTCGCGGCACGCATGCAGTTCGGTGACAACCAGTGGGGGAACAAGGGGAACAGCGATCAGCTGGCTGTGGGAATGGCTGAGGGCAGCACCCGCCCTGACCCCGTAGTTCTTGAACAGAACCATGTAACGGAGCCGGATGTCCTGGCGCAAATCAAGGAGACGGGCACGGTAAGCAGTGAAAACGTCGATCAGCTCATCCACCGACAGGTCAGCCATCCCTTTTTCATGGTCGGGAGTCTCGATAATTATCTCATGGGCGCCAATGCCGTTCATGACGTCATAAAGGCCGTGCCCGCGGCTCTTGAGCTCACCCTCGACCCGCAGAACCGGATATTTGTTGGGAATCACCCTGACCCGCCAGTTGGGGGAATCAGGAGGGCCTGACGGCCGGATGGCGAAGATTTCACGGGACGTCTTGTCTTCGTTCCCGTAGCAGAAAGGGCAGCTGGTCATCGGTGTGGGCTCAGGCTCAACGAAAAAGTCATTGGGTTTTCTGCCTCGATCGGCAGCTATTATCACCCAGTGCCGCTTTAAAGGGTCCCAGCGCAACTCTGACATAATGGCCTCCCTTTCCCTTGAATCAGCGGCGTTCGAACCCCGGCATTCAGCTCGTCTCGGCGTTCAGGCGTCACGGATTCAGGTTTCCAAACAGCGGCAGTCTATACGAGCCAGTTTTCCAGCTCAAGCTCCTGCCCTTCATAGCAGATGGGCAGAGGTACAAGGGTCGGCCAGCGCCCTATTTCGTCCTGCCCCCTGGTAAGAGTCAAGTAGGCAAAAAAGGTCTGGCCCTTTTGCGGCGAGAAAGCCGCCAGCGGCACGCGCAGTTCGCACACCCGGGAAACCACCCAGTTGCATGCATGACCCGTCCCGAGCCAACCGTTGTCCTGCCTCACCAGGAGTTCCCCTTCGCAAGCCCCTGGTGTCAAGGGAAGGATGAATTCCCTTTCCAGCAGCAGGTGCAGCCGAAGCACGTCGTCCGGCAGCAGGACTTTGTCGAACGGGGATGATCCATCGGCACGCACATAGAAGAATTCCCGGTCATAGCCATAAAAAAAACAGTTCAGCAGGCTTTCACCCGCATGCATGGCGGATGACTGGCGGCTGAGGTCATAGAGCCCGGCGCCATGCCATTCGAAATAGTCATCAACCATACCATTCAGGCGGGGTGTTATCAAGGTCGAAGGCTTCCTGACCAGCCCCGCGGGAGTGACTTTCTTTATGGCCTGGAACAGTTCACCCGGAACATTCATCCCCAGCAACCGGTAAACATTGATCAGGTTATTGCGGAAAAGCAGGTCGAAATGGTCGCTGTGCGGGGAAAAATGGTCGTCTCCATACCACCAGAACCAGTCGCTTCCTTCAGCGGCATATAATGATCTGCAGATGCTGTCGGCCAGGGAAGGCCCTTCACCGGCATCGGTGACAACTGCCATGCCAGTCGCTGCCATAAGCACGGCAACCTCGGGATTACTGGCGACCGCGGCAGTTCTCGCCTTGTGGAGATGTTCCCAGGCCAGGTTTTCCTCGGGATGCCCCACCCAGATGCCGAAATTCGCATTGATCCATGAACCCGGGTGAACATGGCTCAAACTCCGCCGGGTCAATTCCCGTATCCGGCCATCCGAAGGCTTGGCGAAATCCAGCAGGCGGTTCTTTCCGATCTCCCGATAGAGAGACGAGAGAAAGCCGTAACCGTTTTCAGGATAGTACTCCCAGGCGTTCTCGCCATCCAGGATGATCGAGACGTGATCGGCATCGGGCACATCACTGCGCAGTGATAGCAGCCTTTGCAAGAAATCGTCTACAGCGCGGCCGGGCTGCCAACGGGAATAAGTGAATCCGATCAGATCGGATAGCTGCCGGTCGCGGAAAAACAGGGTGATGTCTTTGCCGTCCCTGGTAAACGAATAGGGATGGTAAAGTCTCTCCTTTGCGGCTCCCAGTCCTTCCGGCAGGCTGGCAGCGAGAATCCCTTCATCGCTTGCCGCCCATTCAAGACCGCAATCCGACAGGATGTCCAGGGTCTCGTCGCTGACCGACCCTTCCGACGGCCACATGCCCCTGGGCGCGAATCCGAACACCTCCCTGAAATAATCAATCCCTCCCGCCACCTGTGCACGGGCATCTTCCGGGAAGCGGAAACGGATTCCCGGCGGATTCGTCCGCGGTGTCGAGGCAAGAGCAATATCCGAATCGCAAAGAAGCGGCAGTATGGGGTGAAAGTACGGGGAAACGGACAACTCCACTTTGCCCTGCTCATGAAGCATTCGATACAGGGGGATGATTTCCCTGAGGATGTTCCGATGCGTATCCAGGAGAAGCCGTTTGTCTTCCCGTGTAAAATTCCGCCCTTTGGCAATCATTCCGGCCAGTTCCGGGTATCGGCGCTTGGCCGCCTCCCCGGTCCAGGCGAGGAAGAACCAGACCTGCAGGTCCAGCAAGTCCTGGTCGGAAACTTTTCTCATCCGGTCCACTGATGAAGAGTGGCTGCCGTTCCCCATCAGATACCGAAGTTCAAGGTAACGGGGATGGGTGTCGATCATCCGCTCCCGGTTGACGGAAAAGAAGTTGTCAAGAAGGAAAAGGCGCTGGTCTGCCGACATATCCGCGGGATCCATTTCGCCGTGTGACAGAAAACGGTCGACCGCGGTACCGTCCGCGTAATCCCGGATCTGTTCCAGGAGGGATGGGACCAGGTTGAACACCACCCTCGCGTCGTCGACCTCCTGGACGATGGCCGCCATGTCGAAATAATCCTTGACCCCGTGCAGGTAGGTCCAGGGGAGATCATACACGCCGGACAGCGGATCCCTGTAGAACGGCTGGTGCATGTGCCATAGGAAAGTTACCTGGAGCGCCGTTGCCAATCAGACCGACTCCTTCTTCCATAATTCTACCTTGTCCCGGTATTCCTTCATGAGCTTCCTCGCCGTGTCCTCTTTGTTCGCTTCCGCTATGATGCGTATCAACGGCATGGTCTGGTCCGGGAGCAGGAGGATCCAGTCCTCTCCATGATGAACCTTGATGCCGTCGATAAAGGTCGCCTCCTTGTCAAGGCTGTCTTCGCTCATCCTGCGCATTACCCCGCCTTTGAGCTCCCATACACATGGGACAGAGTTCTCCAAATAGGTCCGGAAAGGTATCTTTCCCATGATAGTCGAGAGAGGATCTCCCTTGCACGAAGCCATTTCCACGAGCTTTGCAATGGCAAACATGCCGTCAAAGGCATTCTGGAAACGGGGGAAAGCGAACCGGCCGTTAAGCGAACCCGCGAACACCACTTCAGCCGGCAGCGAAGCTTCGATCATGGAACGGTCGGAAGTCTTGGTGCGCAGCACCGTGCCCCCCACTTCGCACACCATCTTCTCTATCACCGAAGGAGCGGAAACCGGCACTGCGAAAACCCCATTGCTCTCACGCTGCTGTTGCAGGGACACCATGAGCGAAAGGAGCTCCGCACCACTGCAAACCCTGCCGGTCTCATCCACGAGAATGACGCTCTCCGACGTGGGATCGAGCCAGAAACCGGCCTGAGCGTCAAGGGCCGCAACTATCTTCGAAAGCTGCTGGAGGCTCAGGGAAAGGTCCAACCCTTTTTTTTCATCGCTCTGCTCCTCGATATACGCATTGAGCGCCACCACCTCGCAGCCCATTGCGTTCAGGAGCCCGGGAAGCACCTGGCTTGCCGTGGAATAGGTAAAATCGACCACGACCTTGAACTTCCCGCGCTTCACGGCGCCACAGTCAATGGCGCGGAAAAAACCCTCCCGGTAGAAATCGACCACGTTGGCAAGCTCCGAAATGCCGCCCGGTTCCGAATGGTGCGCCCTGCGGAACGTCTCCTTGTAGTAGACCCGCTCCACGTTCTTGCCCATGGAACTGGAAAAATCCAGACCGTCGGCATCCAGGAACACGATTTCGGTCGTGGCCGGATCATCGAGCGCTTCACGGAACTGCACCCCCCCCACTTCTCCGAAAGTTTTCAGCTTATACCGCAACAGGGGCAGGGGGAGCATTTTCATGTCCCTGACATTCACACCGGTGGAGAGGATCCCCCCGAGAAAGCTCCGTTTCAGCATGCGCGATGAGCGATGGGCATCCCGGCCCGCAAGGATGAAGCTCCCCTTTGGAAGGGTGCTGCCATAGGCGCAGCCGAGTTTTGCCATGAATTCGGGGTTGAGCTCGATATTGGTGAGCCCGCGGATCATTGCCCCTTCGAACAGGGATTTCTTCCATTTCTCGCCCCATATGAGGTTTCCCGAGACAATGGCCCCCGGCTCTATGAGCTTCTTCGGCCAGATTTTAACATCTTTCTTGATGTAAGCATCCTCGCCTATGGCAGTGTCGTCGGCCACGATGACCCCTTCCTCGATGGTGACCCCCTGGCCGACGCTCACATTGCTGCAGATCACCGAGTCCACCAGTCTGGCGCCCTTCTTGATATAGACATTGTCCCAGACCACGCAGCGGAACAACCGGGCGCCTGCTTCTATGGTGCAATTCCTGCCGATCACGCAGTCCCGGATATGGGAGTTTGCCAGGACCTGGGAATTGTCTCCCAGAATAACCGTCCCTTCCAGGATGGAAAGGTCATCCAGGCGGACATCCGCCCCCAGGCGGATATCCTTGCCCAACAGGTCCTGTTTTTCCTCGTCTATCCTGATGTTGATTCTGCCATGGAATATGTCGTTATGCGCCTCGCGATAGGAATCGGTATTGCCTATGTCACGCCAGTATCCCTTGACAGGACAGCCGAACAACGGGTCGTTGTTGCGAAGCAGGATCGGGAACAGATCGTTGGAGAAATCGAAACTCTCCCCTTCGGGGATATAATGGAGAATTTCAGGTTCCAGCACATAGATGCCGGTGTTGATAGTGTCTGAAATAACTTCTCCCCACCCGGGCTTTTCAAGAAACTGGGTAATCCTCTTTTCCCTGTCGGTTATGACGACGCCGAACTGGAGCGGATCCCTTACCGAAGTAAGGGTGATCGTAGCCATGGCCTGTTTCTCGCTGTGAAATGTAATGATTTTGCTCAGGTTGAAATCAGTCAACAGGTCTCCGCTGATGACCATAAACCGCTCGCCCAGCAGCTGCTCGGCGCATTTCACCGATCCGGCCGTTCCCATGTCCTGAAGAGGTGCGACATATTCGACCTTGATATCGAAATCCGATCCGTCACGGAAGAAGTTTTTGATAATGTCAGGCTGATGATGGAGCAGCATAACCATCTCGGTAATACCGTGCCTTTTCAGGAGCTCGACAATGTGGAGCATGATCGGACGGTTGGCAAGGGGAATCATCGGTTTCGGCATTCCGCTGGTCAAGGGTTGGATCCTGGTGCCGAAACCTCCTGCCATGATGACTGCTTTCACTTACACCCTCCTCCGCCCATATTCGGGAAGCCCGGGCCATACCCGCAGGGCCGGGACATCTCCGCAACGATACGGCGCCGGTAAAATCCGGAATAAACCGGCATACGCTGTCAATGTTACATCACCTTATGTGTTGGACCCCTGGAAGACTTTTTGGCGAGCACTCGTCTGATCTCGTCCTTAAGCTCCTGCAGATCGCTGGATTTCACGACATATCCGTCAGCGAGCCAGGCGGAGAAATCGTCTTTATAGCATGAAAATGCCGTACAGAGGATGACCGGTAGATTGTGGCGCTCCTTCACTATCCTCTGCAGGAGTTCAAGACCACTTTCGTTCTTGAGCTTGATATCGAGGAGAATCAGATCGAAATCATCTCTGCGCAGCAATTCCACCGCATCAACGGCATTGGCTGCGGTTGCTATTTCGTATCCTTCGTCGGCAAGCTCGTGTGAGTAGAGAAGTCTGATGCTGCTTTCATCGTCTACCACTAGAATCCTGCTCATGATCTTCGCTCTCCTTTTTCAGCGGCAGCCTCAATGAATACCTTCTGCCATTGCGGCCGTATTCTTCAACAGTAAAGGATTTACAATAATTTTCAAGTATCACCCTGCAAATGGAAAGCTCCATGCCCTTTGTTTCGTCCTCTTCCCCAAGGCAGGGGAACACGGTTTCATCGCCTCCATCTCCGTGCTGCTCGGGGCTGAAACGGATCTCTATCAGGATGCAATCAGCTTCCAGCCTTGTTCCCATGTACAATTCACCGGCGGATCCCATTATCTCCAGGTTGTAACGAAGGAGCTTCTTGATGCAGTAAGCTATCTGGCGGTAATCGGTATAGATCGCGGGAAGGTCCGGCGAGAGTTCCAGGATTGAATTCATCCCGTCGCCGGCCAGATTCTTCCGCACTTCCCTGAAGACATTGCCGACAATCTGGTTCACGTCCCACCTGTCAAGGGCCGGCAAAACGGAATCGGCGTAGGCAAGCGCCTCGTTCAGCGCATCTTCCAGCAGACGGGCCTCACGCACGATGGTTTCCAGTGACTCCTTTTTCGGGTGGTCCGGGGGAATATCCCTCAGCAGTGAACGGGCAAACCCGCCGATCACCATGAGCGGATTCCTGATGGAATGGGATATGCTGGAGGTTATCTTGCCAAGCAAAGCCAGTTTCTCCATCCTCACGATGAGTTCCTGCTGCTCAAGCAGTTTGGTGTTGGCCCTGGTCAGCTTGCGGAGATCTTCATGCAGCCGCTCGTAGAGAGAAGCGCGTTCGATGGCAAAGGCCACCGGAAACGTCAGGGTCTCCATTGATTTCACGTCCTGGGCGGTAATCTGTCTATGGGTGATGAAATTATCCGCCAGTATGACGCCGATACGGCGGTTCCGCGATATCAGGGGAAGTATCAGGAAGGTGTCCACACCAAGGATGCGTGCCAGCAGAGGGTCCACGTCAGGATTGTTCGAGGCGTCCTCTACCAGGATGGGTCTCCTTTCAAGGAGAGCCTTGTTCAGTATGTGCGACTGATCCCCAAGGGAAACCGTCAGGCCATCCAGGATATCGTGAAACTTGTCCTTCTCGGCTGAGAGCTTCATGTCGAAAAAATGCTTCGCCATCTCCTTGAGAGAAAAATCGTTCCGGCTGACCTCGTCCCATATCTCCCAGGCCTCCTGGTAGTCCCTGGGTCCCACGCCCAGCGTACCTTTGAGAAACCTCCGTTCCTTGTCCGCAAGCAGGAGGAACGCCCTGTTCATGCCGAACCCCTTGCCGGCAGTGAAGGCTGTCAAAGCTACGGACAGGACTTCATCCAGACCGAGGGGCGTCTGGAGGACAACGCCGATCTCATGAAGAAAACGCGCCTCCATGTTCATGTTGTCCAGAAATGCGGACATGGAATCCATCAGGGCCTTCTGGCGCCGGATTTCGTCGATCAGTATCCGCAGCAGAGGCGCCGCGGGTTGCCCCGTTTCCGACAGCCGCGCCAGATCCTCTCTCAGGCGGGGGCAATCCAGGCATTTGGCAATGAAGCGCCGCTCAAGGGACACATAAAGGTCGGCCTCGTAAGGCTCGATAAAAGGGCATTCGTTCCCCGTCACCTCTTCTGTTGCCCAGCAGCACTTCCACTCCATGCGCGTCCTCCGACCGTGCGCCCCTCTCGTGTCACAGGTGCCGACTATGCCGGATTATAGCAGCGGTTGATGACATTGCAAGGCAAATCCCAACGTTCAAGTAGTTTTTTTTCATGAATCAATGTGGAGTGTACAAAATGGGGATGACAGTGTACCCTTATGATGTTTCCGTCGGAAAACCAGGACGGACAGACTATTTGATTCAAATTGCATTCCCGCGAACCGGGCAACATTCCGGAATCACGCGCATGGGAATGGGGAAAGGCTGCAGATGCTTACCGGCAAACAGAAACGATACCTGAGGGGTCTGGGGCACGGCCTCAAACCGGTTGTCATGGTGGGAAAGGGAGAGATCAGCGGGCCGCTCCTGGAAGAAACGGCCGAGGCGCTGAAAAGCCATGAGCTGATAAAGGTGAGAATCCTGGAAAGCTGCCTGATGGACAGGTACGATGTGGCAAACGCTCTCTCGGAAAAATGCGGCGCCGAGATTGCCCAGGTTCTGGGTCGCATGGTGCTCCTCTACCGGAAAGGCGAGGAGCCGAAAATCGAGCTGCCGTCCTGAGATGGAGCCGGACGGGAATTGGGCCGGAGTTGCGGGATGCAGGTAAGCTTATGATTCCCGGCCGGAATCCTCGTCCTTTTTTGCCTTGATTTCGATCTCGTCCTTTCCTTCGAATGAACGCTTGAAATTCTTGATGCCCTTGCCCAGTGCAGTTCCGATCTCGGGCAGCTTGCCCGCGCCGAAAATAATCAGAATCAGGAGCAGGATGATAATAAGCGGCAACCCGCCGTATCCGAACATGTCAGCCTCCGTCAGTGTATTTTGCCCAGCAGAAAAAGTATTGCATCACGCAAAGGAAAAAGCAAGCCATTCCACGCAAGCGCAGTTAAACTGTATCATTGCCCATCTCGATTGCCAGGGGAACTCAATCCCATTGACATGACGCCAATTATCTGAGTAAATAAACAGGCAGCTGCTACAATTGCTTCACCATTCTCAGGACTCTTTGCGCTGCCCTCTCCCGTGATGGAGAGGGCAATGGTTACCCTTCCCAATGGAAGGATATTTGTTCGGTGAACTGGGGCAAACCGGGCTTGAGTACTGCATACCAGGAAAACATGGACATTGACGAGCTGACATTGCCGGGAAACGGCGCAAAGGGCGACAAGCTGAAACAGCTCGCAGAGCACCTGCGCCTCTTCGAAGACCGGTTCCGCAACATCATTTCCGGGATCACCGACGGGTTCATCATCGTCGACATGGACGGAATCGTCCGCATCGTGAACCCTGTTGCCGCTGTTCTCTTCAACAGGAAACCGGAAGAGCTGGCAGGCCGCGAACTGGGCCTGCCACTGGCAGAAGGCGAATCCATAGAGCACCACATCGACTGCGGTGCGCAGGGAACCCGCATCGCAGAATTCCGGACAGTGCGGACCCAATGGGAGGGTCAACCGTTCTTCCTCGTATCCCTGCGGGACATAACCGCCCGGAAGCACATGGAAGAACAACTGAAAAAGAAACAGCTGCAACTGGAGGAACTCAACAGGACCCTGGAGCAGAGGGTGCGGGAGGAAGTGGAAAAGAACCGGGAGAAGGAACACCTGCTGATCCTTCAAAACCGCCAGGCGGCCATGGGCGAGATGATCGGCAACATCGCCCACCAGTGGCGCCAGCCCCTGACCTCCATCTCACTGCTGATCCAGGACCTGGGTGAATGTTTCGACTTTGGCGAACTGAACAGGGAATATCTTGACTCTACGATCAGCAACGCCATGAACATCATTCAGCACATGTCCCAGACCATCGACGACTTCCGCAACTTTTTCAAACAGGAAAAAGAGCACATGGCTTACAGGGTCAACCAGGTCATCAGCCGCTCCCTTTCGTTCATGGAAACCAGCCTGCGCTACGCGAATGTAAACGTCCACATGGACACGGACGAGGATATCGTTCTGACAGGCTTCCCCAACGAGCTGTCCCAGGTACTTCTCAATATCTTCGGAAATGCAAAGGACATATTTCTCGAAAGAAAGACCGTCAATCCAGAGCTTCGGATCAAAACATCCCGTGAGGGCGAAAAAACGGTCATAACCATCTCCGACAACGGAGGCGGTATCCATGAAGACATCATCGGCCGCATATTCGAACCCTATTTTTCACACCGGAAAAAACAGGGCGGCACCGGTATCGGCCTCTACATGGCAAAAACCATAATAGAAAAAAACATGGGAGGCAGGCTTTCCGCCGAAAACATCGAGGGAGGGGCCAGCTTCAGGATCGAAATCTGACAGGTCCCGACCCGTGATCTCTGCTGAACTCCATGCAATGCCGTCAATGCAACTCTTCTCCAGGAAATCACCCTGCCGGACCTGCAGCTGACATACCGGATCAAAAGAATGGATACCTTCAGACTCACTAGCAGCTTTGAACCGAGGGGGGATCAACCCGATGCCATAAACGAGCTCACCGAAGGCATTCTGCGCGGTGAGCATCACCAGGTGCTGCTGGGCGTGACAGGCTCCGGCAAGACCTTCACCATGGCAAACGTCGTTGCTGCCATAAACCGCCCGACGCTCATCATAGCGCCGAACAAGACACTCGCTGCCCAATTATACGGCGAATTCAAGGAACTCTTCCCGGAAAACGCAGTTGAATACTTCGTCTCCTACTACGACTACTACCAGCCCGAAGCCTACCTCCCTACAACAGATACGTTCATAGAAAAAGATTCGTCCATCAACGACGAGATCGACAAGCTGCGCCATTCCGCCACCCGCAGCCTGCTCACCCGGCGCGATGTGCTTATCGTTGCTTCGGTCTCCTGCATTTACGGCATCGGGTCCCCGGAATCCTACCGGGCCATGCACATCTTTTTCCACCAGGGAGACGACTACGGCCGCGACGAACTGCTGCGCAAGCTGGTCGAAATCCAGTACGAACGGAACGACGTGGATTTCCATCGAGGCTCGTTCCGGGTGCGTGGTGACATCGTGGAAGTATTCCCGGCCCACGACGATGAAAAGGCGTTACGAGTGGAATTCTTCGGCGATACGGTGGAGGCGGTCTCCGAGATCGACCCGCTGCGCGGCCAGGTGCTGCAGCGTCTGGCCAAGTGCGCAATCTACCCTGCGTCCCATTACGTGGCGACCAGGGAAACCCTGGAGCGGGCAGTGGAACAGATCCGGGTCGAACTGGAAGAGCGGATCCGCTATTTCCGCGAGCGGAACATGCTTCTGGAGGCGCAGCGCATCGAGCAGCGGACTTTTTTCGATATCGAAATGCTGGAGGAAATGGGCTTCTGCCAGGGGATCGAAAACTACTCCCGCCATTTCGACGGCAGGGCCCCCGGAGAGCCGCCCTATACGCTCATGGACTATTTCCCGAAGGATTTCCTCCTCATAATCGACGAATCACACATAACCGTATCCCAGATAGGCGGCATGTACCGCGGAGACCGGAGCAGGAAGGAAACCCTGGTGAACTACGGTTTCCGACTTCCCTCGGCACTGGACAACAGGCCGCTGAACTTCAAGGAGTTTTCGGCCAAGCTCAACCAGACCGTCTACGTGTCGGCCACTCCTGCCGAGTATGAACTCCGCAAGGCTGAAGGGGTCATAGTGGAACAGGTTATCCGGCCGACAGGGCTGCTGGATCCCGCCATCGAAGTGCGTCCCGCCACCGGACAGGTAGATGACCTGCTCCATGATATCAGGCAGGCCGTGGCCGCGGGCGACAGGGTGCTGGTAACCACCCTCACCAAGCGTATGGCCGAGGAACTGACCGATTACTATCGGGAACTGGGTGTGAAGGTCAAGTATCTGCATTCGGACATCAACACCATCGAGCGGATGCAGATAATCCGCGATCTCAGGCTGGGCGTCTTCGACGTGCTGGTCGGCATCAACCTGCTCAGGGAAGGCCTGGACATACCAGAGGTTTCGCTGGTAGCGATTCTCGACGCCGACAAGGAGGGGTTTCTCCGTTCAACCCGCTCACTGATCCAGACCTGCGGCCGGGCCGCGCGAAATGTCTCCGGCAGGGTTATAATGTATGCGGACAACGTCACCGGATCCATGAGGGCCTGCATTGACGAAACAGTGCGGAGACGGACCATTCAGTCCCGGTTCAACCAGGATCACGGTATTACCCCCCAGACCGTCAAGAAAGGCTTGAGGAGCATACTCGAATCAATTGAGGAACACGACTACGTCACCGCCCCCAAGTCTGCCGAATCGGCGGAAGACTACGTGCCGCTGGAAAAGATACCCGGGATGGTGAAAAAGCTCCGCAAGGAGATGCTGGCTGCCGCCAAGGATCTCGCTTTCGAGAAAGCGGCGGAACTTCGGGATCGGATCAGGAAGCTCCAGGACATGGAACTGGCGGCAAGATGATATAAAATCAGGCACCAGGCGCAAGGCACGGGGCACAAGGCGAAAAGCGGAACCGAGCGTTATCTGTCAGGTTCGCAATACGCAGCTCCCCAGAAGGCAAAATCATCCGGAAGGAAATGGTAAACATGGCTGAAATCTTCGATCACGGCGGCGGTGTATTCGCTCTGGCCCGCCTCTTGGGGGTACCTCCGGAGGAGCTTCTCGACTTTTCAGCCAACATCAATCCCCTCGGGCCGCCCCCCCGGGTACGGGAAGCATTCAATGAGTCCTTCACCAGGCTGGTACATTATCCGGACCGGGAAGCAGCCGAATTGCGCAACGCGCTGGCATCCTTCCACGAAGTGGCCCCATCCCGGTTAATCGTGTCCAACGGCTCCACCGAACTGATATATCTGCTTCCCCGCTTCATTGCCGGCCGCAAGGCGTTGATAATCGCGCCGGCTTTTTCCGAATACGGCCGGGCTCTGGGACGGGCAGGCTGGGAAATCCACTACCTCGTCCTGTCACCCGGCAGCGGCTTTGCACTGTCCCCGGACAAGCTTGCAAAACGCCTGGAGGAGGGGTTCGAACTTGTTTTTCTCTGCAACCCGGCCAACCCGACCGGGACCCTTCTCCCACTGAACGAGATTGCGGAGATACTCTCCCTCTGCCGAAAAACCGGGACCTTTCTCGTCCTGGACGAGGCGTTCATGGACTTCCGCGAGGAAGAATCAGCCAAGGCGCTCATCGCTGGCAGCGGCGGAGGCATCGTGCTCCGCTCGATGACCAAGTTTTACGCCATGCCGGGCCTTCGTCTCGGTTACGCCATCGGTCCGGAGGAAATGATCAGTCGCTGTGCAGGAATGGCGGAGCCGTGGAGCGTCAACACCCCCGCGCAGGCGGCCGGTTGCGCAGCCCTTGCCGATCCGGATTACCGGACTCGGACAATCTCGACGAATGCCGAAGAACGTGACCATCTCTTTGCCGGCCTGGCCGCGCTGCCGGGGGTTAAGCCCTATCCGTCCGCAGCCAATTACCTGCTGTCGGAGCTGGATAACGGGATGACCGCTGCCCGGCTCCGTGATGCGCTCCTCAAGCGTCGCATCGTCATCAGGGACTGCTCCAATTACGAGGGGCTGGACGATCGTTTCTTCAGGGTTGCGGTCCGTTCAAGGGATGATAATCGTCGGTTGCTCGTCGCACTGGAAAAGATTCTGTAGGCTCCATCCCGGTTTTTCCCAATTTATTGCAGGTTCCAGATCGGAAACGAGGATTTATTTGGTCAGCTCAGGAAACCAAAAACTCCTTTCCTGGCAACCACTTGACAATTAATCGCCGGTCTGATAGCTTGTGAAATTCCCAAACTGAGCCTTTTCGGAGGGGACCCGCTGCGGCCCCTATCACAGCAACAGAAAGGAACACTCATGGCGAAAAAACTCTTTATCCCAGGCCCGGTCCAAGTGCATCCCGAGATTCTCCAGGCAATGGCGACTCCCATGATCGGACACCGCATGAAGGAATATGCCGTTCTGCACGGCGGCGTAAAAGAAAAGCTCAAGAAGCTCCTCTTCACCCAGGAAAGGGTCTTCCTCTCCACCTCGAGCGCATTCGGCGTAATGGAAGGAGCGGTGCGCAACCTGGTGGGGAAACGGTGCGCCAACTTCTGCAACGGCGCTTTTTCCAACAAGTGGCACGACGTGACCAAGCGCTGCGGCAAGGAAGCCGATGCTTTCAAGGCGGAATGGGGCAAGCCCATAACCCCGCAGATGGTGGACGAGGCACTGGCCACCGGCAACTACGACTGCATGACCCTGGTACACAATGAAACTTCCACCGGTGTCATGTCCCCGCTGCCGGAAATCGCCCAGGTACTGAAGAAATACCCGGATGTGCTGTCCATCATCGACACGGTTTCCTCGATGAGCGCTCTCAAGATCCCGGTGGACGAGCTGGGCATCGACGTCTGCCTGTTCGGCGTGCAGAAAGCCTTCGCCCTGCCGCCGGGGCTCGCGGTGTTCACCGCCAGCGCCAGGGCCTTGGACAAGGCACGGACCATGGAAGGCCGTGGTTACTACTTCGACTTCATCGAGTTCGAAAAAGCAGACGAAAAGAACAATACACCTTCCACCCCCTGCATCTCACAGATCTTCGCCCTGGACAAGCAGCTGGACCGCATGTTCGCTGAAGGGCTGGAAAACCGCTGGGCACGGCACCAAGCGCTCCAGGACCGGGTAAAACGCTGGATTGAGGAGAACGGATACGGCTTCTATGCTGACGAGCCCTACCGTTCACGGGCACTTACCTGCGCGACCAATACCAAGGGGACCGACCTGGCGACCCTGAAGGAGCTCCTCGCCGAGCGGGGCTACGCCTTTGACAACGGCTACGGCAAGATCAAGGGTCAGACGTTCCGCATCGCCCACATGGGAGATACGCAGATGACGGATATCGAGGAATTCCTCGGCGTTATCGATGAGCTGCTTGCGGGACTCTGAATAATGAAGGTGAAAAGGGGCCGGGAAACCAGCCCCTTTTTTCTATTTATAATGCGGGCTCCGTGAGGGAAGCGCGCCGGGAGGGTACATGGTGAAGCTGAACTACATCAGCAGGGGAACCGGGCTGGAAGAACACGGCATCACGAATGCGAATATCATTTACTGGACGCCGCCGACACCTGTGCTCTATGAGCAGATCATGCAGCACCGGGAGGGCCTGATCACCCACCTGGGACCGATGGCGGTAAAAACCGGCCATTATACCGGCCGCGCCCCCAATGACAAGTTCATTGTCGATGAACCGGGATGCCATGACAAGATCTGGTGGGGTGAGGTGAACCGTCCCTTTGATCCGGAGAAGTTCGATATCCTGAATAATCGTTTATTGAAGTTCCTCAACGGCAAAGACCTGTATGTGCAGGACTGTTTCGCCGGCGCGCGGCGGGAGCAGCGCATTCCTATCCGGGTGATTACGGAAAAGGCCTGGCACTCCCTTTTCGTGCGCAACATGTTCATCCTGGCGACACCCGAAGAACTGGAAGTGCACAAGCCCGAATTCACGATCATCAATATTCCAAGCTTCCATGCAATACCGTCGGTGGACGGCACCAACTCCGAGGCCTGCATCATCGTGAACTTCGCCAAGAAGCTGATCCTGATCGGCGGGACCAGCTACGGCGGAGAGATCAAGAAGTCGATCTTCACCATCATGAATTACCTCCTGCCGCTGAAAAAGAACAGCCTTTCCATGCACTGCTCCGCCAACGTAGGAAAATCGGGGGATGTGGCCATCTTCTTCGGCCTGTCCGGCACGGGCAAGACCTCGCTTTCGGCCGATCCGAACCGCTTTCTCATCGGCGACGACGAGCACGGCTGGGACGACGAGGGGGTGTTCAATTTCGAAGGCGGATGCTACGCCAAACTGATCAGGCTTTCCCAGGAATCGGAACCAGAGATATATGAGTGCACCCGCAGGTTCGGCACAGTTCTGGAAAACGTAGCCTTCGACACTATCTCCAGGAGAATCGACCTGGATGACGACTCCTTTACGGAAAACACCCGCGGCGCGTATCCTCTGAGCTACATCCCGAATGCCCTGGCTTCAGGGACCGCCGGTCACCCCAAAAACATCATCATGCTCACCTGCGACGCCTTCGGCGTGCTGCCGCCGATTTCCCGTCTGACACCTGAACAGGCGATATATCACTTTCTGTCGGGTTATACCGCCAAGGTGGCCGGGACCGAGAGCGGCATGGGCAAGGAACCCCAGGCCACCTTTTCCACCTGTTTCGGCGCCCCGTTCATGGCGCTCCACCCCAGTGTCTACGCGGAGATGCTGAAAGACAAGATCGCGCGGCACAACGTCAACTGCTGGCTGGTAAATACCGGCTGGAGCGGCGGAGGGTACGGAGTGGGGAGCCGTATCAAGATAAAATACTCACGGGCCATGATCAATGCCGCGCTGAACGGAGTTTTTAAAGATATCGCATTCGAAACGGAGCCCTTTTTCGGCCTGTCCATCCCGAAGAGTTGTCCCGAAGTTCCCGGAGAGTTGCTGAATCCCCGCAACCTCTGGAGTAACAAGGATGACTACGACGCTACGGCCCGTTCTCTGGCCGAGAGGTTCCGGGACAATTTCTCCCAGTTCCAGGGATATGTTTCCCCTGAAATTGCGGCGACACTGGCCATGACAACAGCCCCGTAACCAATAAACTTTTATCACTATAATAATGCAGTATATTGATTTCATAATGAATTTGAAGGCGCAACTCGACTCCGGGAACGGGATTTACAGGGGAGACGGATTGGATGGCACAGGGCGCGCTCCGCTGCTGCTCTCTGTCCGCCGGCAAGGAAGCAAGCTATGGATACCAGGAAAAAAGGCCAGGGTATTGTGACCGATGAACATGAAGGGGGAAAAAAGACCATCTGGGAAGAAAAGGGGATATCACGCCGTGATTTCATGAAGTTCTGTACCGCAATGTCCGCTGCCCTGGCACTTCCCGTCACCTTTGCGCCGAAAATAGCCCGGGCCCTTGACGAGGTTAAACGACCGACGCTCGTGTGGCTCGAGTTCCAGGACTGCGCAGGCGACACCGAGGCGCTGCTGCGCGCCTCCAAACCGGCGGTTTCCGAAATAATCCTGGATGTCCTTTCCCTTGATTACCATGAAACTCTCATGGCCGCCTCGGGCAGACAGGCCGAGGAAAACCTGTGGAAGACGGTACGGGAGCAGCGGGGAAAATACATCGCCGTAGTGGAGGGATCCATCCCCGTGAAGGACGGCGGCGTTTACTGCTGTATCGGCGGAAGATCAGCCCTGGACGTAGCACGGGAGGTGTGCGGCAACGCCTTTGCCACCATCGCCGTCGGGACCTGCGCGGCCTACGGAGGCATTCCCGAAGCAACGCCCAATCCGACCGGTGCGGTCGGCGTCAAAAACGCCGTGCCGGGCGCCACAGTCATCAATCTGCCCGGCTGCCCGCTCAATCCCGACAACCTGACCGCGACAGTGGTCCACTACCTGACCTTCGGCAAACTGCCCGAAACGGACAGCAAGGGAAGGCCCCTGTTCGCATACGGAAAAAGGATTCACGACAACTGCGAAAGGCGTCCCCACTTCGACGCAGGCCAGTATGTCGAGATATGGGGGGACGACGCCCACAGGAAAGGGCACTGCCTTTACAAGATGGGTTGCAAAGGGCCGGAAACCTACCACAACTGCCCCATCCAGCGTTACAACGACAAGACGAACTGGCCGGTCGGAGCCGGGCATGGCTGCGTCGGTTGCTCCGAAGCAGGCTTCTGGGATACCATGTCCCCTTTCTACCGGAGGCTGCCGGATGTTCCTGGCTTCGGCATAGAACACACCGCCGACAAGATCGGAGCTGGCCTGGCCATTGCCACGGCCGCGGCCTTCGCCGGCCATGGAATCATCAGCGCCGTACGCAGCAACAAGGATAAGGAAGGGAAGAAGGAGGAGTAGTGCATGGCAAAGATCGTCATTGATCCCATCACCAGGATCGAGGGTCACCTGAGAATCGAGGCCGAACTGAACGGCAACCGGGTGGCGGACGCCTGGAGCAGCAGCACCATGTTCCGCGGCATAGAGAAGATCCTCGAGGGACGCGATCCCCGTGATGCCTGGGTCTTCACCCAGCGATTCTGCGGAGTCTGCACAACCGTCCACGCGATAGCCTCTGTCAGGAGCGTGGAAAACGCCCTTGGCATACAGATACCTCTCAACGCCGAGCTGATCAGGAATATCATCATGGGCATCCAGAATGTTCATGATCACGTGATCCATTTCTATCACCTCCATGCCCTGGACTGGGTGGACATCACCTCCGCACTGAAAGCGGACCCGGCCAAAACCGCCGCCCTGGCCGCATCCCTCTCCGACTGGCCCCTCAATTCCGCCACTTACTTCAAAGGTGTGCAGGACCGCCTGGCGGCATTCGTCAAGGGTGGGAGGCTCGGCCCTTTCGCCAACGCCTATTGGGGCCACCCGGCGTACAAACTCCCCGCAGAAGTCAACCTCATGGCTACGACCCATTACCTGGAAGCGTTGGAATGGCAGAAAGACATCATCCGCATCCACGCCATCCTGGGCAGCAAGAACCCCCATCCCCAAACCTTCCTGGTGGGTGGCATGGCAATCGCCATCGATCCGGACTCTCCAACCGCGCTCAACGCCGACAAGCTGGTCGAGATCCGGGGTTTGCTGGCCAAAACCCGTGATTTCGTGGAAAAGGTCTATATCCCCGACCTCCTGGCCGTGGCCTCCCATTACAAGGAATGGGCAGGCATCGGCGGGGGCGTTGCCAACTTCATGAGCTACGGGGATTTCCCCGCGGACAACAGCGGCAAGCCGGAGGTCCTGTGGATGCCGCGCGGCATGATCCTCAACAGGGACCTGTCCCGGATACACCCGGTGGACCAGGACAAAATCACCGAATACGTGGATCATTCATGGTACGAATATGCCGGAGGCACAGGCAAGGGCCTGCATCCGTGGAATGGCGAAACCAACTGGAAGTACACCGGCCCCAAGCCTCCTTTTGAGAACCTGGATACCGGCAAGAAGTATTCATGGGTCAAATCGCCCCGCTACGCGGACCTGCCCATGGAAGTGGGGCCGCTGGCGCGCTGTCTGGTGGCCTATGCTTCGGGACACAAGGAGATCAGGCAGGCGGTGGACAATGTCCTGGCCAAGCTGCAGCTGGGGCCGGAAGCACTATTCTCCACTCTCGGCAGGACCGCTGCCAGGGGTATCGAAACCCTGGTCATCGCCCGCAGGCTGCCCCAATTGCTCGATGCACTGGTCAGCAACATCAAGGGTGGCGATCTCGCCATTCACAACAACGAAAAGTGGGATCCGGACACCTGGCCGAAAGAAGCGAAGGGTTACGGCTGGCACGAGGCGCCGCGTGGCGCGCTCGGCCACTGGATACGCATCAAGGGCGGAAAGATCCTTAACTACCAGGCCGTGGTTCCCTCCACCTGGCTGGCCGGCCCGCGGGATGCCAAGGGACAGCGGGGGCCCTACGAAGCGGCCCTTGTGGGCACACCGGTAGCAGATCCCAAGCGCCCGCTGGAAATACTGCGGACGATCCACTCCTTCGACCCCTGTCTCGCCTGCGCGGTTCACCTGTTCGACCCGGACAGCGATGAAGCGGTCTCGGTAACGGCGCTCTAGGAGGAGGTTCATGGAGGAAAAGCTGTCAAGAAGATATGTATGGGAGTGGCCGGTCAGGATCGTGCACTGGGTGAATGCCCTGTCCATCCTGGCCCTGTCCCTCACCGGCATCTACATCGGCTGGGGAAAGAATCTGGCCCACGATCCCTCACAGTATATGATGGGATGGGCACGTTTCATTCACTTCGTTTTCGGCTACGTCTTTTCCTTAAGCGTCCTTAGCAGGATTTACTGGGCCTTTGCCGGCAACGAATATGCCAACTGGCGGTCCTTTGTCCCTTACCTCTTCCGGGATGGGCGTGAAAACATGAAAGGGACCTTCCTCTTCTATACCTTCTTCAGGAGCAAACCTCCCCATGTGGTCGGACATAACGCCATGGCCGGGAACGTCTATCTTTTCATATTCGTACTCTACCTGGTCATGATCTGCACCGGTTTCGCCCTGTATTCGGAACATGCACCAGGATCGCTGATGAACCGGACCTTCGGGCTGCTGTTCGTCGTTCTCTCCAACCAGACCCTGCGACTGGTGCATCACGGCAGCATGTGGCTCATAATCTGTTTCGTCATAAACCATGTCTACAGCTCTATTCTCATGGACGTGAAAGAAAAGAACGGCGGAATTTCGAGCATTTTCAGCGGCTACAAATTCATTCCGCGGGAGGATTGATCCTGGCCACGCTGATACTGGGCATAGGCAACCTGATTATGACCGATGACGGTATCGGTGTCAGGGTGGTGCAACGGCTTGCAGAGGAGTATTCCTTTCCTCCGGAGGTGGAGATCATCGACGGCGGAACTCTCGGGCTCGACCTTCTCCCTCTCCTGGAAGGTCTGGACAGGTTCCTGATCATCGATGCCATGGAAACCGGCGGACCACCGGGAACGATCAGGAGGCTGGCAGGAGAGGAAATCCCCGTCGCCTTCGAGTCCAGGCTCTCTCCCCACCAGGTGGGCCTCAAGGACCTGCTGGCGGTCTCCCGCCTGATGGGAAACCCATTGCCGGACATGGTGCTCATCGGCGTCCAGCACGAGTGCATTGAACTGGGCATGGAACTGTCGCCACCTGTTGAAGCGCGGTTGGACGAGCTGATAGACAGGGTCCTGCAGGAATTGGACAGGTGGGGCATCTGCGTAGAGCGCACTTCTCCGGCGCAACGCAGCATTCACCAGCAAGCATTTCAACAGCTCCCGCGAAAGGATTCCATGACTACCTCACGGATTATCACCTCAAAACTGCTGGACCATGTAACCGCCGAAGCGAAGGCCATTGCCCGGAAGCGGAAGAACTACAACTTCCACACCCATGACGAGGCGCCGTGCAACCGCCTCCTCAATGCAATGGAACCCGGTTCATACATACGTCCGCACAAGCATCTGGACCCTGCGAAGGACGAAACCATGATACTTGTCCGCGGGAGGTTGGGGATCATCTTTTTCGATGACTTGGGAACCGTGACCTGCACCGCACTGCTCTCGCCGGACACCGGGTCCATAGGCGTCGACATCCCCCACGGGCAGTTCCATACCGTTATCAGCCTAGACAGCGGGACCGTCTTTTTCGAGGCCAAGGCCGGGCCCTATCTGCCATTGACAGAAGAGGAAAAGGCGCCCTGGGCGCCCCCTGAGGAAAGCGACGAAGCCGGAGGATACCTCGATACCATAGCCTCGATGTTTTAGCCGAGTTCTTCATTTCACCCATGAATTTTGCAAGCACGGCATGTTTGAGAATGGGGCCGGGTTCGAAAAACCCTCGGGCAATTGCCGCAACGCTATTCCTCACAAAAACTGTTGACTTGTCACCAACCCTGTGATATTCCACCTTATCATGAAAGAATTCCACTTGGTAAAATCGGCAGAAGCGGCACGAGCTATCAGCGCAGCGGCGCGTAACGCCGCACGTGTACCCGCTGCCATGTGAGTTCTCTCGCACAATTGTATTCTTTAAGAAGGCCGTGGGTATCATCCACGGCCTTCTTTTATTTTCAGAACAGCAATGTCACTTTTTGGGGGAATGTATGAGAAACGAACTTGTCAATCCGGGAGCGGGAGAACTCACCTACGAAATCCGCAATATCGTCAACGTAGCGGAGAAACTCCAGGCATATGGCGTCAAGATCAACTGGGAGAATATCGGAGATCCGATTGCCAAAGGCGAAAAGGTGCCACTCTGGATGAAAGAAGTGGTAGCAAGGGAAGTCATGCACGATGACACCTACGGCTACTGTCATACCAGGGGAGTATTGGAAACCCGTCAATTTATCTGCGAGATGACCAACAAGCGGGGAGGGGCGCAGATAACCACCGATGACATCATCTTCTTCAACGGGCTGGGAGACGCAATCGCCAAAGTCTACGGAAACCTGAAACCCGAAACCCGCATACTTACGCCCTCCCCGACCTACACTACCCATTCCACCGGCGAGATGGCACACGCCAACGCTGCGTCGGTCTGCTACCGGCTGCAGCCGGAAAACAACTGGTCCCCCGACCTGGTAGACCTGCGCAACCACGTCAAGTACAACCCGGCTATCGCGGGCATCCTCATAATCAATCCGGACAATCCCACCGGTATGGTATACCCGGAAAGCGTGCTCCGGGAAATAGTTGACATCGCAAGGGAGTTCGGCCTTTTCCTCATCGCGGACGAAGTCTATAACAACATCGTCTACAATGGCCAGAAAACCCTGCCCATCTCAGCGGTCATCGGAGATGTGCCGGCCCTCTCCATGCGCGGCATCTCCAAGGAGTTCCCCTGGCCCGGCTCCCGTTGCGGCTGGATCGAATTCTACAATACAGGAAAGAACGCCCGTTTCAAAAAATATGTCAACGCCATCCTCAATTCAAAAATGAACGAGGTCTGTTCCACAACCCTGCCCCAGAAAGCCCTTCCGGCAATCATTTCCCACCCGGAATACAGGGGATACCTTGATGAGCGGATCAGGCGTTACGAAAAGATGAGCAACATCGCCTATGATTGTCTGAAAGATGTGCCCGGTCTGCAGGTCAACAGAACAAACGGCGCCTTCTACATGGCAGTCGCTTTCCAGGACGGGGTGCTGAATCACCGCCAGACCCTTCCCATTAAAAACCCCGAGGTGCGAAACCTCGTGGACAGCCTCGTAACGGCCCCGGGCGTTGCCCCTGACAAGCGTTTCGTCTACCATCTGCTGGCCAATTGCGGCATTTGCGTTGTCCCGCTTTCCTCCTTTTCCACCACGCTGCAAGGCTTTCGGGTCACGCTGCTGGAAAAGGACGAGGATGAATTCCGACGGATCTTCGAGACGCTTAAGCAGAAAATAGAAGAGTACACCCGTTCCTGAAAGGGGCTAAGAGGATTTTCAATTGACAAGGGAAGTCATCCGCATTTTACTGATGCAATGGCATCTCCATGTACAAACAAACAACCGTCACAACGCAGGGTCATATTTTTCCTGGTATTGACCACGATGCTCTGGGGAGGGAGTTTCGTATTCAACAAACTCGGGTTCCGCGAGCTTCCGCCGTTCACGTTCCTTTTTTTCCGCTTTTCCCTTGCAGCGGTCCTGATGTGCCTGGTCTGCATCGGCAGGCTGCGCAGCACGGACCGCAACACCGTAATCAAAGGAATCAAGGTCGGGCTGGCGCTCCTTGCATCCAACCTCTCGTTTGTGCTGGGCCTGGACGGGACTTCCGTAGCGCGGGCCGCCTTCCTCAACAACCTGTTCGTCCTGTTCGTGCCGCTCTTGGGATTCATCCTCTGGCGGGACAGGATCGGGCGCCTCCTGGTAGGGGGGATACTGCTCGCGGTTTCAGGGCTCTGGATGCTCGCTCATGGCGGCGCATCCGGTTTCAGCCGCGGCGATTTCCTGTCCACGCTGTGCGCCTTCTGTATCGCCGTCCACATCCTGGCCGTCTCAAAGCTGCTCAAAGACGAGGATGTCTATCTGGTAACATTTTTCCAACTGGCAACGGTGGCAGTGGCAGGCGGGATACTCAGCCTGCTCTTTGCGCCGCCTTTCCATGAAGTCGGAGCCGTTACCTGGGGATCCCTGATATATTGCGCCGTATTTCCGACCATACTCTGCTTTACCATACAGAATACATATCAACGTTATACCACGCCCGCCCAAGCCGGGCTGGTCTATACCCTTGACCCCGTCTGGAGCCTGGTCGGCGGCATGCTCATCCTGGACGAAAGGCTCACGGCCGGGGAATGGCTCGGCTGCGGCCTGATCTTCGCAGGGGTGGTGGTACCGGTGGGCATTTCCAGGATCCTGGAACGAAAAGCCATCTCGGTCTATCGGAAAGGCTGATCCATCATTTGGCCCTGACGAATTTCAAAGCAGCGGAATTCATGCAGTAGCGCAGCCCGGTCGGCTTGGGGCCGTCGTTGAACACATGGCCGAGGTGGGCCTCGCAGCGGCTGCAAAGCACTTCTGTTCGACGGATGAACAGGCTGTCGTCCGGTTTTGTTGTGACATTCCCGGGCGCAACCGGTTGCCAGAAACTGGGCCAGCCGGTTCCGGACTCGTATTTGGCATCGGAGCTGAACAGGTCCAGATCGCAGCAGGCACAGCGGTAGACACCCTTTTCATGGTTGTTCCAGTAGGTATTGGCAAAGGGCTTCTCGGTTCCTTTCCCTCGGGTTACGTAATACTGCTCCGACGTGAGCTGCCGTCGCCATTCCTCATCGCTCTTGCGTATTCTTGAGGTCATGACATATCCTTTCCGCTCCACGGAATATACCCTGATCAGGCCTGACGCATCCCCTTTCCCCGCTGTCTCCGCGGGACCTGCCATTGCATCCGTGACCCCGCACCCCGGAGCCCCGGGTGCGATGGCAAGAAACGCACACATCGCCACTACTCCGCTGAATTGGGCATTCATGAAAACCTCCCACAAGAGAGAAACCGACCAGCCTGGTTTCAATCCGGAGACTGCAGCGGTTTCCGATCCGGAAAGACTAGCGACTCCGGTCCAGATCCATGCGAACCTTGAGTATTCCGGGTTTCGGATAATTATATCCCGGAATCTTCGCTTCAACATCGCTCTTTATCAGATCGCTCCGCAAAACCCACTTGCGGCCGTCAAGGCTTGCCCATTCCCGGTAGACGAATACCGGCCGTGACGTGGTCAGGGTGACATCGGCAGTTGCCGGCTGGGAGAAAAGCGTTCCTTCGATGGCAATCGTAAAATTGATCGGTTGGCCGGGCTCGAACAGCAGTATGTAGTCCTTGTCGGTAATCGGATCACCGAAGCGGATCACCGGGAGCTTGGCCAGGTCGTCGTATGAAGGGACAGGCCCGGCAGCCTCGGCAGCAAACCCGGTGGAGATGAGACAGAAAAGAATTATCAGTAACGCCGATTTCATGATTTATCTCCTTGAAAGCAGAAAATTATCCGGGATGATCCCTTTCAGCAACGCCTTACCAACCCTCCACCGTTTGCTTTCCCGTCAGGATTTCCCGAATCAGGGCGCCAGTATATCACGGGACCGTTCAATGGAAATGAAAAAGTGCTTTCATCGCCGTGGCTTCCGGT
The DNA here is from genome assembly GCA_034933285.1 of Geobacteraceae bacterium. Classification (GTDB taxonomy): domain Bacteria; phylum Desulfobacterota; class Desulfuromonadia; order Geobacterales; family Geobacteraceae; genus RPRC01. The sequence goes on along the minus strand of JAYFNT010000012.1, from coordinate 82,583 downwards.
TCCGCCATGCCTCATCGACATGCGTCCACAGAGGAGTTTGTTGACTGAAACAGATGCTTTGTCTATAGTTTATCCACAGATAGTCAATCACGAAAGAGGTCCGGCATGAAAAGATTGCATCGCATTACCCTGTTCGCAGTCATGTTTCTGATAACCGCAACCGCCACGCTCGCGGCAGGCCTGGAGGAAAGGGTCCGGGAGCACACGCTTAAAAATGGCATGAAAATCCTCATGGTGGAACGACATGCCTCTCCGACCGTCGCGGCATGGATCCGTTTCAAGGTCGGCAGCGTGGACGAGAAGAGCGACGAGCGGGGCATCGCCCACCTGCTCGAACACATGCTCTTCAAGGGAACCAGGACCCTGGGAACACGCGACTACGCAAAGGAAAAACCTCTCCTGGACAGGATCGAAACCGTTGCCGAATCGCTCATGACTGAAAAGCTGAAAAGGGACAAGGCAGACCAGAACAAGATCAGGGAACTTTCCCGCAACCTGGCCGCTCTTGAGGTTGAGGCGGGCAAATTTGTGGTAAAAAACGAGATTTCCGAGATATATTCCAGAAACGGCGGCGTCAATGACAATGCATTCACCACCAAGGACAACACCGCCTATATGGTCAGCCTTCCCTCCAACAAGCTGGAGCTTTGGGCCGCCATCGAGTCCGACCGCATGCGCAACGCGGTCCTCAGGGAATTCTACACCGAGCGAAGCGTGGTCATGGAAGAGCGGAGACGCTCCTATGACGCCAACCCGGAAGGGAAGCTGTTCGAATCGTTCCTTGCCGCTGAGTACGTGGCCCACCCCTACGGTCAGCCGACCATAGGCTGGATGTCCGACATCGCGAACCTGTCCCGGAGCAAGGCCGAATCTTTCTTCCACCGTTACTATGCCCCTGCAAACGCGATCGTGGCGATCATCGGCGACATAGACCCGGACAAGACCATTGCCATGATCGAAAAATACTTCGGCTCGATCGCCCCGGGCATTCCGGTCCCTCCGGTTGCGGCCGATGAGCCGCGGCAGCCCGGAGAACGCAGGATCGAGATCGTGGAAGATTCCGAACCTCAGCTTCTGATCGGTTTCCACAAACCAACCCTTCCGGACCGGGATGATTATGTCTTCGATGTGATCAACATGATTCTTGCCGACGGCAAGAACTCCCGGCTGTTCAAGAAGCTGGTGGTGGAAAAGCAGCTGGCTGCGGACATCTCAGCATTTTCCGCGCCGGGAAGCAGGTATCCCAACCTGTTCGTTATCGCAGCGACACCCCGCAGTCCGCACACTGTAAAGGAAGTCGAGGAAGCCATTTACCGGGAGCTTGACCTCCTCAAAACGGAGCCGGTAACCGCCAAAGAGTTGCAGCAGATACTGAACAAGCTGGAAGCGGACGAAATCCAGGGCATGAGTTCCAACAGCGGGCTTGCCAACCGCCTGACCGAGTACGAGGCGGTTGCCGGCACCTGGCGTTACCTTGCGGAACACCGCCGCAAGGTTGCCCAATTGACCGCAGCTGACGTTTCGGCGGTTGCCAGGCAATACCTGGTGCGGGATAACCGCACAGTAGCAACCATAACCAAGCGGGAGAGTGCCAAATGAAAAAGCTCGTCATCCTGTTGTTTCTGCTCGTTTCATCCCTCTCCGCCGCAGGAGCTGAGCGTGCGGTTTCTTCCGACCCGAGAACCATGAACTTCCGCCCCCTGTCATTCGAGGTGCCCAAGGCCGAGCGACAGGTACTGGGGAACGGCATGATCGTCTATCTGCTGGAAGACCGGGAATTGCCCATCGTGACCATCCAGGCTTATGTCCCCGCGGGAAGCATCTATGATCCCCCGGACAAGGCAGGGCTCGCCCTGCTGACCGGCGCCGTGCTGAGGGGAGGAGGCACATCCTCCACCTCAGCGGAAAAGCTTGACGACGAACTGGAATTCATGGCCTCTTCCATCGAATCGGGCATCGGCCCGGACTCGGGAACGGTGTCCATGAGTTGCCTCACCAAGAACCTCGACCGTACCCTGGAGCTCTTCTCACAGGTCATGACTGCCCCTGCGTTCCGGGAAGATCGTGTTGAACAGGGCAGGAACCGGGCAGTAGAGGCCATCCGCCGCCAGAACGACGACCCCAAGGACCTGGCTGACCGCGAACTGCGAAAGGCCATATACACCGGCCATCCCCTGGGCCGCTTCCCGACCATCCCCTCGATAAACGCCATCACCCGCGCAGACCTGATCGCTTTCCATCGGCGCTATTTCCATCCCAACGGAACCATCCTGGCGGTGTCGGGTGATTTCGACAAGAGGGAGATGCTTGCGAGGCTGAAGAAAGCGTTCACCGGTTGGAAAAGGGAGCAGCCGGATCTGCCGGCAGTGCAGCAACCATCCCCTTCCGCGAAAAGCGGAGTGTATTTCGTGGGGAGGGATATCGACCAATCGGTCATACGGATGGGTCACCTGGGAATAGACAAGAACAATCCGGATCTTTATGCCGTCACCGTCATGAACGCCATTCTGGGCGGAAACGGCTTCAGTTCACGTATGATGGACCAGATACGTTCCAGGGAAGGTCTTGCCTACAACGCAGCGAGCTTTTTCCAGGCAGGCAGGCGCTTTCCCGGAACGTTTGACGCCGAAACCGAAACCAAGGCAGCCACGACCGTCCGCACAATAGGGTTGATGGACGAAATCATCCGGGACATGACACTGAAGCCGGTTACCGGGCAGGAACTGTCCCTTGCAAAGGACTCGATCATCAACTCCTTCATCTTTGCCTTCACCAACGCAGCCTCAGTGGTCAATCACCGCGCCCGGCTGGAATTCTACGGGTATCCCGAGGGATACCTGGAAAACTACCGGCAAAATGTCGCCAAGATAACCAGGGAGGATGTGCTGCGGGTCGCGAGGAAATATCTCCGGCCGGAGGGAATGATCCTCGTGGTGGTGGGTGACGAGAAGAAGTTCGACAAGCCGCTTTCCACCCTGGGGAAGGTGACGGAGATCGTGCCGGATAACTCCAAGTGAAACCGGTGCCCTTGATCCGGAGGCCTCTCAGGCCATACATCCTGAGGCCTCCGGACCACCGGCTGGCTGCCGACCCGAGGATGTGTTTCCGCGGAATCGGCAAGGCGCCCTCCCTGCCACACAACTTTCCCCCGTTTTTGTGATCCGAATCCGGTTTTTATGACTCAAGTCAAGGCTAACTATGCGATTTATCGTTAAAGTGATACCAGCTTCTGCCGATAAGTATAGCAAAAGCAAAACAGCTTCCAAAACGGTCTGAGCCATTTGGACCGTCCTCCTCAATGCGCGGCTTCACCTCCTCCGAAGCCGCGCTTTTTTGCGCCGGCGGTCCCGATCTTCTTCCAGCCATGCCCCAAACTGCAGGATTTGTCCGATTCCGCCCAGTTACCATGAAAAAGCTAAAGTTGTATACAGTTCAGACGATAATAGTATCAAAGGACTAAAGCGAGAGCAGTCCATGGCGAGCGGCCCGTCACCAGGCAGGCCGCTCCCCTCCCTGCGCGGCATCCTTCCCCGGAGCCGCGCCTTTTTTTATTCCGGGAAAAACAGGTCTTGCACCCCTCTGCTTGCGGCCCCGGCTTTTCACGGTAAGATGGGAGCAAGCCGTACAACTGCCCGTCATCCGGGGGGCCCGGATGAAAATGTGAAACGCCGGCTACCGCACATCATGGACAACACACCATCGTTCCGTTCCATCGAACCCTTCTTTTTCTCCGGCCTGCTGGACGACCCGGTGCTCCAGGTGCGCATGAGGTCAACGGGGCGCTCCCTTCTTTTTGACTGCGGACGCATACACCACCTGGCCAAGCGGGTGCTGAAATCGATTGCCGCCATTTTCGTCAGCCATGCCCACATGGACCATTTCATGGGGATCGACACATTCATCCGCAGCGTCCATGTATCCCCACGGGAAGTGGATATTTTCGGACCTCCCGGCCTTTCGGACAAGCTGTCAGCAAAGCTGGCAGGCTACGACTGGAACCTCTGCGAGCCATACTGGTGTTCGCTCAGGGTCCACGAGGTATTTGCCGATCGCCTGAATACACATTTTTTCTCCGGCCCGGAAGGTTTCACCCGCAGTTTCAAGGGAAGCAAGGAGCGCGATGGGAGGGTAATTTTCCGCAACCGCCTGCTCTCGGTGGAGGCCATGGAATGCGATCACAGGATACCCTCCCTCGTATTCAGGATATCCGAATCGCCCTCTTTCCGGGTTGACGCGAAAAAGTTGGAAAAAGGCGGGCTGCTCGCCGGACCATGGCTTAAGCATTTGCAGAAATGCTTCCATTGCGGTGATCTTGAAAACGAACAACTGCTCGTGACCGTTCGCGGGGATAATGGGGATTCAAGAGAAACGATGATTAACGGGAGCGTGTTATACGAAAGTATCAGGATGGAAATCGAACCTGCAAGCATCGGCTATGTGACCGATATCGGCTTCTCCGACGGCAACTGCGACAAAGTATGCAGCTTGCTGTCAGGGGTCACGATTCTTGTCTGTGAATGCTCATTCCTTGAAGCGGACCGGGACAAGGCGCGGATCTCGTGCCACCTGTGCACCTCCGACGTAAACATCCTGCTGGATCGGCTGAGGCCGGCCTTCTTTTTGCCCATGCACCTGTCCAAAAGCTACATCCATCGCTGGGACCGGCTCTATGATGAATTTGAAATGCCCCCGGGAGTGACACTGCTTCGCCTGCCGATGTATCTCACACCCCGGCCTCTCATCAGCTGCGAGGCAGTTCGTCTCAATCTGCGGCCTGGCTGTTGGTAACTTTCCATTCCCGCTTCACGGAACCCCTTATTCAAAATGCCTTGCCAGGGGCTATGATTTGGTGGAGAGGGCCGAGTCCGCTCATATCTTCAAAACCCCTGAAGTGACTTCAATATGAGTCACCGGATCACCAAAAAGTGCACGATGGGCAATCACTCTTCCCCGGAGAAAGATGGTGTCTCCCGCTTCCGCAGCAAAAGGCTCTTCCCCCTTCTTGACGCGGACGACCATTTTTCTTCCCTGCCGATCCTGACCTTCACAGCGTATGAGCCATTCCTTTTCCCTGACACTGGAAAGCAGGATTTCAAAATCATAGTGGTTGCCCACTCGACCGAAGAAACCTTGTCTTTGCTGCAATCCGCCTTTCGGTGTCTGTCGCGCTTCCCGGTCCGCCCGAACGAGCACTTTCTCCGCAGCCTTGATTATCGCTTCGGCATCGGCATCTCCGGCACAGTGCCTGCTCACAAGGGGGAGCATAGCCCTGCAGGTCTCCAAGAGTGATTGCACCAGGGAAGTTTGGCTTTCATGAATTGATCTGCTGCTATCTTCAACAGATATCTTTTTTGAAGAAACGCCCATAAGTAACACCTCTTACCAAATATTTGCATTATAGGGGCCGCAGCCTTCCGGCAGACCTGCATCCTCTGATGAACACAATCGGCGGGCCTCAGGAAACAGCAATCCGACGGGAAATTACCCGTCTGCATCGCGTCGCTCGCTATAGAATAATAATATAACGTCTCAAAACGATTTATCAATGTAAAACAGGCATGAGCTTTACTGACTTTATGCGTAAACTTGAAAAAAGCCTTTTTTGCTGATCACGTCAGTATGCACGGGGATTTGACCAGGACCGCAAGGATACAATATGCGACCTGTAATACCCATATTCCGGGGTAATTTTGCCATCCGGATACAATTAGGTATGGTTGACTCGTATTATTTCAGCTATTATGTCGCATATTCTCATTTCCACAAAACCAGCCAGAATATCTTCAGTTGCACTCATCTCAAGTTATGGGGGCGGGACAAAGGTTGAAAATGAAGAAGGGCATGGCAACGTTTTCCGGATCGTCCTGCCGACTTCTACCGGTTTGCTGTAAATATTCAGCCCAACACTAACGGACAATGTGCAACAAAAAGCTCATATGCAACGTTGTAGAGGATACAAGCATAATGAAGAAGATCATCAATTTTATTGTCCGCGAAGAAGGAAGCGCCAGCCGGGATCTTGGCGTTCTCATGGTGCTCTTCGGCACCGCTTTCTTCCAGTTCCTGGGTCGCCTGCCTCTGCTGGAACCCGACGAGGCTCGCTACGCGGAAATTCCCCGGGAGATGCTTGAACGGTCGGATTTCATCACTCCTTTCCTGAACTATGTCAAATACTTCGAAAAGCCGCCGCTGCTCTATTGGCTGAATGCCGCGTCCTTTTCCCTTTTCGGCCGTAACGAGTTCGCCGCCCGCTTCTTTACTGCGCTGTCCGGCCTGCTGTGCGTGCTGCTCACCTATTTCATAGGCCGGAAAATTTTCGGCCGCCGCGACGGGTTCCTGGCCGCCCTGGTGCTTGGCACATCAGTCGGCTTTGTTGCCCAGGCGCGCATGAACATCATCGACATGCCCCTGACTTTATGCATGTCCGCAACGCTCGGCTTTTTCCTGCTGGCAGTTCAGGAGGGAGAAAAGCGCACGGGGCTCTATTTCCACCTGTTTTACCTGTTCTCCGCCCTGACGGTGCTCGCCAAGGGACTCATCGGCCTGGTCCTGCCCGGTGCGATCATATTCCTCTATATCGCCATAACCAGGCAATGGCGGATCATCAGGGAAATGCGCTTGGCTACCGGAATCCCTCTCTTTTTTCTGATAGCAGCGCCATGGTTCGTCCTGGTCTCCGCACGCAACCCGGAGTTTCTCCGGTTCTTTTTCATCCATGAACATTTCCAGCGTTTCCTGACCAAAATACACGGCCACTACCAGCCGCCCTGGTACTTTATCCCGGTTCTTTTCGGCTGCATGTTTCCCTGGTCCCTGTTCCTGCCCCTGCCTTTCCTCCAGCGGCTACGGGGAAAGACATCGCCAGGCAGCACCGTAACACTGTTTCTGGCGCTCTGGGCTGTCGTCATCTTCGCTTTTTTTTCACTGTCAGGTTCCAAGTTGATGCCATATATTCTTCCCATGTTCCCTGCGGTATCGCTCATCGTAGCTCGGTCATTTTCGCACGTGCTGGTTGAGGGCCGCGAGACTCCGGCAGCAGAACTATATCTCGCGCCTGTTCTTGCCGTACTGATGGGGCTTGCGGCATTTCTCTATTTCCGGTTCGCTCACAAGCCTCAATTGGACCTGCAGGCCGTATCGATTATTGGATCTCTTTTGATCGTCGGGGGAGGAACCGCACTGTTTTGCCTGAGGAAAAAAGGACCGGCGGAATTTTTTGCCGTCCTCTGCGGGATGTCTTTTCTGCTGACGATTGCCGGCCCGCCGCTGATCTTCGGCAAACTGGCGGAAAGGAAGGCTGCACCCGAACTGGCTGATTTGATAAACAAGGCATATCGGGACGGCGACAAGGTCGCATGTTATGGGTGGTATCAACAAGGCCTGCCGTTTTACACCGGGAAAAGGGTCATTATTGTCGGTTACAAGGGCGAGTTGGAATTCGGCAGCAATCAGGGGGACAACAGCGCCTGGTTCATCGACCACGCAGAATTCAGGCGTCTGTGGGATTCGTCCGGACGGATGTTCACTTTGATCAAGGCGCCGGACCTTGCCCGCCTGCGCGGCGAATCAGGTACCCCGTTGAAGATTCTCGGGCAAAAAGGGGACAAATATCTCGTCTGCAACCGTTGACGGCAGCAAGATACATGTGATGTTTCCTCATCGGTAAAGACTGGACATCATTCATAGCAAACAATTCACCAGGAGGAAGAACGTGCGCAAGGAATTCCTGCCCTTTTCCATTCCCTCAATCGGAGAAGAGGAAATAAACGAAGTAGTGGATTCGCTCAGATCCGGATGGATTACAACGGGGCCCAAAGTAAAGCTCTTCGAGGATGCAGTAAAAGAATATGTGGGAGCGCCCTTTGCCGTTGCCCTCAATTCAGCCACAGCCGGACTGCATGTGGCCCTCTTGGCCATGGGCATCGGTCCCGGAGACGAAGTCATTACTACACCGATGACTTTTGCCGCGACAGTCAACATGATCGTGCAGGTCGGCGCACGTCCGGTGCTGGTCGATATCGAGCCCGGCACGTTGAATATCGACCCCGGGCTGATTCGGGCAAAAATCACCGAACGGACCAGGGCGCTGCTGCCGGTTCACTTTGCCGGGCAACCGTGCGACATGGACGCCATATTCGCCATAGCAGAGGAATTCAACCTCAAGGTGCTGGAAGACGCCGCCCATGCCATCGGTACGGAATACACAGGGAAAAGGATCGGCTCCCTGGACAGCATTTCAGTGTTTTCTTTCCATCCCATCAAGAACATAACCACCGGCGAAGGCGGAATGGTCTGCACCCGCGACGAGCATCTCGCTGAAGAGATGTCGCTGCTGAAGTTCCACGGCATGAGCCGCGAAGCATGGAAACGGTATTCGGCACAGGGAACGCCCAACTATGACATCATCCTTCCCGGGTTCAAATACAACATGCTCGACATGCAGGCCGCGCTCGGCATCCATCAACTGAAGAAGCTCGACGCTTTCATCGACCGTCGCAAGGAAATCGCCGAGTACTATAATGCGGCGTTCGCGGATGTGAAAGAAATCGTGACCCCGTCGTCCGCGGCTTATGCCCATCGTCACGCCTGGCATCTTTATACGCCGTTGATCAGGATAGAAAACCTCAAAATTGATCGTGACACCTTCATGTCCGAGTTGAAAAAGGAAAACATCGGCAGCGGCCTCCATTTCAAGGCTGTGCACCATCACCCGTATTACCGGGAGACGCTTGACATCCCTGAAGGTGAACTGGCCAATGCCGACTACGTTTCGGACAGGATCCTGTCTCTGCCGCTCTTTCCCAAGATGGCCGGGGAAGATCCCCGCGATGTGGTTGAGGCAGTAAAGAACATAATAAACAGAAACAGGAAATGATGCCGGATTCGTCAGGCATCGACTTTCGGAAGGACGAATGATGGACAAAAAGGCTTACATATCAGTCGTAATACCGGTATTCAATGAAGAGGCCAATCTTGAACGGCTCCTGTCGCGTCTGTATCCGGTTTTGCAGAGTTTGGGGAAATCTTTCGAGATCATCTTCACCGATGACGGCAGCCGCGACAGATCCCTGGCGATCCTCAGGGAAAAGTCAGTGGAAATGCCGGAAATCCGGATTATCGAGTTCAATGGCAACTTCGGCCAGCACATGGCTATTCTGGCTGCATTCGAGCAATGTTCAGGCGAGATAGTGATCACCATGGACGCAGACCTGCAGAACCCTCCCGAAGAAATACCGAACCTGGTGGATGGCATTGAACGCGGCTATGATGTGGTCGGCACCGTGCGCCGGGACCGGCGGGACACCTTGTTCCGCAGGCTGGCCTCGCGCCTCGTCAACGCCACGGTAAGCAGGATGACCGGCATGCGCATGAAGGATTACGGATGCATGCTCCGCGCCTACCATCGCAACGTGATCGAAAACATCAACCGCTGCCGGGAAAGCACCACATTCATTCCGGCGCTGGCACAGACCTTCGCCTCCAACCCGGTGGAAATCGAGGTAGCCCATGACGGGCGGACCGAAGGGCAAAGCAAATACTCCCTTTACAAGCTGATACGGCTCAATTTCGACCTGGTAACCGGTTTTTCCGTCGTCCCGCTGCAGCTCTTTGCCCTGCTCGGCATTGTTACCGCTTCCATGTCGTTGATTTTCGCCCTGTTCCTGCTGATCAGGCGCTTTATTGTCGGCGCCGAGGTGGAGGGAGTCTTTACGCTCTTTGCCATCATGTTTTTCTTCATCGGAGTCGTTATCTTCGGCATCGGCTTTGTCGGCGAATATGTCGGGCGGATTTATCAGGAGGTGCGGCGGCGGCCACGCTACGTGGTTCGCAGGCTGCACAACTTCGACCACGAATGATTGTCGTGCCGATAGCCGGGATTTAATCGCCGGAAATTTGCCGGCTGCTTTGACCGGAACCCGCTATCGCTCGACGCAATGAAAATACATATGAAAGGAAGAAAAGATGAAGGTACTCATTCTGGGCGTAAACGGCTTCATCGGCAATGCCCTGACACGTAGAATTCTGACGACCACCGACTGGGAAGTATACGGTCTTGATGTGAGCGACGACAAACTGGAGCATTCCATCGGCAATCCGCGGTTTCATTTCCTGGAAGGCGACATATCGATAAACAAGGAATGGATAGCGTATAACATCAGCAAGTGCGACGTCGTATTGCCGCTGGTGGCAATCGCAACTCCGGCCACATACGTCAGGAATCCGCTGAAGGTCTTTGAACTGGATTTTGAAGAAAACCTGGTTATAATCCGTCAATGCCTCAAATATGGAAAAAGGGTGGTCTTCCCCTCGACCTCTGAAGTTTACGGCATGTGCCCGGAAAACGAGTTCGACGAAGAGACATCACCCCTCGTGCTTGGCCCCATTCACAAGGAGCGCTGGATATATTCCTGCGCCAAGCAGATGCTCGACCGGGTAATTTATGCCTGTGGAAAACACGAAGGCCTGCAATTCACCCTGTTCCGGCCCTTCAACTGGATCGGTCCCCGCCTGGACAATATAAACACCGCCAAGGAAGGCAGTTCCAGAGTGCTGACACAGTTTCTCTACGACATGATCGCCGGCAATCCCATCAGCCTGGTGGATGGCGGCCAACAGCGCCGTTCCTTTACCTACTTGGAAGACGGCATAGACTGTCTCATGAAAATCATAGAAAACCGTGACGGCTGCGCCGACGGCGGCATCTTCAACATAGGCAACCCGGCCAACGACCTGTCGGTGAAGGACCTCGCCTACAAGCTCAAGGAGCTGATGAAAAATTACCCGCTTTACCGGGAGCGCGCAGAACAGTCCCGCATCATCGAAGTTTCATCGGAAGAGTTCTATGGCAGCGGCTACCAGGATATCCTGACCCGGGTACCGTCCATCAAGAAAGCCGAAGAACGTCTCGGCTGGAAGCCGCGGACAGGAATCGACGAAGCGCTGCGCCTGACCCTGGATTTTTACCTGATCGAAAACGAAAACACCGCTCAAGTTCTCGGAATGTAACGGCAGCGGCACTTGAAGTCAAAGCAGCGCCGACACGGGGTTAGGTCATATGACCTAACCCCGTGTCGGCATGTGAAGGGGTATTCTTAAGCATATTACAATATGCAAAGCCTGACCCCATGTTATGCCTGAGAGATGGCGGAAAGCTTCCAAGAACCTGTTCCCACCTGCCGTGTGAAGGTCCAGTACTCCTCAAACTTGACTGGTTCCGTCCGGTTGCCTTCAACCAGGGTTCCCGTTTCATCCGTGGTGTAATCCAGCAGATTCGCATAGAAACGGACCGTTATGAAGTCTTTGCCCGATTCCTGCCAAGCTTCCACCAGATCAGTATTCCTGACAGCGATGTTTTCCAGGCGGTTGATTCTTCTGTCACGCAGGAGCCGGTCCACGTCTCCCTGAAGAATCAGTCGCATCTCGTCGTCGAGATACCCGATTACCGGGGACAAGTCCCGGTTCATCCAGGCTCCCTGGATCCTGAAAAAGATATCCATGGCAAGGTCACGAAAACGGTTTTCGTCAAAGGAGGAGTCCATTTGACGGATATAGGCCAGCCCTGTGGAGAGATCGGCGACATCATTTGAATATGGTGGAACCTCAGGTTGAGCGGGAGGGTACGTGTCCATGCGGTAATCGGCAGGAGGAGGAAGCTGATTGACGTAGGACTCCTTCCGCCTTCTCGTTATCATTCTATAAACCAGATAACCGATGCCGCAGATGAGGATAATCTCGAAGAGCCCGATTCCACCGCCACCAAGTCCTCCAGATCCGAAACCAAGACTGCGAAAGAGCATGCCACCCAGGAACCCGCCCAGTATGCCGCCACCGAGGCTTCTCAGGAAACCTCCTGACGGCTGGCGTGGCGGAGAGGGCTGGTATGGCGTCGGGCTGGGAGAATACTGCTGGCGTGATGGAGACGGCTGCTGGTAGGACCTTGACGGCTGTGAGTAGCTCCTCGACCCGCGGCTGCCGAAAGACCTCCCACCACCTACCCTCGCGAAGGAAGACATATCGAAAACAGTAGTTATGGCGAGAAGGATGGCAAGAAGGATGGAAAATAATTTAATCTGTCGAGTGTTCATATGAGCCCTTTTTTTGGATATTGTAAAAAATGATAAAACCAGCGTATATGATTTTCCGCTGAATCTCATTGGGTGCCGGATAGTCATGCGAATTTGTGTTCAAGGTTCATGATATCACGATATAAGACAACGCCCACAATAAAATCATCCTCATTCGTAACCGGCAGAGCCCGGAAACCATACCGGGCAAATGAGGCGGCCGCTTCTTTGATCTTGTCTTCCGGATGCAACCGGATTATCTGGGTGGTCATGATACCTTCCAGTCGATCCCCTGCCCCTGCCATGAGCAACTCCTGGACCGCAACCACGCCAAGCAGACGGTCTTCCTCACCTACGATATAGACGTATGTTACCACATCCTTCTCAGGAGCAATCCTGCGATATTCCGCAATCGCCTCATCTACCGCAGCTTCAGGCCTGAATGAAATGAACTGGACCGTGGCCAGGTTTGCGATAGTGTCGTCTTGCTCCTCCAGGAGCGACTCGATTTTGTCCGTCTCTTCGTGCTCCATGAGATCCAGAATCTGATCCGCTTCTTCAGAGGGAAGAATCGACAAAACATCGGCTGCCTGGGCCGGCGTCATCTCGTCTATGAGATCGGCGACCCTTTCCTTGTCCAGCGAGGCAATCAGGCTGCGTTGAACGCGCGGCTCTATTTCCTCCAGAGTGTCGGATGCGTGTTCGGTATCCAGTTCGCTGAAGATTGCAAGCCTCTGCCTTTCATCCAACTCTTCCAGGATATCCGCCAAATCCACCGGATGGATCTCGGGCAATTTATCCTTGAGGATCTTCAGCTTGATGTTACCCCGAAAGCTGCTGATGCTTTCCGGTAGATGCTGGACGTAAGCCCATGAAAGCGTTTCCTTCCTGAATATTTCAGCAAGGCTGTAGATGAGGTTGGCGAGCGGCTTCAGGCCGATCCTCTTCAGGAACCCGTACCGGCTGAAATCCACGTCGGTGACATATATTTTTCCTCCACGCATAACCAGCTTGATGTCGTAGACGACGTCAATTTCGTTGTCGTCCATATCGATTACCTTCTTATCCAGAATGTGATCCCTCAGCAGAACCTGTGATTCCGAAGGCTCTTCCTCGAATGCCTCGATGGAATCCACATCAATCCCGATGCCGGCGCCGCCGAATTCCGTGACTTTTTCCCAGGGAACAAGAAGCGTCTTATATCCGAAAGGACGTTTGATAACGAGATAGGTCACTTCCGGGATTTTTTCCTGTTCGATAATGGCAATGTCGTTTAATTTACCGATCTTTTTGCCGCGGAAAAAGACTTTCGCACCGATTATATCGCTGAGGAAAAAAACGGCTTGCTGCAGGTCCGGTTGATTTGAGCTAAAAGTATTCATTATCCCGTCTCCTTTCACAGCAGGGTGATGAATCTGTAAATCAGCAGAATTACCAGAAATATCAGATAGAGCCGGAGAAAAAGGAGGGAAAACCTGACAGCCGGCGACATCTCCACATTGGGTTTTGCATACTTCCTGTTTATTTCGCGGATCTTGGCGTAATTATGGCTGAAAAAATTTCTTATCATAAACATGGCCGATCTCCTTAACTCGTTTCCATCCGGAAACGGTCTTTTCTCTCCCTCTCCCCTGGTGGGCAGAAGCGCCCTGCAGCGCGCAGGCCCATCAAGGGAGGGGGAGTAACTTGGGTGTTTCCGGATGGACACGACTATCTGAACATGCTTGGAAACAGGGTGCTGACGGCATAGAGGCTCGACAGAACCACGATTACGGCAACGATCCCTGTGTTGACGATATTCTGCCAGGCGGTATTCGTGTATTCTCCCATGGTCTTCTTGTTGTTCAGGAGAAGAATCAGGAAGACCAGTGCAGCCGGCAGGAGAGTGACGGCGATTACCTGGACGAACAAAGTTATAAGAACCAGCGGCGCCTTGGGAATGAGCACGACAAGACCTGCCGTCAGCAGGGTGAAAAAGTAATTTGCGTAAAACCAGGGAGCTTCCTTGATCTTGTTGTTCAGGGAATGGGCCCAGCCGAATACCTCACCGAAAGCCCAGGAACTGGCAAGAGAGATGCAGATGGCGCCGAGCAGACCGGCGTCGAACAGGCCTATTGCCATGAATGTCCCCACGTACCCGTTGCTCTTCATGAGTACGCGGGCGGCCTGGGCCGCATCATCGATACTCATCCCTTTCAGTACCGTACCGGTGACAATGGTGATGAAGATCGCCACCACCACTGTCATGACGGCGCCGATCATCGTGTCCAGTTTTCCCCAGGGGATGTCCTTTTCCTTCATTGCCTTGTCCACCACGGCACTCTGCTGAAAGAAGAGCATCCATGGAGCGATCGTGGTGCCGATGTTTGCCATGAGGTAAAAAAAGAGTTCGTTGTTGAACCCGCCGGGAAAGTTCGGCATCAGGCCGCTACCGATGATCTGCGATACCGAGGGCTTGACCATGAAGGCGCCGGGAATGTAGATCAGGTTCACTGCACAGAAGAAAAGGGCGATTTTCTCCATGGTCCAGTAACGGCCGTTCAGCACCAGGATTCCCATGAGTATACAGACCCCGGTTACCGTCAGGTATGGTGGTATGCCGAAAATCTTCAGGGAAGAGGTCATGCCGATGAATTCGGTCACCAGGGTGAGCCAGTTTACCAGTATCAGGTCGAGAAGTGAAAACCAGCCCCAGAACGGACCGAACCCGGCGAAGATCGCCTCGGCATGACCGCGCTTCGTGACAGCGCCGAGCCGCACGGTCATCTCCTGGATATAGTACGCCACCGGGATGAGGATAAGCAGGAACCATGTCAGACTGTATCCGTATTTCGCCCCGGTGGCCGCATAGGTTGTGATTCCGCCGGCATCATTATCGGCAACCATGACCACGATTCCGGGTCCGGCGATCAGGAAATAGAGCATTATCGCCTTCCAGACACGGCGATAGCCGTAATACAATTTCGATATGTTAAGCATTTCTTGTTCTCCTCCCAGATGCACTATTCCTTGAAAGTCCGCGCAAACTTTTTCCTACGCATGGCAGATACCAGCACCTCACGCAGGCGCAGAGCTGCTACGGTCTATTTCGGGCATACCACGACGCTTGCCGCACTTATTAATAGTGCGGGGACTGATTGAACGTTTTCCGAAAAGGGAACAGGCACCCGGACGGATACCATAGGTTTCCCTGCCTTGCCCAGCCTCGATAACTTGTCTCCAGGCGTTGGGCAACAAAGCAGGAAAATAGAAAGGGCTTTGAGACGCTTAACGCAGGAGACGAAGAGGATAATTTGTGAAGCGACAACTATGACTGTCCAATGAGTACCACCACCACCTTTCTTTTTTGTTTACGGCACGGAAAAAGGCCAGGGAAAATCCATGGCCCTGAAATGAGCACAGCCGATTCCCCTCTCGTTGATTTTCCGCAATGCGCAACGTAGGTTCGAAACAAGCTACCTTAGGTACGAGTCTTATGCAGACATAACCTGGTCTGCCCATTGGCGTCTTTCGAAATCTATGGGCAGCAGCCCGTGTTTGCGCAAACGCCTCATGCCAACGAGGAATTCGTCATAAGTATTCCTAGCCAAATCAATTGTCAACCATTTTTTGCCTCGACAGATCGGGGGAATAGTAATGAAAACAAACTTTTTCGTATGTTTTCAGAGCCATAACAGGGTATGTATCGTCGAGGGGAAATTCCTCACAGGGCTAATTTGGAAACCTTTTTTTCTCCGAGCGAACACAATGGCAGAGAACTGGATATTTAACATTGGTGCCCGATTTTTTCAACATACCTCAGTTTCAGGCCGGTATCGGAAAATTGATACGTGCGGGAGGCGAAACCTGTTTTAGAATGATACGTGCCAATTATGGCGGCTATGCTACATTTTATAAAAAAGCAGGCAACATCTGTTCCTGTACCTGACGGCACAAAATCTTGCCGGCACGCAACTTTTCGTAAACTATTTACCCCGTTGTAATACATCTGTCACCAACGTCTTGTAGAGTAAAAAAAAGTTCTGATAAAAAAGGACACAAACCAATGAAAGCGATACTTATAATCGAGGACGAACACGATATCGCCGATCTTATCGCGTTCCATCTGAAGAAAGAAGGCTACCGCGTATTGACTGTCCATGACGGCACATCCGGTCTGGAAATGGCACGGACCCAGTCGCCGGACCTCATCATCCTGGACCTGATGTTGCCGGGCATGATGGGCACCGACGTGTGCAGGACCTTGAAACAGAGCGTCAAGACCGCCGTTATCCCTATTATCATGCTGACCGCCAAGGGAGAGGAAATCGATCGTGTGGTCGGTTTCGAAATGGGCGCCGATGACTATGTGGTGAAGCCTTTTTCCAACCGGGAGCTGGTATTGCGCGTGCGTTCAGTGCTGCGAAGGTCGGAGCCGGAATATATCGAAGAAAAGATAATTTCAGTAGGCCCTCTCACCATAGACCTGGGGCGTCATGTTGTCACTACCCGCGATGGAGAGATCGCCCTGACTACTATTGAGTACAAACTTCTGTTGGCCCTTGCCGAGAGATTGGGAAGGGTCCAGAACCGTGACCAGCTGCTGAAAAACGTCTGGGGATACAATTATGTGGGTGACACGCGTACTGTCGACACCCATATAACCCGTTTGAGAACCAAGCTGGGCGATGCCGGCGACCTTATCAAGACCGTAAGGGGATTCGGCTACAAGATGGAGGAGGGATGAAAACAAGAATCCAATGGAAACTCATGGTTTCCTATCTTGCTTTGGTTGTGCTCATAGGCGTTGTCATCTACCTGTATCTTGGCCATTCTCTCAAGACTCATCTGACCGCCGAGATACGTGACAACCTCGTCAATGAAGCGCGCCTGGTAAAAATCATGGCAGCGAAAGAGATCCGGGTCATGGATCGGGACGGGTTCTCTCTTGCGCGGACCGCGGGCAGGGAAATCAAAGCGCGGGTAAGCATCATCAACGACAAGGGGACTGTCGTGGGCGACTCCGAATTGAGCGTCACCGGGGTCCGCGCGCTGGAAAACCATGCCGGCAGGCCGGAAATCCGCCAGGCATTGGCAGGAGAAATCGGCACCTCGATCAGATACTCGTCAACTTTCGGGACCGACATGCTGTATGTTGCAATTCCTTTCCACACGGAATCTGCCGGAGGAGGGGTGGTCCGTCTTGCGCTCCCCCTTTCCAGCCTGGAAAAGGCCGTATCAGGGATGCACGCCATGCTCGGAGCTGCCCTTGCACTGGCTGTTTTCTTCTCCCTGCTGCTCAGCTACCTGTTCTCATCGTTTATTTCCCGTCCCCTTCGCTCGATTGCATCCATGGCTTCACGTATCGGCAGGGGCGATTTCAGCTGCCGCATCCCGGTTGCCGGCCGGGATGAAATCGGCGAACTGGCTTCGGTCATGAACGATATGGCGGGGAAGATAGAAAGCCAGCTGGAACGTATTTCCGCCGAAAAGAACCGCCTCGATACCATATTGAGAGGAATGGGAGAAGGCGTCATCGTCACCGACGAAAATGGCATCCTGACAGTGTCCAATCCGGCATTTCGAAGCATCTTCGCTCTCGAAGGCTATGAAGAAGGCAAGTCACTCATAGAGATAACGCGGCACCCTGAAATGTGCAATACCTTGCGAAGAGTTCTCCAGACGAGGGAAGACATTGTCGAGGAAACAGTTCTACGTTTGCCCGAAGAAAAGCAGATTCTCGTGCACTGGGTCCCGCTCATCGAAGACGGAATTTTGATCGGCGCAGTAGCAGTGTTCCACGACATATCCGAATTGAAAGCCCTGGAAAGAATTAGGAAAGACTTCGTCGCCAACGTGTCCCACGAGTTGCGCACACCGGTAGCGGTCATCAAGGGATACGCGGAAACACTCCTTTGTGAAGGCAGTGCACTTACCCCGGAAAAAACCGCTCAGTTCGTCGGCATCATCCACAATCACTCGGAGCGTCTCGCAAACCTTATCACCGACCTGCTGACCCTGTCCCGAACCGAATCCGGGGTACTGTCCATGGAGCCGATGCCTACTAACATTGAATCGGCTGTCAATCGTGCTGTTCGTCTCCTCGATCAGAAGTGGAGCGTCAAAGGCATAGATGTGACTATTGACGATTCTCTCGGTGATATGCCAGTGATCCTGGCAGACCAGGTAAAGCTTGAACAGGTTCTGGTCAACCTGCTGGATAATGCAATCAAGTTTACACCTGCAAACGGTTCCATAACCATTTCGGCTTCTGACATCGGCACGCATGTCAAGGTTGATGTGAATGACACCGGGTGCGGAATCCCTCCCCAGGATCTGCAACGTATTTTCGAAAGATTTTACCGGGTGGACACGGCGAGGAGTCGTGAACTCGGAGGTACAGGCCTGGGACTTTCAATAGTCAAACACATCGTGCAGGCTCATGGGGGCACGGTTTCAGTCGAGAGTACTCCGGGAAAAGGATCGACATTTTCATTCACCTTGAGAAAACCGGATGCATCTGCAAGCACCAAAGAACCATAGTTTTACTCGCGTAACCAGAAACATCCAAGAGTTCAGCTAGTTTTTTCGAATATGTGACACAGATGTAACCTTCACCAAGTACATTAGCACGCAAAAGCAGCAACCATTCAGACAGGAGGTAAAAATGCTCAAAAAAGCTTTTGCTATTACGGCGGCCATCCTGGTCGCTACGGCGGGTCTGGCATCCGCTGAGGCCCTCAAGGTGGACAAGTCCCTGAAGAAGTATCAGGCAGTTGGAGGAGTATCGGGCAACCTGAACAGCATCGGTTCCGACACCCTGAACAATCTGATGACCATGTGGGCGGAAGGGTTCCGCAAAAAATACCCCAACGTCAACATCCAGATCGAGGGTAAAGGCTCCAGCACGGCGCCGCCGGCACTGACCGTCGGAACCGCGCAGCTGGGCCCCATGTCCCGGGAGATGAAGAGCAGCGAAATCGATGCGTTCCAGAAGAAATTCGGCTACAAGCCGACAAAGATCGCCGTGGCCATCGATACCATCGCACTGTTCGTCAATAAGGACAATCCGCTCAAGAAGCTGTCCCTGGAACAAGTGGACGCAATCTTCTCCAAGAACCGCAAGCGCGGCTTTGCCAGTGATATCACCAAGTGGGGCCAGCTGGGTGTAAGCGGCAGACTGGCAAGCCAACCCATCAGTCTCTATGGCCGCAACTCGGCATCCGGCACCTACGGATTCTTCAAGGAGCACACCCTTGCCAAGGGTGACTACAAGGACACCGTAAAGGAACAGCCCGGCTCGGCATCAGTGGTCCAGGGGATAACGAAAGACAAAAACGGCATCGGCTACTCCGGCATCGGCTACAGGACTTCCGGCGTGAAGACCCTGGCCCTTTCGGAAAAAGCGGGGCAGCCTGCCTATGAAGCCACCTACGCGAACGCCCTCAGCAACAAGTACCCCTTGAGCCGCTTCCTTTATATCTACGTGGCCAAGGCGCCGGGCAAACCCATGCCCAAGCTCCAGGAAGAGTTCCTTAAATTCGTCCTTTCAAAGGACGGCCAGGAAATCGTAATCAAGGACGGCTTCCTTCCGCTAACGGCCAAAATCGCGGCCAAGAGCGTTTCCGAACTGAAGTAACCATTTAATAGCGAGCATCTGTGCGGCACGGCCGGTACTACGGCCGTGCCTCTTCTTGCCTCCCTACCGGAAGAGATAATCGCTGAATGGAATCAGAAAACATGAAGGACAAAGCCCCTATGAACAGTGCAATTCTAAACCGGGCAAAAAGGAACGACCGTCTTGCCGCCTGGCTGATCAACATCGGCGGCTTCCTGGTAATTTTTGCCGTCATCTGGATACTTGTCCTGATCATGAAGGTCGCCATACCCCTTTTCCTCGAACCCAAGGCCGGCATTGTCTCATCCTTTGCCCTTCCCGGTAGTGCAGCCAACGCAAAGATCGTCGGCATCGGCACGGACGACAACCTCCGCACCGGTTTCGTTCTCGATGAAACAGGAACTTTTTCAGTTTTCGATATACGTTCCGGCAAATCAATCGAAACCATTCCCGTTACCCGGCCGGCCGGTGGACAGCAGGCGGTGGCTTCCGTTTCGGAGGCCCCGGGGCGTCGTTACGACATACTGTGGAAAGACGGATCATTCACCGCACTGAAGGTGGATTTCCCCGGCAACGGGTCCGAGACTGAAGCGAACACCCCTGCTCTGCAGATAACGAAACTGCTTGAAGAAGGCAAAACCGGGACGCAGCCATTGCCTCTCTGCTCCCTGGCACGGCTTCCCGAAGGCAAGGATCCCCTGAGAGTGAACCTTCTCCCCGGAAACCGGTTCTCCCTTTCGAAGAAAATCGTAGCAGAGGACCTGGCGGGCAACCAATCGGCAAAAACGGTCCGTTCCGAATTCGGCGGCAACCTGCCCGGCAATGTTTCCACTGTTGCGCTTGACGGCAAGGGCGAATTCCTTTATGCCGGCACCGATACGGGGTTTCTGTTGCGCTGGGATCTCACCGATCCGGAGAATCCCCAGCTGACCGATTCGGTCAAGGTGAGCAGGCCGGGCAACCCCGTTACCGCTGTAAACCTGGTCCTGGGGGATGTCTCGGTTGCCGTAGGGGACAGCGCCGGATCCTTTTCCACCTGGTTCCCAGTCTCAGAGACCGGCCTGGGAAGCGGCAAGGCCCTGACCCGCATCCATCCGCTCGCCAGCCACAACAGCGCAATTGAGGCTGTTTTGCCTTCCCAGCGGAGCAAGACCCTGTTCTCGCTGGATGAGAAAGGCGCCATCAGCATTGACCACATGACCTCCGAACGGCACCTTCTCACTCTGTCCACGGGAAAACCCCTGTTGCGATTCGCCGTTACCGGGAGGGAAAACGGAGTGATCGCACTGGACCGGGACCACCGGGTGACGGTCTGGCACACGGAGAACCCCCATCCTGAAGTCAGCCTAAAAACTCTTTTCGGAAGTGTCTGGTACGAGAACTACGACAAGCCGGCTTTTGTCTGGCAGTCGTCCTCCGCCAGTGACGACTTCGAACCGAAACTCTCCCTCACCCCGCTGATCTTCGGCACGCTGAAGGGCACCCTGTACGCGATGATTTTCGCGGTACCCCTGGCCCTTCTGGGCGCGATCTATACCAGCCAGTTCATGAGGCCGCGTCTGAAGAACTACATAAAGCCCGCGATAGAAATCATGGCGGCCGTTCCATCGGTGGTGATAGGTTTCCTGGCCGGTCTCTGGCTGGCTCCGCTGCTGGACAAGGCGATCGTGCCGTTCTTCCTGGCCTTTGCAGTAATTCCGCTGTGTATCGTGCTGTCCATACTGCTCTGGAAGAAATTCGGCTCTGCACCGCTTTTGAAGCGTGCAGCCAAGGGGTACGAGTTCCTGTTTCTGATACCGGCCCTGATCCTTGGGGTCTATGTCTCCCATGCGCTGGGAGGATTGCTGGAAACATCCATGTTCGCAGGCGACTTCAAACTTTGGCTGTTCGAGGCGATGGGCACCAGGTTCGATCAGCGAAACTCCATCATCATCGCCTTTGCCTTGGGTCTTGCGGTCATCCCCCTGATCTTCACCATGGCGGAGGATGCCCTTGCCAATGTTCCCAAGAACCTGTCAGCAGCCTCTCTCGCCATCGGCGCAAGCCGCTGGCAGACTGCCTGGCGGGTCGTGCTGCCGTCGGCGCTGCCCGGGATCTTTTCCGCCGTCATGATCGGCTTCGGCCGGGCCATCGGCGAGACCATGATCGTGCTCATGGCAACGGGAAATACTCCCATCATGGACTGGAGCATTTTCAACGGATTCCGCACCCTTTCGGCCAACATCGCGGTGGAGATACCAGAAGCGCCGGTTTTCGGCACGCTGTACCGCGTACTTTTCCTGTCCGCGGTGCTTTTATTCATCTTCACCTTCATCATCAATACCGTCGCCGAGGTCTTGCGGCAGAAGTTCCGCAAAAAGTACGGACGATTCTGAAACGGACGGAGCCGGTTATGGGAAGTTTTTGGAAACAAGGAGAACCGCAGGTATGGGGCACGGCAGCAGCGCTCTCCCTTACCCTGCTGATGGTGCTGACTCTCATCGGAGTAGTCATGGTCAACGGCCTCGGTTTTTTCTGGCCATCCGATACAGCCCTGATCACGCTTTCGGACAGCAGCAGGCTGCTGGGCGAGATCACTGCCACGGAAAAGGCGACGCCATCCCACGGCAAGCGGCTCCAGTTCAAGGTGGGCAACCGTGACATTTACGGCCAGGATTTCCGCTGGGTGGATAAAAAGGACATCCGTACGATCTCCTGGCCAGCGGATGCGGTGGTGCTGGAACGGAAAGAAAACGGCAATTTCCAGGGGTTCCTCAAATCCCTTTCCCTGGATGGATTGGCCGTGCCTGCATCTGCCAATCCCTGGGAGACGCTGCAAGGCGCCCTCAAGTCCGTCTCTGAATCGCGGAAGAAGCTGGCCAAGACGGAACAGCGCATGGGGGACATCAACTCCGATGCTGAACAGCTCCGGCTGAAGGCTCTGAAACTCGCCTATTCCGGGAAGGAAGCCAACCGGGAAAAGATCGACACCCTCAATCGTGAGAGGGAAACACTCCTCTCGGAGTTCAACTCGCTGATGGAGCGCTTCAACGAGAGCAACGCGGAACTCAACAAACCCATGGCCGTTTTCCTGGATGCAGCAGGGCAGGAAAAGGAAATTCCCCTGACCGCCATCGTCCGAGCATACCGGCCCAACGACATGGGAGTGCTAGCAAAAACCGCGCACTACGCCGGCAAATTGCGGGAACTGCTTCTTGACGAACCCCGGGAGTCGAACACCGAGGGGGGGCTCTTTCCCGCCATCTTCGGCACAGTCATGATGGTAATCCTGATGAGCGTCTTTTCCCTGCCGTTTGGTGTGGTTGCCGCGGTTTATCTCAGGGAATACGCCCGGGAAGGTATGATCGTCCGACTAGTGCGCATCGCGGTCAACAACCTGGCAGGTGTCCCCTCAATCGTATACGGGGTGTTCGGCCTCGGTTTTTTCGTCTACGGGATCGGCAGCGGCATCGACCGGTTGTTCTATCCCGAGCGCCTGCCCACCCCGACTTTCGGCACCGGCGGCATTCTCTGGGCAAGCTTAACCCTGGCTATTCTCACCGTGCCGGTTGTGATCGTTTCCACCGAGGAGGGTCTTGCCTCGGTGCCCAAGGGTTTGCGCGAAGGATCCCTGTCACTGGGTGCGACCAAGTTCCAGACTCTGAAGAATATCGTGCTGCCCATGGCCACGCCCGGCATCATGACCGGGCTTATTCTGGCCATGGCGCGGGCAGCCGGAGAGGTGGCGCCCCTGATGCTGGTGGGGGTGGTGAAGCTGGCGCCGAGCCTCCCCTTTGACGGACGCTTTCCCTTCTTTCACATGGACAGGAAATTCATGCACCTCGGTTTCCACATCTATGATGTCGGCTTCCAGTCGCCCAATGTTGAAGCTGCGAAGCCGATGGTGTTCGTTACGACGCTGCTCCTGCTCACCATTGTCATCGCAGCGTCCAGCGTGGCGATACACCTGCGGAACAAAATGCGGAAGCGCTATGCGACCAAGGCGTTCTAAGCCTTAATCGATCGATGTTTTTAAGACCATATGGAGAACAACATGAACTTTGATTTGCAAACACCACTATCCGACACCGTGCTGGAAATTGCCAATCTTAATCTCTATTACGGCGACTCCCGGGCGTTGAAGGATATCGCTCTTAACATCCAGCGGAAACAGGTTACAGCGTTCATCGGCCCGTCGGGATGCGGCAAGTCCACGCTGCTGCGCTGCTTCAACCGGATGAACGACCTCCTGGACAATGTCCGCATCGACGGGAGCATCAGGCTGGATGGCGAAGAAATCACCTCTCCTGCCCTGGACGTGATAAGCCTGCGCCGTCGTATCGGCATGGTGTTCCAGCAGTCCAATCCATTTCCCAAATCAATCTATGAAAACATCGTCTACGGCCTGCGGATCGCCGGGGTTAACGATAAAAAGATTCTCGATGAAACAGTGGAAAGGAGCCTTCGGGGCGCGGCCATCTGGGACGAGGTCAAGGACCGCCTTCAGGAGTCGGCATTGGGACTCTCCGGCGGCCAGGCCCAGCGCATCTGCATTGCGCGGGCCATTGCGGTCAACCCGGAGATCATTCTCATGGACGAGCCCTGCTCGGCCCTCGACCCCATCGCGACAGCCAAGATCGAGGAGCTCATCAACGAGCTCAAGGAACAGTACACAGTGGTCATCGTGACCCACAACATGCAGCAGGCAGCGCGGGTTTCCGATTACACCGCCTTCCTTTATCTGGGAGAGCTGATAGAATACGGCGAGACGAAGAAGATCTTCACCAACCCGGATAACAGGCATACTGAGGACTATATAACCGGAAGGTTCGGGTAAGGAAATCCCCCCTGGCCCCCCTTTCACAAAGGGGGGATGAGATTGTACCTTCCCCCTTTATGAAAGGGGGATCGAGGGGGATTTGACCGGCATAATTGAAAATATCATTCGAGGTTATTCGATGGAAAGAGAACACATCATCAAGCAGTATGACGCTGAGCTGAACGAGATACGAACCCTTATCCTGGAGATGGGAGGCAAGGTCGAGGCCATGATTTCGAACTCGATAAAGTCCCTCGTGGAGAGGGACTCCGATCTGGCCGACCGCACCATCCTGTCCGACCACGAGATAAACAACCTGGAAGTGGTGACAGACGAAAAGTGCCTGGAAGTGCTGGCCCGCCGCCAGCCCGCGGCCCGCGACCTGCGCTTCATCACCCTTGCATTGAAGATCGTCACCGACCTGGAAAGGATCGGCGACCAGTGCACCAACATATGCAACCGGGTCAAGGAGTTGAACGAGGAGCCTCCCTTGAAACCGTACATCGATTTGCCGCGGCTGGCGGAATTCTCTTCCCGCATGGTTAAGGAATCCCTGGATGCTTTTGTTCGCGGTGATGAAATCCTGGCTGCCGAGGTCTGCGAACACGACCAGTTCGTTGACGATCTCAACGTCCAGATCCAGAGGGAACTTCTCACCTACATGATCGAGGCCCCCTCCAACATCAGCCGGGCGCTCAAGCTCAACTATATTTCCAAATACCTGGAGCGGATTGCCGACCATGCCACCAACGTGGCCGAGATGGTCATTTTCATGGTCAAGGGAAAGGACATACGCCACACTTCCGTTTCCTGATACCAAGCACAAGATCTTCAAGTTCCAGAAAAAGGTCCGATGTTCCTCCTCTCATTTCGTCACCTCCGTTAATTGGGGTATTTAACATTGGTGTCCGATTTTTTCAACATACCTCAGGGAGCCTGCGGCTGATTCCGCCGGATGGGCAGTTGAGCTTCTGGTAAAAGGATTATGAGGCTATGCGTGAGGAGATGTTCTTTGATGATCCCCCTCGCTTCGCTGATGTATACATCAATCGGGCAGATTAGCGCAAAGAGAAGTCTGGACTATGCTCTGCCAACTGCTATAATAGTTAAATTCGCCACACGTCAAACACTTTTAGAAAGGTATCTCATGGGAAGCGCAGACAGGTACCTGGCTGAATTGCTGCACGTATATCGCAAGATGCTTGAGTTTATCCGCAAGCCGGAAATTGAACACCCAGACAAAGACGGCGTTATTAGAATGGCTGAGGTCAATTTAAGCCGCGTGGAAAATGAAATCATTGCCTCAAGCAAGATTCAAATGGAAAGATCATCCGTCTTTTTTGGTCACTTGGGATGGAAGTACGATTTCCAGCTAAAAGTCGTAAGCGTTCATGAAAGTGAAATTATCTATGAACTTCAGTGTGTTGACGGAAAAGGTCGGCTTTACAGTGTGAGGGTGCAGAAAGAGGAGGCCGATGTGCCAATAATTGCAGGTATAAGCATTTTATTCAGGGGACAAGTTCAGGACAAACGCACCACAAGAGGCAAATGCATTACATTTGTTGAAGCGGTTTCCGGGGTACAACTGACTTGATGCTAATCGTTTGAGGTAGATTTTCTTAAATCTTTTTGGCAGGCAGTAGCAAGATACTTCCTTGTACAGTAGGTAAGGAAAGCCGGATTATCAAAATGGATCGGCTCTTCCCGCGCCTCCTCAATGCTGATGATGTCAGTAAATGGCTTCCGTGTTCCCGGGAAACGCGTATCATTTTCTTCTGTCCTGTTCATAGCTGCACCTCTTTTAAAGAATACCATGGCAAGCAGGAAAGGAAAAGGCCTGGAGATGATCCCGGCCTTTCTTGTTTATTGCTCGCAGAGGCTGAACCCCGAGCACAGCTCCCGTACACATGCATCATACAGCTCAATAGAGAGCTGCGTCATTGCAATAGCTAATTATCCGGTAGATTACAGACACAATTAATGCATGTTTCAAAAGTGCTCATTTGTTAAGTCCTCCTATCGATGTTTTAGTTAGCACACTTTATCCCATAGCATTGAGTCTTTAAAGACTTGGTATATTATGCTCTATAGTGAATATTTATTCAGTATTGAATTTTTCCGATCTTCAGATATTGTTACCTCTGATACAGTCCGGAGATATGGGAAGTGATAGATTTATGATAACCTGTAAGAATATTACGGCTTACATAATATTAATCATCAATGTAAAATTGATCGTTTGTTCCGCCAAAGTTGTCATACAATGATTTTTTATTTAACCGGGTTTGTGTTTTTACTTTTAAAAATTCTCAGCTCATCTTGTCTCAAATGAGAGTTGTTTGTCACAAAGTCTCTTGGTAATGATAGATTGAGCACAGCACAGGTATTTAATGGAGGAATACAATATGCTGCTGTGCATTATTTAGCCAGAGCATCAACGCCTTTATTGGCGAAAAGGCTGTAGCAGGCTGCTGTTTTATAGGATGGTGTTAAATACACAAGACCGGTTGACTCTGATGTCAGGAGGCCTTTCTCCAATTTGGATTGCAGAGTATCGTTGAAAAACCGTGAAATGCCGGGATCGGATCATTGTCTATCCACCATCCAGGAGGTTGGAGGCCAGGGGGAGCGGCTGCTGTGCCTGTGATTTGGTATTGCATGGGTTGTTCTCCGTTAACTCCTTATTTCTGAGGAATTAAACTGCCGGAATTCAGGCAATTAAAATGTGGGTTCTTCCGCAGAATCTGTGAGCAGCCAGTCAGCCTCTCTTCCCCGGGAGGCTACCCACAGATTCTGCGGAAGAACCTCCCATGCACATCATGCCTTGGTCCGGATAGTTTTTACGTAAATGACCGTAAGGCCATTGAGGGTTGAGATCAACCAGGTGGCGGCTACTGGTATGCGAGAGAAGATCGCGGCAATGCTCCTGTCCGTTAAAGCGAGAAAATAATGAATAATAATGAAGTACCCAAGAAGCCTCACAAATATATAATCCTACTTCTGGTGGTATCAGTCATTTTAGCTTTTCTAGCCTTATGCGTTGCGATATTGACTCTACCTCGAACACAGAATGCCATTTTCGGAGATCGTCAATTTCAAGAGAATAAAACCGACATCACTAAGTGATTTACAATTATAGCGACGCTTCTCCCATCCCAAATCGGCTGTCCAAAAGCGAAATTTCCACATTGTCGCCGGGAGCCAGATCAGCACCCGGCATAAGCCTGAGCAGTCCGTTGCCCAAAGTGAGTGACGAAAGACGAGCAGAGCACTGATTGCCGGTGGGTGTGGCGATGTAGCCCTCATGCCTTTTCTCAACCAAGACGCGTATGAGATGGGGGCGGTCTCGCCTGTTTGTGACCTGTTCGGCCAGTGCGGCTTTGATAGTAGGCCGGAATATTCTGGTGTGACCCATCATCCTGAGAAGCGCTGGACGCACGAACATCTCGAAGGAAACCATGGCAGCCACTGGATTGCCAGGCAGGGCGAATACAGGTTTCCCCTGCACGATTGCGAAAGCCACCGGTTTTCCCGGCTTCATATTGACCTTCCAGAAAAGGATCTCACCGCCCAGTTCGGCAATCACCTCTTTCACATAGTCCTTGTCCCCGACCGATACTCCACCAGTGGTTATCAGGAGGTCTAGCTGAAGCCCTGACAATATCTTTTCACGGATGGAGCTGAAATCATCATCTGCAATCCCCAACATCACAGGCGTGCTTCCGGCCTCCATTACCTGGGAGCCGATGCTGAAACTGTTGCTGTTCATGATTTTGCCTGGGATAAGGGCTGTGCCTGGCTCAAGGAGCTCATCGCCTGTGGCGAGCACCCCGATCTTGGGGTTGCGATAGACCTTGATTTCAGTTTTTCCAAACGCAGCGAGCATTCCGATTTCCTGGGGCCTCAGGAAGGTGCCGGTGGGAAATGTCTTTTCTCCTGCCCGGATGTCATCGCCTCTCCGCCTGATATGAGAGCCGAGCCTTACGTTGCCAATCAGTCGTATCGTCCCCCCCGTTTCCTCTACCTGTTCAATGGGGACAACGGTATCGCACCCCGGCGGTATGGGGGCCCCGGTCATGATTCTCACCGCCTCTCCTAACTGAACCGGTACGGTACGTACCACGCCGGCAGGGATAAAGCCGGTAACAGTCAAGCAGTTACCCTCTAATCCAGAATGAGAAAACGCGTAACCATCCATAGCTGAATTGTCGGCAGCCGGAATGTCGTAAGGGGCGTGGATGTCCTCGTTTACAACTCGTCCGCTTCCTTGCAACAACGAGACTTTTTCCGACAGCAAAGGGGATGAATTCTGCAAGATTATGCGTTGGGCTTCCTCGATGCTGACCATAACTTCTCTCTACCTTTCTTTACCCACTCAATTAAAATAATAGACTGACCGGTTCCAGAGGGGTTTTCTTGGTATCAAAAAGTATATCGGGAAATGAGACTTTTGCAGCGCGTGCACACTACTTTACCCAGTCATCTGCCTTTCAGGTCAACTCCGGCTGATGGTGCGGAGATAGAAAAACCTGCCGTTTTGGCCAGCCATGCATCATCTCTTGAGGATCGAACCGTTCTGGGGCTGGAAATTTTTCAAAGCCTCCATTGGGTTGATTGATGAAAACTTCCGAGAGGTGCCGTAGGGCACCTCTGAGAGCGAAAATTTACGATTCTGGATCAGGTGTCAACGGCAATCGAAAATTGACCCACTTTACGGGAGGTCGGAAATTGAAAATTGACCCACCTTCCTGTCAGTCATCGATTTGCACCGTGGTTAACTGTTGGCCCAGGATACCGGATCGGCGCTTTTCCTTGAGGCGGTAGCTGTCGCCCCTGATCTGGATGACATGGGCATGATGCAAGAGCCCGGTGATCCGTGCGATTTCCCGGATGCCCTTGTGTTGCTTGTCCCTAAGAATTCTGACTTCCATGCTCTCTTCCTTTCCAATCATGCCGACCTCCAGGTCGGCTAGGATACAGGAGCGTGGGTCAAAATTCAGTTTCCGACGTGGGTCATTCTTACATTGCCGCTAACAATTAGGGCATTCTCGGTTTTTTTTACCTCGTCAACAGGGGCATACCATGGGGATTTATTTGTCCGTGGTTTCGTCCAGATGTCTGCCGGGGCTGCGTTGTTCAGAAAATCGAGCCACCACTGACAATCCGCTCGCCCCCCCTTTCGTTTTTTGCCGGGCTCAACAAAATTCAAATGGGCCCGGAGCAATTCGGCAGCTCTCATGCTGATGTCCTCCCCTGCTGCGAGTCTGGTTATGAGGTCAGTGGCCTGATCGCGGTTCCTGAGCTGGAGCTCAACTCTGATGTGACCGCGCCGGGTGTAAATGATGATGTTCGTATCTGATTTTTTTGACCCGAGTTCGATCGTTTCGCCCTCTTCTGAGAGGAGGCGAGGTTTGCCAGGGTCCATTTTTCCCGTTTTTTTATTTTTGGTAGGACGGCACAGTTTTGTGATAGTCCTGTCGCGGAATACGTCGAGATTCTGCACATAGCAAGCTTTTTTGCGATCATATGACCATCCGAATGCTGTTTTAATGGTATGCCAATCCAATTCATCGTTGAGGTCATCAAACGCTAAATCAATCCCTGTTCCCCAACCGTTTGCCTCGAGTACTTTTTTCGCGAGTCCCCGCATGTCAATTACGTTTTGTTCGAACGTATAGCCGTGAACGGTTATATTTGTTGTGTTATCTGACCATGCTGGTTTTGAATACCTGCTGCGGGTTGCTGCTGCAATGAGTTCCGCGCCGTGTTCAGATTTCAGGATATAGAGGTCCGGATAGCTGTGACGCCCTCGAGGTTGTTTCATCAATTCAGGGTCTGGAACTGGTACGGCGAAAAATTGTTCAAACAATGCCGGGATTTCGTACAGTTTTGTATATTTCGGCAGAGTAAATTCAAACTGATGTATTGATAATGTAAACAATGGACTGTTTCACCTCGTTTCTGTGATTGTAATGGCGCATGCTAAATATGTGTGCCCCGCTACCCCATATGTGTACTTCGGCACGTTTATTTTTTATAAGGCGTATTGAAAATAAAATTCATTCCCATAAGCAAGGCGCACGAATGCCCCGACGCTGTACCGCACCTGAGCTATGTCATAGTTGTTAGTGGGGATCGTTACAGAAGTGTTTCTTATCAACTTATCGTGATTATTCCTGGGTGCAGATGTGACAACCGTCACAAAATTCGGAAAGTTCTGTTTATTTTTTAACTATATAGGATTCGGCAAAGGAAAGGAATGTGGCTAAAATGCCCCTTATTGAGGGAAGCGATTAGATAAAGAAATATTAAATAGCCATATCTTTAGCTGAAATATGAGGAAAGAAAAATATTGCCTATTTTTTAGGCAGACTTATCACCTATAAGGTTGACGTGGAAAAATGGCTACCTATACGCTACCTAAAATTACTTTCAACTACAAAGGGGCTATGGCATGAGCCATAACCCCTTGTTTTTAATGGAGCCACCTGCCGGAGTCGAACCGGCGACCTATTGATTACGAATCAATTGCTCTACCATCTGAGCTAAGGTGGCGTAAATAATACGTTTTTCGAATATAAAAGCATCTGAAATGTAGTCTTTTATGGCACAAACGGAGAAATGTGTCAAGCCTTATGGCTGATATTATCAGCCTGAATTGCTTTGCGCGCGATATAGCGGGTCGAAATCAGGATTTTATTGCAGCAAGCATGTTATTTTACAATGCGCATGCAGATCAGTCCCGGTCACGGCGTTTGTTTCGCAGGGCTTTCCTCCTTCTTCTTTCCGCTTCCATTTGCTTGCGCTTCTTTTTCACCGATGGTTTCTCGTAGAATCTTCTTTTTTTGAGCTCCTTGAAAAGACCTTCTTTCTGCAGTGAACGCTTCAGATCGCGCATTGCCCTCTCAATATCATTGCCATGAACGGTAATCGACAAATGGTTATCTCCTTCCCTGCTCTGACCGGTTGTGGCCTTGAAAACCTTTTTGGGCGGCGCCTAAGCTCCATTCATTATTTCAGGCAGCTCATTCTAATTTCCCGGCCTTTTTCATGGTGAACACATTCATTCCTCCCTTGTCGAAATATTGAAAAACCCGCTCCATGATAATCATTGATCGAGCTTTCCCCATTCCTGAATCCAAGAGCAAGAATTACTGAGTCTCTTCCCCATCCTGGGAATCTTGAAGTTGTTCAGCCGGTTGTATGCCGCTTTTATCCAGTTTGCGTTGCATTTTCTCTTCGCTCTTCTTTTTCTTTTCCAGCTCTTTCTGACGCTTCTGAAATTTATAATTTATTTTTGCCATCTGCCGACTCCCGTATGAACACACCGGGCAGGTGTGGGTAATATGCTCTCAAGTGCGGTGGCGTCGCACATGTCAAAGACGCCATGCCCAACAAAAAAGCCCCGGTAAAACCGGGGCTTTTTTGTTGTAAATCGGGATGCAGCCTAAACTCTTCTTACGTTTGCAGCCTGAAGCCCCTTCGGCCCCTTGGTCACTTCGAAAGTCACTCTATCGCCTTCAGCAAGGGACTTGAATCCTTCACCTGCGATTGCGGAGAAATGGCAAAAAACATCTTCGCCATTTTCCTGCTCAAGAAAACCAAAACCCTTGCTGTCATTGAACCATTTTACTGTTCCATTTACCATTTGCTTACTTTCTCCTGATACCTCATGTTAGTTTTACCGGTATAATTACCAAGTGGATTCACAATAACAGTTATGTGAAACCAAAGTCAAGAGAATATAATTTTATTATTTATAAATATTTCAAACTGTTTATGTATCCGGTATTGTTGTGGAATACGCTGCAATTAATTATTTCTCCATTTCAAAAAACACCTGGCAAACCGTTTTTTCAAGACGAAGCTTGTATCTCACTGATATTGAAACGGCAATAAACACAATGATACCTTGCTTTTAAAAAGTATGAGCTGTATCATGACAGAGTATTGCGCTGTTTAAAGAAAGTGTATTCTGATATTGATCTGATGGGGTAGTTTTTATTACCAAGCAGAAAAACATGCGTTAAGTTCACGCAAAAAGGTAAAACAATGACAATTAAAGTTGGGAACATTGTAAGTCATCTGGGCGGTCCGGAATGGGGCGCCGGAAAAGTGATGGAAGTAACCTCTGCCATGGCAACAATACATTTCAGTGACGGCAAAAACCGGAAAATCGCCTCATCCCATTATTCATCGCTTATGCCGGCAACCGAAGATACATATGTCCCTCCAGCCGAACCTGCTCAAGCTGCGACAGCTCTCCGCTCCTCCAGGCCAGCCAGGAAAAAGAAATAGGCTCATCCTGGCACAGCCCGAACCGGCGTCGGCAAAAGCAAAGAAATTTGAAAGGACAAGTGCAAGAACTCTGAAAAGCCCCTCGCTCCCGCTTTCAGCCAGCTTTCCCTTTTTTTGCAAAACCATCCATAAAGTGCAGCAAAGCCAGTAGCGGGTGTAAGACTATCATGCGCGGTCCGGCAAAGCGCATGACTCTTCTGATTCTCTCTTGCATGACAGGCTTGGAGCAGTGAATGAAGCACTTTGCACATAGCGGTTTATTCTGCCCGTAAGGACACCTGTCGATGCGCTGCAAAGCATAGTCCAGCAAGCGCCCGCAATCATTACATAACGCATTGCCTGTTCGATGGCGCCCGCGACAGTAAAGCCCTATCATGTAACGGATGGTCTTCTTTTCCCTGCTGCAGCGGTCCATGTTGACTTTCAATCTGTCCCGGCTTTTTAGACTATGGGTTTCCGGTTCGAAAAAACCCTTTCCGGACAGCATCTAGACGAAGTTTATATCGAACGGCTTTCTTTTGTTGGGGTTTTCCGGAACCTTTTCCTTTTTCACCGGATGCCCCAGGACAAGCGGCGCGACCAGTTGGTAATTTTCCGGTATCCCCAGATCCTTTTTTATTGCAGGATCGGCAAAGATGTTGTGGGAGAAGCCGATCCAGCAGCACCCCATATCCCGTTCTTCGGCAAGCAGGTGGAGATTGAGGGCCACCATGCTGCAGTCGTAGACATGCCAGTACGATTCCTTGTTGCCGTAAATGATGACGAGAGCGGGAGCGTTGTAAAAGATATTGTACCCGGGGTCGCGCATGGCTTTTTCATACTGATGCATGTGAGAACAGGCTGCGAAGTTTTCCAGCCAGTTCTGCTTGGCGGCGTCCGAATACTTTTTCATCTTTGCCTTGTCCGTAAGGACGACGAACCTCCACGGCTGGTTATTCGAACCGCTCGGCACCCAGACAGCATCGTTGATCAGGTCGGTTATCTCTGCGTTGGACAACGGCTGATCGGAATAGTCCCTGCAGGTCCTGCGTCTCCGGGCAATGCTCTTGACGGTATCCATTCCAACTCCTCCTTTGCAATGAAATAGCCGGTTAGGCATGAATGAACTCAGCTGGCGTCTCTATTGCTTCCGGCATCACAAGCCTTTGAAGGTTGATGCAATCCTTTTGAGTACCGGCAGATATTCATCATAAAGTGCTTTCGGGGCAGAATAGTGAAGAACGTAAAAGCCGCCATCGGATGATGGTGCGACATAAAATAACTCCCTTATGGCCGCCGACTCGTCTGACTTGCTCTCGGGATGCAGAAACACCAGCCGATCGCGCTCCAGCTCAAAGGCCTTGCGGCCGTTGAGACCGGACTCTTTCACCGGGCCATAGTTCTCCCTGGAATTTTTGGTCTCTCCGGCGACGTTTCGCGAGTTGCGTTTCAGGAAATCTTCATAACCCCAGAAATCCTTGTTGTCCTTAGTGTAATAGGATACGTATATGAAGGCACCCCCCTTCGGGGCGAGAAGCTGAATCTCGTAGATTCGATAGTCCTCGTCCTGTTCAGGTGTCCTTTCCAGGCTCCAGGCGGAAGGAATGTCACAGGAAAAGTACTGCTTGTCCATCACATACTTCGAATAGTCCCCGGCAGCGAATGCCGGAACTCCGGACAGTACCAAAAGGCAGATCAATCCGATGCATGAGAATCCGGCCTTTGCATAACCTGAAAGCTTCATCGTTTCCCGTCCTCCTCGATCAATATGTTCGGCGGACTGCCAAACCGGTTGCGCAGGGTGTGAACAAACGCGTCATTCGCCTTCCCGGAAAAGATTTCCAGTGGCGAAATCCCCTTTTTCCAGGCTGTGACGCATACGAATGCCATGGCAATTACCGTTATCGCCATGTTCTGCCATGAAGCAAGCGGCCATTGTCCCGACCAGGACAGATCACCGGCCGTGGAAAACGGCAGCAGGTAGGGTATGGACCAGACCTGGTCCGGACCACGGGAGCCCGCCAGGTCGCATGCAAGGTGGAGGTGGAAAGCCAGGAACACCGCGAGGCATACCAGTGCCCTGCGGGAAGCGAGGAAGCAGGCGCAGGCGATCAATGCCAGGAAAAAGGCAATGTTGTGGCCGAGCACATGGTGGAACCCGGCCCAGAGTGCCAGATCCCCGTTCGCTCCGCGGTTAGCCCACAGGTCCCACAGGAGGCCCATGCCGTCCAGATCGGGGATGGTGCCGGCTGCGGCAACCAGAATGCGGTCCCTTTTGGTGAAGGGAAAGGCGCTCCCCACGGACCAGGAAAGGAGCAGATGGGTAACCGGGCTCATGTGGCGGGCTGCTGGGCGTCCTGGTCCGGGGGCTGCAGGTCCTGGAGGGGCGATGGGGCAGCCGGCTCGGTTTCAGGCTGCTGTGTAGGGTCAGTCAGAACGGGAGAATTTTCCGGCGCCGCTGTTTCGGGTTCCCGCGGGCTCGGATTGACGGTCGTCATGTCAGGAGTTTCCATGGGAGTGGAGTAGGATTTCAGTTCATCGGTCGTGCCCGACTGCGGGCTGTCTGAATTCTCCGCCAATGCAATTAACGGCAGAGAACAGAAAAACACCAGTGAAAATGCTGCCAACAGACTCGTGTTCATTTTCATGCCGACCTCCCTGTGTTGCTTTTGATAACGCCATATTCGGGGATATTGATGTTCCCGCTGTCAGGTCTATTTTACACGAAAATTCGGAACTATCCCCCAAAATAAGATTGTCGAACGAAACCGTGACGCCTTCACGTCTTCGCGAGCTGGAACGCCACGGTTTCAGGCCGACCGCATCTCCGTCACCTTGGGCCCGAATCGCGTTGTCTTTCCAGGACCATCCCGTAACCCTTCTTCTTTTC
The DNA here is from genome assembly GCA_034933285.1 of Geobacteraceae bacterium. Taxonomy (GTDB): domain Bacteria; phylum Desulfobacterota; class Desulfuromonadia; order Geobacterales; family Geobacteraceae; genus RPRC01. Next base: position 46,956 of record JAYFNT010000012.1, on the reverse strand, counting down.
TATCGCTTTCATCCTGTATTGGCCGCTCGCCCGGAACGGCCCCGAGAGTTCAAGGATGATCTCGTTCAGGCCGTACGGTATATGCAATATGGTCTTTTCCGCTCGTGGATCCCCGATGTGGATGTCATACAGCCAGTCGGCATTATAACCCAGGAATACGCAGGCAACGGCATACCTGTCGAAATCGACCGGGGGGGCTGGTCTTTCGAATGACGATTTCCACAGTTCGGTCCATTCCCCGGAATCCGTTATGACCGTCAGCACTTCAGCCCGCTGACGTGAAATGAATCCTTCCCAGTCCATGCTTCCTTTCAACCGTGGCTCGGGTATGTCCTGTCTGGCCTGGTCAGTGGGATCGATCAGCCTGGACGACTTACTGCCGGTGACCTGAAAGACTGTTTCACCGACCAGTACGTAGGATTCTCTCACATCGGGGTCGCGCCAGAATTTCTCAAAGATCCGTACCGTTGACCGGCCGGCCCTGGTGCCCTGGAGGATCAGGCTGGACAGCCCATCGTATTCAACGATGCGTACCGTATTTCCCTCGATCTCGGCATGGCAGCTGTAGCTTTTGCTGCACGGGAGAGGAATGGTTGCCACTTCACCCACCTTGATTGTCCTGTTTTCACGGGTGACATCCTTTTCTGACGGTTTGGCGGCATCCGGCGGCAATATGGAGCTCCATTCGCTGCCGAAAGCATGAAACGCAAGCAGCGCCCATACCGTGAAAGTTACGAATATTTTCATTGCAATGCACATCTGGTCGTTCCTCCTGAAACAATGACTGCAAAATGAGGCCCGGGTTTCGCAACTGCAATAATTCCCCCTACCTTGTTGATAACAATATGACCACGATTGTTAGCGCGACAAACACCAGCAACAGTATCCAGGACAGGACACTCAAGCGAGCGTTGTCCTTCGCATCCAGACTCTGAGACGCATCGTCAGCCTTCCGCTTCGCAAGCGCCCTGGATGACAGGATGAAAACAACGATTCCGCAAATCCCCAGGAGGGTGAACATCACCAGTACGCTGCTTGGAGGCTCCGGAGTTCGGGTTGCCAGGAACACAACTGACGACAACCCGACCACCGTCATGAGACCGCCAAGAAGTTTTGCCAGTATCAGCGGCAACTGATTCAGTTCCGACTTTGTCTGCCTGATTATTTTTCCCATGAGCAAACACCATGTCCATTCCGAAACTGACCGATATTGTTAAACCACTGCCGGGTCCGCAGGTTATTTCGAGATGGTTTGAACATCAGCCGGAGTTGTTTTCAATGTTGCTTTCGTCTTACCGTCGAGCAATTCCGACATCTCCACCAACCTGATGAATTCGGCCCGGTAGCCCTCGTTGTCGGCGCCCTTTGCCTTGCGGGCCAGTCCCAGGACCTGGGCATAGCTTGCGCTCCCCATGTGCTCCGATTTCCTGAGCAGCATGCCCCACTCCGCCACGGCAGCCGCGAAACCGATGTTGCTGCCTGCTTTGTCAAGCTTTGCCACAACCGCGGGTATTTTCCTAACCAGTTCCTTGCTGGTGTCTTCCTGCGGTTTTTTGTAGCGGAAGCGAATTGTGGCCAGTTCGGCGCTCGCTTTGGCGCTGTCTTTCACCCTGGTGGTCTGGTAGGTCAATTCCTGGCTGCCAGTGCCAACGCCATCAGCAGGTACGATTTCGTACAGCGCCGTCACCGTGTGGCCTGAGCCCAGTTCACCGGCGTCCTTCTTGTCATCGGCGAAGTCCTCGGCACGCAGCATCCGCTTCTCGTAGCCGATCAGCCGGTAGGCCTTGACCTTCGCGGGATTGAACTCCACCTGCATCTTGACGTCTTTGGCTATGGTCATCATCGTCCCGCCGAACTGAGAAATCAGGACTTTTTTCGCCTCCAGCAGGGTATCGATATAAGCATAATTTCCGTTACCCCTGTCGGCCAGTTTCTGCATCTTGGAATCCTTGTAGTTGCCCATTCCAAAACCGAGAACGCTCAGGAACACTCCATCCTTTCGCTTTTCCTCTATCAGACGCTCCATTTCGGCATCGCTGGAAGCGCCCACATTGAAGTCCCCATCCGTGGCCAGGATGACACGATTGTTGCCATTCTTCATGAAGTTCTCCCTGGCCACCTGGTACGCAAGCTGTATTCCCTGGCCGCCAGCTGTGCTGCCGCCTGCCTGAAGGCTGTCCAGGGCCGCAAGAATCTTGTTCTTTTCATCTCCGCTGGTAGAGGGAAGCACCAGTCCGGCACGACCGGCATAAACCACTATGGCGACACGGTCCTGGGTTCTCAGCTGGCTGACCAGCAGCTTGAAGGATTTGACCAGCAGGGGCAGTTTGTTCTCCTCGTCCATGGAGCCGGAAACATCGATCAGGAAAACAAGGTTGGCGGGAGGCAGCTTGTCCACAGGGATCCGAACCCCCTGCAGCCCGATGAGCAGCAGCCGGTTTCCCCGTTTCCATGGGGAGTCGGTGAGTTCGGTAGTGAAAGAGAAAGGGTCCCCTTTCGAAGGCTGGGGATAGTCATAGCTGAAATAGTTGACCAGTTCCTCGATCCTTACGGCATCAGGCGGAGGAAGCGTGCCGTCGTTGATGAAACGCCTTACGTTTGTGTACGCCGCGGTGTCGACGTCGATGGAAAACGTAGAAAGTGGGTTCTTGATCACTTCGAGAAAAGCGTTTTCGTTCACCCGGTCATAGGATTCGGTGTTGAACTCAGTCGGGGAAGCAGGCTGGCGTTGGATGGGTGGCATCCGCATGGCCATGGACTGCGTCATGGCCATTTTTGCATGCATCATCGGGGCAGGCGCGGGGATCTCGGCAAGTTCCCTGAACTCGGACTTGTCAGGCTTGGCCAGCTCTTTCTTGGCGCAGCCCGAAACGGCAAAAGCGGCCATCAGCAGGCAGGCGGCCATGCTGCAGAAAGTGCAAAGATGCTTGGTTTTCCGCCTGCGTACGGCCTCCAGAATGATCCTCAACATGATTTGTCCCTCCTCGTACAAAGTTGTTTGTACTTATAGACATCGGCATAAAAGGGAAAGTTCCCAATTATTTTTAGTATCTGCTTTCAGGACCTCCCTTTCCCGCTCAACACCATGCCGGAAATAAGAACAAAAAAGCCGCAAGATCGAAATCTTGCGGCTCAAATGATGCTTCATTGGGGATCAGCCTTTTTCCTTTTTTTCCATGGCACTGTCCATGACCTTGTAGGCGCAGAACTCGCCGCACATGGTGCAGGCGCCGTGATCGGACACACCCGATTCGTCCCGCAAACGCCTGGCCCGCTCCGGGTCGAGCGAAAGCCGGTACTGGCCTTCCCAGTCCAGCTTCTTTCGGCACTTTGCCATTTCCCTGTCGCGTTGCATCGCGCCCGGCACCCCCTTGGCGATGTCGGCGGCATGGGCGGCAATACAGGAAGCGATAACCCCCTCGCGGACATCGTTCACGTCAGGCAGCCGCAGGTGCTCGCTGGGAGTGACGTAGCAGAGGAAATCGGCGCCGGCGGCAGCGGCTATCGCCCCTCCGATGGCGCAGGTTATATGGTCATAGCCCGGAGCGATGTCTGTAACCAAGGGCCCGAGAACATAGAAGGGCGCGCCGTGGCAGAGCCTCTTCTGCAGCAGGATGTTGGCCTTGATCTGGTTGAGGGGCACGTGACCGGGCCCTTCGATCATGACCTGGACACCGGCGGCCTGGGCACGCTGGGTAAGTTCGCCCAGGATGATCAGCTCCTGGATCTGCGCGCGATCGGTGGCATCCGCAAGGCAGCCGGGCCGGAAGCCGTCCCCCAGGGACAGGACCATGTCGTACTCCCTGGTGATCTCCAGGAGCCGGTCGAACTCCTCGTAGAGCGGATTTTCCCGCCCGTTATAGGCCATCCACTCGATGGTGAAGGCGCCGCCCCGGGAGACCACATCCATGATTCTCCCTTCGTTCCGCATCCGCTCTACGGTCGAACGGGTGACCCCGCAATGGACGGTTATGAAATCGACCCCATCGTTGCCGTGTTTCGCTATACCTGCGAAAATGTCGTCCACGGTCATGTCAACGATGGCCTTCTTCTGGATACGGACCGTATCCAGGGCTGCCTGGTAAAGGGGCACGCTGCCGATGCAAGCATCGGTTTCGGCAATGACCGCGCGGCGGATTTCGTCGACCGGGCCGCCGGTGGAAAGATCCATCAGGGCATCAGCGCCGCAGGATACGGCAACCCTTGCCTTTTCCAGCTCCTTCTCGATATCGGTATCATCGGAAGATGACCCGATATTGGCGTTGACCTTGGTCCGGAGCCCGGCGCCGACCGCCAGGGGACGGCCGTTTGCATGAAGTCTGTTGTGGCAGATGACGATGGTCCCGGCGGCAATCCCGTCACGGATATGGTCGGGTGAAACTCCCTCAGAGAGGGCAGCTGCGGACATCTCATCGGTAATGATGCCCTTGCGGGCGGATTCAAGCTGGGTCATTATATTTACTTTACTCCATTGTCTGCCGCATCTTTCGTGCAGCCTGGAAATGATTGACCGGACCATGCCCGCTCCCCAGGGGAACGGCCAGGGCGATCGCTTCGCTTATGAATAGTTTGGCTTTGCCGACCGCCACCGGCAGCGGCTCTCCCATGGCAAGGAAAGCCGCTATGGCAGAAGCATAGGTACAGCCGGTTCCATGGGTGTTGACGGTGTCAAGGCGTTTCGAGGTGAAGCAGCGGAAAGTCGTTCCGTCGAAAAGCAGGTCGGTTGCTTCAGGCCCGTGATGGTGCCCCCCCTTGATCAGCACGTTGCGCGCACCCAGGCGATGGAGACCGTAACATGCCTGCTCCATGGCATTCTGGTCGCGAATCGTGAGCCCGGTGAGCCGCTCGGCCTCGGGAAGATTGGGAGTAACGAGATATGCGCGGGGCAGGAGCTTGTCCACGAGGCTCGCGACAGCGTTGTCGTCGATCAGGGAACTCCCGCCCTTGGCGATCATCACCGGATCCAGGACCAGAAGCCTTTTGTCGTAAAAAGCCAGTTTTTCCGCCAAAACCTCCAGGATCGGCGCTGAAAAGAGCATGCCGGTTTTGACCACATTCACCGGAATGTCGCTGAGCACCGCATCCAGCTGTTCAGCCACGAATGGCGCGGGCGCACCGTGAATGGCCCTCACGCCTCGTGTGTTCTGGGCAGTAAGGGCGGTAACAACGGAAGCCGCGTATGATCCCAGCAGCGTAATGGTCTTGATGTCCGCCTGGATTCCGGCGCCGCCTCCCGAATCACTGCCGGCAACGGTCAGGACCGACCCGCGCGGGAATGGCAGAAGCCTGTTGAAGAGGAGGTCGAGTTCAGCAGCAGCAAGACCCGGCTCCCTGTCGGAAAGGACTGCCGATATGACAGCGATGGCATCGGCGCCGGCATCGATGACCTCACAGGCGTTGTCGCGGTTGATGCCACCAATGGCCACCATGGGGATGCGCACCCTCTTCCGCGCTTCGGCAAGCGCTCCCGGGCCAGGCAGATACCGTATTTCCTTGCTCTCAGTCGGGAACATGGCGCCAAAGCCCACGTAGTCAGCACCCTCAGCCTCCGCCCCCAGTGCTTCTTCCACGGAATGGGTGGAAACACCGATTATGGCTTCCCGACCGAGCAAGAGCCGCGCCTCGGCCACACTGCCGTCATCCTGTCCCAGATGAACGCCGTCCGCGTGAAGTTCGGCGGCGAGTTTCAGGTCGTCGTTTACGATGAAGGGAATGCCGTGTCGGGAACAAAGCCTGAGCAGTTCCCTCCCTTCTTCGAGCCGCCCCGCGTAATCCTTTATCTTGTTGCGATACTGGAGGCATCTGACCCCCCCGGCAAGGGCATCCTCAACCCTTTCCAGGAGCCGGTCTTCATGGTCGGTGATGAGATAGAGTCCATTGATCATGGTGGTTTCCGTTTGTTCCGATTGCTGCTGCAGGCTGTTTTTTCAATGTAGCATGTTTTGGGAATATTTTCCGGGAATTCAGGAGTCAGGAGTCAGAATCCAGGGGAGAAGACCCCGTTGTCAGAAGCATAATTTCCATATTCTAACTATTGGCTACTGTTTTCTGAATTCTGCATTAACGAAAAAAGCCGCGGCACCAGGCCACGGCTCCCCGAAACTTCAGCTTTGGGCCGTTGCTGCCGCTTTCCTACGCCGGTGCGAACCGGGTCAGGTTCAAAGGGTCTTCGCCCGCGCGAATCTCAGTTCTTCCGAACTCCCCCAGCTGGCTTTTCGAGTCTCAACCCTATCGAAAACACACCGGGAAGTCAATGATTTTTATGGGTTTCGCCTTTACAGCAGCCCTGTTCCATGGTACAAATCGAAGCACGGAATGAACCGAACAGACTATTGAAAAACGTTACGAGGAAGGCCGGATGCAAGGCGCACGGAGCGCAGCATCCGATACATATCACTTGGATAGGCGAAGGTGTGAGCACCACGCAACGCCACAGACGGCCTCTGCGGTAGTTTTTCAACAGCCTGCTAATGGAGTGCCTATGGACAGCCGCCCCACCCTCGCGGAGATCGACCTCGCCGTGTTGCGTCACAACTACCACCAGATACGGCAGACCGTTCCGGACAGATGCGGAATCCTGGCCGTGGTAAAGGCCGATGCTTACGGACATGGCTTCATGGATGTATCCAGGGAACTGGAACGACTTGATATCACCGCCTTTGGAGTAGCATTCCTCGCCGAGGGAATCCAGCTCCGCAAAGCGGGAATCGACCGGCCGGTGCTGCTGCTGGGCGGAATCTATCCGGGCCAGGAGCGGAAATGCATCGGCTACGGCATTTCAACCGTGGTCTTCAACCAGGAGCAGGCCCGGGCCTTGGACCAGGCGGCAGGCAAGCTCTTCCGCAAAGCCCGTATCCATCTCAAGGTGGATACGGGTATGGGCCGTCTCGGCTTTCATCACCAAGACATACCGGCATTTCTGACAGAGCTGAAAAACCTGCCCAATATTGAACTGGAAGGTATCATATCCCATTTTGCCTCGGCAGACGAACTGGATGACAGCGGCCGCAGGTTCACTGAGGGACAGAGCCGGATCTTCGCCGGGGTCATCGAAGCTGCGTACCGGGAAGGGTTCTCTCCCCGCTATATCCACCTTTCCAACAGTGCCGCCGCATACACCCTGGACCTGCCTTTCTGCAACCTGGTACGTCCCGGCATCACCCTTTACGGCGCACTCCCCTCGCCGGATTTCGAAGGGAAGCTGGACCTGATGCCGGTGATGCGCCTTTCCAGCCGGATCGCCATGCTCAAGTGGATCGAGCCGGGCAGGAGCGTGAGCTATGCCCGGACCTTCGTCAGCGAGCGGAAGACACTGATTGCAAGCGTCCCGGTGGGGTATGCGGATGGCTATTGCCGTTCTCTCAGCAACCGGGGCGAAGTTCTGGTCCGGGGGATGCGGGCGCGTGTGGCCGGCACGGTCTGCATGGATTGGATCATGCTCGACGTAACAGACATACCCGGGGTGGCGGTAGGAGATGACGTAACACTGCTGGGACGTGACGGCAAAGGGGCGTGCATCCGGGCCGAGGAATTGGCCGTGCAGGCAGGGACCATATCCTACGAAGTATTCTGCGGCATAAGCAAAAGGGTGCCCAGGGTGTACCTGAACGGGTCGAAAGGATAAAAGCGGGCACAAGGAAGTAACCTGATGACAAACAAGAAAATCAAGCTCACCCACATGGTGAAAGCGGCCGGTTGAGCTGCCAAGCTGGGCCCGGAGGGCCTGGAGGCAGCCCTGTCAGGTCTGCCGAGGGAAACGGACCCCAACCTCCTGGTGGGACCGGAAACCTCGGATGATGCGGGCGTGTACCGCATGGGGGACGAGTGCGCCCTGGTGGAGACCACCGATATCATCACCCCGCTGGTGGACGACCCGTACCTTTTCGGCAGCATCGCCGCGGCCAATGCGCTGTCCGATGTCTTTGCCATGGGGGGAATGCCGGTAACCGCCATGAATCTGGTCTTCTTCCCTGCCTGCCTTCTCCCGGCTGAAGTTCTGCGGGAAATCCTCCAGGGGGGAATGGCCAAGATCCGCGAGGCAGGAGCGTGTCTCGTCGGAGGGCATACCGTTGAAGACGATGAACTGAAATACGGGCTGGCGGTTTCGGGTACCGTCCACCCCGGGCGGATCGTCAGAAATTCCACGGCCAGGCCGGGAGATCTTCTCATCCTTACCAAACCGTTGGGTGTGGGCATCATTTCCACGGCCATCAAGGCGGAAATGGCGGCAGACAGCCTGATCGACGAAGCATGCCGCTGGATGGCAACCCTGAACTCCGCTGCGGCCCGGCTAATGAACGAATGCGGAGCAAGCGCCTGCACCGATGTAACCGGCTTCGGGCTCATCGGCCACGCCTCTGAGATGGCACGCGGCGCCGGGGTGACCATGGTGCTGGACTTTCAGTCAATTCCTGTCATCTCCGGGGTTTACGACCTGATGCGCGATGGCCTGATCCCTGCGGGGTGCTACCGGAACCGCGATTTTTATCTCCAATCCCTGTGCGATGCCAGAACCGTTACGGCTCTCTCGCCTGCCGACACACGATCCCTAGCCGACGAACTCCTGCCCCTGTTCGACCCCCAGACTTCGGGCGGCCTCCTCATCAGCCTCCCTCCGGAGGCTGCTGAAAGATTCCTCTCACTGGCCGGGAAAAACGGCTGTTTTGCCACCCTCATCGGCGAGGTTGCCGAGACCCGCGGACATGCAGTCGAAATCCGCTGATTGGCTTGCCATTGCCGTCGACATCGGCACCACCACGCTTGCAGCTTCCCTTGTAGACCGCAGCAGCGGGCGACGGCTGGCCTTTTGCGGAAGAGCCAATCCCCAGCGGAAATTCGGCTCCGATGTTGTCTCGCGCCTGCAGGCCGCCTGCGAAACGGAGGGCGCTCTCCGTGAACTCAACCTGGCCATCAACCAGACCCTGGAAGACATGTCGAGCCAGCTCCTCGCTGAAGCCGGAGCCCGCTGGAACGACGTCGAAGCGGTCGCGCTGGCCGGCAATCCCTCCATGGAGCACTTCTCTCTGGGGCTTACCGTCCGATCAATCGCCTTCCCCCCCTTCCGCCCCCTTTTCAGCGATGGGCAGACAGTGCGGACCTCCCTGCTCAGCTGGGAGCATGATCTTGACGCCTACTTCTTTCCCCTTCCCGGAGGTTTCGTGGGTGGCGACCTGGTAGCGTTCCTGTTCGGGGCGCGGCGCCTGGAATCGCCTGCTCCTTCGAACCTATCGCCCGTACCGGCCACCCTCTACCTGGACCTGGGCACCAACGGCGAGATTGCCCTTGAAGCCGGTGACACCATATGGGCAACATCCGCGGCAGCCGGTCCCGCCTTCGAAGGGGGAAACCTGGCCTGCGGCATGCCTGCGCTGCCGGGGGCTATCGACGGGGTCGGCATCGACCGGGACAGGGTCAGCTTCGCCACCATCGCCGGCGCTCCGCCGGTGGGAATCTGCGGTTCAGGAGTCCTGAACGCCGTCTCCGAAATGCTCGACGCAGGCGTTCTGGACCAGACCGGGCGCATCAGACCGCCCGATGAAATAGACTCCAACCTGGTAAACCGGGTCGTGGAAATGGAGGGTGGCCTCGCCTTTGTCCTTTCCCGTGACTCAGCCGGGACGGTCTACCTTACCCAGGACGATATCCGCCAGGTGCAGCTGGCCAAAGCGGCCATCCGCGCAGGAATGGAAGTCCTGTTCAAGCGGGCCGGCATCTCGGGCGGGCAGGTGGAACGGGTGGTTGTCACCGGCTCTTTTGGCGCGGTGCTCGATCCCCGTTGTCTAAAAAATATTGGAATTTTCACCGAAAACATGGTAAGTAATGGAATTTTCGTACGTGAAGGGGTTCTGGGAGGAGTGGAAAGCTCTCTCACCGCCCCCCGGGGAAAGGCAGCCATCGAGGAGTTGGCTCGACGGATTCGGGTCATCCCCCTCTCCGGCACCCCTGTCTTTGAAAAATACTTCCTCGCACACATGAACTTTCCGACGACACAACCAGCAGATTAAGCTGATGAAAACAGTCCGGTTTCCGTTCCGGCCCCCTGGCTGCCGGCCGGACAGATGATACGAAAGCAAGGAGAATAAACCATGGCAAAAATAACCCGCGCGCTCATCAGCGTGTCCGACAAGACCGGCGTCCTCGAACTGGCCCGGGAACTCGCAAGATACAACGTGGAAATACTCTCGACCGGCGGAACCGCCAGGATGCTTCGCGAGGCGGGCCTGGCAGTGAAAGATGTCTCGGAGTACACCGGGTTCCCGGAAATGCTCGACGGCCGGGTGAAAACCCTGCACCCCAAGGTCCACGGCGGCCTGCTCGGCATGCGCAGCAACCCCGAGCATGTGGCAAAGATGAAGGAGCACGGCATCGAGAACATCGATATGGTGGCGGTGAACCTCTATCCGTTCGAGGCGACCGTGGCAAAGGAAGGTTGCACCCTGGAAGACGCCATAGAGAACATCGACATCGGTGGCCCCACCATGCTCCGTTCGGCAGCGAAAAACTGGCCGGACGTGACTGTGGTTACCGACCCGGCAGACTACGACAAGGTGCTCTCCGAAATGCAGGCCAATGACGGAGCGGTTTCCCGCGAAACCAATTTCGGACTGGCGGTGAAAGTATACCAGCGCACTGCGGCCTACGATGCGGCGATCTCCAACTGGCTCGGCTGCCGGACCGGCGAAGGCGTGTCCGGATTTCCCGATACCTTCACCGTGCAGTTCAAGAAGTCCCAGGAAATGCGCTACGGGGAGAACCCCCACCAGAAGGCAGCCTTTTTCGTGGAAGCAACCGCACAAGAAGCCTCAACCGCCACTGCTACCCAGCTGCAGGGCAAGGAACTCTCATATAACAACATCGCAGACACGGACGCGGCCCTGGAATGCGTCAAGCAGTTCAGCGACACGCCCGCCTGCGTTATCGTGAAGCACGCCAATCCATGTGGAGTGGCGGTGGGAGACTCACTCTTCGACGCCTACGACAGGGCATACAAGACCGATCCCGAATCTGCTTTCGGCGGCATCATCGCCTGCAACAGGGAACTGGACGCAGCAACCGCCGCCGCCATCGTGGAAAGGCAGTTCGTTGAGGTGATCATCGCGCCGACCGTTTCTCCGGAAGCCACTTCGATTGTTGCCGCCAAGAAAAACGTGCGCCTCCTGGCTTGCGGTCAGTTCCCGGCAGCACCTGCCCCCCGCCTGGACATGAAGCGCGTGACCGGCGGCCTGCTTGTGCAGGACGCTGACCAGGAACTGCTCAAGGAGCTGAAAGTGGTTTCGAAGCGCACCCCCACCGACCGGGAGATGGCCGACCTGCTGTTCGCCTGGCGGGTGGCCAAATTCGTCAAGTCCAACGCCATCGTCTATGCCAGGGGCAAGATGACCGTAGGGGTGGGCGCAGGGCAGATGAGCCGGGTCAACTCGGCCCGCATCGCCGCGATCAAGGCCGAGCAGGCAGGCCTGCAGGTAGCCGGGGCGGTCATGGCGTCCGACGCATTCTTCCCGTTCCGGGACGGCATAGACAATGCGGCTTCAGTCGGCATCACCGCGGTTATCCAGCCCGGTGGAAGCATGCGGGATGCAGAGGTGATCGCCGCGGCAGACGAGCACGGCATGGCCATGGTGTTCACCGGCATGAGGCATTTCCGTCATTGAAAATGCGTCACCTCCCAACGTCCTCTTAAACACGGAAGGGGAGGCTGCAAAACCTACAGGCTCTGGCGCATATGATCCAGTAGGGGCGGGTTTCCAACCCGCCCTTGATTCGATTTCATAATTGAACAGGGGCAACCACAGGGGGTTGCCCCTACAAAACCTTTCCATCAGGAGAAACCCTATGAAAGTCCTGGTAATCGGCAGTGGCGGCCGCGAACACGCCCTGGTATGGAAAATCGCACAGTCTCCACTGGTTAGCAGGGTGTACTGCGCGCCCGGCAACCCCGGCATCGGCCGGCTTGCGGAAAACGTCGTCCTCAAGGTTGACGATCTGGATGGGCTCCTGGCATTTGCCAAGAAGGAAGGAATCGGCCTCACCGTGGTCGGACCTGAACTGCCGCTCTCCCTCGGCATTGTCGACCTGTTCGAGGAAAACGGCCTCAAGGTTTTCGGCGCGCGGAAAAACGCCGCCCACATTGAAGCGAGCAAGGCATTTGCCAAGGACCTGATGAAAAAATATGACGTTCCCACAGCTGCCTACGAAGTCTTCAGCGAAATCGAGCCTGCCATCGCCTTCATCGACAAGCTGGGCATCCCTGTGGTGGTCAAGGCTGACGGACTGGCGGCGGGCAAGGGGGTCATCATCGCCCAGTCCAGGGAGGAAGCGATTGCCGCCGTGACCGACATGCTCTCGGGCAACGCATTCGGATCAGCCGGTGCGCGGGTGGTGATAGAAGAGTTTCTCCGCGGCGAAGAGGCGTCTTTCCTCGCCTTCACTGACGGCAGGAACATCATCCCCCTGGCCAGCGCCCAGGACCACAAGGCAGTCTTCGACAATGACACCGGTCCCAACACCGGCGGCATGGGCGCCTATTCCCCTGCACCCGTAGTAACTCCAGCCATCCACGAGAAGGTGATGCAGCAGGTGATGCGCCGCACAGTTGACGGCATGGCGGCTGAAGGCCGCCCCTACAGGGGTGTCCTCTACGCCGGATTGATGATCGACGGAGGCAGCATCAAGACCCTGGAATTCAATGCCCGCTTCGGCGATCCCGAATGCCAGCCGCTGCTGATGCGGATGAAATCTGACATCGTCCCGGTTCTCCTGGCGACAGCAGAAGGCGACATAAGTTCTGTCCGGCTTGAATGGAAAGACAAGGCAGCTGTCTGCGTCGTCATGGCAGCAGGCGGCTATCCGGGCAGCTATCCAAAGGGTGACGAGATATCAGGCCTTGAAAAGGCCGGGGACATGGATGACCTTTTCGTGTTCCATGCAGGCACCGGGGAAAAAGACGGCAGGTTCGTAACCAACGGCGGGCGGGTCCTGGGAGTGACCGCACTCGGCGCAACGGTAAAGGAAGCGATTGAGCGGGCTTACCAGGGTGTGAAAGAAATCACCTGGAAGGGCGTTCACTACCGGACCGACATCGGGAAGAAAGCCCTTTCGAGAAGCGTGTAGCGGAGAAAAAATGGACAAACCACAGGTTCTGATAGTCATGGGGAGCGATTCAGACATCCCGATCATGGATGAGGCGGCAAAAGTCCTCAGGCAGTTCGGCATACTCTTCGAGATGCGGATATCTTCAGCCCACCGCTGCCCGGACAAGACTGCCGCCCTGGCCGCGAAGGCTGAAGGCCGGGGAATAAGGGTTGTCATCGCCGGCGCAGGCATGGCGGCCCACCTTGCCGGGGTCATGGCAGCCGCAACCATCCTACCGGTAATCGGCGTTCCCATCGGCGGCGGCGCCCTCAACGGCATCGATGCCCTTTACTCCACCGTCCAAATGCCGGGTGGAATTCCGGTGGCAACCATGGCCATCGGCAGGGCCGGCGCCAAAAACGCAGGCATCCTGGCGGTCCAGATGCTGGCTCTCTCGGACAGCGCCCTGGCCTGGAAAATGCGGGAATACAAGGAATCAATGGCGACGGAAGTTGAAGAAAAAGACAAAGCCCTCCAGGAGAAGTTGACCGGCGGAAGGGGGTAACACCCTTCCCCTTGCTTCCGCAAGCTCATGCCTTTCTGCGTCATCCATTTCAGAAAATACAGAAAAAATTGTTGACATTCGTTATACATTATTTTATATAACGTACAGCCCATTTCGTCGATTCCGGTCATTCTCCCGCCGGACATCGACGCTCATGACAATCCTGTCCTCCTGAACAAAGATTCTGCCGGGAAACGCCTCCATTCCCATTCCGTACCAGCGTTCCCAATCATTGCGGGCGATTCCATCGCCCGCTTTTTTTCTTCCCGGCAACAATCATGAGCTGGAGAGCCGCGTCCTTCAGCAACGCTTCCAGCACATCGGACCTATGCTCATCATCGCTCGCTATCCGCCCGTTCCAAAGACCGGTAACAACCAGTGCAAAGACAGGAAGTTCTCATATCGACAGAAACCGGTAATTACCTTATACTACTGCAATGATCCCGCTCAAGGATTACAATCCGACCAGGCATTTTCCCATTGTGACGGTGCTCCTCATAGCCATCAACGTGATTGCCTTCCTACAGGACCGATTGACCGGACACTATGAGCCCATGCTGGTGGAAACAGCACGTGGGATAGTGAGGATCAACCACTTCGTGGGAGGTCTAAGCGCCAGGTTCTCCCTGGTACCGGCCCAGCTGGCCGCCCATCCGGCCGACACGTGGTACAATGTGTTCACTTCCATGTTCCTTCACGGCAACTGGCTGCACATCGGATCCAACATGCTCTATCTCTGGATATTCGGCAACAACATCGAGGATTCCCTGGGCAGGTTCAAGTTCATCGTATTCTATTTCTGTTGCGGCATGGCCGCAGCGGCAACCCAGTTCCTGAGCGCCCCGGGCTCTTCCGTTCCCATGGTCGGCGCCAGCGGGGCAGTGGCCGGGGTCATGGGGGCCTACCTGATCCTCTACCCCCACGCGCGCATTCTCACCCTGCTGCCGATCTTTATCTTTTTCACCTTCATAGAAGTCCCGGCGTTCGTGATCATCGGCTACTGGGCCCTGCTGCAGTTCATCAGCGCCAACTGGATCAATTCCGGGTCTGCACAGCAGGGAGGAATTGCCTACTTCGCCCACATCGGAGGGTTCACAGCCGGGATCATCCTGCTTTTCCTGCTCGGGGGCCGGCCGTCGGCGCGACGGCAGGATTTCCGCTAATATCCCTACCGCTCCTTTTTCAATACCGCGTTGGTCATTCGCGAAGCACAGATCATGTTCCCCTCTTCGTCGCGGATCAGCATTTCCCAGACCTGGGTGGATTTGCCCAGGTGAAGCGGCCGTGCCGTGCCGGTCACGTACCCGGAAGATGCGGAACGGATGTGATTGGCGTTGATCTCCAGACCCACGCATACATATTCATCGCGATCGATGACGAGATTGGCTCCGCAGCTGCCTATGGTTTCGGCAAGGGCTAACGAAGCGCCGCCGTGGAGAATGCCCATAGGCTGGCAGGTCCTTCTGTCCACCGGCATGCGTGCCATAAGACAGTCTTCTCCAATTTCCACTATCTCTATGCCAAGGTGCGAAATCATGGTTTCCCTGAAAATGAAATTGATCTCCTGGGGAGTGTAGTCGCGAAACCAGATTGCCATGAACAATTCCTCCATCTTTTGGGTAGTAGCGGGAAAGCCGGATATTGCCGTCAACCATCCTCCCGAATGCACATTTTCTACACAACATGCAATTAAATAGCAACGGAGAAATAGACTTCCTCCACGACAAGAGGCAAAAATCACACAACAAGTATTTCTTTTTTCTCAAAAATGGGATAGGAAATGACAGGGCTCACTCAGCATCCCGCACATGATGAAAGCGTCACCAGACCAAACCCAGCGGAGAGGATTCTCTATACCATGGAAAAGTATTTCGCATTCAAGCAGCACGGGACAAGTTACCGTCGGGAAATTCTTGCCGGGGCCACCACTTTCCTCACCATGGCCTACATCATCATCGTCAATCCCGCGATCCTGGAAGCTGCAGGGATCCCCCGCGGGCCCTCCACCACCGCAACCATCCTGGCAGCCGCCTTCGGCACGGCAATCATGGGCCTCTACGCCCGCCGCCCTTTCGCCATAGCACCCTACATGGGAGAGAATGCGTTCATTTCCTTTACCGTGGTGAAAGCACTGGGGTTTTCCTGGCAGGAAGCACTGGGCGCAGTGTTCATTGCCGGGGTCCTGTTCATAGCATTGACCGTTCTTAAAATCCGCGGGTGGCTGGCTGAAGCCATCCCCCTTTCGCTCAAATGCAGTTTCGCCGTGGGCATCGGTTTTTTCATCACCTTCATAGGCCTGAACGAAACCGGCATCGTCGTACCTGGAGTCCCCGGGGCGCCGGTCAGACTGGGAGACATTTCACAACCACACGTGATACTTGCACTCTGCGGGCTTTTCCTGACCATCGTGCTGCTGCTTCGGAAGGTCAGGGGAGCGATCGTCATCGGCATTCTGGCAACCACCCTGCTGTCCTTCCTGTCCGGCATCACACCCTTGCCCCGAACGCTGGCCGGGCTCCCTCCGGACCTGTCACCCATTGCGCTGAAGCTCGACCTGGCAGGGGCACTGAGTCCAAAATTCTTTCCGGTCGTGTTGACCATCTTCATCATGGCTTTCGTGGATACCATCGGCACACTCATCGGACTGTCCGCAAGAGCGGAGCTTCTGGATGAGAACGGCAATCTCCCCGAGATCGAGAAACCCATGCTGGCCGATGCCCTTGCCACCACACTGGCGCCTCTCATCGGCACCACGACAACCGGCGCTTATGTAGAGTCGGCAACAGGTATCGAAGAAGGCGGGAGAACCGGTTTCAGCTCGCTCGTAACAGCAGTACTGTTTCTCTTCGCCCTGTTCTTCGCCCCTCTCTGCACTGCCGTTCCGCCCCACGCCTACGGAATTGCCCTCATCGTCATCGGTAGCCTCATGATCAGCCCGGTCAGCCGGCTGGACTTCCGCGACACCAGCGAAATCATCCCCGCTTTCCTGACCATCGTGCTGATCAGCTTCACTTACAACATCGGCGTGGGGATAACAGCCGGCCTCCTCTCCTGGCCGGTCTGCAAAGCCGTTTCCGGCCGCATCCGCGAAGTGCCGGCAGGAGCATGGGTACTGGCTCTGCTGTCCCTGTCGTTTTTCCTGTTCAGCCCGAAAATGTGATAGTTCGGATTCAGAAAGAGGTGAACCCATGAAACGTTTCGCTGTCATAATGCTGGCCATGTTTTGCCTTGCCGGTTGCGGAAAACAAGAAAACGCCCATAAAACCGTCGATAAAGAAGTACTATTGAATCCCTCCATACCGGAAAACGACGCGGCGATCAGCAGCGTGGCGGAGAATTTCGGGAAAAAGTCTTTCAAGCCGTTGGCGCGGCACCTCTGGCATGATCCGGCTGGATCGAAATTCATGATGCTCTTCGCCAGGCCAGGAAACGGCAGTCATGCTTCCGGCGCTGAAATCAGCGGGCTTTTCGCGGAGTATGAAGCAAAAGCGAAAAAGTGGAAGGTAACAGCCCAAGCCTTGTCATTTGCCGAAAACGGCGCCTGGGGCGAGCCGCCCGAACCCCGCTTCGTCAAACTCGGTCCTGACCGGTACGGTTTCACCATGGAACCGGGCTTTATGGGACAAGGCTATACCAAGCAGGCACTGTTCATTTACGGTATCAAGGGGAACAAATTCGTCGAGCTCCTGAAAATCCCTTCCTATGCGGACAATGCCGGCGCCGTTTTCAATGATGCGGAGATTTACACTGTCAAAGTTAATCTCTACCAGGTGATTGACGGCAGGAAAGAGTATTACGACCTGAAAGCAAAAGTCGAAATTACCGGGAAGTATGCAATTACTCCTGATGACGAGTTCTACGAGGTATTCGGCAAATCAAAGGAAGCCACTATCGTTTTCCGAAACGGAAGGTATGTTGTCATGTTGAAAGCGGTGCGGTAACCATCCGCTGGCAGGAAATCGGCAAGCCGCTGAAATCATGGGCAACAGCAAGACCTACTAGGAATTGTGCAAGCAGTTGAATGATGAGTAAGTATATCAGCAAGTCTTGGCATGTAAGTGCAATGATCGAAAGAGGAGGCAAAATGTGAAATATTTCTTGCAAACCGCAAAACTGTATACTAATATTTTTTTATTATATTTTTCCAAGAAAGCAGAAGCATGCGTATCTTTATTGCCTGCATTTCTATTCTGTCCATCTTGTTCGCCAGCACTGCCGACCTTGCCGCAAACGGCGCCTTGGATGACATAGAAAACCGTCTGCGAAACTGCAAGGAAAAGTGGTGCCTTGCGGTAGCACGCCCCCCGATACCTTGGCCTTCCCCGATTCGGGCAAAGACGGTAACCATCGAAGCGCATCCGGCTGTAATTTTCAAGATCCCCTTAGGTTACACCCACATCCGCAGCACAGACTATTTCCTTATGTTCATCTATGGTCACGGGAAAGCCCTCATCCTGGAAGAACTGTCCCGGGATGCCTTCCCTGAATTGCGGGAACATACCAAAGCTTCCTCGATGACCATGGCCGACGCCGCCCGAGCAACCTTTACCGGAACAACCAGGGACAAAGTACCCGAGCGTTTGGATGACCGCTACTTCTGGAATTGGGCAATGCTGTTCAAAACGGCATTTTTCGAGAACGGCGTCCCGGTTCAGGCAAGCAGGAAAGACACATTGAGCGCATACTATCTCTCAACCAGACGAAAAGGCGGAAACCTTGTCAACGAAGCGCTCATCATTAACGAAAAGAGTCCCGACTATATCTTGAAACTTAAGTCGGTGCACATGACATTCGAGGAATTCAAAGGAATTATCGGGTCAGTAGCAGGAAAAGAGGCGGTGAAACCATGATGGACTACAAGGAAAAGCAGGAACTCAGATCGATTCTGGAAAAAGTTTTTGGGCATGCGATAGTGGATCAATGGAAAATGAATGAAGACCTGAAAGAAGTCTTCAACAGAATGCTGGCGGATAATCAGAAATGTTCACATATCCTCGACGCAGTCCCTCGTCCGGCAGGTTGGATCCCTGGGAAGACATATCTTCCTTTTCAGGTTGTCACTTACCTTTACCGGTTGGCTACGCATGACAAAACCAAAATTTACTGGCTATGCAGTGAACCGATGAAAGCGAAATACCGCTCAGAATTCGAACTGGCAAGCTGCGGTCTGCTTCACTGATCATCCCTACTTTCGCCCTCCTCATTCGCCACTATCGACTGCGTCTACGAAGACTCCTCCAGATTGAGCAAGAGATTAAATTGCAGATTTTCTCAATATATTATCAACAACAATTGCGAAAATCAGTATACTCATCCAAATGCTTCCTGCAAGAGTAACAAAATACCTCTCGTCCCGCGGCATCAAGGGCCCCTGGCGCATATCCGGTAATCCGGGCAACGGCTTCTCCGGCGCGGTGGTGATCCCGGCGCTGGCGGAAAGCGCGCGCCTGTTCCACACCCTCCGCTCTCTCGCGGAAAATCCGCCCGAGGCACTCTCCCGTTTCCTGATGCTCATGGTGGTGAACCACCGCGAGGATGCCCCGGACGAGGACAAGGCCGACAACCTGAAAACCCTGAAACTGTTGTCCTCAGCCGGCCATGAATTCCCCGGCCTCTGCCTGGCCTGGGTGGACGCGGCCTCTCCCGGCATGGAACTTCCGGCAAAGAAGGGCGGGGTCGGCCTGGCGCGCAAGATCGGCTTCGACCTGGCCCTTCCGCTTTTGGACTCCGGTTGCGCCAATCCGCTCCTTGTCGCGCTGGACTCCGACACCCTGGTGCAACCGGATTATCTGTCCGCCATAATTGATCATTTCAGCTCCGTTCCCGAAGGCGGGGCCGTCATTCCTTTCCGCCACCAGGAAGGCAAGACCGGAATGGAGAGTGACGCCATTACACGCTACGAGCTTTTCCTCAGGAGCTATGTGCTGGGGCTTTCCCTGGCCGGTTCTCCTTATGCGTTCCATACAGTGGGCAGCGCAATGGCCTGCACTGCCAGATCTTATATCCGAATAGGCGGGATGAATACCAGGATCGCCGCCGAGGATTTCTATTTCCTGCAGCACTTGAAGAAAACCGCCGGCATTTCGCAGGTAAACGGGACCTGCGTGCACCCTTCGGCCCGCGCATCCCACCGGGTGCCGTTCGGTACCGGCCGGAGCATCTCCCGGATTCTGTCCGGAGAACATGAAGCAGTGCTCTTTTACCAGGTGGACTGCTTCAAAATCCTGTCAGCCTGGATCTCACTGGTGGGAAACCGCATGGACGCCACCGGCATCCAGATCGGGAATGATGCCCGGAAAATTTCTTCATGCCTGGGGAATTTTCTCGACAACGCCCGGTTTCCCGAAACCTGGGAGAAGCTGAAAACAAACTCCAGCGGCCAGGAAGGCCTGCGGACGGCCTTTCATGGCTGGTTCGACGGCCTGCAGACCATGAAGCTGATCCATCACCTTTCCGATACCCTGTATCCCCGGGTACATGCGGAAGAATCCCTGATGAGCCTGCTGGAATGGGCCGGCCTGGAGCCTGTCGGTTCACCGGAAGAACAGCTTGCCCTGCTCCGCTCCATCCAGCAGTGAAAGGGCGGATATCATGAGAGTCTGCTACTTGTAGTTGGATTTTTTCTCGCCTTACGCTATTATCTGCACAACGAACTCCGGAAAGGGGATCATTGCAACCATGGAGCTCACAACCAGAAGGGAAAGGAGTACCATACCATGAAAATACGTTCAGTTCTGCTTCTGTCCTCCGCGTTCACAGTCCTGTCAATCACTTCGCTTGCCCAGGCCCAGAAAACCGATGCCATTCAGCCTGCCCCCGGCGAATCCGGAGAAATCCTGTCAACACCATCGGGCAGACAGACCGTGATCATACCAGGGAATCGGGAGCCTGAAACCACGCAGTTGCAGCAATCCACCGTTATCGAGGAGATTCTTCCCCCTGACAAGGAAGCCGGCCAGAAGGCATACAGCAGCGAAACGCTTTCCAAAGTCGATACCGCCCCCCCGGCGCCGGCTCCCGACAAAACGGCTCCTTACACGACAGCAATCGATGAAACCGCCAAAATCAACGCTTCAACCGAAGTGCTCCAGGAGATTACCAGTATTCCGGAAGGGATCTCTCCCACGCTCCTCAGCAATTCATACGGGATCGTCATAATTCCCGGCACCATCAAGCTCGGCTTCTTTTTCGGCGGCCAGTACGGCAGCGGGATCGCCATGGTTCGCAATGAGGACGGCAGCTGGAGCAATCCTTCCTTCGTCTATCTTGCCGGCGGCAGCTTCGGCCTCCAGTTCGGCGCCGTTTCCAGTGACATCATCCTGGTTTTCAAGACGAAGAAAAGCGTAGTCGGCATGGCAAAAGGAAACTTCACCCTGGGCGCCGACGCAGCCGTGGCAGCCGGACCGGTCGGCCGCCGGGCAGTAGCATCGACGGACTGGCAGCTCAAGGCGGAGATCTATTCCTACGCCCGCAGCCGCGGGCTGTTTGCCGGGATCTCCCTCGATGGCTCGGTCCTGGCAATCGATACGGGCGCCAATGCCGCTTTTTACGGAACGCCTGGCGTCAGTGCAAGCGATGTCTTTGCTTCTGCCCCCTCGTCGTCACCCGCGGTAATCAGGATGAAGAGCTTCCTGACCAAAATATCCTCAATTCCTGCGAAGGAATAAACAATGCCGTTCACGGATTCAGCCAATGAACCTTCGCCGGTTCTTACTGCAGAGCATGCGGAACTGGTTTGCCGTCTCGCAATCGACCTTTACCCTGAACTGTTCGATCTGTATACCCGTCTCCATTCGGAGCCGGAGCTGTCCGGCCAGGAAAAGGAGACGGCAGGCCGGATCGCATCCCAATTGCGCTCTGCCGGTTACCAGGTAACCGAAGGAGTGGGCGGATACGGGGTCGTTGGAGTACTGGAAAACGGAAAGGGGCCGGTTGTGCTGGTCAGAGCCGACCTTGATGCCCTGCCGATCGAGGAAAAGACCGATCTCGCATATGCCAGCAAGGCAAGGGGAAAGCTGGCAGGCAAGGGAGAAGTAGGGGTAATGCACGCCTGTGGACACGATGTCCATATGGCAGTGCTTATCGGTACCGCCCGCCTTATGTCTCTCATCAAGGATAAATGGAGAGGCGCCCTGATCATGGTGGCCCAGCCGTTGGAAGAAGTCGGCGCTGGTGCAAAGGCCATGATCGATGATGGATTGTTCACCAGATTTCCCCGCCCCGACTGCGCCCTGGCGCTCCATGTCACCCCGTCCCTGCCTGCCGGCCGGGTAGGTTTTCGCGAAGGACTGTTCTGGGCGGGGTGTGCTTCGCTGGAACTGGTCATTCGCGGTGTGGGAGGGCACGGTTCGCGACCTCACGAGACAAAGGACCCGGTGGTGATGGCTGCGGAAACAATCCTGCTCCTCCAGACCGTGGTCAGCCGTGAAACCGACCCGTCCGACACTGCGGTTCTCACTATCGGCTCCATTCACGGAGGGACCAAAGGCAATATCATACCTGAAGAAGTGGTCCTCCAGGTCAATTACCGTTTCTTTTCCGAGGATACGGGAAAGCGGATACGAGCGGCAATCGAACGGACGGCACGCGGAGTCGCATGTGCGGCAGGCATGCCGGAAGACCGTATGCCTGTTGTAAGCGATCTCTACACAGGCCATCCGATCCACAATGACCAGGAGTTGACCCGACGGTCGGCATCCTCCTTCCGCAGTGTCCTGGGCAAGGAGAACGTCATCCGTATGAACCGTTTCACCTTAAGCGACGATTTTTCCCTTTTCGGATCGGGTAAACCGAAAATGCCCCTCTGTTACTTCCTGCTCGGCACTGCGAAGCGGGAAAGCCCACCCGGCTCAGAAAAACCCTGCGTCGTGCCGGGACTTCACAACCCAGAGTTCTCTCCCGACCCCGAGCCAACGATCAAGACCGGGGTTAAAGCCATGGCGGCCGCGGTCCTGGAAGCGCTGCTGGCCTGACGGAATTCTCATGCCGACCACGGCGCCCCCTTTTTTGTTGACATTTCGTCCTTTAATCTTTAAAAGAGTTTCCTGTCATCCTTTTCCAGAACAATTCAAAAACCAACCCGGGTAATCAACTCTTTTCTCCAGATCGAACAGCATTAAGCCCGAAGGGGTAAGAAACAGGGTAGCATTTATCTTCATTACCATGTTGAAACGACAATAGATCTGCAGATTCAACATTCCGTGAAGCCCCGTGCGCTTAATGGTATTCTGCCGTCAAGGCTTGTGATTATTTTGGGATTCACCATGCAGCAAAAACTTTTTTGAAAGGGAGGCAGCTACAATGTCAAATGATGTCGGACAGAAGGGGGCGGAATTGAGCAAGTTTGTGAAAGAGACCAGGGAACGTTTCGAGCAAGCGGGAACGGGAGCAGTTGGAGACCTCAACGGCGAGCATGAAGTTTTCGGCGAACTGGGCGATCTGGGCACAGCAGTGTCGAAATCCGAAGTCGCGCTCTGTGACACGACCGCCAACCCGGCGCCGCTGGGCCTGTGCGCCTTCGGTTTGACCACGGTTCTTCTGAACCTCCACAATGCCGGATTTTTCCCCATGGATGCCATGATCCTCGCCATGGGCATCTTCTACGGCGGCCTCGCCCAGGTAATCGTCGGCATTATGGAATGGAAAAAGAAGAACACCTTCGGCACCACTGCCTTCACCTCATACGGCCTGTTCTGGCTGACTCTCGTAGGCTTGATCGTGATGCCGAAACTCGGTTTGGCAGACAAGCCGACCGAGATTTCCATGGCTGCATACCTGGGAATGTGGGGCCTGTTCACCGCTGTTCTCTTCATCGGCACCTTCCGCCTCAATCGTGCACTCCAGGTGGTATTCGGCCTGCTCGCTCTGCTGTTCTTCCTCCTGGCATACAAAGACGCGACCGGAGCACCAATCGGCGCCTTCATCGGCTACGAAGGCATCCTTACAGGCCTGTCCGCCATCTACGCCGGGCTTGCCCAGGTACTGAACGAGATTTACGGTAAAACCGTCCTTCCGCTCGGTGCCGTGAAAAAATAGCCTGGCCGGCAAAAAACCCGAATCGAAATCCTCGCAAATGGTATGGCAGCACAGCCATTTGCGAGGATTCGCTTTTTATGGCTCTATGGATTGGCCGAATTTTTGGCCCCCTTCAGCATGTGCGGGGAAAAATCCCCCAAATACTTCATTTTCACTGTGGCGACATCACATTGGTTGTGCTAGAGTCCTTTTAGCTGTTTCTCAACCATGCATCCAAGACCTTGATTGTTTTCCGCCCGGCAAGCCGGACGAACGAGTTGAATCTGCGCGGCATAAACCTGCAGGCGCGGTTCATAATCCCCGTGAAAGGAGATTCACCATGGCTGACACGAAAATTACCGTACTAGCGCGATTCAAGGCAAAAGATGGAATGGAAGAAAAAATCAAGAAGGAAATACTGGACTGCGTAGCCCCTACGAGAGCCGAAGCCGGCTGCATCAATTATGATCTGCACCAGCTGAAAGATGACAAGCGAGTCTTTATTCTGTATGAGAACTGGATCAGCAAACAGGCGCTTGACCAGCACCTGGCAACGCCCTATCTCAAAGCACTGGCGGCAGCGTCCGACGAGCTGTGCTCCGAACCGCTGGACATCTCCATCCTGGAAATGATCACCGAACCGGCAAAGTAGCCTTACTACCGTGCGGGGCTTTTGATGTCGGAATAAGCGACGAAATGGCCCCGCCGCCTGCCGGCCCTTGCCCCGGGTGAAGACCCGACCTTCTCCTCTTGTTCTCTGCCGCTCAGCTGAGTTATAATTCCACCCGGCCGCATTCCACATTCCATAAACGGGACGGTATCCGCAATGAGACTCAACGCAAAGCTGGTGATGATCATGATTTCACTGCTCATCATCGCTGTTTGCACACTTTTCATGCTCAACCAGTACAGCCAGAACGACCTTGTCAAAGAGATTCAGGAAAGCTCGACCGAGGTCTCCAAGGCCATTCAGATAAGCGTTGCCGACCTTACGTCGGAAGCCGAATTTTCTTCCCGTCTCAAAGATTACCTGAAGGACGCCAAAAGGAAGGGAATCAACGAAGTCAGCATCATTAACAACGAAGGGGAGATCATCGATTCGTCCGATCCCACCAAAGTGGGCAAACGGCGGGATATAAGGAAACTGGGCAAGGGGCTGAAAGCCTCGCGCTCGGCCCATGGGAAGAAAAAACCCGAACTCGATTCCTCCCGCCCCTATGACCTGGTAGTGCCGGTAATAGTTGGCGATGAGCAGCTGGGATATGTGCACATCAATCTCCTTCTCGACAATATCCGCACCATCCAGCACGAAAATTTCCTCAACCGCCTGGCAGCAACCTTCCTCGTATTCATGCTGGGAATAGCCTTGACCATCTTTCTCGCACGCAAATACACAAGGCCGATCCGCCGGATCGTGGACAGTGTCAAGAAAGTCTCCGCCGGAGATCTCTCGGTTACTTTCTCGGTGAAAAGCGGGGATGAAATCGGTGAACTGGCAGCCAATTTCAATGAAATGGTCAACAAGCTGCGTGAAAGGGAACTGCTTGAAAAGCGGCTTTATGAAGCTGAGCACCTTTCCCGCGTAGGGCAGCTGGCTTCCGGAATCGCTCATGAAATCCGCAACCCGCTGAATTACATCAGCCTCGCGGTCGACCACCTGAAGAGCGACATAGTGCAAACCTGTCCGGAAAAGAAGCCCGAATTCGAAGAGCTGCTGGACAAGATCAAGGAAGAGGTCCGCAGGGTAAATTACATGGTGCTCAATTTCATGAGCTACGGACGACCCTTGAAGTTGCGGCCCACCTCCATATCCTATCAGGAACTGGTGGGGAAAGCGCTCCCGCTCCTGGAAGAAAAACTGGCCGAGCAGCGCATCGAGATCAAATGGGACGAATCGTCCGACATCCCCCTCTTGGAAGCGGATCCCGAACTTCTTCGCAATTGTCTGGTAAACTTGATAACAAACGCCGCCCAGTCCATGTCGGACGGTGGGGTCATAACCCTGACGGCCCGCTTCGAGGCCGAAACGAGACGGGCATTGCTCTCGGTTGCGGACCAGGGAGTCGGTATTCGCCCAGAAGATATCCCAAAGATCTCTCAGCCCTATTTCACCACCAAAGAAGCAGGAATCGGACTGGGATTGGCGATTACGGAGAGGATAGTAAAGGAGCACGGGGGAGAGCTTACGGTGGAAAGCGCAGTCGGCAAGGGCACGGTCTTTACCATTGCTTTACCGCAACCGGGCAAGGAGAACGAGATATGAGGGGATCTATCCTCGTTGTTGATGATGAAAAGGGACAGAGGGAGATCCTCGGAACCATCCTGAAAAAGGAAGGATACGCCGTTGCCGCGGTCCCCGGAGCTCGCGAGGCAATCGAGCTGCTGGAAAGAGGAGAATACGACATTATCCTCACCGACCTGAAAATGCAGGGAATGTCGGGGATGGAACTGCTCGAAAGAATTGTGGAGGACAATCCCCAGCAGTGCATAATAATCATGACAGCCCACGGCACTATAGACTCCGCAGTGGAAGCGATGAAAAAAGGGGCCTTTGATTACCTGGAAAAGCCGCTGGAACGGGAAGACCTGCTGATGACCCTCCAGAGGGCCTTCGACCACCTGGTGCTCATTCGCGAAAACAGGATGCTGCAGAAAAAGCTCGACGAAACTGTCGGAATTCCTTCAATTATCGGTTCACACCCCAAGATGAAAGAAGTCTACAGGGTCGTTAACAAAATCGCCGCGACAGCATCGACAGTCCTCATTTACGGTGAATCGGGGACCGGCAAGGAGCTGGTTGCCCGGGCCATACACGAGGGAAGCCCGCGCAAGGACAAACCCTTTTTCGCCATAAACTGTGCCGCGATCCCGGAAACTCTTATCGAGAGTGAATTGTTCGGTCACGAAAAAGGATCCTTCACCGGCGCAAACAACAAAGAGATAGGAATTTTCGAAGCCGCGGACAGCGGAACGGTATTCCTCGACGAGATCGGTGAAATGAACATCGCCATGCAGGCAAAACTGCTCCGGGCACTACAGGAAAAGGAAATCCGCAGGGTTGGCGGGAAAGCAACCATACCGGTCGATGTCCGCATTGTTTCAGCAACCAACAAGGATCTGGAACAGGAAATCCGCAAAGGCAATTTCCGCGAAGACCTTTTCTATCGCCTCAATGTCATTCGGATCAACCTCCCTTCCCTTCGGGAAAGGGGAAGCGACATCATCCCTCTGGCCGAGTTTTTCGTTGCCAAATACAGCGCCGCTGCCGCCATTACCCTCAAGGGCATTTCCAAGCCCGCCATGAAACTCCTTATGGATTATTCGTGGCCCGGCAATGTGCGGCAGCTTGAATCGGTCATTGAAAGGTGCGTGCTGATGACGGAAAGCGACTTTATCCAGCCGGAGGACCTGCCTGCGGAAATTCTCCGGGAAGGTTCGCCGGGAGTTGGGATGGCCTTCGAACTGCCGCCTGACGGCATTTCGATCGAAGATCTGGAACGGGACCTGATCATCAAGGCAATGGAAAGGGCAGGCTGGGTCATAGGCAAGGCAGCGCCCCTCCTGGGCATGACCTACAAAACCCTGCAATACCGACTGGAAAAATTCGACATCGAAAAACCGGGAAGAAAGTCTGCCGCCAGGAATTGACCTGCGTCTGCGGACGCTGCCGAGTCAACCATGGACTCACAGGCAGCCACTCCCGTAAAAGGCAGAAATCAAACGAAGAGTGAGGAAACGGTCACATGGATCTTTCCAGAAAGCTGCATCGGTTCACTGTTGTCCCTTCACTGCCGAAGGAACTCGAAGGTCTTCAGACCATCGCCCATAATCTGTGGTGGACGTGGGAACCAGAAGCCATAGAACTCTTCAGGAGAATGAGCCCGGAACTCTGGCGCGAGACACGCCATAACCCGGTCAAAATGCTCGGCACACTCCAGCAGGCACGCCTGGAGGAACTCCTGGCAGATGACGGATTTCTGGCCCATCTGAGACGCACCGAAGAGAAACTGCAGGATTACATGGACGGCAAGACGTGGTACGAAAAAGCCCCGCATGGCGACAGTATCTCCCGGATTGCCTACTTTTCCATGGAATTCGGCCTCCATGAATCTCTTCCACTCTATTCCGGAGGACTGGGAGTTCTGTCAGGAGACCACCTGAAATCCTCCAGCGACCTGGGCATCCCGCTTGTCGGCGTCGGGCTACTCTACAGTCAGGGCTATTTCCGCCAGTATCTCAACATCGAAGGGTGGCAACAGGAAATCTACCCGCAGAACGATTTCTACAACATGCCGCTCCACCTGGAAAGAAACCCGAACAACGCGCCGCTCATCGTATCACTGGAGCTGGCCGGACGGCCCGTGCATGCCCATATCTGGCATGTCCAGGTGGGCCGGGTGCCGCTCTACCTCCTTGACACCAACCTGGAAGACAATACCTGGGACGACCGCAAGATAACAGCCCAGCTCTACGGCGGTGACCAGGAAATGCGGATCAGGCAGGAATTGCTGCTTGGCATCGGCGGGCTCAGGGCGCTGCGCCTGATGGAAATAGAGCCGACCGTCTGCCACATAAACGAAGGCCATTCGGCGTTCCTCACACTGGAAAGAATCCGGATCCTGATGGAGGAAAAGGGCCTCCAGTTCTCCGAAGCCAGGGAACTGGTCTCCGCAGGCACCGTATTCACTACCCATACACCTGTTCAGGCAGGGATCGATCATTTCGCACCGGAATTGGTGGAAAAATACCTTGGCGCCTACCATCGCCATCTGGGCCTTTCCCTGGAAGACTTCCTCGGCCTGGGGAGACAGAATCCGAAGAATAACAACGAAACGTTCTGCATGGCAGTCCTGGCCTTGAAGCTTTCGGGCCACAGCAACGGTGTCAGCAAGATGCATGGCGAGGTTTCCCGCAAAATGTGGAAAAATCTCTGGCCCGAACTCCCCGAAGAGCACCTTCCACTCACTTCGATAACGAACGGAGTTCACACCAAGACCTGGCTCTCCGACGAAATGACCGGCCTGCTGATCCGCTACCTCGGGACGCGCTGGCTGGATGATCCGACCGACTTCGGCATCTGGCGCAAAATCGGCCTGGTTCCCGATGCCGAACTCTGGAGAAGCCGGGAACGATGCAGGGCGCGACTTGTGGCATTCGCCCGGAAGCGCCTCAAGGAGCATCTCAGACAGGTCGGCGCGACGCCGAAAGAGATTGCCAAGGCTGACGAAGTGCTTGATCCTGAAATCCTCACCATCGGGTTCGCCCGTCGTTTTGCCACCTACAAGCGGAGCACCCTGCTCCTCAGAGATCTTGAGCGGCTCAACTCCATACTTAACAATCCGTCAAGGCCTCTGCAGATAATCTTTGCCGGCAAAGCGCACCCTGCTGATTTCGAAGGCAAGGAACTGATCCGGCAGATCCAGCAGATATCCCTGGAAGAACGGTTCCACCATCGCATCATCTTCATCGAGAACTATGACTTGGCAGTGGCTCGCCGCATGGTACAAGGTGTCGACGTCTGGCTCAACACCCCCCGGCGTCCACTGGAAGCGAGCGGTACCAGCGGGATGAAGGTTGCCTTCAACGGCGGGCTGAACATGAGCGTGCTCGACGGATGGTGGCCCGAAGGGTACCGGGGCGACAACGGCTGGGCCATAGGCAGCGGGGAAGTTTACGACGACCTGGATTACCAGAACGACGTGGAAAGCCGTGCCATCTATGATCTGTTGGAAAAGGAAGTAGTGCCGCTTTTCTATGACCGGGGCGCCGACGAGATCCCACGCGGCTGGCTGGCCCGCATCAAAGCTTCGATGGAAAGCCTGTGCCCGGTTTTCAGCAACGAGCGCATGGTCCAGGAGTACACCGACCGGTTCTACCTTCCATCCTGCAAGCAGTGGAAAGCCCTGCATGACAATGACCAATCCCTGGCGCGCAATCTTGCCCAGTGGAAAGACAGGATCGAGCGCCAGTGGCACAAGGTTCGCATCGAAGGGATTGAAGCTGCAACTTCCGGAGAAATCGCAGTGGGAACCCGGGTGAAAGTTCAGGTCAGACTCGGAGCAGGAGAAATACCACTTGAAGAACTGTCCGTTGAAGCCTATTTCGGGGTTCTGGACACCAGGGACTCAATTGTGAACGGGACCCTGTCCCGTCTTGCCCATGCAGAACAGCTGGGCGCCGACCTTCATCGATTCAGCGGTGAAATGGAATGCAAAGTGTGCGGCCGCCAGGGTTTCATCGTACGGATAATGCCAAGGCACCCGATTCTGGGAACGATATACAAACCGGGTCTGATTCTCTGGGCGTAACAGATGAGCCCTTCTAAAACATGACATCCCCGGGCGGACGGACGGGTATCCCGCCCCCCCCCGGTCCGCCCCAATCCCTGGTTTCTTATTTCTCCGGGATGACGAAACATCTTCCGTGAAATCTCCTTCGAGTTAATTCCGCCTGCTGCCAAGAACCGGACAGTATCCGGTCTTCGGACCAAAGCGTTCGGTTTCGGCTTGAATTTTTTCAATAAAACGGTTAGAGTCCGCTTCGTATCAATTTTTTTCAGCAACAGGAAGCGCTATGAAACAATCTCTTGTCCTGGCGATACTGGTCCTCTTTATCGCCTCATGCACCAACATGGTCCCCAGAGAAAAACTTCCCTATCCGCTAACCAATGAAACTTACGGAGACCCGGTTAAGACTGTAACCATTCCATTGCCCGTAATAGCAACAAGCCCAAATGAAGGAATAACCTCCGGCGCACTTACCGCATTTCTCCTGCATAACGATAAAGATGAGGTGAGCACCCTGCTTGCCCCACAGATAAACTACAACAAGAATTTCGGCACCACCTTCAGCCTGTACGGTGCGTTCTATCCCGTTCCACAGAGAAGCTGGGAAATGAATATATCGGCATCAACCAAAGTGAACTATGACTATGAAGCGAAGTTTCGCGACAAGACGTTTCAGGACGGCAGGCTCGAACTGTACGCATTTCCTTACGTATTCAGCGACGGTTCGGCGCGCTTTTTCGGTTTCCAGTCGGACAGCAGCAAGGACAACGAAACCAATTATGCAGACGAAGAATACGGTTTTTCAGGTCATGTAGGCTATGACATAACGCAAAATCTGCAGATAGTGTTCGGGGAGCGCATAAGGAAGGTCAGCATCGGCAAGGGAGCGGTCACTTCACTCCCGTCTACAAGAGACAGGTACGACACAAGCTCAGTCCCGGGCATAAACGGATTCACCGCCCATCTCCAAAAACTGGCCGTCATCTACAGCACTCTCGACTCCAGGGACATGCCGACACAGGGAATTTATGCAAAAACTTCCATTGAATGCAGCTGGAAGGCGTTTGGCAGCAGCGAAGACTACCGTCATTACGAAGCGGAGTTGAAAGGCTACCTTCCCCTTGATAATGCCCGCTTCATCAGCGTAGGCCGTATAGTATACAACCAGACACTGGGAAGCAACGTTCCGTTTCTTGAGCGGAGTATCCTCGGCGGGGAAAACACCCTTCGCGGCTATGGCCGCAACCGCTTCATCGACAGCAGCTACCTGCTGCTCAACCTTGAGGAGCGCATCAGGCTATTCCGCTGGCGTCTCTTCAACGTAAATACCGATTGGGAACTGGCGCCCTTCATCGACCTCGGCGCAGTTATGGAATCACTTGACAAGATGAAATCGCGCAACTTCGAGTTCAACCCCGGCATAGGCTTTCGCGCGGTAGTACGGCCCAACATCGTCGGCCGCGTGGATGTGGGTTTCGGCAACGAAGGGCCGGCTGTGTTTGTAGGTCTCGGGTATCCCTTCTAGAACCGGGGATCTTTCCGGCAATACAAAAAATCCCCTCCCCGTTAACGGGCGAGGGGATTTTTTGTGGTCACGATGGAATCAATCAGAAAAGGGACAGAGGCCCTTCTGTGCGGTTTCTGCCCCCGGCCTTGGCCCTGTACAGCGCACCGTCAGCCTCGCGTATCAGGTCTTCAATGGTTTCCACTCCCTTGCCCGGATAAGCGGCAATGCCCAGGCTGACAGTGATCCGCTCCCCTTTCAGCTTGCCGGCGAACGTGGTTTCACTTACCGATTTCCTAATCCGTTCCGCAACAGCATTTGCATCGTTCAGCGAAGTGTCCGGGAGCACGGCGACATATTCATCCCCGCCGAAACGGACCGCTGTATCATAACCGCGCAGTTCGTTCCTGAAGATGGAGGCGGTCCTGGCCAGTACGGCATCTCCTTCCTGATGGCCGAACCTGTCATTGATTCCCTTGAACTGGTCTATGTCGAGAATGAGCAGCGAAAGTACTCCGCCGGTCCTTTGCGCACGGGAATACTCCCTTTCAAGGATCTCCATCAGATAGCGGCGGTTATAGAGACCGGTAAGATGATCGGTATAGGATATCTCCAGCAGGAGTTCGTTCGCCTTCATCAGCTCGTCCTGGAGCTTCTTGATCTGCAGATGAACTTTCACCCTTGCCACGAGTTCGCCCGGACCGAACGGCTTGGTTATGTAATCGGCGACACCCAGCTTGAATCCGCGCATCTTGGATTCCTGGTCTTCCTTGGCAGTAAGCATGATAAAGGGAATGCTTTTCAGTTCGTCACGGGCGCGAACCATGGAAAGGAACCTGAAACCGTCAAGGCGGGGCATCTCCACATCGCACAGGACCAGGTCCATCTTGATTTCAAGAAGAACCTTCAATCCCTCGATTCCATCGGACGCCTCATGGAAATAGGTAGCTACGGAAAGGGACTTCAGTGTCTGGATAATTTCCTTGCGAACCGATTCGGAATCATCAATGACCAGAATGTTGGTTTCCATTCCCTTGTTATCACTCATGGCTTTTTCCTGGGTGCATTTGCAATCAATGAACGCCTCCCGGCTCTGCTGCGTCCCGCCGGCGTGCAATTCTCATATGAATCAGCAAGTTTCGTCAGTAACCAGCTTGAGGCTTTACAAAAGCGGCTCTCTGGCCTGCCGCTTCAATTCCATGATGGTTGAAGCATAATCCCGGCTTCCGAACACGGCGCTGCCGGCCACAAAGACGTCAGCACCCGCATTGGCTATGCGCCCGATATTATCGATCTTGACACCCCCATCAACCTCCAGTTCCGTTTCCAGGCCCCGCTTGTCCAGCATGCCGCGCAGGGCATGGATCTTGGCGAGGCTTGCTTCAATGAATGACTGCCCGCCGAAACCCGGGTTCACCGTCATCAGGAGGACCAGGTCCAAGTCCTCAAGGACATAATCCAAATGGTTCAGGGGAGTTGCAGGATTCAATGCAACACCGGCCTTTTTCCCCAATGAGCGTATCAGTTGGACCGTACGGTGAAGATGGACAGCTGCCTCTGCGTGGACGACTATGATATCAGCGCCTGCCTTGGCAAATGCAGGCACGTAGCAATCCGGGTTCTCTATCATCAGGTGAACGTCCAAGTGCAGGCTGGTTACCTTCCTGGCAGCCTCGACCACCAGGGGACCGATAGTAATGTTCGGAACGAAATGGCCGTCCATGACGTCAACATGTATGTAATCGGCGCCCCCGGCCTCTACGGCACGGATCTCGTCACCCAGCCGTGAAAAATCCGCGGAGAGAATCGATGGAGCAATTTTCTTCATGAAACCTCCACTACTATGACTCGCTGTTGCCTTGGTCAGTTCTTTCTCAGCCTGGCAGCGAAAAAACCGTCCATGCCGTGTCGGTGCGGCCAACTGCGGAACATCCCCTGTTCCGTGAAAACATCCGGATGAGCAGGCAAAACAGTCCTTAGGTCTTCTACCACAAAATTCCTCTTTTCTGAAAGGAAATCGTTGATCACTTCTTCATTTTCTTCCATTGAAACGGAGCAGGTTGAATAGAGGAGCACTCCGCCATCGACAAGACGATCAGAGGCGTTGCGGATTATGGAGGATTGGAGCCGGGCCATTCGCTCAAGGTCATGTGCCGCAAGCCGCCATTTGGCCTCCGGATTTCTCCTTAACACGCCGAGGCCGCTGCATGGCGCGTCCACAAGGATACGATTGAAACGCCAATCGCCAAGATCGCACAAAGGGATAGAAGCATCGAGGGCAAGGGTACGTATGATCGAAATGCCGAGTCTCCGGGCTGTCTCCTCGATACGCGGGAATTTACGTGGGTCACGGTCGCAGGCAACCAGCAGACCCCTGTTCTCCATCAGCTGCGCCAGATGAGTCGTCTTGCCGCCCGGCGCAGCGCACAGGTCCAGCACCGTTTCACCCGGCAGTGGCGCCAGAAAAAGGGAAGCCAGCTGAGACGATTCGTCCTGCACTGTCAGCAAGCCTTCCCTGAATCCGTACAGTGCCGCAGGATGAAGAGGAGAAAGTATTCTTATCCCGTCGGGTGAATAGTCGGTCGCCACCGCCTCGACACCTTGATCCCGAAACCTTTCAAGCAGATTCACGCGGGATATTTTCAGGGTATTGACCCTGACCGTGAGTTGGGGCGTCTCATTTAGTACGTCCGCAAGGGCTTCGGTCTCTTTGGGGCCGAGCTGAAGGATCCATTTTCCCGCAAGCCAACGGGGAAGGGAGTGACGCGCTGAAATCAATGCGGCCGGATCGTGGTCCGGCCAGGCCAGTGATTCCCTTTCACTGTCTGCGCGGCGAAGTACCGCATTGATGAAACCTGACGCCCTCGGTGCTATTGCCTTGGCAAGATTGACCGTCTCGTTCACCGCCGCGGACACCGGTATGCGGTCGAGGAAAAAGATCTGGTAAAGGCCGATTCTCAAAAGATTCAGCACGCGCCTTTCAAGCCTGTTGACAGCCATGCTGGAACAGCACCCGATGATATGATCCAGGGTGCCGCGACGTCGCAGAACCCCGAAGACCAGTTCATTGAGCAACCCCCGATCCGGTCCTTTCAGTTCGCTTCCGGCGAGCGCCCGGTCTACAAGTATATCGGCGTAGGATCTTTCGCGTTCGATCCGTTCGATGATATCGAAAGCGACACGTCGGGGGTTATTGCTTTTCAAGGGTACTCGGCTCATGAACAGGACGGCTTTGCCGCCTTACCCTCTTGTCCCGTAGATCATGGCTTCCAGACGGCGGACCCGCTCCTCGATGGGAGGATGGGTGGAAAAGAGCGACATGAGGCCGCCGCCGGTGAGGGGATTGACGATGAACATGTGGGCAGTGGCCGGCGTCGCCTCTTCCATGGGGATTCTCTGGTTTGCCATCTCCAGTTTCCTGAGGGCGCCTGCAAGGTAAAGAGGATTGCCGGAAATCTCTGCGCCACCCGCGTCAGCTCCATATTCCCGGGAGCGCGAAATAGCCATCTGAATCAGAAGTGCCGCAAGGGGCGCCACTATCGCCATAACCAGCATTCCCAGCACGCCGCCCCCTTCCTCGTCCCGGCCCCTGCCTCCGCCGAATATGGCAGCCCACTGGGCCATGTGGGCAAGATACGTGATAGCCCCGGCCACTGTGGCGGCGATGGTGGAAATGAGAATATCACGATGTTTCACATGCGCCAGTTCGTGGGCCATGACTCCCATCAGTTCCTCGCGGGAGAGAATGCGCATGATGCCGCTGGTAGCGGCCACTGCTGCATGTTCCGGATTCCTGCCGGTGGCAAAGGCATTGGGCGTATCAGACGGGATTACGTAAACCCGGGGCATGGGCAAGCCGGCCCTTGCCGCCAGCTGCCTGACAATCCCGTAAAATTCCGGGCTTTCAGCCTCGGTTACCTCCTTCGCTCCATACATTGCAAGCACGATTTTGTCGGAAAACCAGTAGGACACGAAGTTCATCACCCCGGCCATAATCAGGGCGATCAGCATACCGCTTTGGCCGCCGATGGCGCCACCTGCAAGGACAAGCAGAACGGTGAGAAGAGCAAGCAACATTGTCGTCTTTAATGTGTTCATATCTGTGACCTCTCTCTAGGCAATCATCAAAAACAAGTCAATTCGTATCCATCCGGAAAGTCTGGAGGGATACACGTGAAGTTTCCGGATGGATACGCTTCAGGGTCATTATAAGCATTGAGTAAGTAAAGCTCAAGGGAATCCGGGAGTTTTTCGAAAAGAGAAAAGCGGGATCTCAGGCAGGGACCGCTGTTTTTGCACTACAGCATACATTCGGCCGAAGAATAGTTTGACGGGTTGTGAATCAATGGAATTATTTGCAATTTAAGGAAGGAATCAGCCCGCGGCAATCGCACCTGGTTGCCGCGGGAAAATGCACGACATAATGGGAATTTCCTCGATGATTCACTTCATTCAGCAATGGGTGCAGCCGGAATGTTCCGCTTTGCCCATACGGCTCACGGTGGAAAAGGAGCTCCTGAACTCGGCGCCGCAAGCATATTGAATCACTTCCATCCTGAAACTGGGCTTGATCTCATCAACTAGTGTCTGAACTGCATCGCTGCCACAATCGATGCATTGTTTACGCAAGTGCTTCATTTCTTTCTCCTTTGCCTGCTTTGTTCCCTATCCGGGATTAGTAATTTCCATGTCGGCGCATTCACAACACAACGCCGCTCATAAGCTCGCTGGCCCCAAGCATCAGAATAAGCAGCCAGCAGGTGAAGCTTCCACCATTCATCCACGTATGTAAGGCCCAACAATCAGTTGATCGACCTGCAAGGCGAGGAGGACAAACAGATACTGCGGGGTGATGCGGATGGGTGCGAAAAAACCGGGGAAGCGATGCGCCCCGGTAATTTCTAAATATAAAACGAATCGGCAATAAAATCAAGTACAAAATATGGTTTATTTTCCCAAGTATCTCTCAGAATGATTCCGGTGCTCGACAAAGTTGAGGATATATCTGTCTGCTAACGGCCTGTTATTTTTGATCACCAGGAGGTTTTCGGCGTTCTTCTCTTCAGCGGCCTTGGTAAAGTTGAACGAACCGGTGATCAGGGTCATCCGGTCGATTATCATGATCTTGTTATGGGAAATGGCATGGCGGGAATCGATATAGGTGTCTAT
This sequence comes from Geobacteraceae bacterium, assembly GCA_034933285.1. Lineage (GTDB taxonomy): Bacteria > Desulfobacterota > Desulfuromonadia > Geobacterales > Geobacteraceae > RPRC01. Next base: position 10,346 of record JAYFNT010000012.1, on the reverse strand, counting down.
GCCTCCATGGAGGAGAAAATCAGCTGATGAATATTTCTCCCTCCGCTGACTCTTGTCAAGGAGAACCTCCACCCTGACGCCACGCTTGCGGGCATCCAGCAGAGCTTTGGCTACGGGTGCGCTGGTGAATGAGTATGCCTGCACCAGGATTTCGCTCCTGGCCGATGCAATCTCGCGCACGATTGCTTCGGTGGCTCCGCCACGGGGTGAAAAGTAGACATCGATAGTACCGGCAGCTTTGTATCTTTCGCCATACGCAGGAAAACAGAGGGCAAGTAACAGGAAACTAGTAACAAGCGTTTTCATGAAATTCATTTTTGGGGTGGGAGCTGGGACAAGTGATACGCTCCAGCACTTCCTTCCTGGGATTTTGCATGAATCAACAGAAGGATTCCCAGGGAAGAACAATTTTACTGGAAATAGCTACGGCTGTCTTGTTGACTTCGGGAGGGTTTCATCAACCGGATATTCTGTTTGATCATTTCAATATTAATGAAATTAACAGCGAGCAGAATTGTATGTCAATGAAAAAAGAGCAGACACGCATAATAAACCGGATTCGGTGCATGTATTAAGCACGGAGCGGCAAACTTGACTTGAAGCCAATCTCGTTTATGTTTATGAGTACAGTGACAATTCATTGAACCAATAGGGAAAAAGCATGTTTTCCTCGTATTGCCAGCACGGCACAAAGCCGCTTTGTCAACATGTCGTTGATCAAGCGGTTTTTTACGTAATGGACCAACACGACTGATGCGGCAAAACACCTGGCCCGGACGGAAGCTAACCGCTGCTTTAATGATGTGAATACGGAAATTGACTGGAGTATCTTCAATAGACGGGAGGATAAGAGATGAAAAACGTGAAACTGCCGTTCTTGTTGCTGGGAATGATTCTTTGCGTCGCGCTGTCCGCCCATACAGCCACGTGCAAGGACGAAGAAGAGACCCCTCTCCAGAAAATGCTCCTGCGCCTGAAGCCGGCCGTTGTCCTGGTTTTCAGCAACATACAGGCGCAGGTGACCATCCAGGTCAATGGAAGCCGCAAGACATTCAACGCCGATCCCATGGGGGGCGCGGGCACCGGCTTCCTCATCAGCTCCGACGGTTACCTGGTGACCAACGGCCATGTGGTGGCAGACTACCACGAGTCCAACGAAAAAAGGCTGGAGGAACAATTCTTCATCAGCGTGCTCCTGAAGAACCTGGTGCCGCAGTCGGACAAGTCCGGCAGGCAGCTTACGGACCAGGAGAAACAGCAGATTCTCATTCAGCTCTACAAGCAGCTCCGCCCCGTCTCGACCATCGTCATCAAGAAGGATCTTCATGTCCTCCTGTCAAACGGTGACGCATATCCTGCCGAGATCAAGCAGTACAGTCCGCCCATCAGTCCCATGACAGGGAAAGTCTCCATCCCCGGAGCCGAGCAGAAAGTGGAAACCGGCAAGGATGTGGCAATCCTGAAGATAGAAGGAAGAGACCTGCCAACGGTCGCGTTCGGCGATTCGGGGAGCGTGCAGCTCGGTGAGCCGGTTTACGTGATCGGTTATCCCGCCGTCGTCCTGTCACACGACTATCTCAGCAAGAAGACCCAGCTGGATTCGACGGTAACGAGAGGCAATGTCTCGGGATCCAAACTGGACGTCAAAGGCACGCCCGTCATCCAGACCGATGCCTCGCTCACCTGGGGCAACAGCGGCGGACCGGCATTCAACTCAAAGGGTGAAGTCATCGGCATCGCCACCTTCATCAGCTTATCCCAGACCCTCGGCTCTACCCAGGCCATACAGGGCTTCAATTTCCTGGTGCCTGGAAACACGGCAAAGGAATTCGTCCGCGCCTCCGGAGTTGACATGAACACCCCGAGCCTGTTCAACAAGCTGTGGGACGAGGCCATCGAACTGTACTCCATTCCCGATTACCAGAAGGCCCTGAGCAAAATCGACGAGGTCAACCGCCTCATGCCGAACCAGCCCGACGTGCGCAAGCTCCAGCTGGCAGCCCAGGAAAAGCTCTCCACCCAGAAAGGCAGCTGGCCAATCCTGCCCATAATCATTGCTCTGGCCGGCGCCCTTATCGTCGGTGGAATCGTGTTCTTTGCCCTGCACTCCAGAACAAAAAAGCCGGAAATCCCGTCTGCGCCACAACCGCAGGCAAAGACCGCAATGCCGTCAGGGTCGCTGAGATGTGACGAAGGGCCTCTAGCGGGACGCTCATTCACAATCGGCGCTTCCGGAGTCAAAATCGGCAGGGACCCGGCCAAGAACCAGGTCATCATAGAGAATGACGGCGTCTCCCGCGAGCATGCCTGGGTCGGCATGGAAAACGGCCTGCTGGTGATCAAGGACCTGAATTCGCTGAACGGGACCTATCTGAATTCCAGCGATTCCGACCGTATCAAGACGGAACCGGTTAAAGACGGCGATGTGATCATCATCGGCAAAGGCAGGTTCTCGGCCTTTACGTACCGGGCAAGCTGAAGGCAACTATATGATCGGCAGAGAAGTAGGCCCATATCGGATAACCGAAAAGATCGGCCAGGGCGGAATGGGAATCGTTTACAAAGGTTTCCATGTCAAGCTCGAGCAGGAGGTAGCCATCAAGGTCCTTGCCCCCGAATTCTCCCATGACCCTGCCATGCGGGACAGGTTTATCCATGAGGCGAAAACCCAGGCCAGGATCTCCCATCCCAACGTGGTCAATGTCTTCAATTATGTCGAGGATGACGGCAATCTGTTCCTGGTAATGGAATATATACGCGGAGAGACACTGGAAAACCGGCTAAAAAAGGCCGGAAAGCTGCACAATGCAGGGCCCGTCTGCCTAAGTGTCCTGTCGGCACTCGATTTCATGCATGCCCGCTGTATCATTCACCGCGATATAAAACCGGGAAATATCATGTTCCTTGAAGACGGCTCGGTAAAGGTCATGGATTTCGGCATCGCCAAAGTGGCCGGTGAAAAGGGGCAGACCAAGACCGGCATGAGGCTTGGAACCCTCTGGTACATGTCCCCGGAACAGATCAGGGGGGAGGAAGCATCGGTATCCTCCGATCTTTATTCGGTCGGTGTTACCCTGTACCAGATGGCCACCGGCAGAGTCCCATTCGGCGGTGTTTCGGAATACAAGGTCATGAAGGCCCACCTGGAGGAAAAGCCTGTTCCGCCATGGGAAATCGACGGGACCATTTCCCGGGACATGGGAAAGGTCATCCTCAAGGCAATCGCCAAGGACAGGAAGGACCGTTATCAGAACGCCAGGGAATTCTCGGATGATCTCAAGTCTCTTGAATCTCGAAGCTCAGTAACGCCCCAGTTAACAGCAGCGGCACCGATGCGAAGGAGGTTCGACTGGTCCGGCATCCTGACGCCAATCACCCGTCCCGACAGGAAATACCTGCTCATCGCTCTGCTCTGCCTTGGAGTGATCCTCATTTTCGCCGGCCTGTTCATGGCGGCACGCCACAAGAAGGAAAGCGTCTTCCCAGTGACGAAAAGCGCACCATCGGCCCCCTCACCTCCGGTGGCCCCGCCCGCTGCGACGCCGGTGGAGCCGGTCACACCGCCTGAGCCAGTTGGGCAATCCGAAGTGACACCGGAAAAGCTGAAACCCGAGACTCCGAAAAAGCATGCTAAGAAAAAAAAAATCGGCCGTACCCGGAGCAGGGGAACCTCCGGAAACTCTCATGATCGCTCAGACCGTGACCAGCCTGCAGGTATGGGCGAATGGAAGATAGACAAATGAGATACCTGACGATCAATTCTCTTGTTGCAGCTGTCATTGCCTTGGCCATCCCTGCAGGGGGATGTTCAAAAATCAGACCCGCATGGGACGAGAGCACCGCCAAGCTGAAAGGCGCTTTCTCGTCATCAGGGGAGAAGGACAAGGAGACAGACCTTCCCAAGGAGGAGAAGCGTGAGGAGGTGAAACGTGGCAAGTATGCCTGCCAGCAAAGTGACGCGTATCAGCTCTTCATTGAAAAGTCCGAGATAAGGCCCGGCCAGGTATCCCCTGACGACGAGATAAAACACACTCTCGAGTACTCCCTTTGCGCCCCTTCCGATGATTTCACCATCCAGGGAACGCTGACCAGGAGGATCGTATTCAAGGGAAAAGTACTTTTCAAGGACTCGGGCATCGAGACCTTCAATGCCGGAAAAGACTCGATCAAGGCAGAGATAACCATACCAAAGAGGGCGCCGACCGGCACTTATACCCTGGAAACCATAATCCAGTTTGAAAACACTACAATCAGACGCAGTGCGAATTTTTTCGTCAAACCAAAATAGGGAGGTACTGCAATGACCTGCAGATCATGTGGAGCGGAAATCCCCGAAGGAAGCAAATTCTGCGGAAGATGCGGAGCCCCTGTTGACACGGTATCAGGGGACACCATGGCGTGCGGGACCGGTGTTGCGGGGGCTACCGTAATTTCCGAAGGTTCGAATCCGCCTGACAGCCTGGGAGCGACCAGGATTTTCGCGGCCAAAGACCTGGGCAAAACCGTCGTATTCAAACCCATGGAAAAGAAAAAGCCCATCTATGGGTGGCTGGTGGTGGTCGACGGTCCGGATGCATGGGAAGAATTCAGGATCTGTGATGAAGAAAACCAGTTGTTCATGGGCAAGGGGGAAGACTGCCAGCTTATGATCCGGGACGAAAAACTGGACACGAGACATGCCAGCATTCGCCTCAAAGACGACAAATTGAGCATCACCGACCTGGACACCTCATCCGGTACCTTTGTCAATGACAATCCCGTCACCAGGAGCGACCTGAAGGACGGCGATACCGTCAGGGTTGGAGACAGCACCCTGAGATTCCGCAAATGCTGACTCTCTCCACATGCCTGGCCGATTCCTTCGCGGAAACGGACACGGGGCTCGTCCGTCAGGAAAATGAGGACTCCCTCCTCCTCCATGTTTCCAGCGAAAAAGAACAGCTCGAACAGAAAGGAGCACTGGCAATTGTCGCCGATGGAGTAGGCGGCGGCAATAGCGGAAAGATCGCTAGCAGCCTGGCTGTAACCGAAATTCGGGAACGTTATTACGCATTTCCAGCCGGCCAGCCGCTCATTGCCCTCAAGCAGTCCATGATGGCGGCAAATCACGAAATCCTGGCCAGGTCACGTCAAGATCCCTCCCTGGAAGGAATGGCTACGACATGCACTGTTTTTCTGATGATCGGCAATGACGGTTTTGTCTGCCATGCAGGTGACAGCCGTGCGTATCTGCTGCGGGATGGAAACCTGCGCCAGCTCACGGAAGACCATACACTTGTCAATAAACTTCTGCAGGACGGCCTGCTGACCTTTGACGCCGCAAAGAGCCACCCGCAGAGAAACATCATCGTCAAGGCGCTCGGCAGCGACGAAGAGTTTGAACCAGAGACACTCCAACTTGAACTTGAAGGAAACGATACAGTCCTGCTCTGCAGTGATGGTTTGCACGGTCTGATCCCTGATGGAACCATAGCCTCGACACTTGGGAGCCTCCCGTTGCAGCAAGCGGGAAAAACTCTCATCACCTTGGCAAAACAGGCTGGCGGCACCGACAACATTACCGTCATACTCCTTCGGAAAGCGCAGGGGAAGGGCCTGGATGGGAACGCCACCCGTCCTTACCGGGTAGTGGACCGGAAGAAGATCAGCATTATGCTCATTTCTTTGATTGTTGCTCTGCTTGCCGGCGGCCTCCTCTATTTCTGGGCATCTTACGGACTAAACAAAATCATGCCTCCCAGTCTGATTGATGTACTGAAGATCAACAAGTGATGCACTGACCATGGACGAAACAGCATGTAAAATCGAATCTGTTATTCAGACCATGGGAGGAATGTACTCCCATGAGCTTGGAATCGACCTGTCCCCGGGCAACCAGCCAGAACTCAGCAAATGGTTCCTGGCAGCCAAGCTCTTCGGGGCCAGAATATCATCCGTAATCGCTGCCCGGACTTACAAGGAATTTGAGCGACGTGGAATCATCCTGCCCGGACAGATCCTTGACACGGGTTGGGACGGCCTCGTGGAGATCCTGGATGTCGGCGGGTATGTCCGTTACGATTTTTCCACCGCAACCAAATTGCTGTCCATAATGGCTGACCTGCAGGATTACTACGCCGGGGACCTCAATGAACTTCACCAGAAGTCTGAAAATGAAACAGACCTGGAAAACCGCCTGAAACGGCTCGGCAAGGGGATCGGAGATGTTACGGTCAATATATTTCTAAGGGAACTGCGGACCATATGGCCAAAAGCACGCCCTGCGCTGTCAATGCCTGTCCTGCAAGCATCCCGTCACCTTGGCTTGATAAAGAAGGAAAGAAATCCCCTCAAGGCACTTGAACAAATATGGTACGAAAACAGGGTGGCCGGTTCGGATTTCCGTGATTTCGAAGCTGCCCTGGTGCGACTCGGAAAGGGATATTGCAGGAAAGACAGACACGACGTCTGCCCGTTCAGGGACATATGCGCAAATCCGCAAAGATACCTTCCTTGGTAGCGATTCTGGTCATTGTCGCAGCAATGATGTGTTGATTTTCTTGCAGTTCTCACTATACTGTGTGCCATGCGGAAAAATTGCGTTGTTCTAATGATGTCCTGCCTGCTGCTCGCCTCCTGCGGCACCACAGGCCACAGGGTGAGGGTGGAGCCGGGCCCCTCCTGGATGCGGCCATGGGAGCGTCCGTACTGGGTGGACGGCATACGTTACCTCCCACTCCTCAAAGCCGACGGCTTCCGGGAGGAAGGGCTTGCTTCGTGGTATGGCGTGGAAGAGCACGGAAACTTGACAAGCAACGGCGAGCTGTTCGACATGCACAAGCCGTCCGCAGCCCACAAGACCCTGCCGCTTGGCAGCATCATCAGGGTCACCTGCAAAGCCAGCGGAAAATCTACGGTAGTGCGGGTCAACGACCGCGGGCCGTTTATTCCCGGACGGATCGTCGACCTTTCCTACCGGGCGGCCCAAGACCTGGACATTGTCGGCGGCGGAGTCGCCCCGGTCCTGCTGGAAGTGGTGACAAGCGCTTCAGGAAGCACCGCCCCCTCCAAAAAAGACCAAGAAGGGACGGCCTTTACTCTCCAGGTAGCCGCCTTCAGCGACCTGGAGACGGCGCGGCTTCTATCCGAAAAACTCGGAAAAGAGCTGGCATATTCAGTTATCCGTGAAGTGGAGACGGAACGTGGACGAATGTACCGTGTCCATGCCGGGAAGTTCCGTTCCCGCTCCGACGCCGAGGCAGCCCGCGCCTCCCTGGCGCGGGACGGCTATCCCGATGCGTTCATAAGCAGATTACAATAGCACCGTTTATTCTCTGCTTGTCCATGATTGCACATTCCACCATGCAACAGACCTATCCCGAGTCCGTATTTAATCGACTGCTGAAAATTCCTTGTAAACCATTTCTCCCAACCTTCGTTCTACAAGACAACAAAATGGAATCGCGGATGAGCCGATCATCCATTTACCAGCAACCGGAATCCAACGAAACTGGAGGAACAGAAAATGTTAAAGCGCATGTTTTTTTATTCAGCAGTCATAGTATTGGTTTCGTGGTCTGCGGCAACTTCTTCCCATGCAGGGTTTTCCATCAACCTGCCGGGATTCGGACTCAGCCTTCCCCTTCCCGGGGCCGCGATCAATATCGGGCTCCCGGTGGTGGCCGCTCCGGTCTACCCATCCTACCATCAGGTGGCTCGGCACGATTTCCGCGACTATGACCGGCATGACAACCATGGTCGTTTTGACGCAGACAGGGATTCATACCATCGGGACTACGGTCATGATATGGCAAGGGGCTATGGACACGGTTCAGGCAAATTTGAAAAAAACGGACATACAGGATTTTATGGCGGCAGATAGAAAGCTCGATACTCTCCCCCAAAAAATGCATTAAAAGCCGACCGACTCATAACAAAGGCCATACCCTTCCAAGGTATGGCCTTTTGTTTTGTGCGTTTGCACCATTACGTGACACAACATCTTCTTGCGCGATACCGGTAAACAACCCAATCTCCCTCAAAGGCGCGCCACATGCGATTTTTTCCCATTGTTTTCAATATATTATCAATTACAATCATGGGAAGAGGTACTATCTACAAGGTTGACATGTGGATTTTAGTGGATGAATATAAATACGTAACCAAAGTCTGAATCGGAGCAAAGATGGAAATCAAGGAGAGCAAGAAAACCCAGAACAAGCCTCTTCAACGCCAGCTCAACAACACAAGGACTGACATGTCAGCGGCGCGATCAAACGCCAAGGAAAACCCGCGAATCCGGGAAATGACAATCGACGATCTTCCGGAGGTTTTTCATATCGGAGAAGAGGTTTTCACCGCCGATTATTCCCAAAGCCTCTACCGAACTTGGGACGAATACGAAATCACCACCCTGTTCAACTCGGACAGCGAACTATGCCTCGTCGCGGAAGCCGAAGACAGGATACTCGGATTTGCCCTTGGAACCACGGTGAGCAAACACAACTCGCCATGGAAATACGGCTACCTGGTCTGGCTGGGCGTCCACAAGAATATCCAGAAATGGAACGTCGGAAGCAGTTTGTTCAAAGAAATCAAGCATCGCATGAAGGAACAGGGAGTGCGTATGATCCTCATTGACACCTCTGCCGACAACGAAGCCGCGATTCGATTCTTTGAAAAACAGGGGTTCGGAAACGTCCAGCAGCACGTATACATGACTCTCAACCTTACCCGAAAACATAAAAAGGCCAAGAAGAAACCATGAGCAATCGCCTGGATAAAATCTGGAAGGCTGTCAACCCGGAAAGACTAAGAAAAAGGCTTCTTGACCTTGTCGATATCTACTCTCCGTCCGGCAAGGAGGAAGACATCCAGCTTTACCTGGAAGGGGTCCTCAGTCGGGCGGGTTTCACCGTTGAGCGCCAGGAAGTGGAGGAGGACCGGTTCAACCTCCGCGTTACGATGGGCCGGGAAGAACCGAAACTGTATCTGGTGGGACACGTGGATACCGTGCCGGCATGGGACCTGGAAGCATTCGGGCCGCTGGAAGAAGACAGCATCATCCACGGCCTTGGCTGCGCCGATATGAAGGGGGGGTGCGCCGCCATGGTTGAGGCCTGGCTGGCGCTCGCCGAAGCCCTGCCTCCATCGGAACTTCCACCTGTCGGGCTCTTGCTGGCCGTAGGGGAGGAAGAAAGCGGCGACGGCAGTGCAACCTTCCTCGACAGTTGCCGTCCTCCCTGGGTCGTCATCGGGGAACCAACCGGGCTGATGGCGTGCTTCTCCCATTATGGCTACCTTGAGGCGGATTTCCTGACCCTGGGTCGCCGGATTCACTCCTCTCTTCCCGAGTTGGGTCATAATGCCGTGGAATCGATGCTGAGAGTGCTTTTGCACTTGGGGAAAAACCCCCTTTTCGACCGGGAGAAAACGGAGATCGTCTATTCGATACGGGAGATGAACTCGTCGAGGTCCGGGTTCGTTGTCCCTGATCGTTGCGAAGCCTGGATAGATCTCCACCTTCCCGCGGACAAGGACCCTGCGGCTCTTCAGGAATCAATCCGCCAGATCGCTACGGACGCTGACCGGTACATTCCCGACCTGGACCTGAGAGTCAATTTCAGTTACGCGGCGAGCGGCTACAATCTGGGAACCAACAACTGTCCGGCGAAAATTTTAAGTGAAATATTCCCAAAGCTGGGGCTGCCGTTGCGCTTTGAAACCTTCCGCTCCCATTCCGACGGCAATCTTTTTTTCGCCGCAGGGGCAAAGCCTCTCATCCTCGGGCCCGGTAACCTTGAAACCGCCCATACACCCGCCGAGCAGGTCATTCTGGACGAAGTTACGGCTGCCGCGCGCATATATGCTGGCCTCTGCCTTGGGATGGAACGAGCATAGAGCAATAGAGGGACGTTGGTAGGTTAAGCAATAGAGGGACGTTGGTAGGTTATGTAGCTTATTGGGTTATTTCCAATGCTTTTCCGTTTTTGCCTGTTCGATTGCTGCTCTCACTGTGACGTGGCTCCTGCCGGTGATTCCGGCAAGCATTGCAATGCTCGCTCCGGCCCTTTCGCATGCAGCAAGAAGAAACAACCTTCGGACACGGCATATGTCCCGCGCACGGCTTGCTCCAAGGATATTTTCTCTGCTGACACCGCTTCGTGACACTACTTCTTCCAATACTTCATCAATTGTCGGCGAATTTTCCGCGGATTTATAGGTTATCTGCTGGAGTACCGCTTCCACAAAGCCACCGCTCCCCAAAATCCTTTCGTCTGCCGGTTCTTTTTCTTCCGGACCCCGCTTCAACAAAGAAACAATACCACCGGCACTTCTTGCCAGCCCACCTCCGCGTAATTCATCCC
>JAYFNT010000011.1:0-139490 GCA_034933285.1 Geobacteraceae bacterium | reverse complement strand
ACATACGGCTACAAGAGCTGGAACGTGACGGGCATGGTCCGGGAGTGGGTGGCCAGTCCGTCAGGCAACCTCGGTCTCCTGCTGAACTCATCGACGAAAGCAAGCTCGGACAGCAACCGCATGTTCGCTTCCAGCGAGGCGACGGATGCCACACAGAGACCCAAGCTCGTCGTGACCTATGTGCTGGCTTCGGATGCAACGGCCCCAACGGTGAACACCTTCACACTGCCTACGACAGCGACGTCACTTACGGTACCGATCACCGCATTTACCGCCACTGATGAAGTAGGCGTTACCGGTTACCTGGTAACCGAAAGCTCTACCCAGCCTTCTGCAACAGCGATCGGTTGGAGTACGAGCGCTCCGTCTTCCTTCACTTTCAGCAGTGCTGGAACGAAGACCGCATATGCCTGGGCCAAGGATGCAGCGGGCAACGTTTCCGGGAGCCTGAGCAGAACTGTGACCATCACCCTTCCGGACACAACGGCGCCGACTGTTTCAATCACTTCGCCATCGGCCAATTCAGTGGTGAGAGGGTCCAAAACCATCTATGCCTCTGCTTCAGACAATGTGAAGGTGACCAAGGTGGAGTTTTATGTGAATGGAGTTCTCAAGCTGACAAGCGGCTCTTCTCCCTTCAAATATTCATGGAATACTCGAACCGTGGGAAATGGAACCTGCGGCCTCATGGCAAAGGCATATGACGCAGCCGGCAATATGCAACAATCTTCAACAGTCAGCGTCAGGGTAAAGAATTAGCCAATGAGGATTGCCTTGCTGCGAGTCTCTTCCGCAGACGATCGGGGAATTGCTTTCGGCAAGAGTCGTGGAACATGCAAGGTGAAGATTTGACACTGGAAACTTCATCCTGGCAGACAAAAAAGGGGGCGGATTTGATATCCGCCCCCTTCAGTTACATTTCAATGCATTTGACGTCTGAATGTATTTCCCTGACCCTTTTGAAGAAAGCTTCCTTCAACAGAAAGGTCTTGTTGTCAAGAAATTCGATTTCACCTGCTTTCTGCAGTCTGTTCAATATCCTGGTCGCTGTTTCCCTGGATACCGAAGCGTAGCTTGCGATCAATTGGTGCTTAATCCTCAAATTGATTATGACGCCGCGGTTGTCCCTGACCCCGTAAAGCTCATGCAGGCGATCGAGAACGATCATGACCCGGTGTTCAGCGCAGTCGAAGCTCAACAGCTTGACCATCATCCATGCGTCCCTCAGTCGAAGGCAGAGAAGGTCAACTATCTTTCGTCTTATCCCTTCATGAGTCATTAGGTGGTGCTCAAAGTCGTTTTTGTGCAGCAGGCCGATCAGCGCCTCCTCATGGGCTATAACGGTGGCAGGCTGGGTTTTGCCGTCGAGGAGGGACATTTCGCCGAAAAAATCCCCCTTCTTGTGGATGGTTATGATCTGCTCCCGGCCATCATCATTAAGTTTCACCACCCGTACTTTCCCGGCATAAACCAGGTACATGTATGAGGACGTATCCTCTTCGGAAAGCACGATCTGGTCCTTCTGAAATCGTCTTTTGATCAGAACCCTGTCAATGCAATCCGTCTCGTCTAAGGAAAGATCGGAGAAGAAAGGTATGTTGCTGATGATGTTTTTCCCGCCCGGCTGATTCCTGTCAATTTTCCAGACCATGGTTCCCTCCGGCAAAATGCTGAAACCTTTATTCTTTCTGGAACACAATACGTCAAAATACTCCAATAAAACAATCCACTTTTTGTCCTATGATTTGTTTTCATCCGGAAAGGGTGCTTTTCCGCCCGGGCTGTGTCAATCAGCGGGCTTGCTTGTGCGACATACTACAGTATACCTCCGCGCAACCCCTTGATTTCCTTGCCAGGACGCAAAATCCCCTTTTTCCGATCTGAAAACTGCATTAGCGTCAATCCGGGGTTTCCGGATGGAAACTAATTAACAATCGGGGTTTCTTACAGCGGTTTTTACGCGATCCGGCCGGTTTTTGCCAAATAAAACCGTCTGAAATGTGATGCAGATCATTTAAAATGCATAAATCATTCCATGAGTAATTGCCATTGCTTTGGCCGATTTGTCCTTCGGCCTATTGCCGCGTTCAGTTTTTTTGCTTCTGCTCATTGAGTCTGTTAATAATATCCTGTATGATGCAATCCAGAGACCAGAGACCAGAGGACGGAAAACAGGAAGAAATCTTTCTGTCTACTGTCGTTGTCTCCACTGTCCACTTTACGCTGTACGCTAAAAAGATATGATCCAGACCATTCTTTCATCTTTTGCCATTGCTTTTGCAGTTGTCTATATCGTGTCCATTTTCACGAGAATTGACAGGATTCTGCCCTCTCTTCTCCTTGCCCTGGCTATGGCGGACCTGGCATTGCTCGAGTTCTTCGACCTTCAGACATTGCTCAATCCTGACGGCTTCATGTACTGGAAAGAATATGCGCTGCTGGCGGAAGGTTTTTTCCCTTTTATCTGGCTGTTCGGCATAACCGCATATGCGCATCGCGGTTTGCCGGGCGGGGTTTCACGTGTACAGAAGATTCTGGTTGCACTGTCGGTTTTCATGCCTGTGGCAGCCCTTGCCGGGTTGCGCAAACCTTTCTTTTATTCTCCGGATTTCGCGGCCGAACGGATGCTGTTCCTGAATGGCATTTCCTTTGCCTTCTATGTGGCCATGCTGGCTTTTCTGGTTGTCGGCCTGGTAAATCTGGAATCTACTCTGAGGAATGCATCACGTGAAGTCCGCTGGCGGATAAAATTCGAGGTATTGGGAGCTGCCGCCCTGCTGGGAGTTATGATCTTCTATTACAGCCAGGGCTTGCTGTACCGAAGCATAAACATGAACCTTGTCCCGGTAAGGTCGGTGGTTTTCATTGCAGGGGCGGGCATGATGGCTTTTTCCCGTTTCTGGAGGAAGAGCGGTTCCTGGCTTTACATTTCCCAGCAGATGGCTTTCCGGTCGGTAGTACTGCTCATTATCGGTTTGTATCTGGTCGGAGTAGGTCTGATGGGTGAGGGAATGAGGTATTTCGGGGATTCCTTCCAGCACAATCTGATGATAGCTCTGGCCATTCTTGCCGGCGTAGGCCTCATGCTCGTGCTCCTGTCCGAGACGGTCAAGCGGAAAATGAGAGTCTACCTGCACAAGAACTTCTACCGGCAGAAATACGATTATCGAACCCAATGGCTCCAGTTCACCGACGGGCTGGCGGCAGCCAGGTCCCGGGACGATCTTTTGCGGGCCGTCATCAGCGGCTTCTGCGAAATCTTCGGCATGGGATGCGGAGCATTGTACCTGAATGATGGTGATCGGGCCTCATATCAAAACGTCGCGGTTCTGCAGATGGATTTTTCACCTTTGCTGTTCTCTGGTGATGATGACCTGCTGCAGCTGATAAGCCAGCGCAAATGGGTCATTCATATTGCTGAGGACATGCCCTCGACAAATGGGCCTCAAAGTGAATACTTCCACAGATTTTCCATCATTTTCGCGGTACCCCTGTTCCACGATGATCGACTGGAAGGATTCATCCTTCTCGGCAGACCTTTCAACAAAGACGAAGCTTATTATTATGAAGATTACGACTTGATGAAGACTCTTGCCAGGCAGGCATCTTCAGCCGTTCTCAACCTCCGGCTCACGGACGAACTCTCCCGGGCCAGAGAAATGGAGGCAGTCGGCAGAATTTCGGCTTTTGTGCTCCATGATCTGAAAAACCTGGTATCCGCTCTGGCGATGGTCGTCGATAACGCACGTGAGCACATCGACAATCCGGAATTCCGAAAAGACATGTTCCAGTCGCTGGAAGGTACGGTGGACAAGATGAAGGGATTGATCGCAAAACTGAAGAAGTTGAATGAAAAGCCTTCTTTACAGCTGCAGAGCGCGGATCTCCTTGAGCTGGCTTCAGCTACGGCCGAAATGGTGAATGCTGAAGAAATAACGGTCTCTGGGGAAGCTGCATATGCTGAAATTGACCGGGAGGAAATGCGCAAACTGCTGTTGAATCTGATGCTGAATGCGGTGGAGGCTTCCGGAGACAAGCCCGGGGTCTCGGTAATTGTGGGAACTGATACGATGGTTTATGTCCGGGTCATTGACAAGGGATGCGGCATGACCCAGGATTTTATCAGGAATGACCTGTTTAAGCCATTCCGCACCACCAAGTCAAAAGGTCTTGGTATCGGCCTTTACCAGTGCAGGCAGATAGCCGAGGCCCATGGTGGGAAGATAGAGGTGGCCAGTGAAGCCGGAAAGGGATCGGTTTTTACGGTCAGGCTGCCGAAAGTGGACAGTGGACCAGTTGAACAGTGACCAGTGACCAGGAGCCATTGGAAAATTCCGTGTGATTACAGTCACAGTTCACTTGTCCACTATCGACTGATCAGCCTTTTGTCGATCAACTGTTCAACTGTCTAACAGGAGCGTAAATGGAAAAAATCCTCATAGTCGATGACACCGAAGAGATACGCAAACAGCTCAAATGGGGGCTGACGAAGGATTACGATGTATTGGCCGCGGGGGACGGCAAGGAGGCTTTGGCTGCTTTCCACAAATACAGACCAAAAGTCGTAACGCTGGACCTGGGACTCCCGCCTGATGCCGCGGGCACGGAAGAAGGGTTCAGATGCCTTGAGGAAATGCTTAGCACTGACCCGGCTGTCAAGGTGATCGTGTTGACGGGCAACGAAGAGAGGGCGAGCGCGCTCAGGGCGGTTCAGACAGGGGCTTGCGATTTTTACCAGAAACCCATAGATATCAACGAGCTGAAGATCGTCATCAAGAGATCGTTCCACATACGCTCAATAGAGGACGACAACCGGCGGATGCAGGCCGCACTGGAGCAGAAGGCTACCCAATTCGGCGGCATGATCGGGCAGTGCCCGCAGATGGAGCAGGTGTTTTCGACTATAAGGAAGGTTGCGACAGCGGACGTTCCGGTCTTTGTTACCGGGGAGAGCGGAACGGGAAAGGAGCTGGTGGCGAGGGCAATCCATGCGCTAAGCCTGCGCAATGATCGGCCCTTCATTCCCATCAACTGTGGAGCGATACCTGAGAACCTTCTTGAATCAGAACTGTTCGGTTACGAGAAAGGCGCGTTTACGGGCGCGCACGCCAGGAAGCAGGGCAAGGTCGAGTACGCCCATCAGGGGACCTTGTTCCTCGATGAAATAGGGGAGCTTCCCGCGAGTCTTCAGGTGAAGCTTCTCCGTTTCCTGCAGGAAAAGGTGATCCAGAGAGTGGGGGGGAGAGAGGACATCCCCGTGGATTCACGAGTGGTTTCCGCCACCAATACGGACATTGCAAAGGCCATACGTGAGGGGGCATTCCGCGAGGACCTTTACTACCGGACTTCGGTGATAGCAATCCATCTTCCGCCGCTGCGCGAGCGCGGAAGTGACATAATGCTGTTGGCCAACCTGTTCCTCAAGAGGTTCTGCGGCGGGTCGAGCAGGAAGGTAAGGGGCTTCAGCAGCGCGGCTGAGAAACTGCTCGTATCCCATGACTGGCCGGGAAACGTGCGGGAGCTTGAAAACAGGATTCAGAGAGCTGTTATCATGACTGATTCCCCGCTTCTTGAGCCACAGGACTTGGGGTTCCAGGATGCTCCTTCCGCTTGCGCTGTTCCGTTCGATGAGAAAATAACCCTGAGAGACGCGCGGGACAGGGTGGAGCGAGACCTGATTGCCCTTGCCATCAAGGAACAGAAAGGCAACATAGCCAAAGCAGCCGATGTTTTGGGTGTGAGCAGGCCTACGCTGTACGATCTTATGAAAAAGCACGGGTTGAATGCGTGAACGCGGTGTTCAGTGATCAGCTGCCGAGCGCCTTTTCAAGCGCGACAACTATTGCGGGATCGTACCATGTCCCTGAGTTCTTCCTTATTTCGGCTAAGGCATTTTCCGTGGATAATTCATCCCGGTGCGGCCTTTTCGACACCATGGAACAGTAACCGTCCACTACTGACAGGACCCTCGATATGATCGGTATGTTCTTACCGGCAAGACCATCGGGATATCCGGTGCCGTCGAATTTTTCATGGTGATGGAGGATCGCTTTTCTTACTTCGTGGGAAAACTCGAAACCGTTCAAAAGTTCTATGGTCGTAAAAGGATGGACCCTCAATGATGCGAATTCCGACGGTTCAAGCTCCTTCTTGTGAAACACCGCATCATCCGTCAGCATGAGTCCCAGGTCGTATACAGACGCCGCATAAACTGCCAGGCGTCTCTCTTCCCCAGTAGTTTCAAGCATGTCCATTATTTTTCCGATCAAATCCCTAAACTGGCCGGCTTTCTTGTGGTATCTCTTCCCTGCCTGAAGCAGCTTGTCAAATGAAGATGTGAACTCGCGGTAACCTTCCTCCCAGTTTTCATCGCTGTTCAGTCTTTCCAGAAGCCTGGAAACCCGGGCGCCGAGAATGTCCGCCACGGAAAGATCCTGCATGTTGAATGGCTCTGCAGTCTTTTTGTTGTTGAGGTTCAGTACGCCAACAACCTTGTCGCCTATCTTGAGGGGTACGGACAGCAGTGATTTCGTATTGTACTGTGGAATGTTGAGTCTGGAAAATCGTGTATCCTTTTCAATGTTTTCTATCAGCAGAGGCTTTCCTTCAAGGGCTACCCAGCCGCTGATCTGGTCTCCCGGTTTGATGCGGGTCCGCTTGACTATATCGTCAGACAATCCCATTGCGCTCTGGATCCTCAGTTCGCCTGTAATGCCGTCACTCAACAAGATTGAGCAGGTGTCAATGCCCAGGAGATCGGCAATGAATTCAAGGAATAGATCCACGCTCCTTCCTACCGCGGTATCTATCTTCTGCCGTCTGCTCTTGGGTATGGTGAGAATCAGGGTGAACGCTTTGATTCCTTCCCCCAGAGACAGCTCCCAGCCATGTGCATCAGCTACCTTCCTTGCCAGGTATATCTTCAGCTTGTCATCCCGCCCTTCCTCCCGAAACGGGTAATCCGGCTGGGAGAAGACCGAACGGATGTTGTCAGTCAACGGGGTGTCCACATGGAGGGTAAGCTTGATGTGGTCGTTGTCCGTGATGGATATCCTGAAGTTCACGCCCCTGTCGAGGGCGGCGGACAACCCTTCGATAAGATTCAACAGCATCTGTGCCACTTTTATCTTGTCGCAAACTACGTCGGATGTTACGTTCGCCGCTTCAATAATGAGAGTCTGCCCCTGGCGTTCGAGCCTCTTGTTGAGTGATCTCGAGCATGAGACCTCGGCAAGGATGTCGTCCATGCTGACTACCGTCTTCTTGATGCTCCTCATTTCATCTTCGAATGCGAGGAAGTCCAATTGATTTTCGACGATTGCGGTAAGTTTGTCCGTTTCCCGCGCGATTATGGAGAAGAATTCTTTCTGCTCACCCCTGGTGAGTTTTTCCGATTGTTCCAGAAGATACACGGAACCCTTGACGGAATTCAGGGGTGTACGCAGTTCGTGGGATATTCTGGTCAGAAACTCGGTTTTAACCAGGTCTGATTCCATCAGTTTGCGGTTCAGGTCTTCAAGTTCAGCCGCGTTTCCTTTCAGCTTTGCAATAAGAAGGGCATTTTCCAGGGCTATTGCGGTATGATGCGTGATGATCTGCAACAGGCTGAAATCATCCTTGGAAAAAGGGGTGGAATCTTTTTTGTCGCTTGCATTGAGGATTCCCAGAAGCCTCTTCTTTCCCATGATGGGGCAGGATATGAATGACTTTGTCCTGTAATCTCCCACTCTTATATCGTTGAATTTTTCATCCGCATCGATATCTTCCACCAGGACCGGCTCCAGCAGCCTGAGCACGGTGCCGGCAATCCCTTCGCCAGGTTTTGACCTGTAGCGTTTGGCGATGTCGAGATCGATACCTCTTGAGGCAAGGATGTAAAGCTCCCTGCGATCATTAAAAAACATGAGGGATGTCTTGCCTGCGCCGGTATAGGTCGCCACGATGTCGAGGATCATGTTGCCGATGGCGTTCAGGTTGTCGGTAACGAGGATGACATCGGAAAGGTCTTTTATCAGGGAATACCTTTCCTCGCAAAGATCCGAAGACGCCTGGCATTTTTCTAAGGCTTGCATTCGCTTGATATCCTCCGGTCCTGGAAAGCGGGAAAATTGACACGCATAAATAAGCAGCAATTATGGTGCCGACTGAAAATGTCCGCAGTTCACGTGTATTGTCGATGATTTCCGGATGAATGCCTGGGAATGGGCAATGCGTGTCGGAATGCTTTACAACGGCATGAGATGCTGATTTAGCGGAATAATTAATTTGTTATTGCGCCATTCCAATTGAACCTGATGCGGGAATCCGGTATAACTCCCACCAGAGGACAGAGGCCAGAGATCAGGGACCAGGTGCCGGTAGCTGTTCATTGGAGGGTTATGAATGCAAAATAAAGTCTTTTGCCGAGTAGCTCCGTTCGCACTTTTCATGGCTTTCGTCGGGTTGGAAGAGGGTCTTCGCTTTCTTGCGGGCAAGGGCATGGTCAACCTGTCGCCACTGCTTTTGCAAAGTTTCTATCCGGTCAAGGCACTGTCGGTTGCTCTTATGCTTTTTCTTCTCCGGAGGAACTATACCGAAATAATGGGTAAGGATTTGTTCAGGCCGATAGTCCTGGTGTCTGCCGTAGCGGCAGGATTGGGAGTGTTCGCCTTCTGGATATGGCTTGATGCGTCGTGGGCAACGATCGGGAATCCTGCCGGTTTCAATCCGAATATTTATGCTGACGGAACCGTGAGGACAATCATGACTGCCTTCAGGCTATTTGGAGCCGTGCTGGTGGTGCCGGTAATGGAAGAACTGTTCTGGCGGTCGTTTCTCCTTCGCTACCTCATTGCGCCTGACTTTACTGGTGTTCCGATCGGCTGCTTTTCCTGGCCGTCCTTCCTGATTGCTTCGCTGCTCTTCGGTTTGGAGCATAACCTGATCGTTGCCGGAATTCTTGCCGGTATAATTTACAATCTCCTGCTCTATCGCACAAGAAGCCTTTCATCCTGCATAATCGCCCATGCGATTACCAACCTCGCTCTCGGTGCCTATGTCGTCAACACCGGCCGTTGGTATTTCTGGTAGCTAATAGGTTTTCAGACATTCCTTCCAGCTATTGCCTTAGAATTGTCGAAATTATTTACAGTCAAGGATCGGATTGGGTCAACAAAGCTGTTCGTGTCGTGATATTGACCAGTTACCGGACTGGCATTTTTTTTGCTTAATGTTAATCCATAATAAGTTATTGCTGTGCGCTGCTTAAATGCATGATAGCTAATTTCAAAGGGGGAATAAGATGAAAAAAATTTCTGTATCTCTGTGCGCTCTGGCAATGGTTGTCTGGTTCGCCGGCGCGGTCGGCGCAACGCCGGTAAATTTCAATGTTGCAACAGCGCCTTTGTCGAGCGTTACCTTGAGCAATGTCAGTCCCTCAGGTTGGACAAGCCTGCAAGCGGGACTTGTCTACGGGCTGGGTAACAATGTCTTTACGCTTGCTGACGGGCAGACCCGGGCGATTGATTTTTTCTATTTGAGGGCAACGGGCCTTGGCGGGGGCACAGCTGATGTTACCGCTACCTTGGCGTTCGACAGCCCCTTGATATCAGCCTCCGGCCAGGGTGACGCTACCTGGGGAACCATCGGCGGAGTCATATCCGGTGGCACATTGAATTGGGATGACTCTTCGCTTCCTGACGTCATGACGCTTGCCGACGGTAACAGGGTGAGTATTGATTTCGAGGAAGGTGTCGAAATAGGTTTTGGAAACATAGCGACTGTGCATGCCTATATCACCAACCTGGGCAACGCGACCGCTCCGGTTCCCGAGCCGGGGACCATTGTTCTCCTTGGTGCAGGTTTGGTCGGCCTTGGCGTGTTTGGCCGCAGGAGAATGAAAATTCAGAACTGATCGGAAACGTTTTGACGGGTTCTTGAAAGGCGGTGCTCAGGCGCCGCCTTTGCTGTTTTCAGTCCATGCGTGTGTCGAAAAATATTACAAATGGAAAAAGGAGGCAGCCAATCGCCCGCGAAGCGAGACCAATTGGGCGGTTGGAGTTCGGGTACGTATTTTGCTTTTTAATTAGCAGACAGCGAACGAAAGAAATAAAGTGGCTGGAGTCGAACGATTTTTCCCACGCAACCCTTTGTTCCAGATAAGGAGGAAAGGGAAATGGCAATGAAAGCGGCATGGCTGCTCGCGGAATCCTTTACTGTCATGTGGTTTGTTGCAGTTGCCTTGCTGACCCAGGTGTTTGGATTTTCTTCCACTGATAGTGAGATGTTTGCGACAGAGGGCATTACATCAGGCATCGCTGGTGGCGAAAAAAGACTGCAGGCAGTCATTAAGCCGGTCAACGATAATAACTCGCTGGAGCCTGCCGGTTTTGATTCAAGCGTATTTTCGGATGAACAGAAGCTTATGCCGGCATCTCCTGAAAATATCAATTTTACCGGTGGCCTCGATGACCAGAACTGGCTGATCCGGAACGATCTCTGCCCGATCTTCGACCGCACAGATTTCCCCCGGCAAGAAAAAATCCTGCTGCCATTGTCACACTGAAAGGCACAAGCCACAAGGCATGCTGCCAGCCGGCAGTCCTCCATGATCTGGTTCAATCCTGACTATTTAAGGATGGGAAATTGTCATGATTTGCCGTGAGGCTCCCTTTTCCGGGCCTTGGGGTGGGCCTTGTCATAGACTTCCATCAGCCTGTCGATGCTTACATGGGTATATTTCTGGGTAGTTGACAGAGACGCATGCCCCAAGAGCTCCTGGATCGCGCGAAGATCCGCCCCTCCTTCCAGAAGATGGGTTGCGAAGGTGTGGCGCAGGGTGTGGGGCGACACCTTTTTCATGGTTGACAGCATCAGGATGTACCGCTCGATGATCCGCCCCACGCTCCGGCTGGTCAGCCTCCCGCCCCTGGCATTGAGCATGAGGGGCGCCTCAAAGGGAGGGTTGTCCCGCCTGGCCAGGTAATCCGACAGGGCGCCGCGGGCTTTGCTGCCGATTGGAACAATCCGTTCCTTCCCACCTTTGCCCATTACCCTTACCAACCCCTCTTCAAGGTCAACTCCCCCGATATTGAGCGACGTCAGTTCGCTTACCCGGAGGCCGCTGGAATAAAGCGTCTCAAGAATGGCGCGGTCTCGCAATGCCAGCATTTCCTGCCCTTTGGGAGCAGTAACCAGACTGGTAATCTCGTCGATGTTGAGATGAAAGGGAATTTTTTTCTCTTTTTTGGGAGTGCTCACCAGCCCGGCCGGGTTTTTCTTCACTGTGCCCTCCCGCACCAGGTACTTGAAAAAGGAGCGGATGGCTGCGAGCTTGCGTCCCACAGTGCTTTTCATGCACTCCTTATGCAGGAGCGCCAGGTATCGGCGGACGTGCAGGTGCGTGACTGCCGATGCCTCTGCAGCGCCTCCCAGTTCCTTGCGCATGAAAGCGTGAAACAGGTCCAGGTCGGTGAGATAGGCCTTCAATGTGTGGGCGGAGACATTGCGTTCCGTTTCCAGGTATCGGCAGAATTGATCAATTTCGTTTTTCATCGGTTAAAACCTGTTCTCTCACAGAGCCGCAGAGTACACAGAGAAAAACAGATAAGCAAACCCACATAACTTTAGCATTGCTGTTTGAAATTCCTTTGAATTCCTCTGCGTCCTCCGTGGCTCTGCGAGACAATTGATTCTAGTCTTTCTTCACTTTGACCTTCCAAGCAGCGCTTTCCGCGCGGAGCGATGGCACGTACATGGGCCAGACCGAAGCCGGCAGAGCCAGGACGTTTCCCTCGATTTCCGGATAGATCACATAGCGGAATTCGTGCCGGCCCGCGGAGAGGAGATCGATGAAGAAGGACATTTTCTCATCGTGCCGTTCCTTGTGTGCATACCAGTCCCAGAAGTCGCTGCAAAGGCTGAAACGGGGGTCGTCCCTGGTTTCGCGGACCTCGAAACCGGCCGGCAGCCGGTCTTCTACCACGATGAAATTCAGGTCTTGCCGGTTTTCCACCGTGAGCCGCACTTCCACTTCATCGCCCGGAGCCAGGGATTCGCCCGGAAGGAGCGGGTGATACTCCATGCGCCAGTTCTCGCCGTCGCGATGCGCTGCCAGGCGATAAAGCTTCCTTTCCACGGAGAGTCCGGGGGCAGCCGCGGCGACTTCGGGCGGCAGATAATGTTCAAGCAGGGCGGACATGTAGAGCGCGCCTTCGTTTCCTTCCCTGGCCAGGCGGACCCTGTTGTCTCCCCGTTTCAGCTCCTGTGAGGGGATGGTCAAGGCATGTCTGCCGCTGGTGATTTTCCCTTTGTCAACGACGTAGCGCTCGAGTTCACGACCGTTCAGGGACAGCACCGCTTTGTACGAAGCATCAAGCTCGCCGGTGGCTGCCACGTAGCGGGCCAGGGCGGTGACCGCTTCCGCCGTCCCCCTGGTGGTGTTCCACCAGCGCCCGGATCGCTTGCGCACCAGGAATTCGGCCAGGGAAGGGACAAGGGGGTCATTGGCGTTGAATGCCAGCTGGTTCTCAAGCAGCATGGCAGTTGTCTCCACTGCGGAACCTGACCAGCGATGGGAATACCACCACGAATCCGCGTCATCATCCTTCAGGTAGGCCGCTGAGCCCTCTCTCCCAACCTGTTTTTTGACTTCATCCAGGAGCCTGGAGGATTTTTCCTTGCGGTTGGCGTTCAGCAGGGCCTCGACATACTGTATGCGCTGGGACGGTTGCAGCTGGCGCCATCCGGCTTCGACCTTCTTTTCCGCCATGACGTTCGTGCGTCCACTGAGAGTATAGGCCCGGTAAAGTGCGGGAAGAGACTCCGCCGCAGATTTGTCCAACTGCTCTGCAAGGCTCTTCAATCCCTTTTCATATGCTTCGGCCCTGACGGGGAGCCCGACCTTTCCTGCCAATGCCAGGCCGTACATGACGTGTGCGGTCAGATACGGATCGGTTGCATCGTCTTTCCACCAGCCCCAGCCTCCATCTTCATGCTGAAAATCATAGAGCCTCCTGAGCCCTTCGTCCAGAACGCGGCCCAGCTTGTCGTAGACATCGGGTTCCAGGGACCAGTGCCCGGAACCGAGCAGGGCTTTCACCCGGACCGCGGGGAGAAAACGGGACATGGTCTGCTCTACGCAGCCATAGGGAAAGTCGATCAGTTCCTTCAGGCTTTCGTTCAGGCTGGCAGCCAGTGTCGGCGCAACAGCCAGCTTGAGCGCGGCTCCTTCGGCAAGGGCGTTTTCCGGAAAGGCCAGGTTCGTCTCGCCCTCGCCGCTGCGAAGCACGATATTGCCCTGGGATACCCGCTCGATGCCACGGGTCAGGACCGGCAGCTGCAACTCCATGGCATCTCCCCGGTCGCCGGCCGCGGCCCGCATGGTGAGAAGCGCCTCACCCGGAACATCGGCCCTGGTTTCCATATCCTGTCGCAGGGTTCCTCCGGCTGTCACCGTGCCTGCGAAACGGGTGTCTCCCGAAAGAGACAAGCCGCGAGCCTCAAAGGCGCCGGTTACGTTCCTCTCAGATTCGGTCATATTGGTGATTACGCCGGGGATTTTCACCTCGTCTCCTGCCACTAGAAAACGGGGCGGCTGGAGACGGGCCATGACGTCGAGCCGCGCAATGAACCTGCCGCGGCCGGTGCCGAATTCGCTCCGGCTGTCATGCCCGACAACGGTTGCCCTCCAGGTGGTGAGATTGTCTGGCAGGGTGAACTCGGCTTCAGCCCTGCCGTTTTTGTCTGAAGAGAATACGGGAAGCCAGTAGGCAGTGTCCTTGAAGACCTTGCGCACTTTGATGCCCTTAAGCTTGTCGTCGGCCATGGCAGCGGCGGCCTTGGGAGCCCCGCCCAGGAAGATCCGGGGAAAGGAGTTGAGCGTGGTCACCAGGTGCTCCCGGCTGCCACGGAAAAACCCGTATATATCCGGGCGCCGATCCGGCGAGACGGCGTACATGGCTTCATCCACTACAGCCAGCGAAAGCTCGGCCTCGCGCGGCTTTTCGTCATTGCCCGCAGCTGCAACGGACAGGCGTACCTTTTCTCCCGGGGCATACACCTCCCGGTCCGGGGTGACCTTAAGGTCGAGCTTGTCGGGGCTGACGTCAACCTTGAGGTTTTTTGTCCGGGAATAAAAGCGCCCCTGGCTGATCAAGACGGCGGAAACGAATACATATGGCGCATGGTCGGCGGTTACCGGAAGTTCAATGACTTCTACTGCACCGTTCAGCGGCACGACCCGCCTGCTGAGGATCTGCCGTCCCTCCACCGTGAGCAGCAGGGATGCCCCCGGCGCCGGGCTCTTTATGATCAGCCGTGCGGTTTCCCCGGGCCGGTAGCTTTTCTTGTCCAGCTCCAGCCCGAGTTCGCGATAGGAACTGTCCCAGGCATGGCCTTCGCGCCAGACCCAGATCCAGCCCTGTCCGACAGCTTTCAGTCCTCTCTCGTCCTGTGCTGTCGCTGTGACGCGCCAGTAACCGGGACGGGGAAACGTCTGGCCGAACACCGCCTGCCCGGTCCGGTCGGTTGCCACTTCCCGCTGATCGATTGCCCTGTAGGAAGAGATGTGGGTCTTCCTGTCGTAGACTTCCTCTTCCAAGGTTACGGTGAGCCTTGTTCCTACCGGTTTTCCTTCCCAGGTCCTGGATGTCACGGCTATGTCGACCGGACGTCCGGGTGAAGAAAGGTAGGATAGCGGCCGGACCGAAAGGTTGATCAGGGAGGGCGTGACCGTGAAGCCTGCCGTAGCCGATACTTCTCTGCCCGCCACATCGGTTACGTCGCATTCGATGATGTATGCGCGGGCGGATTCGGGCAGCCGGGACTCGATCCGGATCAGTGCGGCACCGTTTGCGTCCGTAACCGCATCGCCCTCGCCGAGAAAGTCGGCATAGCCCGAATCGGCGTAATCCGCGTCTTCCGCTTCATCCGGTGGTTGAGCCTCGTCCATGGGATAATAGGGACGTGAATAGATCCGGTATTTGACCTTCGCATCGGCTACAGGTGCGCCGAAATAATAACGTGCGCGGAGTGTCAACGGTGCCTGGTCACCGCCCACGTAAAACCTGCCGGGAACTGACGTGGTCACCTCGAATTCCGGTTTGCGGTATTCCAGGACTTTGAAGGATGTCTCCCAACTCTCCCCGCCGGATTCGGCCTTGAGAGTGTAGTTGCCGAGGGCGGGTTGTTCGGGAAGAAGGCACTCTCCGTTGAAGGAACCGGTGGAAGAAACCGCGTACTCTTTTTCCAGCAGGGTCTGGTCGTTTGCGTCGGTGACGGTTACCCGGACCCTGTCAAGAGCGGGCAAGGCATACCCTTCGCCGACGCGTTTCCTGAGGATTCCCTTGAAGAACACGGTCTGACCGGGACGATACGCCGGGCGCTCGGTGTAGAGATAGCCTTTGATGCCGGCCGCAGCCGGGTCTTCTTTTCCCTTTCCCAGGCTGAGCAGCGCGAAATCGCTCCCTTTGCGGCCGATCACCCTGATTCCTCCGCTTCCGTTCCCGAGGGTGATGAGCCCGGAAGAGTCGGTTGCGCCGACGGGAGAAGCCGCGGCAGCGGTCCCGGACGAAGCCGGCACAATGGAAATCTCTACCCCTTCCAGTGCCCGGCCGTCCGCCAGATTGGCGGCAAACAGCAGAGTGGCATCCGACGCGGCCTTGGCAACGAGGCCCAGGCCGGTTACCAGAAAAGTGGAGCGGGCAACGGCGTTGTCTCCGGATGCTTCCACGAGGTAGAAACCTGGCGGAAGGGGATCCAGTTTCATTGCCGCATCACGGAAGTGTGTCCACTTTCTTTCCTTGAGCTGAATTTCAACCGTTTTGACCCGGCTGAGGGCATTCTCCGGCACGGTTTCCGGCTTGTCCGGATCGATGGCGCCATCCAGGAGA
Source organism: Geobacteraceae bacterium (assembly GCA_034933285.1). Lineage (GTDB taxonomy): Bacteria > Desulfobacterota > Desulfuromonadia > Geobacterales > Geobacteraceae > RPRC01. The sequence continues at coordinate 123,621 of JAYFNT010000011.1, read as the reverse complement.
CGCGAGGTGTCGACGGCGTGCACCGTTACCGACGCCTTCCCGACAAAGAGCCCCCGAACGGATAAAGGAATCGTTTTGCCAGTGAGGATTACCCGTCCCGGCTCATCCAGGGAAAGGGACGGCGGCCGTGTGGTTGCCTTCAAATCGATTGCCGTGCTCTTCCCTTCGGGGATCTCCACGGCGGTTTTGGACTCAATCAGTCGTTCGTCGTAAGACTCCAACGTATAGGAGCCCGGGGGGAGTTTCCGGAATACCGCTTTCCCCTGCTTGTCGGTCCGGGCATAACGGTGCGCCAGGTTTCCGCCCAGCGAGATATCAGCCCTGGCCACGGGCCGCCCCCCCGCCGACAGGCGGGCGGTCAGCGAGCCCCCTTTCCGCACTGTGATCGTGCCGAGATCCTTCTTCTGCCCTGCAGCCAGGGTGGCGGAAAGCTTCTTTTCAGCGACCCAGGCGGAATGGTCCACGTTGACGTCGTACCAACCCTGGTCGAGAGCAGGAATTTCGAAGCGGCCCGAGGCATCCGTAACAGCGCTTCCGCGCGTTCCCGCCGATACGCGGATACCTGCCCGCGGAGTGCCGGTTGAATCGATGATGCGCCCCGATATGCGGGCTTCCCGGGTCAGGGGGACCGGAAGTTCCACGGCCTGGGCGGGGCTGATTTCCAACGTTTCTTCGCGGGTACCGAAGCCTTCTTTGCTGACAGTGCAGGAAAAAGAACCGGTGGGAAGGGTTGCACGGAAATGTCCTGCGCCGTCACTCTTTGTCCGCTGCCTGAAAGGCGGCTTTTGGGGATACAGGCGGCGGAGTTCTATGGACGCTCCCGCTACCGGCTGCGACGTCTCTGCCGACAGGACCGTCCCCGTCACGGAGCCCTTCTTTTCCGCCGCCAGGACAGCGGAATGGAGTGAGAGAATCCCCGATGCAAGCAAAAGAAGAAGACAGATATAGATCTGTTTCACGGCTGGCCCTCCTGTCGTGGTATGTCATGTCATTATTTTGCGGTTGTTATTCCCCAGGCATCGAAGGCGGATATCCGGACGTTTTTGCCGTTTTTCTCCCCGAGCCGCCGCAGAGCTTCGCGGAAGGCCCAGGAGGCCGTTTTCGCCTCACCCGGTACGATGGCGACGCCGGACCGGTCGTTTTCCACGAACAGCCCCTGGCGGTTCGGATCGACCGCATCCCAGGAGTCGACCGGCCTGGGTTCGTCCGGAAAGGTGATCAGTGCCCTGGCGGCAAGTGCGGTCCTTCGGTCGATGAGCCTTGCCCGCGCATCCATGTGCAATGCCAGGCGGACGTTTTCTCCGATTTCCCTCCCCAGGTCGGGTGTGCGGGGATGGAAGCCGCCGGCGCATGCTATCACCCGGCTGCCGCTGAAGAAAGTCACGAAGCAGGCCTGCTGTATTTCCGTTGTCCAGGCAGGCGGTTCAGTCTCGGGGCCGAGGCCGAGTTGAGCGAGAAGTTGTGTCCTGGCAAAGTCCAGCAGTTCTTCCTGCCTGTGCCGGTCCGTTTTGAGACTCGCCAGCGAGGGCTTGACGGTTGTTTCGATCGTATTGCCAGATCCGGCGGAACAAGTCATGGCAGGTAGTGCCGTGCATGCGGCGACTATAATTAAAAAGAGCACGCGTGCAGCTGTCATGATACTCCCGTAATAAGAATATGTCCACGATTCGTAAGGGCGCGATATGGCGGCATTGATATCTTCATTGCAGGATCCTGGTGGGCGCCGGGTAGGTGTCACGGGAAAGGGTCTCCTCCCGATCCGCCCCCCCTCCGGTCACGATGCGGCGGGTGACGACCGAAAAGCCGCGGTTGCCGGTACGGGAAGCGCTTTGTGGCCGTGGTTCCGGTCCGGTAAAGACGGTTTCCGGCTCGATGGGGATTATATCGGAATTAATTAGAACCCGAAATGGCTTGTCCGTTACTGACCAGAATCCGACCGTCAGCCGCCCCTCGGCAACCCTTATCCGCAGCAGGAGCGGAAGCCGGTGGGGGTTGCGGAGTTTCAGGTCCTTGCGCCAGGTGGTGATGGTGGCATCCCGGCCGGGAGGAACATATGCCACGGCACGGGAATGGGGATGCCGTTCGATGATTTCCATCCCGGCTTCCAGCGCTGCATTGTAGATAGAGGTAGCCAGCTGGCAGATCCCGCCACCCGGCATGTCACTGAGGTCCCCCCTGGCGCCGATTATGGGGGCAGGGGTGTAGCCCTTCATTGCATCGCGGGCGCCCACGTGTTCATTGAAGCTGAACAAGGCCCCGGGCGCGATCAGGACACCATCCAGATCGAGGGCGGCACGTGCCGCATTACCGCGCTGCTCAGTCGTACGGCCAGCCAGGGTGGTCGAAAACCCGCCCCACAGATGCGGATAGGCCGCCTTGCCGCCTGCTGCGGCCGGACTTGCATGGAGGAGGCAGGCGTACGCAGCTGAAAGCAACACTATAATCTTGCAAATATGTGCTGTTTGTTTGTATCCTTTCAAAAGCATCCTGAACCTGATGGCATTTTTCCGTTTCCCGGGAGTATCCATGTTCATTTATCTCGACAATGCGGCGACATCATACCCGAAACCCGAATCGGTCTACCAGGCGGTCGATTATACCCTTAGGCGTGTGGGCGCCAGCCCGGGCCGGGGCGGCTACCGGAGGGGGCTGGATGCGACACGCCTGGTTTTCGAGGCCAGGGAAGCCCTGGCGGAACTTTTTACCGTACGGGATTCATCCCGCATCGTGTTCACTGCCAGCGCAACAGAAGCTCTCAACCTGGCCATCAGCGGCCTGCTCCGCCCCGGTGACCATGCCATCACAACCACCGTGGAACACAATTCGGTAGCCAGACCGCTTCGTCTGGCCGAGACCAGGGGGGTTGAAGTGACCCGCCTGTCCTGCGACCGGAGCGGCCTGCTGAATCCAGGGGAAGTGAAACGCGCTATCCGAAAGAATACCAGGCTCATAGCCCTTGCCCACTGCTCCAACGTAACCGGCACGATTCAGCCGATAGGAGAGATCGGAGAACTGGCGGCAACAGATGGCATCCCTTTCCTTGTCGATGCCGCCCAGAGTGCGGGGGTGATCCCCCTGAACGTGGAGGAACTCGGCGTGACACTCCTTGCCGCACCCGGACACAAGGGGCTTCTCGGTCCCCAGGGAACCGGTTTTCTCTACATTGCCGAAGGTTTGTGCCCCTTGCCGCTGATGGTCGGCGGAACCGGCACTCATTCTTCAAATGAAGAACAGCCGACGGAGATGCCGGCCCGCTACGAGAGCGGTACCCAGAATGTTCCGGGTATCGCCGGCCTCAAGGCGGGGCTGGATTTCATCCGTGAAACGGGAATCGAAACCGTCCGCGGGAAGGAATCCCTCCTCGTCGCCAGCCTCATCGAAGGTCTGGTGCGGATTCCCGGGATATCCGTCTATGGTCCGCATCTGGACCGGGAGCGGGGCGGCATTGTCTCATTCACGCTCCAGGACATGGATCCTTCCGTCATAGGCTTCACCCTTGATCGGGACTATGATATCGCCGTCAGGGTAGGGCTGCACTGTGCTCCGGGCGCACACCGCTGCATCGGCACCTACCCCGAAGGAACGGTCCGTGTAAGTCCCGGGTATTTCAATACGCGGGATGATATCGAAAATCTCATCACCGCGGTTGGGGAAATTGCCGGCCGGGGAGCTTGATGTTCGCACAGTGACATGAGTAGCTGTCAAGTCAGTATATAGTAAAAAAGACAAAGACAAAGGGGACGCTGAAAAATCCGCGAGCATGGGAAATTCCGGGCACGCGTGTGTTCGCGAAGATCAGGAGCCGAGTCTGGCGAGGCCGGGATTGGTGGAGCGGGGGAGCTACTTGGGCCGTGCTTTAATCTTGGGCTTTCCCCCCTCGACCTGGACGCGGAATTCAATCTTGTCAGGCTCGTATTTATCGCTCAGTCCCGAGCGGAATTTTTCGAGGGATGCTGAAATCGTCTCCCTGGTGATGCCGCTGATCGGCAGGTTGCACGATTTGCATGCTTCGAGATACTGGCGGAATATATCATCTTCTTCCGGGGCTGCTGTTGCATCCGCAACCGGAGCGGGTTTCCGGCTTTTCATCTCCATCTTGAAACGATCTCGCGAATACCTGCCTTCCTCGATCATGCGGTTTGTCCGGTTCCAGTACTGCCGATAGCTGGACAGCCGTGATTTCAGGGCATTGTACCTGAACTGGAGCATCGTGTTGGATACGGCCGCGACAGTGTACTTCCGGGCCAGCCGCTCCACTTCCTCCAGCAGGCGAAGAGGCTCGCGCTTTTCCAGGCCGAGGAAATACTGCTCGTACTTGATGGTAAGTTCCTTCAGGCCTTTCTCGAACCGTTCGATATCGTCGGGTATTCCCACGTCTTCTCCGTCCACGATGAAATTCTCAACTTCCTATCGGCGGTATTCCGAAAATACTTTAGGAAGGTTTGAATGTAATGAATCCTAATATTTACGCGATACACTGTAAAGGAAAAATTTGCCCATGCATGACTTGCCGGGAGAGCAGGTTAATTCGCTTGACTTGACCGGGCCGGTTGTTTAGAGTTAATCGTCTTCAAAACCAGGCAGTTACCCCGGAGGTTACCATAGATGGATTCCGTTGCAGCGATAATTTTGGCCGCGGGAAAGGGCACCAGGATGAAGTCCGGCCTGGTCAAGGTCATGCACCACCTTGCGGGAGCACCGCTCATAACCTATCCGGTCACCGCGGCACTGCATGCGGGCGCATCCCGGATTGTCATCGTCGTCGGCCACCAGGCGGAAACAGTGCAAGCATACTATTCCGACCGGGATGGGATAGCTTTCGCCGTCCAGGCCGAACAGAACGGCACCGGACATGCGGTGGCCTGCGCCGCTCCCCTGCTCAGTGATTTCCACGGAAGAGTGCTGATTTTGTGCGGCGACGTGCCGCTTATCAAGGAAGAGACGCTCAACGGCATGGTTCAGCAGCATGCACGGCAAGGCGCAGCGGTTACGGTGCTTACGACAGAGGTCGAAAATCCCTATGGCTATGGCCGGATTATCAAGAACGAAGCCGGCCACGTGACCGGGATCGTCGAGGAGAAGGATGCAACCGCCGGGCAGCGTGCCATCCGGGAAATCAATTCGGGAATCTACTGCGTCGAGTCGGGATTCCTGTTCGATGCCGTTGCCGGGCTTTCCAGCGACAATGCACAGGGAGAGTATTACCTCACCGATATCATTCGCATGGCTGAGGATAAAGGGCTTAAATGTATTTCCCATCCCGCATCGGATACCCTGGAAGTGATGGGGATAAATGATCGTGTGCAGCTGGCCGAGGCCGAGGCAGCACTAAGAACAAGGACCAATGAAGCTTTCATGCGCGACGGCGCCACTCTCCGTGATCCGAAAACCGCCTACCTCGATCCGGGAACGCTGATCGGCCGCGATACCGTCATCCATCCCAACGTGCATGTTTCCGGGAACAGCGTGATCGGAGAGGGGTGCGTCATTGAACCGTCAGTAGTAATCCGTGGATGTCGGATCGGCAACGCGGTTATCGTAAAGGCAGGTTCCGTGCTGGAGGGTTCCGTGGTGCACGACTCGGTGTCCATCGGGCCCATGGCCCATCTCCGTCCCGGCACTGAATTGCTGGAAGAGGTCAAGATCGGCAATTTCGTGGAAACGAAAAAAATTGTCATGGGCAAGGGGTCCAAGGCTTCCCACCTCACCTACCTGGGGGATGCGAGCATCGGCAGCGAGGTCAATATCGGCTGCGGCACCATTACCTGCAATTATGACGGTGTGTCAAAGCACAGGACGGTGATCGGCGACAATGTGTTCGTGGGCAGTGATGTGCAGTTCGTTGCTCCCGTAACCGTGGGCAACAACTCGCTTATTGCCGCTGGCAGCACCGTGACCCGCGATGTCCCTCCTGACTCGCTAGCCATCGCCCGCTCCCAGCAGGTGAACAAGGAAGGGTGGGTGAAAGAGCGGGCACAGGGCACGAGGCGCAAGACACAAGATTAATGAACGGAGTGAATTCATGTGCGGAATCGTAGCTTACATAGGGGGGCAGGAAGCCACCCCGATCATACTTGACGGTCTGAAGAAACTGGAATACCGCGGCTATGACTCCGCGGGGATCTGTACCCTGCAGGGCTGCAGTTGCGAGATCCGCCGGAGTGAGGGCAAGCTGGTGAATCTCGAGCAGTTGCTGGCGTCTCACCCGCTCGGGGGAAAGATCGGTATCGGCCACACCCGCTGGGCGACCCATGGCAGACCTTCGGAGACCAACGCCCATCCCCACAAGGCCGGGCATTTCATAGTGGTCCACAACGGAATCATCGAAAACTACCTGAGCCTGAAGGATTCGCTGAAAGCATCCGGGCATGTTTTCAAAAGCGAGACCGACACTGAGGTGATATCACACCTCATTGATGAAAAATACAAGGCCGTTCCTGATTTCGAGAAGGCTGTAAGGCTTGCCCTGGCCGAACTGAAGGGCGCCTATGCAGTGTGCATCCTCTGTGAAAAGGAGCCCGGCGTTCTGATCGCGGCCAAATACGGCTCACCCATGGTGGTCGGCCTCAACCCGGCTGAATATTTCGTCGCTTCCGACATTCCGGCGATCCTTTCCCATACCAGGGAGATGGTCTTCATGGAGGACGGGGAAATGGCCGTTTTCCGCGACGGGAAGGCAGCATTCTCCTCGGTTGCCGGCAAAGCTCTTGAGAAAAAGTCGCGCCACATCGACTGGTCCCCCCTCATGGCGGAAAAGGGCGGATACAAGCACTTCATGCTCAAGGAGATTTTCGAGCAGCCGAGGGCTGTGCGCGACACCGTTGCCGGCCGGCTGCTGGAAGAGGAGGGCGATGTCCTGCTGGAAACGGTAGGGCTTTCCAATGATCAGCTTCGTGCCATTGACAGGATTTTCATCGTCGCCTGCGGCACTTCCTGGCATGCGGCCCTGGTGGGGAAATTTCTCATAGAGGAGCACTGCCGCATTCCGGTCGAGGTGGATATTGCGTCGGAGTTCCGCTACCGCAAGCCCATAGTCCACGACAAAACGCTCATTATCCCCATTTCCCAGTCCGGGGAAACTGCTGATACCCTTGCCGGACTGCGGGAGGGCAAGGCGCGGGGTGCCCGCATCCTGTCCATCTGCAACGTGGTCGATTCATCCATCGCGCGGGAATCGGACGGTGTCATCTACACCCACGCCGGACCTGAGATCGGCGTTGCATCCACCAAGGCATTCGTAACCCAGTTGACGGCGCTCTACCTGCTCACCATCAGGCTGGGTCGCGCCGTCGGCACCCTGGACAGGGCGCAGGCTAAGGAGATGATCAGTTCTCTCCTGCGCATTCCGGCGCTGATGGAAGAGACCCTGCAGCTGAACCCGCTGTTGGAGAAGGTTGCCCGCACCTATATGCATGCCTCCGATTTCCTCTACCTGGGACGCGGCATCAACTACCCGATTGCCCTGGAGGGCGCCCTGAAGCTGAAGGAGATCTCCTATATCCATGCGGAGGGGTACCCTGCCGGCGAAATGAAGCATGGGCCGATAGCCCTGATCGACGAGAACATGCCGGTGGTTGTGCTCGCCCCGCACACGGAAAGCTACGAAAAAGTGGCTTCCAACATGGAGGAAGTTATCGCGCGCGGCGGCCGGGTCATAGCGCTTTGCACTGCCGGGGACGAGGAGCTGAAGAAAAAAGCCGAGGTCGCCATAGAAGTACCTGAATGCCGCAGCGATCTGGTGCCGGTACTGCTGTCCATACCGCTCCAGCTTCTCGCCTATCACGTGGCGGTCATGAAGGGGACCGACGTCGATCAGCCGAGGAATTTGGCAAAATCTGTAACCGTGGAATAATGCGGATCAGCGATTGAATGCTTGTGTATCGTTGAAATAAAGTTGGAAACCGGTTTCCTTTATAAAATGATGAATTCCTCAGTTTGTCCCTGAACAAACTGAAAGGCCTTTCGCTCTGAAAGGCCTTTTTATTTGTGCGCCGTGCATGGCGCTGCCTGTGATCCGCCCCGATCTTTAAGCACCAGCAATTCCAAAAGATATTACACAGAGAAGTGTCAAACCTGAGAGGCGATGCCGGGTTAAAATTCCACGTGATTCAAAGAAGTGATTTTCTTGTTGTTGATTTTCTTGATTGACATGTGTAATTGATAATTATATATTTTTATAAAAATATATGGTGTGCCGAACAATTACCGCTGCATGTTCGGAAAATCATGGATAAATTGAAGAAAGGAGGGAAACTGGCCGTTTGTCGGAAGGACGAAAGCATCAGTTCCAAGCACGAAAAACAGCATTTTCAATGAAAGGAGAATGAGCCATGATTAAAGATCCGACGCACATAAGCGACTACCCTTTCTGGTGGAGATTTGCGGATCCTGCTCCGGATTTCCTTAAGCACCTGAAAGAAGAAGAGATTCGAGTCATTATTGCCCATCAAATCGAATCACAGGTTACCGCCGTCAAAAGACAACAGGAATTCCTGAAAGCGCAGGTTGAAGATTTGGCAGCCATGGAACAGAGGCTTGTCCAAATAAAAACCATGATCGAAAAAAGAAAGTGATAAGCGCCAATTTTAAGAATGGTGTAAAAAATCATTTCAAGTCGGTTATCTTTTCCCCAGGTGCGGCGGGACCCTTGCTTGCCGCACCGTATCGCTAACCGCGACGCTTTCGCGGGGCCTGTATTTGTGCGAGCGAATTTATGTCGGAAATTCTCCTGGTCGGTTACGAAAGTGAAGAAAACCTCGGTATCCGGTCGATTGCCGCCTACCTGGAAAAAATGGGGATCAGTGCCGCGATCATTGACTGTGGAAAAACGAGTAAAGAAGAAATTTTGTCATGGATTCAAAGAGATCTACCTAGCATCGTTGGCTTTTCACTTATTTTCCAGAGAATGATTTTCGACTTTGCCCGCTTGATTCAATACTTGCGGGACAATGGCGTTAAGTCGCATTTCACAATCGGGGGGCACTTCCCGACCATCGCTTATGAAGAGTTGCTGCGGATGGTTCAAGGATTGGATACCGTCGTACGCCATGAAGGCGAAGAAACCATTCTTGATCTCTATGGCAAGATAGAGAGCCCCGATCTCTGGCAAACAATCCCCGGACTCGCCTACCGCGAAAACGGAACCGTCAGATCCTCCCGCCCGCGTCCCTTGATAGCCGAGCTCGATTCCCTTCCGTTTCCCGTCCGCGACAGTAAAGTGGAACGGGTTTTTGGACTGGACATCCGCTCCATTATTGCCGGCCGGGGGTGTTTCTTCAATTGCAGCTTCTGCAGTATTCATAAGTTCTATCATGACGTCCCAGGGCCAAAGCACAGGATGCGGTCACCGGTCAACATTGTTGACGAGATGGAGCAACTTTTTAACAGCGGCACGCGAATCTACAATTTCAAGGACGACAACCTCGGCACGAGGACGGCGAAACAACGGGCGTGGATAGAGGAATTTGCCAGTGAGTTGGAAAAACGCGAGTTCTCCAATAATATCATGTGGCGGATATCCTGCCGGGTAGATGATGTAGATGCGGGTGCTCTGTCACGTCTTGCGTCGGTCGGTCTTAGGACCGTATATCTGGGTATCGAATCCGGAAGCGAGAAGGGACTCAAAACCGCCAACAAGCATTACCACACGACGGACATCTACCAAGCAATCGAGACACTGGGAATGCTGGGAATCGACTATGAATACGGATTCATGTTGTTCGACCCGTACAGCACATTTGATACCGTAAGAGAAAACCTGGATCTTCTTGCCTACCTCGGCCTAAACGGCCGGACCATTATCCGGTTCACGAAAATGTTTCCCTATGTCGGCACTCCTATCGAACAGAGATTGAAGGATGAAGGGAGGCTGAAAGGTAACATGGCTTCGCCGGACTACGAATTCCCGGATCGGCGGTTGAACCTTCTCGAGGTTGTAATCTCGAACGCATTTCATAATCTGATTTTTGAATATGACGGGCTTGGTCAGAAGCTGGATGACGCACGTTTCAAGGTTAAAGTCCTGCAAGAATTTTTCCCGGGGAAATTTGATACGGAAGGATATGAAGACTCGTTGAGGGAGATGACCGAATCCTGCAATTTTTCAGCGCTCGATACGCTGTACAAAGCTGTCGATTTTACTGAACACAGATCTTACGAAGAGATCCTCCATTCCTGGTGGCTTCTCGAACTGCTGATCAGACAGGAACGTTCATTCCAAGAGTCACTGAAAAAAAGGGTCGACCGCTTTGCAGCCGGACTGGAGCGGTGCCAATAGACTGTGTAAATGAATAATCATTCGATAGCAGTTGGGGGAAGGCCTTTTCTTTTCCTACAAGGTCGAATAAGATTGCCTCGCAAAAAATGAGGTTAACCGCCCTTTCTCGGTCCACGATTTCGTTTAGTCCTTCAATATTCGATTCGTATTGAATCATGTGATATGTCGATTCGAAGATTGTAGTTACCAACCTCTCTACGCTGCCGTACCACACACCAAAATTACCATCTCCATAGCGAGAGGCCATGAAGGGTTGTGTATCAAATGGATATCCGATTGCCTGAGAGTAGTGGAATCCCCTCTCGATAAATCCTTTCGGTATATTTTCTTCCACCCTTGTTTCAATCCCTATGGCAAGGCTTGATAACTCAGGGTCGCCGTCTCTCAGATCGTCGAATAAATCCTGTGACTCACGGAGTGAGACGATGTTTCGATGGACGTCTTGTCTGAAGTCTGTCAATTTACAGAAAACATCACACACTACCACCCCCTTTGGAAGCCCGGGTAACGCGAGACTTCAGCCATTTTATTTTCAGGTAGTCCGCCGAAGTTCACCCGGTGCAACATCTGAAAAAAGACCACCACCAGCTGTCAATTCTTGGCTCCAAATTTCTCCTTGCTCTTGGTAGTGCCTCTTGCTATAAATTCTGAGTTGCTTCTAAGATCTTGCCGTTTGCCGCAGCTTCCCGGCTTTGTCTGTGGAGTTATTGCCTGAAGTCCACCTTCCCGCCGGGCGAATGTAATGTGCGGGATAAACAATGATCCTGAGGGTGCGATGCCTATGCGAACCGATGAACAGCGCGACAGCTGTATTGATGTGCTCATGAAGAGAGTTCAGGCGCTTGAAGACGAGATTGCGAAGCTCAAGGGCGAACCGCGGGTGGAAAAAAGTCCCGGGATGCTACGTGAGCCGGAACTTGACACAGTTCGGGAGCATGCCTTTGTCAAGCCCAAAAAGGGCGGTGTCCCCGGCAAGCAGGCCGGGATATCAATGGAAAGCGCCATCGGAACCCGCTGGATCGGCCGTATCGGGGTGCTGGCCATCCTCATCGGGGTCGCTTTTTTCCTCAAGTACTCGTTTGACAACAAACTGATCGGAGAAACCGGGCGGGTCATGCTCGGGATCTTCTGGGGTGCGGTGTTTATCGGGGCAGGGGAATACCTCCGGAAAAAAAGGAACATGGGACTTTACGGCCAGATGCTGAGTGGCGGAGGCCTTGCAGTGCTTTACCTGGCCCTGTATGCCGCTTTTGCGCTCTACCACCTGATTCCGGCGCCACTGGCAACTGCAGGCATGCTGGCGGTCACGACCACGGGAATAACGCTTTCTGTAAGATATTCTGCGTATTCTCTTGCTGCTATCGCCTTACTGGGTGGTTTTCTCACGCCGGTCATGCTCTCTACCGGGCAAAATCGGCCGCTAAGCCTGTTCGGCTATATCCTGTTACTGGATATAGGAACTCTGTTGTTGCTCCGTTTCCGTCAATGGCCGTCACTTGTGGCCGCTTCCCTTTTCGGCACGGCATTGCTGTATTCAGGCTGGTTTTCCGAATATTTTGACAATGATCAACGCTGGCTCGCCTTTGGCATCATCGCGGTATTTTTTGTTTTCTATAACCTTTACATCCTTTCAACCCGCTTTTATTTCAAAAATGATGAATCGAAGTTCGATCAGATCGTAATTTTCGGGTCGGCGGCCTTTTTCCTGCTGGCGTTTTTCGCGCAACAGCATTGGAAGTCGACCTGGCCGGTGAAGACCTTCACTCTGGTCCTCGCCGGGTGGGAAATCGGCCTGGCCGAACTTGTGAGACGTTGTGTCCCGCAATCACGGTTGACTACCGCGGCCTATGCGGCTGTCTCCATGATAACTACTGTAATAGCGACTTTTGTCGCCCTGGAGCAGCGATGGATTTTGCCTGCCCTGGCGGCTGAAATGGTTGCCTTGGGATGGATCGGGCTCCGGCTGAATTTCCCCGCGCTGCTTCGCGGGGCCTATCTGCTCGGGCTGGTTGTCTTGTTCCGTTTTTTCGATGATATTGCCATTTATCTGGAGCCTTTCGAGCACTTTGTTCCGGTTTTCAACGGCCGCTTCCTGGTCTGTGCCGGTGCCGTGGCGGGTTTTTATCTCTTCTTGCACCTCCTGTCGCGCTGCCGGGAAAAGCTTGGGCCAAATGAGCGTCTTGTGATCGGAATAACTTTTATCCTTACCCAAGCTCTGTCCCTCGCATTGATGTCGGTGGAGGTTCATGATTTCTTCCGCTTCCGTTCGCCCGCGCAACTCCTTGCCTGGGAAGCTTCCCATTACGCCTACCAGCTTTCCCTCTCGGTTCTCTGGGCTCTGTATGCCTCCATTTTGACGGGGGTTGGCATCTTCAGGCGGATCCGGGGCGCCCGCGTCCTGGGAATCCTGCTTTTGGGCGCAACGGTGTTGAAGGTGTTTCTGGTCGACCTGTCCGAGCTGCAGACCTTCTATCGCATAATCTCATTTGTCGTGCTTGGCCTGTTATTGCTGGCTGTGTCATATGGCTACAACCGTTTCAAGCACTTCATCTTCGGAGAAGATCAGACATGACAAGATTTCTTTTCTGTACACTCTTATTTGTCCACCTATTAATCAGCGGGACATCCGGCCAATGCAATTCATTCGACGAGCGGTTTTGGGAGAAGTATGCCGAGATCGATGCATCCAATGTAAGGGGCATGGGAAGCCTGGCAGGGGTGTACCTGGAGCCACGGCAACTGGGCGATGTATCCGCGAGAACACCTTTTGCCGATTTACGGGTAGTTACGGACCGTAAGGAAGAGGTCCCATGGCAGATCATGCAGAGAAAGCCGGAGAAGCAAAATGAAGAGGTACCGGCCCGAATGCGAAATCTATCGAGCACCGGGAAAGGTGATACCTGGCTCGAACTGATGATAGAGAAGCAACAGGCCCGTGTCAACGCGGTGGAAATCATCACCTCCGATACCGAATTCTCGCGGCAGGTCCAGGTGCTTGGCAGCCCTGACGGCGATAACTGGAATACCATTCGCAATGACGGGGTGATTTTCGACACCAGCAGAGGTGAAAAACTCCATCACACCCGCATAACCTTCCCCCAGTCCAGCTTCCGCCATCTCGCGCTGAAGATTGCCAACAACAATGCGCAGCCATTATCAATTACCGCTGTAAAAGTGCTGCAGGAAAGCGATTCGCAGGGGGAAACCTACACGATTCAGGGAAGGGCCGAAAATGCGCAAATCAGCGCATCGAATAAAGAAAGCAGTGTCGTTGTCCGTATGAACACGGTTTTTCCGCTCGATCGCTTGATAATTTCCACTGCGGAGCGTAATTTCCAGCGCTCAGTGGAGGTGCAGGTCAAACTGGGCAAGGGAGACTGGCAACACTGGGCGCAGGGTACGATTTTCAATTTTGACACACCGACCATGCATGAGTCGCAATTGGCCGTCGACATGCCGGAGATCGCGACCAGGGAGTTCCGCCTTGTATTCAGGAATCTCGACAGCCCGCCGATTTCCGTTACCAATGTGAATGGCGAAGGCTATCGCAGGCTGCTGGTTTTCAAACAGCAACCTGACAGGAAATTGTACCTGTTCTGGGGCAATCCACTGGCGCAGCGACCCGAGTACGACCTTGCCGGCCTTATCGCGAAACAAAGGCCGGATGATTTGACGCTGGCTTATATTGGCCAACCACGGCCAAACACCAAGTTTGCCGGAAACGCTGCTCGGCTTCCCTTTACCGAACGTTACCGATACCTGCTTTATGTTGTCGTTGTCATGGCTATAGCAGGTCTCATTTTTGTTCAGTATCGTGTTTTAAAGAGAGTTGAAAAGTGAGATATAAAAGACGTTTGCAGGCAATGTCCTTATCAAGCGAAATTCTTGGGGGTCCGCTCCAGCTGTTTCTCCCTCACCATGTCCTGAACCGTTGTGATGCCGTTCTTATGCCTTGAATAGACCGCCAGCGCCCAGACCGGGAAAAACAGGCTGTAGCCGTGGTAGCGCAGATAAAATACTCTTGGGAAGCCGGTGCCGGTGAAATGCCTTTCTTTCCAGCCATTACGGTAATTTGCCATCAGATAGCGCACGCCGGTCTTTACGGAGGCATGCCTTGCATCGCCTGCCGCCATCAGCGCCAGCAGTGCCCAGGAAGTTTGCGAGGCGGTGCTGGCCCCGCTTCCGGCAAGTGAGGGGTCGTCGTAGCTGGCGCATGTTTCCCCCCAGCCGCCGTCGCTGTTCTGGCATGAAATCAGCCAGTCCGCGGCCTTCCTTACATAAGGGCTTTCCATATCCTCCCCGGCCTGCCGCAGGCCGGAGAGCACCGACCAGGTGCCGTAGATATAGTTGACACCCCAGCGCCCGAACCAGCCGCCGAAATCTTCCTGTTCCTTTTTCAAATACGCGATTCCCCTGGCAATGGGCGGATAGTCCGTGCCGAAACCGAGCATCCCCAGCATTTCGATGCACCTGCCGGTCAGATCTGCCGTGCTCGGGTCCAGCAGCGCACCATGGTCGGCAAAGGGGATATCGTTGAGATAGAGGTAGTTATTGTCCACATCGAAGGCCCCCCAACCGCCGTCCGAACTCTGCATCCCCAATATCCATCTGACCGCCCGTGCAATGGGTTCCCGGTATTCAGGTCTTTCAAGCGCTCCGGCGCGGAACAGGCTCATCAGCACCTTTGCCGTATCGTCCACATCTGGGTAAAGGGCGTTCTCATACTGGAATGCCCATCCGCCGCACTCCAACCCCGGGCAATGTGCGGACCAGTCGCCCGGCGTGGAGATCTGTTGGTTGAACAGCCACTCCACCGCCTTTTCCGTTGTGTTCCCGTCCGAGGCTGTATATCCGGCCTCGCAGAGAGCCGAGAGGCTCATGCAGGTATCCCAGATGGGCGAATTGCAGGGTTGACAAAAGCTGAACTCAAGGCTTCCCGCCGATTCAGCCTGTGACGCCGCATAAAGCTCCGGGGCTGCTGACGAGGTGTCAATCGCAGCATACCCCCTTGTCGCGGGGCCGTCAGCCGGCAGGCCGGCCACCTTCAACTTTCTGTGGATAATGAGATTGTCGATCGCCGCCAGGCCGCGCAGATAGTCGGGATCGCTCTCGCGGCATCCCAGTGTTTTCAGGGCCATGACCGCATTGGCCATGGCAGGATAAATGGCGCCGATACCGCCGTCTCCCTGCATCCTTGCCCGTGTCCAGCGTTCCGCCTCCTCCAGGGCATGACTTTTGACCCGCTCCGGCATCAGGTGCATGGTTCGTTTCAACACCCGGTCCAGCACGATGAGCACATTCTTGCGCCATGCGCGGTGCCTGAACCTGTCAAGATGACCGAGCATGTCGGGCGGAGTCGTGAACAGCTCGGCAATCCCCTCAGCGCTGCCCAACCGGCAGACGGGCTTTTTCGCGTAAAGAATCAACAGCGGTACAATCACGGTGCGCGACCAGTAGGAGACCTTGCTCAGGTGGAAGAAAAACCACCGGGGCAGCAACATGATTTCGATAGGCATGGCTGGCGGAGTGTGCCACGGCACCTGGCCGAAGAGAGCCAGGGTGATCCTGGTAAAAACATTGCATCTTTCAGCCCCCCCAAGCGCCAGAATCATCTGGCGCGCTTTCACCATGTAGGGGGCATTCTTGTCGTGACCCAGGAGCTTGAGGGCAAAATATGCCTTGACGCTGGCGCTGATATTGGCATTTCCGTCAACGGCATACAGGGGCCATCCGCCATCGGGCAGCTGTCGCTCCAGCATGTAGGCGGACATCCTTGCAACCATGTCCCCATCCATTTCGCTGCCGAGGAAGCGCTGCAGCATCACATACTCCGCCGGAATGGTCACATCCGCCTCCAGCTCGAAAACCCAATGCCCATCCTCCTTTTGCCTTGAAGCAAGCAGCGTGGCCGCTCCTTTTGCAATCCGCTCCAGTTCGTCAGTGTCAACGCACCTGCCGGCACAGTCTTCGCTGGCTGTTTTCTTCCCACCTTTTATTAAGCTGAATAGAGACTTGCTTGTTTTTTTCATGACAGCACCAGTAACACCAGTAATATGTATTAACATCGTTAACTTAAAATGCAAAAAAAACCTATCCGAATCCCTTGAACAAACCATCCAACAGCATATTCGCCATCACTTCCGGGTCCGGCATGGGGAAATCCTTCGTGAAGATAAGACTGGCAACCAGCCCGTGTATCGCGCTCCAGATGACAAGGGAAAGCGTTTCGCAGTCCATGGGACGGAACACTCCGCTCTTCATGCACTCGTCGATGATCTCGCAGATGCATCTCCAGGTGCGCAGCGACATGGTATCCCTGTTTTTGAATTCCTCCGGTCTGCCGTACAGCTGAGGGTTGGAAAAGAAAACCACTTTGTACTGCTCGGGATTCGCCAGACTGTATCGGATGTAATCCAGAAGTACCTCTCTCAGGGTATCTTCGGGAGTATTCCCGTTCTTCCGGATTTTTTCCATATTCTCCAAGAGATGGGCATGATGGTCCTCGCTGATATGAAACAGCAGGTCATCCTTGTCGCGAAAATAGTTGTAGATGGTTGTGGAAGAGTGCTCAATCCTGGCCGCCAGCCTGCGCATGGAAAAATTGGAGTACCCCTCCTCAGCGAAAAGGGTCAGGGCTGCCCCCAGAATCTCAGCCTTGAATTCATCCTTGTGTTTCTGTCGTCGTTCCCTGATGCCCATTTTAACACCGTTAACTTTAATTTACAGTGTTGTAACATAAATAGGTCCGTATTTCAAGCCGTCTTTCCGATGCGCGTATATGGAGACCTTTCTTGGAAGCACTGCCGCCCGGCACGGTTCGGGGATAGCGGCTGCAAGCCCGGTCAGCTGGTTGACCATCTCGGAGAGTGAAAGAAGTTTTCCGATTTGGACTTGTTTCACAAGCGAGGATGGCTCATCTCTTGCCTGAGCGCTTCTCAGGAAAAACGAATCCGGAAATAATCCGAAATACGAGAACTCCTGGAACGGACTCAGGAAAAAGAGCAGCTATTACATGATATTCAGGGTTGCCACTGATCGGACAAACCGTTAAACTCAACGATGACATTGGTTTCCTTAGTGGATTTGCAATGCTTAATTTGTGCAGATTGTAAGTGATGGTTGATTCTCTTCTGATTATCATTGGGGGGATAGGCATTTTACAACGAAGGGGATTGGCAAAGGGACAGGACTTGGCCTGTCATTCGTTGAAAGGACAATCAGCCCCATGAAGCATTTGCTCGTCATTCCCGTGAAAACGGGAATCCAGGAATTTTAGTATTACATAAACCCTGGATACCTGCCTGCGCTGGTATGACGACTTTTTGCGGATGCATCATGCGTGGGCAAGAGTATTACAGTTTGCAGCAAATTATTCCGATAAATCAGAAAAGAGGCCTGTTTTCCTGGAAAGGACGGGTCACTGCAATTTTTAAGCGTCAATCACGGAGGCGGAGGTGAACCCATGAAACATAAGATCGTGCACCTAGGGAAAAAAACGGGGCTTGATGACAGTGAAATCACCGGGTTTTTCAAAATCGGTCTCTCAGGTCTCGTGGCTTTGGCGTTATCGGTTTTTGCCGGTTCCGCACATGCGGGCGGCAGTGATCCCGCTGATCTGCAGAAGGCAATCGACAAGCCGCGGGCCAATCAAAAACTGGCCGAAAGATGCAGGCTCAAGCCCGACGGGGGGCGATGCAAGGCTCTCTTCTGGAAATACTATTTCAACCAGGAAACAAAGAGCTGTGAGACGTTCGCTTATGGCGGGTGCGACGGAGTCGTCCCATTCGAAACCAAGAAAGAGTGCGAACAGGCTTGTCTCGACCAGAAAGCAGAACCGGTGGTGAAGGATGAAAACTGCGGGCCGTATCCCGGTTATCCGTGCGGCACGAGGTATTTCACCGTCAGCATTCGCGATTTTCAGCTTCACGACTTCTGAGCCGTATTGGATTATGAAAGCCTATTCCCTTGAATGCGCAGTCTGGGAGTTCACCCTCGCCTGTAATCTGAACTGCATCCACTGTGGTTCCAGCGCCGGAGGCAGGCGGAGCGATGAGCTGTCGACCTCCGAAGCGGTTAGCCTGTGCCACGACCTGAAAAGGACCGGCTGCCTCGGCATAGCCCTCATGGGAGGGGAACCGCTCCTGCGCCCGGACTTCTGGCAGATAGCCCGCCTTATCCGTGAACTCGGCATGGAACTGTCGGTCATCACCAACGGCACAATAACGAGCGGCGACACTTTTTCACGGCTGAGAGACCTTGCCCCACGGGCTCTTGCGGTGAGCATCGATGCAGCAGACCTTGAAATTCACGACCGGATTCGCGGGCAGAAAGGCGCCTGGGCAAAAACCTGGGAGTTCATCCGGGAAGCCAAGGCCGAAGGACTTCCGGTCAGTGTCATCACAACGGTTCACAAGTTGAACATCAACGAGCTCTCGGATATCCGCGAAAAGCTGCTCGGTCAGGACATCGCCTGGCAGATCCAGGTGGCGGGGGCCGAAGGAAAGAGATTCCCCCGGGAACTGCTGCTGGACGAGGAGGAGTTTTACGCAACCGGCCTGTTCATAGCTTCAACACGCAGGAAATATCCGGTGAGGGTCATGCCGGTCATCGGCGCACATGATATGGGATATAATTCCCTGATGCTGGACAACATATCGCTGGCCCCGCAATGGACAGGCTGCCAGGCAGGAGTCACGGTGATCGGCATCCAAAGCAACGGCAACATCAAGGGCTGCCTCTCCATGGACGACTCCACGATAGAGGGGAACGTCCGGCAGATGTCGGTATACGACTTGTGGAACAGTGGAGAAACATTTTCCTATTCGAGGGATTTCAAACCTGCCGACGCTGGTCAAAACTGCATGGACTGCTCTCACCTGGCGGAGTGCAAGGGCGGATGCAATGAAATGTCGCTTATGAAGACCGGGAAATTCCACAACGATCCCTACTGCTTCAACCGACTCGAGAAGCGTCTGTTCCGGGACGAGCTGCGCAATCCCCTTTACCGGCTCATGCTGCGCATGAAACGCCGGGTCAACACTTTTACACGCAACAGAGAGGGCCGGCTACTGCGGCGATCCTTTCTTGGAAACAGGTAGACGGTGAAACTGAACATCGGCTGCGGTCATAAGTACCTGGATGGGTATCTTAATGTCGACGCTGGCATCGATTCACTCGCAGATGTGAGGATGGATGCCCTTGACCTGCAGTTTGCATCGTCCACGGTCGATTCGATAGTGGCGTCTCAACTGATCGAGCACCTCGGTTTCTTCAAAAGCAGGTACTTCCTGGCGGAATGCTTCAGGGTGCTGCGACCGGGAGGCATGCTCAGGCTGGAAACTCCCGACATCGAGCGCACTTTCGAAGTGTTTCTCGCCGGAGGCAGGGTTGCGCGGGAGGCGGCCCTGCAATGGGTATATGGCGCGGAATCGACGGGGATGCATCATGTGTTCTGCTTCCCGATCGAACTTCTGAGAGAGATAACCGCCGAAACCGGTTTTCTGATACAGGGTGAGGAATCATACCCGTACGAGCAGCACCGCCCTGCTGTGCGGCTGATACTGAAAAAGGCTTCGGAGGAGCGCGGGAAAGTCTTTTTTGCAGAACTGCGAAAGAGAATGCTGGAGAAGCAAATCCCTGCATTCGATGATGAAGTAACCATTGCCGGACAGGAAGAAATTCTCCGTCGGCTGGCGAGCTTCGACCAATATGACTGGCGAAACCTGTTGAGGCTTGCGCTTCACAGCGCCGAAATCGTGCGGGAGTATTTCAGCCTCCAGGCTGACAAGGTCCCCCGGGCACGGCAGTATGAAGCTATTGCCGCCTTTTTGGCTGGACACCATTTCCAGGATGTCATGTTCGACATGCTGAAATCGAACAGGGCCGGAGCTGGTTGCCAGGAGGCCGCATATCGGGAGACTCTGGAACAGGGGATGAGAATTGTCGACGCTCTTGCAGATGAGGGAAACATTGAATTGCAGTCGGCCCGAGGAAGCCGGGTACGAGTTTTCCTGCCGTCAGTCATCAAGACTGTCGCCGACAAGACCTTCGCCCAAGGCATCAAGGAGTACATCCATAAACGTTATCCCGAGGCGATCGAGCGTTTTGCGACCGCAACCGCGATTTTTCGGGACAACCCCTTCCCATACTGGAATGCGGCCCGGATTTACAAGGTTCTGAACAATTTTGAACTTGCCCGGCAACAGTATGAGATGGCATGGATGACGATGTCGGCCGGTCCTGATATTCAAGAGGTCCACCGCGATACACTTGCAGCGGAAATGAAAGACGTTTTCACCTCATGACATATGGAGCATGGGGAGTCTCCATGAATATCCTTCTGTCATAATTCAGCTCCTTCGATATTCCATCCACGGTTGACTCGGCGCGAAGAAAAGATATCCTGATCATTGCAATGTACCTTTCAGCCAAATTCAAGCCAGGGTAACGAATACCGTCAAGGAGAGCGAGATGGCACCTGCCGACGATGTGGAAATCACAGAAGGGATGCAGCGCTATATCGACCGTAACAACATCTACCTGGCCGATCGCGAGAAATATATCCGCGAGGTGGTGAAGAAGTGGAAGTTCGATACCATTGCGGTGCACGGACTGTACACGGTCAGGGACGCCATAGACGACTACCAGGGTTCGATCATCGAGCCGATCTTCATGAGCACCGCCCAGGCCTATCGCGACTCTGACGAGATGGCCGCGGCCCTGGCCTACAAGATCCCCACCTGGTGCTACTCGCGCATCGCCAATCCCTCCACCTACTATTACGAATGGACCCTAGCCCTCTTGGAAGGATACGGGTACGACGGGGTGACTTCCTGCTGCTCCACCTCTTCGGGAATGGCGGCCATCATGACGGCCGTGCATCCTTTCCTGAAAATTCAGGATGACGTAAATGAAAAGAGGAACTTCGTCGCCACGGTCCAGTGCTACGGCGGGACGTACCAGCAGTTTTCGGTCCGCCTGATGCAGGAGCAGAACATCGAATGCCGCTGGGTGCTGGACGCCACCAACCTGGATGAATGGGCATCGAAGATCGATGCCCATACCCGTTTCCTCTATGGTGAACTTCCCAGCAATCCCCAACTCGGATTCTTCGATATCAAGGCTGTTGCCGACCTTGCCCACAGCAACAACCTGCCGTTGATAGTAGACTCCACCATTGCCACGCCTGCGCTGCTCCGTCCGATCTGCCACGGCGCTGATATCGTGGTGCAATCCGCAACCAAGAGCCTCACCAGCAGTGGCTTCGGTGTCTGCGGTGCCGTCATCGCCCGCAAGAACCTGGTCACAAACATCAACGATGACCGGTTGAAGAACGATTTCTCGTTGCACATCAAGTACCTGCAGAACCGCGATTTCGGCCCTAACCTCCATCCCCTGCAGGCGGTGATGACCCTGAACGACATGCGGACCCTGCGCTCCAAGATGGACATGTTGAGCCGGAACGCCATGGAAGTCGCCCGGTTCCTGGAAGGGCATCCACGTGTGGAAAACGTCCAGTACCTGGGCCTGCCCAACCACCCGCTGCACGAACTGGCCAGCAGGTACATGTGGCTGGTGGATGCGGAATACGACGAGCACTACGGCAAACCGGTCAACCGCTACGGCCACCTGCTGTCGTTCTGCGTCAAGGGGGGGGCGGAAAACGCCCGCAAGTTCTTCGACGGCCTGCAGCGGATCTGGCGGGCCACGGACCTGGGCCGCATCAAGAGCGTCGCCACCATCCCGTCCATTTCAACCCATCAGCAGCAGGGAGATGAAGCGCGTTCGCTGGCAGGCATCCTGCCGAACATGGTCCGCCTGTGCGTGGGGGGCGAGCATCCGTCTGATACCATTGCCGACCTGGACCAGGCGCTGCTCCTGACAAGATAAGGCCTGCCTGTTCTTGCTGCCGGAAACTTTCACTGAAATGGGGGGTGAAAATTGAAGCGTTTTCTGGCAGAATATGGGCCCAAAGCTGCAACTTCACTGCCCCGAACATTAATGCTATCCCTGAAGACCCAGAAGGAGACGAAAAAATGGAACTCAATACGCATTTGGCCATAAACCGGTCGCTTTGCGGGCAAATAATCTCTGTCGATGAGGGCAAGGCCGTTGTAAAGCTGGACACCATCCCGGAAATGGTCGCCGACGCTCACCAGCTCGTGCATGGCGGTTTTATCTTCGGCGCCGCAGATTTCGCGGCAATGGCGGCGGTCAACGATCCCAATGTTGTGCTCGGTTCCGCTGAGGTCAGGTTTCTGAAGCCGACGAAATGCGGCGATGCCGTTACGCTTGAAGCAAAGGTTGCGGAAATCGGCGGGAAGAAGCATCGTGTCGAGGTGGAGGGTGTCGATGAAGCCGGGACAAAGGTGTTCTCCGGAATCTTCACCTGCTTCGTTCTTGAAAAGCACGTCCTTGAGAAATGACGCTCACAGCCGGGAAGAGAAACCCGCAAGTGCCGGGGGGAGCGATTTGCTCCCCCCGGCACTTGCGGGTTTGAATGCACAGCCCTGTTTCGGGCTGCAACCCATATCTCCTCAACATTCCACGAAACCGCAGGCAGTCGACTTTCAGATGAACAGGTTATTGTCCGCCTTTTCCGAGGCTTCCAGGTAGGAGGCGACCCCGCCGACCTGGATGCCGTCGATGAGTTCCTCCCTGCGGATGCCCATCAGGTCCATGGACATCTGGCAGGCAACGATGGTTGCGCCGCCCCTGATGGCCACGGCCATCATCTCTTCCAGCGCCGGTACGTGCTTGCGCTTCATGATTCCCCTGATCATCATCCCGCCCATGCCTCCCATGCTCATCCGGGACAGGGCGAGCTTCCTGCTCCCGCGCGGCATCATCCAGCCGAACGCTTTCTCCACCAGGTTCTTGCCGAGACCGCCCGCCTTTTCATTCCTGCGCAGGGCGTTCAGGCCCCAGAAAGTGAAGAACATGGTCACCTTGCGCCCCATGGCCAGTGCGCCGTTGGCGATCACGAAACTGGCGATGACCTTGTCCAGGTCGCCGGAGAAGACGACGATGGTCTTGTCGTTTCCGGCAACTGCCGGCGTCGGGCCGGTTTCCGGGGAACCCTTTTCTATGACGGCCTTCACGATTCCCTTTTCCACGCCGATGTTGCGCACCATGTTGCCTGTGGCCCTTGCCCAGGAAGGCGCGTCGTTCAGGAAGCCCGGATCGCTTGCGGTGATGGAGACCGCTTCGCCGGGGGCTAGGGCGTCCATCTCCTGCTTGAGCCGCATGACCGGTCCGGGGCACTGAAGGCCACAGGCGTTGATTTCGATGGTTCTCGACGATTTTTCTGGTGGGTTCGACGTTGTCATTGCTTTTTCCGTTTCAGGGGCATGGGCGTTAACAGTTGCCGGGGCCGATTCCTGGGGGCCGGTGGCGAGATGCCAGGTTTCATAACCCCCGGAAAGGTTGAAGACGTTGTCGAAACCGTGCGCTGCCAGTACCCGCGCTGCGTTATAGGCGATGTGCCCGACCTTGCAGTAGACTATTATCTTCCGGTCGCGCGGGACTTCGTCGACCCGGTCGCGCAGTTCCGCGAGGGGGATATGGACTGCGCCGGGCATGCCGCCGGTGGCGAACTCAGCCGGGGTGCGCACATCCAGCAGGAGCAGCTCTTCCTTGTCCAACTGCTCCACCTCATCCCAGGAGATGCTCCTGACCAGTCCGTCCAGGACATTCTGGGCAACGAAGCCGGCCATGTTGACCGGGTCTTTTGCCGATGAATAGGGGGGAGCATAGGCATGCTCGATCTCGGCCAGGTTATCCACGGTCATGTTTCCCTTGATGGCGGTGGCGATGACGTCGATGCGCTTGTCCACGCCGTCGTAGCCGGTTGCCTGCGCGCCGAGCACCAACCTGGTCTCGGGGGAGTACACCAGCTTCAGGCACATTTTCATGGCGCCCGGGTAATAACCGGCGCTGTCGTTGGGGTGAATCACCACCGAGTCACAGGGAATGTTTTTCGATCTGCAGAGTTTTTCCGAGGCGCCGGTCATGCCAACGGTCAGGTCGAAAACCTTGGCGATTGCAGTCCCCATGGTGCCGCAGTAAGTATGCGCGTTTTTTCCGCACATGTTGTCCGCCACGATGCGCCCCTGCTTGTTGGCCGGTCCGGCAAGGGGGATGGCGGTCTTCTGGTTGGTTAGGGGATGGAGCACTTCGATGGCGTCTCCCGCGGCATAGATGTTTTTATCGCCGGTCCTGAGAAATTCGTCGACAACGATGTGGCCTTTGGGGCCGAGCCCGATCCCTGAATCGGCGATGAAGCCGGTGTTTGGCTTGACGCCGATGGAGAGGAGCACCAGGTCCGCCTCGACTGTTCTCCCGCTGGAGAGGATGGCCTTTACGCCGCCGTTCGCTAACGGCTCGAATTTTGCCACCCCGTCTTCCAGGTAAAGCCCGACCTTCTGCATGCGCAGTTCGCGGTGCACCATGGCCGCCATCTCGTAATCGATGACGTTCATGGCCTGGTTCGCCATTTCCACTACCGTCACGTTTATGCTGCGGGCATGGAGGTTTTCCGCCATTTCCAGGCCGATGAAACCCGCGCCTACCACCAGCGCGCTTTTCACCCTGCCGTTGTCGACCATGGCGCGGATCCGGTCCGAATCGGGGATGGTCCAGAGGGTGTGGATCGCCGGGTGGTCCGAGCCCGGGATGGTTGGCTTCACCGGGGATCCTCCCGGGGCCAGAAGCAGCTTGTCGTAGGTTTCCTCGTACTCCCGGCCCGATAACAGGTCCTTCACGCGGATGCTTTTCGTTCCGGGATGGACGGACAATACCTCGTTTTTGGTACGAACTTCGATGTTGAACAGGTTTTTGAACCCTTCCGGGGTCTGGACCAGGAGCCGATCCCTTTCGCTTATGGTGTTACCAACGTAATAGGGGAGGCCGCAGTTGGCGTATGAGACATGCTCGCCTCGCTCGAAAACGATTATCTTGGCTTTTTCTTCCAGCCTTCTCAAACGTGTCGCTGCCGACATTCCTGCTGCTACGCCGCCTACAATAAGGTATCTGGCCATGACATTCCTCCGGGTAATGACGTGTGATATCGTGTGTATTCGCGAGGTTGTATGCTCCCGCAAGCACATATAGTTTTCAATATATACGAAAAACAGTATATGTCAACCTGTTTTTTGCTGCCGGACGAGTTGAATTTTCCGCCGGGAGAAGGAGCTTCCGGCTCAAGTTTTTGCGGGTTTTGCCGTTCATGCAAAAAAAAGGGGCGCTTACAGCGCCCCGATACCGAGAAGGAGGATCTTCGGTAAACGGCTATTTAACAGAGATGCCGTTTTCAGCTGTTGGACGTGTTTGTCAGAAGAAGTATGCCCAGCGGAAGCCGACGGTATTGGTGCCTGCACCGCTCTTGACTGA
Source organism: Geobacteraceae bacterium (assembly GCA_034933285.1). Taxonomy (GTDB): domain Bacteria; phylum Desulfobacterota; class Desulfuromonadia; order Geobacterales; family Geobacteraceae; genus RPRC01. The sequence continues at coordinate 97,955 of JAYFNT010000011.1, read as the reverse complement.
AAAATCATCCCGGTAGGAGATCAGCAGCTGGTTGTTGCTCCCGACCAGCCAGAACAGGGTCAGGCCCAGGCCGTGATTGCTCTGCGAGTTGTTCTGCCAGGCGCCGTCAACTTTGGTTTCGCCGCCATAGACGTAATAGTAATCCAGCGAAATCGCCCACTGCTTGGTGATGTCGTAACTCAGGTGCGCTTCCGCCTGAATGGTGGGATCCTGCTCCAGCTTGCTGTTTCCCAGGTATTCATCATTGTCTGAGTAGAATTCCCCGCCCAGGATCAAGTCCAGATAGGCCTTTTCCCCTATGCCTTTTACCACCCCGATCTCCGGTTTGAACGCCCAGCGGTTGCTGCCCGGGTTTGCGATCCTGTCCCTGTCGTACTGTCCGACCGGCAGGGTCAGCCAGGGGGTGAACCCCACCCAGAACTTGTCCTTCGGGTCGTTGATGAACCAGAAGGTGCACAGCACGATGGGATCGGCAAAGCCGGTGGTGGAGATTTCGTGGTTGTTGTTCAAAGCCTCATAGTCTCCGCTCAAGTTGACATCGACGAAGGGCACGATGAATTGGGGGTCAATGGTAAAGGGACCGTCACCGTAGAGGGACTTGCCGATGCTGGTGTAATAGACATACCTGAGCATTCCGACATTTGCGGTCTGGTTGAAATCATTGCCGATTTTATTTCCATCCTGGTAGAGCTTGTTGGCGCTGGCATGGTTAAAGTAGAAACAGAACAGGGATGTGCCGGGTGGCAGCGGTATATAGTCCCTGGCGTAAGCAGCGGCATGGGATACGTCAGGTCTGGCAAGCAGCAGGCCCATCACTGCTAAAATCAACAGTTTTTTCATAAGTTTTCCTCCGCCATTTCATGTTTGACCAACACAGGAAACTGATTTTGAGCTGCCGGGAGGGGCTCGGTGCACCTCTCCCGCATTGCGCAAATCAATCAAATTCACTGCTTACAGCGCTTCCCTGTAAATCCTGCGGATGTCGTCAATGGTTATCTTCCGCGGGTTGAACAGGCAGCAGATGTCTTTGATGGCATTGTCGGACAATGCCGGTATGTCGCTTTCCTTGACGCCGATTTCCGAAAGGCCCGCGGGTATGCCGACCATCTTGGACAGCTTCCTGATGGCTTCGACGCATGCTTCCGCTGCTTCCATTGCCGTGAGACCACAGGTATTGACTCCCAGGGCGACGGCAATATCGGCGAAGCGCCTCGGCATGGCGATGAGGTTGAACGCGCACCCGTGCGGCAGCAGGATGGCGTTGCAGACACCGTGGGGCTTGTTGAGCAGCGCACCCGGCTGGTGGGCCATGGCGTGGACGATGCCGATTCCGGCGTTGTTGAAGGCCATTCCGGCCAGGTACTCGGCATAGGCCATCTTGTCGCGTGCTTCCAGGTTGTCGCCATTGGCAACCGCAGCCGGAAGCCAGTCAGCCACCAGCTTTATTGCCGCCAGAGCGCATGCGTCGGTAACCGGGTTCATCAGGGCTGCCACATATGCTTCTACTGCATGGGTAAGGGCGTCCATGCCGGTGGAAGCGGTCAGGGCGGGCGGCATTCCCACCATCAGGACCGGGTCGTTTATGGCGATGGTCGGGGTGATGCGCGGGGTGGCGAAGATCATTTTCACATGGGTGTCGGTGTTGGTGATGACGGCAAAGCGGGTCATCTCGCTGGCTGTTCCCGCGGTGGTGTTGATGGCGATGAGGGGCGGCAACGGTTTGGCAACCGTGTCGATGCCGGCGTATTCGCGTATGTCGCCGCCATTGCTGGCCACTATGCCGATTCCTTTCCCGGTGTCGTGGGAGCTGCCGCCGCCCAGGGTTACTATTATGTCGCACTTGTTGGCCTGGTAGGCTTTCAGGCCCTCGCGGACATCGATATCGGTCGGGTTGGGTTCAGCCCCGTCGAAGATGGTTGTGGGGACCCCGGCATCTTCGAGCAGCTTCTTGATCTGGTCGGCCATGCCCGATTTGGACAATCCCTTGTCGGTGACCAGCAGCGCCCTGGTGCCGCCGAGATATTTGGCCTTCGCCCCGACTTCCTTCACTGCGCCGATCCCCATGCGTGAAATAGATGGGATATAAAATTCATATACCTGCTCAGCTAAAGCCATGGTTTCTACCTCCTTGAATAGCCCGGTATTGTGGCGGGGCGCCCTACCCCGGGCGCCCCGCTGTGCATCGCGTTACATCGCTTTTTTGTAGAGGTCAACCATATCCTGCAAGGTCGTGATTCGGGGATTGGTGGGAGTGCAGACTTCCTTCAAAGCCCATTCGGCCATTTTCGGGATATCCTCTTCCTTCATCCCCAGTTGTGCGAGACCCGACGGGATGCCGATATCGGCGGACAGCGTCCGGATAGCATCGATCCCTGTCAGGGCAGCGTCTCTCGTCGTCATGCCGACGATGTCCTCTCCCATGGCCACGGCAATGTCAGCGAAACGTTCCAGGCAGGCATTCATGTTGAACTCGCAGACCAGGGGCAGGAAGATTGCGTTGCAGACACCGTGTGGCAGGCCGATGAAGCTGCCGGGCTGGTGGGCAAGGGAGTGGGCGATTCCCAGACCCGCGCTGGAGAACGCTTCGCCGGCAAGGGTTTGGGCATAGGCCATGCCGGTGCGTGCCTCGATATTCTGACCGTTGGCAACTGCCTTGCGCAGGTATTGGGCAATCATCTCGATGGCCTTCAGGGCAAGGGCATCGGCTCTCGGGTTGTGGCCCAGGGAAACATAGGCTTCCACTGCGTGGGTGAGGGCATCCATGCCGGTTGCGGCGGTCAGGGCCGGGGGCATTCCGATCATCAGCTCAGGGTCGTCAATGGCTACGTTCGCCGACACATTGATGCTCCAGACAACCATTTTCACATGATTCTCAGTGTTGGTGATAACTGCCGCAGGAGTCACTTCACTGCCGGTGCCTGCAGTGGTGTTGATGGCGATGAGCGGCGGCATGGGTTTCTTCACCGTGTCAATTCCCTGGAAATCTTTAATTTTGCCGCCATTAGTGGCTACGATGCCGACCCCTTTGCCGGTATCATGGGAGCTTCCGCCGCCCAGCGATATGATGGAGTCGCAGCCGTTCTCCTGATACGCTTTGACGCCGTCAGCCACATTCTGGTCGGTCGGGTTGGGTTCCGCGCCGTCAAAAATGACGGCCTGCAAGCCGGCATCTTCGACATATTTCTTGATTGTGCCGGCCACGCCGATCTTGGACAGGCCTTTATCGGTAACGATCAGGGTCTTTTTGGCACCTAAGGTCTTCAGATAGTCACCGACAGCTTTGGATGTTCCACACCCTATCAGCGAAATAGGGGGTACGAGATACCGGACTGGTCCTAATGGCATTGTCATGTTTTCCTCCTTGGAAAAGTGGTTTTTCCCGACGAGCGGGAGGCCTGGGAAACGGACATCCTGTTCCATCAGATATTGATTATGCTAAAGCACGGGGTGTGCCGGAGCGTCGGTTGAAAAATAGTTGTATTATTACCGAGAGTTATGGCTTGGCCGCTCTATCATGGTCTTGAGAGGGATGTAAAGAAAATTACCTTGGGCAGGATTGGGGAGCAGACCTGATTCCATGTTGGGAGCGGGTTTAAGGCAGGTGTGAGTCTTTTCACAGGTGTGAATTGCTGCACAGACTTTTTCATTAGAGACGGCCGGGTTAATCCGTTTTTCTGAGCCTTTTGTTGAGGGCGGAGCGGGAGATCCCCAGGAGAGAAGCGGCAATTCCCTGATTTCCTCCGGAACGCTTCATGGCTTCGTTCACCAGCAGGGTTTCTGCTTCATGCAGGGTTGGAAGTTTTTCGGGAAACCGCAAGGGAAGGGAACCGTTTGCCGTTGGTTCAAGTGGCTGAAGGGATTCGACGGAGTATTTCCTGCTGACCGCCTCCCTGAAACTTGTAAGCGACAGGATGCCGGAAGCATGTCGGGCGACGGCGTCGAATACCATGGCTTCCAGCTCCCTGACGTTTCCGGGAAAGGGGTAGGCGGAAAGGAGGGCGAACAGCTGGGGGGGCGGACTCGGGCGCCTCTTGTCGAGTTTTTTGGACGCTTTGCGGAGAAAATGTCCCAATAGGCAGGGGATGTCCTCGGGCCGCTCCCTGAGCGGCGGGATGATGACTCGGTGTGCGCAGATCCGGTAGTAGAGGTCGCGGCGGAACGTGCCCCGGGAAACCTCTTCGCGCAGATCCCTGTTGGTGGAGGCAATGATCCTGGAGGAACTCTTTTTCGGTATATCGGAACCTATGGAGTAGTATTCCTGCTCCTGGAGCAGGCGCAGAAGCTTGACCTGGGAAGATTCGGACAGGTCCCCGATCTCGTCCAGGAACAGCGTGCCTTCGGCCGCGGATTCTATCAGCCCTCTGCGCGCTTCTTCCGCCCCGGTGTAAGCTCCTTTCCGGTGGCCGAACAGGGTGTCGGTAAAAAGATTGTCGTCCAGTCCGGCCACGTTTACCGGGATGAACTTACCAGCAAGGCCGCTTACGGCATGGACTGCCCTGGCGACAAGTTCCTTGCCGGTACCTGTTTCACCGGTAATCAGAACTGGCTGCCGGGACCTCCCGATTACCTCGCAGTACTGGAAAACAGTCTGCATCTTCTTGCTTACGGTGACAATGGACTCGAAGGCCGCAGGTTGCTCGACCCTGTCGTCGAACAGGTGCTGTTCCAGCAGAGCCATCTGGCTCTTCAGGGTGAAGATTTCCATGGCTTTGGAGACGCTTGAAATGAAACGGGCGTTTTCCACCGGTTTCAACAGGTAGTCGAAAGCGCCCGTTTTCATGCAGTCAACAGCCGTTTCCAGGTCGTGTGCGGCGGTCATGACAATAACCGGGATATGGGGATAGTCTCGGTACAGATGCGCCAGGAGGTCTTTTCCCGAAACATGGGGCATGAACAGGTCCAGCACGATGGTTCCCACATTTTCCCCGGCCAGGATGGGCAGTACATCCCTGCTGTCGGAAATGGTCTTCACGTTCCTGACAGCGGCCCTGCGGAGCAGCGCGGCAGATGAAAACAGTATCTGTTCCTCGTCATCGACAAGCAGAACGGACGGAAGATCAAGGTTCGCTGTGTTTTTCATGGATTCCCTCCCGGTGTCGTAAGGATGGAATCCGGACAAAGACGCTGGTTCCTTTGCCCGGTTCCGATTCGACTTCTATGGCGCCCTGGTGTTCCTTGAGGATGGAATAGCAGATGGAAAGGCCTAGCCCGGTGCCGCCGCTTTCCAGCCTGGTGGTGAAGAATGGGTCGAAAATCCGTTTCACGACTTCCTGGTCCATGCCGACTCCCTGGTCCCTGACTTTGATCACCACGCAGTTTGATTTCTTTTCCCTGTATGTGGAGATGTAGACTCCGAATTCCTTGCCCGGCAGTGATTGCAGCGCATTCATGGTCAGGTTGATCACCACTTGTTCCAGTTGCTGCAGGCTGCCCCTTACGGGGGGAAGATCCGGTTCCGCGGAAAGATGAAAATGATTCGTGTATTCCCTGATCTGGTTCTGGAGAATGGCGACTGACTTTTCGATGGCGCTGTTTACGTCCACTTTCTGGTTCGGCGGGGTTTTCTCCTCGCGGGCGAACTCCCTGAGGCCCGTCAGGATGGTCCTGATGCGGTGTGACCCGTCGATGATTCCATCCAGGAGCTTGGGGAGGATTTCCCTGGCCTCGGCAAAAGTGAAGCCGCCGATGGAATAATCCACCAGGTCCCGGCCGTACTCCGAGCAAATCAGATCAAGGTCCTGCCAGGCGTCATGGAGCATCCGGGCGTTGGAGAGTATAAAATTGACCGGATTGTTGATCTCGTGGGCTATGCCGGAAGACAGGGTTCCCAGTGCGGCCATCTTGTTGGTCTGCAGCAGCTTGGTCTGCATCTTTTTCGTTTCTTCACGGATCCTCAGTCGTTCCGTGATGTCGCGGAAGGTGCAATATGCGTATGACACGCCCCTTGCCCTGATAAGTTTTGCCTTGAAGGAGGTGATGATCCTGTCGTCGTTTTTGGCGAACGTGACGAGCGGTTCGCTCTGAACTGTTCCGGCATCGGTAATTCCTCGCAGAGCCTGGCTGATCCTGTCAAGTTCCGGCTCCTGCAGGAAGAGTCCCGGCCCTTCTCTGAGCAGCTTCCTGGCGGAAAAACCGTAATGTTTGACCAGCACCGGATTTACGTCGATGATCACCAGGGTTTCCGGGCAGATGATCATTGCCGGGTCTTCGTTCTGCTCGAAGATCCTGCGGAAACGCTCTTCGCTTTCCCGCTGGGCTTCCTCCGCTATCTTGCGTTCCGTAATGTCCCGCACCGACGCAAGCGCTCGGGTCATGCCCCCCAGGTTGATTTTTTTGATGTTCACTTCAACCCAGAAGAGGGAACCATCCAAGCGTCGGGCCAGCCATTCGAACATCTGGCTGTCCCCAACAACTGCTTTCTTGACGTAATGGTTGACAAAGTTCTGGGTGAAGGGCTCCTGACCGGCGCTGAAAGCCTCTACGTCCAGCCGCAACGCTTCTTCCCGGCTGCAGCCGTACATTTCGCACATCTTCCTGTTCACATCGATGATCGACCCGTTTTCAGAGTCCAGTACGAAGATTGCTTCGTTTGTCCCGTCGAAAATTGCGCGGTAGTTGGCTTCCGATGCCTTGAGCTCATTTTCCGCTTGTTTTCTCTCGGTGATGTCTTCCAGAACGGCCATGGTGCCGGTGATCCGGCCGGAGGTGTCACGCAGCGGCGCATTATGGCGGCTGAGGGTTATGGGTCTGCCGTCTTTGCATTGCCGGTAAACCTCTTCTCCACGGATGATTTCATCTTTGCCCAGCCTTTTGAAAAGATTGAATATTTCCAGTTCTCTGCGCTTTGGGAACAGAGGGTACTCCTTGTTGAGCACTTCCTCGTTCTTCCAGCCGAAGGTTTTCTCTGCTGCCGGGTTCCAGAGCATGACCTTGCCAAAGATGTCCATGGCGATGATGGGCAGAGGAGATGACGCGATAATGGCGTTCAGTCGCTGGTTTGCTTCGCTGAGCGCAAATTCCGCCATTTTCCGCTCATTTATGCTGCGAACGTATTCCGCAACCATCACGGTTTTCCCGGATTCGTCGAAAACCGGAAACGCCCGGGATTCCATATGGCCGATGCGGGGGTTGTATTTTTCCGTCAGGCTGGGAAGGTTGGTTCTGAACACTTCGAGAACATTGCACGGCTCGCACGGTCTGCCCTGCCCCGGATAATAGGCGTCATAGCAGTAGGGATGGCCGAAGCGCAACTCTTCCGCCACATATTCATAGCCGCCGTGCCAGTTGCTCATTACAACGCGAAGGTTGCGGTCATGTACGGTCAGCAGGTCGGGAATGGCTTCGAATACGTTCTGCAGGATCTTGCGTGATTCGTAAAGCTCCCTTTTGGTTTCCTCAAGTTCGGTAACATCCGTGATGACACCCATGATTCCCCTGACTTCACCATGGAGGAACAGCATGGATTTGTTGATTATTACGCTCCATTCCTTGCCCGATGCATCCCTGTGGGATGTCTGGAAACACTGCCAGCCGGCGGCGTTTCTGATCAGTTTGCGGTCCATTGTTTCCAGGAGCCTGAAACTTCCCTTTTGAGACACCTGTCGCAACCGTTTGCCCCTGATCTCTTCGCCGGACAAGCCGAGGAACCTTTCAAAGGCAGCATTGAATAACCGGTACCTGCCCCTTATGTCCTTGAAGTATACAGGACAGGGGAAGACAGCCATCATTTCGGTAAACATATCGAGCCATTTGCTGACGTTTGCCGGTGCTGTCGCCGCCCTTTTTCCGCCCCCGTTCCCGGATATTTCTTCGTTTGTCGCCACGCCTCCCCCATCCCGCGCCCATAGTGGTCATACCTCGATCCGAAACTCGGCGCCCGCGGCTGTATTGGCTGCGGACAGACTGCCCAGCATGTTTTTTTCTATGATGGTCTTCGACATGTACAGGCCAAGTCCGGATCCGTCGCCGGTCCGTTTTGTAGTGAAGTACGGGTCGAAGATCTTTCCGATGATATCGTCGGCAATGCCTCCTGCATTGTCCTGAATCGTAACGATGGTGCGATTCGATTCCCTGTGCGCATTGATGATGATGACGGGATTTTCCGTATCCCGTTCTAGGATTACATCCTTGGAATTTCCCAGGATATTTATGAGAACCTGTGCATACTCATTGGGGTATCCGGTTACGACCAGTTCTTTGTCGATGTTCACTTCAACACTGATATTGTGGTAATTGAGGTGGGGACGAAGAAAAGACAGTGACCTGTTGACGACCTCTTTGACGGAGAAATCCTTCTTTTCCTTGTCCGGTTTGAAAAAGTTGCGGAAGTCATCCATTGTCTGCGACATGAACCTTATGACCTCCATTGCCTGGCATACCGTGTCATTAAGCTGTTCCCCGGTAAGTTCCCCCTGGTGGTGCATTTCCTGGAGGCTCTGGAAGAGCAGCCCCACCACGTTCAGGGGTTGCCGCCACTGATGGGCGATATTGCCGATCATCTCTCCCATGGCCGCAAGCCGGCCCTGCTGAATGATCAGGTGGTCCTTTTCACGGTTTTTCGACACTTCTTCCCGAACCCTATCCTCCAGGGTTCGGTTCAGGTTTTCCAATTCCCGATGTTTCTGTATTACCTGGGCCTCGGCGCTCCTGCGTTCCGATATGTCACGGATTATGCCCAGATAGAACCATTTTCCTTCAATCAGGAGGATGCGGGAGCTTATCTCCACCGGTACTGTCTCGCCGTTTTTGCGCCGGTGCAGCGATTCGAACATTATTCCGCCGTGTTCCCTGGTCAATGCCAGCTTTTCGTCCAGGTCCGACCAGTTTTCCGGCACTTTCAGGTCTCGTATGTTGAGCTGCAGGAGCTCTTCCCAGGAATATCCGTAGAGGGAAACAGCACGCTCATTTGTTTCAACTATTCCCCCGTCTGCCGCGAGCAGCAGAATCCCGTCGTTGGAAAAACGGGTCAGGGCTTCATACTGCTGTGCAAGGGCGAGATGTTCACGTTCGACGTCGCAGATCTCCCGCAGATGCTTCATCTGCGTCTGGCGCCAGATGAAGAGTACAATCGCTCCGGAGGCAAGCGTGAGTGTGACGGTAATGCCGCACATCAACCATGCCTTCCGGTTCTCGTAGAAGATGAAGCAGAAAACGGCTTGGCAGCTGGCAAAGAGGAGAAAGACGAGAACGAGCCTCCAGGGAGTACGGAGGAATATCTTGTGATATGCCGTCATACATTCCCATCCGTTTCAGGAAGGCGCAAGCTCCTCCCGTGGCTGGAACAACAAATCGACAGGGCGGGGCAGGAAAATATCCATCATTTTTATGCCAATTGCCAGTTCTTTGCAATGTTTTATTCTCTCGCCGGGAACGTAAGGAAAAGGCGGTCTTTTCGACCGCCTTTTCCCTCACCAGTTCCGTCCGCATCATTGCTTCATGCCCGCGACCATTCCACCCTTACCGCGTTGTCGCCATGGCTCCAGTGAAAGCGGAGTTCTCCCCTGTGGGCTTTGAACATATCCCGCCCCAGTTTCTGGGCAATTTTGTCCTCCGTGGTGAGAATGGTGAGCACGTCCCCCTCCTGGCGGATTTCCATGATTCGCCCGAGAGGATTCTTCTGCCGGGACTTTGCCTCGGTGTTCTTAATCAGTTCGAGAATTTCAGCTTCATGCTGACGGAGATAATCGCCTGCAAGAGTGAGGAATCCTCCCGGTACGCCATCCTGCATTCGCTGACACGCCGGACAGACGATTTTGCCTGACTCCGGATCGCCCTTTATCCCGACCAGTTCATCCGGGTCCATGAACCAGCGTTTCTGCCTGTAGATCACGCCGCATTTCCGGCAGTATGAAACTTCCTTCAAGCCTTCCCTCGGCATGTAGACATCGGTACTTCGCGGAGTCCTCAGCCCCTTTTCATCTACGCCGGATTTATTCGAAAGACGTGCCATGGCAATTCTCCTTTCGGTACGGAATATAGCGCCTCTCTTTTTCTATTATAATCTTTCCTCCATTGTTCGCCACTTTATTAGCGGGCAGTGAACAGCGTACAGCGTACAGAATTTAGCTCACCCGCTTTTCATTCATTTCCCTTCTTCTAGCTCACGGAGGATCGCGCGCACCGGTGCGCCGTCCTCTGCCGCCACTTTCAGGGGAAGGCAGATCAGCTCATACACGCCTGCAGCAACAGCAGAGAGATCCAGTCCTTCCAGGATCAGGATTCCCTTTTCCAGCAGGCGCCGGTGAACATTCCCGTTTCCGTCGCAGGCTTCAATGGAGAGGTAATCGATGCCGACGAGTTCAATGCCTGCTTCCATGAGGCAATCGACACCCGTTCCGACCAGGGAGACGTAGTCCCGGTAGAAACGGGAGGTCTCCCACAGCCGGGAATTGTCGGTCTTGAGCAACAATCGAGTTACGCCACGAAGCGGCAATGCGAGCAGCTCCCTGGCGCCGATTTCCGAACGGCCCGTCAAGTCGGCTACCAGCGCCTTTCCCATCAACGGGGAAAGGGGTATGGCTGACATCGGCAGGGCTCCGGCAATCATGTGGAAGGGAGCGTCCAGATGAGTTCCAGAGTGGCTGGCCAGTGTGATCCGGGAGACATTGGCGCCGTCCCCGGTTTCCATGCTGAGCACGCTTTCCACCGTGACCCGGGGGTCTCCGGGGTAGCATGGAGTGTCATTGGCCAACCGGATGGATATGTCGTGGATTTTCATAGTAGTTCTCCCTGATGCGCCCAAGCTGTGCTTCAGGTAATGAAGTATGGGCAAATCATTGACACTTGGCGGCAAAACGGCGATAGTAAGAGACTGAAGGTCATGGCCCCCTTCTTTTGGAGGCTGGTCATGTTCCGGGCCACGGATATGTGATGACTATGAAACGGATCAAAGACGACAACTACTGGATGGGAAAGGCGATCGTCGAGGCCGGGAAGGCCGAGGCCAGGGGGGAGGTTCCGATCGGAGCTGTAATCGTCAGGGATGGAGAGGTGCTGGGGCGTGGCTACAACAGGCGTGAAACCAGTCTGGACCCCACTTCCCATGCTGAGATGACGGCTATCCGCAAGGCCGCCCGCAAGGCAGGGAACTGGAGGCTTCTCGGCGCCACTCTTTACGTAACACTCGAGCCGTGTCCCATGTGCATGGGAGCCATTCTGCTCTCCCGCCTGGAGCGGGTGGTGTTCGGCTGCCACGACCCGAAGGGCGGGGCGGCAGGTTCCCTGTACGATCTGTCCGATGATGCGCGGCTCAATCATCGTGTCTCCTTGACGTCCGGTGTCAGGGGCAAGGAATGCTCCGAGCTGCTGAGCTCCTTTTTCGCCGGGCTTCGGCAGCAAAAGAAAGTCCGGGCCTTCATAGCGGCGGGGTAATTCCTGGGCCTGCTCAAGTCTTGCAGTCCCATGCCGAAATATTAGCATAGTGTCCATCCGGAAACACAGGATGGAAACCAGCATATACCTTTTTGCCTGATAGAGAGCAACCGTAATGGAACAAAAATCATCGACACTACTGAAAGAAGGAATCGCCGCACTCGATGCGGGAAATACCGGCCTGGCGTTGCAGCGCCTGCAGGCGGCGGCGGACCTGGATGAAAGCCCTGAGGTCCTTTCCCACCTTGCATTCTGCGTTGCCAAGGAACGGCAGGACTACAAGCGGGCTGAGGCCTTGTGCCGGGAAGCCATCGACGAAGAACCATGGTATTCCGTGCACTACCTAAACCTGGGCAGAATCCTTCTCCTCGAAGGGCGCAAAGAGGAAGCGATCCGTGCTTTCCGCGACGGCCTTCTACGGGAAGCCAACCCCAGGATAAAAGCGGAACTGGAGAATCTCGGGATCAGGAAATACCCGGTCATATCCTCCCTGCCGAGGGAACACTTTCTCAACAAGTACCTTGGCAAGCTGCTGACGGCGTTGAAGCTCAGATAGTGTTCATCCGGAAGACCTCCGTTTCAGCATCGATGCCGAACTCCTTGCAGACTGCCAGGAATACGCTGTCCGGCGGTGCTGAAACCGGCACGCGGTTTCCGTTGCGGTTCAGGAACGACATGGACAGGCAGTGAAGCATCATCCGGCATGCCTTTGCCCCGCCGTAGACCCGGTCTCCCACAATCGGCAGCGCGTCATACTCCAGGTGTACCCTGATCTGGTGGGTCCTTCCCGTAAGGGGCCTGGCCTCCAGCAGCGCCGCATCAGCCCCTGCTGCGACAACACGGAATTCCGTCTGCGCTTCCTTTCCCGGAGTGGCAACGCCATACCTGGAAGGTGCGATCTTTGCTATGGGGGCGTTGACAAGCCATTCGCATTGTGGCGGCATTCCCTTCACCAGGGCCAGGTAACGTTTTTCGATCTCCCCGTCGTGCAACTGGCTTGACAGGCGGGCGGCTGATGCGCGGTTTTTCGGGAACAGCATCAGTCCCGAAGTTCCCCGGTCCAGGCGGTGGACTATCCTTACCGGTTCTTCAATACCTTCACTTTTGAGATAGGTCCCGATCGCGTATTCAACGGTCCCTTTCAACTGGTAGGGAGTTCGCTGGGAGTTGATACCGGCCGGTTTGCAAATGGCCAGCACATCGTTGTCCTCATAGAGGATGTCATCCTGTTTGAAGACCAGGTCCTGGAAGCGTTCCGGCTCCATTACGCCGAGGATGATTTCATCTCCTTCCCGAAGCTGACGGGATGCCACCCGCACCATGGCGCTGTTGACGCTGCACCCGCCAAGGTCGATGATCTTCCGTATCCGGTTTTTGGACAGGATCGGGAACAGCTGTGCGGCGCCTTCATCGAGACGCTTGCCGGAAAGGTCCGCACTGGCCAAATTTTTCAAAATCATGAAGCTGCTCCTTTGTCCTGTTTTTTCGTTTCAGAGATGATTCACGTTAAAAAGTTTTTGCTGTCCTGGTGTGAACTTCTTATCCTACCCAGACCCACTACGCAAAGCAATGAAAATGACAAGAAATGCCGACCCCTTCACCGGGACGGAGACTGATTGACATTCCGCCGGTTTTTGGCTAACCTCGCAGTTTGAGAAACCGGCAGGCCTGTATATTCTCCCGGCGATGACCATGGCTCCTGGATGTTCAGTGAATAGAATCGAATTGACTTTCAATGCCGACGAGCCTGCCGAACGGCTCGACCAGTTCATAACCGGCAAGGTCCCGGACCTTACGCGAACGGCTGTGCAGCGCCTCATCGAAAACGGCCTGATAACCGTGAACGGCCGGCCGTCGAAGCCTTCCCTCAAGCTCAAGGGCGGGGAGACAATAGTCGTAGAGATACCTCCTCCGGTCCCGGCTGCACCGGTTGCGGAGAAGATACCATTATCGATCCTTTATGAGGACAGCGACCTCATCGTGGTGGACAAGCCGGCTGGAATGCCTGTCCATCCCGGCGCAGGCAATCCGGGAGGTACCCTGGTAAACGCCCTGCTGGCCCATTGCCGCGACCTTTCAGGTATCGGGGGTGAGATCCGGCCCGGGATCGTTCACCGGATTGACAAGGGCACTACCGGCGTACTCGTGGTGGCAAAGAATGACCGTGCCCATCTGGCCCTGTCCCGGCAGTTCAAGGAACACAGCATAAAGCGCGTCTATGTAGCGTTCGTCTACGGTTCACCTGCGAAGGACAAGGGCACCATCGAGGGAGACATCGGCCGCCATCCGGTGGACCGAAAGCGGATGTCCGGTTCCGCGCGCAGCGGAAAACGTGCTGTTACACACTGGAAGGTCACGGGCCGGTTTGGTCCTGTTGCGGTCCTGGAACTCAGACTGGAGACCGGCCGCACTCACCAGATAAGGGTTCATCTCTCCGAGGCAGGGTTTCCGCTTCTCGGCGATCCTGTCTATGGAGGGAGCGGGCGCATTTCCCAGATCAGGGACACCGAACTTCGCGCCATGGTCCGCCGTCTGGGCCGTCAGGCGCTCCATGCACGAACACTTGGTTTCATCCATCCCGCTTCCGGGGAATACCTGGAATTCTCATCTCCGTTGCCCGGGGATATGGGTGAGTTGCTGGAATATATGGAAAAGCAGTGTTAAGTTTTAGGTTTTAAGTTTTAAGTTGAAATCGGAAAGATAGTTTAAGCAGTTGTTTGCCAACTAAAGTCTGATACTTGATTCATAACCCTCAGTTTATCACTCTTACTACTTAAAGGCATATCACTTAACACTTATAACTTAACACTCAGCACTCAGCACTCAGCACTTAACACTTAACACTTAAAACTTAACACTTAAAACTCAGCACTCAGCACTTAACACTCAGCACTTAACAATTAACACTTAAACCATATCACTGACTTTCAAGGAGTTTTTGTGGAAATTCGAAAATCCGGCAGGGTCCATTATGTGGAATCGAAGCTTTTCGCGGATCGGGGGGTCTCGGTGCAGGGCTTTACCACGCGCCACGAAGGCGTATCCCGCCCGCCATACAATTCTCTCAATCTGGGTCTGTCAACTCTTGATTCTTCCCACAACGTCGAGGGAAACCGGAGCATCCTGGCCCGTGCCTTTGACGCAAAGGTCGAAAAACTCGTCACGGTTACCCAGGTTCATGGGAACGATCTCTTGCTCCTGGACCAGCCGAACCCTGATTTTTCCCATTTTTTCAAGATTGAATGCGACGGCATCGTAACCAATCAGCCTGGTGTGATGATCGGTATCTGTGTGGCTGACTGTGCGCCGGTGCTGCTTCTGGACCCGGCCAACAGGGTCGTCGCTGCGATTCATGCAGGCTGGAGAGGCACCGTTGCGAGTATCGTGGCAAAGGGAGTCGAGGCCATGGTCAACCTGTTCGACGGCCGGCCAAGGGATATCCTGGCATCCATAGGCCCCACCATCGGTGCATGTTGCTACGAGGTCGACGCGCCAGTGGCGGACGCATTCAGCAAGGCAGGGCATGACTTCGACAGCTTTGCCGAATCTTCGGGCGCACGGAAATGGCGTCTTGATCTGTCCAAGGCCAACCGGCAGCAGTTGCTCCAGGCAGGGATAGCCGAGGAGAACATTGAAGTGAGTAAATTGTGCGTTTCCTGTGAAAAGGATCTCTTCTTTTCTTACCGGCGCGACAAGGGTGAGACTGGGCGGCAGATGGGTTTCATCATGCTGAGGCGATAGGCGATAGGCAACAGGCAAGTCGCTGGTTGCTGGTGGCTGGTGAAAAAAAGACGTAAAGAGTCAGTGCAATATTTTCTTATATTCTGACTGATTAATTCTGAATTCTGACTTCTCATGAGGTTTACATGTCAAAAATTCTGGTAACCGGGGCGGCGGGCTTTATCGGTTTTCATGTTTCACAGCGCCTACTTGATCGTGGTGACGAGGTTGTGGGTTTCGACAGCCTAAACGACTACTATGATGTTTCGTTGAAGGAAGCACGCCTGAAGCAGTTGGAGGGAAAGAACGGCTTCACGTTCATAAGGGGCGACCTGTCGGATCGGAGGCTGATGGCCGATCTATTTGCCGGCGGGAACTTCGAAAAAGTGATCCATCTGGCTGCCCAGGCCGGGGTCCGCTACTCGATTGTCAACCCCCATGCCTATATCGACAGCAATATCGTCGGGTTCATGAACATACTGGAAGGGTGCAGGCACAACGGTGTGAAACACCTTGCCTATGCTTCATCAAGCTCGGTCTATGGCGCAAACACGGCCATGCCTTTCTCTGTCCATCACAACGTGGACCACCCTGTGTCTCTCTACGCTGCCACGAAGAAGGCCAACGAACTGATGGCCCATACCTATGCGAGCCTCTACCTTCTTCCGTGCACAGGCCTCAGGTTCTTTACTGTCTACGGGCCATGGGGCCGTCCCGACATGGCGCTGTTCATTTTTACCAAGGCGATCCTGGAGGGAAAGCCGATCGATGTCTACAACGAGGGCAGGATGCGGCGGGATTTCACCTATATCGACGACATCGTGGAAGGAGTGCTACGGGTCGCGGACAGGACAGCCGCGCCAAATCCTTCGTGGAGCGGGAATGCCCCCGATCCGGGGACCAGTTATGCGCCGAACCGCGTTTACAACATCGGCAACAACAACCCGGTGGAGTTGTTGCGGTTCATCGAGGTACTGGAGGAAAAGCTGGGGAAAAAGGCAGTCAAGAACCTGATGCCGATTCAACCGGGTGACGTGCCGGCCACGTGCGCCGACGTTGACGACCTTATGGAGGACGTTGGATTCAGGCCGAGCACGTCCATTGAGGAAGGAATCGGAAGGTTCGTGGATTGGTACAGGGAGTATTACAGAGTCTAGTGGACAGTGAACAGAAGCCAGAGAACAGTGAATTAGTGGATTAGTTGAATAGTTGATTAGTTATTTGGTTAGTGAACAGCTTGCGGAAAGCATAGCAATGAAAAAAGTGATAGGGAAAAGAATTTATTTCCTATCACTTTTTTGTTTTTACCTTCAGCATTCAGGCTTAACATCTATTGCCTATTGCCTATTGCCTATTGCCTATTGCCTATTGCCTATTGCCTATTGCCTATTGCCTATTGCCTGGTGCTGCCGCTTCGCGTCTCTTCTTCTCTTCCCTATACATGTCGACAGCCATAAGACCGACCCCGATGCAGATGGCCGAATCCGCCACGTTGAATGCGGGCCAGGCGTGCTGGTACCAGTGGACCTGGAGGAAGTCGATGACTTCTCCCAGACGCAGACGGTCTATCAGGTTGCCCACCGCTCCGGCCAGGACGAGGGAGAGGGAGACAGCGGCCAGTTTCTGGTCGGGGCGCAGCCTCCGGTACACGATGAGGACCACGACTACGGCCACAAGTGAGACGGCAATCAGGAAAGGGAGGCGGATACTGCTGTCGCGCAGGATGCCGAAGGCGGCGCCCTGGTTGCGGGCGTGAACGATGTCGAAGAAATTGGTGATCACGACGATTGCATCGTTCATGGCCAGTTTCCGCACGATCAGCAGCTTGGTGAGCTGGTCGAGGATGATTGCCGGCAGGGCGATGGCCGCAAGCAGAGCATACCGGTTATTCATGCCACCGCCTCTATGCATTTCGGACAGATGGTCGAATAGTTGCTGTCCTTGCCGATTTCTTCGTCGTAGCACCAGCAGCGCTCGCACTTGGCGCCCGGCGCCGCTTCCACCTGGATCTTCAAACCCTCCACGTTTTCGGCGGCAACGCTCTCGCCCCGAATTTCGTCGGCCAGAACCACTTTCGAGACAATGAACACGCTCTTCAGTTCGGTCGCGTACTCACGCAGGAAACCCAGCAGTTCGGCTGGCGCTGTCAGGGTTACCGAGGCATCCAGCGAATGGCCGATGATCTTCTGCACGCGCGCCAATTCCAGGGCTTTGGAGACTTCGCCCCGCACCTTGATGATGGTGTCCCAGCGCTTGACCAGGCCGTCATCCAGGAGTTCAGGGGCGGGTGCAGGAAACTCGGTGAGGTGGACGCTCTCCGAGGTCTTGCCCGGCATGTGCCACCAGACTTCGTCGGCGGTGAACGAGAGGACCGGGGCCACCAGTTTCACCAGCGTATCCAGAATCCGGTAAAGCGCCGTCTGGGCGCTGCGCCTCTTGAGCGAGTCGCGTCGGCTGGAATAGAGCCGGTCCTTGAGGATGTCCAGGTAGAAGGCGCTCATCTCGACGCTGCAGAAAGCGTTGACCATCTGGTAGATGATGTGGAACTCGTATTCCTCGTAAGCCCGCAGAATCCGCTCCTTGAGGGCCTCCATCTGGTGCAGCGCCCAGCGGTCCAGTTCGGGCATCTGCCCGTAAGGGACCGAGTCGGTGGCCGGGTCGAAATCGCTGATGTTGCCAAGGATGTAGCGGCAGGTGTTGCGGATGCGGCGGTAGGCCTCGGAGACCCGGTTGAGTATCTCCTGGGAGATTCGGGTGTCGTCACGGTAGTCCTGGGCAGCGGTCCAGAGACGCAGGATGTCGGCGCCGAATTTCTTGATCACGTCCTCGGGCGCCACCACGTTGCCCAGGGACTTGCTCATCTTGCGGCCGGAACCGTCCAGCACGAAGCCGTGAGTAAGCACGCTCTTGTAAGGTGCTGTGCCGCGGGTGCCGACTCCGACCAGCAGGGACGAGTGGAACCAGCCCCTGTGCTGGTCGCTGCCTTCCAGGTACATGTCCGCCGGGGAACTGAGATTGTCGCGCGTTTCCAGTACCGCGGCGTGTGAGACTCCGGAGTCGAACCAGACGTCGAGGATGTCCATCTCCTTTTCAAGCTTCGTGCTGCCGCAGGCCGGGCATTTCGTCCCTGGCGGCAGAAGATCGGCGGCTTCCCGCTCGTACCAGACGTCGGACCCGAACTCGGCGAACAGGTCGGCCACATGACGCATCACGGTTGCATCGGCCAGCGCTTCGCCGCAGCTCTGGCACAGGAAAGCGGTAATGGGAACGCCCCATGAGCGCTGGCGGGAGATGCACCAGTCGGGACGTCCTTCCACCATGCCGTAGATGCGGTCCCTGCCCCAGTGGGGGATCCAGGTGACTCGGTTGATCTCCTCAAGGGCCTTGGCCCGCAGGTCATTGCTTGCCATGCTTATGAACCACTGCTCGGTGGCGCGGAAGATTATCGGTTTCTTGCAGCGCCAGCAGTGGGGATATGAGTGGGTGATTTCGCTGACGCCCAGCAGCATGCCGGTTTCCGTCAGTTTCTCGATGACGCTCTTGTTGGCTTCGAACACCTGCTGGCCGGCGAAGAATTCCACGTTTTCCATGAACCTGCCCCGGTTGTCGACCGGGTTGTAGATGTCCAGGCCGAAGCGCAGGCCCATCTCGTAGTCGTCCTGGCCGTGCCCGGGCGCCGTGTGAACGCAGCCGGTGCCTGCCTCCAGGGTCACATGCTCGCCGAGGAGGATGACCGAATCACGCTGGTAGAATGGGTGGCTGCAGTTTTTCTTCTCCAGGATGTCCGCCTTGAAAGTCGCGATCACTTCCCCGGAAACTCCCGTGCCCTTGCGGAAGGAGTCCAGAAGCCCTGCTGCCACGATCAGGACATCGCTGCCGGTATCGAGGGCTACATAATCGAATTCGGGATGGAGGGAGATGGCCAGGTTTGCGGGCAATGTCCAGGGCGTGGTGGTCCAGATGACCACTGAAACCTTTTTACCGGCCAGTTCCGGGACCGCTGAAGTGATATCGTCCTTCAGGGGGAACTTGACATAGATCGAGGGTGATTTGTGGTCGGCGTACTCCACCTCGGCCTCAGCCAGTGCGGTCACGCAGGAAGAGCACCAGTGTACAGGCTTCTTGCCCTTGTAGAGGCCGCCGTTTTCGGCGAAGGTTGCCAGTTCCCGGGCGGTGATCCCTTCATATACGTAGTTCATGGTGAGGTACGGGTTTTCCCATTCTCCCATGATGCCCAGCCGTTCGAATTCAGTTCGCTGTATCTGCACGAATTTTGCGGCATACTCGCGGCAGAGTTTGCGCATCTCTGTCTTGGTGATCTGATGTTTCTTCGATCCGAGATTTTTTTCCACCTGAAGTTCGATGGGCAGGCCATGGCAGTCCCAGCCCGGAATGTACGGCGCTTCGAACCCGCTCATCCTTTTGCACTTCAGTACGATGTCCTTCAGGATCTTGTTCAGGGCGTGACCGATGTGAATATGCCCGTTGGCATAGGGAGGACCATCATGGAGTATGTATCTGGGTTTGTCCCTGCCTATGTCGGTCATTTTATCATAAAGGCCCATGCTTTCCCATTTTCCCATGATCTCCAGTTCTTTCTGAGTGAGATTGGCTTTCATAGGAAAGTCAGTAGCCGGCAGGTTCAAAGTTTCTTTATAGTCCATTATCAGTCCTTCCAAAGTTATTGAAGGGTCGGAAAGACATATCCGACGATTTGTAAATCCTCAAATATGCATCCCTGACCCCTCTGTCAGTGCCTGAGTCAGTAGTCGAGTTTCAGAATATGTGCTTTGATTCTACCGATAACGCCTGCCAAGGGGGCCATGTCATCAGGAGAGTCGCCCTCTGCGAGTTTTATGTGGGTCACGTTGGCCGGCACTTCCCCGAAGGTGGGATCGACGGGCAGCCAGTAGCCGACATAGCTTTCGGCCCAGCTGTGATAGAGGAACCCCTTGCCTTCCGCGTACACGATTCCTGAAACGAAACGCGTGGGTATTCCCGCTGCCCTTGCCAGTGAAGCATAGAGACGCGCATGGGACTGGCAGTTGCCGGTGCGCTTTTCCAGGGTTTCCAGCGGGGTCTGGCTGTCGGTGATGGTGTCCTTGACATAATCAGCAACCCATCGGACCAGTTTTTCCACAGCGGCCCGGCCTTTCGTGGCGCCGTCGAGGATTTCCTTCTGCCTGCGGTTGATTTCAGGGTCACCGGCCATGATCCTGTCGGTGGCCGAAATGTAGCGTTTCAGGTCCGGGAGTTCCCCCTGTGGTGAAGCAGGCTGCGCTTTCAGCGGCGAATTGTCGATGGTGACCAGGAGCTTGTTTCCGCCGGTTCTCTCGACCTTCTGAACGGGGCTGGATACAAGCGGGACATTATCAGGGAAGCCGGACAGCTCCAGTTCCAGCCTTTTCAGGTTGGAAGGCTTTTCAATGACCCGGTCGGCGGGCACGAGGCTGAAGTCCAGGATCATGTCCTTTTTCGACATCGCTGCTTCAGCCAGGAATTTGCGGGCGTCACTCTCGTTCTCGGTCCTGGTTTCGATCCAGCCGTCCCGCACCGATTCCTTAAGGGTGTTTCCGGAAGCGTCGACCCAGATATCGTTGCCCACGAAGGGGTAAAGATCGTTCCGCATGTGGACCGACTTAATTCCTTCAAGCGTTTCGTTGCCGACGACAGTGAAGTTGACATCTTTCACCGAGACTGCTTCCACGTCCAGCATGGCGACGCGCAGAGCCCCGCCCGACCGTGTTCCACGGAACAGGGGAAGCAGGTTCAGCGCAGCGGGAGGAAATACCGGCCCTTTTTTCTTCAATATCTTTTCTTTCTTCTTGCCGGCAGCCTCGATCGTTACCTTGATGCTTCTTGGCAGGACTTCCCCTGAAAGCTTCATGAGGCTTCCGTCGATGATCTGCGATACGTCCAGGGAGCGGAGCGAAAGGTCCCTGTTGACAATGTAGCTTTCCCGAACCGAGGCCTCGCGGGAAAATCCCAGTCCTGCCATTTTCACTGAACTGTCACTGTCAATCCGGTAGCCGTCTGCGATCTCGTTAATGCTGGAGTGAACGAAGCCGGTCCGTTCGCCGTTGAAGTAGATGCCGAACCAGCGCTCGCCGAGGGGGGGCGTTGCCAGCGCAGCGGGGTTTTGCGCCGCTGCGAAGCACGGCATGGGCGTCAGCATCAGCATCAGCGCAATGGCCGGGAGGCCGGGCAGCCGCAGCCGGGCAGCGGCTGCTGTCGCGACCTGTTTCAGGATATTGGTTATGAAACGCATCGGGTTTTTCATTTAATTTGATCTTGGGTGCGTCCGTTGTTCGACGGGAAAAAATTTACCCTTGTTTTGATAGCTTGAAATCATTTTTATACCATAAACGTCGCCGGAGTGGCAACCGAAGAAAACGACAAAGGAAATCTTGGCCTTGACAGCCGGCAGAGGTTTTGCTATTCAAGATAGTATGCATGGGCGATTAACTCAGCGGGAGAGTGCTACCTTCACACGGTAGAAGTCACTGGTTCAATCCCAGTATCGCCCACCATCCGAAAATGAACGCCCTATCTCCAGGAGATAGGGCGTTTTTTCGTTCAGGGAATGCCTCTTCATTTTCTTTCTCCACCATACAGGGCCTGTTTGCCGGTTTCCTCCTTAGTGCCCCTTTTGGGTGAATTTATTCACTCGTTTGGGTGATTCAATTTTTGTTCCATTACATGGTAAAAAATACGATACTACCATCGGAAGGTATTTCCGGCGGCAGCGCAGGAAGTCAGCCGGGGATATGTATCTCAACATTTCTTACAGGATGACCCATGGTCAATGAAAAACCCGTTAAAATTTTTTTCGCTGACGACCATCCGCTGCTGCGGATGGGGTTGAGTCTTGCTTTCCAGGCCAAGGACAACATAACGGTTGTCGGGGAGGCGGACAACGGTTTTGACGCGATTGAAAAGATCAAGACGCTCATTCCGGATGTCGCCCTGCTGGACATAGACATGCCGGGACTTTCAGGCACCGCTGCCATACGGGTCCTGAGGAAGATCTTGCCCGACATGAAGATATTGGCCCTCTCGACCTACAACGATGAGAACTACATCAGGGAGGCCATGAGCGCCGGTGCGGACGGCTACATAATGAAAACGGTGGATATCGACAACCTGGTCGAGATCATCACCTGTTTCAATGAAGGAAGAGAGATAGTGTCTCCTTACCTGCTGAATCTCGGTATTTCACTGCAACAATCCGGATCGGAAAAGGATGATACTGATTTCTGCCTTACCAAGAGAGAAAAGCAGATCCTGCAATGCGTAGCAGAAGGAAAAGATAATAAGCAGATTTCCACATCTCTGTACCTGAGTGTTGAGACAGTAAAGACCCACATGAAAAGCATATTCAGGAAAATGGATGCAAAGAACAGGCTCGATGCTGTAATGAAGGCCAAGCATCACATGCTGATTGATTGAACAGGCATTTTGTTTCTGGTAATACCTGCCTTTATTCCTTGTGAAGAGCTGAAAGAGGATGAGCATAGATGAAACAGCCACTCCAATTACTGGATCTGATACCCAAGGAAAAGCTGGATGAGATTCTTCAGGCTGTCAACGAGGCGTGTGGGATCGGTTCTGTAATAGCTGATACTGTAGGGCACCCAATTTCCAGTGAGTCGAACTTTTCCAGGTTTTGCAAGAATTACTGCCGCGCCACCGCGGAAGGCAGAAGCAAATGCTACCACAGTGATGCCTACGGCGGCAAAATGGCAATGAACCACAAGGAGCCCTACGTCTACGACTGCCTGAATGCGGGACTGGTGGACTGCGCCACCCCGATTATCGTCGAGGGGCACCATCTCGGCAATCTCAACGGTGGACAAGTCCTGGAGGAGCCGATACCCGGTGAGGAAGCGATAGAACGCGCCAGGGCCATCGGCATCGAAGACATAGTCGGATACCTGCAGGCGCTCAAGAAGATTCCGCGGGTGAAGCGGGCCCGGCTCAGGAAAATCGTGAACCTGATGTCGGTCATCACCCAGACGATCAGCGACCTGGGCATACAGAAGATGCTGCTGGCCAAACAATCGAAAGAGTATCTGAACAAGCTGATAAACAGTGTCTCCGACTGCATCATTTCTCTTGACGCTAACGGCGTCGTAGTAATGAGCAATGATGTCTGTTTCGATGTTTTCGGTTACCCTCGCGAGAGATTTTATGGGAGACCCTTCATCGATTTCCTGGAGAACGGCCATGTCATCGGGGAATGCAAGGAGAAGCTCGACAGCGGTCTGATGGATACGTGCCGCGCAGAGCTCACGGCCATGAGAAACGACCGGACTACCTTTCCTGTCCAAGTATCCATCTCCCGGGTCAACGACGAAGACGGCAACGCGGTCGGCTATGTCGCCGTCCTGCGCGACATCACCGAGGAAAAGCAGGTCGAAAAGATGAAGGAGGACCTGGTGGGCATGTTGACCCACGACATGCGAAACCCGATCCTGGCGATTAACAAGACCCTCGAGCTCCTGTCAACTGAGCGGCTCGGCCCCATCAACGACAACCAGAAGAAGATCATGAAGCTGGCCATCAACACCAACGACCAGCTGGGCAGCATGGTAAACGCCTTTCTCGATATCTTCCGCGATGATAACGGCCGCTTCGAACTGCACCGGAACTGCTGCGATATCAACAAGGTTGTCTCCGTCTGCATCGATGAAGTGGCCCTCTTCCTTGAGGACAAGAAGCTGGAGGTCACCTTCCGGGCCCAGGACCCGGTCATCGAGGTCCAATGCGACCTGTTCCGCATCAAAAGAACCATCGGCAATCTCCTTTCCAATGCCATCAACTACAGCGTTACCGAGGGGAAAATCATGGTCTCGACCCGTATTGCCGCCAGGAACGAGCCGGATTTCCTGGCGTCGAGCCCGCCCTATTGCCGCAATCGCATCAGGGATGACCAGCGTTACTGCCTGCTGGTCATCGCCGATACGGGCTACGGCATCCCCGAGGAATGCCAGGAATCGGTTTTCGAGAAGTTCTTCACCGTCAAGACCGAGGAAGGGCTGGGGAGGCGGGGGATCGGGCTGGGGCTCGCTTTCTGCAAACTGGTCACTGAAGCCCATGACGGTGTCATCTTTTGCCGGACCCCATCGGGGGCGGTTGCCGGCGAACGGACCCCCGGAGTAGAGTTCCACCTGGCCCTGCCTTACGGGACGCCTTTGGCGTAAAAATTCTTCACGGTGCCCGCCGTCCCGGGCTCACCTCACCCCAAAATACCCACTTTGGGTGATTCAAAACACCCCTTCAGGCGATTTTCAAAGAACATCCGACTGCTATACTTGTATCGTGTTTACGACCCTTTATGGGACACCGGCGCGTTGGCCGGCTTGGCCGGAGTGTGCCGATGACCACAGGGGCCCCTTATTCGGAGGAAGGAAGCGAGGCGGAACCGGCGGAAAGAAGGGGGTTTCCATTCCGCGGCTTCCAGGTGAGAGTGTGTGAGCAAGAGACACGAACAGCGTGCAGGAGGAGAAAACAATGGCATCCAAAGCGGAAACTGTTTGCGGGAAACGGATTGACGTAGCAAACCTGCCGGGACCCACCCAACGGGTGGAGGCAATCAAGGAGCGGTTCATCAAGACCACGCCGGAAATCTGTGTCGAGCGTGCCCAACTGATCACCGCATCCTACCGGGATACGGAGGATCTGCCGATTCACATTCGCCGGGCCAAGGCGTTCGAAAAGATCCTGATGGGCATGACCATCTTCATCGCGGACGACGAGCTGGTGGTGGGCAACCAGTGCACCAAGCCCCGTTCGGCGCCAGTCTATCCCGAATTTTCCTGCAAGTGGCTGGAAGCGGAACTCGACCGGCTGGAAAAAAGGACCGGTGACGTGTTTCTCATCTCGGAAGACAAGAAGAAGATCCTCAGGGACCTCTTCCCCTACTGGGACAAGAAGACCTCCAACGAGCTGGCCACGTCACTCATGACCCCTGATGCGCTTGCGGCCCAGGGCGCCGGCGTGTTAACCGTGGGCAACTACTACTTCAACGGCGTCGGCCACATCTCCGTCGACTATGCCAAGGTCCTGGCCAAGGGACTGAACGGCATCATCGCCGAGGCGAAAGCCGAATTGGCTAAGATCGCCCTGACCGACCCCGATGACCTCAAGAAGATGCACTTCCTGGATGCCGTGATCATCTCCAACGAAGCAGTGATCGCCTTCGCGCGACGCTTTGCCGCCGAAGCCGAGAAGCTGGCCGCAAGCGAGAAGAGCGCGCAGCGTAAGGCCGAGCTGGCGGAAATCGCCCGCATCTGCCAGAAGGTTCCCGCCCAGCCCGCAGAGTCCTTCTGGGAAGCGATCCAGTCCTTCTGGTTCATCCAGCTGGTCCTGCAGCTCGAGTCCAACGGCCACTCCATTTCCCCCATGCGCTTTGACCAGTACATGTACCCTTACCTGGAAATGGACACCGCCATCACCACGGAGAAAGCCCAGGAACTTCTGGACCTGCTCTACATCAAGTTCAGCGAGATCAACAAGGTCCGCGACGAAGGCTCCACCAAGGCCTTCGGCGGCTACCCCATGTTCCAGAACCTGATCGTGGGCGGCGTGGACCGGGAAGGCGAAGACGCCACCAACGACCTCTCTTTCATGTGCCTGCAGGCGACCGCCAACACCAAGCTCTACCAGCCGTCCATCTCCATCCGCGTCCACAGCAACACCCCGGCGGAGCTTTACAAAAAGGCCGCGGAAGTGAGCCGGCTCGGCCTGGGCATGCCGGCCTACTACAACGACCGCTTCATCATCCCGGCGCTTCTGAGCCGCGGACTGACCCGTGAGGATGCGCGCGACTACGGCATCATCGGTTGCGTCGAGCCCCAGGTCGCCGGCAAGACCGAAGGGTGGCACGATGCCGCGTTCTTCAACATGGCCAAGGTCCTGGAACTGGCCCTCAACGACGGCGTGGACGCGCTGACCGGCAGGCAGCTCGGTCCCAGGACCGGCGACCTGGCTTCCTTCAGCTCGTTCAACGACGTCATGAAGGCGTACAAGACGCAGATGGAATACTTCGTCAAGCTGCTGGTCATTTCCGACAACGCAGTGGACATCGCGCATGGCCAACGCACCCCCCTGCCATTCCTCTCGTCACTGGTGGACGACTGCATGGCCAAGGGCAAGTCGCTCCAGGAAGGCGGGGCGCACTACAACTTCACTGGCCCCCAGGGCGTAGGCGTCGGCAACGTGGGCGACTCACTGGCAGCCATCAAGAAGCTGGTGTTCGAAGACAGGGCGATCACCCTGGCCGAGCTCAAGAAAGGCCTGGAAAGCGACTTCGCGGGCGTGGAGCTGGAAAGCATGCGGCAGATGCTGCAGAACCGCGCTCCCAAGTACGGCAACGACAACGAATACGCCGACATGATAGCCCACGAAGGCGCGCTGATCTACTGCCGCGAAGTGGAGAAGTACACCAACCCGCGCGGCGGCAGGTTCCAGCCCGGCCTGTACCCTGTTTCGGCCAACGTGCCCCTCGGCACGGTGGTGGCCGCGACGCCGGACGGCCGCAAGTCCGGCAAACCGCTGGCCGACGGTGTCTCCCCGGTCTCCGGTGTTGATCAGTCCGGACCGACGGCGTCCGTGAAGTCAGTTGCCCGGCTCGACCACGTGATCGCCTCCAACGGCACCCTGCTGAACATGAAGTTCCACCCCAACGCCCTGAAGGACGACCGCGGCATCCAGAACCTGGTGGGTGTCACCGAAACCTTCTTCAACGGCGGCGGGACCCACATCCAGTACAACGTCATCGGCCGCGACACGCTGCTGGACGCCCAGAAGCACCCCGACAACTACCAGGGCATGGTGGTGCGCGTCGCCGGCTACAGCGCCTTCTTCACCTCGCTGGACAAGGCCATCCAGGACGACATCATCGCCCGTACCGAGCAGATGTTCTGACAGCAGCATTAACTGACAAAGGGGGGACGCGACCGGCACGGCACGGCCCCCCGGCTTCCATGGGATTGACGCCGACTGACTGTGTCAGGGATATTCATCAAAGGAGGTGCTACAATGAACATATTTTTGGCTGAAACCATAGGGATGGCGATTCTCATCCTGCTCGGTACCGGTTGTGTCGCGCAAGTTCTGTTGAAAGATTCGAAAGGATCGACCGGGGTGCTGTCATCAGGCTCCGGCTGGCTGGTGATCGCTTTCGGCTGGGGATTCGCGGTAACTTTCGGCGTCTACGCGGTAGCCTGGGCAAGCGGCGCCCACCTCAACCCGGCGGTTACGATTGCACTCGCCATGCTCGGCAAAGTCTCCCTGGACAAGATGCCCCTCTATTTCGGCGGGCAGATGTTCGGCGCGATGATCGGCGCCACACTTACGTGGCTGGCGTATCTTCCCCACTGGAAGGCAACGCAGGACCCGGGCCTGAAGCTGGCCGTCTTCTCCACCGGCCCCGGCATCCGCAACCTGACCGGGAACCTGATCTGCGAAATCATCGGTACCGTTATGCTGGTGCTCGGTATCCTTTTTCTGATTGATCCGAATGTCCAGAAAGCTACTCCCTTGGCCGGGCTCACTCCGCTGGTCATAGGTTTTCTCGTTACCGCGTGCGGGCTGTCGCTCGGCGGTCCCACCGGTTTCGCGATCAATCCCGCGCGGGACCTGGGCCCCAGGATCGCGCACGCCATCCTTCCCATTGCAGGCAAGGGAAGCTCGGACTGGGGATACGCCCTGGTGCCGGTGATCGGCCCCTGCATCGGCGGCGCGATCGCAGCCTTGATCTACCGGGCATGCTGGCTATAAGAGCGAAATCTGGTGTGCAGCATTTCCCGACGGACAGTGCGGGGACGCCCTCCCCCGTTCCTGCGCTGTCACCGGCATCAGGCTGAAAGACCAAGTTAGGGGGTACATATCCCAGGAGAAGCGCCATGAGCTGGACCCACGAATATCTGCTCTACGATCCCGATGCCCAAAAGCGCAGTGAGCTGACCGGCCTGGTAAGCGATTTCCAGAGATTCTCGATCCACGATGGCCCCGGAATCCGCACCATTGTTTTCCTGAAAGGATGTCCCCTGCACTGCGCCTGGTGCGCGAACCCGGAAACCATATCCCCGCGACCGGAGATCATGCTCATCCCGCACAACTGCATCGGCTGCCGCAAGTGCATCGAGGTTTGTCCCTCCGCCTGTTTCAGGGAAGCGGACGGAATCGTCAATTCCATCGACCGAGGCAGGTGCCTCCTTCCGGAGTGCGGCAAATGCCAGCGCGTCTGCTATGCGAATGCGGTAAACATCAGCGGGCGTTACCTCACGGTCGCCGAAGTGATGGACGTGGTGCTCCTGGACAGGGAGTTTTACGACCGCACCGGAGGCGGGATCACCTTTTCCGGCGGCGAGCCGTTCGCGCAACCGGCATTTTTCAAGGAGCTGGCGCAGACGGCGAAGATGCTGAAGCTGCATACCGCGGTGGAAACATGCGGCAATGTAAGCTGGAACGTATTCAGTTCGGTGCTGAATTACCTGGATATCGTGCTTTACGACCTGAAGAACATGGACCCTGACCGACATCTCCAGGGAACCGGCGCCGACAACCAGCTCATACTGGACAACGCAAAAAGGATCGATGCATCAGGCAAGCCGATCCGCATCAGGCTGCCCTTGATACCCGGTTTCAACGATTCCGATGAAAACATCCGGGCGACAGCGGAATTCGTCGCCGGATTTTCCAACCTGGAGGCCCTTGACATACTTCCTTACCATCGGATGGGCGAGCCCAAGTGGGGCCAGCTGCATCAGGACTACAAGCTCCATGGTGTTGCGCCTCACGACAAGGATCGTGTATTCGAACTGGCCGACATCGCACGGACCTATGGCGTCGAAGTAACTATAGGTGGATAACCGGATACTACCGGGATCGTGGCGCCGTGCGCGCATCAACACCCTTTCAACACCGTGAACAGCATTATGAGCCATGTTTTACCGCAAAGGTTGACAAATATAAAAATTTAGGTATATATATAAACATATAGTATGCGCCCGCTTTAGATCCTATGTTCCGTTTTTGAGCGATGTCCATGAAGCATGTTATGTGAGGTGCATATTTTCTGACTAGATGAAAAAAGAGAAAGGTCGCTGATTTTAGGTGCCGGAATTTTTTCCGGTTGTCCGATAGTGATTCTGATCGTCCCCGGGAATGGCTGGGAAGTTGATCAGTCATCGGCAAGTCAGCAAGGGAAAATGGGTAGGTGAAGAAACTCGGTAATTTGACGGATAACTCCAAAGGAGCCGAATATGCGAAAATTGTGGAGGTATATGATAGGAATAGCCATGGCCGTAGTGGTGGGAGGTATGGCCGCGGGTTGTTCCACCAATCCCCCGGTAAGAAGTTCGCTTGAATTGAATAAAGGCAGCGTTCTTAATATAGGTGACCAGGCAGTGTTCAACCTGCAGGGCACTGGGGAAGTGAAGAACGTTGTATGCCTCGGTGAAACGATACCGGTGTACAGAGAGGTTTTTATTTACCAGACGATGAGCAGGACTGAGGTTGGTAAAGTCAAGGTGCTCAATTATGTGGGGGAAAACAAGTTCGATGCTCAGGTTGTGGAAGGACAGCTGAAAGATGGCGACATAGCTCGCAAGGATTCGGCCACTTGCTTGTTGTACAGGCCTGACGCAGGATGATGATTGCTTTATCAATATATGAATCAGGGGCCGGGTTGAGAAACCCGGCCCTTTTTGTCGAATCCCTGGAAAAGGAACCGGAGAATTATGGTCGGAATCAAAGCGAACTCGCCATTTTTATGGAAGAAACGACGGCAAACTTTTTGGCTGCAGGGAAGCCTAAGCCTGGCCTGTTTCGTAGCCTGTTGAAAAAAATCTTCAGTTAAAATATGGGTAAATCATAGATAAGCATGATAATCACCGCCTTAGCGAACTGGTGCGGTTTTTTGTGCAATGATATTAAAATTCAATGGCAAAAAAATAGTCTATAATTTTTGAAAGCTCTTGATGCGACCCATTTACGTGATATATAAAGGATATGATTCTTTATGAAGTAAAACCGTCTAAGCGCTATGGATGGGTAATTATAAAACCAGAGAATGGCAGGGAGATCTTTTTATTTTTTAACCAGGAAAAGGCAGAGGATGCTTGCAGGTTGCTAAACGAGAGCAACTGGGATACAGAAAATAAAAGCTTTCCACCTGATTTCCCGCTGAGATGAGAATATCAAAAACCGCCCCGGCAAACGGAGCGGTTTTTTGGTAAGACAAGGGGTCAGGCAATTGCCTGACCCCTTGTCTTATATCTGGTGGGCGCGCACGGGGTCGAACCGTGGACCTGACGATTAAGAGTCGCCTGCTCTACCAACTAAGCTACGCGCCCGACGTAATGACCAGTGAAGATACTAATACTATTGACAGTAATGGTCAATGGCAATTTTATTCAAATTCTCTAAGGCAGCGGGGATGCGGGGAAAAAAGTTGCACACCTTGACATTGGGGCAATCTCGGCGATAAGGGATAGTGTGGGCCTGTACTGTGTAAAGGGTTTGGATCACCGCGGAAAAGGGCCGGACAGGAGGGTTATTCTAATCGTGGCTTGAGAGCGGAGGGGACTATGACAACATACGAGAATCACGGGGGCAGCTCCCCGATACTAGCCTTTGAGATCGGTGATGACTCGATAATGATCAAGTTCACGGATGGTTCGCTCTATCTGTTTACCTACCGAAGCGCGGGCAGCTCCAATGTGGAGCAGATGAAGAAATATGCGATGTTCGGGCACGGGTTGAATGGCTTTATAAGCAGGTTCGTGGGCATGGCGTCGGGATCGAAGGTCGGGTAGTCGACACCTCGTCCAAACCGGCGGGCACACCGGGGGACATCAGCGATTTTACGGTTTAATCCCACAAATCAACCGTAGTCTGGGCGCTCTCCTGTCGTTTCAGCGCATCCGTCCAGCATTCACGGTCGCGTTTTGCCAGGTTGACGTTGTGATCCGAGCGGATCTTTCGCACGTAAACCGAATAATCTCCGTGGCAGAAATGCACCACCCTGCCGCGTGATCCGCCGAGATCCCTGGCTGCAATGGGTATTTTTTCCAGGTTCAGGAACTCTACGACGAAGCGGCTGTTGTTTTCACCGACACGGTACACAGAGTCGGACTGCAACCTGGTTAGCGAGCTGCCGCCAAAGACCTTGGCGCACAGGTTGTCGCGATGCGCTCCCTGTCTCATCATTTCATTGATCAGCAGTTCCATGGCGTGTATCCCGTAGCGCCCCCCTTCGGAAAGGCAAAGGCCGGTATCGGACGGAATGCTGTGCCCGCTGATCAGGAAGTGGTTCATGCCGATGATCTTGTTTTTCCTGTCATAGAGGCAGGCGGACACACATGAGCCGAGAAGGGTCGAAATGACGATGGGTTTCGACGAGACATAAAACTCCCCGGGCATGATTATCGCTCGTTTGTAATGTCCAACAGACTCGATTCTCAAATTCCACCTAAAATATCCTGGTGAGTAATTAACCAGAGCAACAGGCGCTCGTTGCAAAATCGGAAAGGAGAACATGTGTTCTGCAAAGCTCATAGATAAGGGGTATAGAGAGGTAATATCGGGTATATGCGCAAAAACTTTAGTATATGGGGAAAAGACGCTTTTCAGGGAATTCAGGATGGAAGCCGGCGCTGCCTTGCCTAAAATATGGGCAATCGGCTAATCACCCAGCGTGAAATATCTCTTTCGCTACTCTTCCACAAGGTATTCAACAGTTAGTCAACAGCACCTGTTGGATACTAATTTTCCACCTTGTCAAGTGACAAGAAATGGCACACCATGGGGCGGGTAGCGCCTGCGCCGGTTTATTGCTGTCTTGCAGGATAAAAAAAACCGCATCCGGCAACGGACGCGGTTTCAAAGGGAAGGATTGAGCTAAGAGGTGTCATGGCTTTAGTGGTAGTTAATAGCTCACATTTATTAATGCATCATGCGTGCCAATGCATTGTATGAGTAACGTAACATATGGAAATCTGTCCCTGCCAGTTATCAGCAGTGTCATTTCTGTGTCGACTCGCACCGCAAAAGCATCATTTCCTGCCCCTTTTGGGGTATTTCATGCTTACTTGTTCATCGTTTCTCGCTGAGCTGAACGGAAAATATCCAGCGCTTCTTCCAGCCCATTTCCTGCACCGTCCAGCCAGCGGATTGAGATCCCCTGCCGCTCCATCCGCCGGAACCAGGTGTCCTGGCGCTTGGCAAAGTCGTGTATGGCGCTGTTGAGCTTCTGAAACAGGTCGTTGCGGTTCAACTCGCCCTTCAGGAATCGGGAGACGAAGCGGTATTCCAGGCCGTAGTGCTCCAGTGTTTCATAACTGACTCCCTCCAGGTGGAGCCGCTCGACTTCTTCGATCAAACCGGCTTCCAGGCGGCCCTTCAGTCGCTTGGTGATCATCTGCCGCAAAACGCTGCGTTCCCTTCGGATTCCCAGGACCAGGGGGTGGAATGGGGGGAGGGGGAGTGGTTCGTGCGTCTGATCGTATTCGGCGATCTCGATGGCGCGGACAAGGCGGTCCCGTTCCAGGCTGTCTGTCGTGTTGTGGAGCCGGGGCCGGAGGCCGGACAGTCGGGCGGCAAGCTGTTCGCTGGAGAGGGGGGCGAGCTCGGAGCGCAGCTCAGCATTCAGGGGGACTTCCACCATCCTGTATCCCCTGAGAACGGCATCCAGATACAGGCCTGTTCCACCGGCAATGATCGGGAGTCGACCGCGTCTGCGAATCCGGTCCATTGCTTCGAAGCAAAGCCGCTGAAAAAGGAAAACGTTGAATTCGTCGCCCGGATCGAGAATGTCGATAAGGTGATACGGGGCCTCTCCGTACTCCTCAAGGTCCTTGCCTGTGCCGATGTCCATACCGCGATAAACCTGCCTGGAGTCGGCAGAAATGATTTCCCCGCCCAGGGCCCGGGCCAGTTTTACCGCCAATCCGGTCTTGCCCGATGCCGTGGGGCCGAGAATTACGATCGTGTCGTAACACATATTGCTCCTTTTGGAATACAGAAGCCAGAATACAGAATCCAGAAGAAAATGTCAGAAGACAGGATAAAAGGTGTTTCATGCCCTGTGCCCTGTGCCTGCCTTATTTTATCTTCCAACTTTCTTCGACATGGGGTACTATTTCTTCCCGATAAGAAACGTTTCATACGGAGGTTTGCGGCGTGGGCCGGGAAAAGCCAAAAAAGAAGTATTCCCAGGCCGGCAGGGTGCATGACATCATCCGCCTCATAGAGGCGCGCCACGGGATTACCATAGAGGAACTGGCGGAAGAGACCGCGGTTAACCGCCGCACCATCCACCGGGACCTCAATGCCATCCACGAGGCAGGCTATCCCCTGGTTTCGGAGCGGCTAAACAACCGCAAGGTTTACCGGTTTCTCACCCGTTTCAAAGACATACCTCCCATCAGTTTCACCCTTCAGGAACTGATGACTCTGTCCTTTATCCGCTCCCAACTGGACCTGCTGCGCGGAACTCCCTTCCAGGGAGACATGGAATCGATTTTCCGCAAGGTCAATTCGGTTCTTCCGCCACGTTATGCCGCCCACATGGAGCGGATCGCGGGTGTTTCTCTCCCGCTCTTGCAGGGGAGGAGAGATTACAGCCGTTCACTGGAGCCGCTCACGGCGCTGCGCGACGCTCTCATTTTCCAGAACCGGGTGACCATGGTTTACCGGGCGCCGGGGAAGAGCGGGCCGTCCTCCTATCTGGTCGACCCCTATACCCTGGTTTTTCACAAGGGAGGGCTGTACCTCCTCGGTTATGCCCATAACCGGAAGGCGCTCCGCACCTTTTCCGTCGAACGCATCTGCGAAGTGATAAGGGAAAAAGAGCGGTTCGAATTGCCCCGTGAGTACCGGCCTGAGGAGCACCTCAGGAACTCCTTTGGAATCGTAGAAGAATCTTCTGTCAACGTAAGTGTTAAATTTTCGCATGCAGTCGCCCATACGGTAAAGGACCGGATCTGGCATTCGTCCCAGGAGATTGAGGAACGTGCAAACGGCGATGTCGTTTTATCCTTCGCGGCGGGTGGAACCATGGAGATCATTTCCTGGGTTCTGTCTTACGGTTGTCATGCCGAGATCCTCGATCCGCCCGAACTCAGGGCCGAAGCGTCCAGGGTCGTTCGGGAGATGACGCGGCTCTATGGCAACGAGACCGGTTGAACCAATCAACCAATGAAACCAGCTCAACCAATACAACGAATACAACCAATAAAACAAATTCAACAAATTCAACAAATTCAACTAATTCAACTGATTCAACCAATAGAACCAATCAAACCGTTTTCAGTGGAGGCGCAAGATGGCAAGAAGTTCTTCTGATGCAACCCTGGATTCCCTTGCACTGCTTTTTATCCGCGTGCCCCTGGGGGTTATTTTCATCGCTCACGGTTCCCAGAAGCTGCTGGGCCTGTTCGGCGGGGCTGGACTGACCGCAACCCTTAAGAACTTCGAGGCTCACATGGGCATCCCCCCTATCCTGACACTCATGGCGATCATCGCCGAATTCGGCGGCGGACTGGGAGTCTTGGGAGGGTTGCTGACCCGTCTTTCCGCGATCGGCATCAGCGTCAACATGGCGGTTGCCATCTACAAGGTGCACTGGGTGAACGGCTTCTTCCTCAATTGGTACTGCGCTTCCGGGAGGGGGCACGGTATCGAATACAACCTTGCCCTGCTGGGCATGGCCCTGGCCCTGGTCGTCACCGGAGGCGGGAGGTGGGCACTGGACCGGTTCATCTGGAGGTAATGCAGTCCTTGAAAGCTACATCCCCCGGAAGTCGGACAGGGGATGCATTTCCATTCCATCAAGATTGGGTGTCAGAACCGTGTCTTCCAGGGGAGAGTTGATCTCCGGATCATTGAAAACAATTTTTACCGTGTCCCCGCTGGAACTGGCCATTTCGATGGTCGAAGGAAAGGCCACGCCGTTGCGGTCGTGGTATTGGCCGTACGTGACCCTGTCGCCTCCTGCATTGATCTTTCCGGTCAGGAGCCCATGCTCGTCGAAGGAGAGAGTTTCCTTCTTTCCGCCTGCAGTCAGGTATTCATGGACCCCCGGAGCGACGGTTCCGGGCGGAGGCTGATCAATTACCCAGCGGACCAGGCCCCATGCCCGGAGCCCGTTACGCTCCGGAAGTTCCGAAATGCTGCCCTGGTAGGCGGTCTGCTTGGAAGGGACAAGGCAGGTTATCCGGTCACCTGAAACGTAAATCTCTATCAATGTGGTGCCGAAAGGAGAGAGCATGACCAGGTGAAACCGGTCAGGTTGGCTGAAGACCAGGTAGCCGCGGCCGCCGATGCTCTTCCCGGACGCTTTGAGGGACAGGGTGATTTCGGATTGCAGCGTTCGCACGTCGCCTTTCGGGGCGGTGCTGGGGAGCGGGGCAGGTTTTGGCATGGTCGCGCAAGAGGACAGTGCGAAAACAGCAGCGAACGTCAGTGCAAAATGTACGGCACGACGCGGAATCGCGAATCGTAACATGGGAACTCCACGGTGATCTAGAGATGAATAATGATGCCAAGCCCCTGCATCATAACATACTTTTCCGCAAAAGACCTCTTTTCCGGCTTTGACTTGGTTGAACGATACAGCATAATGAATATTACCGGGCAAGGGAGTTCACGCCTTTGACTCTTCCGGTCATAACAGGGCGCTGCCCTGACTGGAGTTCCTCCGTTCCATCTCGTAATCGATGGCGTTCAGAACTTCGAATTTCTTGAGCGACCACAGAGGCGCTACCAGGTGATCATGACCACCGTCGCCGGTAAGCCGCTGGATGGATATTTCAGGCCTGAGCCGTTCAAGGAAGTCGCACACCAGGCCTACATACTCGTCCCTGTCCAGCATCCTCACCCCTCCCTGCAGGAAAAGCGCTTCAAGCGGGGTGCCTTTCATGACATGCAGCAGGTGGATCTTGACTCCGTCGATCCCGAGTCCGTTCAGAATGCCGGCCGTTGCAAGAATCTCTTCCCGTGTTTCCCCGGGCAGGCCCAGTATCACGTGGGCACAGATACGGATTCCTTCGGTTCGGCATGCCAGAACAGCTTTTTCGAACGAAGCAAAATCATGCCCTCTTTTCAGGAGCTTCAAGGTACGGTCAAGGGGAGACTGGAGCCCCAGTTCCAGCCAGAAATAAGTGCGCCGGCTGTACTCGGCCAGCATGGCGACCGTTTCCCGCGGCAGGCAGTCAGGCCGCGTGCCGACGATCAGGCCGACCACGTCATTCACGGCCAGTGCTTCGTTGTAGAGTGCGCGGAGTCGTTCCGGCGGCGCGTAGGTATTGGAAAAAGCCTGGAAATAGGCGATGAAGCGCCTGGCCTTGTACTTGCGGACCATCACTTCCTTGCCCGCCTCTATTTGCGCCGAGACTGATATGTCGGGCAGGATACCGTGAGCTCCCGAACCCTTGCCTCCGCAATAAATGCATCCTTCCGTGCCCACCGAGCCGTCCCGGTTGGGGCATGTGAATCCGGCATCCACCGAGATACGGTGGACCCGGCAGCCGAAGACCCTTTTCAGCTCGTCTGAGAAGGCGTTGTATCTTTTCTCGTGATGTGTTGTCGCTTTTGAATGAGTCATGGAGAATTTTCGGATCGGGGCGGGAGCACGTAGGGGCGGGTTTTTAACCCGCCCTTGTCGATTCCATCTGGCTACTTCGCTAATTTGAGTGGGCGGGTTAAAAACCCGCCCCTACAAGCGGTTGATGAACACTTCGCGCGGCCGGCTGGTGCCGTCGGAAGGCCCGACTATGCCTTCCTGCTCCATGCGCTCGATGATGCGCGCGGCGCGGTTGTAGCCGATGCGCAGGCGGCGCTGGATCATGGAGATGGAGGCCTGGCGCGCCTCGGCCACCAGGGCCACGGCATCGTCGTAACGTTCGTCCACCACCTCGTCTTCGTCTTCCTTTTCGTCGGTATGCTTCATTTCCAGAATGGCCTTGTCATAGACGGGCTTTGCCTGTTTCTTGAGGAAATCCGCCACCCGCTGGACCTCTGAATCGGATACGAAGGCGCCGTGGATGCGCTGCAGCTTGGCCGTCCCGGGCGGGAGGAAGAGCATGTCCCCGGCGCCGAGCAGGTTTTCCGCGCCGTTGCAGTCCAGGATGGTCCTCGAGTCTATCTTGGAGGAAACCTGGAAGGAGATGCGGGCCGGGAAGTTGGCCTTTATAAGGCCCGTGATGACATCGACCGACGGTCGCTGCGTGGCAAGTATCAGGTGAAGGCCGGCGGCCCTGGCCATCTGTGCGAGCCGGGCGATGGACTCTTCCACTTCCCGGCCGGCCACCATCATCAGATCGGCCAGTTCGTCAACGACGATGACAATGTACGGCAGATGCCCGTGCTCCAGTTCCTCATCTTGCGCCAGGGGCGGCTGGAGTTCCGCGGATTCACTCTCGGCAGGCCCTTCGACCACCTCGTCCATGACGATCACGTCAGCGTCGACGACCTCTTCTCCCTGGGCTTCCTTTTCCAGCTTCTTATTGTAAGAGTCGATGTTGCGCACGCCCTTGTCGCTCAGGAGCTGATAGCGCCGCTCCATCTCCTTGACCGCCCACTTGAGGGCCAGGGCGGCCTTCTTGGGATTGGTCACCACCGGCAGCAACAGATGGGGGATTCCCTCGTAGATGGAGAGTTCCAGCATCTTCGGGTCCACCATGATGATCCGCACGTCCTGGGGCGTGGAAGTGTAAAGGAGGGACAGGATCATGGTGTTTATTGAGACCGATTTGCCCGAGCCGGTCGCGCCCGCCACCAGCAGATGGGGCATGCGGGCCAGGTCGGTCACCACCGGCGCGCCGGAGATGTCCTTGCCCAGTGCCATGGGGAGCTTCATCTTGCCGCGATGGAACTCTTCCGCGGCGAAAATCTCCCGGAGAAAAACCATTTCCCGCTCGCGGTTCGGTATCTCGATCCCAACTACCCCCTTGCCGGGGATGGGTGCAACGATGCGTATCGAAAGGGCCTGGAGCGCCATGGAGAGGTCGTCGGCCAGATTGGCGATGCGGTTGACCTTGATGCCGGGTCCGGGTGCGTATTCGAACATGGTGATGACCGGGCCCGGGCAGATCTCCACCACTTCGCCGTCAACATTGAAATCCTGCAGTTTTTTCTCCAGCAGCCGGGCATTCATGGTCAGGATGTCCCGATCCACCTGCCGCCGGGTCTGTGGTGGAGTGTCGAGGAGCGATACGGGCGGGGTGCGATACGGGCCTTCGGCCTTGGCGAATTCAAAGGATTCCTGCACCGGAGCCGCCTTGGCGTCGTCCTTTTTCTTTTCCTTCCTGGCGACCGGCAACGGCGGGGGGAGGGTGACCGTCGCCGGACGGATCTGGGGAGACGGTTTTGCCACTCCCGGCACGTTCCGGTCGCGGAGTTCCCTGTTGAGTGCCTGCTTCTCCCGGTAATTTACCCATCGGCTCTTGAGGGCGGCAAAGCCCCATCCGGCGAAAAGCACGAAGGAAAAGCGGGACAGGACCATGACGGAGGCGGCCAGGACCGGGAGCACGAGGAGCAGCGCGCCGGGGATACCCAGATAGGTTTTCAGCAGAGTTGCGGTCTTGAAGCCGATGGCGCCGCCGGTTTGCACGTTCTGCCCGAGGAAGGAAGTGGTCTCTATATCAAAGGCGAACAGGGTGGCAAGCGAGATCAGGAATACGAGGAAAGCAACCCCCTTGTAGCCGCGCCACCTGAGTTCCTTGAAACGGAGCAACCTGTATGCAATGAAAAGCAGTGCGCTGGGAATGGCGTATGAAGCGAGACCGAAAAGCTGCAGGAGCAGTTCGGAGAAATACGATCCAAGTTTTCCCCCGAAGTTGTGCACATCCGCTCCGGATGAATAGGTGTTGAATGACAGATCATCATTGCTGAAGGAAAGGAGCGCGATGAGGATGAAAAAACCCGCGGCGCCCAGCGCGATTCCTTTTATTTCCTGGATGAGTTTTGTTTTTCTTTCATTTTCCATAAGTAGTACCTAGGCGATAGGCGATGGGCAATAGGCAATAGGCGATGGGCAATAGGCGATAGGCAATGGGCAATAGGCGATAGGCGATAGGCAATAGGCAATAGGAACGCTAAAAGCCTCAATTTAATCTATTTTTCCTCGTGCCCATAGCCTTTTGCCTGCCTTTTTCACATTTCCAGGATCAGCGGCAGAATGACCGGCCGGCGTTCGATGGTCTTGTTGAAGAACCGCCGGAGGACCCTGCGGACTTCCATTTTCACCTCGTTCAGGTCCGCCATGACTTCCAGGTTGACGCCAGCCAGGGTGTCAAGGACGATTTTCCTGGTTTCGTCCAGATATTCCTGGCTTTCGTCTTCGAAGACAAAGCCGCGGGAAACGATGTCCGGGCCGTAGATGATTTCGCCGTTTGCCTGGTTGATGGCGATGATGACCACGACCATCCCGTCTTCGGACAGGTGCCTGCGGTCCTTCAGGACGATCTCGCCCACATCTCCGATACCCTTGCCGTC
The DNA here is from genome assembly GCA_034933285.1 of Geobacteraceae bacterium. Classification (GTDB taxonomy): domain Bacteria; phylum Desulfobacterota; class Desulfuromonadia; order Geobacterales; family Geobacteraceae; genus RPRC01. The sequence continues at coordinate 58,361 of JAYFNT010000011.1, read as the reverse complement.
CACGAACACCCTGCCCGATTCGACTGTGCCGGTAATTGCGCCGTTGCCGTTGACAAAGGAGATGATGTCTCCATTCACGGCAAGAATGCAACGCTCCCCGTCGATGCCGACCCTACGCGCAAGCTGCAGGTGCTTCACCAGGTGCCGGTACTCGCCGTGTATGGGAATGAAAAAGCGCGGCCGCACCAGGTTGATCATCAGCTTCAGTTCTTCCTGGCTGGCGTGGCCCGATACGTGGACTTCTGAGACCTTTTCATGAAAGACCTCGGCTCCGCGCCGGTAGAGGTGGTTGATAAGATCGGAGATGGTCTTTTCGTTCCCGGGGATGAACCTGGATGAGAGGATGACCGTGTCTCCCTTCTCCAGCTTGATCTGCTTGTGGCCGTCCATGGCGATCCTGGTCAGGGCGCTCATGGGCTCACCCTGGGAGCCGGTGGTGATCATGCAGACCTCTTCCTTCGGCAGTCCGGGCAGTTCCTTCAGATCCATGAGAATGGAATCGGGAATATTCAGGTAACCCAGCTCACGGGCTATCTGGACGTTTGCCAGCATGGAGCGGCCGTTCAGCAGGACCTTGCGGCCGCAGCGCCCGGCAGAGTCCACCACCTGCTGCACTCGGTGGATATTGCTGGAAAAAGCGGCCACTATGATCCTGCCCCGGCACAGGGGGAAGATTTCGTCGAACGCCTCTCCCACCAGCCGTTCAGACAGGGTGACCCCTTCACGTTCGATATTGGTCGAATCGGAAAGGAGCGCCAGGACTCCTTCCTCCCCGTATCGGGCCAGGGTCGCCAGGTCGGTCAGTTCGCCGTCCACCGGCGTCTGGTCCAGTTTGAAGTCGCCGGTGTGGATCACCACTCCTTCGGGGGAGCGGATCGCAAGAGCGCAACCGTCTACGATGGAATGGGCCACCCGGACGAATTCCACGGCGAATTCACCCAGAACGACGGTGTCGCGCGGTTTGGAAACGCGCAGATCAACCTGGGTGTCCAGGTCGTATTCCTTGAGCTTTTCCCTGACGAAACCGAGGGTCAGGGCAGTGCCGAAAATGGGCGGGTTCATGTCCTGGAGGACATAGGGGAGCGCGCCGATGTGGTCTTCATGGCCATGGGTCAGGAAAATCCCCCGTATCCTGTCGACCCGCTCCCGCAGATAGGAGATGTCAGGTATCACCAGGTCGATGCCGAGCATGGAGGGCTCGGGGAACATGAGGCCGCAGTCGACGATGATAATGTCATCGCCTGTCTCGTAGACGGTCATGTTCAGGCCGATTTCCCCCAAACCACCCAAGGGAATGATTTTGAGACCGTTGTTATCTGTTGTGTTTATGGACATAGTCCTTCCGATACTTATTTCCCGGCGGAAAGTGCCGCAATTCGATCGTCGCAGTGCGCGATCCAGTTTTTTCCCGGCTGGGTGAGGCCGCGGACCGCATAGAAGGAACTCCGGAGAGAGCGGTAGGCAATCAGTGCCAGGCTCCTGTCTCCCTTCCGCTCCATGGCTTCACCAATATCCCAGAGCCTGGCAGCGGCTTTTCCCACCACTGGGCTGCCGGGTGTGGACATGTGGATAGCGGATTCGTAAGCTGCAATGGCAGCGATCACATCTCCGCGGTTCCATGCGGCAACACCCAGATTGTACTGCGCATGCTGGCGTTGAAGGGTGTTGATCCAGAGGAGGGACAGGCAGATCACCACGACGGGTAGAGTATTGAGGATTATGGATCTTAATTTAGTCACGGTGACTTCTATCCCTGAAAAAAGCCGGGCACAGCTACCAGCAATGTGCCGGACAGTCCAAGGATGACACCCGCCAAGGCGGCCAGGGCCGCCAGCAGGTCAAGCGGGCTTTTCAGCCTGTGGGCAGCGGGCAGCCCCCAGCCGATCAGGCCGATGCCGGCGACAATCATTGCTGCATTCAAAAACATCTTGTCAATCCTCGAAGCCGCCCTCGATGGCTTCCCTGACCCTGGAAATCAGTTCGTCGCGTCGTTTGCCGGTCGCTCCCGTGGTCGGGATCGGATCTGCGAAGCGGATCGATATGACGCCTTTCCGAACCGCCAGACGTTTCGGCGGGTTGACCTGGGCACTCCCGCTGATGGTAAATGGCACGATCGGCACGCCGGCCCGGGCGGCAAGCAGGAATCCACCCCGCTTGAAGGGAAGGAGCTTCCCGTCCATGGAACGGGTCCCCTCCGGGAATACCATGACACTGACGCCGTCCCTGATCTTTTTCGCGGCAAACTCCATGGTTTTCAGTGCCTGTCTGCCGTCGCTGCGGTCCAGGGGAAGGTAGCCGGCCCGTTTCATCGCATAGCCGAACAGCGGGATGCGGAACAGCTCCTGTTTCGCTATCCAGCTGAAATGGTGCGGCAGGCCCGAGTACAGTGTCAGAATGTCGAAGTTGCTCTGATGGTTGCCCATGAAGATCAAGGGTACACCGGCAGGTATCTTGTCCGTTCCATGAACCTGGATTTTCACTCCTGCAAAAAAGAGGCCCACCTTGGCCCAGAGCTTGCTGTAGGAGTGGAGGAATTTCCCCGTCGGGTCCAGAAATGTGATGGGTACTCCGGTTATTATAACGAAAAGCGTTAAAGGAACGAACAGAAACAGAAAAAATATTGCCCGCGGCATTTGGAGCTCCCCTGATTGTATCGAGCGTAAATTACTTCTTTTACACGAGAGAGTCAAATAAATTGATGGTTTCGCGGGGTCGTGAAGAGGGTCCCTCCCCCGTGGGGGGAGGGACTGGGAAGGGTTCGTTTCCGGACGGGCGGCTACTTCTGCTTTCCGGCAAGTGGGACGAACCCGTGGGAGGCGAAGATCTTGGCAGCGGCCTTGCTCTTCAGAAATTCCATGAATCCTGCGGTTGCGGCCCTGTTCTTCGAGGCGGTGACGACCGCCATCGGGTAGACTATCGGTGAGTGGCTGCCTTTGGGGGCAACGGCGGCAACCGCACCGCTCTTCATCTGCCGGGCGTCCGAGCGGTACACGAGGCCGGCATCCACATTCCCCGATTCCACATAGGCAAGGACTTGGCGGACATCCTTGGCGAACATGATTTTTTTCTCAACCTTGTCCCACAGTTTCAGGTATGTAAGGGTTTCCTTGCCGTATTTGCCGGCAGGCACGGTTTCAGGTTGTCCGATACTTATCGACTGTGCCTTGTCGGCCAGGTCGGCAAAGGTCTTGATGGCGCTTTTTTTCTCTTTGGCTACGATGAGCACCAATTCGTTTCCCAGGAGATCAGAGCGGGTATTCGCTGTTATCAAGCCTTTGGCGGCCAGTTCGTCCATCTGCTTCTTCCCCGCGGAGATGAACAGGTCTACCGGCGCACCTTCTTCTATCTGTTTCTGCAGCATGCCTGAAGACGCGAGATTGAACTGTATTTCCACGTTCGGCGCTTTCCTGGCATACATCTGCTTCAGGTCGGCGAGGGCATCCTTGAGACTGATGGCAGCCGAGACCTGGATAACGTTTTTCTGGGCAGCGCAGGCCGTACCCTGCACGACCGGTCCCACCAGGAACACAGCCGCCATCAACAGTGATGCAAGAAACAATGCCGTTTTTCTCATTTGCAACTCCTCCTTTTCGATGTTGTATTCATAAGGATAAGGCGAAAACCTGATTGTCACGCTCTGCCGCTACTCCTCTTTCAAACCGCCTTTTCCAGTTCTATTGGACCCGGCATCGCCTGGAGACGCCCGCACCGTTTTCCCCGCTCCATGAAAAGCACTTCGTCTGCAAGTGCCTTCATTTCTTCCCTGCTGTGGGTGACGAGCAGAAAGGGGATGTTCCAGGTTTTCTGCAACTGCTTGAGTTCCAGTCTCAACTCCCTGCGGTTGGCAAAGTCCAGCGCCGAAAGCGGCTCGTCCAGCAGCAGAAGTTCCGGCTCCACCATGAGAGCCCGGGCCAGCGCGACCCGCTGCTTTTCCCCTCCGGAAAGGTTGGCTGGATAGCGGTTGTGAAGGTGTCCTATCTTGAGCATCTCAAGCAGGTCCCGCACTTCCACCCGGCTGCCCTTGCCATTTTTGCATCTTTCCTGCACTCCGTAAAGAGTGTTCTCCATGACGGTAAGGTGGGGGAACAGGGCGTATTCCTGGAATACGTAGCCGATGCGCCGCTTCCTCACGGGTATGTTCACCGCTTGCTTTGAGGAGAAGAACAGTTTCTCGCCCAGGGAGACATGGCCCTCATCAGGCTTCAGCAGTCCGGAAATACAATTGAGGATGGTGGTCTTGCCGGAGCCGGAAGGGCCGAAAAGAACCAGTATCCCGTTTTCAAGAGAGAATTCCACCTCGACCGTGATGCCGGGGAATGTCTTGCGTATCGCAGTGTCCAGCATGGTTTTTGCTTCCCTTCATGCACTGAAATGGACTTGAGACAACCTGATACTTCTTCTTTCATATGAATAAAGGATAGAGGACAAGGTGCCCGGGGGGCAGCCCGTACCCGTACCTGCCTTGCTACCACTTATGTTCCATTGGTCAACGAATCGCCCGTATCCCTTCTCCTTGAGATTCAGACTGAAGACGGGGGCCTGAAGAGGCATCCGGGTGAAGCTTGGGGGGCTCCTTCCGCGCATTTGCTTTTCTGGCGCGAAGCAGGACAAGCTGCGCGACTATGCTGACGGCGATTTCTTCCGGTGTCTCGGCCAGAATGCTCACGCCGGTCGGGCAATAGACCCGGAGGAGATCATCAATGCTGAAGCCTTCCGCGGACAGTTCGGCGAAAAGGACATTACGCTTCCGGAGGCTGCCGATAAGACCGATATACCCTGCGTGCGTCTTCAGAGCCTGCCTCACCAGAGTGTTTTCATAGCGGTGTCCGCGAGTGGCGATTATTATGTAACTGTCATCGTTGACGGCCATTCCCTGAAAGCAGTTGTCGAATGAATCCAGCGTCACCACACTATGGGCGGAAGGAAACCTGGCAAGGTTCGCGTATTTTTCCCTGTCGTCCATTACGATGATCCTGAATCCGGATTTGCCGGCCAGTTCGGCCGTTTCTTGCGCCACATGCCCTGCGCCGCATATATAAACGGTTTCCGGAATCCTCCAGGGGTTGAGAAAGAACACGCGCTTGCCGACATCCTCGATTAACGGAACACTGACCGATATAAGCTTTTCCATCAATTCGGGATAACGGAAAGCACTGTCAGCCCCACCGGCTGCAAGCGATGCTTCGTTACAATTGCTCAGAGTCCTCGTAAGCGGCGGTTCTTTCCCGCCTCCGTTTGACATGGTGGTAACGAGGCAGCATTTGAGGCCTTTTTGCCGAGCTTCCAGCAGCTCCCGGAAAATATCCAGGTTGTTCTGAACGGCGGCGATATGTTCGACTACCGCTACAGTGCCGTTGCCGCAGGGAGCCTGCAAGGAGGCATCATTCTCTCCGGACAGCCGGATTATCCTGATTCCGGGGTTGCCCAAGGCAAAAAGTCCGGTCGCGGCTTCCTGAACCTCAGCCTCGAAAAAACCGCCGCCAATGCTTCCGTGCGTGCTACCGTCGCGGTGAAACAGCATCCTCGCTCCTGCCAGACGGGTTTGGCCGGAGGAATCGGCGACAGTGGCCATGACCACGTCCTCTCCATGTTCGAGCGTGTCACATATGAGTCTTATCAATTTGTCCATGTAGTTCGTCCCGACTGTCAGAGTGTGCTCCAAAACGAAACGGCCGACGGAGATAAACACCCGTCGGCCGTATGAAGCCGCAATGTTTACTCCTTTCCAAACACGGGAGGCGGCGCTGTTTCCGGCGTCGCCCACTGCCTGCCTCCCCCTAGCATTTGCCGTAGGGAAGACAGGTCGGAGCGATATTGATTTGTCTGACAGATTCGTTATAGCCTATTGTATACGACGATCGCAAGTGTTTTTTGCGGTGCTTTCTTCCTTGATAGTGCCTGCCCGATGAGTATTCAAGACCTGCCAGGTTTCTGAAACCTGGCAGGTCTGCTTCCCCATCATTCCCGGAAATCTAGAATTTCGCCGTTATCCCGCCGAAGATGTTGCGTCCCCGGCCTGGCAAGCCGTAAGAGTCCTCGTAGTACCGGTCGAAGATGTTATTGAAAGCTATGTATGCTTCGTAATGTTTCAGGAACTGCTGGCTGACCCGTGCATTGAGGAGAAAATAGCCCGCGACGCTCTGCACTGCCGTTGTTGGCCTGGTCGGTGTCGGCAGTTGAGTGTACATGCCGCCGAGAAGGATCCCGTTCAGGTCAATACGAGTCCCGGTGTGTGGAACGGTATACTGCGCACCCAAGTCCAGCTTGTGCTCAGGCACGTTCACCACGTGTTCGGTCGCCCTGCCGTCGGTCTGATCGGTTGCGTGGTTGTAGTTGTAGCCAAGCTTCAGCACCAGGTCCTTCATCGGGTAGAATTCGGTGGCCACCTCGATACCGTATATCTCGACGCTTCCGAGATTCTCGTAAGGGTCGTAGGGACCTCTTTCAGCCTGAACTATCATGTCGGTTATGTCGTGGTGGAAAAACGACAGTTGACCCCACATGAAATCTCCAAACGGACGGGATACGCCGATGGTAGAATTGATAGCGCTTTCGGGCTTCAGCGCATAGCTTTGGCTGCTGGTGCTGGTATCGGCATAGAGCTGGCGCAGGGTCGGGAAGCGGGTTTTGCGGGCAACTGAGGCGAACAGCTTGGTGTTGTCCGGGAAGAGATAGACTGCGCCTATCATCGGGTTGAAGCTGTTCGTGGTCGGGCCCTTGGGACGATCGGTCTGGTTGATGAAATTCCCTGTGCCGGAAGCGGTGTTGTTCCTGTTGGCGTCGGAAACCTTGTACCAGTCATAGCTTCCCCCTACAACCACGGAGAAATTCTTTGAAATGGTCACTTCATCTTCAACTCCTACCGACCCGGTCCAGGCGAAATAGTTTTCGAACGGCAGGTAGTTGTCCGCTCGTTCCTTGTGAGAGTCGCCCCTGTAGTTCAACGCGAGGCTTACTTTGTTCCAGGAAACCGGCCGCCACTCCGTGATGAGCGAACCGCCGATCATGTAATCGTAGTAGGCGCTCCTGGCGACGAGGTTGTTGTAGTTCCAGTCGGAATAGGAGTCCATGGCGTCGGCGTGATTATGATAGAACAGCTTTCCCTTCATGGTGACCTTGTCGCCCAGTTTCTGCTGTCCGCTCAGGTCCAGGCCCCAGTCGTCATAACGGTTGAAGCTGAAGAAGTTGGTAAAGGCGGGCCGGGCTGTCATGCGCATTACGGAGATAACGTTGCTCGGGATCGGCTTGTCCCTGTTTGTGTAGTGGAAATTGAGATAATACTCGGAGCCTGCTGACGGTTCGATGCCGAACTTGGCCCACACGCTGTCTTTCGAGTAGCCGGACTGATTGCGTGTGCCGCCGTCTTCGAAAACTCCCCTTATAGTGGCTGTTCCTCCGTTTTTGTCACTGCTGGTTCCGACAACCGGCCTGTAGTCATCGGACATCCTCCAGCCGTGGGCCTGGTCGTGTTCGTAATTCAGCCAGTAGTTGAAGATGCCTTTCTTCATGCCGTGGGAAGCGGAAGTCTTGAAATAATCCACGTCTCCACCTTCGGCGGTTACAGAATAAAAGGGCTTTTCAATTCCCTTTTTGGTAATGATATTGATTACACCGCCTTCGGCGTTCGCTCCGTAAAGGACCGACGCCGCACCTTTGGTGACCTCGATTTTCGCCACGTTGTCCGTGGAAAACTGGTTCAGGTCCAGGTATCCGCGAGTGGTTTCATAGAACGGTACGCCGTCCACAAGCACGAGTATCCTTTGCTGATCGAAGAAGCCGTGAATGGAGACCACCGGCTCGTTCCTTGCGTTGGTGATGACGGTCATTCCCGGCACATACGAGAGCGCCTCGGCAACTGTGCGACTGTTAGTGGCTTTCATCTGCTCTGCGGTGATTTCATTGGTTATTGAAGCTTCCTTGGCGAGAGGCGGCTTTTTGTCTGAGATGTAAACTTCTCCCAGGGAATAGCTCTCATACCCCTCTTCCGCTTTCTTCTCTTCCGCCCTCGCAACTGTTGTCGTCACCAGGGCGAAACAGGACAGCAATGCAGCAACCCGAATCATTCTCATGCCAATAACATCCTCCTTGTCATTTAATTCACTTTCCCTACGGAAAGCTGTGGTGATGCATATAACAACCGGCGAGGATCAGCCCCATCCCGACTGCCGCAAACGTCGGGAATTGATCAGGTTGAATTTGCGCACGCAACTCCCGAAAAGCCGGTAGCCGCCGCCACCTTCGGCCAGTATTTCCAGTGCCCGGTCGCTGTCGGTCACAGCCACTGTGCCGACGACGGCAACGTTGCGCCGGAACAGCGGCTCCGGCACGAATCCGGCTGTAGGGCCGACAATGGCAATGGCCGCATCCGCGGGAACGAAACTGATAAGTTGTTCAACACTGCCGTTTGCAATGGAGGCCCCGGTGAACACGGCGGTCTCGCAGCGGGCGATCGTTTCGGCGGTATGTTCAGGCGAAACGAATGTTCCGTAGCCTGCTTCGGCCTCTTCCCGGGTTTCCTTTTTGCGGTCGATGATCGTGACCTCGGCGGCTCCAAGTTCTTTCAGTTTCTTCAGAAGCGGGATGATCGCGCCAACCATGCAGACCTTCCGGTTGCGGAAAAGCGGCTGAATCCCCGACAAATCCCCGCTTTCATCAACCCTATAGCGGCCATTTTCAAAGAACGGCACAGACAGGGCGTTGAGCGTGGCCAGCCTTATGACGCCGGCAAAGGGGCCGGGAATGTCTCCGGCCATGGCTTCGGCGGCCCGCATGCCGCGAATCGTCGGCGTGCTTCCCTTCAGGATGCGGCTGCCGGCGCTTCTGATTATTTCGGGCGGGGTGTAGGCAACTCCGCCGCAGCCGTTGGTGAGTTTCACGCCGGTAAAAAAAACTCCCACCACCAGCCTCTCGATGGCCAGGATGTCAAGATCGCTGCCGTACAATCCCCGCAGGGTTTCCGCCGCTTCGTCCAGTATCGCTTCTGAATTCCCCGTATTGCCGGGAATCCCGGTGACTTCTGTCTGTTTCACTCCTGCTTCCATCATTGATCTCCTCTATGGGATTCCGCAGATATTCTTTCCTCTAACCCATGCATGCCATGCAACTGCCTAGCTCGTGTCCATCCGGAAAGTCTCTCTGGGTCCGGAGCGGAACTTCCTCGTCGCTCGTGATAATCTGTCGGCTTATGGCCCACCGGTCGGCGCTTTCACCCTTTCCGTCGCCGCCGGATTGATCGCTTCCGGAGCCGTGACCGGACCCCCGCCGGGATCCTTCATGATGCTCTTCTCTTTCGTGCCTTGTCCGTTTTCCACCATGAAATCGATCAGGACAGGGGCATTTCCGGGCGGGTGCACGCCGGCAAAAGAGACGGCGACGGCCATAACGCTCATATGCAGCGCAAACGAGAAAAGAAAAGACTTCGTTTCGGTATTCATTTTCATCCTTCCTGAACACTGCCTGTTTGCCGGTATCATCTACGGTGGTTGGATTCCACATTGAATTCAGGCACAATCCCACGTCATTCCTTGCAGAACACTATCCACATGCCCTCGTCGCCGCGGCTCAGGGAGAACGAGTCTATGCCTGCCGCTTCGAGAGCGTCGGAATAGTGCCTGTTGTCATGCCTGGGTATGCTGCTTTCTCTTTTCTGCCATTCCGGGTATTCCTTTTTCATGTGTTCCCGGACGGCTTCCCTTTGTTTCGGATCACCAAGGCCGCCGCCCACGTAGGCTTGCCCGCCCGGTTTCAGTACGCGCCTGATTTCCCTGAACGCAGTCGCCAGCTCATCCCAGAACGGGACCGAACCCCTGCTTATGACCAGGTCGACCGAAGAGTCGGGCAGGGGGATTGTCTGCACCTCGCCGAGAAGAGTTGCGGCGCGTGCCTTCAAGCCGTTGGCTGCAATGTTTTCATCCGCGCACCCGAGCATTTCAGGCGATTTGTCGAGGAAAATGAAGTGGAGCGCGGTAATCCGGGCCAGGGCAAGCCCCAGGTAACCGCCCCCGCATCCTACGTCCAGGCAGATTCCCGAGCCTATCCCGGTTCTCTCCAGTATCCGGCCGGCATAATATTCATAGATAGGGGCGTTTATATCCAGGGCAATGCGGTTGTACGTAAACACAGCGGATGCTTCCATGAAAGTTGTCTCCGTTTAGTTATTTTGAACGGTTTCTCGCAAGCCCATCTTCACCGGCGTTGTACTAATGCTCCGCATATCATTGAGCCGGCATGGCAGGCTGCTACATGGTTTCGCATGATGGCGTCCCCTCCGTTCTTTTCAATTTGCGAGAATCGCCTCGATCTGTCGCTGGTTCAGTTCCAGGTTGAGAAATTGCCGATAGAAATTCCTCACGTCTCTTTCCAGGTTCTGTTTGCGGCGTTCCGGGTAGATGACGCTTGCCAGCCATCTGACCCCCAGTGCGCGCATGAACGAGGGGGGATAATTGAGCCAGTTGAAGGGTAGCGAGGGAATCCGGTAGACCCTGCGTTCCTTTACCGCCCGGATGCCCTGCCAGCGCCTGTCCGAGAGAACCTTGCCGAAGAAATGGTTGTCCTGCGTGATGATTACGTCCGGATTGTAGGCCATGACTAATTCCAGGCTGATCTTGTTGCTGAGCGTTTTCCTGCGCGCACAGTGGTGGGCGCTCCTGCCCCCGGCCAGCTCGATGGATTCCTCGAGAAACGGCATGTGCTCGCAGTCGTTGCCCAGGCCGTCCGGCCCTATGGCGTAATAGACGCTTTTCCGTTCCCTTGGTGGGATGGATGCGGCAAATGCGCGCATTTCCCTGATGGTCCCGGTGATCGAGTCGGCCAGCTGTCGGGCCCGTGCGCGACGGTCGAGCAGCCTTCCCAGGAAGAGGATGGTTTCCGGGTAGTCGGAAAGCCGTTCCAGTTTTATCGCAACCACGGGGATGGAAAGCTTGCGCAGCCGTTCCCCCATGGCCGGCATGGCCCGCAGGGAGGAATCCCAGACCAGCGCCACGTCAGGCCGGGCCTGAACCAGCGTTTCGAAATTCGGCGTACGCTGCCCGAACCATCCCCCCACCACCGGAAGGTCGCGATAGCGAGAGTCCACAAACGGCCTGCTGCGTTCCGAGAGAGGGGAGTTCCAGCCGTTCAGCAGTTCCGGAGCAAGGGTGTAGAGCAGGTAGGTCAGCGGTGGGTATGCCGACCAGACTTTCCTGATCTTTCCCGGCACGGTCACGGTGCGGCCGGCCATGTCGGTGACCCTGGCAGCTGCAGCATCGGCCACGGAAACCGTCAGCAGGGAGACGGCGCAGAGAAGCGCCAACCCCCATTTCCGCAGCTTCCGCAGGTGTGAAATACCGTATGAGTTTCCCATGACAGCCTGCCTATATCTCCGCCGTAATCGAGGACATGACCTCTTCTTTGTTCCGATCCTTGTCCCACCAGATCACTGCCCAGCGGATCTCCCTGACCGGAAAAAGCTTCCAGCGCCCGTCCTTGAGAACCAGGTTCTGCCGCAGGAAAGATTTCAGCTTTTCTTCCTCCTGCGTTGAAATATCCGGGATCGACCGGTTCAGGGATTCGAACGCCTCTTCATGATTTTCGTAAGAGCTGGTGTCTTCATATGATATGAAGGCATTGCTGGCACAAAGGCCCAGTTGTGTAAGCATCAAATTGATCTCGCCATAATGTGACGGGGGATTGAAATCTCTACCTATAGCCTCATACACACGACTGTCGCGGGGGCCATTGCCTGCAGCAACGACTGCATAAACTCGCCTCCTGGCATACTCGTTCAATTTCGCGATGGCGGTCCGCGCTGAACCCAAAGGCATGGAACGTGATGCGATCACCACATCGTGCGGGATTATACCCAGACTTTGCCAGTCGTCCTCCCATCTGCCGTGAACCGTGCGTATATTGTCGACACCTGAGTCGTCACAGCGCTTACGCAACAATTCGAGCATTTTGCCTGAGAAGTCGAGGGCGGTGATGCTCTTGGCTTTTTTCGCGAGAGGAATCGCGAGCGTCCCTGTGGCACTGCCCACGTCGAGCACGTTCCAGTCGGGTTCCATGGCAATGATTTTCATGAATGCATCCGCATAGCCGCTCCCTTTGTCGTGCTCGGCAAACGAGGATGCGCGCTGGTCCCAGAACTCGGGCGTCCGCCAGGGGGGGGGCTCTCCCCAGGCGGGGTCTTTGTCTTTTCCGGAATAGGTAACTTGCATATTGATCTCCCTGTTTTCACAAAAAAAGGCCGTCGGAAGAGCGCAACCGACGGCCTGTAGAAACCGCAGTAATCACTCCTTTCCAAACACGGGAGGCGACGCTGTTTCCGGCGGCGCCCACAGCCCGGCGTCCATGGCGCGAATGCTGTAGGACTGACGGGTCGGAGATTAGTAATATAATTTCAGTTCTTATTTGGTTGTTTCGATCATGGAAGCAACTGGTTGCCGCGCCATTCGAGGGGCAGAACCGCGATACGGTCTCCTTCCTTGATGGTGGAGCCTTCAGGAATAATCGTGAGCGAATTGGCCGTTGCCATGGAAGAGAGCATGCCGTCCTTTTCTGCGCGATTGAGCGTCACGCGGTATTCCCCTTCCACCTGGGTCAAGTGAGTCCACTTCGCGACAGACATGGACAATTTCCGGGAAACTTCATTAAGTGAGACTGCATCCACAGCCGGATGTTCCGTCGAGACAAGTCCTCTCATCTTCAGCAGGGCCGGCCTCACCAAGGTCTCCAGGTTGACCAGACACCCGGTGGGCGGACCGCTCAATGCGAAAACGGGTACCGAACGATTGCCGCTGTCTGCCGGGGATGTTTCGATGAGGCCGAATGCAACTGCGGCACCCGGAGCCATCTTTACCCTGGAGAAAATGACCCGTCCCATTTCCCCAACTACAAGGCGGACCAAATCGTAGTCCCCCTTGGATACACCTCCGCTGGTAATTATCGCATCTGCGGTCAGTCCCTTTCGCACCTTTGCCGACAACTCAGACTCATTATCGCGAGCCACCCCCAGGACAACAGGTTCACCGCCGTAATGCACGACAATGGCCGCTATGGCAGCGCTGTTGCAGTTATAGACCTTTGCGGGCGGCAGAGGTCTGCCCGGATTGACCAGTTCATCACCAGTGGCTATCACCGCGATCACCGGGCGCCGGATGACCCTGATCTGCGTTTTTCCAATGGAAGCAAGGGCGGAAACCTGCGTCGGACCGATAACCGTCCCTTTCGGCACGACGAGCGCGCCTTTTCGAACTGTGCCCCCTGCCGGACGGATGTTGGCTCCGGCCGCCGCCGCCACATAAACCCTGACTTCCTTGGGGTTTGCCCTGTTTGGCCCGTTTTTGTCTCCCGGCTCGTCCGTGTCCTCGAACCGGACCACGCAATCGGCGCCTTGCGGAATAACCGAGCCGGTCATTATGCGTACGGCACAGCCGGCCCTGACCGAGGTCCTCGGCACATGGCCCGCCCTGACGGTTCCGATTACCCGAAGGACCGCCGGGTTATCCCTGTCCGCCCCCTTCAGGTCGGCGGATCGCAGCGCATAACCGTCGGGCCCCGAGATATCCGCGGCTGGCAGGTCAATCGCCGCGTGAATGTCTTCGCTTGTCGCCTGGCCTATGCACTTCAGGAGGAGTTTTTCCTCGGCTTCCATCGGGCCGACATGTTCCAATATCGTTTTCACCGCATCATCATAGCTTTTCATTGCATAGCTCCTTTGTTTTTTGTAGGCACATGAGAATTTCAGAACACTTCAGGCGGCATTGACCGGCCTGGTGGCAACGTGGTTATCCGGAGACCCATGCATTGGGCGTATCGCTCCTGGAGCTCCATGTGGTCGGTAATAGTCAGGCCCTCGGTAACAGGCGTGACTCTTGCCCCCGAATGAACGCGTACCTTCATCCTCCCGACGCTTCCGCCGAGAAGCTGATTGCCGCCTCCGGCCATGAACCAGAGGGGGATGTCATCGTGACTGTTGCCGTTTGCCAGCCCGATCTGAATATCCGGCATGATCAGCCGGGCAACGGCGATTGTCCGGGCGACTTCCCATGGTGAGCAGCGTGGATGGTCCTGGAGCGGTGTCGACGGCACCGGGGAGAATCGCGAAAAGCGCAGGGTTTGAAAGCTCTTGAAACTTTTCAGGTAAAATAGTTGGCGGATGCGGTCGGAATTGCTTTCCCCAAGCCCGACGAGCATCATGCTTCGCGTCGGCATGCCCTCAGCTTCGCAGATCTCCAGAAGTTCCTTCCGTTTCTCCAGGCTGTCTCCCGGTTTCGTCGCCCGGAACAGCTCTTCGTTGACGGTCTCCAGCGAACTCGTGATGCTGGACACATTGAGGCCTTTCAACTTTCGCACCGTCTCGCGGCTGAGGGACGGTCCGAGGTTCACCTCTATGTCGATGTCCGAGACTGCCCGCATTGCATCCACCATGGATACTATCTCCTCGTCATAACCTTCCAGGTTCGCCCCGCCGCTCAAGTGGAGGTGTCTGAACCCGAGCTCTTCCAATGCTCTGATAGCCTTGAGCAGAGCATCCTCTCTCATGGTCCCGTGATCGGCATACAGACAGTAGGAACAGCGCGGCTCTATCCTGCACGGGGTTATCCCGTTAATGGCCGCTGACCACCACAGTTTTCGGCCTATGTGCCTGTCCCTCATTTCCGAAGCTACGCTGAAAAGTTTGAGCGCGTTTTCCGGATGTAGCGAATCTTCAAGAATATTCAGAGCCAGTTCCTGCGTCACATCACCTGTGCAGGCCTCTTTCAGCAGCTGGTCAAACATGACTCGTTTCCTCCCCAAGTTATTTCAATATGTTCTGCTTAGAATCCGTTGCGTTTCCTGATCTGACATCCTGTAATGGAAGAACCTGCCGTAGAACCCCCCCGTTTCTTTTACAAGGTTCACGTCCTTGAAAGGCCCGGGGTGAAATATCTTTGCCGCCCAAAGCAAGGTGAGAGGCTGCTCGACTGTCCTGTTAGCCCAAAGGTGCGCTACCAGTGGCACGACATAGACCCTGCGTGACTGTACTGCCTTAATGCTATGGAAACGGCGGTCCTCATACACTTCTTTCAAGTCTTCGGGGCTCGAGACAAGCAGGATATCCGGGTTCCAGCTGAGCAATTGCTCCATGGAGAAGGGGAAAGCTTCCATCTTCCTTCCATTGTTCGTCACACTTCTCCCGCCGGCTGTCTCAATCCACCATTCAGCGATCAGGTGCGGCTGGGTCAGGCTTCTCACATTGCAGTAAAGGACTTTCGGCCTCTGTCTTTGTGGAATCCGTGATACGGTTTCCCTGATCCGCTGCACTGTCCCGTCAAAGTACCGTATATATTCATTTGCGGCCTTCTGGCGGTTGAGCACCTGCCCCACCAGCCTCATAAGACGCTTTATGTCGTCAGACTGACGCCAGGCGAGAAAGACCACAGAGAAACCTCTTTTCTCGAGCAGGCTAGCCGTTGACAGGTCCATGGTGAAAACGACATCAGGGGAGGCTTTGAGCAGAGCTTCGATATCGACGGACAATCCGCTGCTATTCTGCAATGAAGGCAAATGAGCCAGAGCAGGGGCGAAGACGGTCTGGTACTTGTAGCGCCGGGATGCAGCAAAATATGACAGCCCGTTGATGATTTTGTCTCCTTCTCCCAACGCGAAAACAAAGCTGTTCAGAACCGGGACGGAGCCGATAGTCGCAATGCGGCTGACTTTACGCGGCACCGCTACTTTCCGTTCCGCCATATCGGTAACGAATCTGGTTTGTGAAATATAGCCGGTGTTGTTATCGCGGAGTTCCGCGGCCGATGCCTCTCCATGACACAGGCCGTATACAAGCAGCGCCGGCAGCAATTGCCAGAAAACAGTTTTCACACTCTTTTTCATGATTGGAATTCCTCGGAGATAGGACACTTTTCCTATGCAATCCCCTACCGTGAATCCGACCCGGAAACAATTCAAGCGAGGGGGAGCCGGAAGTCCTTCAGAATCTTGCCGCAACGCTGCCTACGATCGTTCTCGGGGCTCCGACCATGTATGAACCTTTCGCGGTGTCGTCAAAGGAGCTGATCGCCCCGATATAGCTTCTGTCGAACAGGTTCTGGACATTTATTCCGAGCGTGACATCCTTGAGTCCGAGGAAAGGCGGCAACGAATACTTCAGATCAAGGTCGAAGACCCAGTAAGAAGGAATTCTTTCGCTGTTCAGGACATCTCCGAAACGCGAGTCGACAAATTTTGCTATGGGTGAAATCTCCACGCCGAAGAGGTTGTAGGTGACCGCAAGTTTGGCCAGAATCTCCGGCGTGTCCGGCGTCTGTTTCCCTTTTGCGGCGATAACCGTATTGGTCGCTGTTTTGAAGTCTTCGGTAATTTCCGACTTGTTGTAAGAAAAAGAGCCGTAGATGGACAGGTTATCAATTGGAGTAACGCCGATCTCAAGCTCCGTCCCGTAGACCCTTGATTTTCCGATACTCTGACGAATCGTCTGGGCGACTGCCGGGTCATAGACACTGAACAGTTTGTTGCGGTAATCGGCGTAAAAGAGGGCCGGGGTCACATAGAATCGCTTGCCGTTGAAGCGCAAACCCAATTCATAGTTGTCCGATGTCACCAGTTTTACATTGTCCACAAGGTACTGCATGTTCACTCCTGCCGCCGTATAAGCCGCTTTGGCGGCGATGTAATTGGAAAATACGTTCGGCCAGCCATGGGGATAGGCATAGTTGCGGCCGTAGCTGGTATAGATGCTTGCATTGGGTGTCAATGAATAGCTCACCCCCGCGTACGGAAGCCATTCTCTGTTGGTTATACCGTGGTAGTTATTGTCGGGATCGGTGGCGGATGAAGTCGACAGACGGCCGGTGACTCCGGGGGCCTGGAGACAGAGATAACGCAATCCCAGGTCAACGTGCAGGTCCTTGCCGAAATCTCTTGTCACCCTCAGGTAGGGACTGTTGATCAATCCCCTTCCATCGGGTTCCGCGAACAGCGTTCGATTGTAAATAAGTGATCCGTTCTGCAATCCATAGTATGTTTCCGTTATGGGAAAGTTGAAGCTTTCGAACCAGTATCCGATCTTGACGTTCGTACCGGCCAGCAGGGTCTTGTATTCAAGGACGCCGCCGACGCGGTCAAAGTTGTTTTCCCACTTGGAAATCCCCGGTGTCGCAGTCCCGGGTAGGGGATTTTTTCCAGACCACGCGGGTTTGTTTTCACTCCAATAGTAAGGCCTGAAAGTAATGAGCGTCGCCGCCGTGGGCTCAATGGAAATGGCTCCGATCAAGTTGTAGTTTTCCGCTTTGTTCCAATTGAAACCGTAGTAGTTGCCGTCTGCAGCGGCTCTGCCGGTTATGACCGGATTGTAGTCGAGATTTCGATACTGCGAGAGGTCCTTGGTCTGGGCGTAGGTGAGTCCCTTGTAGGAGTACATTTTTTCGACACTGTAATCGAAATACAGTTCCGTCTTGATCTTGGAAGCAACCGGTTGCTCAATTCCGAAAGAGACGTGGTCACGGTAAGCGGGCGCGCCTCCATCACCCTTCCATTTGTTAGCGGTGGTGTAAGAACCGGAGATGAAAAATTCCGTGTCGGTGGGCAACTTGCCGGAATCGAGGCGGACAAAGGAGCGCAGGAAACCGTAAGAACCCGCCCCCTGATGAACCCGCACGCCGAAGGTATCCATCGGCTTGAGGATTTCGATGTCCAAGGCGCCGGCCGTGTCCATTCCGCCAAGTCCCTTGTCGGGCGGCACGCCGCCGCGATAGAGCGTTATTGACTGAAAGTTTTCCAGGTCGAACATGTCCTGGCGCGGTCCCGGCGACTGGATTCCCCAGACAGGCACTCCTCCGACCATGGTGCTCATGCCGATGGCCTGCTGTCCTCGTACCCGTATCGAGGTGGGCGAGGCGCTGAAACTATAAGGGTCCGCGCTTTCGACGTTAATGGAAGGCAGCAGATCCAATGCTTTGAAGTATGATGACTGTCCGGGCCCGCCGGACAGGGATATCGCTTCCTTGGTCACTGTGCTCTGCGTCGCCGTCTCGTTATGTTTACGCTCAACGAACCCGTTCTCTCTGGTCGATTTGACAACTATATTTTCAAATTCCAAATTTTTTCTACTCTCAACATGCTTTTCATCATTCTCCGGGACATCTTTTTCAGCCGAATATGAACCTGATACAGGTGTTATTAACGACGTTGCCAATGTGATCATCAAAACGGTAGTCAGTCTCTTCAAGTTTAATCCTCCGTAATTACCTCCCTTACATTCAGTGCTCAGCGGGTAACTTCAATGGCGGTCCTCTCCGCCCCCTTCCCGAAGAAGTGATAGCCCGACCCCCCTTCGGAGATGACATCCAGCACCCTGTCCGGATCCGTTACCGTGATGCCTCCCAGCACGCTGACGCCCCTCTCGAAAAATGCGTCCGGCAGCATGCTCGCCGTGGGACCGACGACGATGACGCGCGCGCCTGGCTTGCGCAATTTGAGAAGACCGGCAAGGGTGTCGTTGATCAGGGTGGTTCCGGTGATGACCAGCAGGTCCGCGAGGGGAAGCTTTTCTGCTGCTTTTTCAGGGGGGACAAAGTAGGGCATCTCGTCCTGTTTGAGGGTTCTTGGGTCCAGCTCCAGGATGCTGAAGGGCCTGCCCCGTTTTTTCAGCACTTTGACGAACGGGATGAGGGCGCCCACCACCGCAACGTTCGCGTCTTCCGGCACGTCAATATTTGCCAGCACATCGACACCGGTACGTATTACGTATCCCACCTGCGGTTGCGTGGCCCAGTATGTGGATGACAAGGCGTTCAGCACCGCTATGCCGATGGTTTTCCGCAGGGGATTCCCCGCCAGCATGTTGTCGAGGAAAGAGGTTGCCTTCTCTCCCCTCATCCTTCCGGAGTCGGGCATGGCCTTGGCAGAGCTGGGACAGCAGACGGCCTCGGGAATGCTCTTGATGGGGGTGAAACAGATGCCGCCGTGACCGTTGGACAGCTTTACGCCGGTAAAGAAGAGACCGAGTACGACCTTCTCCACCGTGATTGATTCCATTTCCGCTCCCAGAAGACCGCGGAGGCGATCGGTTGTTTCACGCAGTATTGCATCGTGAACCGTGACAGTTTTCCCCATGTAATTCCCTCACTTTCACATTAAATATGCAGGAATCGTTTTACCTGCCTCACCGCTTGCTGTGGCAAGCCGATAAAAAAAGGCCGTCGGAAAAGCGCATCCGACGGCCTTGTGCAACCGCAGAAACCACTCCTTTCCAATAGGGAGGTGGCGCCGTTTCCGGCGAAACCCATCGCCCGGCGCCCATAACTGATCAGTCTTAGGGCGGACGGGTCGGAGAGAAACATTTATGTCAGGCAAGCTGTATCACTTCATGGTGCAATGCTCCTTTGGTTTGCTGCAGGTTTTGCCGGTTTAGTAAAGCCGATAAATTATCGGCATGCTGATTTCCACCCATTCGGGGGGGCGGGGGAAGGGCTCGACTTCGCGAATCGTGTCAATGACGTTCTTATCGAGTATTTCGTGCCCTGAACTGTTTTTTACCCTTATTTTGTCGACGCGACCGCTTTTCAACACCTGGAAGCATACTACGACCCGGCCGGTCCATCCCATCCTCCTGGCCCGGGGCGGGTAGGAGAGGTTTTTTTCAATCAATTCCTTGATATAGGCGTAATGCTCCCGGGTATACCTGCTGCGCGCCTGGTCTCCCGAGTTGCCCCCGCCTCCTCCGGAAGACGCCAGGGAAGCCGTCCTGACCGGCGCGGTCGGGCCCCTGCTTCCGCTTTCGCCTGATGCTGGCGCTACAACCTTTTCCTGCTGGGCGTCAGGGGCTTTCGAAGATACGGGGACCGGTCCCGCTGCCTCCAGGGCCGGTCGCGGAATGTCTGCCGCTGCGTGCTGCGGCGTTTCCACCTTTTCCAGCTTCCTCACGACCGTCTTCTCCCGAACCTCGGCATGCCGTTTCTGCACCGGTGCGGCTGGCTGTTTCACCGCCGCCTCATTCCGTGCCGGGGCCGCACCTCCAGAATCGAGGAGAGTGAAGTCAATTGCCACCGGCCTGCCGGGCTGGGCAAACGAGTTCCCCACGGTATACAGGCTCCCGAGAAACATCCCGTGAATGGCGATGGACAGCGCAATCGCCTTGCGTCCGCTGGTCATCATTTTTTCTCCGTCTGGAGGCTGACTTTCTGGAAACCGGAGCTCTTCACCGTGTCGATCACGTCCACGAAGTTCTGGAGCGGCAGGTCCCGGTCGGCCCTGATCAGGAACGGACTGTTCCGATCCAGGGATTTGAGGTTGTCCCTGAGCGCCGGAATGGTAACCGGTGTGCCGGAGAAATATATCGTGCCTGCCCTGTCGATCTCGATGGTCCGGACCTTGAGGGTTTCCCGGCTACTTTTTGACGCCTTGGGAAGCTGGACCGCTATGCCACCGGTGGCGATGAACGTGGAAGTCGTCAGTACGATGGTCAGGAGCACCAGCATGATGTCCACGAACGGTATGACGTTTATGTAATCAAACCCCTTTTCTTCCATAACGAATCTCCCACTGCATGGTCAGTTCCTTCGCCTTTCTCAGGAGCAGGTTGTACAGGGCCACTGAGGGGATAGCCACCAGCAGCCCGACGGCGGTCGCCTTCAACGCCAGGGCGAGTCCGACCATGATTTTCCCAGTGTCCATGAATCCTTCGTTCCCCATGGTGTAAAAGGTGAGCATAATTCCCAGCACGGTGCCGAGAAGTCCGAGATACGGCGCATTGCTGCCGATGGTTGCAATGATGTGCAACTTGCGGGTAAGGGCCAGCTCAAGCTCCTTCTGTTCAGGGAAATCACTCAGGCGGATTTTCCGGTAGACCAGTAACCGCTCTATTGCGCAGGCCACTGCGATGATGCTCAACAGGGCCAGCAGCCAGATCACTCCGTAATCGATAACGATTCTTAGCCATTCCATCCGATCAGTTCACTCCTTTTCCGTTTTTTGAGACAGCGCTTCGCATGTTTCACACTTCCTCGTAGTAGGCGCCTTTCAGGCATGCCTTGCATAACGGCCCTTCTCCGGTTCCCGGGTCCACGGCGTCTTTCCCGTCAAAGACCTTTTCTCCGCATCTTATGCAACGGACGGTCCTTAAGGGTTTGCCGGGGAGCTCTTCCTTTTTCAGAGAGACCTTCACCTTTTTCCAGAGGAGGAGCTCGTCATCGGGCACCGTCAACAAGAACTCTTTTGCATCCTCTCCGGAATCATTGGCCGATTCGCGGGGTTTCAGGCTCACCCGCCAGGCCACATCCTTCTCCAGGTTGATGAAAGTCGCTGCCATTCTTCCGTAGTCGACGTATTTAAGGTTCCTCCGTCCCAAGCGGGTGCCGGTGGCAATGAGCACGGCGTCGGCGATGCAGCGGTCGTTCTCGATGAAGACAATCAGGTCTTTCAGGTCTTCCGGAGCGGCCAGTTCCAGCCCTTTCCTGGCCAGGCGGACTCCCAGCGACTGCCCTGCGCAGAAATGGCCATGGTAGTCGATGCAACGCTGCAGCGTCTCGCGGACATCAGTGATCAGCATGAATGGTTCCTCCTTTGTTTGGTTTTCCCGATACCTGAATCCGATACGCCCTCGCGCCTTGACGAGCGGGTAATGCCTCTTGCTTTTGCATTCCAGGAAGTTCAGGCCATCCGGCGAAGTTCACTTGATGTAACAGACGCGTAGCGAAGTCTGCGACGCTGGGCCCCGGCATACCGCCCGCAAGGCGTTCAGACGTCACGGATACAGGTCGATAAGCCGTCTTCAGGCAGCCGCGCATCTGCATTTGCCGATTTTCCTCGGGATGCAGACTTTGAAGCTTTCCCGCAGCGAATGGACATCCACCTCCCTGCCATACAGGGTGAACAGGTTTTCGCTTGTTATGACGCTGTCGGGAGTTCCGTCCGCGATGATCGCGCCGTCTTTGAGCATGATGACCCGGTCCGCCACCCAGAGGGCATGGTCCGGGAAGTGGGTGGACTTGATGAATGTATAGCCGTCTTCTCCCAGGTCCATGAGGCTTTCCAGCAGCTTGATCTGGTTGCCGTAATCCAGGCCGTTTGCCGGTTCGTCCATGATGAAAGTGGTGGCGCCCTGGGTCATGGCCCTGGCGATGAGGGTGAGCTGGCGTTCGCCGCCGCTGATCCGTGTATAGGGCCTGTCCCTCAGGTGGAGGATGGAAAGCTTTTCCAGTGCGCCGAGGGCGATGTTCATATCCTCTGTGGTAAAACGTGAAAAAAACGTCTTGTGCGGTATCCTGCCCATGAGCACCACGTCGATCACCCGGTAAGCAAAGGAGGCGCGATGGATCTGGGGCACATAGGCAATGCTCCGGGCCAGGGCCTTCTGCTGCAGGGAGGATATGGACTGCCCTTCGAACAGCACACGCCCTTTATCCAGACGGTACAGCCCGAGCAGGGTTTTCAGCAGGGTGGTCTTTCCGCTCCCATTGGGACCAAGGAGAGAGATGATCTCTCCCTTGCGCACCCCTATCGACACATCCCGCAAGACCGGTTTGTCAGTGAATCCAAAGCTGATGTTCTCGGCAACCAGCAACATTTTCAGGCCCATCCTTTCCGTGCGTTTTTCAGCACCAGAATGAAAAATGGAATTCCCATCAGTGAGGTGACGATCCCGAGAGGGATCTCCACGGTGAAGAGCAGCCGTGCCAGGTCATCCACCGCTATCAGGTAGATGGCGCCGATGAGCGCCGCGACCGGCATCAGAATCCTGTTGTCCGGCCCTACGAGCATGCGCGCAATGTGGGGGATGATGAGTCCGACCCAGCCGATCAGACCGCCGATGACCACGGTTATGGCGCTGATCAGGGTGGCGAAGAATATGAGTGCCATGCGGATGCGCGTCACGTTGATGCCCAGTGATTTGGCTTCATCGTCACCCATGCTCAGGATATTGAGAAAGCGGGAGAACAGCAGCAGACAGAGTATCCCCGCGCAGATGGGAATCGATGCATACATAACGGTCTTGCCGTCAGCCAGGGAAAGGCCGCCCATGAGCCAATAGACGATGGCCGGCAGCTGGTTGTAAGGGTCGGCAACGTACTTGACGATGGAAAGGAGCGAGGTGAACAGGGCGCCGCTGATTATGCCCCCGAGAATGAGCATCAACAGGCGGTCTCCATGGTAGAGTCGGGCTATGCCCACTGCGATGAGAACTGCCAGGAAACCGCAGACAAAGGCGCCGCACTGCACGGCGAACCAGGTGCTGGAGGCGATCATCCCCAGTGCCGCGCCGAAGGAGGCGCCTGCCAGCACGCCGAGTAGCCCCGGGGAGACCAGCGGGTTGATGAACATGGCCTGGAACGCGGTGCCGGAAGCGGCGAGGGCCGAACCTATGAGAGCGGCGGCGATGATGCGCGGCAGCCTGATGTCGAGCAGGATGTTGGCGAGCAGGGAGTAGCGTGCCTCGTCCATCGACCCCAACCCCACCGAGGAAATGAGGAATCTGCATATCTCGCCCAGGGTTATCTCGTATTTGCCCAGGGTGAGGGAGAGCAGGATGAAGAAAACCAGAAGAAAAACCAGGCAGGGTATACGGAATAATTTTTTCACCGAAATGTAATCTCCTTGTAGTGGTAACCGGTAGTCCTCAGATTTTGAACCAAAAAAGGCCGACGGAGATTGACACCCGCCGGCCTTCAAAGACCTTCGTGTTCACTCCTTTCCAAGCACGGGAGGCGACGCTGTTTCCGGCGGCGCCCGCAGCCCGATGCCCTTAGCCATTCAGCCTTAGGTACAGCGGGTCGGAGAGACGGACTAATTTGATTGTGTTATGAAATGCAAAATGTCTAAGAGTTTTGAATCAGATCATTCTCCTCGCGTTTGAGACCTGCCAGGGTTCAGAAAACCTGGCAGGTCTGCCAGTCGCACTGTGTCTTCGGGGCATCATGTTTTCGGCTGGCGGTTTTTCCTGCTGTAGCCACCTTGCGGCAATCAGGCTCTTTCCTTGTCCCACCAGATCACCGCCCAGCATATCTTCCGCGGGTACGACATCGTCCATTTCCCATCCGTACAGATGAGGTGTTCTTCCAGGAATGCCTTCAGAATACCCTCTTCCCCGGGGGTGAAAATTTCTATCTTTGAACTCAGGTGAGCGAATGCGTCATCGGGGCTGTCGTATGAATTCCGCTCAGGATAAGTGATGAAATTTACATTGGCGCGTATGCCCATACGGTAAAGGAGATTGTACAGGTAAATGTAGTCAGGCCCCGGATTCAGATCCCTGCCCAGCGCCCTGTAGATGCGACGGTCATGGGGACCGTCACCGACGATGGTGGAGACATAGACCCGCTTGCGGGCGGCCCTGTCCAGTTTCGTTAACGCGCTCTCGAAATCCTCGGTAATCAGGGAGCGGGAAGCGAGCGCCACGTCATGTTCCTCGATTCCCAGAGCGTTCCAGTCATCCTCCCAGGCGCCCAGGACCGTCTGGATATTGGTTATGCCCAGTTCAGCGCAGCGTTCCCGAAGCAGGCCGAGCATGTTTCCCGATATATCCATTGCAGTGATCGACTTGACCCGCTCCGCAAGGGGAATGGCCAGGGTGCCGGCGGCGCAGCCCACGTCCAGGAGCGTCCAGTGGGGTTTGACCTTGAGCATGCCCAGAAATTTTACCGAATAGTCGCTTTTGGAAGAGTTTCTGGCAAAGGCCGGCGCCCGACTGTCCCAATAGGCCGAATTGCCGCTTGGAGAGGATTTCTGCTTTCGCGTTTCCCAGCAGATGCGGTTCCAGTCGATTTCGCGGATATCGAGCGGGGTAAGGCGGGGGGTCTCCGCCAGGTCCTTTTCCTTGTCCGATGGCTTCCGGCTGCCGGGTCGCTCGGGCAGACGGTGAAGTGAGTGCATGGGGCATTCTCCCGTACTGTCAGACTGCCATTCTGATGAAAAACCCGCATCAATACCGATCATTCCAGTATCAATGCGGGTTCCGTTAGTCCTGCCGCCGCGGCAGGGGACGAAGTGGGCGCTTGATGGATTCAGTTTAAGCTTTTCATTCGATATAGTGCCTGTCTGGAATGCGAAACGGCCGATGGGGACAAACACCCTCCGGCCGTGATCCGCCCTAGTGTTTGCTCCTTTCCAAGCAGGGGAGGCGGCGCTGTTTCCGGCGGCGCCCTATCAGGCTGTTGAAAAAACGTTTTTGAACAGCCTGCTGAGCCCGACTCCCATAGCCGTGGCCGTAGGGAGGGCGGGTCGGAGCGGTAATCTTTCGCAAAACGATGGTGCGTTATATAAACCGTTAAATAACCAATTGTCAAGAGAAAATATGGGAGACCCGCCAGGTTTTTGAAACCTGACAGGTCTGTCCCGTGCGGGAGATTGCCTGCTTACAAACATTCGCTTTGCGCATGAGGAAAAATTGATGTACTATTTCCTCGATTCACTGCCGATCCTCTGATGCTTCGGCGACGATACGGGTTTTGATCAATTACTGGATAAGGAGTTTTCATATGGCAAGTTTGAACAAGGTCATGCTGATCGGCAATCTGGGCAAGGATCCTGAAGTGCGCTATACTGCTTCGGGGACTGCTGTGGCAAGTTTTTCCATTGCGACCAGCGAGCGTTTCAAGAGCAAGAGCGGCGAGTGGGAGGACCGGACTGAATGGCATAATGTAACCCTGTGGGGAAGGCTTGCGGAGATTGCCGGCGAATATCTTGCCAAGGGGAAGACGGTCTATATTGAGGGTCGCCTGCAGACCAGGAAATGGCAGGACCGGGATGGAAGGGACCGATACACCACCGAAGTTGTCGCGGACAAGATGCAGATGCTGAGCGGCCGCGGAGACGGGCCGGGGCGCGCAGGGGGCAGGGCGCCTGAAGAGAATTCGGCGGGGCAGGGTGGAGGATCTGAAGAGCCTCCGTTCAACCCGGACGACGATATACCGTTCTGACGGTAACTTTCCATGACGACTAAAGACAACAACGAAGAGGTAGGCCGGCGGATCAAGGAGATCCGCCTCTCAAAGGGGCTCACTCAGCAGGCATTCGCTGCCTCCCTGGGTATTGTACAGGGGTTTCTGAGCGATGTGGAACGCGGAAAGAAGCTGCCGTCCGATACGCTGCTGATAGCCCTCTGCCACCTGTACGAGATAAACGAGGAATGGCTTTTTACCGGGGTCGGGGAGATATCCCGCAAGCTGATGTGCCAGGAAGAGGTCGAAAGGATCGTTGCTTCGAGAACGGCGCTGCTGAAAAGGGTACCGCCCGAGTTTCCGGAGGGGATTACCGAGGAGGATATACATGACCGCATAATCTTGCCGGGTGTCGAGGAAGGGTGCTATGCCCTGCTGTTCAGGGGAGATTTCATGGCGCCCACGATTCAGGACGGCGACCTGGTGATCTTCACCTCTTGTGATGTTTTTGAAAACGGGGATATCGTTTTTCTGAACAACCTCTGGGGGGAGACCATCCTCAGAAGGTACCGGATCCGCGACAACGAAGTCGTGTTGGCCCCGGACAACCCCATGTACCGGCCTTTCCGGATCGACGACTCTACGAGGATTTTCGGCAAAGTTATCGAAGTCTGGAGGAAAATGAGATTCTGAACTTCCGACGCCCCGGAGTATCTGCCTGCTCCGGAGCGCTCCCGAAAGCCTATTTCTGCACCCATCTTCCGTTCGCCATCTGTATGTACCAGCCCGCCTTGGCTTCCTCCCGCTTCGTTTCCGCGAATGTCGCAGCCGCCTTGCCGATCACCTGCTTCATGGCATCCTTGGTTTCGGGCTGCTTGTTCATACGCAGGATCGCTTTTGCCATGTTCTGGATGACTGTCTTTCGATTGCCGTTTTCAGCCTGGATGACCGGCTTCACGGCTGCCGCCTTTGACTGGTCGCGCAGGACCACGCTTCCATCCGCTGATTCCCCCACGACACCACTGTCCCGCAGGGCATTCAGTTCCGGCAGCCGGTTCCGCATCTCTTCGTAAGCCTTCTGCACTTCCGGTATTCCGGCCAGTTCGGCTGCAAGTTTGCCGGCCAGGTCATCCTGGGCGTACGCTTCGGAAATCAGGCTGACAGAAGGAAGTGTGCGGAGCCAGCTTAAGGGTTTCCCCTCTGTGGACTTCTCCTTCTGATCCGGTTCCGTGGCGTCCGGTCCCTGGTCCGGAGCCGTCTTTTTCATCAGCATTTCATCCAGGGACTTGTATGCCTGTTTGACGTCCTTCTCCGGAAAGTAGACATTAACCGTGATAAAAGCACAGGCTGCCAGGAGACCTACCATGCCTGAAGCCAACCAACGCACAAGAGTCTTGATCATCGTTACCTCCCTGTTCTAGTTGTCATGGGGAAAACTATACCATACCGGTTGCAGAAATGACAGGCTGCCGCGTTTCATTCAAGCCATTTCAAGTCGGTCTGGACAGGAGTTTTAGTATCTTCGCCCCCCCCGCTCTTGCCCCTGGCTGCCGCTTCCCGTATGGATTCCAGCAGGTGGCCAAGGGAAATCCTGTTTTGTACCGGCACCACGGTTACGCTCAGATCCTTCATGCCGAGAAGGTTCCTGTGCGAGATGTCCAACTCCTCGAAGGTGAGGAAGCCGTCCCGAAGGAAAGCGCTGATTTCTCCGTTGTCGTAACTCCGGTCATTGGTGAAAAAGAAACCCTTGAGCTTCTTGCCGGCAAGCTTCTGCAGAAATTCCTTGCTGACCAGCATCTTTTCCCCGTTGCCTGCCCGCGTCCAGAGGTTGACGAAGCCGTTCAGACCGCGGACATTGTTGTTGCCCTGATAAAGGCTCATTACGCCGTCGACCCGGCCGGTCATATACCCCTCGATCCGCGGGAAAGAAGCGCAGAACTGCTTCAGGCTGAGGTTGTCCAGGAGGAAGTCCGCTTCGCATTCAATGCCGTTGTCATAGTTCAGGAAGCCTTTGCCCATAAGCGCTCCGCCATAGAGTGTCACATTTAGGGAGCTGATTTCCATCATTCCCCGGTCTGCATCCACATATGCCTCTATTTTTCCTGTCTGCAGGGCTCCGAAGCGGACAGATCCGATGCGTAAAGGGGCTCCAGTTGGTTTGACTTTTCTGAAGGCCGCCAGCAGACGCTGATAATTTTTCCTGCTGTAACTCACCGCTGGTGCCTGGCGGTCCTGTCCCTGCCCGGGAATTATGAAGGAAAAGGGCACCCGGCCGTCGATATCAACGATCGACACCTTTTGGGACGGTATCTCGATTGATGCACCGGCAATGGTCAGCTCGCCGCTGGTCTCCAGTCTTTTCCCGTTAAGGGAGGCGTTACCCCGCATGGCCAGCGTTCCGCGGCATTCAGCCTCCTGGAGCCCTCGCGGAAGGACATTGGCAAATGCATCCAGGGCCGAATTGAGCGGAAGGGTATCCAGTGCGCAGGAAATCTCTCCCTTCCTGCCCGTTGAAGCAAACTGTTTCACTGACCCTGAAAGGCGGGCGGCAATTTCGCGGCCGCGCGAGATCACCGCCTCCTGAAGGATGATGTCTCCGCCTGACAGGGTGGAGCGGAGTTTCAATTCCGCTTTTGAAATAATTTCCCTGCCGCCGGCGTTCCTCAGGGATATGTCCCTGCCGGTTGCGGCAAGTTTTGCCTTCAGGCCGGACTTCCCGGCCATGGTTCCATCAAGGTCAGCGTTGAGCAGGCCGCCGGCGAGCCGGACATCCTGGCGGGACTGCGCAAATTCCGCCAGTTCCGCCAGCCGCTGTTCGCGGAACTTTACGAGAAAGGATAAGCCCCTGTCACTGGAAAAAGGTTTCGCGAGAACCGTCCCTTCAACCGGGCCGCCGAGAGACGCGCCCCGCAAATGAACCGTTGCATCTTTTCCGGAAA
Source organism: Geobacteraceae bacterium (assembly GCA_034933285.1). GTDB lineage: Bacteria > Desulfobacterota > Desulfuromonadia > Geobacterales > Geobacteraceae > RPRC01. Next base: position 29,569 of record JAYFNT010000011.1, on the reverse strand, counting down.
AAACGATCCGGGCGGAGAGAGCTGCTGCTTTGCGGCCTTTCACGGCCAGTGAGGCTTGAGTCATGTCGGCGCCGCCGCGCAGCTGCCTGTCTGAAGCAGTGGCGAAATAACGGCAATTCACGGAGCCGGAGATTCCTGTGACTGATACGGGATCGCGCAAAATTTCCAGGCCCTTTATCGTCCCCGTTATGGGAATGCCCGCATCCTTTTTATCCTTGTGCATGGCAGGCAGGAGCATGGTTAGCCCGGACAACCGGAAGATGGTCTGGTCACCGCGCAGTTCCGCGTCGCGAAGTTCAAGCCGTCCGTTCCCAACGGCATAGCCTGCGTTCATGTCCCATTTCGCGCCATCCGCTTTCCCTGCCTCGAGTTTCAGCCTGCCTTCGGCGGAAAAATCGTGACCCTTGCCGCGCATACTTGATGATGCGACTGCTTTTCCGAGGTATATCCTGTGCCCTGATGAGGTGAAAGACAACGAGTCAGCGGAGGCCGTGACGTGAGCTTCATAGCTTTGCAGGGAACTGCCCGTTGCTTTTGCGGCCAGAGATCCCGAACCTGCGTCGAACTTGAGCGATGTCTTTGCAAGGTAAGTGTTCAGAGATGATAGGTTGGCGAATCCTGCCGACAAATTTATATTCCAGGGAGTGGATATGCCGTGCAAATAGCTCAGCCTCCCTTTCAGAGACGCTCCTGCGACACGTCCGGAAACAGCGGGGAAAGTAAGCCGCAGGGGTTTCATCAGCGGAGAGAAAGCGGCTGAGAATGGCGCTTCGATCGACTGGATCACAGGGCGTGTCGAGCCCGGAGCGGAGAACAGCCTGCCGTTCAACAGCCAGCCGTCACTGCCTCCCTTGATGTTCATGTCCGCACTCCCCTTCTCCAATAGGATGCGCCCGTTTTCGGCAATGGAACCATTCCGGATTGAAAGGCCCAGCCGGCCGGAGATTATGCCTGATTTCCTGCTCCCGGAAATGGTTATGCCGCTGGTGGAAAGCGTTCCGGTGATTGCCGTATTTTTGCGGAGCTTCTCGGGGAGCAGAGATGAAAAAGTCTGAAGAGGGATGCTGGTAGTGGACATGGCAAGTTCAAAAAGGGCATCGCTCCGGGCCTTTGCCACTTTGCCTGAAAACCTGATCGGAGGTGCGTTGTTGAAAGATATGGATCCCTTGTCAATCCATGCTTCATCCCTTGTGCTGTCATATCTGATCGAGGAGTCGAGACTCCCCTTCAGGGAGATGATTCCGACCCCTGCACGAATACCGATCCCGACAGCGGATCCAGTAATGCGGGCTGTTGTCAGCGAGTTGCACAATTCCGCGGCAAGCCTGAAACCTGCCGAGGCATTGCCGAATAACACGGGCAGGTTCCGATCTTTGGGAAGCTGCATTGATGCGAGTGACAGGCGGGGCGCATCCAGAACGATCCGGAAGGAGGGATTCCGCCCCAATTTCCCCTGCGCTGTCAGTCGGATGGGATTGCCTGACGGGTCTGCCGCTGAAAGGACCATCGCTGATTCGGCGGATCCCCTGGTTGAAAAATCCCTGATGTCCAATCCCAGTGGCGGAAGCCGGCGATTGCCTACAATAAGTGAAAGATCGCTGATGCACAACCGGGCAATGGAGACCTCCTTTGCGGGTTTGATTTTTTTTCTCATGAAACGTTTTGCCACTTGAACCCAGTTCCATTGGCCGTTCCGGCTTTTTTCGGGCCTTATCTGAATGCCGTCGAGTTCCAGGCTTGCGAGGCTGGTTTTTCCCGCCAGCAACCCGATCCAGCCGGGGGAGAGGGAAATGGAGCGGATGGAGACAAACCTGCCGCGTGAGAATCCTTCGGGGTTCCAAAGCGAAATTCCTTCAAGGGTGAGGGTGTCCCCGGAGATGTTCGCATCGGAAACCGTGACCCTGCAGCCGGTCTTTTCCGATATAATGCCGGAAATTTTTTCTGTTGCGAAAGGCTGGGAAAGCGCCAGACGGAGCAGGAGATAGAGCGCACCGGCGGCGAGAAGCAGGCATGGCGCCGCCATGATGAAAAATCGTTTTGCCCTGCGGCGAGGGGCTTTTCTTGTGGGAGACGTATCAGCCATGTGTGTGCATAAACTGAACAGTTCAACCGATGCCGGTAATTACATCATCGTGTGCCCCGGAAAGCGGACAAGGGCGTCACGCTTCCCGTCGGTTGGAAAAGGCGCGAAATGATCATTCCTGGTTGTGAAAAAAAACCCCGCTCAGGCGGGGTTTTTCGAATTCTGTCAATCTTTGTTCACTGCAAGGGATGGGGGCTGTGCTTCTTTTCATCCCGCACAGACCGTTGAAAAACTGAAGTATTTTTCAACAACCTGTCAATCGCAGTCCCGAATATGGCGCGGGAGTGGAGGAGCTATTTTTTCTTGGCCGGTGCTACGGCGCTCTTCAGGGCCTTGCCGGGGCGGAACTTGGGAACCTTGGCGGCAGCGATCTTGATTTCCTTGCCTGTCTGAGGGTTTCTGCCGACCCTGGCCTTTCTCGTTGCCACTTCGAAACTGCCGAAACCTACGAGTGTTACCCGGTCACCTTTTTTCAGCGCGGCGCTAACCGAATCGATAAAAGCTGCTACTGCTTTTTCCGCTATCGCCTTGGTCAGGTTGGAAGATTTCGCCACGGCTTCCACGAGTTCTGCTTTGGTCATAATAGCCCTCCTGTTGTTAATATGGGGATAAATTCTCCATTAATATATACGTAAAATTACAGTTTGCAAGATTTAATTTGCCGGAAAATAAATTTTTTTTGCACGACAAAAGGCCGAAAAAACGGGCTGTTGCCGACCGTCATGCTGCGCAAAACGCCGTCCACGGCTACGCAAACAATTGTAGCGAGGTGTAAGTTACTTAAAATACAGGCTAATTGTCGCCATAGTACACGCTCTGATCCTGGTCGTCTGCAGGCTCCTTTTCCTCATCGTACCTGTGAGGTTCTGTGCCGGAAAGGAAACATTCGGTAACGCTTCCGGGCGATCCCTGCTTTGCCAGCCTGCCCGTCCGCGGATTTATGGATACAAAGGCGAGATCTCCGGGCGGAGAAAAAGGCTGGACGGGGACATTGGCCAGTGCCCTCTGCATGAACCCGGTCCAGATCGGGGCAGCGGCCTGCCCTCCCGAGCCGCCCGAGCCCAGGGACCGTTCCTGGTCATATCCGACCCAGACGCCCGTCACCAGTTGCGGCACATAACCGATGAACCATGCGTCTTTCATGTCGTTGGTGGTTCCGGTCTTGCCCGCGACAGGACGGCCCAGGGCCTTGGCGCGCTGGCCGGTACCGCTGGAAACGACGCTTTGCATCAGGTTTGTAATGAGATAAGAGGTTTCAGGCGAGATAGCAGGTGTGGAAGTCAACTGCACCGCGTCACCTGACAACGTAACGGTGCTTTGCGCGTCCCCGGTTGCTGAAGTAGATTGGGAGAACACCGGTGGCCGGGCAGGAACGTACTGCTCCAGGACCCTGCCGTCGCAGTCTTCGACCTTGGTGATGAAATATGGGTCGTTGCGGAAACCTCCCGAGGCGAAAACGGCATATGCGGAGGTGAGTTCCAGAGGGGTGACGCTGGACGAACCCAGCGCCAGGGTCAGGTTTGCGGCCAGGGGGGATGTGATGCCCAGCTTTTTCGCATAGTCGATCGCGGTGTCGACACCGATGGATTCCAGAATCTTAACGCTCACCACATTGATGGAATTGGTCAGGGCCTGGCGCATGGTGACCGGACCGCGGTATACGTTGTCGTAATTTTTCGGCTTCCAGGTTCTTGATCCGCTGCCGGCGTATTCTACCGGCGAATCGTTGATTATAGTCGCCGCAGTCATCCCTTTGTCCAGGGCAGCCGCGTAGATGATGGGCTTGAAGGCGGATCCGGCGTTTCTCCTCGCCTGGACAACCCGGTTGAACTGGCTGCGCCGGAAATCGTATCCGCCGATCATGGCTTTCACCGCGCCGGTCCTTGGATCGATGGCCACCAGGGCTGCCTGGGCGAGCGGTTCCTGGTCCAGTGCGAATACCGCGCCCTGTTTGTTCATGTCCGGATTCACCACCGAGACCTCGATTACCGCTCCAAGAGGGATTGCCTTCTTGTCAGGGCCGCCTTCCGTATACCGGTCGACGAGCACGGTTTTACCCGCCCAGGCCATGTTCTTCCGGGTGAGCGTGCCGGTCCGGTCGCCGACGCGAACCGTCAAAACGCCTTTGGCCTGATTTGCCGCGATGACCACTCCCTGGTAGGTTTCTCCCTCCTTCAATTCGGCTGTGTCGATGCCTTGCTCGACCTTTTTGCAGAATTGATCCACTTCATGTTCGGCAAGACAGCGGACCGGCCCGCGGAACCCCTGCCGTTTGTCAACTGCCTTCAGGCCACTCACTACATTGTCGTAGGCGGCTTTCTGCATTTCGGAATTCATGGTCGTGTAGATCTTCATACCGCCCTTGTAGAGAAGATCTTCGCCGTACTTCTGCTCAAGCTGGATGCGTATGTGTTCCAGGAAGTAGGCCGACTGGATGCTGTTGACCTTCTTCTTCGAAGTGATGACTATGGGGGTCTTGCGCGCATGCTCCGCTTCCGCTTCCGTTATGTACCCTTCCTTGACCATCCTTTCCAAGACGTAGGCCTGGCGTTCGCGTGCCCGGTCCAGGTGCTTTATGGGCGAGTAGAGTTCGGGCGCCTTCGGCAGGCCGGCCAGCATGGCCATCTCGGCAAGGTTCAGATTATCCACGTCCTTTCCGAAATAGGTCTCGGCGGCGATCTGGACTCCGTAGGAGCCGGCGCCGAGGTAGATCTGGTTCAGGTAGATGTAGAGTATTTCGTCCTTGGATAGTTTTTCTTCCATCCTCTTTGCCAGGATGGCGTCCTTGAGCTTGCGCGAAAACTTTTTTTCCGGAGTGAGGAGCATGGATTTAGCCACCTGCTGGGTTATGGTGGAGGCGCCTTCCTTCTTGCTCATCGACATGAGGTTCTTGATGACGGCCCTGAAAATTCCCATGTAATCCAGTCCCTTGTGCTGAAAGAAGTTGGAGTCTTCGGCCGCGACAAACGCCTGGATCAGTTTTTTCGGAATTTTTTCCACGGGGACGACTTTGCGTCGCTCCAGGTAGAATTCTCCCACAAGTGTTCCATTGTCGCCGAAGACCTGGGTCACTATGGGCGGTCTGTAGTCAGTCAGACGATCCACCTTCGGAAGTGAAGCAATGATGTATGCGAAGTATCCGGCAAAGCCGAGAATCGACAGGAATGCGATGACTGCCAGGGCGGTCAGTAAAACGGTAAGTCTGTCCCCGCCGGGTTTTTTCCTTCCGCGACCGCCCATTGTCCGTTGATCAGCAGGTGATGCCATGTCCATTGTTCTCCAAAAATTCATTGTCTGTTAACTGATCCTCTAGGGTGACAATAGCCCAGAATGAGAAGCGAATACAAGGAAGAACTGAAAGCTTTGGCCTGACTTTTTCCTTGCCTTGCCTGTATCCACCGGTATAATACTGAAGATTTCGTTTCAGAGGGGAAGCATGGACCGTCCTTTACTCGAATCCATACGGAACATAGGGATCATCTCCCATATCGATGCCGGCAAGACAACGGTTTCGGAGCGGATTCTCTTCTATGCGGGCGAGACCCACAAGATGGGAGAGGTGCATGACGGCCAGGCGGTCATGGACTGGATGCCGCAGGAGCAGGAGCGCGGCATTACCATCACCGCTACCACGACCGCCTGCCGCTGGGGACGTTATTGGATCAATCTCATCGATACTCCGGGCCATATCGATTTCACCATCGAGGTGGAACGGAGCATGCGGGTACTGGATGGCGCCATAGCCATTTTCAGCGCCGTGGAGGGTGTTGAGCCCCAGAGTGAGTCGGTATGGCGCCAGGCTGACCGCTACGGAGTGCCCAGAATCTGCTTCATAAACAAGATGGACCGGGTCGGCTCCGACTACCGTGCAGTGCTCGGCCAGATGGAAAGGAAACTCGAGGCGCGCCCCGTGCTCCTGCAGCTTCCCGTGGGCAGCGAGACCGGCTTTGTCGGGGTCATGGACCTGATTTCCCAAGAATTCCTGAGCTTTTCAGCATCCGATCAGGGGATGACCGTGGAACGGCATCCGGTGCCCCCGGAACATCTTGAGGAAGTCAGGGCGGAGCGGGAGCGCCTGATCGAGTCCGCCGCGGATTTCGATGATACGATCGCAGATGATTTCCTCGAAGGAAGGCCCATCAACCCTGATCGTCTCAAGTCCGCCATCCGGCAGGGAACCGCCTCGTCACGGATCTTCCCGGTACTTCTCGGCGCCGCGCTCCGCAACAAGGGCATCCAGCCGCTGCTGGACGCGGTGGGGAGCTATCTGCCGTCCCCCCCGGAAGTACATCCGGCAGTCGGCTCGCGACCCGGCGCCGGCGAGGTGGAGCAGGTTCACTGCGATCCCGGGGCACCCCTCTGCGCCTTGGCTTTCAAGGTACTTTCGGACGAAGGCAGGAAACTGACCTTTCTGCGCATATACGCGGGGGGAATCCGCGCCGGCGCCGCTGTTTTCAACAGCACCCGGGGGCGGCAGGAGAAAGTCGCGCGTCTTTTCCGCATGCATGCCCACAAGAGGGAAAGGATCGAATACGCGGAAGCCGGCGACATCGTTGCCGCTACCGGGTTGAAGGACGTGCTCACGGGAGACACCATCTGCGATGCCGGGCATGTTCTGGTCCTTACCGGCCTTACCATACCGGATCCCGTCGTTTCACTGGCTGTCGAGCCCAGGGGAGTGGAAGACCGTGACAAGCTGCCCGCCGCCCTTGAAAAGCTCCAGTGGGAGGATCCCACCTTTCGCGTGCATGAAGACGCTGAAACCGGTCAGACCATCCTGACAGGCATGGGAGAGCTTCACCTGGAGGTCATCGTTGACCGCCTCGCCCGTGATTTCGCCGTGCGGACCAAGACCGGCCGCCCCCAGGTGGTGTACCGTGAGACTCTGCGCCGCCCCGGGGAGCACAGGGAGGTTTTCAGGCGCGAGATAGATGGAAAGGTGCAGGGCGGCACCGTACTTGTTCGAGTCGCGCCGTTGCCCCGGGGTGAAGGGGTGCGCGTCGTGCTTCCGCCCGCGGGTGAGCCGCCTCTCCCCGAAGAGTTGCGCGAGCTCCTAGGCAACGTCATAGAGCAGTCATGCCAGGCGGGCGGCTCTTCCGGTTATACGGTCACGGATGTGGAAGTGCGGATAATGGAGGCGCCCTACGAGCCGGGTTTTACCACTGAAATCGGATTGAGGGCCGCTGCCCACAGAGCTCTGGCTCTCGCCCTGCGGGCAGGCGCCCCAACGCTTCTCGAGCCGATAATGAGGCTTGAACTGGTCACTCCCGCGGATTACACGGGCAAAGTGCTGGGTTCTCTGCAGCAGAAGCGCGGACGCGTGGAAGGAGTCGCTTCCCGTGGCGCCGTCGAAGTGGTCAGCGCCAACGTCCCCCTTGCCGAGATGTTTGGTTTCATGACCGAATTGCGCAGTGCCACCAAGGGGCGGGGTTCCTTCAGCATGGAATTTTCCCATTTCGACCAGGCGCCGCCGGAAATTCGGAAACGCTTCGGTCTGCCGGGATGATGCCGCTTCCTTAAGGCATTCCTGCTCAATTGGGTTTGAAAAATATCCTCTAATGGTATAAAATCCGCTCTTCCTGTCAGGAGAGGGAAATGCCGGAGCGAAACCACCACAAACAAAATCCGTTGAAGAGCGATGCCGCGGGCGCAGGCGAGGGGAGCAAGGTTCTCGTCGATGTTCACAAGGCATTGAAGGCGCTGGCCTTTTATCCCGACGGACACCCCTTGCGGGACGAAATCCCCAGGCGGGCTTTCCAGGCACTGGTAAGCCTGATGAAAGGGGAAGCGTTTTCGCTGGTCGTGGGGCGCGGCGGCCTGAAGGTATACGGCCGCAATGAAAGGGTCGAGAATACCCGGCTGGTGAAAGCTTTTGCCGACGAGCTCTTTTCGAGGGAGATACAGCGCCTTACTTTCCTGCCGGAACTTGCATTGGAGGATTTTACCGGATTTCTTTCATTACTGTCCATGGAACCCCAGAAGATTCTTGCCGAGGGCGGGATCCGCAAGCTGCTCGCACAGCGGGGACTCAACAGTGTAACGGTCAATGAAATCGACATTTCCGCCGCCTTCACCAAGCGGATGAGCGGACAGGGCGGGGAGGGGACTGCTGCCGAGGGAGCGGGAACCGGCGGGGAGAATGAATTCGACTGGGAAAGCGCGCCACTCGAGGAAAGTCCGATGGAATTTCCCGAGGAGTTGACGATCGACGAACTCCTTTCGCAGATGGAAGAGGAGGCGGATGCCGAGCGTTATCTGCTGCTGTCCAGGAGGGTGGTTGCGAAAGGCCAGGCGTTGGAAGGCGAAGGCGATTTCGACTCCCTTTTCCAGGTGATTCTGAGACTTTTGAACCAGAGTTTTCATGGGTCGCTAGGAGAATCTCAGCGAAAAGCGGCTCTGGCAGCGTTTCGTGAGCTGGCCTGCGGAGAGATGATCGACCATCTGCTGGCCCACCTGGAAGACAGGGATTTCGGGTTGAAGGAAATCGTTTACATGGTCTTCAACCGCATCGGGGAAGACGCTGTCGACAAAGTTCTCATAAGGCTCGTCGAAACCGACAACCCTTACTATCGCAAGACATTGGCGACAGCCCTGCTCAGGATAGGGGAACCTGCCTTGCGGCCTCTCATCGGCATGCTCAAGGATGGCAGGAGCCGCGCAGTGCGGACTGTTGCGGCGGTCCTGGGGGAGATGGGCGCGCGTGACGCGGTCAAGGGACTTGCGCGGAACCTTGCCCACGCGGACAGCCGGGTAAGGATCGAGTCCGTCCGCTCACTTGCCATGATAGGCGGCAAGGAAGCAACTGAACTTCTCGTGGGCCTCATGCAGGGCAAGGACCCGGTAATGAGCCGGCAGGCGATCCTCTGGATGGGGATCAAGCGCAACGCAAAGGCTCTGCAACCGCTTTTGCAGTTGATATTCAAACGTGATTACCGGGCCGGGGCATTCGCGCTGAAGAAAGATGCCCTGAGGGCGGTCGGACGTATCGGCGACCATTCGGTCTTGGATTCGCTGGTCCGCCTGGTGAGAAAACGGCATATCATAATGCCGGGCCGCTGGGAGGAACTGAAGTTCCTGGCCATCGACATCATCGGACAGTTTGGCGGAGACGCGGCTTTCGGAACCCTGGAGAAGATCGCCTCGAGGGGCGGGACATTGGGACGGAAATGTGCGGAGACCTTGCAGAAAACGAGGGATGATTCGCGGAGACAAACATGACAGATCTCAGCCATAACGATGCACAACGTGCGGCGATGCTGCTGACCGCTTCCATAAAGTCCGTAACCCTGTACCCCCAGGCCCATCCGGCGGTCCGTCAACCCCTGCAGGAACTCACCTGCATTTTCGAATCGGTCCTCCGGCTGAAGCCGGAAGTTCACTTGGGAGTGGTGGAAGGGGTGCTCTTTTTCGAAGGCCACATTTTCGTAACGCCCAATTCAGCCGTTGCCGAACTGGCGGACCGTTTTTCCGCCAGGAGGATTGAAGGGCTGACCGTATATGAGGGGGTTACCACCGACGACCTCTTCCGATTCGCTTCCCTTCTCGCAATCAGGGATATCTCCGGCGAAGAAATTTTCGCGAGGCTTGAAGAGAGTGGTGTCCGCACAATCAAGCTCGGTATCGACCAGCTGATATACGGTGATACCGCGGACCTGGAAGGTTCCGCCCCTTCACAGACTTACATCGACGCGCTCCATGCGGTTCGCGATACCATGCGCGAAATAGAGAACGGACGGATCCCGGCCGGCGACAGGATCAACGTGGTTGTGGAAAACATGGTATCGATGACGATCAAGGACCATACCACGCTGCTCGGTCTTTCCATGATCAAGGACTACGATAATTACACGTTCAACCATTCGGTCAATGTGGGAATCCTGTCTCTTTCACTGGCGGCATATCTCGGAATGGACCGGACCACGTTGCGTGACATCAATACCGCCGGCCTTCTCCACGACATAGGCAAGACCCGGATAGACAAGAAAATACTCAACAAACCCGGCAAACTGTCTGATTCCGAATACGAGGTTATGAAGCAGCATGCTGAAAAGGGCGCGGAGATAGTGGCAGCCATGAAGGACATAGATTCCAGAGTCGCGGATGCGGTGCTGGGTCACCATATCAAGTACAACCGTACCGGTTACCCGGAATGGGCGAGGGACAGGGGGTTCGGCGCCATGGCCGATATCATTGCGGTTGCCGACTGTTACGACGCCATTACCACGCTTCGCAGTTACAGCATGCCCACTTTGCCGAAACCGGCCCTGGATATAATGGGCAGATTGTCCGGGACTTCCCTGAGCAGCGAATTCGTGAGCAAGTTCGGAGAAATGATGGGCAGATATCCGGTCGGTACTCTTGTCAGGCTCGACAACAACGAGATAGCCCTCGTGGTGAGGCCTCACCCTATGGAAAGCGAGATTCCAGCGGTGAAAATCATTTTCGATTCGAAAGGCGAGGTGCTGCAGAAGCCGAGGATCGCCAGCCTTGCCCAAAAAGAAGGGAAAAGGTACGCTTCAATCGTGGCCACAGTCGATCCTGTTTTGAAGAACGTGGATGTGGGACGGTATTTCTCTACTTGATCCGCAGAGTGCCCAAGGCCAAAGCAGCGGCTTCACGGGTTGCGGGATGGGGGGAGCCGAGAAGTTCGATGAACTTTTCCTCCAGTGAGCCGTTGTCCATGCGTGCCAGGGCTTTTGCGGCTTCCGCGTCCAACAGGCCGTCTCCCGCGTCGAGGAACGGGGCAAGAGCGGCCATGACGGACGGATTGGCGAAGTTGCCCAGCGCGGTTATGGCCCTGGCCCTGATTGCCGAATTCTGGTCCTCCAGGCGCTCCAGCAGAACGGGAAGGGCGCTGGGATGGCCTAAGGTTCCCAGGACTTCCACGGCAACGGACCGGATGTCCTCTTCAGGACGGGAAGCACAGTAGAGGAGCGCCGGGATGACCTCTTCGCCCCCGATCCGGCCGAGAGCGTAGAGCGCCCTGACTTTTACACCTACATCTCCTTTTTTCAGCGCGTCCATGACTTCGGGCAGGCTGCCGGTTCCTTCCAGGCGATCCAGGGCGTCGGCAGCGGCAGAGCGAACCTCTTCACAGGGATCGTTCAGCAGGGCCGCCAAGGCATCTCTGCGTTTGCTTACGGATTCGAATGTGGTCATAATGGTCGAATATTAGCAAAATACCCGAAATTAGCAACAAATTAGTTGGTTTCCATCCGGAAACTTTTGGTAACGTCTCCAGAGAGACTTTCGGGATGGAATCTGGTTAACCTAACTTCGAAAAGGTTGATGACATGAAAGATAACGTAAAGGCGGCTCTCTTGTCGGCGTTTGTCCTGCCCGGAGTGGGGCAGTTGTACCGCGGGAAACATCTCAAGGGCGGGGTGCTGATCATTCTGGTTACCATTCTGCTCATAGCCACCTTCATCTATGTGGTCTGCGCAGTCCATGGGGTTGTCAACGCGCCGAAGTTGCCCGGCCAGGTTCCCGCGGATACTTTTGCAGCTCTGCCGGGCAGATTGAAGCCCGGTCTCCGGTGGCTTGGCGGGGCGTTTCTCTGCATCTGGATATACGGTGTCGTTGATGCGCTCCTTGACAGGGGGCAGAGGGATGACTGCCGCAGCGGGAAATGAGGGGTGGAGGTTTTGAATACACTCAATATTGATTTGACAAACAGCCCCGCTCTGTGGGATAAATTCAAGATTACACCATTTCAAGGCCCCGGTTCAGGGGCCTTGTCTTTTCCCGGCAACGGGACGGAGAAAGCACATGCCGTACGCAAGGATTCTGGCCACCGGGGGAAGGGTCCCCGACAGGGTGGTGAAAAACTCTTTTTTTGATTATCTGGTCGAGGGAGCCGACGATTGGATTCATTCCAGGACCGGCATCCGGGAGCGCCGCTTCGCAGCGGAAAACGAAGCCACCTCCGACCTTGCCAGCGCAGCCGCGCGGCAGGCTCTGGATTCGGGAGGAGTGGACCCTCTGTCCATCGACTGCATAATAGTCTCCACTTCTACGCCTGACATGATTCTTCCCCCGACTGCCTGCATGGTCCAGAAAAACATCGGCGCGGAAAACGCCTTTGCCTTCGACATGAACGCGGTATGCAGCGGGTTCGTTTTCGGTGTCGAGGCGGCGGATAATTTCATCAGGTCGGGCAAATACCGGAGAATCCTGGTCATCGGAGCCGACGCCTATTCAAAGATCCTGGATTTCCAGGACAAGACCACCTGTCCCCTGTTCGGCGACGGCGCCGGCGCCCTGATACTGGAGGCCACTGATGAAGAACGCGGTATCCTGCAGTCATTCATCAGAAGCGACGGATGCCGCTGGGAGATGATACAGGTCCCGTCTTCAGGTTCCAGAAAACCCATTACCGCGGAAACCATAGCCTTGCGGGAAAACACCTTCAAGATGGCCGGCCGAAGCGTCTTTACGTTTGCCACTGATGCAATTCCCAAGGTCATAGAACAGCTTACCGCAATGGCCGGCATCTCGCCACGGGAACTGGATTTCGTCATCCCCCACCAGGCCAACAGCCGAATCATCACCCTGATCTCCAAAAAAACCGGAATAGACCCTGAAAGATTCCTCCTCAACCTGGACAGATACGGCAACACGGCGGCTGCTTCGGTTGCGCTTGCCCTTGATGAAAACTTGCGGAATGGGGTCATCAGAGAGGGAAGTCTCGTATTGATGATGGGCTTCGGCGGCGGGCTGTCGTGGGGAGGGGCCATCATACGCATCTGATGATTGAAGTTGGACCGCTCCTCCCGGGGACAATCTGCTCTTAGTCAAGATATGGCCCCTGGCCACGAAACCTTTCGGGCCAGGGGTTTTCCGTCTCAATCAGTGTAGACGCGTTCTCAAACCGACAAAACCCCATGGCGTTTCCTGCTGTACCGTTATTTCCCCTTTTTTCGTGTGAATAAAAAACTGTTATAAATAGTTAAACTGACGTCCGTATTGAAAAAAACCGGACGTTCTAAATTGAGAAATGCGTGCGACACCTGTCGCAGGCTACAACGTTCGATTGCCTGGGTATTTGGCATCCAGCAACGATAAGCAAGTGAAAACCTCCTGCCGGTTTTTTATCCCTGCCCTAATATCCCAACAATTTAAGCTTCTTGTAAAAATCCGCGGAACCGCGCGCGTTCGCTTGGTACGGGAGTTGCCACTGTCTGATCACAAAAAGACGTTCTAAAAAACCGGAAGTCACTTAAATATATCCGAGCCATGTCATTCCACCACACTCATGGTGCTGGGGTGGTGAATATACTCCTCCCTTATTCACCACCCGATTTTTCTTTAACCTGGCTAGCTTATTAGATGGAAAGGTTGGATTGCATCCCTGGCCATCAATATAGGATGGGAATGACTTAACGAAAGGAGGGCAAAAAGTTCATTCGGAAGGCAGAACAGCATTTGCAAAAGTGTCGGAAGGGGTGTCGGCAGAGGGATCGCATTGAAGCTGGCCCAAGACAGGGATGCCGTTGTCATGGACAGACGGTAAGAATCGACGGTTGGTTTGTCATGAAGTAACAGCGGACTCAAACTTTCCGGAAACCGGCTGGCGGCAGTTTTCGATACGGTCAAGCTTTCACCTGCCGGATTCGGGATGGTTCGAGCCAATTCTAATGAGGAGGAAGTGTTTATGAATTCAATGTTGAAGAGAGTATTCTGTACAATCGCAGCAGTGGCTCTGGGGAGTGTCATTCTCGCGGCTATGCCGGGCAAGTCTGCCGCTGATATAATTCCCTACAGCGTCATCGCTCCACACGAGTACCAGTTACCGGTAGGGGCGGAGATCCCGAAGGAAGGGATCAATCTTCTGCTCTCCTACAACACCTTCCGCGACGAGGGGAAAGCATGGGATGGCGAGAGTGGGACACGGAGCCTGTTCGCCAACATCAACAAGTTCGTCCACATTTTCAATATCGAGGGACTGCAAAACTGGGGTTTCCTGTGGGAAGGCGTGCTCGGCTTCGGGAGCTTGCAGGGGAAGGGCAATATCACCAGCGAAACTGGTATGCTCGACGGCCAGACCGGCCTCGTGGCCTGGCACAGGACGGCCAAAAACTGGACCAATGTGCTTGAGTACTGGCTGTACCTGCCCATCGGCAGCGACAACCTTTCCGGCCACTCCTGGAACCACAGTATTGCATACATGACCAACTACCATCTGGGCGGTTTCACCTTCGACGGTGATATCGGCTACAAGTTAATGGGTGACGTAAGGGATGCAGGAATCCAGGCCGAGCAGGGCAACAGGTTATTTGTCAACCTGGTTTTTGCCTACAAGCTCATGAACCAGATCGAGCCGTTCTTCAAACTCGACTTCCAGTCGGTTGAAAACGGGAAAGATAAAACGAACGGTGTGAAGACTCCGGGCTTTGAAGAGTTGGCATGGGGTCTGGGCAACCAGTTCAAGATCAGCGACAGGCTGAACCTCGCCGTCTGGTATGAAGCCGGTCTTACCGGCAGAAACACCACCAAGACGAACGCCGGTTATGCAAGGTTTATCTGGACGTTCTAGGCTGCTGATCTGATAGCAGGTTTTTTTTGATACACGCAGAACCCGGCAATGAACCGCTGTCGGTCCGCTGGGACGATTGAGTCGGGCTATACAGGCGCCGCCCGGCGCGGCGCACTACAAATACATAAAAGGAGAGCCAAGAATGAAAGCTGCGAAATGGTATGCGAAAAAAGACATCCGTGTTGAAAATGTTCCCGAACCTGGTGCCCCGAAACCGGGTGAGGTAAAGATCAAGGTTGCATGGTGCGGTATCTGCGGATCCGACTTGCATGAATACCTGGCAGGGCCGATCTTCATCCCCACCCAGCCACATCCCCTGACCGGGGCACAGGCCCCTCTCATTCTCGGTCATGAGTTCTCTGGTGAGGTCGTTGCAGTCGGAGCAGGTGTTACAACCGTCAAGGTAGGCGACATAGTTGCTCCGGATGCCTGCCAGCACTGCGGCGTCTGCCTGCCCTGCAGGGAAGGCAGATACAACGTGTGTGAGAAACTGGCGTTCACCGGTCTTATGGCTGAAGGCGCGTTCGCTGAATATGTCAATGTGCCTGCCGAACTCTGCTATGTTCTGCCGAAAGGTTTCGACATGCAGGCCGCCTCTCTCATCGAACCTCTTGCCACCGGCTTCAAAGCCGTCAGGCTGGCAGGTTCGATAATGGGTCAGACTGTTGTTATCTTTGGCGCCGGCACCATCGGTCTCGGTACGCTCATGTGTGCCAAGGCGGCAGGCGCTTCTACGGCTATCGTCGTCGAAATGTCCGCGGCCCGCAAAAAACTGGCCAAAGAATGCGGCGCTGACATTATCCTTGACCCGAAAGAGTGCGATGTTATCGCCGAAATCAAGAGAATAACCGGCACGAAGTCCGGCGCAGACGTATCCTTCGAGTGCATCGGTAATGTAAAAACCGCACCCCTGGCTGTCGAGGCGGTCCACAACGTCGGCAAGATCGTTATCGTCGGCATTTTCGAAGGACCCAGTGAATTCAACTTCTTCAGCCTGAGCGCCACCGACAAGGTTGTCATCGGAACCCTGGCCTATACCATTGATGACTTCCAGGGTGTTGCCAACCTGCTGGCAACCGGCCAGCTGAAAGCAGAGCCGCTCATCACCGGCAGGATCAAGCTGGACGATATCGTCGCGAAAGGTTTCGACGAACTGGTAAACAACAAAGACGCAAACATCAAGATCATCGTAGAGCCCTAATCAGGGGTGAGGTCGCATGCATCGGGGAGAGGTATCAGCCCTCTCCCCGACATTATGCTAATTGTTTGTTTAGGGATTACGGGGTGGTTCATTTTTTTCACGGAAGGTTTGTGCTTTTTCGAAAGGAGTAGTTATGTCAAATTCTGCCGAGACAAGCAGTGAAAACGCCGTCGCCAGCCCGAAACCATTCGGCCTGGAACTGGGTTCGGTGGGTTTTGCTGTTGCGTGTTTTCTCATCACTCAGTTAATCAGCTATGGCATTTGGGTACTGTTCGTTGATCCGAAAGTGGGAGTGTGGAAATTCTATCCCCAGCCTTTCGGCACATATCTGTTCTGGTCGCTCATGGTTCTGGTCTTCATCGGTTTCAACTTCGGCATGCACGGGTTCAGCAAGTTGAGCCAGCCAGGTGGGGGCATCCTGGCAACAATAATCACGCTGATTCTCGGGTTTGCCATTCCCATGCTGATCATCTTCGGCTGGGGTTCCCTGGACCCGGCTTTCAGCCCGGAAAAATTCGCGGGTCATGGCGCTTCAGGCATGATTGTACTGGCCGGATTTTACGGGTGGGGTTTTTGGGCGAACAGCACGGACGGCTGGCCATGGACCGATGCAGGCTTGAAGCAGCCCATGCTCGGCGTAGCGCAGGTTTTCATGGGTTTCTTTTTTACGCTGCTCTTCTACCTGGTTCTGGTTTTCCCGACCTTTGCGAGTTGGGCCGCTCCCGGCAAAGTCTTTCTGCCCATCCCCACGGCGGTCGGCTGGTTCTATTCCGGCATTGTTGTATGGCTGGTGACTGTCTTGCTGACTGACCTGTGGCCTTACACTTGTTTCAAAACGCGGGCGGGAAGAGCCATTGGCGCATTCTTCGGCAATTTCGTGCTGGGCACGGGCCTTTACTACATTATGCTGGCTCTGCTGAAAAATGTCCTGATACCTGCGGACGCACTTGAGAAAATCGGCCCGGCCATCAATCTCTGGCCTGCCCAGATCGGTGTCTGGGTTCTCTTCTGGGCGCTCCTTTGGGCTTTGTGCTGCGGCAATGCGCCTACCTCACTGGGCCCGGCAATGAACCGGATTGCAAGAGTCATTATTGTCTTCGCACTTGCAATCGGGACATTTGTCGTTTACATGAGGTGGTTCGCCATGGATGTGCTGCATGAAGCGCCTATCGTTCCCGGATTCGGCGGCGATCCCCTGACCTGGGTCGACCTTCTGAACACCGTTCTTCTGGTCTATGTCTGTTATTTCGGCTGTTACGGAATCAGGAAAAAGGCGTAATTCAGAAACGCCACGATTGCGTGGCGTTTCTGCCAACCAGCCGGTCAATAAGTGTCCAAGGAGCGATTATGAAAACCATCGACAAAATCCTTTTCGCGACCGACTACTCGGGAGCCTCGGAAAACGCATGCAACTATGCAATTCTTCAGGCGAAACAGTTTAATGCAAAGATCCTGGTTTTCCATGTCATCAACGAACTTGAATTCCCGATCCAAGGCATTTTCCCGGACCATTATGTGGAGGATCATAAAAAGGAAATGGCCGCAGCGGCCGACAGGATGATGAAGGAGTTTTGCGCCAGGAATTTCAAGGACTTTAAAAATTATGAGACTGCGATTGAAACAGGAATCCCCTTTAAGAAAATTGTTAAGAAGGCGGAGACTGAAGGTGTTTCTCTCATTGTCATCGGAACACATGGTCGAACCGGTTTAGAGCATGTCGTTGTGGGCAGCACTGCGGAAAAAGTTGTAAGAAACGCATGCTGTCCGGTGATGACGGTGCGGCCTTGTTGACGGGGATAATTTTTTTGCGCTTTTTAATCGGCGACTATTCGGCAGGAGACTGATGTTTTAAAGGATATAACAAGTGAATTGTGTGTCTGTGGTAAGGCTGAAAAAGCCGGTTGTCAAATAAAACTCAGGAGATATATAATGGCAGACAAACCTGTTTTTACCGGAGTATTGCAGATAGGTATGGTAGTTAAAAACTGCGACGAAGCAGTCAGGAAATACGCTGACGACTACGGCATCGGCCCATGGAATATTTACGAGTTCAATCCGGATACAGTCAGTGATATGATAATTGAGGGCAAAGAGGTAAAATACGCAATGCGCCTTGCCTTGTGCAACATTGGCGATGTGCAGTGGGAATTGATCGAGCCCAAGGATGACAAGAGCATTTATGCTTCCTTCCTGAAAGAGCACGGGGGGGGGCTGCATCATGTGGCTTTCGGCACCGATAATTACGAAAAGACGGTGCAATTCTATAAAGACAAAGGCCGCCCCGTCCTGCAAGGCGGAACCTGGAAGGGTCTTACTTATACCTACCTGGATTCAAGAGAGGACCTGGGAGTTATAGCTGAGATTTATAATCTGGTCCCGGATTTCAAGTGGCCTGAACCGGAAGGCGTCTATCCGGAAAAATAGGCCGAAAGGAGATCGGAAATGGGACTCAAGGCTGCTTTTATCTTCGTTGCGCCTGAAGCGGATGCCGCTCAACACCGTGCCGTCGTCAACACACCGGTCGTCGAGCTGACCGTGGTCGGAGTGAAAAATTATGCCGATGCGGTTGTGGTTGCAAAAAAACTCGTGGAAGAGGGAATCGCTGCAATCGAACTCTGTGCCGGTTTTGGAGTCGAGGGTGTTGCCGAAATCAAGAAAGCTGTCGGCGGAAGGGCCGCGGTCGGCGTAGTCCGTTTCGATAATCATCCCGGACTGGGATTCAAGAGTGGAGATGACATGTTCAGGTGACGCTGCTGACAGGCAGCTACATAATCAGACGCATGTCGGCCCTAAGTGACCGGACCGGCATGCGCCTGACCCGCCATGCAACAGAGAAAAAAGCATCCGGAAAGGTTTTTGGACCTCTCCGGATGCTTTGATTTTATGATGCATTGAGTGGGGAAATAACGAATAAGATTATATATATCGTTTGAATTCTAAAAATGTAGTAGAATGTTGACGACAAAGCTGCTCGGAATTTTGCCATGGGAGGAAACGTCGTGGATTCAAGAGACTTGTCCAAACATGTGGAACGCGTGGAAAAACAGGTGAAAGACGGCAGGGAAATGATTGTAAGGAATCGACTCGATCCATCCATTAACTCTCTCCAGGGTTCATGGAAGCGCTGCCTGACGCAATACAACATTGATCCTTCAACGATGAGCAAGACAAGAATCCTGACGGGCAGGGCACTGAAGGATTATACCGAGCCTCTTGAAGAATTCCTTTACATCGCTCGATCCGGCATGAAGAGCATGTACGAGCGTGTTTCCGATGCCGGATATGTTATTCTGCTGGGGGATGCGAACGGCGTTACCATCGAATATCTGGGGAACCCGAATGAAGAACGGGAACACCGTGAGACGGGCCTTTATCTAGGATCGGTGTGGACTGAGTCGATCGAAGGAACCTGCGGGATGGGGACCTGCGTTGAAGAGAGAAGGCCGATTACAATCCACC
Organism: Geobacteraceae bacterium; assembly: GCA_034933285.1. Taxonomy (GTDB): domain Bacteria; phylum Desulfobacterota; class Desulfuromonadia; order Geobacterales; family Geobacteraceae; genus RPRC01. Next base: position 10,291 of record JAYFNT010000011.1, on the reverse strand, counting down.
GCGACGAGCATTTCCGGTCCCGGCACATCGGCCTCAGCTGTTCGACCACGCCGCTTTTCTATCCCGACGGCACTTTGCTGGGAACGCTGGATATTTCCCTTCTCCGGCCCCCCCCTGAAAAAGAGTCCCAGCTTCTTGCACTGCAGACGGTGAACTACTATGCGCGGCTCATTGAAAATGCCTATTTCCTGCGTCTTTTCAAGGACAGCTGGATCGTACGTTTCAATTCAATACAGGCTTTTGTAGAGGTTGTGGCGGAAAATATAATTGCTGTCGATGCAGAGGGGCGTGTCATTGCCGGAAATGCCAGTGCACTCAAGGAGTTGACCCTGCGCGACGGGCAAAGCCCCCTGAACCGTTTTGTGAGCGAAGTGTTCGATATCCACTTTGATGAGCTGACGAATCACGCCCAGCACAGGACCACAACCATCCTGCCGCTGCAGACCGTCCGTACAGGGACCCAGTATTTCGCAACCTTCAGGGCGCCCGAATTGAACCAGGTTTTTGAAAAGGGTGGGGCAGCTCGAGCAGATTCAAAGGAAGCAGGGCTGAGAACCCCGTCATCGGGCATGACGCTGGAGTACCTGGCCGGTACGGATTCACAGATGCTGTTCAATATCAACTGCGCCCGAAGGGTGATGAACAAGGATATCTCCATTCTGCTGATCGGCGAGACCGGCACGGGCAAGGAGGTTTTCGCCCATGCCATCCACAATGCGAGCGACAGGTTGGAGAATCCTTTTGTTGCGCTCAATTGCGCATCTATTCCTGAATCCCTGATCGAAAGCGAATTGTTCGGTTACAAACAGGGAGCATTTACCGGGGCCAAGAGCAAGGGGATGCGAGGCAAAATCCTTCAGTCGGATGGCGGTACTCTGTTCCTTGATGAAATCGGCGACATGCCCCTGAACCTCCAGACCCGGCTGCTCCGGGTTCTTGCCGAGAAGGAGATCCTGCCGCTGGGAAGCGAGACTCCCATAAGAGTGGACCTGCATGTGATTTGCGCTACGCTCCGCAATCTGGAAGAACTGGTCCGGAAGGGCGAGTTCAGGGAAGATCTCTATTACCGCCTGAACGGCGTGACCATTACCCTGCCGCCTCTCAGGGAAAGAAAGGACAAGGCGCTCCTCATCAACAATATTCTGGCAGCTGAAACTGCCGGGAAACCCATGCCGGTTGACGCCGACGCTTTCAATGTACTCATGAACTTCCCGTGGCCCGGCAATATTCGACAGCTGAGAAACGTGTTGAGGTACGCTCTGGCGGTTTCGGAAGCGGAAACCATCCAGCTCTACGACCTGCCGCCCGAGATATTGCAGGCATCATCTCTGCCGCTCGAAACGATCGTTCGCGGCAATGCAGCTGACACGGAAGAGGTTCCGCCGGATTCAATGCAATATGCCGAACGCTCGGCCATACTCAACGTGCTGAAGAAGCAGAAGTGGAACATCACCGGCGCTGCAGTGGACCTGCGCATCAGCAGGGCGACGCTTTACAGGAAAATGAAGAAGTACAGCATCATCCCTCCGAATGAACTGGAAGGGACCCTTTAATTCCGAATGGTCTGCCCGGGGATCTGAAATGATCAAACCCCGCGTTCGCCGTTGGAACCGGCTTTCCTTCGGAAGAGAGAACTTGAATTCCAGGTATTGAGGTGATTTCGCCTATCTCGGTCACAGGGGTTCCCAGTTCCGCGAAGAGAGAACGGATTGCGTCCCGGTTCAGGGCCGGAGCAGTGAAAAGGAGTTCGTAGTCCTCACCGCCGCCAAGCGCGAGAGAATAATCTCTGCCGGATGTGGATTTGACATAGTCGGAAAACTCCTGCGAGAGCGGAATCCTGTCATGGCGCACTATGGCGCCTGAGCCGAATTTTTCGGCTATGTGCCCAAGATCGGACAGCAGCCCGTCGCTTATGTCGATCATGGCTGTCGCCAGGCCGGCTTCGGCCAGTGCCCGGCCTTCACGGACTCTGGGTGACGGGTCGAGATGCCTGTTGATGCATATTCCCTCCATTTTCCCTTTACGCAGGAGTTCAAGACCCAATGCCGAGTCACCCAGCGTGCCGGTGACAAATATCGCATCACCGGGACGTGCTCCCTGGCGTTGAACTATCCTGTCTCCCTGTTGCTCGCCGTAAAGTGTTATTGATATGACCAGCCCTTCATTCGATGCGCAGGTATCCCCGCCTACCAGAACGGTTCCGTATTCATCTGCAAGCCCCAGCATTCCGGTTGTGAACAGCTCGATAAATCCGACTGAAAGTTTGGCCGGAATCGCTATGGACAGGAGAAACCAGCGTGGTATTCCACCCATTGCCGCGATGTCGGAGAGGTTCACGGCGAGAGATTTCCTGCCGAGGCGGAAGGGGTCGCTGAAAGAAAGGTCGAAATGAACGCCTTCAACCAGCATGTCACTGGTTGTGAGACCGATGCAGCCTTTTTGCCATTCGAAAGCAGCTGCGTCGTCACCTATGCCGACCGGGACGGTCGGTGTCGAGCGGACTTTCCCGGAAATCAGGTTGATGAGCCCGAATTCTCCCAGTTCATGAATATGCCGGCAGGTTTTGCTTTGTATCATCATTTCTTTTCCCATTTAAAGTGGAATTCAACGTGTAACTTTCTTGCAAAGCACAAAAGAGGCCAGATTGAATGGCGGACCGCTTCGTCCGCAAACACTCCGCTTTTTTCGCCGGTCCCGCGAATATCCATGGAACATGCGTAAACGCACACTTCCCGCTGCCGGCGCAGAAGTGATACACTTGTTGCAGCAAACGGCTCCAGGTGTTGCATGTCGTACCGGAGTGGGAGCGCCGCGTTGAGCCCGGATATGTGGGAAACAGGCGGCGATATATGAAATCATTACACAAATCAGGTTTGCGGGTGGATTTGTGGAAAATGAGATATGGTGTGGTGCTCTTTTTGCTTTTGTATAGTGAACAGTGTTTGTATTTCAGGCACACCTTGACATTCAGAGCGGTAAAAGGAGCACAACAGTGTTAAACCGACTGCTGGATTTCGAAGAAAACAGGAAAAAGTCCTGCGAACAGGGGAAGAGGCTGCAGGAAATGGTTTGCCGGATTCAGGCGCTTGAAATGCATTTAGAATCACTGGAATCATTTCTGGACCGGATCCTTATCTGTCTCAACTCGTATCGTGATGGTGAGGTTGATTGTACGGCTGATTCACTGGTCGAGGCTGTTGTGAAGGAAATAAATTTCTATCGATTGCTGACTACTGATTCGGCTGCTTCGGAAGCGTGAAATCCCTGAACCTGCCATCGCCTGAAGATTAAAATAAATGTCGCTGTTGCTTTCCCGCAGTGTCTACCCAAGCAAACAACAGGAGAAAAACATGGATACCAAAACCGATCCCTGGAAAGACGGAATGCCTTGCATGGAAAACCTCTGCAAGTCCTTTCCCAATTCCAGCAAGGTGTATATCGTCGGGACACGTCCGGATATTCGCGTGCCGATGCGTGAAATAAGCCAGAGCGACTTTGAGTCGGAAAAGGGCAGGGAAGCAAACCCGCCTGTTTTTGTGTACGATACGTCGGGCCCTTACACGGACAAGAGCGTGCGCATTGATTTCCGGAAAGGCCTGCCGGAGTTGAGGAAACCCTGGCTGGACGAACGGGGAGATGCGCCGGTGGTAGCCATTGCGGGCGAATCGTGCCGACGGCATGCTTCGTCATTACGGGAATCCTCCATGCCGGAAATGGAGGCCGATAGAAAATCACGCCGTGCGAAGAACGGGAAAAACGTTACGCAGATGCACTATGCCCGTTGCGGTATCATCACCCCGGAAATGGAATACATCGCCATCCGTGAAAACCAGCGGCGGGACGTGGTGGGCGAGCTGTTGAGCCGCCAGCATCCGGGCAAGGATTTCGGCGCTTCCATTCCCCAGGTCATAACGCCGGAATTCGTCCGTTCGGAAGTCGCCCGCGGAAGGGCGATAATTCCGCTCAACATCAATCACCCGGAAGCCGAGCCCATGATCATCGGGCGCAATTTCCTGGTGAAGATAAACGCCAACATCGGAAACTCGGCGCTGGCATCCTCGGTAATGGACGAAATCGAGAAAATGGTCTTTGCCATCCGCTGGGGCGCCGATACGGTCATGGACCTTTCGACCGGCCCGAACATACACGAAACCCGCGAGTGGATATTGCGCAACAGCCCGGTTCCCATCGGCACAGTCCCCATTTACCAGGCCCTGGAGAAAGTCGGGGGAAAAGCCGAAGAGCTGACCTGGGAAATCTACCGGGACACGCTGATCGAGCAGGCCGAGCAGGGGGTGGACTACTTCACCATCCACGCCGGGGTCAGGAAGGATGCCGTCCCGCTGACCGCGAAGCGTATGACCGGCATTGTCTCCCGCGGCGGCTCGATCATGGCCAAGTGGTGCCTGGCCCACAACCGGGAGAGCTTTCTCTACACGCGGTTCGAAGAGATCTGCGAGATCATGAAGAGCTATGACATCAGCTTCTCCCTGGGCGACGGGATGAGGCCGGGCTCGCTGCATGACGCCAATGACGAGGCACAGTTCGCCGAATTGAAGACCCTGGGCGAACTGACCGGAATTGCCTGGAAACATGATGTCCAGACCATGATCGAGGGGCCGGGGCACGTGCCCATGCAGCTCATCAGGGAGAACATGGATCTGCAGCTCAAACACTGCCACGAGGCGCCGTTTTATACACTCGGCCCTCTGGTCACCGATATCGCGCCCGGATACGACCATATCACTTCGGCGATCGGCGGCGCCATGATCGGTTGGCTGGGCACTTCCATGCTCTGCTATGTCACGCCGAAAGAGCATCTGGGTTTGCCGGACAGGAATGATGTAAGGGAAGGGATCGTCACCTTCAAGATCGCCGCTCATGCGGCGGACTTGGCCAAAGGTCATCCCGGTTCCCAGATCAGGGACAATGCAATGGCCAAGGCCCGGTTCGAATTCCGCTGGCAGGACCAGTTCGCCCTGGGGTTCGATCCCGAAAAAGCTCAAGAATTCCACGATGCGACCCTGCCTGAAGCAGCGAACAAGGATTCCCACTATTGCTCAATGTGCGGACCGGACTTCTGCGCCATGAGGATCACGCGTGCCATCAGGAATGCCGCCCCGGAAGGGGGAAGGGAAGAAAACGATGAGGCCTGCGGAATGAAAAAGATGTGCGGAGAGGCCAGATGACTCCGGAACTGGCGCCACCAGGCAAAACCTTCAGCATCATGGTGAATGGCGAAAAAAAGTCCATCACCAGCATGAGCGTGCAGGAATATCTGCATTCCGTTGAGTGCGACCCGGTTCCCATTGCAGTAGAGCTGAACCTGTCGATTCTCAGGAAAAACGAGTATCAAAACACCATTCTCACGGAAGGGGACCAGCTGGAAATCGTCTGGTTCGTCGGGGGAGGGTAAAAGGAGAGCATTGATGGCTTCACTTAATGACACATTGAAGATAGCCGGACGCGAGTTCCACTCGCGACTCATGGTCGGTACGGGTAAATACGCGGATTTCAGGCAGATGGTACAATCGCTGGATGCTTCGGGAGCGGAAATAGTTACCGTGGCCGTGAGAAGGGTGAACATCTCGGACCGGAACAAGGAATCGCTTCTCGATCATATCGATCTGAAAAAATACACCCTGCTGCCCAACACGGCGGGATGCTATACGGCCGACGAAGCGGTCAGAACATGCCGTCTGGCCCGCGAGGCCGGTCTTTCCGACTTCGTAAAGCTGGAAGTTCTGGGCGACCAGAAGACACTATTTCCGGACAACGAAGAGCTCTTGAAAGCGGCTGAGACCCTGGTCAAGGAAGGTTTTACCGTACTCCCGTACACGTCGGATGATCCGATCATGTGCAAGAAACTGGAAGACCTGGGATGCGCGGCAGTCATGCCGCTCGGAGCTCCCATAGGGAGCGGTCTGGGCATACGCAATCCCTTCAACATAAGAATAATCATGGAAACCGTCAAAGTTCCGGTCATTGTTGATGCCGGCGTGGGGACAGCATCTGATGCTGCAATAGCAATGGAACTGGGGTGCGACGGAGTGCTTATGAATACCGCGATTTCCGGGGCCAAGGACCCTGTTGCCATGGCCGAGGCCATGAATCTCGCGGTCCGGGCAGGCCGGCTTGCGTACCGTTCCGGGCGCATCCCGCGAAAGCTTTATGCAACCGCATCCAGCCCCCTGGAAGGGGTAATCGGCTGACAAGGAGGCGACACCCCGGTTTTTTTACGGATAATTTTCGGATGATGCCGATACGGCACGAACAGGCAATCAGGAACTGCGAATGGCGGCATCTTTTCTGCTTACCGCTGTTGCACCGGAGTAGTGATGTTTGACGACCTCGTTCACAAAGATCTGCATATCAATTCATATGGTTTCTACCTGCGGCGCCGTTTTGGCTGCCGCGTCAGCAAAGTCAACGTGGATGGAGGCTTCACCTGTCCGAACCGTGACGGTACCAAGGGAACCGGCGGCTGCATTTACTGCGACAATGCATCCTTCTCCCCCGATGCCACAAAGCCCGTCGTTCCCATTGAGCGGCAGATGGCCGAGGGAATGGCCTGGCACCGGAAAAGGCTGGCAAGCGAGAAGTTCATAATCTATTTCCAGAAGTTCACCAATACCTACGGCCCGGTGAAGAAGCTCCGGGATCTCTACTTACGTGCACTGGATCATCCCGACGTGGTCGGCATTTCGGTCGGGACCAGACCGGACGCATTGGGGGACGATGCCCTGGCTCTCCTCACGGAACTGGCACGCAGCTATTACGTCTGTATCGAACTCGGCCTGCAGTCCATGGACGACGCCATACTTTCCTGGATGAACCGGGGGCACTCACTGGCCGATTATCTGAAAACGGTCGAGCGGGTGGCTGACCGCGGGATCGATATCTGCACCCATCTCATCTACGGTTTCCCCGGAGAAACCCGCTCATCCTTCCTGAAGACAGCCGAACTCATTTCCCGCTTGCCGATCGATTCACTGAAAATCCACCAGCTCCATGCCGTGCGCGGCACGAGGCTGGCGGAACTGTACGAAGCCGGACAGTACCAGCCGATTTCACTGCGAGAGTATATTTCAACGGTCTGTGACTTCCTGGAGCGTCTCCCCGCGCATGTGGCGATACAGAGGTTGTACGGCTCCGCGCCGCTCGGCCTGCTGGTTGCACCGGGCTGGGGCCTGAAAAACAACCAGATGTGGTACGCGGTCGTCAACGAGCTGGTGAGGCGCGGAACATGGCAGGGGTGCAGACTGCCTGTCGACAACCGCAGGGTAAGCAATCTCTGATTACTTCCGCACTCCTCAGGTCCAGGATCACGCAGGAGAGCAGCTTGAATGCCGGGTTTTCTCTGCTTCTTGCGGAATTGAAACGCAATTGCCGGCTTAAGGTCGATACGAAATGCAACTTAACTATGAAAGCCGCGGTTCGGGGCATCCCCTGATAATCCTCCACGGGCTCTTCGGTTCGCTGGACAACTGGCGAACGATGAGCAGGAAATTGTCGGACCGTTACCGGGTTATCACCGTTGACTTGCGAAACCATGGCGGTTCACCTCACAGCGCCGAATTCAGCTGCGCCCTGATGGCTGAGGACATAATGGAGTTCATGCACAGCCACTCCATCGGCTCCGCCCATCTGCTGGGGCATTCCATGGGCGGCAAGGTGGCCATGCAGCTTGCAGTACAGCAACCGGAGCATGTCAACAAGCTTGTAGTGGTTGACATTGCGCCGCGAGCCTATCTCCCCGCCCATGAGGGGATTTTCCGCGCGCTGTCCTCGATCCGTCTCGACAGGTTCACAAGCCGGAACGAAGTTCGCCCGGAGATCGAAAAAGGGATTGGCGACCGGTCTGTCTCGGAGTTCCTGCTGAAGAACCTGGTTATGACGGAGACGGGAAAGCTGCAGTGGAAAATGAACCTGGCAGCTCTGCGCGAGAATTATCATGAAATCATTTCGGCCCCTGGATGGGAAGGTGTGTTCGATAAGCCGGCTATGTTCTTAAGGGGTGGGAATTCCGATTATATAAGGACTGAAGATCATGGCGTCATCAAGAAGCATTTTCCCCGGGCAGGGATTGTTACGGTCCCCGGTGCCGGGCATTGGGTTCATGCTGAGGCGCCGGACTTGTTCGAAAAGCTTGTGCGTGATTTCCTTTGCTGACGTGAAGCAGATATAAAACGTATAACCGATTGCCTTGTGTGCCGGATTACGAACATTCAGGAGGTAAAAGCCATGGCGTTGAAACGTTATGTCGTTGAACTAGGTTACGGGGCTGATCTCCACGGGGGAAACGTGACAAAGGCTGCGAAGAGAGCTGTGAAGGACGCAGTTTCACGAAGCTGCCTGTGCGGTCTCTTCGAGATAGTGGGGATGAAAGATCCCGCGTCCATGCACGTCAAAGTCAGGATCGGCTGCCCGAAGCCTGCGGATGTAGACGATAATGAAGTCCTTGATGTGATCCCCTTCGGTTCCAGGGAATTGGAAGTCGTTGAGGGAGGGCTTGAGACCCGTGGGTTGGAAGTGCCGGCGCTGGGGAGCGGAGATACTATCGTCGTGGCTGTTGCCGCGCTTACGGTGTATGTAGATAGTGCTTCCTGACATGCAATTCCCTCAATTTGCGGTAACTGCAGAAACGGCAACCAGTGGGCTTTACTCCACTGGTTGCCGTTCTCTTTTTCCGCTTCCTGCTTAATATTCTGTGCTTTCAATTCCTGTAATTCCAATCCTGACGCCCTTGATACAGGTGTCTCACAGCTCCTGAGAACAACTGTAACATTTGCCCCGGCATCTAAACGTCTTTCAGCCGTGGATTTCATGTTTGCATTGATTCGGACAAAGTCTCAAACCTTCTGAAAAGAAGATTTGCAAAATGCCGAAAACTGTAAACAGTTGATAATAAAGAAATATTGACAGAAATGGCAGCGGGTCCCGGTGAGTTGCACGGTTCAGCATTTCAAATGGTGGCATGCGTTGTGCTCTTGTTCTGCACAGAGACTATAAAATTATTTCGTTTGATTAAAAATTTGGTGAAGACATGCACAATACGAAACCTTCCGTAGGAATTATTGCAAATCCCATGTCCGGCCGGGATTTGCGGCGCCTGGTAACAAAGGCGTCCGTCTTCCAGAATTCTGAAAAGAGCAACATGGTTTTGCGCATTCTGGGAGTGCTTGGGAAGCTGGGCATTGGCGAAGTGTTCATGCTGCCGGACGTCAGCGGAATTGCTTCACGTGTTATCCACGCCATGAGGCATGGCAGATCTTCCGAAATCTCCGGCTTTCCCCGTGTCAGCTTCCTGGAGATGCCGATCAGTGACTCAGCCGCCGATTCTCTGAAGGCAGCAGAACTGATGGTGAGTATGGGTGTCTCAGTGATCATAGTCATGGGAGGAGATGGAACGCACCGGGTGGTGGCAAGCGCAAGCGGGGACACGCCGCTCCTGACCCTTTCTACTGGCACGAACAACGTTTTCCCCGAGATAAGGGAGGCCACGATCACCGGGCTCGCAGCCGGGCTGGTTGCCTCGGGCAAGGTGCGGCTCAAAGACGTTGTGTCAAGGAACAAGGTGCTGCGCTGTGAAGTGAACGGATCTCGTAAAGACATGGCTCTCGTGGACCTCGGTGTGTCCTCGGAGTGCTGGATCGGCGCCAGGGCCCTGTGGGAGGCTTCCTGCCTCAAGGAGCTGTTCGTTGCTTTCGCGGAGCCGGACGCAATCGGTTTATCCTCCATTCCTGCCCTCATACACCCGGTAAGCCGCTCGGATGGATATGGCTTGCGTTTGGTCGTTGCCCCCCCGGGTGAGGGTTTCATGACTGTTGAGGCGCCTATCGCACCGGGCGTGCTGCTTCCGGTCAGCGTGGCGGAAGTCAGCGAAGTCCGGCCCAAGGAGGTTTTCAAGGCCGAAACCTTGAGAGGCACGATAGCTCTGGACGGGGAGAGGGAAATTGAATTTTCGGAAAACGATTCCGTGAAAGTGTGGCTGGAAATGGATGGCCCCGTAACCGTGGACGTCAACAAGGTCATGCAGCAGGCTGCTAAAAATCATGTGCTTGTCCGGCATCATCGTAACTGACAAGTCACTGGGTGAGATTTCCGTGGGTATGACGGCAGTACTGGTAATAAGCTAAAACTCTAGGAAGGAAAGGAGAGAACGAGATGGCGGAACTGAAGAAAGAGGATCTTCTGAAGGCGTACCGGACGATGCGAGAGATCCGTGATTTTGAGGAGCGTGTGCACGTTGAGTTTGCGACGGGGAAGATACCTGGATTTGTGCATTTGT
>JAYFNT010000010.1:0-116928 GCA_034933285.1 Geobacteraceae bacterium | reverse complement strand
GGCAAAGGGTGAGCTGTGGGCGATGTCATGGCCGATGGTGGCCGGTTGAGGGCCGGGTTGCGCCAGCCTTGGCTTGCCAAGGAAATCGAGCAGCTTTTCATCGAGGGCAAAGTGGTTGACGAGCGCGGCCCCGGCCATGGCGCCGGCTATCCCGGCAGCCAGGGGAGCGGCATAGCAGGCAACCGCGCCGATGCCGCCGGTGCCGGCGGCGCCGACAACGCCATAGCCGATGGTCGCGGCGGTTACCGTGGTGGCGGTGGCATGGCCGGCGGATTCGATTCTCTCCACCTGCTCGGTATTGCTGCTTCGCTTCCCAAGAGCTTCCAGCTTTTCTTGGGAGCTCAATCCGTCTGTCGGGCTCATTTGGCTGCGCCGTCTTTGGCCCGCGGCGCCGGGCCGGGTTTGAAGCTTTTCATGACGGCCAGCAGTTCTGTACGTGACTGTTCGTCAGGCTCTCCCGGCATGCTTGCGGTAATATTGAGAACATTGCCGACTAAATCCACAACCATGATCATCTGGCGCATGGTCGTGCCCTGGTTTTCCCAGGAAAGCTCAAGGAAATGGGCCTGCTGTCCGTGCAGTGTCTCTTTGTTTTCGGCCAGAAGCGTATACTTGGCCAATTCTTTTGCCAGCAACGATTTCTGGTTGACCAGGTAATCGGCATAGCCAATCCCGGCAGGCAACGGTTCACGGGTAATGACGATGTTTGCCCCGCGAACCGGCAGATGGTTCGCTGCCAGCATGTTCACGGACCGATCCTGCCAGTCACCTTCTCCCAATATCAAATAACCTTCTTGCATCTGAAAAATCATGATGTTCTCCTGAAGTTTGCAGTTCTCTTCCCGATTTCCGGTTCTTCTAATCGTTGATATGGACCGTGCCGCCCTTGATGATTATTCCGGACGGATCAAGGATTATGGTGCTGCCGCCGCAGACGAGCTTTATTTCTGTTTCAGCGGTAAGGGTGATGGTTTTTGCCGACTCCGACGACGCGCCCGCAACCGTTTTGCTGCTATTGCCGCCGATGGTCTGTCCTTTGTTGTTCTTTACCAGGATGTTCCAGTCTTTTTCGCTCTGCAGATAAATTTCTTCACGGCCTTTTGCATCGTCGAAGCGCAATTCATGAAACCCGTCACCCTTGTGTGTCTTGGTCTTGAACCCGCTCTGCGTAATGCTCTTCTTCAGGCTGTTGATGGGCTGATTGTCACCGTTGTAGACGCTGCCGGTTACTATGGGCCGGTCGGGGTCCCCTTCCAGAAAATCCACGAGGACTTCGTCGCCAATGCGAGGAATGAACTGCCCCCCTCGGCTCAACCCTCCCCAAGCCTGTCCCACCCGCAGCCAGCAGGAGCTCTTTTCGTCACGCTTGCCTTCCCGGTCCCAGTGGAACTGAACCCTCACACGGCCATAGTCATCGGTGTGAATCTCCTCACCCTTGGGTCCGACGACTGTGGCTGTCTGGATGCCCTTGACGACCGGCTTGTACATGGTAAGGGGCGGTCGGAACGGGGTCGTGGAAGGTATGACGGTGAAGCTGTTGCCGTATTCAGCGCCGCCGTCTGCTTTTTCCTCTAGAGACTGGGGTTGGGAACCGGAATGGGCAACGCGGATAAGCAGGTAGTTATTGTTGAGACTCTTGGAATCGTGACCGGTAAGGGTAAAGGTGGAGCCAGGGGTGAGGCGGCAGGACGAACTCTTGCCGTTTCCCAGCTTCTGTAAAGACGTCAGTTGTTCGATGCGAACCGATGCAAGAGTATTCCCGCGGCCTTGGTCCACGTGCAGAGCGGGATAGTCATAGATCTCGAATTTGCCCTGACTCGGGCCGTTTCCCTTTGCTGTAAGGTCGAGAGGCGGATTCTTGAAGTTGAAGTTTCGGTGGGTGTATGCATCCGGTGTCTGGTGCTGGGAATAGGTGAATGCGCTGATACTCTCTTTTTCCGCTACAAACCCGCCATGGGAGTTGCAGGCAATGGATTTGTTCCCTTGAATCGGAAGATGGACCGCGGGATTATCGCTCATGACCATGACGTGCTTGTCTTTGTAGTGTTCGAAGAAGTAAAATATTCCTTCTTCCTCGAGAATTCGGGTGATGAAGTCAAGGTCGGTCTCACCGTATTGCACGCAGAACTTACGCAGCCGGGTCTCGTCTACAAGGGCAAAGCGGTAGCGGTCTGAATTTATCCCGCCATCCTCCAGAACCTGTTTGACGATTTCCTGAGCTTGCTTGCCCTGGAAGATACGGAAGTTATTTCGCAAGGAGAGCTGCCATAGGGTAGGGACTACATCCGCAGCATAGAGGTAAAAGCGGCCGTTCCGGCCGGTGTATCTGAAACTTTGGACAACGCCGTGAACATAACGGTCACCGCCGCCGGAGAGCGGGTCGCTGTTGACAATGGTCAGCAGGGCTTCCTTGCCGATTATTTTGTCGAAAGATTTGATTTCCTGCTCGGTGGCCAGGGATAGCTGGGAGGCAAAGATATCGGAGATTTGTTCCGATACCCCGAAGTGAACAACCCGGGTTTCCAATGATGTTCCAGACAGTTTGAAGGTGAAATGTGCTTTGGATGCGGCGCTGTTAAACACGGCAACCTCCTTGTGAACTATTTTATTCGTAGCAGTGAAATCCTTCAGCCTAGCGGCTCACGGTTACCTGATTATTTTTAAGCCTTTCGACAGACTGTTCTCCTATTGTCAGGGTGTGTGCTTCATAATTCCGTAAATCAATATAAAGAGCAGCAGGCATAGTATGATCCCGTACGTAACGAGGTTGGCTTTCCAGCTCCACAACCTCACCTGTGACTTATCCAGTTTCCTTTTAACGTCAAAAGCCCACCTTTCGACAAACACGGAGATAAAAAAGAAAGGGATCAACAGTACTATTCCGACAATCGGCACAACCCAATCAAATGCATCGCCGTACGGCAGGTAACCTAACTCGGCAGCCGCACGCTCGAGAACAAGAAAAAACCCCCAGGAAAAGAAAGCACCGGCAACAGTCGACGCGACATTTGCCAGCGCTGACCGGAAAAAAGCCGATCTCCGCCTCAGGCCAATGACCCTCCTGGCAATCACGGCTTCGATTATTATTACGAATATCAAGGCTATCCAGGAGAGTGCCGGCCAGACGAACACGCCTAAGCCGACGATACCGTTTGCATATGCTGCTGTCGGCGCCAATAGGCAACTTGCCACAACATAAGCAACCAGCCGTAACTTATTTGATTTTATAAATATCAATGTAGTAGTATCCTTTCCTTTTACTACCCAGCATAAGCATCCGTTCAGCAGGATTGTAGTCTATATAGTAATATTCTTGTAAAACAACATCAGTCGGCGCGCTTAATTTTTCTTTACATATTATTTCACCCGTTTCCGTTGATTGGATAACCAGTTCACCCTGTTCGCTGAAAGAGGCGATCCAGTCGGTTCCGGGCAGCCAAGCAAGATACCGATAGAGCTTAAGGCTTTTTTTCTTCTTTCTGTGTGCAATGTCCCATATGGAAATAGTATCCCCTCCGGATGATGTCACCACCATCTTCCCGTCCGAAGAAAACCCGTAAATAGCCTTAAAGGCGCCGATTTCCTTTTCCCGTCTGATTGAATAAAGCCTGTTATTACCGTTACGTAAATAAACGGCAATGCTGTCATTGTCAGGCGACACCTCGAACCCTACGACCAATAGCTTGTCAAGGAGTCCGAATAAATAAAACATACCCAGGTTGGCACCGTTAACTTTAGCAGTTGCTGTCTCTGTAATACTTAAACCAGTCCATATGTAGCTTGTAACAATATATTTACCATCACTTGTGATGACAATATATTCATCCGAACCCGTTTGATAATAATTACCAACTGCCCTTTTCCTCTGGGAGATGTCCATGTAACGGTCGCCCAATACCAGGATATTTCCCGATTTGCTGATTTTACAGATCTCCGGGTTTGTTCTTCTTTTCCCGAAATCAAGGGCCGTTCTATTGCCAGAACAAAGGTCAATAAGTAGCCCCTTGCCTTTTTTGAAACCGACAAAGACCGTTTTGGCGTCAGGGGAAAAATGCGCGCCGATCATATAACCCAAACTTCTTTTATCAGCTTTCAGCTTTGCGTTGCTATCATCGAAGATCGTAAATTTCTTGAGCAAGGCAAAGTCTCTTGCCCGCCATACGTAAATTGAATAACCCTCCATTGTAAGAAGATATTTTCCGTCGGTGGAAAATGCCGCGTATTCTGGAAACATATTCCGATGAAACACCCTTTGCAGCCCATGGGACGGGCCATGCTTGCCGGTTGGCGCCGAATCGCATGACATGATTAACAGAGCAACAACAAGAAGCCATATCCTTTGCCTCATAACGCACCTCGATTTTGATGGGATGGCGGGAGGTGAAAAATCTGTTGCCGTCTTCACCATCCCAATAAATTGTTATGGTTGTACCCATGATGCTGAATCCACCAAGAAAACACCTTGAATTCAAAGGAGGAGGGTGCAGAGGGATATTCGGCAGCAACAAATCCGTAATAATGATTGAGAAAATCTCTTACCGTATTTGTGCGCTTCAAATTAATGCTTTGAATCTTTCCCCAGGTAAAAACATTGAAATCAATTTTTTTATTGTCGAGACCGGTTGCGTCGGGAAAAGAAAATATGCTCTGACCATCAATCATCGGTTCACTCATCATGACGACCCAGTGATTAGGAAAGCTTTCCTGTCCTGAAGCTCCAGGTTCCTCTATAGTCTTAGCATTGATAAAAATACACACTGACTTTCGCGATGCGAGTTGTGCTGCGGCTTCGCGCAATTCCGCAAATCCTTTATGGCTCACAAGATTGGTTTCGTTGCCCGTAACGTAATATCCGATATTCTTAAACCATTTTTCTACAGTCCGAGAATAGTGATTCCAGGGATCTGATCGCCTGCACTGTCATAATCAAGACCAGCGTTTTCCGAGTCCGTGAGCGCCGCGAGAGCAATCCAGTCAACAGCAGGTATTGTTATTACCAAGTAAGGCTTTTTGCGTTTGTCATCTGGAATTACAAGCATTTCATTCTTATAGTTTCTATTATCAGTTCCAGGCCTTACACTCAGATCGCCCATCTTGCCGACGCCTGTCTCACACACATTGATCACATATTGAACATATAGGTCAGGACGCTTACGCAGCCAGCAGAACATGACTGACGCGGCACCGCAAAGACTCGAGAGTTTCTGATCGATACTTTCCGGATCATTCACTCTATCCACCAATTCCTTTGCTATATTGAGCGAAAGTAAATTGGGAAAACCGGGAACAGGCTGGTTATCTGGATGCTTAGTTTTTAGAGAGTGCCTGAGCTTGAAATCCCATATCCGTTTTTTTGCATCAGCCTTGTATTTCTCGTATTGCCCGCGTGATAATCCACCCATAAGAAATCTCCTTCTCAATTTCAGAGGTATTCGCATTCCGTTCAACAGTATTCGGCAGGCATATTTCAATCACCTTTTACACCAACGCCCTCCGCCCCATCTTGGTCGGCAATTCATACTTAACGCCACCCGGAACATCTTCAATGACTGTCCGGGTGAAGTACGCTTCGGAAACAAAGCCCCGCATGAAATGGTCGAGCATCACACCGAACAGGTACCTGTCACCCGCAGAATAAAAAAATTCCGGGGCCAGCATAATTCGTATGGTCCAACCGCGCTTCATGACCTGTTGCACAATCCGGTCGCAGGCTTCAACATGAAGTCCTTGTATCCCCTCCACATGCCGATCATTGCGCTCCAACGAGCGCCTGTCCTGTCCGTCCGAGATATACAGGAGCCTCAGCACGGTGCGCAGGCTTTCCACTGTCAGCAGCTTGAGGTTGATGAACTGCATGCCGAACAGCTTCCAGAGGCGGTTGTCACCGAGAGGATCGAACAGGGAGCGGGTAACCTGCTTGCAATTGGTGAAGGTTACGAAATTCAGGGATACCCGGGTATGTTCACTGATGTCCCCGACACGAAGCCTTTCCAACAGCCGTCCGTTGGTGCACAGGAGATCCACATAAACAGATGTAATGTGCCGATGATTGAATTTCGGCGGCAGCATCAGCGAGATGGAAGTTTCATATCCTTCGCAAATGAGTGATTCATTACGGATTTCCCGATAGGATGGGTTTGAAACAGACACCGAACCGCACGCCGAAAACAAAACCTTTTCCACCGAGCCTTCGGCTAATCCCGCCACCTTCTCGATGGAATAAACTTCGTAGTGCTTGGGATTGTCTCCCTCGGGAATGACCGGGTAGTCCGTTTCTTCGTCACAGAGAATGATCGGCCGTGCCTTGTGGGGGAATACGTTCACCGCCGGTGTGGCAAAGAGGGTGAAGTCTTCTTTAGCTACCCTGTCCGGGGTAAACGGCGGGTGCTCCAACTCGAACCGGACTTCAAACCTTTTCCCCTCTGCCCGCCCACGCCATTCCTGCCACCCGGTGATGTCGAAATACAGAAACTTTTCCGGGAGTATGGAAAATTCCCTGACGCAACAAGTTCCGTTCTCCTCGTCACCCATACCAGGGAAGAGTCCCTCGTCAGCTTCAAAACCAACCGGTTTCAGGTTTGAAGATGAAAGGACGGCCGGGGCGCCCCCTTCCGCCGGGGTGATGACGATCCTCCTCAAATAGCGCGTAAGAATCAGATACAGGTCTGCCGCCCGGGCATACTCCCCCGACAGGAAGAGCCGCACCGTGTGCGGTTGCCAGTCCATCAGTTGGATCCCCATCAGTTCCATCCGCAGTGTGATCTCCGGCGCTTTCCCCGGAGGATGGGAGTACGAAGCCTCAACGAGGGACAGGGGATGCAGCTCCACCGGGTAGACGGTGGTGAACCGGCAGGAAGTCCCGTCGACCGGGACGGAAGCCACTTCCGTGCCCTTGGCGATGATGTGCGTTTCGGTGCAGTTTGGCTTGGGGGTGAAGGCTATGATGGTGCATGAAGGAATCGGCCGCAGATTCTGGGGCTGGACGTTGCGCATGACATCGTGGATGATCTCCGGCAGGTCGTCATCCAGCTTCATCTGCAACAGGGCACAGAGAAATGCCGTCCCCTGGAACAGCCGCTCGACCGACGGGTCTGTCATCAGCGGTTCGAGTAAGGGATGTTTCTTGCCGTATCCGGCTGCAAGGGCTTCGATACGGGCTCGTTCTCTCCGGTAGAATTCCCTGGTGGTCGAGGCGGGCGGTGGAGTATCAGGGGCCGGTAGCCGGCTTTCCCTGCCCGGAATGTGGCTGGCAAGTGGAAATTCCATGCTGGTCTCGGGCATGGTGTAATCGAAGACGAAGGTGTTGCAGCCCAACACGAAACGGGGATCGTCCATGACGAAATGCTCTGCCTCGCCCTCGCCCAGGACCAGCTCCAGGTCCACTTCCAGCGGGTCGAGCAGGTACAGGTCCACGAGTCGTGCCAGCTGTTCGTAGCGGGGCGTTCCCGGCAGCAGGCTGTTGTAGTCGTCCCAGCTTAAGGGGCCTATCCTGATGCGCATCTTCCCCATGCGGTCTTCCACTGCCGGGCCCAGTACCGCATCCACGTCCAGGGTGTTGTTGCCGATGTCAAGGCGCATCTGCTGGTTCTCGGGAATCGCCACGGTGCGCTTTACGCACTGGATGACGGTTATCCTATTTATTCCCAGGCTGTCCCGCAACAGGGTTTCCAGGCCGGAGACGGGGCGGGGCAGCAGGGTGAAGAGCCCGCCGTACCTGAGCAACGGAAAGGCGTCCGGCAGGTATGCCGCCTGTTCCCGTTCTTCAATGCCAAGCAGGCTGTACATCCTCTGGATGTCTGCCGGATTCCTTTCCTCTACGACGCCGATCAAAAGCCTGTATTTGCTCCAGCACTGGAAGTACAGGTGGTAAAGCCGCTGGTGGATGATGTCGAGGAAGTCGCGGAAGACGCTTTCGTCGTTGGAAGCCTCGTCCATGAGGTCTTCGGTGTAAAAGGTGGGCAGAGGTGACGAGGGGCCGTAGAGGCCGAGGAAGGTGGCGGTGATCCTCAGGTTGTCGCCGTCACGCTCCACTTTTGACACATCGGACGCCGGGAATGCCAGGGAGAGTTCGGGGCGGATGGTCACCCGCTCCTGCCAGGGGATGCCGGGTATGCCGGCTTCGCCTTCCGGGTCCAGGTACCTGCGGGCAAGGCGCATGACCTGGACGAAGGAGAATTCATGGCCCTTCTCCAGCAGCTCGGCCATCAGGCCAGCAGTTGTCGTCCCAGCCGTGGTGGCCACTGATAGATGTCCCCTTTCAGAGTGTCTTCAATATTCAGAACAGTAAAGACGTTGGGAGCGGCGCACTGCCCAAGGAACAGGTCGATCAGGCAACCAAAAAAATACATGTCGCCCGGCCCGCCGAAATGGTCTCCCCGCGCTTTGATCCGAATTTCCCTGCCACTCATAAGCGTTCCGTTTACCCATCTTGCGCACAGTCCATCCGATACCTTTTCGATTCCCGAGATGCGCTTCCTGTCGGCGGCGGCCGATATCATTCTGTTGCCCGGAAACAGATAGAGATCCAGCAGAGAGCCAAGATTCCCGGCAGTTGCCAGTGAAAGGCAATTAAGCGAGAGATGGGTACCGAATCGTCTGTGCAGGTCGGGTTCAAGTTGCGGAAAAATGGCTGGAATAACCGGCGTGATATTGCGTACTGCAACTCCCTCCGGTAGACTGCCGGTCAGAATGGCTATGTCTCCGACACGCAGGCTCCCGGCAAGTGATCCGTTGGTACAGGTAAGGCCAACCGAAAGGACCTCTTCATCCTCTATGGGCAATCCAGGCGGATAAGCTACTGACAGGTAGACATCATGCCCCCCGTGTACCAGCGACTTGCGCCAGCCGGCATGATAGACCGCAGTTTCCCGATAGTCTGCACGCAGCAGATCCGGGGGAAGGAAGACCCTTTCCCGGCCTGTTTTTCGGCTGAAGCCTGTCACTCTGTCCACCGAATATATCGGGAGATGGTCGGAACGCTTTCCTACCGGCCGCAGCAGGTAGCTACCGGCCCGCCGGTCGATTAAAACCGGGTCGGCTTCATGGGCAAAGATGTTTGAGGCAGGAACGGCAAAGAGTGCAAAACTTTCTCGCCTGATTTGCATAGGTACAAAGGCATTGCTGTCCAACTCGAAGCTGACGGAGAATCTGCTTCCGTCGCCGCGATCTTCCCATCTCTCCCAGCCCCTAAGCTCGAAAAACAGGTACTTCTCCGGATAATGGAACATCTCCCGGAGCAAACGGTAACCAGGAAAAGCATGGGATGGGTATGGCGCGAGAGTTTCCTCACTCTCAAACCCAATGGGCCTTAAAAAGTCGGGGGAAAGCACCACCTTCTTCCCGCCTGTTTCCGGCTCGATTACAATGTTCTTGAGATGGCGGCGAAGCACCATGAACAAATCTGCAGCGGTTACGTGTTCGCCGCTGAGAAACAGGCGCAGATTGCCGGGCTTCCACTCATTGAGCGCCAATCCGCTCAGCTGCAGCGAAAGCTTGATGACCGGATTGCGTAAGGACTGCTGACAGAATGTCACTCCGGCAAGCTGCAGAGGATGAACCTCCACGTCCCATATGGTGGAAAATCTGCAGGAAGTTCCATCCACCGGCACAGCGGCTATTTCTGTTCCTGCATGAACAGTGCACTGGCGGGGAAACGATGGCGCCGGGCTGAATGCCACTATGGTGGCAGCTGGGAACGGCAAAAGATAGTGAGGAAACAGCAACTGCGTCAACTCGCAAACAATATCGGGAAAGACTTTGTTCAATTTCTCGCGAAGAAGGCCGATCTTGAAGGCCGTTCCCTCAAGGAATCGCTCCACATCGGGGTCTTCCATCGGGCCGCCGAGCAGGGGCGCCAGAGCCGGGAAGGCTCCGGCAAAGTCGGCTGCCACCTCACTTAATCGGAACAGTTCATTCGTGAAATAAGGGCGGTTCATTCCGATTCACACTACTTTCCTACCACCATGAGTTCGATTTCCACGTCCTCCGGCGCGTTATGCCAGTAGAGGGCTATGGCGCGGGCCTTGACCACCGAAGTCCACTGCTCGTCGTGGTGGTCTATCCTGAAATAAACGGTGTGAGCACGGCGCGGCAGCTCCTGCGGCGGGACCTGCAGGTGCTCCAGGTTGATCCCCGGCAGGGCCTGGGTGACGAGCATATGCATCAAGTCTCTTGAGCTCAGCTTGGCGAGGTCTTCCAGGGACTTCAGTACGCTTTTCGGATCGTCATCGGTTCTGACCGCCAGGTAGTAGCGATTGCGACCCTCGAAAATCGTGGGTTTCAGCTCGGCGGCAAAGTAGACGCCGTCGCTTGTCAGCCGTATTACGTATTCGGGGCCGGCGGTAATCTGGTCAAGGAGGTGTGAGATCATCTCCTGCGCTGCGGAAAAGCAGGCCCAGATGTCATTGTGGTCATAATCCCTGATGGTCCTGTCTTTTTCCCTGTTCTTGACCACCCCCAGCACGCTGATCTCTTCCGAAAACGTCGTGAGTTCGCCGATCAGTTGCCGCAGAATGCCGTAGATATGCCAGGGGTGGGCGAACTCAGCTTTGGTGCAGTGGAAAAGAAGCGGGACGTAGCGGTTGATGGACCTCAATGCCAGGAAGTAGACCATGTCCCGTGAACCGAATTCCGCTGTCTGCACCCCGCGCCTGCTCTTGTGCTCCTCCAGCTGATAGGACCTGGCCGCGGTCTGATCCCTGATCTCGGTCACCAGTTTGACCAGGGGATGGGATGAGTTGAAGGAGAGCACAGGAGGTATGAAGTCTTCCGACAACCTTGTTTCCTGGCCGAATTTCTGCAATTGGGCAAGGTGAATGTACTGGTAATCGCCCCGTTCGTTCCGTTCCGATTCCCAGAAAATCCTCAGGACGAAATGAAGTTTTTTGAGCCAACCATCCGCGCCACCTGTGTGGAGATCTCTCGCCTCCTCCGGATCGTTTGTCGCTGCGAACCTGGTTGAAACCGACGAGATATTGACGAGGGAAGGAAGAACGGTGACGTTGGCGCCGTCATCGGTCCAGTTCTTGAGGCCGAGGAATATGTTAAGCGGCTTGCCGTCTTTTTCCCATTGTTCCTGGAAGGACCGGGCGTTGATAAGGGCATTTCCCTGGAGGGACGTATGGGTTCCGTCCGGAAACACGAAATCTCCCTTCAGAAGGTTGAACGAGCCGGTCTTGAGCGCCCCGGCGTCGATTTCCATGCTCCAGACCCCCCAGAAATACGGCGCCATGAATTTCTGATAGGGAACGAGCAGACTCTGGTTTGCTCGGTCGAAATGCTGCAAATGCATCGATCGGAATGAAATCCCCTGGTGCCAGTACAACGGTTTCGCAATGTTCATTTATTTTTCTTTCACCTCCTGTATGCCTTCCGGCCCCATGTGAAGCTTTACGTCAAGTTTTTTTGGGTTATTGAACATTGACGTTGGGATCTGATAGACCCGGACGGTATTGGCCTTGTGCAGAGAATAATAGCCTGCGACCAGCCCGACGTAGCGCGTCCCTTCCGTGCGGTCCAGGGCCTCTTTGGTATCCGTGCCCGGCTGGACGATCAGCCGCTTTGCATAGGTAACGCCGGGATCGAAGCGGTTGCATTCAAGCAGGACGGGCAGCCCACCCTTGCCGTCGGCCAGCTGTTTGAACCCACTGAGATCCTTGAGGTTGTAAACGCAAACCACAAGAGTGTGGGCCTTGCCCTGGTAAAGATTCAACAGGGGATCACCCTTCAGATGAATCCGGACGGCCTCCTTTTCATACCCCCATCCGGCAGTGTCGACACTTCGGGAGCGAGATGAACAGGACAGTAAAGCAATGCTCAATATCGAGAGCAAAATGATTGTCGCAGCGCTTTTCATCGAGTTGTCTCCCTGATCAGTTTCGTTGATGGTAATTGGTGATGAAATGGTTCAAGGCGAACACAAAGGAAAGTAAGTGTTAATTTATTAGCATGCTTTAGCATTGTATGTCAAATACTAAATATCTGCTAATCTTAATTCCTGCCCCTGGAATGGTCAGGACAGAAAATGGAACTATTTTGTTAAAATCGGAAAAACCGGGGAATTTGAGCGACGTGCGGGAAGAGACGGATGAAACGGATAAAACAGGCTCCAACCGAAGGTTGCTTGACGCACGGACGGAGCCTGCCGGGAAGAATCGAGCCATCTTCTTATCGATGAGGAGCCTGAAAGGAAAGGGATTATCGGTTCAGCCTTGATTGCGGATCTGATTCATTATTGCCGGCCAAAGGGAACCGTTATGAACTGTGAAATTGAGGCAAGATAGTTGGAAAAGATCAAAACACCCACGACAATCAGAAACAATCCGGTAATAATTTCGAATATTCTGATTGTTTTTTTGAAGCGGTTGAAAAGAACGAGAAATTTGTGCAGTGCAAGGGAAGACATGAAAAATGGCGTCCCGAGTCCCAGGGAGTAGGCCAGGAGGAGGGCCATGCCGCGGTAAACTGTATCTTCCGCGGCAGCAATCATCAGGATGGAAGCAAGGATGGGGCCTATGCACGGTGTCCATCCTGCCGCAAATGCAATGCCTACCAGAATGCTGCCCGCGTAACCGGCGGGTTTCCTGTGAATGGTCACACGCCTTTCCCCGAGCAGCACGGCAAGAGGAATGAGCCCTGTGACATGGATACCGAAAAGGACGATCAGCACCCCGCCGATCTTGCGAAGAATACCCATGTACTCCTGGAGGAAAGTCCCGATGTAGGTGGCGGAAGCGCCGAGAGCCACAAAAACGGCCGTGAAGCCGGAAATGAAAAGCAGCGAGTGGATGATGGTCTTGCGTCTAACCGCATGGGAAGGATGCTCTTCCCGCAGGTCGGCAAAAGAAAGCCCGGTTATGAATGTTATATAGGACGGGATAAGAGGCAGAACACAGGGGGACAGGAAAGAAAGCAGGCCCGCAAGAAACGCGCCGGCAAAGGTTATGTGGGAAGATTCCATATCGAAGCCCCTGGCTTTCGTCGCAACTCATGGTGAAAAAACCATAGGCTTCCATCCGGGAAACCGCCTAGCGTTTCACCAGTTCCTCAAGGTAGGAGACCATGGCAGGGTCATCCCAGGTAATCGGGCCCACTACCTTTTTCCGGACAACTCCCTGCCGGTCTATGACAAAGGTTTCAGGGATGCCCCGGATGCCGTAAAGCCGTGCAACGTTGCCCGACGGATCGAGCAGTGCCGGCAAACGGATTCCAAACTGTCGGAAAAAGCGCTCGACAGTTACTGCGCCACCCTCATCCACAGCCACTGCCAGTAACCTGAAAGCCCGCCCGGTCATTCTGGAGTTCAGCCTGGCCAGGGACGGCGCCTCCTCCCGGCAGGGAGGGCACCAGGTGGCCCAGAAGTTGATCAGAACTACCGAACCGCGAAGATCTGCAAGCCTGACCCTGTTTCCTGACATATCCCTGAGGGTGAAATCGGGGGCGGTATGACCGGTTTCCGAAACATTGTCAGGTTTTCCACAACCCGACAGGAAACAATATGAAAACGCAAGGACAAGCGCAAGAGTTGCATGGCAGAGTTTTTTCATTCCACACTTTATCCCGTTCTGTCACCCACTGGCGAGGAAAATCACCGTGTTCTCACGAGCCGTCAGACGTACCGATTCTGTCAGGATTCTGTTTAGCAGTTTCCCTGCAGCACGGGTATTACCGGTGACGGGTAACCACGTAATCAGCAAGCTCCATCAAAGCAAGCTTCTCAGGAGATTCCGGAAACATCTCGAGGCGGGCTTTGCCTCGCTCCACATATGACCGGGCCCGGTCAACGGCAAACTCAATACCCCCGTAAGCATGAACAAGTGAAATGATTTTCTGTAAATCTTCAACTTTCTGTGTATCGCTCACAATTATGTCGGAAATCGCATTCTTCTCGGACAGACTGCAGTTCCTCAGGGTATGGATCAGCGGCAGGGTGATCTTGCCTTCCTTGAGATCATGACCGATGTCCTTGCCCAGCTGTTCTTCGCTGGCCACATAATCGAGAGTATCGTCAATGAGCTGAAATGCAATACCCAAATCCATGCCGAAATCCCGAAGCGCCTCTTCTATGCCTCCGGATGCCTTGCCGAGTATCGCGCCCGCCTGGCAAGCCGTGGCCAGCAGTATCGCGGTCTTGCATTTTACGATCTCCACATACCTTTCTTCGGTAACATCCGGATCGCACATGCAGACCAGCTGAACGACCTCACCTTCCGCTATCATAGTGGTAGCAGTGGAAATGACGCTCAGAATACCCAGGTCCCCGTCCTGAACCATTATGGAAAAAGATTTCGAAAAAAGGTAATCGCCAACCAGCACCGAAGCCTGATTTCCCCACAGGGTATTGGCGGAGGCGATGCCGCGGCGCAGTGAAGCATTATCCACAACATCATCGTGCAGCAATGTTGCAGTGTGAATGAACTCGATCACGCTTGCCAGCGACACATGGCGATCCCCCCTGTATCCGCACATCCTGGCGGACAAGAGAAGCAAAGCCGGACGGATCCTCTTGCCGCCGCTGGAGAGTACGTATTCACCCACCTTGCGGATGAGAGGGACCTCTGAGCACAGATCATTCCTGAACTGCTGCTCAACATTTTTCAGTTCCGTCTCGATGAGCGATAAAGCTGATTCCATTCGGCGACCTCGGTTCGTTTCAGGGGCAATATTAAAGGAACAGATTCAGGTTTGTCAAAACTTTTCAGGCGTATTTTATCAGGTCGACCATGTCCCGGACGGCACGGTCCAGGCCTACCAGAACCGCCCTGGACATGATCGAGTGGCCGATGTTGAACTCTTCGACCCCGCCCAGTGCGGCAATCTTCTTGATATTGGTGTAATTCAGGCCATGCCCCGCGTTTACCCCGAGACCGAGCTTTGATGCGAGCCTGATCCCGTTCTCGATCTTTATCAGCTCCCCATCCTCGGTCTTCAGGTCCGGAGCATCTGCGAAAGCGCCGGTGTGTATCTCAATGTAATCCGCGCCTATCCGGTTGGCGGTCTTTATCTGGTCCGGGTCGGGATCAATGAAAAGGCTCACGGCAAGTCCGGCGTCCTGGAGCCGGGAGATGGCCTTTTCAAGAGATTGGGCGTGAAGCCTCACGTCCAACCCTCCTTCCGTGGTCAATTCCTGGCGTTTTTCGGGAACCAGGGTGCACATTTCCGGCTTCACTGCAAGGGCAATGGAAACCATTTCTTCCGTGGCCGCCATTTCCAGGTTGAGCTTTGTCTGCACCGTCTGGCGAAGAATCCTCAGATCCCGGTCCTGGATGTGCCGCCGGTCCTCGCGCAGGTGTATGGTTATCCCGTCGGCGCCGGCCAGTTCCGCGATTGCCGCCGCTGCCGCCGGATCGGGTTCAGTGCCCCCTCTCGCCTGACGGATGGTTGCCACATGGTCGATATTGACTCCAAGCCTGGCCATACGTGTTTATCCTCCGATCCGTTTCCTTACAAGGTCCGCGATTTCCTCGGCCCAGGTTTCAATTTCGCACTTGTCCCGGCCTTCCAGCATGATGCGGAGCAGGGGCTCGGTTCCGGAATAGCGGATGAGCACCCTCCCCTCATCCTTCATTTTTTCTTCTATGCCGGCAAGGAGAGCGGCTATCTCCGGGAACCCGGCAATGTCTTTCTTTTTCTTGACCCGCACATTGACCAGAACCTGGGGCAGCGGCTCCATGATCCCCGCCAGTTCCGAGAGGGGCCGCTGCCGCCTTCTCATTACGGCGAGAACCTGGAGGGCGGACTGGATACCGTCACCGGTCGTGTTGTAATCGAGAAAGATCAGGTGTCCTGACTGTTCGCCGCCGAAATTGTAACCGCTGCGCATCATCTCCTCCACCACGTAACGGTCCCCCACCGCGGTCTTTACAATCTTGCCACCGGCCTGCCTGATGGCTATGTCCAGCCCCATGTTGCTCATGACAGTTGCCACGAGAGTATTCCTGCGGAGCTTTCTTCTTTTCAGCATGTCCGTGGCGCAGATGGCCATGATACGGTCGCCGTCAACCTGGTTGCCGTACTCGTCGACAAAGATGACCCGGTCTGCATCACCGTCCAGGGCAATGCCCAGGTGGGCGCCATGTTTCCTGACCGCCTCGCTGACGATCTCGGGATGAAGGGAACCGCAACCGGCATTGATGTTGGAGCCGTTGGGCCTTACCGACAGGGGGATGACTTCGGCGCCCAGTTCTTCGAAAACCGCCGGGGCAACCTTGTAGGCAGCTCCGTTGGCGCAATCCAGGGCAATCTTCAGGCCGGAAAGATCGAGTTCCTTGGGAAAGGTGCTCTTGAGGAACACGACGTACCTGCCGGCAGCATCGGCGATTCTGAATGCTTTGCCCACTTCGGTTGCAATGGGGCGCAACGAATCTATCCCCTTGGAAAATATCAGCTCCTCTATGGTCAGTTCGACCGCATCCGGGAGCTTCACGCCGTCCCGGGAGAAGAACTTGATGCCGTTGTCCTGGAAAGGGTTGTGGGATGCCGAAATGACAACTCCCGCATCCGCGCGCATCGACGAAGTGATGTTGGCAATGCCGGGCGTGGGCAGAGGGCCGACCAGCAGGACATCAACGCCCATCGAACATATTCCTGCCGCAAGAGCGTTTTCTATCATGTAGCCCGAAAGCCGCGTGTCCTTGCCTATGACGATACGGTGCCTTCTTGCATCGCCATCCTTCTTGAAAATATGCGCGGCGGCACGCCCGATCTGCATGGCCATTTCAGTGGTCATGGGATAAACATTGGCCACTCCGCGGACGCCGTCGGTTCCAAAAAGTTTCTTCATGTTCAGCTTACCTCATATTGAATATATTGACAGCAAAAACAATACCCTGCCCAAACAGCGCACACGCCTCACCGACGCTCAAGGGTAACCTCAACGGTCGAGGGATAAAGCCTGAGGACATTTATCTCCGGTGGAAGCGCAAGCCGTTTCTCCATATTGCCGAATGTCGCGGTTCCTTCACCCAGGTTTGAGGCGTCCAGCTCCAACGACAGCCTTTCCGGGTGGAATTCCACGAACCTGATCCTCGAACCGGCAACGCTGACCTGGACGCTGGAAGGCAGCCGTCCCCTGACCACAAGGCCCCGTGGCACATTCCGCAAATATACTGGCACCTTTATGTCCATCTCCACATTGGTGAATCCCTTGGCCAGCAGCCAGAGAGTAACCGCGAGCAACAGCGCCAGCAGCTTTATCGTCAGGTTGTCGGTCAGATCACGCCAGGTCATCACAGGAACCACCTCTTCTGTTTCAGGTGGATAAGGCGCTTCAGCATCTTGCGCAGGGCATTCTGGTCAATTCCCCTTGTAATTCTGCCCCCGTGTGCAATAGAGATGGCACCGGTCTCTTCGGAGACCACAAGCACAACTGCGTCGGTAACCTCCGACAAGCCTATCGCTGCCCTGTGCCTGGTCCCGAGAGTCTTGCTCAGATCCGGGTTGCGTGAAAGCGGGAGAAAGCAACCCGCCATCGTAAGCTTCCCCTGGCGGATTATCACCGCACCGTCATGAATGGGCGAGTAGGGAAGAAAGATGGACATGATAATCTCGCTGGAAACCTTTGCGTCGATCTCGGTCCCCACTTCAAGGTAATTGTCAACCTCCACTTCGCGCTCTATTACTATCAGTGCGCCAATTTTCTTGCCGGAGAGAATCCCTGCTGAAGTCACCAACTCTTCCGCCAGAAGAGAAACACCATCAGCCTGCTCCCTGAAAAAACCGCTCCTGCCCATCGCGGATAGTGCCCGTCTTATGTCATGCTGGAAAACAACGATCAGGATCAGGATAATGCCGTTGAAAAAACTGCTGAGGATCCAATCAAGCGTTCGAAGCCCGTAGAGATGGGACAGGATGTAAATAAAGGAAAGTCCCACAAGACCGATGAGGAGGCGGATGGCGATGGCCCCTTTGATAAGAAGCATGATCTGGTAGACGAAAACCGCGACAAGCAGAATGTCGAGAAGATCGATCCAGCCAACCGGTCCCAAAGGAGTCGTCATCAAAACCACCAAAAGATCCCCTTCAGGGGATAGGATTGGATGCTCAGGATGTCGCCGAAGCCATGTTCTTGATGGCGTGGGCCATCAAGGCCACGTCGCGCATCTCGCGCACGTCATGCACTCTCACGATTGCAGCGCCGTTCGCCACTGCAAGCGCAACCGTGGCCGCCGTGCCGAAAATCCTTTCTCCCGTGCCACGGCCCAGGACCTTTCCGATGAAGGTTTTCCGCGAGGTTCCCACGAGGACGGGACGGCCCACTGCTTCGAACTCGCTGAGACGACGCAGGATTTCCAGGTTTCCCGCAATGCTCTTACCGAAACCTATCCCCGGATCGACCACGATGCAGGCCGGGTGAACGCCGGAAAACTCGAGGCTGGCAACCCTTTCCCTGAGGAATGAAATTACTTCGGAAACAAGCGCCTGATATGCGGTTTCCACCTGCATCCGGTCCGGCCTGCCCCGTGTATGCATCACTACGAGTCCCGCGCCGGCCTCAGCCACTGTCTCCGGCATTCCCGGATCGAAAGTGCAGCCACTGATGTCATTCACTATATGGGCGCCTGCAAGGAGCGCTTCACGAGCCACTATAGACTTGTACGTGTCAATGGAAATGGGAACATTGATGCTGGCTGCAAGGCGCTCGATAACGGGAACGACCCTCTTCAGCTCTTCACCGGCGTCAACCGGAGCGGAATACGGCCGCGTGCTCTCCCCACCTATATCGATGATGTCAGCGCCCTCTTCCTGCATCTCCAGTGCCCGTTCCACGGCGCGTTCAGGGTCGAGGTAAAGGGCGCCGTCAGAAAAGGAGTCCGGAGTGACATTCAGAATTCCCATGACATGGGGGCGCGATGACAGATCCATTACCCCCCCGCGAAACCGCCAGATGCAGGCATCGCGATGTGGCATCCCGGACCGGACAGGCATATCCGTTGAAGATTCGATGGGCATACGCACTTGCGGATTGATCAGTTCTCCGCCGGTTCGACGGGTTGATCGGATTGGGAAACGGGAGCAGCACTGAAACCGACTATTTCATCAACCTCCGCCCCGCTCAGGTTTTCTTTCTCAACGAGCAGCAGAGAAAGCTTGTGCAGCAATTCAATATTGTCCGCAAGCAATGTGCGGGCCCGTTTATAGTTGTCCTCGACGACAAGGCGTATTTCTTCATCGATTTCAACTGCCGTGGCCTCGCTGTAGTTCTTGGAAACCGACATTTCACGACCGAGGAAAATCTGCTCGTCTTTCTTGCCGAATGTCACCGGGCCCAGGCGCTCGCTCATGCCCCATTCGCAGATCATCTTGCGGGCGATTTCCGTGGCATTCTCGATATCGTTTCCGGCCCCTGTGGTCATGGTGGCGAAGACGAGCTCTTCAGCGGCGCGGCCGCCCATGAGAACGGCAATCCTTGCGCAGAGAGCTTCCCTGGAATAGGAATGCTTGTCTTCGATGGGAAGCTGCATGGTGATTCCCAGAGCCCTGCCTCGGGGGATGATGGAAACCTTGTGCACCGGATCGGTGCCCGGGATAAGCTTCGCCACCAGGGTATGCCCTGCCTCGTGGTAGGCGGTGTTGCGCTTTTCCTCCTCCGAGATAACCATGCTGCGCCGCTCCACACCCATGAGGACCTTGTCCTTGGCATCGTCAAGGTCCTGCATCTCGACGAAATTCTTGTCTTTGCGTGCGGCCAGCAGAGCTGCTTCGTTGACCACGTTGGCGAGGTCGGCGCCGGAGAAACCTGGAGTTCCACGAGCGACCAGGGACATGTCCACGCTGGGAGCAAGGGGGGTCTGCCGGGAATGGACCTTGAGAATCGCCTCCCGCCCCTTGACATCGGGCCTCGGAACGACCACCTGCCGGTCGAAGCGCCCGGGCCGCAGCAGTGCAGGGTCGAGAACATCGGGACGGTTGGTGGCGGAGATCAGGATGACCCCCTCGTTGGATTCGAAGCCGTCCATCTCCACAAGAAGCTGGTTGAGCGTCTGCTCCCGCTCATCATGGCCGCCGCCGAGACCGGCTCCGCGATGACGCCCGACCGCATCGATTTCATCGATAAAGATTATGCACGGCGCATTCTTCTTGCCCTGCACGAAGAGGTCGCGCACGCGGCTCGCGCCCACACCCACGAACATTTCCACGAAATCGGACCCGGAAATGGAGAAGAAGGGTACGCCCGCCTCCCCTGCTATGGCCCGTGCGAGCAGGGTCTTGCCGGTACCGGGAGGGCCGACCAGCAGCACGCCTTTCGGCAGCCGTCCACCCAGTTTGGTGAACTTCTTGGGATCCTTGAGAAAGGAAATGATCTCCGCCAGTTCTTCCTTGGCCTCGTCCACACCCGCCACATCCTCGAAAGTAATCCTACCCTGGGCCTCGGTCAGGAGCTTGGCCCGGCTCTTACCGAAGGCCATGGCTTTGCCGCCGCCCGACTGCATCTGGCGCATGATGAATATCCAGACTCCCACCAGCAGAATGAGCGGGAACCAGGTCAGGAACATGGAAAGCCAGGAGATCTTTTCTTCTGCGGGTTTTGCCTCCACAGTCACTTTCTTTTCGATAAGCTTCTGTGTCAGGCCCGGGTCTTCAGGTTTGTAGGTCCGGAACGGCTTCTTGTCGGCATACTTGCCGATGATATCATCCCCCTGCAGCGTAACAGACGCAACCTTGCCCGCCTCCAGGGCGGCAATGAATTCGGTGTAGCTGATCTTGTCTTCGCTGGTCTTGGACTTGCCCAGAATATTGATCAACAGTATTGCCATGAGGCTGATTACCAGCCATAGCGCGAGATTCTTATAAAACTGGTTCAATTATACCCCCGATTATTCGACGGGCAGCGGAAACCCACGCCCGTAACTTCTGAAAATAGTGCGACATTATTAATGAAATACCACACGGGTGCCTCTTTTACAAGAAATTTAAGTCTCCTGTCGCCGAATTTCAACCTCCAGGACATTCCCTGATCCCGGCCGTACCCTGGCATCCTCGGCAACCCGCACTCCACCGACCCAGAGAAGGGTCCCTCGGGCGAACAGCAAAGGAAGCCGTCTTCTCAAATCGGCAGGAACTTTCTCATCAATGAACAGGTCTTTCACTTTCTTTGACCCTGTCATCCCCAAGGGTCTGAGACGGTCGCCGGCACGGAAGGTTCTCGCCAGAAGGGGGAAAGAAGCCGCCACCGGATCCAGATAAGCCGTGAGCGAGGGCACGGCCCTCCAGTTTTCCGGTGGAGGAACCATGGCCAGCGACAGAGTCGAACCGTCCGGGAGGAGGTAGCAACCAGGCTCTTTGAGCAGCATCTCCCAGGTGCCCGGATCCGGAATCTCACGCAGGCAGGGGAATACAAGCTCGTCGTAACGCCTGCGGACCCTGACACCTCCGGGCAGATGAAGCTGGCCGTTCACACGGCCGGAGCGGGCCAGATCCTCGATCTGCCGCAGATGAACCAGGGAAATCCTCGCCAGGGTGCCGTTCGCTTCCAGCAGGGCACGCCGGTAAAGGCGGAAACGGATACCGGCAGGCTGCGCGCACACCTTGCCGAGTGCGAGGGTCACGCCGTCCCCCCCTGGATTGGCTGCGCCATTGAACACCCCGGCCACCAGCGATTCCAGGACTTCCTCGTCCGCGGCCAGGATTTCCGCTGCAACGCTCAATCGTTCTGATATTGCCGGGTTGTAGGTCCTCAACTCAGGAAGGAGTTCATGACGAATGCGGTTACGCAGAAAAAGGGTGTCATCATTGCTGCTGTCATAGCGGAAGGAAATGCCTTTTTTTTCGGCATAGCCGATGATTTCAGCCCGGGTTGCATAGAGAAGAGGCCTGGCGTACCTTCCTGACGACAGGGGACGCATTCCCGCAAGCCCGGTTGTGCCGGCGCCACGCAGAAGCCGCAGCAATACCGTTTCCGCTTGATCGTCCGCATGGTGGCCAAGAGCGATCTTTTCGGCGCCATGCTTCTGCGCTACCGAATCCAGCCACCGGTAACGGGCCGCGCGCCCCGACTCCTCCAGAGACATGCCCCATTCCCGGCTGAGAGCAAGTACATCCGCGGACCCTGACTCGAACGGCAGCCCGTAGCGAAAAGCCAAGTCTGCCACGAAAGCTGCATCAGCGTCCGATTCGTCGCCGCGCAGGTTATGGTTCAGGTGGGCGACTACAAGCTCCAGCCCCAGGCTCTCCAAGCCTGCAAGGATATCCAGCAACGCCACCGAGTCCACACCGCCGGAAACTGCGACAACCACCTTTTCACCAGCACGGAACATATGGTGGTCTTCGATGGTTCCGAGAATCTTTTTCAGAAAAGGTTTCGTAACTATACTCCTTTGCAAATAGACCGCGACCCCATGATAGTGCCGACCGGCCGGCGACACAAACAAAAAACCCCTCATTTCCGAAGAAAGAGGGGGAATATGGTGGCGGTGCAGGGACTTGAACCCCGGACACTGCGGATATGAGCCGCATGCTCTAACCTGCTGAGCTACACCGCCTTAATAGCTGTTGTCGAATAACACACGGTAAAAAATACCTCCATGGAAAGTCCAAAGAGGCATGATTCATCTTTGGGATACCGACGGCTTCCGGGGATCATCCTGCTGTGCTCTTTGTCGGAAACTGGCAGCCCCACGTGCCCGTCTCTTATATAGTACAATTCTCCGAAAGTCAAGTGAAAAGGGAAAGCGCCCTTCAGAGCTTCTGGCCGCACTCCGGGCAGAATTTCGCACCGGGAGAGACCTTGGCCGAACATGAAGGACACAGACCCTTCTCGCCAAGCTTGAAGCCGCAGTCGGGGCAGAACTTTGCGCCATGGGTTTCCTTGCCGCACGCCGGGCAGACCAGCTGCCTGTCCCGCTTCACATCCATCTGCTTTCCGCGCTGGATACCTTCCAGGGCAGCCTTTTCCCCGGCCGCATATACCTCTCCCTGGGCACGGGCAGCCTCAATCTCCACTTGGGCGCTCGGCGCGCAATTGAGGCAGAGGCCTGCATCACGGTTGAAACAGGCATCGCAGACATACTGGAAACACTTGGCGCAGCGATGAAAATGCGCCTTCGCCTGTTCCACTGATTTCCGGAACTCCTCGTCCCGCGCCTTGCTCCAGCCGGACGTTGCCAGCCCATCGACCGCATTGCCCACATCACCGAGAACACCACCGAGCAACCCGGCGGCCTTGCTCAGCCAGCCGGACGCCTGGCCGCTGCGGTACGGGACGAAGTCAGTGCGCCAGGTATCCCCGCAACGCTCGCAGAAAAACTCGAACTGAAACCCTGAATCGACGCCATGTTCGCGGCACAGGTCGCTGTAATTGTCGCTGAATTTCAACTCACCCATAACTTGATGAACCTCCCGAAAAAAAGATGATTCAGAACCATGCCCGCCGGCCCCGGCTTTGGCGGAACGGACAACACCCCTGCCCCCTTGGAAAAAGCGCTGCTGCCGCGCCTCTCATAAAGTACATCCTTTTATAGCGACCCGCACAAAGGATTCACCGCGCTTCTGATGGCATTCTTCAGGGAGAAGTCCCGCCTCAGCCAGGGCTCGCTCCACGTCATCCCGGACCGTCTCGGCGTAGCGGATGGCGAGGCCGCAATCGGAGCTCAATGCCCGTGGAGCCGGGATGAGGAGAATATCCAGCCGGCGTTCCTTAAGGCACTTTTCCGCCTTCATGACCCGGTGAATGTTGTTGAAAACCGCAACCAGGTCCCCGTCCCGCACCATACAGCACCTCTTTCCGGGCAAATTTGATCATTTTACATAGCACGGCCCATGTTTTCAAGAAGTATAAGCATCCGAATATCATGCCGCACAATTTGCGCTTTTGTTATTTTTATCATTCTGATATATTGTTTGTAATTTCTCATATTGCTTCTTTGAGTATCAGCAGAAGGCCTTTCCTGACAATTGCATGCAGTCTTTTCCTCGATTCATGGGTAGTGCAAACCCCAACCGGCATACGGAGGAAAAAGTTGGATAATGTAAACTCATCAGGGTTTGATACCGGAAAATTTTCCGAAATCATTCGCGAACTTAACATATCACGCAATTATGTTTCCGCATACCCCGAAGGGCATCCCGTTATCTCATCTTCCAGTGAAAGGCTGGCCACCCGGTTCAATCAGCTGCTTAAAGCGCGCACAGAACTTATTATAGGCATTACCAAGGATTCGCTTGCCATCCGCGGCATCCAGCCGGTACAGAACAGCCCGGCTTTCAGGGAGTTCGCGGGAGCCCTTTTCCGCCATGGAATAGCTGCAATCACCTTCAGCCAAGGGCTTGGTCCGGAAGATCTGGTCAAATTCAACGAGATGCTGCTGGAAAAACGGGAGCACATACGGGACAAGGGCGGATTCGAACATGTAATCGGACAGACCGGCATCCGAGGCATAAGGATTTCCGAAGTCAACTATGATTCGTTTCAGCTCGTTGAAGAAGAGATCCTCTCATCCCTCCCGAAATGGCATGTATCCGCATCGCCATGGGAAGTATTCGTTCAAAGGCTGCTGGCGCCTGCATCCCAATCCGGCAATGCTTATGCAGGCGACATCGATCCACAGCAGCTCGCCGCCATGATCAATGACCTGTATGGCCCCTCCGCTTCAGGAAAACTCTCAACGCTGGCCGAAGCTCTCCAAACATTCCTGACCGAACTGGCCACCGCAGAGCTTTCTCCCGCGGTCCAAAAGGAATTTTTCAACAAAATCGGATCATTTGCCGGCAGCCTGCATCCCGATCTGCTGAAACAGTTGATAAGGACCGCCATCAAAACGTTTTCCACAAAACCAGCTCATTTACCGGACGACAAGACGCTGCCGCGGGAAGATGACCTATGCCGCGCATTGAGCGGCAATTATTTAGGCAACGCTTCCCTCCCCCCCCTGGTGATGAGCCTGGTTGATGTCCTGGCAAAGCATACCCATGCCGGTCCGGACGCAAATTTAGACTCCGTTTTCATTGATCAGAATGAAGCCCAGGACATGGCGGCCAAGTTGATGCTGCTGTTCCGGGAGGACAAGACCGATGAATACGTTCCTCCCAAATACCTCAAAGCATTGAGCACCATAGTGAACTCGGAGTCCTTCCTGGAAAATTATCATGAAGACCTGAACGATCTGACAGCTGCCATGGACAAGACCAGCCTCGATTGTGCCCTGGGCGAGATAATCATGGAAATCATGAATTCCGGGTTGATCGAAAGCCTGGACAGAATAAGGGATACCCTGCTCGACATATTCAGCTACTGTCTCCAGACGGGAGACTATCAGACCCTGATAAAACTGCATGAGCGGGCTTTGCTGCAGGCCGGTCCAGGGCCTGCCGGAAAAGAAAACCCGAGCAGCGGACTGCTTGCCTTCTTCGGAGAAAAGGATTTTGTCGAAGAAATCCTGAACGGCCTGCAAACCTGGGGCAAGGGCAAATACGCTGATATCGGCACAATCATCGGGAGAGTCGGCAAACCGTTCGTCGAGCCGCTGCTGGACCGGCTGGTGGAAGAACAGAACCTGTCGGTCAGACGCTATTACATGTCACTACTGATCGGACTTGCAGAAACCGCCAAGGAAAACGCCGTCAAGAGGCTCGGAGACTCGCGCTGGTATGTGCTGCGAAACATCATCATAATCCTGCGCAGCTCGAACGACCCCGGAGTCATGCAGCACATGAAGGCGCTCCTCGACCACCCGCACCCCAGAGTCCGGCAGAACGTCCTGGAAACATTCATCCATTTCAATTCCCCGGACAGCGATTTCCTGCTTCTGAAGGAGATGAGGAGTTCTGATCCCTCAGCGAGAATCAGCGCGATTCAGCTCGCCGGCAAAGGCTCTTCTCCGGAAATATTTGCACACCTCGCATCCCTGTTGCTTCGCGGCTTGTTAACCTCACGTCAACTGCCGGGGAAAAAAGCAGCGGCAGGAGCATTGGCCGAGATGGGGAAAATCGAAGCCTTTCCCATACTGGATGCAGTCCTTTCGAAAAAAGGGTTTCTGTTCCGTTCTAATCTTGTGCAGTTGCAGATCGAGATCGTCAACTCCCTGGACCGTTACCCGGCCAATGTCGCCCTTGCGCTGCTGAACAAGGCGGCCCGGTCGGGAAATGCCCAGCTCTCTAAAACGGCGTTGGAAAAGCTTCGGACACTGGAGGAGAAAGCCGCGTGAAAGCGGAACACACCAGACACATTCAGGATTTCATCCGCAACCTGGTATCTGCCATCGCCAATGTGTCACTCTATTCCCCAGGCCATCGGCAAGTCCACAGGCTTTGCTCGAAAGCAATGGAAAACCTTCGGGAAGCCATGAGCGGCAGCCAGGAGATCGTACTGCTGCGTATCGAAGACGAACTGATTTTCGGCAACACACCCCTGGAAGCAAGCATGTCCCTCGGCAAGCTCAACCAGATAATGGCTTCCCGCGGGATCGGTCACGTCAAATTTCTGCCTGATGTTTCCCAAGATGAAATCCACACCCTTGCCATCAGCCTCTCCGGACGGAAAGGCCCCGGCGATGAAATAAGATCCACCGACAACATCCGGCTCGGGAAAATCGATATCCAGCCTCCCGAGGACGATGAAGACGGGAGCGAACAGGACGACAGCCCTGGAATAATTCCACTGGAAGATATTCCCTTCCATGAAGTCAAGGCATTTAACGAAATACACGAACTAATCGCCAGGAAAGAAAAAATATCCGCAAACCGCATCAATAATATCGTCGACTCTTTTATCTTCGCCTTCAACCAGGCGGCTGCCCCCCTGCTGGCAATTACGCCGCTGCGACTGCTCGACGAATACACATATACCCATTCCACCAATGTCTGCATCCTCAACATCGCCCAGGCCATGTCATTCGGCGTCAAAGGCCCTCAGCTGCACAAGATTGGCGTTGCCGCCATGCTTCACGACATCGGCAAGCTTTTCATTCCCGAGGAAATCCTCACCAAGCCCGGAAAACTCGAAGCGGAAGAAATGGACATCATCAAGCAGCACCCGTTGAAGGGGGCAAATTACCTGCTGGAAATGACGGGGATCCCGAAACTTGCGATCGTCTGCTGCTTCGAACACCATCTGCGGTACAATCAGACCGGATACCCAACGGTACGGGAAGACTGGCAACAGAACCTGGTAAGCCAGATGACAGCAGTATCGGACTATTTCGACGCTCTCAGAACCAAGCGTGTATACCGCGGCCCCCTGGACTTCGAAACAGTAGCAGGCATGATGATCGACATAAGCGGAACCGAACTCCATCCCGGCCTGACCAGAAATTTCCTGCGTCTGCTCGCGAGGTTGCAGGAACAGCAATAACCGCTTGACAAGATTGCCCACAACCTGATACGGTCGTTAAAATCAATCGAATCAACCGGAAAACAACGTCATCGTAGGCCCCGGCAATTAGCGGGGCTTTTTTTGTAGAACACAACAGACAGAAGGAGCTTCATGAATTTTCAGAATTTCGCTTTTCATCCGAACATCGCGGCCGGCATAACGGCTGCGGGTTACGCAACGCCGACCCCAATCCAGGCGCAGGCCATACCGGCCGTTGTCCTTGGCCGCGACGTCATGGGGCTGGCACAGACAGGCACCGGAAAGACCGCGGCTTTCGTACTGCCGATCCTGCAGCGTCTTATGCAAGGAAAACGCGGGGCCGTCCGGGCACTGATCGTAGCGCCCACGCGAGAACTCGCGGAGCAGACCCACCATGCAATAGAGACCCTTGGGAGAAAGACGCGCCTGAGGAGCGTAACAGTCTATGGCGGAGTCAGCATAAATCCACAGATACAAAAACTCAAAGGCGGCGCCGAAATCGTGGTGGCCTGTCCCGGACGGCTTCTCGACCACATCGGCCAGGGTACGGTGGACCTCTCCGGTGTTGAAGTCGTGGTCCTGGACGAAGCTGACCAGATGTTCGACATGGGCTTTCTCCCCGCTATCCGCCGTCTGCTCGGTCACCTTCCGGCAAAACGCCAGACGCTGCTGTTCTCGGCCACCATGCCCGCGGACATCAGCGCCCTGGCGCGTGCAATACTGAAAAATCCGATCACCGTGCAGGCAGGCGCCACGACCCCGGCAGTGACAGTCAGTCATGCCCTCTACCCGGTAGCTCAGCACCTGAAGACGCCGCTCCTTCTGGAGTTGCTCAAACATACCGACACCGAATCCGTGCTGGTCTTTACCCGGACCAAGCACCGCGCCAAACGCCTGGGTGAACAACTGGAAAAAGCCGGATACCGGGCTGTCTCCCTGCAGGGGAACTTGTCCCAGAACCGGCGGCAGGCTGCAATGGACGGCTTCAGGGACGGCACATTCCGGATTCTCGTGGCAACCGACATCGCCGCACGCGGCATTGACGTTTCCCAGGTGTCTCACGTAATCAACTATGACATGCCCGACACAGCCGAGGCTTATACCCACCGGATTGGCCGCACCGGACGTGCAGCAAGGACCGGCGACGCCTTCAGTCTGGCCACAACCGAGGATGCCGTTATGGTTCGGGCTATCGAAAAACTCCTTGACGATACGATCGAACGCAGAACCATATCAGGATTCGACTATGAAGTACCCGCCCCGGCCAGGGACGGCGAGTTCGCCCGCCCGCCGCGGCAACAGCGCCAGACTCCCAAACGGCTCCCGGGAGTGAAGTGCGCTCAGGCTGATGCCGCCCCGGCCCGGAAGACTGCCCCAACGAAGCCATTGGTCGCCCCCCAGCGGAGTCCGGCCGGGAAAACACCAAAGGGCAAAGCATCACCCCACCGGCACCGGTAATCCCGGCAACCGGACGCCTAACAGGCTATTGACAAGGCGTTATGATGTAACGCATCATGATTCAGCATGAATATACGATTTATCGAAGCGCCTTCTCAAAACATACGGAATGGAAACGTCGTCACGAGCGATCGGTGGCGACGTTTTTTCGAAGAACTGGGACACAGGGTAAGCAACTCACGATACCCGAACGACGGACCATGCGACGTTCTTGTCGCATTCAATGCTTCAAAAAACCGGCAGGCCATACTTGAGGCAAGAAACAGCGGAATCGCCGGGCACATCGTCATCTGCCTGACCGGCACCGACCTGTACGCAGACCTGAAAAACGACCCTGCCGCACTGGACGTTCTATACCTTGCCGACCACCTGGTAGTTCTTCAGCCGATGGCACTGCGCGAATTGCCTCCCGCCCTTCTGCACAAGACGATGGTAATATTCCAGTCAGCCGTTCCGCCCACATTCGAAGTCACCAAGGACCCGGATCATTTCGATGTATGCGTGATCGCCCACTTAAGAGATGTGAAGGACCCCCTGCGGACCGCAAAAGCGGCCCGGATGCTGCCTGCCAGGTCAAGGATCAGGGTATTCCATGTCGGCGCTGCACTATCAAAGGATTTCGCCCGTGAAGCTGCGCGCGAGGTCGAAGAAAACCCCCGTTTCCACTGGCTCGGTGAATTGAACAGGGAGCGCACCGCGGAAGTATTGATGAGCAGCCGGATCATGGTGATTTCGTCACTCAATGAGGGTGGCGCCAATGTGATATCCGAAGCCGTTGTATGCGGCATTCCCGTCATAGGGTCCGACATACCGTGCGCCAGGGGCCTCCTGGGAGATGATTATCCCGGCCTTTTTCCCGTCAAGGACACGGAGAGGCTCGCCGAACTTCTCTTCCGCGCTGAAACTGACCCGGCATACTACGATTCGCTGGCTGCCGGATGCACGCAGGAGGCGCACAAGTTCGACCCGTCTCTGGAAAAGGCAAATCTGCGACTGCTTATCGACCGTGTAGGGGCAGGCCCCCGTACCTGCCCAGTTGATGGGCCCCCACAGTGGGGTGCCCCTACATGATGAACCCAACCGCCCCCTAACCTCCATCAACGACAAAAAGGCGGGCATGTCCCCAGCCCTCCACGGCCTGGAACATGCCCGCCTTTTTTCTTTTCGATGCACAAGTATGCTCCTAGCCCTCCACGGCCCGGAACAAACCTGTTCATCTTTTTCCTGAGTTCACATCTTCCGGCAAGGAGGACTCCGAGGAAGTATGCGTATATCTATATTCAGAGAATTCATTAAGTATCCTTTTTCAGAGCATGAAAGGCGGGGCGAACCCGGAATCACTTCCGTGTTCACCCCGAGATGCATGCCATGAAAATGCTGCTTCAAGGCGCAAGCTGTTATTTCAGCGTATCGATACCGCCGGTGGACATATAGCCGTCAGCCATTGCATCGGCGACGTCGTATGCTTTTTTCGCCGATTTGAGGGCCTTCAGGACCTTTTCCGGATATGCCGGGAGAGACCTGATACGGGCACCGCATGCGTCAGCGATTGCGTTCACGATGGAGACGTGCGGAGAGGTCAACGGACCTTCGCCGACGCCGGCCTGACCGAATGCGGTGGCGGAACGTGGTGTTTCAAGGAAAATAAGCTCCATATCGTCGGGTACGTCCTTGATGAACGGGAAGCCTGAGCCGATCAGGGTGGTGTGTTTCTTCAGGTCTTCGAAGTCCTCGGTGAGGGCAAGGCCGATACCCTGGGCGAGGGCGCCGTATACCTGGCCGTCAACGGTGCCGCGGTTGGTGATGGTGCCGTTGTCGCCCGCGTATGTCATCTTCACTACTTGCACCTTGCCGGTGGTGATATCGACGGCAACTTCGGACATGAAAAGAGCGTACATGTAGACGCAGAAAGGATTGCCGATTCCGTTTTCGTCCTGATTGGTGCACGGGGTGGTCCAGCTCCCCTCATACTTGGTTTCGACCTTTTCTTTCACCATCTCGTCATAGGTGCGGAAGGTGCCGTCTGCTTTCTTCATGGCGTTGAGCAGCAGTTTGCATGCCGCGACGATGGCAGTGCCGGTAACCGTGTTCTGACGGCTGCCGCCTGAAGGGCCCGCGTTCGGGGTAAGGCTGGTGTCGTTCATGCAGAGCTTGATCTGTGACGGTTCCAGCTTGAGGTCGCGGAGCGCCTCGTGGGCAAAGGCCACGGTAGCCATGTCGGAGCCCT
Organism: Geobacteraceae bacterium; assembly: GCA_034933285.1. Lineage (GTDB taxonomy): Bacteria > Desulfobacterota > Desulfuromonadia > Geobacterales > Geobacteraceae > RPRC01. Next base: position 85,960 of record JAYFNT010000010.1, on the reverse strand, counting down.
GGCCATGGTCTTCCCATGCATTCCCGATGGTCACGTCGCCGTTCGGCATCAGCTCAGCCCATGCAGCGGAGGTGTCGGGACCGTCGAGGCCGCAGCCGTAGATACCCAGGGAGATGCCGACGCCGCGTTTTACCGTGTCGGTGGACTCCAGTTTGGCTTTTGCCTTTGCTTCCTGGTACTTGGGACGCATGAGGTTGAACATCTCTTCAAAGCAGAACACTTCCGGAACCTGGCCGGTCGGGGTTGTCGCGCCGGGGCGGTAGATGTTCTTGAAGCGGAATTCAAACGGGTCAAACCCGGCTTTCCTTGCCAATTCGTCGACAATGGATTCGCCGAACATGAATGCCTGAGGCGAACCATAGGCGCGGAACGCGGAACCCCAGCCGTGGTTGGTGCAGACAGTGTGGCCTTCGGTGTTCAGGTTCGGGATGTCATAGCCGGCGCCGACGAACTGCTGGCCGCGCAGGGTGACCAGGTCGCCGAACTCCGAATAGGGGCCGTGGTCGAGGTCCCAGGTTGCATCGATGGCGAGCAGCTTGCCTTCCGCGTCGCAGGCGATTGTGCCCCTGAGATAGGAGGGCGACCGCTTACCGGTGTAGGTCTGCTGCTGGTACCAGTCATAGCCCAGGAAGCAGGGACGGCCGGTAGCCATGGCAGCGGCGCCGACCAGCGCTTCCATGGTCGGGCTGAACTTGTAGCCGAAGGTTGCGCCGGTGGGGTTCTGCACGAGAACGATCTGGTCGGGCTCAACACCGAGACCAGGGGCAATCATGTAGAGGTGCAGGTGGATACCGATGGATTTGGAGTGAATGACAACCCTGCCCTGGTCATCGATGTAGGCGAATCCGACATCCGGCTCGATGGGCATATGGGGCTGACGCTGCAGGTAGTATTCGGCTGAGAAGGTATGCGTCGCCTTTTCGATTATCGGTTTTACATCCGCGCCTTTTTTGCCGTAGCAGGTATAATAGACGTTCGGCGTTCCCGGGTGAATTTCAATGGCGTCTTCAGCCATGGCTGCCGGTGCGTTCATGTATGCCGGCAGGATTTCCAGGTCGACCTTGACTTTTTCGGCTGCCGCAAGGGCGTTCTCCTTGGTGTCTGCGCAGACGATGGCAACCACGTCGCCGTACTGGTAGATCTTGTCGTCGTTCAGAATAGGACGATCCCAGCCGTCACCCTTGTTGGTCGGGAAGGTGATGAGGCCGGTGATGCGGTTCTTGCCCTTGACGTCCTTGTGGGTGACAACCTTGAAGACGCCAGGCATTTTTTCCGCTTCCGCGGTGCAGATACCTTTGATGATGGCGTGGGAAACCTTGGGCTGCACCAGTGCGCACTGCAGGGTGTTCTCGGGAAGCTGGGTGGCCATGTCCTCGCCGAAATCCCACAGGCCGCAGGCCTTGGCAACTGACGAGGGACGGGTCATACGGGTTCCGTACACTCTGCCGCCGGCCGGATGTTTGTATTCGAGAGCTGTTTCGGAGAGTTCGCCGCGGAGCACCTTGGCAGCATCCATGACCGCATCGACGATCATGCTGTAGCCGGTACAGCGGCAGGCGTTGCGATTTTTCTGGAACCAGTCGCGAACGTCGTTACGGGTCGGATTCGGGTTTTCGTCCAGGAGCACCTTGGCGGAAACGATGAAGCCGGGGGTACAGAAACCGCACTGGATGGCATGATGGAAGATGAACGCCTTCTGCAGAGGATGGAGATTGAGCGGCGTACCGATCCCTTCAATCGTGGTGATAGTGGACAGGTTTTCGACCCGCTTCATCTTCATGGTGCAGGAACGGACCAGTTTGCCGTTCAGGATCACGTTGCAGGCGCCGCACTGGCCGGTGCCGCAGCCGACTTTGACGCCTGTCAGATGAAGCTGCTTGCGCAGCACATCGGACAGCAACGCTTCCTGGTCAATGATCAGCGTCCGCTCTACGCCATTGACTTTGAGAACCTTTTTAATCATACAATCTCCTCCTTTTGGTGTAGGTAACCGGGAAAAACCCGATTAACCGTGAGTAACTGAAAGTTGCCTGTCATCCCACTCCGGACAATTGGAGATTTCATACGGGACTGCGGCAGTTGTAAAACATGTGTCGGCCGGAGGCGTCCACATTTTATGAATAAAAAAACCCGCATCAATACTGACTTCATGCCAATATCTATGCGGGTTCCGTTGAGTCTGCGTTTGCAGAGGACGAAATAGGCGCGTGTTCAGCTGATTATTCTATTTTTTCGCTGGAAAGGATAAATGCTTTTCCAGGAAGCGTATCTGAATATTTCCCCCAGCCTCTGTTTTTAGCGTCACTCAAATCATGCTTTTTTATTTTCTGTCGTTATATATCATCATACCTAACGATACGCAAGAATATTTTTATTGATATTGTAATTTATTTGCCGCCAGACAAACCCTCGGTTGAATCATCGCAAAAAATCCTGGCAATATATACAAAAACATACAATAATTACAGATACTAACATGGTGTGCTGCATAACAATCAAACGGTTTTGCAAATTGTATCTGTTGTTTATGATTTCAATTATTTATCCATAGTAAATTTCCAAACCATGCCACTATTGATTTCCCTCCCGGAAAATTGCAGGAATATTTTACTTTAACTTAATCCTGAATCCATGATGCTTTCACGCTCTTTCCACCGTCCATAATCACACGCAAATTATTACGGTTCCATCAATGTTGTCTTAACAACGACATCGGATATACTAAAGCAGTGAAAACCGTCAGGTTCCGAAATCAATCTTGTGTCTACCCGAAAGCTCCTGGTAATGGCTGACAAAGCCGGAGCGGGCCTTTCGAGGAGGTTGTGATACAGCTTCAGTGCAAGATCCCGAAAACCGGGAAGGCGCTTGAAACCAGTAAAAGCTCCGGTCAGTGAGTCATGAGTTGACAGATTGTCACGAGCGACGAGGAAGTCCCGCTCCGGCCCCAGAGAGATTTTCCGCATGGACACAGCCTTGCATAAGGGGTCCCGCAACTGAATAGATCCCGGCTGTTGAAGGGAATCAAGTCAATGACCGTCAGATGGAAGCCTGCCCTGATCATAAGTATTCTGCTCCTGGCCCTGATGCTGTCCATGCTGATCATTTCCAGGGCAATCCTCCTTTCCAGCTTCTCCAGACTTGAGGAAGAGGATGTGCGGGATAACGTCCGGAGAGCACTGAATGCGCTGGATGACAGGCTGGTTTCTCTGTCCCGGGTTGCAGGAGATTATGCCGCATGGGATGATTCCTACGATTTTGTCAGAAGCCGTGACCGCAAATTCATCACTGTAAATCTCGTAGACACGACTTTCACCGGCCTGAAACTGAATCTGATGGCTTTCTGCGACACCAGGGGCCGAATCGTGTATGCAAAAGGTTTTGATCTGAACACCCAGCGGCAGACAAGCCTGCCGCGGCCTTTCATCGGGGCAATTCCGTCGGGCAGCGGGTTGCTGCGCCAGACCGACAAGGGCGGCGGCCCGGACGGAATCATCGTCCTGCCCAATGGCCCAATGCTTACAGCAGCCAAGCCCATACTTCCCTCCGACAAAAAGGGAGCGCCACGAGGCACTCTCATAATGGGCCGTTATCTTGACAATGATGAAATCGGCCAACTGAGCCGTACCACCAACCTGTCGATCGATGTGCGCCAGCTGAGCGATTCCAGGCTTACGCCGGACTACATGAAAATGCTCGGCGCAAAGGCAGGCATAATCGTCAAGCCCCTTTCTGAGGACATTGTCGCAGGCTATTCCCCCATTCGCGACATACACGGCAACCCGGCGCTTATCCTCAAGGTGGACATGCAACGCAGCCTCTACCGGCAGGGCCTGGCATCTATCCGCTATTTCCTTCTCTGGCTGTTGCTTCTTGCAGTATCTTTCGGCGCTGCGATTTACCATTACCTGGACAAATTCCTGGCTGCGCAGCAAAGCCGTCATGAAGGGGAAAAACGCTACCGCACTGTGGTCGAACAAGCTGCCGAAGGGATTGTGCTCTTCGATGCTTCAGGAAACGAAATCCTGGAAGCGAATCAGGCATTTCGAAGCACGTTCGGCATTGACGCCGACCTCATGTCCCAATCAAGTCTTCCGGCCCTTACCGGCATCAACACCGATGACCTTGGACGCCTGCTTGAGCGGGTTCGGCTGGAAAAGCAGCCGTTTTTCGAGGAACTCCGACTCCGCCGGCATGACGGCGCATCCGTTGATGTGTCGATGAGCCTCAGCGGCATGACGCTGGACGGCAAAGAATTGGTGTGCGCGGTTATTCATGACATAACCGAGCGCAAGAGAACTGAAGATCGGCTGGCGAAACTGAATGAATGCTTCCTCGGTTTCACCAGCGATCCGGACGAGAACATCAACCGCCTTACCTCATTCTGCGGGGAACTGATGGGTGCGGCGTGCGCCCTTTACAACCGCCTCGACGACGGCATGCTGCGCACGATGGCGCACTGGCATGCCCCGGACGATTTCAAGACCGTCGACCGGCCCGAGGGACACATCTGCCACGAGGTGATTAAACTCGGCGGCAACCGGGTCTTCGTGGCCCGCGACCTGCCCGGCTCGCGTTTCGCGGTTTCCGATTCGAACGTGCTCCGCTACAACCTGCAAACCTACGTGGGAGTGCCGGTCAAATGCAGCGGATATTGCGTCGGCTCACTTTGCGTCGTCTACCAGCACGATTTCCTCCCTTCGGAAGAAGACCGCAAACTCATGGGCATCGTTGCAGTGGCCGTTGAAGCGGCGGAAGAAAGCAAACAGGCCGCACAGATCCTGAAAGAATCGGAGAGCTTTGCCCGTTCTACTCTCGACGCCCTACCGGAACGCATAGCAATTCTGGATGAAAAAGGATGCATAATTGCCGTCAACCAGCAATGGAAGAATTTTGCCCGTGACAACTTGTGTGTTCTGCAGAATGTGTTTGAAGGCGGGAACTACCTGGAAGCCTGTGACGCCGCGCAAAGCTGGGAAGCAGAGTTTTCATCAGCTTTCGCAACCGGCATCCGGTCCGTACTCCGCGGCCAGAGAGAATCGTTCTCGCTGGAATATGCGAACTCTCCAGGAGAAGAGGCCGGCTGGTTCCTGGGACGGGCCAGTTGCTTTCCCGGCAATGGCCCCACCAAGGTCGTTCTGGTGCACGAAGAGATAACTGACCTGAAAAGAGCCGAGGGAAACATCCAGAAACTGGCCTACTACGATACCCTTACCGGTCTTCCCAACCGGCTGCTGCTCCATGACCGCCTGCAACAGGCTGTCAAGAGAGCCGACAGGAACCGGCAAATGCTGGCGGTCATGTTCCTGGACCTGGACCACTTCAAGGTTATCAACGACACCCTGGGTCATTCGGCCGGAGATCAGCTTCTCAAGAAAGTGGCGGAACGTCTGTCCCGGCACATCCGTTCATCGGATACGGTCGCCCGCATGGGAGGCGACGAATTCGTTATCGTAATCAACCAGATTTCCAGCACAAGGGATGTCTCCCATATAGCCGCCCTTCTGATCGAAAAACTGTCACCTCCTTTCGAACTGGACGGACAGGAGGTATTCATCACCACCAGCATGGGCATAGTTCTCTATCCGGTTGACGGTAATGACGGGGACAAGCTCCTGAAGAACGCCGACACTGCCATGTACCTGGCCAAAGAACGTGGGAGGAACACTTTCCAGTTCTTTTCCGCGGAGATGAACGCAAGGGCCGAAGAACGCCTGACACTGGAAACGAGCCTGCGCCATGCAATTGAGAGAGAGGAATTTTCTCTCCGCTACCAGCCATGGATGGACCTCCGGACCGGCCGCATAACCGGCGTGGAAGCACTGCTCAGATGGGACCATCCGTTGCGGGGAATCATCTCCCCTGACAGTTTCATACAACTGGCTGAGGAGACCGGCCTCATCATTCCCATCGGTGAATGGGTTCTGAAAAGCGCCTGCGCGGAAATGAGCTCCCTGAGAGAAAAGGGAATCCAGTGCCCGTGCGTCGCAGTCAACATGTCGAGCCGTCAGTTCAAGAAATACAACCTTCTTGACGCGGTTGCCGATGCCCTTGAAGAAACCGGAACAGACCCGACCTACCTGGAACTGGAACTTACCGAGAGCATCATGATGGAAAATGCCGAAGAAAACATCGCACTTCTCCATGCCATCAAACGGATGGGGGTAAGCCTGTCCGTAGATGATTTCGGCACCGGATATTCATCCCTGAACTACCTGAAGAGATTTCCCATCGACAAGCTGAAGATCGACCGGTCTTTCATCCAGGGCATTCCCTCAGATACGGACGATACCGGCATCACCCAGGCAATCATCGCCATGGCAAGAATCCTTCGACTCAGTGTTGTTGCCGAAGGAGTGGAGACAATGGAGCAGTTGTCGTTTCTGCGGGAACACGGCTGCGATGCGGTTCAGGGCTACCATGTCAGCAAACCCCTCGCATTGAGCGAACTGGCCGATTTCCTGAACCGGCCGGGCCGCATCAGCGGCAAGCTTTGAAGGCTGCAGTCCCGTCTCTCCTTACCCCTGGAAACCGAATGAGGCATAGTCAGTCTAAGCCTTGGCGCGGAAAGGGAAAACCTTCGCCTGTGCGGCAGATTTTGCTTGCCCTCACAGGGAAAAGAGTGTATCCATGAGATTTTTTCGCACGACAAAAGGAGCATCACATGGGCATTCTTTCCAATACGGTAAGCATCTGTCAATTCAAGGTCATCGGAGAGATACCCGCCGACGACCTCTTCAGCTGGGTTTCCGAGCACCTGACCGCCAACAGCTTCAGATCCATCGACCAGGGCATTGATGAACTCTCCGTGGGCTGGGTCTCACCCGACGACCATCGCAGAACGGATTTCAGCACTCCGCAGTCATTCTGGCGCGACAATTATCTGTTCTTCACATTGCGCCAGGACAAGCGCGCCATCCCGGGGGCACTGCTGCGCGCCCGGCAACGGGAGGCGGAAGAAGACTTCCTGGCCGACAATCCGGGACTCACACGCGTGTCCAAGCAGAAAAGGGAAGAATTGCGTGACGCCGTGCGCGGCGCCCTCCTGCAGCGGACCCTGCCGGTTCCGTCCACCATCGACGCAGTATGGGACACGCGCTCCGGCATCCTCACCCTGGCATCCATAGCTTCCAAGTCCGTCGATCTTTTCGAAACGCTCTTCAAGAAAACCTTCGAGGGATTCCGCCTGGTTGCAGTCCATCCTTTCGCCAGGGCGGAAATGGTGGTCACGCAGGAAAACTCGGAAGCCCTGAACAAGTCAAACATGGCATCCACCGAGTCAGTACTTGACCTGATTCGCAGCAACCAATGGCTCGGCAGGGATTTCCTCCTCTGGATCACCTACCGGACTCTGAACGCATCCGCGGAATACCGCGTATGCCGCCCCGGACCCGCCACCATGGGTGAAACCTTTGCAGCCTACGTGAACGACCGCATGGTCCTGTGCGGCGGCGGTGACGAAGGCGCGCAAAAAATCACCGCTTCCGGCCCCCAGGACCGGTTCGGCGAGGTACGGATGGCACTCAGGACCGGCAAGTCGATCACCGAGGGAACAATCCATCTGGAAAAGGGGGAACACGCCTGGAAACTGACCCTGAAGGGCGAAATGTTCCACTTCGCATCCTTCAAGGGTCCCAAGGTAAAGGAAGAACGGGATGCGGGCGTTGACGAAATGAGCGAGCGGGAGGCGCTGTTTTTCGAGCGGATGTATATCCTGGAAACCGGGCTGCAGATGTTCGACAGCCTCTATGCATCATTCATGGATATGCGCCTCAGCCCCGGCTGGCAGGACGAGTTCGCGCGGATCGAAACATGGCTGGGCCAGGAATGAAAACTTCACTTTTTTCGTATCGGGGCTGGGCATGTCGCTCCTGACACTGCGTGACATAGGCATCGCCTTCGGCGGACCGCCCATACTCGACGGAACCAATCTGCAGATCGAGGAGGGGGACCGCCTCTGCCTCCTGGGACGGAACGGCACTGGCAAATCAACCCTGCTGAAAATCCTGGCAGGTGAACTGCCTCCCGACACCGGCGAGATCATGCGTCGCCAGGGCCTGCGCATATCCCTGGTTTCCCAGGAATCGCCGCCCGGCCTTTCGGGATCGCTCTTCGACGTCGTTGCCGGCGGAATGGGCTGCGCAGCGGACCTTCTCGCGGAATACCATCAAGTGGGAATCCGCCTGGCTGCTGAAAGGGACGACGACCTGCTGAAGCGGCTGGAGGAGATTCACAAGACCCTGGAAGAAACCGGCGGATGGCGCCTGCACCAGGAGGTGGAACGGAGCCTCGGCCGACTTTCCCTTGACCCGGATGCAGAATTTTCAACCCTCTCCGGCGGCACGAAACGACGCGCGCTCCTGGCCCGGGCGCTGGTGACCGCGCCGGACCTCCTCCTCCTGGATGAGCCGACCAACCACCTGGACATCGACACCATAGTCTGGCTGGAGGACTTTCTTCTGCGCGAGGTGAAGACCCTCCTGTTCGTGACACACGACCGGACCTTTGCCCGCAGCATGGCGAACCGGGTCGCCGAACTGGACAGGGGAGTACTCTATTCGTTTTCCTGCGGATACGACTCGTTCGTGGGACGCCGCGAGGAACTCCTTGAAGCGGAAATCGCACGTCAAGCCCTGTTCGACAAGAAGCTGGCCCAGGAAGAAGCGTGGATACGGCAGGGGATCAAGGCGCGGCGCACCCGCAACGAGGGACGGGTGCGGGCGTTGAAGAAAATGCGCGAGGAACGGAGCCGGCGGAGGGAACGGGTCGGAGGGGCAAGGATGCAGCTGCAGGAGGCCGAACTTTCCGGCAGGCTGGTGGCGGAAGCGGAAAACGTCTCATTTGCCTACGACGACAAACCCGTGATACGTGATTTTTCAACGATCATCCTGCGTGGCGACCGGATCGGAATCATCGGTCCAAACGGCTCGGGCAAGAGCACCCTGCTGCGCCTGCTTTTGGGGGGACTCCAGCCTCAAAGCGGAGAGATCCGGGTCGGTTCGCGTCGTGAAGTTCTCTACTTCGACCAGATGCGCGAGCAGCTCGATCCGGACAAGACCGTGCAGGAAAACGTGGGCGAGGGGAACGACACCCTGATCATCAACGGCAGGCCGCGCCACGTCATCGGTTACCTGCAGGACTTCCTCTTTTCCCCGGAACGGGCGCGCAGTCCGGTGCGCATCCTTTCCGGCGGTGAACGCAACCGGCTGCTCCTGGCGAAGCTCTTCACCAAACCGTCCAACGTGCTGGTCATGGACGAGCCCACCAACGACCTGGACGCCGAGACCCTCGACCTGCTGGAGGACCTCCTGCTGGAGTATTCCGGAACCTTGCTCCTGGTGAGCCACGACCGCGACTTCCTCAACAATGTGGTCACCAGCACCCTGGCCATCGGCGAAGGCGGACAGGTGAGGGAATACGTGGGCGGCTACGACGACTGGCTGCGGCAGTCAGCGGCAGAGCTGGCTGCATCAGAACCGTCCCCGACCCCGCCGCAGAAAGAGAAACCCAGACCGCAGGCCGAAAAACCCCGCAAACTCTCCTTCAAGGAACAGCGCGAGCTGGAAGCGTTGCCGGACTCAATAGCCGGCATGGAAAAAGAGATGGATGACATTCACCGCAAACTGGCTGACCCGGAATATTACCGTACCGCCGGGGCAGAGGTGGCGACTCTCACTGCAAGGATGGAAGAACTGGAGAACGATCTGGAAGAGGCATACCAACGCTGGGAGGCGCTGGAGGAGATCGGCGGGGGCGGGACCTGACCCTTCAGTTCCCCCATCTCGGACAAGGGCGGGTTGAAAGGATGAGGGCGGGTTTGTAAACCCGCGAGGAAGCCAGCAGGACACCCTTCATATACTTACATTTCATTTCTCAGATAGATACTTCTAAATATAAATATCTAAAGGGACGCCCCTTTCGCTACGGTCTATTTCTCACAGACATAGACTGACAAGAAACCTTTGTCAGTTTTTTCAACGATCTTTAGACCACTACGAGTTATCATTCCTTCAAGTATCCAATCTAGCGTAGAGTACTCTGTTTTGATGTGTTGCATTGTCTGTTGGGCAACATCGTCTCCGGCAAACGATCTGATTTCGTCTATCACCATCTTGAAAAAAGTATCGTAGTCACCAGTTGATGATGGAAACACTACATCACGAAGATAGAGTCTGCCATTTGGGCGAAGGACACTTGCAATTATCGTGAGGGCGCTAAATTTCCAGAAGTCCGGCAGGTGATGCAACGCTAACTGAGTAACTACGCCATCTACCGGATTGCGTGGCCGAAAACCGGTCAAGAATCCACCTTTCTCGAAAACAACATTGCTGATATGGCGTTGCTTCGCTTTGTTATGGGCATATTCCAGCATAGTTGAGGAAACGTCGGTAGCATAAACTCGTTTTACGGTAGCGGCGAGAGCAAGCGCACATTCTCCTGTGCCAGTTCCAATCTCCCAGACGACGGAATCACTTGAAAGCGACAAAGCCCTTTGGATGTCTTTAGCTTCAGCGCTTACATCGCGCATTTTTTGCATTCGTTGGTCGTAAGCGTTTACCTCTTTGGGGTCACTATAGTCGGTACCGATTTGAAACGTTTCATCGTATTGCCAAAGGTGTTTCATAAGTGGATTACCTTTTAAGTTGAGGGGACACTTCCGAATGGCGTTAGTTTAAGTTACTTTTCCATGTCAAACTAGCGCCATTCGGAAGTGTCCCTCTTTATTTGTCCCTCTTTATTTCTCTTTATTTTTATACCTTCTCAAAACCTGTAATCGAGAGAAAGGGATATGCTCGCCTGCTCTGACCAGGCCTTGACTCCGTTCGAGAAGCTGAAATCAATGTCCATGGGGGCGTTTACCAGACGGTGAGAGCCGGTGGTATCGATACGGAGGTATTCCGCCTCAACATTGAGAGAGAGCGACTCATAAAGGGCTTTCTTCAGCCGGATGGCGGCATGCCAGGCCTGGCCGTTAGTATCGTCATACGTGAAGCGCCGACCTGTCCTTAAAAGGTGGTGGTCAACGTTTTGGGCCTCAACATAGGCCCAATCCAGCTGCATGAGAAGATTCAGGCCGGATACATCAATAAATCGTCCCGCATCGATGTCGGAGCGCAAGCCGATAAAATATTGCCAGTAAGTCTGCGAAAACCTTATCCCGTCTCCCGGGAGGAGAAGGGGGGAATTCGGATCATCAATGGCAGTCTGCACCCCGTCGTGGGTCACAAGGTTGAAATCCTGCCAGCGAAAACCGAAGACGGGCCGCAGACTGAACCATTGGGGTGCGCCGAGAAGGTCAGCCACCTCCACGTCTATATCTGCACTTACCATGTAGCTGGCTTCCATGCGGCATTTCGATTCACTGTAAATTGTCCGCAAATTTGGCCTGTCATCATCATCCCAGTCCGAGTCACGCATCATCCCCTCGGCTTCTCCCGATATGTTTCTGAATGCCTCAACGCCCAGCGAAAAGCGGGAAAAGTTTGCTCTGATTTCCGCTCCGCCCCACCACGAATCGAGGGGGAATTCCAATCGGCTGAGAGGTGCCTGATAAGGGGGAAATGGGTTGCCGAATTCATATGAAGTATGGCTGTTGAAGAGGCGCTTTGTTTTCATGGCCATTGAAAGGTGATTTGTTAAGGGAATCGGCGTCTCTCCAGCGGCAAAGAGCGACTGAGTGATGCCGGGCGCGGCAAAGAGCAGACAAGAAAGAACAAAAAAAGCAATGGATATTGTATGTTTTCTCAAGTGATCAACCATTTTCGGATCCTTTTGTTCCCATGAATAAGGTTCTAATTTTGTTCAATGCAATGCGATTTTGGATATCGCCAGTTTGTTTTGGATTCCGAAGGCCAGACCGAATGCAACACTCCCGGTAAGTCCAAAAAATAAAGCCATTCCGGCCTTACTGGCTTCCCCTTTGGATATAATCGTCCCACTGAAGTAGATTTTGTAATTGTTTTTATCTGTTATCTTCATTTATTTCTCTGTATAACATTGTTATCGATCAGATGCGGCCAAAACCCATACAACCAACATCATCTCGGATTGCCACTAATAACAAAACGCCATAAGACATGTTTTTACTTATCCGAATCGGCCAACATCCCAGATGGAATATTGAAAGGTTTTCCGGCCAATAACCTGCAACCCTTTATCAAACACATATCCCACACCCAAGTTTCAACACAAACATTCTAATAATTCAGGCGCAATATATACCTGCTTAACCACATTTGTCAAAGCTGGCCACTTGCCCAACATTCAAAAAGCCGTATCTGTCTGGCAACGGCACCATAAAATATAACCCTGCAAGCGGTCACCCGGCATCCTGGGTTTCAACACATGTGAGCAATATACTTCAAGATGGGAAATGCAGCAGGAAAAAAAACTGGCAATGCCGCTTGAAAAGTTGCTAATATCGGGCACTGGCGCATGGCACTGGCATACAGCCCACAGCATAAGGTGACAACAATGAACATTCTCCTCCTCAGACCAAACCCTGGCAGCGAGCAGTTCGGCCTGGGGCCGTTCTTCCGCGTCGAGCCCTTGGGCCTGGAATACATTGCCGCAGCCCTCCTGACAAGGGGCCACTCGGTTACCATAGCAGATCTCCGTTTCCGGCCCGGCGCCGCCACCTGGGTTCGGCGCTCAAAGCCCCGTATCGTCGGCATCTCGTGCCTGCATGCGCTGGAATACGACCGGGTGGTCGAAACTGCGCGCGAAGTCCGCAGGGCCGCGCCCGACGCCTTCATACTGGTGGGCGGCCATGCAGCCATGGCCTTCAACAGCCCGCTGGAAGACGAAAGCATCGACGCCATCTCGCTGGACGACGGCGAAGAGGTGGTACCGGCCCTGGTGGAGGCGCTGGACAAGGGGACTCCCCTTGCCGGGGCGCCTGCCCTGCGTCTCAGGACTCCCGACGGCTGGATCTCAACCCCTCCCCTTCCGGCAAGAACCAGCCTGGACCTGGTCCCGCTCCCGGCCCGCGAGCTCGTGGCGCGGCACCGATCAGGATACCACTGCCTGCTGTTCAAGCCGGTCTGGCTTATAGAGACGGCCAGGGGCTGTCCCTTCCGCTGTTCCTTCTGCTCTGTCTGGCAATTGTACGACCGCAGCTACCGGGAACGGAGCATATCAGCGGTAGCAGAGGATTTCGCCACGGCCGGGGATGCGATTTTCGTTGCCGACGACCTGTTCTGGAACAACCCGCCCCGCAGCCTTGAACTGGCCGATGCATTGAAAAAACGAGGGGTTTTTAAGCGCTGGATTCTGGTGCAGAGCAGGACGGATCTCATCAGCCGGCAGGAAAAACTGCTGGAGGCCTGGCGTCCGCTGGCAAAGGACTTCGACATTTTCCTGGGATTCGAATTCGCCAGCGACAAGGGCCTGGACGGGATAACCAAAGATTCGGGAGTAAAGGAGAGCCTGGAAGCGGTCAAGGTGGCCCGCTCCCACCGCTACGGCATCAACAGCAACTTCCTTATAGATCCTGACTGGAACGAGGACGATTTCCATGAACTGTGGGATTTCATGGCACGTCACGGCCTGCAACGCTCCGGCTTCACCCTGCTCACACCACTGCCTGGCACCGAATCTTTCCGGGACATCGGCCACCGCACTGAAGGCCATCCCTGGTCAGATTTCGACATGCACCACCTGCTCTGGGAACCGAAACTGGGTGCGGAACGGTTCTGCGAACTCTATGCCGAGACCTGGAGGCGCTCCATACTCAATACTTCCGGAGACAAGAAACTCACCGATTGGCTGCGCCAGGTGCGCCCCATGCAGATACCGTACATGATAAAGGTGCTGCGCCGCACCCAGGCCATGATGCGTCCGGAAACCTATCTCCGTGAATACACTGCCAACCTTTCAACAACGGCCGGAACTCCGCCCTGCCGGAAAGGAACGAAATGAAAAAGACCTCCACCGCTCACCGGCTGCTTCTGGTCTACCCTGCCACGCACAAACTGGGATGGGCAAAACGATTCCAGCTCCCTTCCCACTCACTGGAGCGGGTGGCAGCGCTGACTCCCGATTCATGGGAGGTGGTACTTTGCGACGAAGTCCACGAGCAAACGCCTTTCAACGACGACTTCACTCTCGTGGGAATTACATGCATGACCCACCAGGCCAATCGCGCCTACGAGATTGCTGACGCATTCCGGGAAAAAGGGATTCCGGTGGTCCTTGGCGGAATTCATCCGACTGTACTGCCGGAGGAAGCGGAACTCCATGCCAATGCCGTGGTTGTCGGGGAAGCGGAACCGGTCTGGGCAACTCTCCTTGACGACCTGCTGAACAGTCAGCTGCGCAAGACCTACCGCGCACCGCTGCCGGGCAACGGCAAACTCTCACTCCCGCCCGCGCGTCGGGAGATCTTCAACGGAAAAAAGTATCTTACTACGCAGACGCTCCAGGCAAGCCGCGGCTGCCCGTTCGACTGTCCATTCTGCATCGTCACCCCTTATTTCGGCAACACTTTCCGTTATCGGAACGCCGATGAAATACTGGCCGAACTCCGGTCCTTCGACCGCACATTGACCGTATTCCTGGATGACAACCTGCTGGGAGATCCACTGAGGGCAAAACCGATACTCCAGGGAATGAGAGGACTCGGACTGCGCTGGGGCGGGCAGGCAAACCTGCGCTTCGCGGAAGACAAAGAGCTTGTCAGGCTTGTCGCGGAATCGGGATGCATCGGGATCTTCGTCGGCATCGAATCGGTTACCGGAGAACTGTCCCACCATCCCAAGACGGGAAGCAAATACTCCCAGTCGGAACTGATAAAGAGAATACGGGATGCGGGAATCGTTCTGGAAGCCTCAATCATATTCGGCTTTGACGATCATGACGAGGGGATTTTCGAAAAGACGGTCCGTTACCTGGAAGACTGCAAACCCAGCCTGCCCACCTTTCACCTGCTCACTCCCTATCCGGGCACTACGCTGTTCAGGCAGTTCGACAGCGAAGGACGCCTGTTCCACAAAGATTGGAAACGCTACAACCATTCGGAAGTCGTATTCCAACCCAGGCTCATGTCTCCTGAACGCCTCTATGAAGGATGGCTGCAGGCCAGGAAAGAGGCCTACACCTGGCCGGCAATCTTTTCCCGGGCATTCCGGAACCCGCGCGGCATCATCACTAATCTGGCATACAACATCCTCAGAAAAGGCCCCAACGACCTTCTCCCCAAGAAAGCAACCTGATGGCATTTCCGTAATAAAGGCAGACAAAAGACACTCACGCATCCTTCGCTGCCTTTATAACCCAACAGGCTGATTCGTCATAACTCCCGACGCATTAGCTTTACCGGCTACCTCCGATATCCGCCGCTAGGGGCTCCGGATCCGCCGCTCCGACCACCACCATGGGCTCCGTATCCGCCGCTCCGACCGCCACCATGGGATCCGTATCCGCCGCTCCGACCGCCATAGCCGCCACCCTGCCAACCACGTCCGCCATAGCCGCCATGCGGATATGAATAGTAATGGTTGTAATGGTGATAGTCAGAGTAGTAAAAACTCAAGCCCGGCGCGACCAACCCGAATGGGTAGGAGTAATATCCATAATACGGGTAACTGTACCCGCCAGAATAATAGGGATAATCATAATCGCCGTAATAGTCGGGATAAACCACACAACCGCCAAGCAAAACGAGCACAGCAAATGCCATTATAAGCTTTTTCATAGGGCGCCTCCCGATGAGGTCCTTCCTCTACAGTATATTCCTGATGAGTAAAACGTGTCAAACATCGGGAGGTTTACAATCGAAGTAGTGCTCATCCGGAAACTGCGGATTTCACTAATGCAGTTTCCAGATCGGAAACGAGGATTTTTTGACTCGGCTTTCAGCCGATCCCCTGTGGGGACGCCTTTGCGGTCCAACCAGCTTTGCTGGTTGTCGTCCTGGCAAGAAACTTTTGCCCGCAAAAGTTGACAGCGAAGGCTGACAAAACCAAGGGGTTGCGCGGAGGCATACTGCAGTATGTCGCACTAGCAAGCCCGCTGGTTGACACAGCCAGGGCGGACAATCCAGCCTCACCGGATTGGACAGCAAGGGCTGCCCGTCAGGGTGAGGCCATCGGCCGAATCAAAAAGACCGTTTCCGGATGGAAACTATTCTACGTGAACGGAAAAATTCGTTCTGCGGATCGCGGGAGTGCCTTTCTCCCACGGCCGGAGATATTGCATTGATATGACCGCATTTCCCATCCCCACAGCCGTGAATGCCCATATCTCCGACCCGCCCGCACCCATGCGCCGTGAATCAGCGGGCCGATACTCCGTTCCGATGTGACGCACGACCCTGCCATCAGGCTCCTGCGTCAGGACCCAACGATAACCGGTGGTGCGGTTGGATTCTAGGGAGATGGTGAATCCATCTCCTTCATTCACCGTTATCGTAACCGCAGGGTCGGTATAGTTCCGCCCGGCGGAATGAACAGCATGCACACATGCCAGCGGCAGGCAGGCAAGCAACACAGCAGCAAACAGTCTCTTCAAGCAGCCTCCTGGAAATTTCCAAAAACTCCAAATATTCAGGGAATAAACTTGTTACTATTATCACACATATCATTTTTTGGCATTAATGCAATATTGAAACCGATTGCCCCCAATTGCACGTCGATACATGGCACCCCCCATTCTACCTTGTCGTAACAATTTTAATGAAATATTCAATACATGTGGTAATATGCTAAATATAAAGTATAAAAAAGGAACGGCATAACTAATCATTTATTATCGTAACAAAATTGACTAACTTTAGGCAGCCGGAATCCTGTTTTTCAGGTGTGGAAAACCTGGAAAAACGCATGTTTTTTCCGATCAAGATGACGATCACGTCCGCCATGAACTATCCAAGACAGAAGAGAGGCTCCGGTTGCCGCCGACCAAATCTGTACTATTGCTTGAATAGCTGAATCAGCTATACTGTTAACTGCGATCATCATAGCTGAAACAAATATACGGTAAAAAATGTTCACCAAATTTTATTGAGGATACCCATATGAAAAACAATATCACCTGCATGGAACTGAATCAGTGGATTAATGAAGGACGCGATTTTATCCTACTTGACGTCCTGTTGCCCGAATGCTATGGATCCCGGCACATCCCGGGAGCGACAAATTCCTGTGTTTATGAAATGGACTTTCTTGACCAGGTTCGGAAAGTCATTGTGGACAAGAAGAAATGTATCGTGGTCTACGACTCGAGCGACAGATCGATGGCCTCCACGTGGGCAGCCCGCAAATTGACCGAGGCAGGTTTCCAGCAGGTTTGGGAATTGTCCGGCGGAATGGACGAATGGGAAGGCTCAGGTTACCCGGTTGATGTTCTCGGCCCCGAGTTGGAAGAGGAAACCGTCATCAAGGATGGTCTTCATGCAGTTGATTGCAGCCAGAGCAGACTGGAATGGACAGGAAGAAACATCGCCAAGCGACACCACGGCACCATCGACATAAAGGAAGGCGAAATACGCATCGAAAATGGCAACTTGACCGGCGGCGCCCTCTTTCTTGACATGGGGACCATAAGGAATATGGATCTTCAGGACAGCGTTCTCAACAGTCTCCTTATCCGCCACCTCTCTTCCGATGACTTCTTCGACGTGGAAAACCACCCCACAGCGCGGTTCGAGATCGCTGAATGCCGTACCATAGATGATGCTACGCCCGGGTCTCCCAATTACTCCATAAGGGGAACCCTGACCATCAAAGACGTCTCGCGGGAGAT
Organism: Geobacteraceae bacterium; assembly: GCA_034933285.1. Taxonomy (GTDB): domain Bacteria; phylum Desulfobacterota; class Desulfuromonadia; order Geobacterales; family Geobacteraceae; genus RPRC01. The sequence goes on along the minus strand of JAYFNT010000010.1, from coordinate 68,221 downwards.
CCAGATACAAGCTTCGGTTGTGCCAGGGGAAAACGGCCGCGTAATGGCCCATTCTTTCTTTGACATAGATCGCACCCTATGGAACGTCAGCTACGGATCGGGCAAACTGTTCGAAAAACTGGGAATGCACCTGGTGAACGATATCATATCCCTCGAACTGTTCCTGACCACCCCCTGAAACCGGCAGGCCGGGCCGGACCCAATTGCACCGGCCCGGCCACCGGCGCATTTTTTACGACGTTGGCTCAAGAGTCACCTTTTCCACACAGCAGAGAGTAACCACATTGGGATTGCCGGGAAGGCTCGCGCCTGCACGGTGATAACCTCCAACAACGAAAATCATGTTTCCCATTACGGCTGATGCCAGAGACCATCTCCCGGTAGGCATCGGCGTCGTGGCCGTCCATGTGTTCCTGGCCGGGTCATATTCTTCGACGATATTCACTCCCGAACAGCTGTGCAGCCCGCCAATCGCACAGACCCTGTTTCCGGCTACCGCCGCGAGAGCAAGACACCTCCTGGGTGTCGGCATGGGGGCCCTGCTGACCCATGAATTGGTAATCGGGTTGAAAATCTCCAGCGCCGCCATTGTTTCGCTTCCATTATGCCGAACTCCGCCGGCGGCATATATCTTGCCGTCAGTTCCGGTTGCAGCGGCGAAATCATAGCGCCTGGACGGCATTGATCTTCTTAACGTCCATTTGTCCGTCAGGGTATTGTATTCCTGCACGGTATCCAGGGTTGACGCAGGAGCCACATAACCTCCCATGAGATATATCCTGCCGTCTGCTGTTACCGTCACCGCCGGATGCCAGCACCCGACGGGCAAGGGTGACAAATTCCTGAGCACACCGGTGTGAATATCGTATTCTTCCACGGAAGTGGGCATTTTCATACCGACGGGGTCCCCGCCGAAGGCATAGATTTTCCCCTTGTCCAGTGTGGCAAAAACCTGGCCTGAACAGCTGAAGGGACTTTTAATCAGCGTCCACAACCCTGAGAGCGGATCAAACACCTCCATATCCGCATCGTCACCGTTTCCCCTCTTCCCCCCCACGACCCATATCCTCCCATCCATGGTGAATGCGGAACACGAGCTTCTTTCCTGAATGAGCGGGGGCATCTGCGCCCAGATAAAGTCATTTGGCAGTTCGAACATATCAACGCCCCGGATGATCTTCTGCCAGTCGACCGTCGTCGTCTTCAGCCTGGCGGCAGGCAATGTGGACATTTGCACCTCCTGGTTCATGCATTTAGCCCCAGTCAAGCGGACAGCAAGCGCAAGGACGCCGCTTTCCAGCCATGGGCCTGCTCTCATCAAAGGTCCGGATGTTCTCCGAAAAAAAAGAGAGCTTCAGATGAAGTTTCCTTGATAGCAGAAAGGCTGAAGCAGCACATCCATCATGTAGTTCTTTAATTGGCCGATGAAAGAGTTACATCTATGGGATGGAAAATATTGGGGAGTGCCGTGATTGAGCACACGTTGCACCGGCATCAGTCTGCCGGCGCAACAATTCACCTATCTTTTCGGGGCAGATTACCGCCTTTCCGTTCCATGCCGCTACGGCTTGAAAACGCCCGTGTCTACCCATTCCGCCTTGAGCAGAGACCACCAGTCTTCGGCAAGCCCTTTCAACACATAATCATAAGGAAGCCATCCATAACCGCTGACGCCCCACTCAGCACCCCAGGAATTGCGCAGAAGCAAAGCGCCCGTAGTCTCCACAGCGCCGTCGGTATTGTTCCTGATTTTCAGGAAATCGTCATAACCCACGGCGTCCACGGCGTGCCCGCCCAATATCCTCTCACCTCGGACCGGGAACGGTATGCACCCTGTTTTGCCGGCCTGGGATATGGAACTGTAAACCGTGAAACCGAACATGGAAGGAAGCCCCGCCGCCAGGTTTGACTTGATCCTGCCCAGAAGCAACTGCCTGTCAATTCCCGGAGGGTCGAGACGGTAATAGCTCAGAGCCTGGTAATTCTGGGCAAAAGCATAGCAGAACGCAGGCGGCTCCTTGTCGAAATCCGTGGTTACATAGGGCCAGTACTCTTCAGGCGGCACCCCTAAAAGGACCATGGCGCCCATGGTTGTTCTCAGGAATGCCCCGGTGTCACCTGTCCAGTGGGCCAGGTTACGGGTCACCTTGTAAAGGAAGAGCCGGGAAGCATCAATATGCCTGCCAAAGGCGCGTCTCTCGAAATACTCGAAAATCCCCACACCTGCGTGCGCAGTACAGGAGCCGAGGTCAAGCTAGTTCTCGACAGGAGAACACCATGCACGCAGGTCAACGGCAGATGGAAGGGATACGAGGGTCGTCGGCACCTTGGCCTTAGCCAGCATGCCTTGAATAGCGGCGTGTTCCGGCGTATAGTCTCTGAAATCAGGATAATCGGGCAACCATCCCATACCTAATGTATTCGATGTCTCGCTCATGTTTTCCTCCTTGCAGCCGGGATTGAAGTTCCTCCAGCCTCATGTCGCGCCGTTTCGGCGAAACAATCGATAAAGCCGGGTCATTGTTGTTTTCTAACAAAAAAGCCGCAAGAAAGGAATACGCCGTCCAGTCATTTATTAGTTGTTACATCGAGTTACTACTTACGGGTTAAATAGTTTCCATCCGGAAACTGCATTTGTGTATATCCAGACTTTCCGGATGAACATGAAATATATTTGTAAAGAGAGAAGGAAAAAAATTCTACACCGTGGACGGCACTGTAAGTTTCAGCGCCAAAGGCACCAGTTGAGACCTCCTGTTGACCTGAGCCTTGCGAAAGATCCGGCTGATATGCGTTTTAACAGTCTGTTCGCTTATGCAGAGCCTGGAGGCGATCTCCCTGTTGAGAAGCCCTTGCGACACAAGTATGATGATCTCCCGCTCCTTCCTGCTGAAGCCCTCTTCGGGATTGGGGTATTTCGTGCACTCGGCGTGCTGGATCAGTGCCTTTATCTTGCGGTTGTCTATCCAGACCTGTCCCTCACTTATGGCGTGAAGGGCTTTCTTGAAAAGCGGCATATCAGTGTTCGCTGCCAGCACGCCTTCAATCTTGTGGGAAATGAGCAGGGAGGCTATTTCCTCCTCTCCCAGCCCGCAATCCAGAAGCACGGTTTTGGAAGCTGGATTATGGGATGACCCGCTCTTCCTGAGCGAATGGCTGTCGGTAATGGTGAATTCAGGTTCAAAGCTGTCGATCTCCTGAAGCTCCGACGAAACAGCTATCCGGTATCCTTCCGGCTCACTTGCAAGAAGTTCCCGTAACGCCATTTCCAGCAGATTGTTGCTCAGCCTTATCAGAATGTTCATCGCAAACTCCTTTCCAGTCACGGTGTCCCGGGCAGTCCGGATATCGGCCATGCAGGAGACTCACTGCCCGAGGAGGATGTATTTAAAAAGCGAACTCGATTCGGGCGGCTACCCGTGACTTCGGGTATAATAACAGACTATAGATTAAAAGTACATAATCCTTCCTGACCGGCTCCGGATACCACGCTGAGGACAATGGCGCAGTCCGGATATGTAGGCCGCACTCGGGTTCAGCGCGTCAAAAAGAGTACGGGGACAGGACATAACGCTCATTGAGACTTACAGCTTTGCGGATTGAAGCGAGGTAGTGTTCATCCGGAAACTCCGGATAAACACTAACGCAGTTTCCAATTCGGAAACGAGGTAAGATGACATTGAATGGCCGGTGTGCTACCCTTGAATCAAAAACCGGCTCGAAGGAGAGTTGCGCATTAACGTGTTTGCTTTCGTTTCGGCACGACAGACGGGGAAAGGCAGCGGATTTGAAAATCGATACGGAATATATAAAGCTGGACAGCTTCCTCAAGGCAACGGGAATGGCTTCATCAGGCGGGGAAGCCAAGCTTTTCATAACCGATGGAAAGGTTCGGGTCAATGGCGAAGCCGAACTTCGTCGAGGACGGAAACTGCATCCGGGAGACGCTGTGGAAGTCGCTGGCGTGACTGAGAAAGTGGAATGACTGGTGGGGCAGGATGTTGCCCGGACAGGGCATGCATATGTCGCATCCCTTACGACTGAGAGCCTGAGAGCTTGAGCACTTCCGGTTTCTCCGGATTGGAAACCTGATTGAAGAGGATGAGCGAATCCGGGGTCTCACCGCCCAGGTCGCCGGTTACCTCCCCATGTTCGGAATCCCTGTATTTTTCTTTGATATCGACAAACACCTTCAGATTGTCGAGGAAGAGATCAAGAAGTTCGGGGTCGAAAAAGTCGCCCCTGCCCGCAAACATTATTTCAACGGCCTTTTCGAGCGGGAAGGCCTTTTTGTATGGCCTACTGGACGTCAGGGCATCGAAAATGTCGGCAACCATGACGATACGCCCGAAAATGTGGATATCTTTCCCGGACAAACCTTGGGGATAGCCGCTGCCGTCCCACTTTTCATGATGCTGCAGGGCAACTATCTGACCAGCCTTGATTACCGGGAATTCACCTGCATCAGACAGAATCTTGCTGCCTATCAAGGTGTGCATTTTCATCAGATCGAACTCGTCGGCATCCAGTTTGCCCGGCTTGAGCAGTACCCGGTCGGGAATTCCGATCTTGCCTACATCGTGCAGCGGCGAGGCGTGCTTCAGGATGTCACACTCCTTTTCATCCAAACCGGCCAGAACAGCCAGCTCCCACGACAGTTCGCTTATGCGGCGGATATGCATACCTGTTTCCGTGTCACGGAATTCGGCGGCCCTGCCCAGCCGCACAGTTATCTCGAATTCAGCCTTCCGGGAAAAATCAAGAGCCTTTTGCAGTTCTGATGTCTTGCGGATTATATCATCCTGGAGAACACTATTCATGTCGCGGACCAGTTCGTGCAGTTTCTTGCTCCTGACATGGTTCATGACACGCAATTTCAGTTCTTCCGGGTCATATGGCTTGGCCATGAAATCATTGGCGCCCATGGCAAGGGTCTTCTTAACCTCATTCCTGTCCGCTGTAAGGACTATGACAGGGATTTCCCGGAACCTGTCATCACTCTTGATACGCTCCAGCGTCTCAAACCCGCTCATGACCGGCATTTCCAGGTCCAGCAATACGATATCGACTTCCTGCTTCCGCCGGAGTATTTCCAGTGCTTCCCTGCCGTTCTCAGCCTCGATGACCGCAATATCGTCGCAATTGCCGAGCATCATTCGAACCATGTATCGATTCAACTCTGAATCATCGACAGCCAGCACAACAACTTGATCTCTCATTGTTCAGGTTATCACCGCTTATTGACGCTTCGGGAAGAAACTGCAACCGCCCGCTGTAGAGCTCATCCGAAAATCACTCTTGAGCGACGCTTTTGAACAATTCATACTCTGCCCGCAAATATTGCATTTCCTTCGCAAACTCCGCCAATTCTTCCTTTCTCGCAAATGCCTCAAGTTTCACGACTACAGCGCACATCCTTTCCGCCCCCACATTCGCCGCCACCCCTTTCAACGTATGTGCCTGCTTTCCCGCCTCAATGTTATCCTTTTCAGCAACGATTCCATCCAGGCGAACCAGAATCTCATCCACGGTTGAAAAAAACATGGTCAGCAGGCGGGGCAACAACTCAGACCGGCCTCCGATGCGGTCCAGCAGGGCGGCCTTGTTGAAAATATCCTGTCCAATCTCCACAAAAGCTGATTCCAAACCCGCAGACACTGACACATCCTGGCTGTTCATAGTTGAGAGTCACTCCTTGAGTGATTTGAATAAGGCAATTGACCATTCGGGAAACAGCTATCGGTATTTCAGAACTGAACCCCTCAATAATCCATTTCGTCAAAAAGTGGACAATTCTTGAAGAAAAAATTATCCCCTTCAAACCATACAAATGAAAAAAGACACGTTCACTCCGGGATTCCTCAAAGTGTCCGTACGCGGGGGTGCAAAAAAGATTATCCTTCGGTTGTTTTAATTATCAATTTTTCGAACATTATATGCTAATCTTTGCGTCCTGTCCATTTCAATAAATTCGACAAGAGATCAAAGATACAGGGAACGAAAGAGAATCTGCCTGCCGGTAAAAACCGGAAAGGAGCTGAAGAATGGCTGAAAAGAGAGGTTTCAGGAGATTGCGGAGAAGGCTTTCGCTGCGGTTCGGCATAGACAAGCCGACAAGGATCGCATTTACAGAAGATATCAACGACCGCGGCATGTTCATAAAATCCACCAATATTTACCCGGTGGGTAGCAAATTAACAATAGAACTCACACTCCCTGGAGAAAAGCCGGTCAAGATCACGGGAATCGTACGCTGGTCCAAAAAGGTCCCTCCGGCCATGATTCACCTGGTCAGGAAAGCCGGCATGGGAATAAAGTTCATCGACATTGAATCAGGAGAAGAAGAGTTCAGGCTTTTCCTTTGTCAGGCGCAGGCATAACCCTTTACCGTACCCGGCAAGAGCGGATGGCGCACCCGTCATTCAGAATCAGGATACTCGGCCAGTCCGCGCAATGCTTCTCCGACCTCGTGGTCTGCTATGGCGAACAGCCTGTCCAGAATCCTGCCCGTCAACGCGGGCGGATAAAGCGGAAAACCGAGCCTGTAGATCATGTCCAGATAACCGTCCTGCCGGTTTTCTTCGAGAAACAGGGTTCCGTACTGGAAAACGGGTGAATAGAGCAGCGCTTCCTCCATCAGTGCCTCATCTTCGCTGTAAAACGGCAGAATAATCTCCAGGGAAAAACACAGACCCCTGCCCGCCGCATCATCAGAGACGAACAGCAGAACCTCATCTCTCGGATCTGCTGAAGAAAGGGTGGATTCGGGACAGACGAAGGCCGCGGGAATGACTATCGGCTTCCCATGGTGAGGATCAAGTCCGTATGTCCAGCCCTTTTTGCCAAGAAACCTTTCCACTGCCATGCAGGCTTTCATCACCGGCCGCTCCATCTCTCGGTAAAAGAGAGGGCGAATTTTTTCTTTGCCGGCAACAAGCTCTTCCAGAGTGATGTAATCGTCTTCCCCCGACGAAGGACGGGAGCTGCGCTTGTCCGGATTGTTCACCACCAGCCTGAGATGTGACCTTTTGCGATCATCTGTTTCTTCAGTCATTACCCTTCATCCTTTTTTCCATCATGGGCAGAGCACGCATTCAACGGCATACCGTTCCACATCCTTCGCAACGAACTCCACTCAGCCTGACATCCCATCCCCTCGTCCGGCTCTTGCCAGCCTGAATGCATGCCAGACGGACGGAACGTTCGAATGGAGTTCGGGCAGTATGATCGTTATGGCGATCTCCTCCAGTTGCGCAAGCACCAGGATGCCTGTCGAAAAACGAAAAGGCCAGTGGGCGAACCCCGAAAACAGGAGCACTGTGCCTGTCCCCATCAGAACAGCCGACAGTTTTGCTCCCCAGGTGTGATAACTCGTCAGACCACGGTACTTTAAAAAACCGACCGCAACGGGCAACAGGAAGCTGGCGACTACGGCGGACACGTACGGCAGTTCTCTCAATATCAATTCAGGCCATAGCATCCAGGCGCAAACAGGCGTTGCAGTGTAAACCGCGAAATCTCCCCAACTGTCGAGCCTGGCGCCCAATTCAGACTCCTGGCCCAGTCGGCGGGCGAGATAACCGTCGGCCATATCGGTAAGGAGCGCACAAACAAATATTATGGTAAACTCAGTGTCAAAGCCAAAAAAGGCCAGTAAAACAAGCACCGGCACTGACAGCAGCCTGAGGCCGCTGAGAGTATTGGGTATGGAATAGAGTGTCTTTGACATTACAGGTAAACATTTACAAAAAAGGCTGTTACCCGTCAAGCTCTTTGATACAATTCAAAATACTGTTGACAGCCTGCTGAGCTTTATATAAGTTAACGATAAAGAATAACAGGCTTTTAACTTATTCAACTTGCAGCAACCGGCTGTTCTGCGAAATTTCAGCGATTCCGGTTCCAGCTTGAGCCCGGCTCACGCTTCAACAGCACGGCCATAGTGCCGGACGTCACATCATGGACAGGGGAGGAAAAAATGTTCAAGGAATTCAAGGAATTCGTCATGCGGGGGAATGTGGTCGACCTGGCGGTCGGTATCGTCATCGGTGGCGCATTCGGAAAAATCGTCACTTCTTTCGTCAGCGATGTCCTAATGCCCCCAATCGGTTTGCTTCTCGGGAAGGTGAATTTCTCCAACCTGTTCATAGACCTCTCGGGAAATCACTTCACCAGCCTGGAGGAAGCAAAAAAGGCAGGCGCCGCCACGATCAACTATGGCCTGTTTTTCAACACTATCCTGGATTTCGTGATCGTGGCCTTTGCCATATTCCTGCTGATCCGCCAGATCAACCGCATGCGGAGGGAGCCTGAACCGGCGCCTGCCGCACCAGATACCAAGGAATGCAGGTTCTGCCTGTCGGTGATCCCCATAGGCGCAGTCCGTTGCCCGCACTGCACTTCAGAGCTGAATTGATCGTTTGCATGTAATAACTCCGGCTGAAAGCCGGGGTTTCCGATCAGACTGCCCGTCCAGGCAAAAGACGAGCCGGGTGCGAATCAACTTGAACAAACCTCTCGCACCCGGCTCGCGGTATTTACCAGTTATCATCCCTGTCCGTGGCCTTCTCATCCAGAATGCCGGTGCAGTCATAGGCCCACCCCGTGAGGTTGCCCTCAATGCCAGGTCCCCCGGTCCGCCAATGGATGTGGGTAGCTCCCATTGCCTTGGCCTTCACCGCCGACTCGTACTTGAAATCTCCGATAACCGCGGGCGGCCCCCAAAACCTGTAACCGTCAGGGCCGCGGAACCTTGCCACCTGCCTGCAATTCCGGACTTCCTCGGAATCGGTCTCCACCAGCGGGTAAGGTCTGTTGGCAGTTGCACAACCGGTCAATACAAGCAGCAGCAAAACAATCAGCATCTTTTTCATAGAACCTCCACCAGGTTGAGTTCTGCCAACCGCTTTACGGCGCCTTGATCTCCTCGCTCTTGGAACGGAGCTTCTTCACCAGTTCGCCGTACCCCTGGCTCACGATGATCTTGTTGAACTGTGAGCGGTAATTGGACACCAGGCTTACCCCTTCAATTACGACATCGTAGACCATCCAGCGGTTTCCCTGCCGCATCAGGCGATAGTCGAGGGTGAACTCGTCCCTTTTGGCAGTGATGACCCGCGATTTGACTTCGGCGTAAGTGCCGTTCACGGTTTCACCGTTATAGACTATCTTTTCATTGTTATAAGACTCTATCTTTCCCGCATAGGAATTTTCCAGCAGGGTGGAAAAAAGACCCACGAATTCCTTCTGCTCTGCCTTCGTCCTGGCCTTCCAGTTGACGCCCATCGATCTCTTGGCCATTTCCCCGTAATCGAACATTCTGCTTATGGCGCTTTTCAGGGCCGCGCGTTTTTTCGATTCGTTTCTGGACTTCTTGAAGTCGGGATTCGACACGATGTTAACTACCTGGTCAACCGTTTTCTTCACATCATCGGTAACAGCACCCGCAAAGGCCTGGCCCGCCAAAAATGCACCGGCCAACACCAGACCGAGTGCTGCTGCAAACGACTTTTTCATCTTCCCTACCCCTTTCTTATTTCTTGAGCGGCACCTCGCCGACTGCATAGGCAAGGTTTGCGCGTGACATGTTGTAGTTATAGACGGACTGGAAATAATCGGCCCGCATCTTGGCGTAATTCTGCAATGCATCGAAGATCTCCTTGGCCAGCCCGATACCCAGGTCGAAATTGGCGACAGCGGCCACCGCCCATTTTTTCGCGTTGGTGTAGGCATCCTTGGTGGCGCCGATGCTCTTCTCCGATTCCTGGAGTTCCAGGTAGGCCTTGCGGATCTGGAGAGGGATATTGGCCATGGCATAGTCGTTAGTGCTTATGAGTCGCGCATACTGCGCCTGCTCTTCGGCAACCTTGGCGCTGGTAATGCCGAAATCGATCTTCCATTTCATTCCCAGAGCGATACCGGCCCACAAATGGTTGAACTGGTCCGGCACCCATGGGTTCGTTACCCGATCCCGGTCAGGGGAGTACGCTGCTGAAAGGTAACCTCCGAGGAAAATGTCGGGATAATAGTCAGCCCTGACCGCCCGCACAAGGGCGGAACGGGCCTGCAGGCCCTCTTTCAGTTGCTTGTATTCAGGACGCTTGAACATAGCGGCATCCAGATAGGAAGCCAGATCACCTTCCGCTCCCTTCCCCTCCGGGACAAGGCGGTCGGTGGCAATATCCAAAGCTGTGTCGGCAGGCAGACCGGTCTGGACGCGGAGCGCCGCAAGAGCCAGCGATTCACCTTTTCTTGCCTCTTCAGTGTATTTCCTGACTTCTCCCGAAAAGGCATCCAGCTTGTAGATGTCGAGCAATTCCACATTGGGGGAACTCTTGTCCAGCAGCGTCCTAGCCTTGTCCCTGGCCTTGTCGAGAGTCTCCCCGACTTCCGATACCAGTTCCTTCATCTCCCGTGACAGAAGAAGGCCGTAATAGTACTCCTTGACCTTAAGGGCTATCTCGTTGTCCTTCTGTTCCTTTTTGGCTCTGTCAACCGCTATGCCGTGCGTCGCCGCCTTCATCCGCTCGCTTATCTTGCCAAAGGTGTATATCGGCTGGACAAGCGTCGCATCGCCCCTCGCGAATACCGTAAGGCCATGCAGGTGGTCGATGCGGTCCTGGGAATACACCTGGTTGCCCCGGGCCTGGGAGACAGGGCCGAACAGGCCCAGGAACTCAATCTGTGGATACCTGTGCGATTTGGCCTCTTCCAGTTTCGCCTGGGCAAGTTCAATGTCAGCCCTTGCTTCACCCAGTTCGGGAGCCGTGTTCAAGGCTCTGCGTATGCACTCATCAAGACCCAGCACCAGCTTTCCCGGTTTCTCTTCCGCTCCGAAAGCCGGAACCGCGGCAATCATGATCAGGCACAAAACCACTTGTATTGAACGAATTGAAAGACACATCTCTCCTTCCTCCCTCTCAGTCGACCTTGCCATGGATGAATTTGCTGATTAGGCTCTCGAAATCAATGGCGGATTCGGTTTCACGAATCCTTCCACCATCCTTGAGGACCACGTCGGATCCGCCCGGCTTCAACATTATGTATTTGTCACCGATGATCCCACGGGTACGGACCGATGCGATTACGTCATCCTGCAGCACGATTCCGGAATCGACCTTCAATGAAACCCTGGCCGTGTATCCGGCCTTTTCATCCAGAGAAATGCGATCCACCCTCCCGACTTCGACACCGGCTATCTCGACAGACGCGCCGCTTTTAAGACCGGATGTCGAATCGAAGTTGGCATACACCGTGTAAGTATCGCCTCCAATAACCTCCATCTTCCCCAGCTTTATGGACAGGTAGGAAAGGCAAAGTATTCCTACAAGCACGAAAACCCCGACGATAGTTTCAAGATTGGCATTCTTTTTCATTGCTCACCCGCAACAGAAATAATTTCCCCGAAATTTCAATTCATACAAACTGCAAAGGCCCCTCAAGCTCACCGGTTATGAACTGCCGGAGCACCGGATCCTCGCTTGCCCTGATCTCTTCGGGGGTACCCCTCATCTGTATCCGGCCCCGGTACAGCATGGCGACATAATCACAGATTTCGAAAATCGACGGAACCTCGTGGGACACGATGACCGCGGTAAAGCCGAAACGCTCCTGGGTCTGCTTTATGAGCCTGTGCATTGCATTGCAAATGATCGGATCCAGACCGGTGGTCGGCTCGTCAAAAAGAATGATATCCGGTTTGAGGAGCAGCGCCCTGGCCAGGCCGACGCGCTTTTTCATCCCGCCGGAAAGCTGGTCGGGATACTTTTCGTCCACATCCTTAAGGCCGACATGCTCAAGCGCCTCATGCACCCGATCATGGATCTCGCCCCTGGACAAACGTGTCTTTTCCTCAAGCGGAAAAGCCACGTTTTCGAACACCGTCATTGAATCGAACAGAGCAACGCCCTGGAAGAGCATGCCGAATTTTTCCCTGACCCGGTTCAGCTGGCTCCGCCCGAGCCAGGTTATATCCTCGCCATCCACCAGGACCTTGCCGCTGTCAGGCCTAAGCAGGCCGATCATATGCTTCAGGAGAACACTCTTCCCCTCGCCGCTGGGACCGATTACGGCGGTGATCTTCCCTGCCGGGATTTTCAGGTTGAGATCATTCAGCACCAGCTGCTTGCCAAAGGACTTTGTCAGGCGAATCAGTTCAATCATTCCGGCGCATCTCCTCCGCGGCCATCCATCCTCGGTCTACATCATTACTGATGTAAGGAAGTAGTCCCATATCAGTATCAGTACAGACGACATTACGACGGCATCGGTAGTCGAGCGTGAAACCCCTTCGGCGCCTCGCGTTGTATAGAAACCCTTGTAGCAGCAGACCCATGAGATGATGAGGCCGAACGAGACGGATTTCACGAGTCCCGAGTAGACATCCTTCCATTCGACGCTCTTTTCCATTCCGTTGATGTAGGCTCCCGGATTCAGGCCCATCATTTTTACCCCCACGAGGTAGCCTCCGCCGATGCCGACAACGTCGAAAATCGAGCAAAGAAGCGGCAGCGCTACGAGGGCGGCCAAAATCTTGGGCGACATGAGGTACTTGAACGGTTCCAGCGCCATGGTCTCAAGCGCGTCGATCTGCTCTGTTATCCTCATGATGCCTATCTCAGCGGTAATAGCGCTTCCGGCCCGGCCCGTCACCATCAGCGCGGCAAGGACCGGCCCCAGCTCCCGGATCAGGGAAAGGGCCACGACAGAACCAAGCATCCCCTCGGTGCCGGTTTTCGTCAGGGTGTAGTACCCCTGGAGACCGAGTACCATGCCGGTAAACGCAGCTGTAAGAAAAATGACGAAAAAGGATTTCGCGCCAATGAACTTGATTTGCTTGAGTATAGGGATCAGCTTGCCGGGCGCCCGGAACAACATCCAGACGGCATAAAAAAGAAAAAGGACCATTCGTCCCATTTCACGCAGCACCGACACGGCAGGCCTGCCCAGATATGAAAACAAAGATGACAAAAAAACACTCCCGGGAAAATAATAGACCATAATATATGAATTCAGGGGCAAATGTAAAGACTCTGAACGCTATTATCTGAACATTATTACTCTCTTACAGGTTGCGGGACAGACCCGGCCCGCGAAAAGGCTCCCCAATATCACGGATTTTCCCCCCCGGGAGGACCCGGTAGACCCTGGAACGCCACACAACCCTGTTGCCCAGGAACGAAAGCAGCCAGACTGCTGAAGCGAGCAGGTCACGAACTGGAAGAAGCCACAGGTAGCGGGGAAATATTCCGTCCCGCACAAATATCCTGCTGAACACCGTTGCGCAGAACATCCTGGCAGCGCCCAGCGTCAAGACAGCTATCCAGCCCGCCATGGAGAACCCGCTCGAAACAAGCGCCAGCAGCATCGCCGGCGCAGGCTGCGTGATCACCGAGGCGAAATACCCCCCTGCGCGACTGGCCCGCATGGTGCGCGCCCAGCGAAGCTGGCGCGACAAGACGCTCCGCAGGCTCTCCCGCTGCATGACGCTTTCCACAAAATACGCGGAGAGTGCCAGTTTGAAGCCTGCACGATGTATCATGTTTCCCAGCTGATAATCATCAGCCAGATAATCCGCCAGAGCCCGGAAGCCCCCGATCTTTTCCAGAGCGCTCCTGCGTACCGCCATGGATGCGCCGAGGGCGAACGTCAGGCCTTCCAGGCGCAGGGCAACCAGCACATTGGGAATCATATCGGCAGTAAACCCCATCGACTCAAGAGCAGTCGCGATATTTCGCACTCCGGAACTGCGGTAAAGCGAAGTAACAAGGCCCACTTTCCCATCCGTAAAATGCATTGCAACTTCATGCAGGAATCGAGGCCCGACCCGAATATCGCTGTCGCAGATCACAATTACATCATGCTTTGCTTTCGGATAAGCATTTATCAGGTTTGAAACCTTGTAATTCGGCCCGTAAATCCTGTCGTCAAGAACCAGTTCCAGGTCAGTTTCCGGGAAATTTTCCATGAGCCGCCTGATTACGGGAACTGCAGGGTCGCCAGACGAAGCAATGGCGAAAACGATCTGATAGACCGGGTAGTCCTGCCTGCAGAAAGATGCGAAATTTTCGAAACTCTCCGCATCTTCGCCCTTGACCGGCTTGATTATGGTAACGGGAGGGTGGAAATCCCCCCCCACGGATGAGGCATGGAAAAACTTCCTGGCGCACAAAAGGGAAGCAAACCCGTAAACCAGGGGCGGTGCTATGAAAAGAAATGGCAATAAAATACGGATCATTGGAATTCCCGGCAAAAACCATTCATGACTGAGTCAGTGAGCGATAAAAGCCCAAAGGCGAAGACTGGTGCTGAAAGTAAACAACATGTCCCCTACCGATAGAAAAATACGGAAGAGAACACTTCATGTAAAGCAAAAAATCACCCACACTCTCCTCCCCGCACGCTCTACGCAATACTTGACATTTATAGACGACCGGTCTAATATTCCCGCATGTCTTCCAGCGAAACAAAAAATCAGATCATCAAGGCAGGCATGGGAATCATTGCCCGGCAGGGTTTCAACTCGACCGGCATCGAAGCCATCCTGAAGCAGGCCAATGTACCCAAGGGCTCTTTCTATTACTATTTTTCAAGCAAGCAGGATTTCGGACTCCAGGTCCTGGACCATTTTGCCGAGGGTATCGACAGGATTTTCATCTCATTCCTTGCCGACGAAAGGTTCACTCCCCTTGTACGTCTCAGGAACTGCATGGAAAGCCTCGTGGACCGCTTTGAAAAAAACAATTGCAGCATCGGCTGCCTTGCAGCCAACATGGGCCAGGAACTGGCCGACCAGAGCGAGGATTTCCGTCTGAAGCTGGCCGGTATATTCCAATCCTGGATGGCTCATTTCGAACGATGCCTGGCTGAAGCCCGCGATGCAGGGGAGATCCCCTCTGACAGCTCCCCCAACGCCCTTGCAGAATATTTCCTGACCGGTTTCGAAGGCGCTCTTCTGATTTCCAAGGTAATGAAATCACCCGTACCGCTCAGGAACTTCGTCTCGGTATTTTTCGACCGGGTTCTCCGGGCAACCGGACAGCAGTGAAGAGATACGAAAAAATAACCATGGTATCCAATCAAACCGACAAGAGGTAAATTGCTATGAAAAGCGGAAACACCCCGGGAATGGCCGACGTAAAGGCCGCTGACGAAACCTTCAGGCTGACATTGACACCAGAAGCGGACCTTTTGCCGAGATTGTGCACCCTGCTGCAGAAGGGCTGTTACGTAAGAGTCAGGACCGGCTGCAGCCTGAGGGAGCTTCTTTGCGATCAGTTCGGGATCGATCCCGAATACGTGAGGAAAGATATCAAGGTGTTTTTCATCAACAGCAGTCCGGTGGACAACATCGACGAAGCGGCCATACGGGACGGCGCGACAGTTGCCCTCTCGGCCTCGATGCCCGGCGTGGTGGGCGCCGCCATGAGGGGGGACGGGCTGTCCTGGATGCGCAGCTCCATTACCTATCATGATGAAGGAGGAGACTTTGGCGACAGCGAGGGAGTCATACAGCTGAAATTGTTCAACCAGGTAATGGCCGACCTTGGGGAATCCTTCCTTGATCGCGGAGTCTATGTGCAGTCTCGGTTCCTCATGGATTACTTCGGCAGGTTCGGAGAGGATTTCTGGAAAAAAAGCATGCGAATGAGCAAGAACCGTGAAGCCCTTTCGAAACAGGAACTCTTCGACGCGCTGAAGTCATTCGAAGGAATGGTCAAGGTAAGGGTCGAAAGAGAGTAACAAAGCATCAAGCGAAAGGGATGCTCAGGTACATTCGCGGCACGAATCGGTTTTTGCCCCGCGTCCTGAAGGCTGCCTTTCCACGACAATGACGAAGGGCGCCAGTTCTGAACGGTTCAGCTGGCGGCTTTTCCAGGAGTTGAAGCCGCGGGGAGGAAGGCCGGCAGCCCATTTTTCCACCATCGCGGCCTCTTCCGCCCCACCGGGATGTCCGGTATACAGGGCTACAGTAATTATGCCTCCCGGGAGAAGCAGTTCCGAAGCCCGGTCCAGCGCCGCCAGGGTGGAGTCAGCACACGTGACTTGTCCATCGGGAACCCCGGGCAGGTATCCCAGATTGAAGACGACTGCCCGGACTTTCTCCTTCAGGTATTCGTCAAGACGCTCATGCCCTGCATTGACCAGTTTTACCCGCGAAAGGCAGCCTGCCTCGTCAAGTCTTGCCTCAGCAGACCTGATCGCCTCCGCCTGCAGGTCGAATGCCCATACCCTGCCCCCGTCACCCACCAAACGCGCCAGAAAAAGCGTATCGAAACCGTTGCCGCAGGTGGCATCCACAACCACGTCACCCGGAACCACCACGCGTCGCAGAAACAGGTGTGTCAGCCCTACGGCGCCCCCCAACCCTTCGGTTTTCACATTCCGTTCCCAGGTTGACGCTTTTCGCCGAATAGCGCCAGGGCCGCCGGCAGAGTCACGATGAAAGCGATCTGGCAGGACAACATGCCCAGCGACATTGCCGCCCCGATACTGAAGACTCCCTGGTGATGGGCCACCATCAGCGCTCCAAAACTGATCATGATGGTCAGGGTGTTGTAGAAGACTCCTCTGCCGGTGCTGCTGACGACCACCTCGTAGCCGCTTTCGCCCTCGCGGCGGAACCGGTTGATGATATATATCCCGGAATCCACCGCTATCCCGAGCACCAGCGGCATCACGATAATATTCGCCGAATTGAAGCTGATTCCGAACAGCCACATGCCGCTGACCATGAAAAGCATGCCCACCACCAGCGGCACGAGGCCGATCATCGCATATCGCACGCTGCGGAAGGTCACCAGCAGAATCAGAAATATTGCCAGGAACGCATAGGCAAAGGCCCCTCGGTACGAATCACGCATTATGGTCATTGACTCGTACACCATTACCGGTTCCCCTGTGGCGCCGGGCGCTACTTTCCGCACATCATCCAGAAAAGCCTTCAGCGGTTCACGGTCGAATATCTCATGCTTGGGCGCGATCTGGAGCAGGAATTTCCCGGACCTGCCCACAAAGCGCTTGCGCAGATCCTCAGGCACATCTGCCAGGGAAACCCGGGAGGCAGGCAGACTGTTCTTGAGGGCTTCGATCTTGGCCGGCAGGCCCGCCATCATGTCTCCCTGGAAATTGCGCAGCATTCCCAGCGCATTCCTGTCTTTTTCCTTCTCCAGCCCGGCAAAGAAGCGGTCCAATATGCGCAGGAAACCGGCCATCTCTTTCGCCTCCGGCTTCTGCTCCCGCTCCAGTCGCTGCACGAACCGTTCAGTAGTGGCACGGAAGTTTTCAAAAACGGCCGGCAGTTCCATGACCCGCAAATCCTCTTCGTAAGCCGCAGCTTTGACATCGGCAAGATCCGCCCTGATGGCAGCGATTTCCGCCAGCTTCCTGTCCTGATCATCAGGAATGAATGACTGCAGGCCGACAACGTGATCCACGGTCGGGAGCGACGACAGGGCTTTGGCGCGAAGAGCGGCTTCCTGCAGGGTAGGCGCCATGGCCACAGCGAAATATCCGGAATTTTCAGAATTTCTCATCAGTTTACGCGCATAGGCGACGGACTCCAATCCCTTGGCCTGCAGGTTGAGGAGATTGTAATCAAATTCGACCCTGGAGAGAGGGTAGAGGGAAGCTACGCAGAGAATCGCCGTAACTGCGAGGACAGCCCGGGGGTATCCGAACAGAACCGTCCGTATGGTTTTCCTGACCGGCGAAACATGAACAGCGGGGACAGGGATTCCACCTTGTGCCGAAGGGGTCGTCACGATTGTCTTGCGGTTCCGCGTACCGTACCTGATCGGTAGCGCCAGCATTGCAGGGAGGACTGTGAACGTGACGAGGACGCAGATGAAAATACCGATTGCCGCGATAATGCCCAGTTCCGCGATCCCCTTGAAATCGGTCAGGACAAAGGTCAGGAAGGCTGCAGCCACCGTGGCGGCAGCCATGGTTATGGCCCAGAGGTTCCTGTTCACTGCGGTCCGGAGTGACTCGAACCGCTGCTTGCCTTTTTTGAGCTCTTCCTGATAGCGGAGCACGATCTGTATCCCGTACTCGATCCCTATCCCGATCAGCATCACGGCAAAAACCATGGACAGAATGTTCAGATGCCCGACAACCAGAGTCGCCATGCCGAAAGAGAGGGCGATGGCCACCAGCAGCGCCGCCGTTGCTGCGACAGCGTTCGCGACACCACGAAAGGCATAAAGGAGAAGTATTACGGTCAGGATTAATGAAATTACCGTGGCAAGGGCAATATCACGCTGGCTCGTGGCAATTTCCTCGTACTCCAGCACCGGCACCCCGGTAAGTCCTGCCTTGACCCCTTTGAACCGGGGATCGGCAGACAGCGAGCGGAGTTCGGAGCGCACTGCGGCAATGGCTCTTTCGGCGGGCACGAAGCTGCCGGCTTCCTTTACCGGCAGAACCGTGATGATCTGCTGCTTCGCGGCCTTTGCGAGAGCAGACTCCTCCCCACCAGGACCATTACCGAGAAAAAAGCTGTCAAGAGATACCGGCGCGGCCCCTTCCTTGCCGAAGCGCTCGAAGCCGTCGCCCAGTTTGCCGAGCATGAAGGCGAGGCCGGCAATACGCTTATCGGCGTCCGGCGCTCCCGGAGGCTCTTTCAGATAATCCTCCATCCCCCGTGCCAGGGAAGTGAAAAGTGTCTGAACAGATGGAGACGCCGCCAGGTCCTTGAGAACGGGCTTTGCCTTTGCAAGCTTGTCGCGCAGTGAACGCAGTTCCTCATAAGACATGAACATCAGGCCGTTTTTCTGGAAATAGGGAAGCGCGTTGGGGTAGAAAACCTCTCTGAACAAATCGGTTCTTTTGCTGAGCCTGCGCTGAAGTTCGCTGCCGAACCGTCCCGCGACTTCGGAATCAGCGCTCTCAATGACGATGGCAATCTCTTCCTGGTCGCCGAATTCCTGCCGGTATTCAGTATAATCGCGGTGGAACTTGCTGTTCTTGGGCATCAGGTCGTCCCTGCCGGTCAGCATTTCCAGATTGTTTCTGGTATAATTCAGCGCCAGCACGGACAGAAGCAGAGCAACCAGTATGGTTGCCAACGGAAAGCGGGTGACAATACCGAAAAGTCCCCTGCCTTTTTCGTCTTTGTTGATCATTTGTTCTTTATCCTCCTGAATCTGTCGTTTGAGCGTACCATAGCCGTTCCGTGAAATCAACTCCGGCATACCCAGTTCGCTGATCCGCAACATATAGTTATCATTACACTATCCGGACAACACCCAGAAAAGTTGTATACCTTTGCGGAAAAATGTGCTAGATATGCACAATTATTCTATAGAATGGCTAATTGTGTCCCATGAAGTTCATGGTGACTTCCCAAGGTTTTATTATGGAGCTCACAGGAATGAAACCCTGCAAACATCCCATTTCCAACGCATTGACATCTCTTAACGGCATGACCGCGGAAAATCCGGAGTCGGCCCCCTCCAGACAGGGGGCCAAGGTCCACCATCTCCCGGCATCCATCTGGAAAAAGAAAACCGTGGGGACCAACAGCCCCATTGACGTTGCCATTGAGCAAAGCTGCGAGTTTTTCTTTCGCGAACAGTTGCCGGAAGGATACTGGTGGGCCGAGCTGGAGTCAAATGTAACAATAAGCTCGGAATACATCATGCTGTTCCATTTCCTGGGCATGGTCGACAAGAACAGGGAAAGGAAGCTGGCCAACTATATCCTTAACAAGCAGACGGAAGAAGGCTACTGGACCATTTACTACGGAGGGCCTGGAGACCTTTCCACCACCATAGAAGCCTATTTCGCCTTGAAACTGGCCGGGTACGGACCGGATCACCCCGCGATGGAAAAGGCCAGGGCTTTCATCCTGGACAAAGGCGGCATTATAAAGAGCCGGGTTTTCACCAAGATATTCCTCGCCCTTTTCGGCGAGTTCGCCTGGTTCGGCGTTCCATCGATGCCCATTGAATTGTCCCTTCTCCCCAACTGGGCCTATCTGAACATGTACGAGTTCTCCAGCTGGTCGCGGGCCACCATCATCCCGCTCTCCCTCATCATGGCCAAGCGGCCGGTGCGGAAGCTGCCGCCATGGGCGCGAGTGCAGGAACTCTACGTGCGTCCGCCGCGCCCGACGGATTACACATTCACCAAGGAAGAAGGCATCCTGACATGGAAAAACATTTTCATAGGGGTGGACCATCTGCTGAAGATCTACGAACGCAGTCCCATCAGGCCCTTCATGAAGAAGGCAATGGCCATAACCGAAAAATGGGTTCTTGACCACCAGGAGGCGACCGGCGACTGGGGCGGCATTCAACCCGCCATGCTCAACTCCATCCTGGCTCTCAACTGCCTGGGTTATGCCAACGACCACCCGGCGGTTCAGAAAGGCCTGGATGCGCTGGCCAATTTTTGCATCGAGAACGACAACAGCATCGTACTCCAGTCCTGCATTTCACCGGTTTGGGATACGGCCCTCGCGTTGAAGGGCCTGATAGACGCCGGAGTGCCGAACGACCATCCCTCCCTGGTCAAAGCCGCCCAGTGGCTGCTGGACCACGAAGTGCGCCAGCCGGGAGACTGGAAAATCAAGTGTCCCGAACTGGAGCCGGGTGGCTGGGCTTTTGAATTCCTCAATGACTGGTATCCTGATGTGGACGACTCCGGGATAGTCATGATGGCGATCAAGGATGTTAAGGTCAAGGACGGAGCCGCAATGAAAGCCGCCATCGAAAGGGGAATCCGCTGGTGCCTGGGCATGCAGAGCAAAAACGGTGGCTGGGGAGCATTCGACAAGGACAATACCAAGCATATACTCAACAAGATACCCTTCGCCGACCTGGAAGCCCTTATCGACCCGCCGACCGCGGATCTTACCGGCAGAATGCTGGAACTGATGGGAACATTCGGCTATCCGAAGGACAATCCGGCTGCCGTCCGCGCACTCGAGTTCGTGAAACAGAACCAGGAACCCCAGGGACCGTGGTGGGGACGCTGGGGAGTGAACTACATTTACGGCACATGGTCAGTGTTGAGCGGGCTGCAGGCCATTGGAGAAAACCCCGGGCAGCCGTATATCCGCAAAGCAGCCAACTGGCTCAAATCCAAACAGAACAGTGACGGCGGCTGGGGCGAGACCTGTGACTCATATCAAGACACGGCTCTTGCCGGAGTCGGCGCAAGCACTCCGTCGCAGACAGCCTGGGCACTGCTGGCGCTGATGGCTGCCGAAGAAGCGAACTCGGCATCTATCGAACGGGGCATCCAGTACCTGATAGCCAACCAGAAGCCCGACGGTTCCTGGGATGAAGACCAGTTCACCGGCACGGGGTTCCCCAAGTACTTCATGATCAAGTACCACATTTACCGCAACTGCTTCCCCCTGATGGCACTCGGGAGATACCGCAGCCTCATGGGCGGCGTCAACTAGTTTTCATCCGGAAATGGTCTTTTCCGGATTTGAAACTGCGTTAATGTTTTTAGTGACGGATATATGAACAAGGTTTTCGTAACCGGCGCCACCGGTTTTATTGGAGCATGCCTTGCCCGGCAGCTGCTTGCGTTCGGGTGCCGGGTCAGGGTTCTGGCCAGGCCGGGATCGGACAGGAGAAACCTGGCAGGATTGGACGTGGAATTCAGCGAAGGCGACCTGCTGGACAGCGAGTCACTAGCCAGAGGCATCTCGGGCTGCGATACCCTGTTCCACGTTGCCGCTGACTATCGCCTCTGGACCAGGGACCCTTCGTCGATGTACTCGGTCAATGTGGGCGGAACCCGGGCGGTACTGGAAGCAGCGCTGCAAAATGGTGTCAGCCGCGTCGTTTACACAAGCAGCGTCGGCACGCTGGGCAATCCCGGCGACGGCACGCCCGGCAATGAAGAAACGCCGGTTTCCTTCTCCGATATGGTCGGACACTACAAAAAAAGCAAATTCCTTGCAGAGCGTGAAGCGGAGAAGTTCATACAGCGTGGCCTGCCCCTGGTTATCGTCAATCCGTCCACACCGGTGGGACCGCACGATATCAAACCCACACCCACCGGCAAAATAATCGTTGATTTCCTGAATCGCAAGATGCCCGCCTATCTTGACACCGGCTTGAACCTGATCGATGTGGAAGACTGCGCCAAAGGGCACATTCTGGCAGCCCTTCATGGACGGATAGGCGAAAGGTATATCCTCGGCAATGAAAATCTTACGCTGCGCGACATCTTCGCCCTGCTGGAGGAAATTTCCGGGCTTCCGGCACCACGATTGAAACTGCCCTATACACCCATACTCGTCGCTGCATATATCAATGAAGGAATATCCAGATTGACCGGGAGGGAGCCTCTGATCCCACTGGCAGGGGTGCAGATGGCCGGAAAGCACATGTTCTTCGATTCATCCAAGGCGGTAAGGGAGCTGGGGCTGCCTAGCGGCCCGGTAAAGGACGCGCTGCAAAAAGCTGTCGATTGGTTCCGCTCCGAAGGATATGCATAATTAGTTGATCGGGATCCGAAGATGCCGGAATTCCGGCAAAGCATGCTGCAACCGGGCAATGTCCCGATCAGGTCGAAGCACGAGTTTCGCCAGGTTTCGTTTTTAACTGATGCGGATTACCGCGGGGAATTTCCAATGTATCCTATGCTTGAAAAAATAAACGGTCCTGAAGACCTGAAGCGCCTGAAAGAGGAAGAACTGATCCCTCTCGCCGAAGAAGTGCGCCGTTTCCTGCTGGACACGGTATCGGTGACCGGCGGCCATCTGGCCTCCAACCTGGGTTGCGTAGAGCTTACCCTGGCGCTGCATTACTGTTTCGATTCCCCTGCGGACAAGATAATCTGGGATGTGGGACATCAGGCATATACCCACAAGATCATCACCGGCAGGCGAGAGGCTTTCCATACGCAGCGCCAGTACCACGGCATAAGCGGATTCCCCAAGCGGAACGAATCGCCCCATGACGCTTTCGGCGCCGGCCATTCCTCCACATCCATCTCGGCAGGGCTTGGAATGGCGGTGGCAAACAGCCTGAGAGGCAGGGACAGCAAAGTGATCTCGGTGATCGGAGACGGGTCGCTGACCGGCGGAATAGCCTTCGAAGCACTGAACCAGACCGGGCACCTGAGAAAAAACCTGATCGTGGTCCTGAACGACAATGAGATGTCCATATCGAAAAATGTCGGCGCTTTTTCGGCATTCATCTCGCGAAAGCTCACAGGCAAGTATTTCAGGGATCTGAAGAAGGAAATGGAATCCCTCCTGAAAAGCATCCCTGCCATCGGCACCAACATTCTGCATTTTGCCAAGAAGGCAGAGGACTCATTGAAAGGATTCCTTACTCCCGGTACGCTGTTCGAAGCCCTGGGATTCGAATACATCGGCCCGATCCATGGGCATGACCTGCCCCAGCTGGTGGAAGTGTTCAACAACTGCCGCACAGCTGACAGGCCGATGTTGATCCATGTCATGACCACGAAAGGCAAGGGGTACCCGCCGGCGGAACGGAATCCGGACCTGTTTCACGGCGTCGGGGCATTCGATATCGAAACCGGGACCGTCAAGTCCGGGAAAAATGGAACTCCCTCCTATACCGCGGTCTTTGGCCAGACCCTGATGAAACTTGCCGGCGAAGACGACAGAATCATCGGCATAACAGCTGCCATGCGGGACGGCACCGGCCTGACGCCGTTCGCAAGGGCCTATCCGGAACGTTTCTTCGACGTGGGCATAGCCGAGCAGCATGCCCTGACCTTCGCAGCCGGTCTGGCCGTGGAAGGGTTCCTGCCGGTCGCCGCCATCTATTCCACCTTTGCCCAGAGGGGCTACGATCAGATTTTTCATGACATCTGCCTGCAGAAACTGCCGGTTTCCCTCGCACTGGACCGCGGGGGTCTGGTGGGGGACGACGGACCGACCCACCACGGTGTCTTCGACCTTTCCTTCCTGCGCCATCTGCCGGAAATGACCGTAATGGCGCCCAAGGACGAGAACGAGCTGCAACACATGCTCAAGACCGCGATCTATTCAGGCCGCCCCATTGCACTCCGCTATCCCCGCGGGCAGGGTTACGGCGTATACCTGGACCCCGATCCAGTTTCGCTGGAAATCGGCAAGGGCGAAATCCTGTCCGAAGGCCGAGATCTCTCGGTAGTTGCCATCGGCGCCACGGTTTACCCTGCCCTGGAAGCGGCAAAACTGCTGGCTGCGGAAGGCATTCATGTAACAGTGATCAACGCCCGCTTCGTCAAGCCTCTGGACCGGCAACTCATTATCGACGCAGCCTCCGCCACCGGCAACCTGCTTACCGTCGAAGAAAACGCACTTCAAGGAGGTTTCGGGAGCGCAGTGCTGGAACTCATGGAACGTGAAGGCATCACCGGGGTGAGAGTCCGGAGAATCGGTATCCCGGACCGTTTCATCGTACACGGCAGCCAGTCGCAATTAAGATCGGACCTGGGCATCGATGCAACGGGCATCGCACGGGCGGCAAGGGCTTTTCTGGCCGGGCGAGCGACTGAGGCGCCTGCGCTTGCCAGGATCAAATAGCGTTCGAAAGGAAATAAATCATTCATGAGGTTCCCATTAAAGCTCAACTACGATCTGACAAAATACATTTTCCGCAACAGGATGGGAAAAGTGGAAAAATTCCCCCTCGTCCTGATGCTGGAACCGACTCACCTCTGCAACCTGGCCTGCTCGGGATGTGGGCGTATTCGTGAATACGCATCGACGATCAATCAGGAAATGTCACTGCAAGAGTGCCTGCAGTCAGTTGATGAATGCCCGGCGCCCGTCGTTACCATTACCGGCGGCGAACCGCTCCTGTATACACATGTATTTGAGCTTGTCAACGCAGTACTGGCCCGAAAGAAGCATGTCTATTTCTGTACGAACGGGCTTCTGCTCCAGGAGTCCCTCGATCGAATGCGGCCTCATCCCAACTTCACCCTGAACATCCACATGGACGGCATGGAGACAACCCACGACCGGATCCTGGAATGCAACGGCGCCTTCAAAACGGCACTGGCAGGGATCCGCAAGGCCAAACAGCTCGGCTTCCGCGTCTGGACCAATACCACCATATTCAAGGAAACCGACCTGGGGGAGATAGATCAACTATTCACTTTGCTGAAGGATATCGGCGTGGACGGCTTCCTTGTCGCGCCCGGTTTCGACTATGAGGCGGTAGGCGAGAACCACTTTCTCGAGCGCAGGGAAATCGAGAAGAAATTCACCGAAGTCTTCGAAATGAGCAAGAGGCACAGGATACTCTCAACCCCCATGTACCTCCGATTTCTGAAAGGCGAGAAGGCTCTGGAATGCACCCCATGGGGAAATCCGACCCGGAACACCCAGGGGTGGAAGGCGCCCTGCTACCTTATTACTGATGCCCATTATCCCACGTACCGGGAGATGATGGAAAAGACCGAATGGAGCAGATACGGCGTAGGCAAGGATGAAAGATGTGCGCAATGCATGATGCATTGCGGCTTCGAGCCTTCAGTGGTCAGCGAAGTAGGGAAGAACTGGCGTGATCTTTGGGAGATGATCGTCTGGAACTTATCATAGCACTTTTCAAGGCTTTTTACTGTTTTTGAAATAACAAGAAATATATCTAAATATCATATACATACAGCTTGACAGCCCAGCACAAACCCGCTAATCTATACGCTAGATTTAGCGGGTTTTTTAATTTTGGTCCTACTTACTTCCTACCTTTCTTCGCAAATCCTGGCACTAGGTAGGAATAAACCATGGAGGCCGCCATGCCTAGACTGAAACTCACCAAAGATAATATAGACAATCTGGCGTTTGCAGATAAAGGGCAAATCGATTATTTTGACACGGACCTGAAAGGGTTTGCTCTCCGTGTTGGTAGGGATTCAAAAACTTTCTTTGTTCAAATTGATGTCTTCGACCCAAGCGTTAAAAAATACAAAACAGTAAAAGGAAAGATTGGGCGATACGGAGAGTACACTCCGAAGCAGGCGCGATCAAAAGCGCCGGAGATCATGCAGCGTTTACGAGAAGGCAAGCCTGCGAATGCTGGCACCGTCCCTACCCTGCAAGACCTTTACGAATATTTTTTAAAGACGAAACCTCTCGCAAAAGCAACAGAGTATCAGTACAAAATCCATGTTCCTCAGAAGTTTTCCAGCTGGTTGCATTTAACCTTGCCGAGTCTTGTAGCGACGCTTACGCCTCAAGTAGTAATCGACCGGTACCAGCAGGTATTTGAAGTAAACGGCCCCGGTGCTGCATACAATAGCTTTAAGTGTCTGCAAAGTATTATCAACTACGGGTCAGTGCTTTATCCTCAATACATCACCAGAAACCCCGTTAAAACAATATCTGATGCAAAGCTATGGGTTGAGAGAAAAGCAAGGGAAGATTGTCTTGAACCAGCGCAATTTAAAGCATTCTACGATGGTCTTCTAAAATTCACTCCCATACATAGAGACGCATTTCTATTTGCTCTTTACCAAGGATTACGCCCAAATGAGGCACAAAGCATAAGATGGAGTGATGTTGATCTTGGAAATAAGACAGCCTTTATTCGCCATGAAACGGAAAAGTCGAAACGCAGCTATTCAATTCCACTCTGCAAACAATCTCTGCAGATTATGACGCGACGCAATGAAACCCGTGAGGAAGGAGGGGTGTTTGTTTTCCCTTCCGATTGGAGAGCAAACAAATGCGGGCACGTCACATTGCGGGCTGAAAAGTTAAGGATGAGGACCGGTCTCGATTTAACTGTTCATGGTCTGCGAAGGAGTTTCGTTACCGTAGGTGAAAGGTTAAAACTACGTCGAGAAGATTTAAATCTGCTTACAGGCCATATTGATGGAACCGTTACAGGAAAACACTATACCAGACTGACACTTGACGACCTCCGCCCTACCCTCCAAAGGATCGCAAACGAAATCGAGCGGTTGATGATCGAAGGCATCGCAGCGAAAGTCATTTCCATGACCGGCACCGAATAACAACAGCTTCCATTTCGCGGGATAGGGGGCACCCGACAAGGCGGTAATCTCCACCGCTTTCCCGCGACACACCAGGAGACTGCGAGGAGAGGCAGATATGACCGAACCTTCACCACCTTATCTCACTTTCTGGCAAATTGCTAACAGATGGGCCGCAGAACTGGAACGGCCTCTTATGGAAGTCATCCAGGTTATGCGTGCGGACTCAACATATCTATACCCGCACCCCTTTGAATGTCCGGCCCCCGCATTAATTGTTTATCCTACGGCGCTTTTTCATGGGCAGGGCGTTATAACTCAAGTGACGATTGCAAACGCTTTCAGGATTTCAGGTGACGGCGCAAATTTTCGAACACCGGAATACCTCGATGCAGTGGCGTTTCTGAATTCTGCTGAAACTCCACCCGAGCCGGACAATGAAACACAAATTCATTTGTCGCACTTCGTAATCAAAAAGGCGGACTTTGAGCAATACTGCAAGGGAAAAGGCTACCCTTTGCCAAAGTTCTGGTACCCCTCCCCTCCAGAAAGGGAAGATCTTGAAACAGTAGCCGAAAATTTTGACCCGGTGGCATTCGTCTGTCAGCAATTGAAAGCCAATATTGACAAAGATGTAATTGCTTTCCGTCTTCACGGACATGGGCTGCAATACGGCCAGATCGCTGATGTCCTTCATCCTGGGCGCTACAACGAGACCCAACATGAGGCAAGACGGCAATGTGGGCGAAGGATGGTTCAATCAGGAAAGCAAAAATGTCACGCGTGACATAACGTGACATTTTGCGTGACATAAGGAAAACACCCCGTAATTATTAGCAAAAGACCGAGGAAACTCGGTCTTTTTTTTTGCTTGACGTCACGAAACGTAACACGTGTATACCTTTCTACAGTTTTTGAAAAAACTCGCAATTATTCGAAGGAGGTTTCATGGATTTGACAGCAGGGAGGTTGCTCAACGAGAAAGAAGCGGCGGAAAGGTTGGGACTGAGTGTCCACTGGATGCGCCGCGCCAGATGGGCAGGTAACGGCCCGGAGTTCATCAAATTCAAAGGAGCAGTTCGGTACAGGACCGAATCCCTCGAGACATACGTCGATTCGAGAATTCGCCGTAGCACTAGTGATATTCAAAAGCGAGGAAAATGATGACCGCCATGAACTACTTGGAAATTTTTTTCCTAAAACGCTACCGCCGCCGGCTTCTTAAAGCTTTGGCCGGCCCATTCGGTCCGGTGGTTTCGCATCGCCTGGAGGCGGTAGACGCTCTCTTGGGCGCGCCGCGACTGATGACACGGGTGAAGAGGTAACCAATGGCGAGCCCGCAGACCGAAAACGGCCACATGGACCTGGCCAATGAACTTGTAGACGCATTCTGTCGATACTGGCCTCCATCTGGCGAAGGGCAGGTCTTGTGGGTGGTTTTCCGGAAAACATACGGTTGGAACAAGAAGGCGGACAAAATCAGCGTATCTCAGTTTCAGGAACTGACCGGATTGAGCCGGCGGACGGTTATCTATGCGCTGCAGAATCTTGAGGCGAAACAGATGGTTATCATCGAAAAACAGCCTGGCGGAACCAACTTGATATCGTTCCAAAAAGATTACGAAAAGTGGCTAGTGCACAACTGTGCACCACAAATCAGCAAAAAGCGCGAAATTGCTAAGGATTGTCAACTAGTGCACAACTGTGCACCCGT
Organism: Geobacteraceae bacterium; assembly: GCA_034933285.1. Classification (GTDB taxonomy): domain Bacteria; phylum Desulfobacterota; class Desulfuromonadia; order Geobacterales; family Geobacteraceae; genus RPRC01. The sequence goes on along the minus strand of JAYFNT010000010.1, from coordinate 39,576 downwards.
GCACAATTCTGTCAGAACTAGTGCACCACCTGTGCACCCACAAAAGACATTATACAAAAACCATAGAACATCTTCCCCCGAATCGCTCCGCTTATCGGGGTTGTTGGCTGACCTGATCCTGGAAAACAATCCCTGCAACTCTGAACTGAGCAACGGGAAACGCGTGAAGGCTGTCAATAGATGGGCAGAGGATATCGATAAACTACTTCGACTTGACGGCCAGACCCCGGAAAAGGTGGAGGTGGTTATGCGGTGGGCTCAATCCGATTCGTTCTGGCGAAGCAATATCTTGTCGGGCTCTGCTCTTCGCAGACAATGGAACAAGCTGGTGGTGCGGGTAGGAAACGCGGGCAACAGCGCGGACGCCAGGTATGACATGTTCAAAGGAGTCGCCTGATGGAAATCAAAGAACTTGTGCAGCGCTTGAACGACCAGGTCGAAGAAATAGCCGCTCATCTACTGCCTGCCGGCCGTCGCGAGGGACGAGAGTGGATCGTTGGCAACACAAACGGTGATCCTGGGCGCTCGCTGAAAATTTGCCTGGACGGGAGCAAGCGCGGCAGATGGGCGGATTTCGCAGCCGGAGCGTCTGGGGATTTATTGGACCTCTGGTCGATGGTTGCAGGCATCAGCCTATCAGAAGCCATTTTCGAAGCAAAAAACTTTTTGGGGATACACGAGCCTCGCTTTGAGAAGTTGCAGGCGGCAAGGGAGTTTCGGAAACCCTCAGCCCCCAAGAACTGCAAGAGACTGCAAGAGGACTCAGCCGTCGTGCGATACCTGAGCGACGAACGCAAACTAACTTTGGAGTCTCTTGCTGCATACAAGGTTGCCGAGGCATCAGATGTCGGGCCTTGGGCTGGTTGGAAAAAACAAGAGCCTGCACAAGGTCCCTGGCTCGTCCTTCCCTCGCTCCGTTCCGGTGAGCTGGCCGGGGTGAAGTATCTGCACCTAAACCGGCGCGACGGCAAGAAGTTCACCATGGTTGAGCCTGGCTGCGAGCCTTGTCTTTTTGGCTGGCAGGCGATACCAGAAAATTCGCGGACGGTCGCGATTACCGAGGGTGAGCTTGACGCCGTCACGCTTTATCAATACGGCTTCCCCGCCATGTCGGTGCCGTTCGGAGGTGGCAGCGGGAATAAACAGGGCTGGATTGATCACGAATTTCCGTTTCTCCAACGGTTCGAAACGATATACCTGTGCCTAGACCAGGATGCTGAGGGCTGGAAGGCAACGGAAGAGATCGTGGCCCGGCTGGGTGCTCATCGATGCAAGATCGTGGAGCTTCCCCACAAGGACGCCAACGATTGTTTGAAGCAGGGTGTTACCGTCGAGGAAATGCGCGAATGCTTTGCTTCTGCAAAGTCTCGTGACCCGGGAGAGCTGAAAACCCCTTCAAGTTTTCGCAAAGCGGTCGTTGAAGAGTTTTACCCTTCAGGCGGCACGCTGCCAGGCTTCGACTTCCCTTGGACGATGCGCGGCCAGACTGTGCGGGTGCTTCGTGGGGAAGTGAGCGTCTGGACCGGAATCAACGGTCACGGCAAGTCCCTTATCCTCAACCATGTCGCCCTTGCAGCAATGGCGCAGGGAGAGCGCGTTTGCATCGCGAGTTTCGAGATGCACCCCCGTAAAACCATTTTCCGCATGATCCGCCAGGCGATCGGGAAAGAAATCCCGAGCCGGCACGAAATTGACACGGCGCTTTCCTGGTTCGACGACAAATTGTGGATATTCGACCTTCTTGGGACCGTGAAAGTCGAGCGGATGCTTGAGGTTTTCAAATACGCTTATCAACGCTACGGCGTGCAGCAGTTCGTGGTTGACTCTCTCCTGAAATGCGGGATCCCCTCCGACGATTACAACGGACAGAAAGCCTTCCTGGATCTGCTCAACGATTTCGCTAACTCCACAGATGTTCACGTTCATCTCGTCGCTCATTCACGGAAAGACGAAAATGAGTTTGTCCCTGCCGGGAAAATGGATGTCAAAGGCAACGGAGACATTACGAACCTCGCTTCGAATGTGTGGTCGGTGTGGCGGAATAAGGTCAAGGAATCCGACCTTGCAAAATTGGACGCCGGCGAATCGGTGAAACTCTCCCGCGCTGAGATCGAGCGCAAACCTGATGCCCTGCTCATGTGCGTGAAAGCCAGGGACGACCGGCTTGATGAGGGAAAAATCGGTCTATTTTTTCACAAGCCATCTCTGCAGTACCTGTCAAAAGTGCATAGCTTGCCGGAACAGTACATCGATTTTGAGGCCGAGCCGGCGAATATCTGGGAATCCCCAGAAGTTGACGACATCGATTTTGACCCGGAGGTGATCAACCATGCTCGTTGAAGTTGTGACAGCTTTTAAGGTGCGTGGCCAACTGATGGCGGTTGGGACTGTCTTCGATGCCCCGGAATCAGTGCTCCAACGAATCGAAGGAAAGGTCACGCCAGTCGGGCTTGATACTGCGGAGCGCGAGTATTACCGGGCTCTGAGTCGATGGTGGACCATCGACGACGACCCCACCGTAACCTTAGAAGATTCCCGGCGGCTGCTTCTCTTTCTCGAAGAGCTGTACGCCCTGCTTCGCAAAAATGGCCGCATTGTTCCGGTGCGGTTGCCGGTAGTGAAAAATTACACACATACAGGAGGGTGTTCAGATGGGCGTAGGAATTGATCTTCGAGTAGATGCACGACAGGTAAAAGAAGCCCGCAAGGAGGTCGATTTTCTCAACAAGGGGCTCCGCGAGATGGAGGACGTGGACATCGCCCCGGACAAGGACGGTCTGCAGACGACTTCCGCGCTGATCAGAAAGATCACCGAAGACATCCGCCGCATGAAGGGCCTGGTCGTCAAGGGCGAACAGCAAGGCAGTCTCCTGAAGAAAGAACAGTTCCAGGAGGCTGCAACCCTCTCCAAGCGCATTGGACAGAACATGGCCGACTACACGAAGGAGATCACCAAGGCCCGGACAGAACTCGGGAAGCTGTTGGCGGAAAAAGCAAAGCTGGGACGCGTAAGCTCTGCGAATCCTCACGAGTGGGTAGCGGCACAAGAGCGAATAGAGAGCCTGAACGAGCGGGAAAAGGGCCTCCGGAGCAATTACGAGCGGTTAAAACGCCAGGATCCGAAGGCGCATGACCTGTTAAGACGCGGCGCAGAGTACACCGAGGCAATCGGTGGATATGGTGACGCACCAGGCGAAGGGGCAGGCGGCAGCACCGTGCTTTTAGGTGTGTCCAAGAAGGCCATTGCATACGGAGCAGCCTTATTTGGCGTTGGTTCAGTCATGAGCATGATCAAGTCCAGCTGGGACAAGACCCAAAAGCTGGAGACGACAGAAACCGGCCTTCTTATGCGCGGTGTCTCGTATGATCGCCGGGTGTCGCCGTGGAACTTCACACCGCAAGAAGAAGCTGAAGGGATCATGGGCATGCGCCGGATGACAGGCGCTGGCGACATGGAATCATTGACGCGACTGGAACGATTCGCCCGGCTGTCCAATATCGACATGGGGCAGGCGACCGGCCTCATCGGCGGATACTACAATGTGACCGGAGCGGACCCGCAGAAACAGCGCCAGGCGATCGACGCGCTCCTGTTTATGGGCAAACAGGCCAAGGACGGCCGGTCCGAAACGCTTCTCGGGTTGATCAACCAAAACCTCATGATAGCATCCCGAGCCCAAGGCGGCCGGGCACTGACTGGCGCACAGGCATCATCTATCATGGCCCAGACATCCGCCCTGTATAATGCGCCAGGGACGATGGGTTTCTCCAGCAACCTTTTTCAGACCATGCAAGGCGCGCTCATGCCCGGCGGGGATCCGGGAAGCGAATTGATGAAGTGGGACATCATCGGCGGATTCGACAAAGGTCCGCTCAATGCATCCCGTATCTTGGACCTGGAGCGCCGCAGAAATGCCGGTCTGAACGACCCGACAAACCTACGCCGAGCGCTCGCCGCAGCCAGGAAATTCTCGCCAACCCGGGACGGTCAGATCTTTTACATGATGAAACTCCTGGCGGCATTCGGCCAACCTGGAGGCGTAGACCAGGCAACGGCCATTATTGACAACGGCAATCGGCTTTTGAGCGCCAAGATGCCAGGTAGCTCCGAGGTAGAAAACTTGTTGGGCCAAAATACCGGCACATACAGAGGTTCGCTGGGATTCAAGATCGGCCAACGAGACATGGAGCAGGAAGTTGCCAAGCTGAACACCGGGGACCTTACTGAAAATGCCATGGGCAATAAATCAGCCTATTTGTCACGGAGCGTATCCGGCGCAACAAGCCTGATCAATGCTCATAAGTATGATTCACTTGTCATGGCCGCTGCCAGGCGACACGGTATCAGCCCTTCGTGGTTCCTGGGCATGATCATGGCCGAATCCGGTGGAAATCCCAAGGCCAAAAGTCCGAAAGGGGCGTTGGGTATAGGGCAAATGCTGCCTGGTACATTCGCACAGTTTGGCCGCAAGGGCGGAAACATCTGGGATCCTGCAGACAACTTGGACGCAAGCGCAAAATATGCGGCTTTCCTGTTCAAGAAATACGGCGTCGAAGGCGGCACAATGAGCTACAACGAGGGTCCCGGCAATTACGAGAAAGGACTGAGGCCGGCCGAAACACTTCAATACTTGGGCAGGGTCAAAAAATTTGCTGGCACATTATCCACAACTGGCGGCCTTGGAGGATGGGACGCAGGTTCAAGCTACCCGGTTGCCGTACTCGACCCGTCGCTGAAGAACGCATGGGACACCATGATCGTATTGCTGGACAAAATTGCCCGAAACACGGGAAATCGGAACTTTGCCCCTGGCGCGACTGGATCCTTACGCCCTGCAATGCCGGTTGGCCCGTAAAGTGATGCCGCGAATGATGTCGCCGAGCCTTGAGCCCCGTTGGATGCGGCGGGAGTGAAAAATTGAAGTGATGTTGGTTGAGGCAAAACGTTTGGTGCTGGGGTGGTGATCCGCTATTCTGGATATATCGAAGAAAACGGAGGAATTTGGGCAGATGAGAATGAGGGGTGTTAAAAAAAAGATTCCATTGACCGTGGCGATGCTCAAATCGCATGTAGAAACCTACTTGCGGCGCACCAAGGGCGGAACGCTTTCACGTGTTTCCAGCTACGAAACCACCCGAACTATGAGGCCGGGAGACGAATGCTATTACCGAACCGCAGACAGTCCCAGGGCGAGAAAAGGCCGCATTCTCGGCACCATCAGGGGCGGCTTCCACGTCCAGGGCAAGCGTTCTGCGAATTCGTTCAAAAATCCTGAATTCCGGCTGGCCGAGGCTGACGTTTGGCCGGTTGAGGAATTCCAGGCAAAGAAGGCCCCGAAGTCCACGAAGTGCGAGGCCCTTTCTTCCACCAAGCGAACCATTGCCGTCGAGGAAAGCAACCGCCGAGCGAATATCGGTTTCAAACGGTTGGGATTGCCGGAGAGGGACATTCTGACTCATCCTGTAGTCCGGGCGACAAAGGTGGCTGTCTTGAAAAAACTCGCCATCAGCAACAGCATAGTCCCTCAATCCGGCGGCGTAGTCACCGATGACTTCCACGACCTGCATTCAAGTTACGTCATGGCCTTGGCAAACAGCCTTCGCCTCGAAACCAGCAAAGCACCGGAAAAGGACCTGGACGACTTCAAAGCGCACCTGGCCGGGAAGAAGCACGAAAGCCGGATCTTCGCCACTATCACCACCGCCGGCCGAGGCGCGGCCATCCGATATCTGCAGGATCGGGCAAAGAAGGTCCGGGAGTTGATCGACTTCCAGGCTGCAGAGGAAGACCCAGAAATGCGCCGGGAGCTTGATCAGCATTCGACACCTGCTCACCAGTTCGACCAGGTAGCCGCCGAACAACGCGACAGGCTGCTTGAAGGCTACATCGGCAAGCTCTCACCCCTTCATGCGGAAATCATCAAGCGCAAGTTCGGCCTAGGACCGTACGAACCGCAGAGCGACGCCCGTATTGCTGAAGAGCTCAACCGGCAAGGCTTTACACTCAAGGGCCGCGCCTTCAATCGGAACTACGTAGCAGAGAGCCTGCGCGCCGCTGTGGCGGGTTTTCGGGAGTTAGAGGGAGTGGGCAAGCTTCGGGACTTCCTGAAGTCATTACGTGGGCATTTGACTCTTTTAAAGGCAAAAAGGAGGTAAGAGGATGAAACATGGGAAATCGTCTGTGCAGACCCCGACTTTGTTGGAACTTGATCACTTGCCGGAAGGCGTTCAGCTTTGGGATTACAGTGGCACGATCGTCATTGCCGCGCCGAAGATGAACGAAATCCGATTTAAAACAATCCGGGACGGTTTGCCCGGCAAACTTCGGCAGCATGTTGCCGGCTGGCGAGTGCTTGGGGCAAATTGATCTCATCAAGGAAAGATTAACGTAGATGGCATTCACGAAGGGACGAAGCGGAAATCCATCTGGGCGACCCAGGGGGATCAAAGATAAACGGAGCGAGTTGCGCAGCTTATTGCAGCCTCACGCCGACGCACTTGTGGCGAAGGCAGTCGCCTTGGCCCTTGATGGGGATGTTTCAGCCCTGCGGCTGTGCATTGACCGCCTCATGCCGCCACTCCGGCCGCAGCGGGAGCCTGTCCGGATCGCCACGAATGGCAGCCTGGACGAAAAAGCAGGCCAGATCTTCGAAGCAGCGGTCTCCGGCACGATCAGCGCAGATATCGCGGCGGAGCTGGTGGGGCTCTTGACTGCGCAGGCCCGGATATTGGAGACCGCCGATCTGCTGCAACGGCTTGAAGACCTGGAAATTAAGATCATCGAATTACAGCGGAGTTTCAAAGAATGAGCAGCAGACAAGCAATTCGAAGCCGTTTATTTTGTGCTGCCCTCGACCTGGCGCAATTGGAAAGTGCACTAGTTGTTGAGAATATGTCAGATGACGAGCTTCTCGCAATAATCGAATCCAATTCCGAACATGAATGCGGCTTTGATTTTAGAGGGATGTCCGATAGGGAGTTGGAAGGTATCGTCTACGGTAGCTCAAAAACGCGCAAGGAGATTATTGATAATCATTTAAAAAGGAGACCTTGAATCATGACAAAAAAACCCGTTGAAGAACAAAAAGAGAGACACTCCGAGACACGGTATTTACGCATTTTGGCCGAACAGGTAACGGCCGACACCTTCCGGGCGATCATTAAAAAGGCTGTCGAGCAAGCCCTGGCAGGCGACGCAGCAGCCCGGTTGTTCTTGACGGCATTTCTTTGCGGGATGCCCCATGGATCGGCCCCCAAGCTGTCATTACTCGATTCACTCGACCAGAACGATAAACTCATGGAACAGCTTATAGGAGGTGTCTTATGACACATGCACAGCAAGATGAAGCTTTCCGCAAAATCAATCAGCTTATTCTCAATCGCGGCTCCAGGATGTCGAAAGCCCAGCTCGACAAGGCTATGAACGTGTGGGAAGTTCTGATGAAATCACAATGCGATCGAGTGGGCACTACTCTGTCAAAATCTGAAGGCAGCAGACCTGTTGTTCGAGCTGTCGAAGGCGGGGGTGTCCGCATTGCCCGCACTCCGACATTCACCAGGCAGTTTTCCCCGTACACGGATCCGGCAACCGGCGCGCCCTGGTCCGGCCACCAGCTGGCCGCGATCCGGGCCGGGCTCGATCCGCACACGCCGGGCCTTGAAAAGATGGGCTATGACGAGATGAAAGAAGCTACCGGAAAACAGTTGGAAGAATCCGTTCGGCCGCTTCAGATCGCTGCTGGTCTGCATCTCAGAACTGATTAATCCCCACTGCCAAAGTTCTGCAGGGTGAAACGGCCCTGCAGAACTCCCCTCTTTTTTCTAAATCGGCGTCTCATGCCGTTTTCAACGAGAAAACACTTTTAAACAGATGCCGGAAACATCCCCCTTGTCCCCCCTTCCGATAGTCAGGCAATCCGATGCCGGTACCTTCCATTCTGGCCGGCTGCAACCGTCTCGAACAGCCTTGAAGCGCATCAATTCATATCAATCCGCACCTGGCGGGGCTTGCTAGACCTGCAAACCATGAGTTCCAGGAGCTACAACGATGAAGGGGGCATAACCATTGCCACGAGACGCAAAAACCGCGTTTCTTGCCTTTTCACCGAGAAAACACGTCCGAAGACATACAATCTTATCCCCCCCAAAGACACCAGATCTAGCATAAGGCTACTGTTGCTCATATCAAACAGTAAATAATTAGAATTATTGACATAATAGCTATTGGGCATATATTCGGTGCATCATTCTAGCTGGCAATCTTTTTTCATACTGAAAGGAGAAATCTATGTTTGATGGCGAGACATGCCGGATCATCGGGCGGGTGTTCAGCTTCCTGGAAGAGAACCCGGAAAACGGGATAGAACGGCTGGAGCAATTTCTACAGGGCGGCCGACAGGTATTATTTTCAACTGAAGACGTGATGGCCATGACCGGATGGAGTCAAACATACATCCTCCGGCTCTGCAAACGTGGCGATCTGCCGTACATTCCAGGCAACCCGCACAAGTTCATGTACGGACCATTGATAGAAGGACTCCAAAAGCTGTTGGTAGGTGGTGAATACGGAAGACGTAAAACCAGGCTCAAAGCGAAAGGAAGTCTTTTAAAAACAAGAAAATGAAAAAAGGAGGAAAATCGCATGACGGCGAAGAAATTGAGCAATTTTGATGATTCGGAGTATCTGTCGGATATCGCGGACAATGTAATGCATGGCCATGACTCAGAACGGCAGGAACTGCTTGCACAGTTGCTGCCGACGTTCACCCCGGAGCAACGAGCCCTTTATAACAAGCTTGACGATCTGGCGATCCACGAGCTTGTAGATGTTCAGAGCCAGACAGTGAAGGCATTGAAAGATTCACTGCTGAATGCGCCAACAACCGGGGCCTGCTGAAGCCCTTTTCCCTCCCCGGTGCATCATTCTGCGCGGCGATCTTTTCTTCTATAGGAAGGAAATCAACCTGGGGAGAGAAAAAAAATGAAACTTTATATCGTGCGGCTGAATGGCGAAATCAAAGAAAGATTGTTCGAGATGAACAACTCCACCTTGGCACGGCTGGCCAGGCAGTATGGGAAGAGGATGGTTTTGCAATCGGTGATTTGTCTGTAATCGGAACACAACTGGTGCCTGGCCGGTTTGCCTGATCCGGCCGGGCTTCTGGGCAGGGGTGAGAATGGATGATATCAAGCGTGACCTGGCGCAGCTCCGTAAAAAAATTGTGGACCGGTTGAGCACTCCCGGTCTGTCGGTGCAGGAAAGAGCCGAGCTGGTTGTCGCGCTGAACCTGGTCAAAAAACAGATCCGGACTTCGAAATGATCAGCATATGTGTTAGAATGACTCTACTTGAAGAGCAGAAAAGGCTTCTGCCGGGGCTGTCGGGCTTGATGATTCGACAGCAGGACCGATGGAGGAAACGCCGCCCTCCCAGGTTGAAAACATCTGACTCCGGCTCGTTTTGGACGTGTGCGCGACGCCTTCTTCGGAAGTGGCACGTGGCCCCGGAGTTGAGCCCCGCAAACGGCTGGTGCGACTCTTGCCAACTGGCAAGCTCCCCAGATTTGCCCTGCGGGGTGCGTGGTCTGGTCCTCAAGAGCATCTAGAGTAGGCTTCGGCAGAACTTCGGTTCTTGGCCTATGATCGGTTCGGGAGGACGGTTTAGCCGATTGACTGGTAGTGGCGGCTGCTTTCTTAAGCGGGCTGAGTATGGGGCTGAAATCCATGCTAGTGTTGCGACCACTCCAGACCACGCTTAACCTTTCCTCTCGGTGATCCTTTCCATGTGCGATTATACAATCGCGAATCAATATTAGAAAATTTGACCCAAACGCTCGCATCATGTAGAGTTGTCCGGTTTGAGGGCTTAGGCGGTTTTTAATTGGCTATTCGGCTATTCGATCAAGATGAGTACAAGAAAAACAACTGCTGTAGTCGAATGGTTTTTGCGGGGCATATGATATGAGTGAATTACATTTAAAGCGAGACGTAAAGAAGGGTAAGATTTGGAGTCACGTTCGAAGCAAGTGGCTGGTCGAAACTCCTGAAGAGACTGTTCGCCAGGAATACCTTCTAATATTAGTCAACGAATACGATTTTGCCCTTGATCAGATTGCCGAAGAGATGGATCTGACTGGCCGTGGTTCTGCCTCCGCCCGCGCCGATTTTGTGATCTGGCGCACCACCCAGGACAAGGCCGACGACAACGCCCCTTTTATTATCGTCGAATGCAAATCCGATAGTGTCACAATTAAGCCCCAGGATTATGGACAGGGGGAGAACTATGCCCGCATTTGCGGGGCGCCGTTCTTCGTTACCCACAACTCGCGGGAAACGAAATATTGGCGGGTTAAGAAAGACAAGGTGCCCGGGTACACCGAGGAGATAGAGAACATTCCGCATGGCGACGCCTCGGACAAGGACATCGAGGAACTGCTTTCAAAGCTTCGCGCCTTCAAGGAAAAGGAGTTCGCCGATCTTCTGCACAAGTGTCACAACATCATCCGCAACAGGGAGAAGAAAGACCCGGCGGCGGCCTTTGACGAAATCGCCAAGGTACTGTTCATCAAGGTCTACGTTGAACGCTCCCTGCTCACCCGGCGCAACAAGACCAATCTGTTTACCGTCGATGTGTTAAAAAACCAGATCGCCGAAAATCCGCTGGACAACCTTTTCCAAGAGACGAAACGGGCCTACGCTGCCGATAAGATTTTCGAGGACGACGAACGCATCAATCTGAAACCCGCTACTGGTGAGGCCATTGTCAAAGAGCTGGAGAAGTACAATCTTTCCGACACCAGCGAAGACGTAAAGGGTGTCGCCTTTGAGCGATTCCTCGGCCGCACCTTCCGGGGCGAAATCGGCCAGTTCTTCACCCCTCGCACCATCGTCGAATTCATGGTTCACATGGTCGATCCACAGGAGGGCGAAATTGTCTGCGACCCGGCCAGCGGCTCCGGCGGTTTTTTGATCCGTGTATTCGAGATCGTCAGGGAAAAAATTCTTGCAGACGCCGACCGGGAGTACAATGCTTTCAAGGCCGAGGTTGAGAAAGACAAGTCGCTCACCGAAGAGCAGCGGGCCAAAAAGCTCCAGGATAAATTCACTGAGGTGCAGGCGTTCATCGACCAGAAGCGCGAGGGCTCCCGCCTGTGGAAGCTCTCCAATCGCTGCATTTACGGCACCGACGCCAACGACCGCATGGCCCGCACCAGCAAGATGAACATGATCATGCACGGCGACGGCCACGGCGGCGTCCATCACCACGACGGCTTTCTGAACGTCAACGGCATTTTCGAGGGGCGCTTTGACATCATTCTCACCAATCCGCCCTTCGGAGCCAATGTCGAGCCGACCGACAAGGTGTTGGAGGTTGATATCAAGGTCAATCCTGCCGCCGAAGAGCGATATTTAAAGGAATACGGCGACCTCTACCGCGAGGCACAGAACCGGGTGAAGGCGGCGCTCAACAAGCCTATCGCCAGCCTGTTCGACCTACCCAAGAGCGACAAGGCCAAGATCAAGACCGAAGTGTTGTTCATCGAACGCTGCCTCGACCTGCTCAAGCCTAGCGGCCGCCTCGGCATAGTGCTGCCGGAAGGTATTTTCAACAACCCATCACTCGCTTACGTGCGTGAGTTCAGCGAAGACCGCGCCTTCCTCCGCTCCGTGGTCAGCTTGCCGCAGGAGACCTTCATCAGCTCCGGTGCCAGCGTGAAATGCTCGCTGCTCTTCCTGCAAAAGTTTACCGACGAGGAACAGAAGCAGTTTGACGAGACCTATGCAACCGCCAAGGCGGAGATCGAAGCCCAATACGCCGATGAGATTCAGGCGAAACGTGAGCGGCTGGAAAGCGAAATCGAGGCGGCCAAGCAGGCGAAGGACGCCGAACGGCGCAAGGCCCTGCAAAAGGAGCTTAAGGACTACCTGAAGGCGATGGAAGTCCGACAGATCACCGAGGCGCGGCAACTGCTCAAGGAGCGCTTTGACTACCCCATTTTCATGTACGAGGCGGAAAAGGTCGGCATCTCCGCCACCGGAGAGGAGGATCAGAACGAACTCTACCCCAACGCTAACCAGCCCGCCGATTGCGACAAAACCTGCCTGGAGTGGTATCGGGATTTTCTCGCCGACCCGAGCGCCTTTTCCGTTGCGGGAGGGGCTGAGTGATGGGCGAGACAGCCTTTCGTATTATTCAATACAGTGAGCTTGAACGTTGGGACGTCAAGTATTTTGCTGGTCGAATCAAGTCAAAATATCCGCTCGTATCTCTTGCTGAGCTTGTAACTGAACATAACGAAAAAATTCGTCCATTCAAAAGCCCGGACGAGACCTTCAAAATACTCGGCGTGAACAATGTCGATGGCATTTTTCATTCCTATGACGCACTTGGCAAAGAGATCAGGCAGCCTTACAAAAAGGTGAGTTCTGGCGATTTTGCTTACAACCCGTATCGCGTCAATGTTGGGTCTATTGGGTGGGTGCCACCTGAGCATGATGGCGCATACATCAGCCCGGCTTACGTCGTCTTTTCAGTAGATAGCTCTGTCATTCTCCCTGAAGTCTTCTGGTTCATACTCAAGTCGGATTTCTTCAATCAAACTCTCCGCGCAGCGACCGCTGGTTCGGTGCGAATGAATCTGACATATCCATTGTTGAAAACACTTAAGATTCCGGTACCTCCGCTGCCAATCCAGCAGAAAATTTTAACTAGTTATTCTTTAGCCAATAATCAATTATCTGAGTCCTTGGATATCTCAAAATCAATCGAGGTTAGCTCAGAACAGCAATTTATTGAGAGTTTGGGCTTGAAAAAACCAAAACGCACAACACTGCCCAAAATCATATGCTCATCTTTTAAAGAAATTGATCGATGGTCATTGATGTTCAATCAGCTTGCTAGCGTTGGGGCAAATTTAGAAGATGGGAAGTATACGGCTGTTCAACTGAGTGAATGTCTTGATAATACGGCAAATGGCTATTCAGTAAAACCAAGTAAAAAACAAACAAACTATAAAATATTAAAACTAAGTGCCCTTCAGCCCCATGGGCTTGATCTGTCAGAATCAAAAAACGTAGACATATCTGAAAAAATTGCTGAGAGATTTTACTTAAAAAAAGGCGACCTACTCATCTGCCGCAGTGTAGGAAGTTTTAGTCATGTGGCAAAAAGTGCTCTCGTTGAAGATGATCAGCCAGGAATCATATTCCCGGACATAATAATTAGGGCAAGATTTAACGAGAGCATTTTACCTGAGTATGCGAGAGAAGTAATTCAGTCTTCAGTGGGTAGAGCTTGGTTTCAGCAGAATGCAAGAACCGCTGTTGGCATGTGGAAAATTGGTGGTAGCGACATTGCGGCATTTCCGATGCCATTGCCAACACTTTCTGTTCAACAAAAGCTTGTAAAGGAAGTAGTTTCCGCTAGAGAGAAAGCTCAAAATATTCGCGAAACAGCAAATCGTACATTTGCCAACGAAATTAAGCTTATTGAAAAAATGATTCTCGACACTCGCTCGGTAGAGGCGCACTGATATGTCGAGAGTCCGCCAATACATCGAATTCGAGGGGCTGTTTTCGGAAAGCGTGCTGGGCATCTTCCGCATCGTCCGGGGCTTTGCCAACCTGCGCGATTTGGCGGCCGTCTCCGTGCCTTACAAGATGGAGAACGGCGATCAGGGCTTTCGGGTGGTCGGCCATCAGCGGGTGGAATCGGCCAAGCACGCCGAGGAGATCAAAAACTACTTGGAGCAAAGCGAGAACCGCTTTCTCCCAGAGGTTATCCTTTCCGTTCGTGCGCCAGTCAAACTGATGGTCAATCGCGGAGAGATCGACCCGGACGAACTGGGACTGGGTGAGACGGTTTACGGGGTTAAAAGCGATAACGGTGGTATGGTGGATATCTCCCGCCGTTATTCGAGCCCGACTATGCGCATGCAGCGGTTGCGTGTGCGGCGCGGCGATCTGGATCAGCTCAAGCGAGATAAAATCATCCGCCGCATCGACGGCAATCACCGCCTGCACTTGGCCGAACAGCTCACCGAAGACCCCAACACCCCGACCAAGTATCTCGCTCCTTTCTGTATGGTGCTGCTCGGTCCGACGGATAACGATGCCGACGACTTCGCCGAATCGTTGATCTTCCACACCATCAACAGCACCGCCCTGCCGCTGGAGTCGGAACACGGCCTGCGGCTGCTGCTGGGGCAAGATCCGGCACACGCCATGACGCCGGATAATGAATTCGCCTACAATCCGGCACTGCACCTTACGCGGCTCCTGGCCGACCGGCTGCAAGGACTGCCGCAACCTGCCCGGCAACGCTTCGGCGAGCGGCCATTGACGGCGCTGTGGGAGTCGGCCCGCAATCTGATCGCCATGGACGAGACCATCACCCAGGGCCGGCAAACCTTGACCACCTTTGCCGACGACCTGTTTGCCGCGCTGGCGGACATCGCCACCCAGCTGACAGTCAATCATCCTTCGCTATGCGGTACCTACGGTTTTTTTGAGCTGGCAGCACGGGTATGGCGAGAGGCAGCAGGAGACGACTACGAGCAAAAAGTCCGCTGGTCGGTGAACTATCTCGACCTTATTGGCCATTGGCTCGGCACCCAGGGCATCACCAACCTTCTGAACCCGCTATCTCCAGCTGAACAGTTACTGGAGACCTTCGAGGCGGCTCAATCGCGCATCCCTAAACGAGTATTTCTTGCTCGTTGGTATCCGCGGCAAAGTGCTCCGGAGGATGCTCACAACAAGGCAAATTTACGCCTGCAGCAACTACGTCGAACTCTGGCCGACATTCGACGGCGGCACGGCATTGACCTTGAGTTGATAGATATGGGCACGGAGGAAGGTGGAACATTCCCGATTCACAACCAGATGTATGAGGCTATCGCCTCCTCGGACATCATTATCTGCGACTTGACCGGCCATCGTCCCAATGTTTATGTCGAGGCGGGATACGCACTGAAGCACCACGAAGGTAACCGCCTAATCTTTCTGTTCGAGCCTAGCACCGCGGGCCACCATGTTCCGTTTGACCTGAACACCTTTAAAGATGTCCATATAAGCCAGGCAGCAGAAATACCAATTAAACTTCATCCTGAAATTGAGGCAATTCTCAGAAGTTCCGGGGCTATTCTGGCAATTTAATCATGTTGGAAAAGTCGACTCTATGTTGAATGCTGAAAGCATAGAACAGGAACAAATAACGATCACTTATGAAATCAGTTGCGTGACCTGGCACGATGGTGAAGAGAAATCTTTACTCATATAGGTTACAGCCAAGTACAACGTAGCCGAAAAGATTTATTGACATTTTACATCATTTTCGTGGTAGCTTGCGCACATTTTCGCTTTATAATTATATTTATGGATATCGAGAAAGTCGACAAAATTATCCAATTTGCCTTAGCAGTAGCTGCTCACGATGATGATTTCAGATCTAGGGAGCTTGGGCCTATACATTTAATCAAATACGTATATATTGCCGACCTTGCCTATGCCGAAAGAAAGGGGGGGCAGACGTATACAGGTGTTGACTGGACATTTTATAAATTTGGACCTTGGGCGGAAGAGGTATATAACCGCATCGATACTGCTTGTCAAAAAATTGGAGCGAAAAAACGAACCTTCCCTTTCGGGGAAGAAGGTGAAGGTGTGCGATGGAAGGTGGTTGATCTAGGTACCTATGAGACGCTGGAGAATGACCTTAGTGTGATAGTTTCCATTGCGGTAAAACGTGCTGTCCGAGAATTTGGATCCGATACAGCGGGTCTCCTTAATTGTGTCTACTTAAGCAAACCAATGTTGAATGCTGCACCTGGGGAGCGTCTTGATTTTTCGAAGGCAGTATTACCTCCTCAACAAATTGAGGAACAGGAAAAAGAACCAGTATCAAAAAAAGGACAAAAAAAGAGAACCGTGGAATTAAAAGAAGCACGCTCTCGAATTCAACAGAAATTACTCCAAAAAAGAACTGAAGCTTGTTTGACGCATTACATCCGACAACCTCGGTACGATGATGTTTTTTTTGCTGGGCAAAAGTGGTTAGATAGTCTTGACGGTCATGAAGTGCCAGAGCTTAAGGGGGAAGTATCTTTTTCGCCCGATATTTGGAAGTCAAAAGCGAGGTTCGACCCTGAAATATCCTGAGGAATCCCTACAATCATTAATCACCCCTGATTCGTGGTGGGTAAAGGATAATACGCCACTCGTTTCCCGTGGTCGATTGATTCAAGCGTATGTTCCTCATGTTGAACAAATGCCAAAGAAGCTTGCCGTCATTGGCAGAAAAGAAGCAGAAATTCATTCAGAAGCTTATTTAGAAATCATCCCTTTTCGATATGGGGAAGCGAAAAAAGAAGTGTCTCTCCCTGTTGCTGCTTTACCAGCATATCCTAATGAAGAGTTGTTGGTATATCGCGCAAAAAGAAGACCTCTTCTAGTAATTGCCAACCATAGTCTAGAGGTCGAAAAAAAACTGACGTTGGGAAAACCGAAATGGCAGACAGCCCCAACTCTCTTGGTTGCTCCATACTATGGAAAAGATGAAGGAACAGCAGCGCGATCAGGCTTTGGTGAAACTTTTGTGGAACGAGTCCGTCAGTGCGAATATCCACAATTTTTCTGGGATATGCTTCCCCTTCCAGGTGCGAACGAATCAATAATGCGTCTTGATCACATTCAACCTATTGGGAGTCATTACAATACTTACCATCCAACCGAATATCGATTAGGAGAGGACGCTCTTCTATTACTTGATGAGTGGCTAACATGGTACATTTTTGAATGTCTGGATAAGGATGGTCTGCTTGCTGATGTTATGAGGACGCTACAGAAATAAGGTTATCATACAAAAACAATAGGAGTTACTATTAACGGTATAATAAAAAATAATGTTGATGGTCAGTTCAGGGCGGAACACCGGGGAAAAACGGCATGAGTGCCCATATCAACCACAACTCATCTCTACAACAAAACCCTCCCAACCCTACCTATATCCTACCTTAAACAAAATATCGTTCGTTATCTTATCGTTATATATTGTTTTTTTATGATTGGGTCAAGTTCGTCTGGAACCTGACTTAGGTACCCTTTCTCAGAGCCTCCGACAGGGTGGCCGGCCCTCTCTTACCGTTTCACCCCTATCCTGAACATTTCAAGGCGCGCCGACTCCCACGGCGCGCCGTCTTCACAAACCGGCATACTGAATTGAGCCCGTCTCTCCCGACACATGAACCTTATTGGGAAATTCGAAAAAATATCTTTGTGAATCATATTTCCATTTGCCTTATAATATCGGGAACAGCCTGTTTCATTGCATTCTGCAAGGCATTTTGCAGGACCGTGCCCAAGAAAGTCATTTCCATTCCATTTACTGTTGCATCGGAAAACTTTGACCGATAATCAACTTTTTTTACCTTCTCTCCGTGTTTCCACAACTCGAGTGAAATGTTCACCCTGCACGACACCTCGTCTTTTATTATTGAATTGTCATCATCGAGCGTTATGTCGGCTATGGTGAGCACTATCCCCTTCGGGACATTCTCGGGCAACCTGCTTACCCTCCTGACACTGTATCCGGCATTGCCGAGTTCGCTGTACAAAGCATCAGAGACAATGTCTGCGGGAGATGCATTGCTGACCACATCACCCGCTTGCCTCCAATCGGCATAGGTTGCTTTTCCGATAATCCACTTGATTTTGCCGGGCTTTTCCATGCCAGACGATTTTCCGGCCGTGGTGAGATACAGTTCGCCCGAACCGCCTTTGGCATCGGCTGCAGGATTATAAATAAGCATTACGTTCTGATCGTAGGTTGCACAACCGGAAAACAAAGCTGCAATGAATGCGACCAGCAGCACATGAGCTGCCTTCTTGATGTTCATCTCTTCCCCCATGAAACGAAGATTTTGTTGACCCTCTTCTTCACGATAATCCCTCAGCTCAACCGTAGCGAATGTCCTGTGCCTTACCGTTTGATATTCATCATCGATGACTGCTCAAATCTCATGTATACAGGAAATTGCAGTCAATCCTGTTCGCCTTTACGATGAAATATTCCTATCACTCTGGCGACTACACCGATAAGGGATTTGTTACGCGTGAGAACTTCGGCATGTCCCGCTTCACCCACCGGCATCCCTGTCTCCAGTTTGTGTGACGCGCTCTTTTTCGTACCCAGAACCTGGCTCGGGTAGACGCTCCGATATCCGACGATCAGGAAACTCACCATACAGGCAACCGGAGCATGGGGCGCCATTCCCGGGCCGAACATTTCAATTGCCATCACCGAAGCCGCTATAGGAGTATTGGCGGCGCCCGCAAGAAGTGCAGTCATGCCGATGGCCGAATATGCAGCAAGATATGGTTCGTGGAAGATTCGGGCGAAGAGGTTGCCTGCCGCTGTGCCGATGAAGAAGATCGGGGTAACCACCCCGCCGCTCCCTCCCGAGCCCAGAGTGATGGAGGTGGCAACGCTTTTCCAGAAGAATGCGCCGGCAGGAAGAGTTGTGCCGTTGAGTCCCGCATCGATGGATCCAAGCCCCAATCCAAGGTAATCAGGCGAAACGAGCGACCCGATCAAGACGAGAAACCCTCCCCCGATAATGGACTTAAGGAGGTAATGACAGGGGAGTCGCTTGAAAGCCTTGCTGGTGAACTTCATCAGCTCGATGAGAAAAAGGGCTATCAGTCCGCAAAACATTCCCATCAGAACCATTTGCAGGAAGCTTCCGCCTGTCAGTTGCGGGATAACCGGAATAGAGTGCCATGGATAGCTGACACCGACCAGAGTCGCCACATGGTAGCCGACGATGCCTGCAACGAAAGAAGGAAAGAGCACCTCGTACAACATCCGACCGAGCACCAGCACTTCTATGCCGAACAGTGCCCCCGCGACCGGGGTTCCGAAAACCGTTGCGAACCCTCCGCTTATGCCGCATATGACCAGTTTGCGACGATCGACATCATCCAGCCGCAACAGGTCACCGAAAGCCGAAGCGAGTCCCGCTCCCATCTGGGCGCATGGGCCCTCTTTTCCCGCCGAGCCGCCAAAGGCCAGGGTCATGACCGTTGCCACCAGTTTTACCGGCACGACCCGCAGCGGAATCTTACCCATGCGTTTATGTACAGCCTCGATGACCTTCTCGGTCCCGTGCCCTGCAGCATCAGGAGCCAGCCATTTGACCAGAAAGCTGCTCGCCGCAATTACCAGCGGCAATGAAAAATAGTACTGTGGGTACCTCACCAGAAGCCCGGACGCCCAGTCAAGAGATCGCAGGAATCCTGCCGTTGCAAGGCCGGAAAGAGCGCCTACTACCGATGCGTAAGCTGTCCACTTCACTACGCTGGCGAAAAGAGACACTTCTTCGAAGATTTTTTTCTTCATCTTGTTTTGTCAATAAAGCGCGACTATGGCTTCCATATGCCAAACGCTCTTCCCTTCCAATATTTGTTGGATACTTATGCCTCTCCCATCTAATCATTCATTCGGTTTCCGGCCCTCGCAGCTTCGTCATTTCAACATACCAGCCGGTTCCACTTCCCAGATTCCATCAGGGAAAGCTACCGGAATAACCAGACACGTCCTCCGACCGGGCTACTAGAGAGGCCGGTTTGAACCCGGACAGTTTGCCGGATTTTAGCGAATAGCACCTGCTTACCTTATGGATACGCCGTACGAAAGCCGAACTCATATTATTTGAATACAAATTAAATTTGTCAACATATTTTCGGCAACAATACACCCTTGCAAAGAAGGCATTGCCAATATCAACAATATCAAATGCTTTTTACGAAGGGACAAACCCGCTCCACAGAGACAACCGGGAAACCGGTTCGGACAACCGGCGAGGGCTTTCAACCGATGTTTCGGCCGGGCGGGCGAGGAGAACAGCTCTTCGGTTTGGATATCTGCAAGGGTGACAGGATTTTCGGCCACAGAGTGTTTTTCCCGCCCAGAAAGGCCGAACATGGGGTGGTAGGCATGACAAGCATAATAATGGATCACCCCGCTCCACACAGTGGACCGGGGTGGCATTCCGAGTCGATATGCCCGCAAATATTGAGGCTTACAACATAAGAGTTACAAAGAAATAGAGCGTGTTGTTGCCCGATGCATTCCTGCCGAACCCGTCATAGTTCGTGTGACCGCCGTTGAATTTGTTGTATATCGTGTATTGCAGAGCCAGTCTCAGATAATCCAGGGGCAGATAGTCGGCTTCGAGAATGAACCCGTTGCTGTCGGGGGAGCCGCTGCCGCTGCCGTCCACCGGATCGGGAGCGTAGCGCAGTTGGTCATTGCTCCCGCTAATCAGGAAATATGCGGCAGAACCGCCGATTCGACCGAAAGACGCCTTGTAGTAATAATTCAGGTTTATTTTGAACATATCAAGGCTGTTGGTCGAGTTCGCAGCTTCCCCCAGGCCGTAACTCGCGTTCAGATCCTGGTCCTCGTGGATATACGTCGTTTCTACGCTGAGGGAATGATTGTTCTTCAGGTACTGGTATTGGGCATCAAAAGCGACGTCGGTGAACCTGTCGGTCGGTCCATTGTCCAGTCCATCAGGGAAAACATTCGCTACCATGCCGTAGGTGCCCACGGACAGATTGTGCGCACCCCACTGGTGCTGCAGGGCGACGCGCCAGTAGGCGGCAAAGCCGTCCACCACCGTATCCGTAGGCGAACCGGCGCCGAACACGCTCATGATGCCGCTTTTCGCCGGCAGGTACGCCGAGAATTCCGCGTAGAGCAGATTGTTCCAGAAGCCGTAAATCCCGATACCGCCCACCTGCTGGTCCAGCCCTCCGCTGATCATGGGGCTTGCAGCCGGAGTGGGCGCCACCTCCGAACTCTCGAAAGGATATCCCCATGACGGAACACTGTTCCAGACATCCTGGACCGTGGGGCTGTTGTTGAGGGTGATCCCGTAAACCAGCTTCTTGCCGCCGAGTGTTGTGCTCTTTGCAAAACGGATATCCGTCATGTCAAGAGCAAAGGTATCGGTGGCTCCCTCAAAAGTCCCTTGGATCAAAGCGCCGGTGGGACCGTAAATGCGCCCGCCGTAAAAGATGCTCGCCTCCTCGGGAATTGCCAGGACGTCATTTCCGTCCGACAATACGCGATTCGACCATCGCCGGGTGTAATATCCCTCCGGCAGCTTGGAGTCCGTGTGGCTCAATGCTGCCACCACCATACCGCAAACCGGTGGCGGGAACTCGTAAGGCTTTTTGCTCTTGGTCATCACATAGCCGTTCAGCTTGAAGTCACGGCCCATTGGCGTCAGTTCGGGATAGACCGTGTGGCACGCAAAACATGACATGCCCGTCTGCCGCGCAAAACTGGGAACCGCCTGAGCTTCATTAGACTGGGCTGCCATTGCGAGGGCAATGAAAAACACAAAGAAAACAGCTTTCATGAATTTGTTCATCTTGTTTTCTCCCTGCCAACAGCTATTGAAAAACGTCTTGAAAAAGTCAGGGGGCAATGTACTTGCAGCGCTAGCTGTTTGAGATGTCCCTTTTCATTTCTTCATACTGTTCCTTTGTTATCTCCCCCCTGGCATACCTTTTGTTCAATATTCCAAGTGCCGTGTCCTCGGCTTGTTCCCCCTTTCCCTTCCCACTCTTTCCGACAATCCAGAGCACCAGCAAGACAATGCCCGCAATGACTGCAACCCAGAAAACGAGTCCGAGCACCATCCACCCCATACCACCCTGGTAACCGTACATCATGCCGTTTCCCCACATGTTGATACCTCCCTTCTCTTTATTCGAATGCTCTTACGGGCATGGCGATGGAAGGGTCCCCAGATCCGATCAGGAAACCTCCTGTGCCGCGCTTCGCAGAAAGCGAGGAGATGATAGACGCGCAAGGTGATTGTCACCGGTCCCGTGCCCATGCAAATCTACGGGTCTCGCCGGGCTCGGGATATATCTATAAAGCTTATCTACCTTTTTATCCTTATCAAGAATTCATTCCGAGCATAAATCCGGATTTTCGGTACTCTAGTCACATGGGCTATATGATGGTTGGAGTGAAAACAACTAGCGGGCCATAAAAGCCATGGCTGGCGGATTTCATCAGCAAAACAGTGGAGCAGTTCCCGCCGTAACCGGACATTCAAAGGGCATTCATGTCAATGCCCGATGTTTCTCGCAGGAAGGATGCTGACGATGACCGTCGGCCTGCCGTCTTTCGCCGACGGAGAAGTCCGTGTCCGTATCTTTTCCGGGGCCACCCCGCAATTGTCCTTGAGGTAAAGCGCCACGGCAACGGCCCTGTCCGTGGCGTAGAGTCGGTTTTTCCGCAGTCTGGACGGGCGTTCGACACGGGATTCCACCAGTACGGACATATCCTGGTCTCTTTCGAACACCTGCCTGGCAGCCAGGAGTGACCGCTTCATCTCATCCGAAACCTCCACGCTCCCATTGGGAAAGACCAGCGGAGGGATAAAAGGAACCATCTTAACCTCCAGGCGCACGGGAACTCCAGCTTCTCCGGAAGCGACTCTCTCCAAAAGCCGCAGTTCGTCATCGGTCAGAGGGTAATCTCTCTGAACGACGAGAGCAAGATTGACGGACAAGCCTTGATTTGGAATGCCGACGGTAAAGCTATTGACCATCGAGGGTGAAATGTACGTGTCGATCTTTTCCATGACACCAGTAAACACCTGCTGGAGGTCCTTCCGGGCATCCGTCACCTTTTCCTCCGGCAGACGCTTCTTCACTGCCGGCAGGGGAATGACCGCAGACTTGATGGCAGGTTCCTCCTTGAGCCCGCCGGGTTGGACCCTGATCTGTTCCAGGTGAAATTCTATCCGCCGCCCGAGGGTTCCCTCCACGATCTTTTCGGCAGACGAAATCTCTTTCTCCGACAGGTATCTGGTCGTATTGATGACGGCGCTGATCTCGATACTCTTGTCGGATTTCTCCTGGTAGGTGAAGGTGGAAAGGCGAGAAACATCGGGCCGGTCGAGTTGGCTTTTCAGCGTAGTAGAAATCTTCTTCTTGAGCCCCAGTTTCGTTATGGACTGTTGAAGGGTATAGATCAGCGGAATGCAGATGACAAACAGGACTGAAACGAGGAACACCATGCGTTTTTTCAAAGCAGCTTTTTCGAGACCGGAATCCGAATATGGCGTGAACCCGAAAAAAAAGAGTACGGCGCAGGTGGAAATGATTATCGCCACGAAGTTGGTGAAAAACAGGAAGAACCCTCCCACCAGGATGCTGAAACTTCCGGTCCCGATACCGAAGCCGGCAACGCTGAGAGGAGGGATGACCGCGGTTGCGATGGCCACTCCGGGAACTATGGTTATGAAGTTTTTTTTCGTGCAGATGGCAATGGCGCCCGCCAGGCCAGCGAAAATGGCAATCAGCAGGTCATAGAGGTTGGGCCTTGTCCGGGCAGCAATTTCTGTCGTTATTTCCTGGAGAGGGGAAAGGTATGACGCCGCCGCCGCGACGATCAGCGTCAGGACGACGCTGAGAGAAATTTTGCCGAGCGCTTTTCGCCAGATGATCCTGTTTCCTGTCACAAAGGCAAAGCCCGTGCTGAGGATCGGCCCCATGAGAGGCGAGATCAGCATTGCGCCGATGATTACCGGTGCGCTGTTGACAATCAGCCCCGTCAGCGCGATCAGGTTGGCAAGGCTCAATACGAAGAAATACCCCGAGGTGATCTCCACTTCCTGGAAAACACCGTTGATGACCGCTTCGTGATTGACCTGTTCGATCGCAACTGTGCGGGTTCTTCTGATGCGCTTGGCGAAGAATTCCCAAAACACTTTCACCATGAAACATCCTTTTTAGCAGAAGCGCCCCATATACGTGTAATTACAACCAAGTAAAGCATTTTGAATGTACTATACCATGTTGTTACAGACCGTCAAACAACGCAGCGGTTATTCCATGGAATGGAAAACTTGGCCATTTCGCATAAAATTGCGACTCTCCAGCTCTTTGGAAGGCTGTCTTGCGTCTGTTTTCTTCAGATGCCATTCTCGGCCCAAGCGTGAACTAAGGTAGAAAAAGGCCCTGTCTCAGCGACAGGGCCTTTTTTCTATATGAACATTGTCTTCAGTACAATTCACACATTACTCAACATTGCGGAACCAACCTGTCTTCTTGTCCACCTGAATCCGTTCGACCAACGCACCCTCCTTCTTGGTTACTATTGTGGCCTCGTAGGAGTCATGCTTGTCCACAATCTTCCCTAGCTTGAGATTGGGATTGTCCTGGATGTAGTACTCCGTCACCAACTGCTGGGCCTGGGTCTCGGTTAACGGCTTTCCTCCCCGGTTGTAATAGGCCGATCCGCCGCGCATGTGGCCATAGCCGCCGTATCCGCCCATCCACGGGCAATACCACCCACCCGGGCCGGTTGCTCTGCCATACATCATACCACCGCCCATCATACCGCCATGCCAGTCGCCTTGGCCGGAGGGACCCCCCTGCTGGGCATAACTGAAATTTGGCATAACTGGCAACAGCAATGCTATTGTCATAGCTGAGTAAATCGCTATTTTTCTCATTTTCTATCTCCTTTCTGCGTGTCCACCTTTTTTGGTTCGCATGAACCAAATTCGTGAGCCGGCAAGCCATTCTCTCAATTTGCTCTGAATGTTTCCTCGTTGCTCCCCCGATATTTGCCAACTGACGCACCTGCCGATATCCTTTGTTCCACATATTCATATAATAGCATATTCAAGATCGACAACAAGAGATTATTGCTCAGCAGCCGGCTAACGAACAGGCTGATCTCTTTCGGGTAAGAGCCCAAGGCTCATGGTCAGCACAAACGATTGACCATTCCCATTTTTCACAGGCTTTACAGGAAATCCGGTTTTTGCACCCGGCATAACTTGACGGCGGGATCAGCATCACGGTTTGTCAGCGACGGCGGTGCTTTTTCTTGGTTCCCTTCATGCTCTTAATCTTTTTGTGCTTTTTTGAATATTTTTTCTTCCTGTCCGTGTGGTGCGACTTGAATTCCTCTTGCATGCTCTTCATGGGAAGGGCCAACCCTTTCATGCCGGGGTTTTCTTTGGCGGCAACTTCCAGCAATTTCTTTGCCTCATCCGCCCGGCCCGTTTTTTGGTAGACGCGCGCCAGAGCATTCACGAACTTGCCGTTGCCGGCCTCCAGTTCGACGGCTTTACCGTACTCTGCAACTGCTTTGTCGTAATTCTCCCTGAATTCGTATACCACTCCCAGTTTGTAGTGTCCGGTTGCATCATCGGGGCTGCGTTCGGTTCTCTCCTTGAGAAACTCCGTGAGTTCATCGTACTTCTTTTCTCGCAGATAGAGAGCTATCAGGGAATTTCGAGCTGATACATTGTCGTAGTCAAGTTCGAGGATTTTGCGGTATACGGCTGCAGCCTCGTCGTTCATCTTCCTCTTTTCATAAAGACGGGCAAGTTTGCGACTTGCGGGAATGGATTTTGGGGAGATCCTGGTCACTTCACGGTATTCTGCCGAGGCCTTGCGCTGGTTGCCGCTCGCTTCGTAGAGCTGTGCCAGGCGGAAGTGGATCACCGGATTGCGCGGCTGGTAGCGTGCCAGCTCCTTGAACTGTTCGATTGCCAGGGTCCGCTCCCCCCGCAGTACGTGGATTTCGGCAAGCCTGCGGCGGGCGTCACCGTTGGCGGGGGACGCCTGGAGCACCCTGCGATATTCACGCACCGCATCATCAAGGCGTCCGCTGCTTTCGAACGTCACCCCGCGGAAGTAATGATCCGCTACGTCCTTACGATCTCGGTGCTTGGGCTCTCCTGCTTGCGGCAGATCGGTGGCCGGCGCCGGCACGGCAAATACCGGCAGAGACGCCGTCAACACAACACCGCACAAAATAAATATTCGTTGTATCCTTTTCACAAGACAGCAGTCCTTTCATTTTTTTTGCATGTCAAACGGATGGGCATATGGCAAAAAAAGCAGGGTGGAAACGAGATTCCACCCATAACCATGAGAAACAGGCGCCGCAACAAGTACGATCAATTATCGCGGCCGCCCGGGGGAAACAGAAAGAAATTGGCACACAATGCAGGCAATTCCATGCATATATATCTGATTATACGCATTAATTTCACTATTAATTGATTTCTACACAAATTACCTGTAAACTACCTTACATGCATTCGTTCACGAAAAGCAACTATTTTTTGAGGTGCGTCCATGGAAGATAAGCCATGCATGATTTCGTCAATTGTAGACAATCTCCGCCGTGTATTCCAGGTAGTGCATGGCCATTCGAAGAAGGCCGAACGGGAAACCGGTCTGACGGGACCCCAGCTCTGGGCAATCAAGGTTATCGCTGATTCGGCCCCCATTCGGGTGTCGGACCTCGCTGCACGAATGTATCTGCATCCTGCCACCACGGTGGGGATTCTCGATCGACTTGAGAAAAAGGGCCTGATCGCACGGGTTCGATCCCAGAAGGACCGCCGAAGTGTCGAGGTGGTGCTCACCGACGCCGGGAAGAATGTGGTGGAAAAGGCGCCGGAAGTGGCACAGGGGCTTCTCGTGTCCGGGCTTGAAAAGCTGACATTGCGAAAACTGAGGACGCTCGACAGCGGTCTGGCGCAGATGGTCCAAATCCTCGGCGCGCAGGAAATCCCCCCGCAGTTGTTCCTTTCACCGGAAGTGAATCAACCTGGAACACGGCGGGGAAGGAAAGCCAAAGAAACAAACAAAGCACTGAAAGTCAGTATGGAATGAGATCATGAAGACCATAAACAGGGAAAGAATCTGGTTTTTCGATTTCGACGGGACGCTGTCTCCGATCGTCCGGGACCGCGACAGGGCGGAACTGCATCCCGACTGCCGGAAAATGCTCGAATATCTGGTGCGAGTGCCGCTTCAGCACGTTGCGGTTCTTTCAAGCAGGAAGCTAGACGATCTTGCCGGGAGGATGCCAGTGCGCGGGCTGTTCCTGGGCGGCACAAGCGGCACGGAATGGATGGTGCCGGGCGGTCACCGGATGATCCTGTCCGGAAGGCCTGCCCAAAGGCTGAAAGCGATCCGCCTGAGACTGGTCCCCGAAATCCAGGCCTTGGCGGACCTGCCGGGAATCCAGGTGGAAGACAAGAAATGGTCGATCGCACTGCACACGAGGCATGCACCGGACGCGTCACGCCGGGAACTGCTTAACAGGCTGGAAAGCTGGCAGACAGGGTGCAGGGTGCGTATTTTCCGTGGGCCGGAGGTGCATGAAGTCCAGTTCGTACCGCGCATCAGCAAGGCTTACGGGGTGCGCACTCTCTGCAGGTTCATGAAGTTTGTTCCCCGTCCCGGCACGCTCTTTTATGCCGGTGACGATGAAAACGATGCCATTGCAATGCGTCTCGTCACTCGACTGGGCGGCGCGGCGATCACCGTTGGCGAGCGTAAGCTGATCCCAGCATCATCGCTCGTGGCAGATCCGCGTGAACTTGCGGAGGAAGTCTCACGCCTCGCTAACCTGGCAACTGTCACCGAACTCGGTAATGTAAAGGAGGCGATACCATGAACCCATTTGTCGTTATGGACTGTGTCTTGCTGACCAGGATGAGCGGCCTCCCGGAAGCGGCAAGCCTGCGTGAATTGCGGGAACGAGTGGCGGTATGCAACGAGAATGTGCTCTATCACCACTTCCATGAAACCCTGCTTCGCCCTTCCTTCGATTACCCCGATTACCACAATGACTTCGCCGTATGGGCCAAGTTGCACCTGGCAGACCCGGTCCTCGCTGAGCGATTCGGCATAATTGATCCCTTTTCCTTTTCCTCAATGGAGGAACTGCGCGGGGTCATGCTCGACATAATCGACGAGCGCCTCAATGTCCTTTCCATCACCCCTACCGTTTCCAGGGGATCGGAATTTTACTTTTTTGAAGCAGACACCGTGGTTTTCGATACCGGCGACCGCATATGCTCACCTTCAGAACTGGCGCCGGCTGTGGCGAGGATGAGTACCGGAAGCATTTTTTTCCATTTCATCGAAGCACATCGGAGAGAGCCCCTTGACATGGACGATTTTTCCGCCTGGCTCATGCAGTTCGGTGATGAAACTGCGGATTTACGGGATACGCTGCTATCTATCGATCAAGCTTTCCTTACGCTTTCGGAAATGAGAAACGAGATTTGCGAAAGGCTGTCGGCCTCAAACCTCTGAAGAGAGGGGGAGATGAAAATGGAAAAGTCACTGCTGATGTATGAAGCCTGCGCCGGTTGTTCCGCCATCAGGCAGCTTCGGATGCTGGGCAAGAAACTGAGCGGCAGCAGGGTCGTTCACGTGAATTCCACGCGTGAGGGGGGCGGCGTAGCCGAGATCCTTTCCTGGATGGTTCCCCTGATGCGTGATCTCGGCATTGACGCAAGCTGGGAGGTGATCCGCGGAGCGGGCGATTTCTATTCGGTCACGAAATCGATCCATAACGGGTTGCAGGGTTTTCCGACCAGCATCACCCAGAAGGGATGGGAAACCTATCATGGAACCAATGAAACGAATGCCGAAACACTTCGTTCATCACTGGAAGACGCGGAAATCGTGGTAATCCATGACCCGCAGCCTGCCCCGCTGCTGAACCTCTGTGAAGGACGCAAGGGAAAATGGGTCTGGCGGGCGCACATCGACATCAGCCATCCCTATCTTCCGGTTTGGAAAACACTGCGTACCATAGTCAAGGGCTATGACGCCAGCATCTTTTCCATGCCCCAGTTTGCACTGCCCCTCCCCCATCCCCAGTACCTGGTCGCGCCGAGCATCGACCCCCTGAGCGAAAAAAACTGCGATCTTCTTCCCAATGAACTGGAGGCGGTTCGTGCCCAGTTCGGCCTCGATCCCTCACGGCCGCTCCTGGTGCAGATTTCGCGTTTTGACCGGTTCAAGGACCCTCTCGGCGTAATCGATGCCTACAGGCTGGTGAAAAAAGTCCAGCCGGTGCAACTGGTGTTGGCGGGCGGCGGGGCCACCGATGACCCGGAAGGAGCGGAAGTCCTTGAAGAAGTCATGGAATCGGCCAAGGGTGATCAGGATATCCACGTCCTGCTGTTGCCGCCTGATGCCCACCGCACCGTGAACGCGCTCCAGAGGGTAGCTGATGTCATAATACAGAAATCGCTTCGCGAAGGGTTCGGTCTGACGGTCACCGAGGGACTGTGGAAAGGAAAACCGGTCATCGGCGGAGATACGGGGGGAATCCGCAAACAGGTCGTCGACTACCACACCGGCTTCCTGGTCAACACCCCCGAAGGTGCGGCCCACCGTATTCGTTTCCTTCTCCATCACCGGGAAAAAATGAAGGTTATGGGTGAAAAAGCCCGGGAGTTCGTCCGGGAAAACTTCCTTTTGACCCGCCACCTGCGGGACTATCTCATCCTTTTCCATAAGCTCCTGTCGGGCTCCCGGGAGCCGCGGATCTATGTTTAGAATGCAGGCAAAACTTCAGGAGTAATTCACCATGCGACTATCTCTCCGTTTCATACTCCCCCTGGTGGCCGTGCTGGTCATCATCGCCTACACGGTGGTGCCGCTGGTCGACAAACTGATCGAACGCTGGTTCATCCGCGACCTGGACATGCGGTCGGCCCTGATTGCCAACTCGATCCGGGAACCGCTGCTGGAGCGGCTCGGCAGCGGCTCAAACGCCAAGATAGTCAGTTATTTCAAAAGGATTACCCAAGATGAGCGCCTGTTCGCCATCGGTTTTTGCAACGCTGGCAACGGCGAACTCATCGCAACGAAGAGCTTTCCACAAGAACTCAAGTGTGACGTCATCGCGGTGGTAGAGAGCATGCCGGCACGGATGCTGCCAAGCGCCCGGGGAATGCTGCACGTTTCGGTCGAGCCAATCGAATCGGAGGGTCGGCAGGTCGGCAGGCTGGTGTTCGTGCATGACATGAGCTTCATCAAGCGCAGGAGCGCCGAGACCCGCAAGTTCGTGTTCTACTTCTTCGTGGCCCTCAGTGGCATCGTTTCGCTGATCACCGTGGTGATCGCGCACTTGAGCAGACGGGGGTGGGTCGAGGGAACGCGGGAACTGCTGCGGGGGGCGCTCATCAAACGGCCTGGTGGGAAACAGCCTGTGCCGACGCCTGAGCTGCAACCCATAGCGCGAGACCTCCGCATGCTCATCCGTGACCTTGAGGCTGAATTCCGGCCGCGGGACGAAAGCCAGGTCACCTGGAACCCCGAAACTCTGCGCTCCATCCTCAAGGCGGAACTGCGCGGCGAGGAAATTCTCGTTGTTTCGAACCGGGAGCCGTATATCCATGTGAAGCATGACGATCGGATCGAGGTGCAGCGGCCTGCAAGCGGCCTGGTAACCGCTCTGGAGCCGATCATGCGCGCCTGTTCAGGCACCTGGATCGCGCACGGTGCCGGCTCGGCCGATCGAGAAACAGTCGATTGCAACGATCATGTCATGGTCCCCCCCGATCATCCTTCCTACCGGATCCGGCGCCTCTGGTTGAGCGCTGAAGAAGAGCAGGGCTACTACTACGGGTTCGCCAATGAAGGTTTGTGGCCGCTCTGCCACATCGCCCACGTGCGTCCTATCTTCCGCGCCACCGATTGGGAACGGTACGAGGCGGTAAACCGGAAGTTCGCCGAGGCAGTGGTTGACGAATCGGGCACCGACAGCCCCATCGTACTGGTGCAGGACTATCACTTGGCGCTCCTGCCGCGTATGATACGCAACAGGCTTCCCAACGCCACCATCATAACCTTTTGGCACATACCCTGGCCGAATCCCGAGTCTTTCGCCATCTGCCCTTGGCGCGCACAATTGCTTGATGGGATGCTGGGCAGCAGCATCCTCGGGTTTCATACCCAGTTTCACTGCAACAATTTCTTTGATACCGTCGACCGCCTGCTGGAAGCGCGGGTCGACCGAGAGACCTTTACCATATCCTACGGTGGGCTCCAGACTGCTGTGCATCGCTACCCCATATCCATTGACTGGCCTCCTGCAGCCGAATTAACCGCCAAGCCGGTGGAGATCTGTCGCGCCGATGTCCGCGAGCGCCTCGGTCTTCCGCCGGACCATGTCCTGGGTTTCGGCGTTGACAGGCTCGACTACACAAAGGGAATACTGGAGCGCTTTATGGCGGTGGAACGCCTGCTTGAACTCCAACCCGAATGGAGAGGCCGGTTTTCATTCATCCAGATAGCGGCGCCGAGCCGTTCCAGCATCGGGCAGTACCAGGAATTCCAGGTCCAGGTAAGGGATGCGGCTGCCAGAATAAATGAACGTTTCGGCAATGAGGGCTACCTGCCGATCATTCTCAAAATCGAGCACCATGAGCATGAGGCAGTCTACGAATACTACCGGGGAGTGGATCTCTGCATCGTGAGCAGCCTCCATGACGGCATGAACCTGGTGGCAAAGGAATTCCTGGCTGCTCGGGATGACGGACGAGGCGTGCTGATCCTGAGCCAGTTCACCGGCGCATCCCGGGAACTGCCAGAGGCATTGATCGTGAACCCTTACGACATCGACCAGTGCGCAGCAGCGCTCCAGGTGGCGCTTACCATGCCAACGACGGAGCAGCGCGACAGGATGCGGGTCATGCGGGGCCTGATCAGCGAATTCAACGTGTACCGCTGGGCGGGACGTATGCTGCTGGATGCTGCCACCATGCGCAGGAGGGGCCGGATTCTCGAACGCTCCTCGGCGGAATGAACCATCTTGGTGATGGCGAGATGAATATGACAAGGGATGAATATTGAATAGTAACAGTATTTCTGGAGGGAAATGAGTGAAACAAAAAATCAATCTCCTGCGGGAGTTCTCAATACCGCTCATCCTCGGTACTGTGACTGCTGTCATCTGGGCAAATGTTGATCCAGCCGGTTACGCCCATTTCGATCATGACCACTTTTTCGGTCCGTTCAGCTTTCACTTCATCGCCAACGAACTGTTCATGGTCTTCTTCTTCGGTATCGCAGCGGTGGAAATAACCCAGAGCTGCCTTCCCGGCGGAGACCTCAGCCCGCTGAAGAAAGCGGTGAACCCTCTTCTCGCAACCCTCGGCGGAGTACTGGGCCCCATAGGAGTCTATTTCCTCGTGAATTACCTGTTCTGCGCTGCGGAACTGAATAGGGGCTGGGGTATCCCAACAGCCACCGATATCGCCCTCGCATGGCTCGCTGCACGACTGGTGTTCGGCAACAATCACCCGGTGATTGCCTACCTTCTTCTGCTGGCAATAGCTGACGACGCCATTGGTCTTGCCATCATCGCGATCTTCTACCCCGACCCGTCTATTCCCGTAGCGCCGCACTGGCTGTTATTGACCGTACTGGGAACGCTTTCAGCCTTTATACTGCGAAAAATGAAGGTCAGGAGCTACTGGCCATACTTAGCACTGGGTGGTTCGGCCAGTTGGTTCGGGCTACACCTGTCACATCTCCATCCTGCTTTGGCACTTGTATTCATAGTCCCTTTACTGCCCCATCCCTGGAAAGAAACCCGACACATGTTCGAGGCTGACAGCCGGGACCACTCAACACTGGCGCGTTTCGAGCACGAGTGGAAAATCATCGTGGATTTCGGATTGTTCCTGTTCGGACTGGCCAACGCAGGTGTGGTTTTTTCAGCAATCGGTACCGGCACCTGGCTTGTCCTGACATCCCTCATAATCGGCAAAACGTTCGGGATTTTTCTATTTGGCTATCTGGGAAAACAGCTCGGATTTCCTCTGCCAACCGGCATGGAAAACCGGGATCTGCTCGTGGCGGGGCTGATCGCCGGCATCGGCTTCACCGTTTCCCTCTTCGTTGCAGGTGAGGCATTCACCGACCTTATAATCCAGGGAGCCGCCAAGATGGGCGCAATGCTGAGCATTGCTGCCTTTCCGTTGGCATTGATACTTGCCCGCCTCGTCGGGGTAAACAAGCAACGGGACCGATCAAAATAGCTTAGGTTTCCATACCTGCCCTATCGCAAAACACCAAGAGCAATTGACATTTAATAATTTGTGTCCAAATTATTTACAGAGAAACTATACGGGATAATGCTTTGATCGAAAGATTGACGGTCGAGCCCCTGAAAACTTTGTGCGACTCATCACCACTTCGGGCGAACGGGAGAAAGCACAATGTTCAAACCAACAAGAATTCTCATTCCCACAGACATGTCTAATCACGCTGACAAGGCCATTTGCCAGGGATTCGATATCGCGAAGCAACTCGGCTCGGAAGTCTTCGTGCTCCATGTGGTTCACGAACACGTTACGCAATGCACAGTTAATTACTGTCTCGCTGTGAAATTGGCCGATGATCTACGAAACAGTTAATAGAAGGCGCACGGTAAGTCAGGTCGAAAATCTCGTGGGAGAAGAAACCGCAAAGACAATCCTTGTTGTTGAAGGAGCGAGGTGCCCTGCGGCCAGATCCTCTAGGAAGCCGATGAGAGAGCCGTTCCCCCTCTTGAACACTACTTGACCAGAAGAACCGAGCATTTCGCCCCGGAAAGAACATGGCGGGCGACGCTGCCCATGAAATTCTTTCCAAGCCCGGTTTTACCGAACGTGGCGATGACGATCAGGTCCGCATCCCTTTCCTCGGCATCTTTCAGAATTTCGTCGTGTGGAACCCCGATCCGGAGATCGACATTTACCGGAGATACCCCCATGCTGGCGAATTTGGCCAGCTGCCCCCACACCTGGCTGCGCGCGGTTTCCAGCATGCGGGAGTGGATTTCTGCGGCAATTTCATCGCTCAGGCAGTAATCTGCGACACACTGCTTGACCGGATCCGTGATGACATGCAGGACAAAGGCCTCCGAATCATAAGTCTTGGCAATATCAAACGCCCGGCGGATAGCTACGTCCGAATCATCCGACATGTCCGTCGGCACGAGAATTCTGGCCGGTTTGAACAAGTGCCACCTCCAATGCAGAAGTCCTGCTTCCTTAATTGTTGATCTACTTCCGGGAGGAATCGGCAAGCGGGAAGAAGTCGTCACTGCATGTTTCTTCACTTTGAAGCTGCATTTCCTCCCTGAAGCGGAAGTATTCCTCAGGAGTGTTTATGTTGCGGAATGACAGGAATGTGGGATCCAGCCTAGCCACGTCATCGCTGGAAACCACGACAACCTTTTCCGGTTCGAAACAGTCGACGATCCTTCCGCAACCTTCGGCCAGGGCCATTTCCATCGCCGGCAGACACCCTTTGCCATAGAGAGCGTGAAGAGGCTCCAAACCACCGTCGCTTTCCGGAATAACGACATCAAAACCCTGTCTTCTGGACAGGATAAGGCGGATGAGCGCGGGGTTCAGATAAGGCATGTCACAGGCAACCGTGAAAATATATGGTGTGGCGCTGTGGGCAAGTCCTGCGTGAATTCCGGCAAGGGAACATTTTGCGGGATAGATGTCCTGCACGATCCTGCAGGGCAGAAAGCGGTAAAGCTCGGGAGTGTTGGTGACAAGAATCACATCACGAAAAATCTCGGCCAGCTGTCGGTGTATGCGCTCTATGAAGAGTTCGCCGCTGTACGGCAGCAACGCTTTGTTGTTTTTCATACGGGTTGAGTTGCCGCCGGCAAGTATTACCGCCGTAACACCTTCCGTCAACTGGTCAATCGGTGAAGGAGCAAAGATTTGGGGATGGGTGTGGACATTGAATCCAGCCCCCCCGAGGCATCCCACGAGCGTCATCCCGTTTTCATGGGCAAGACGCACTGCGCGGTCCGTTGGCGAAGTGCGGGAAACAATGAGGCAAATGCCCAGCATGGCGGCTTTGGCGACTGTTTCCGAAGAAACCCTGCCTGAAACGAGAAGGACCTTTCCGCTCAGGTCGACGCCCTTGAGGAGCGACTCTCCGGCAATCCGATCAATGGTATTGTGTCGGCCTATATCCTCGCTGTAGAGGATAAGCTGCCTCCCCTCCCCCACCGCGGCCGAGTGGATGAAGCCGGTCTTCCGGGATTCTCCTGCCTGCCTGGTCATCTGCTCCATGAGAAGAAAGAGATCGTCAGGGAAAATATGATTTTCAGCTTCGCGCAGATCCGCAGTTCGTCTCGTCGCCCGTTCGGCAAGTTTCATGGACAAATCAGCGCCGCATCCGGAGGAAAGCGCCGGCTTGATCTTCGCCGGCAGATCCCCCTTGACGGTTATATTCGCAATGCCCAGGTCCTGGCTGATGCTGAGCATCTGAAAGTCTTCTGCATTGGCGACAAGGCCCTGCAGCCGAAGAACGCCGGCTACGAGGAAATCAAGTTCATGTGGAGAGCTGATCAGGGTTGCAAATTCCCGCCCGTTCACCATGAGCGTCAGGGAGTACTCCTGTATGGCCTCATGGTCCACCGCAAATATCTTTCCTCTCTCAAACCGCAATACCTGCCCCGCATCACAGGAGAAATTCTGTTTCCTCTTGTTCATTCTCTCCTCGTTGCCAATTAAAATGAGAATTTACGATCTTGCTTTATTTTGCCGCAGCCAGATAGCCTTTGGCAAGAGCGGTATTCACGTGCACGACGCCCTTGTTCATGTTTTTGAAGGGATAATCTTCAGTGATTACCGGCAGTTCGTCAGCCTGCTGCTGGGTCTTGATGACCGAACCGGCAGGCACGTACCTCCCGTCAGCCACGGAAACGCCCATTACAAGGGACGCGGGTTCGATGACGCAGTTCCTGCCGACGCGCGCCTTGAAAACCATGGACTTCATGCCGACAAAGGTATCGTCCATTACGACCGCGGGGCCATGAATCTGCACCTGGTGAGCCATGGAGACGCGTTTCCCGACATACACCCCGTATTTTGCGCCGTCAACTTCATACAGGTTTTTTTCCACCGGACTGCCGTTCATTTCCGTTTCCAGGCCATGAATGACCACGCCGTCCTGTACATTTGAGCCATCTCCGACAAACAGCGGCTGGCCTTCGTCACCCCTTATGGATGCGGTCGGTGAAACCATGATGTTTTTGCCAAGTATGACATTACCGATTACGGATGCAAGCGGATGAACATAAGTAGTGGAATCTATGACCGGTTCCGATACTTTTCCACAGAAGTCAGCAAGAACGTTTTTTTCTATCATTTCCAATTCCTCCCGTCATGTGATCGTTACATTGAAGTGATTCGACAGACAATTGTGCAGAGAATAACAGTCCGTCTGCCATAGAATTACCAAGATATGGCCAGGATTTCTACAAAAGCTGTGGGCAGACAACTCAAATCGTGGATGAAAACATGGGGCCTCGCTAGGAGGCCCCATGTTTTCAAACCAGTATAATATCCAACTTTCGTATCTGCAGCTTATTCAGCAGCCGGCTGTGCCGCCTTGTAGTGGGACACGTGCTTGGGACGCTGGAACAGGAAGGCAACCACGAACCCGGTAATCAGGAGACCGGCTGCCGTGTAGAGGGCCTGCTGCTTGTCGAACTTGGCGAACGCAAGACCGCCGGCCACACCGGCTGCGCCCCATGCAGTCAGCACGAAGCCGTATACCTTGCCGATATAGGTCGGACCGAAAGAGTCAGCGGCAAAGGCAGGCATAACCGCGAAGCCACCGCCGAGACAGGCAAGCAGGTAACAGGCGATGACGGTGAACATCATGGGGTCTTTAACCTGCGGCAGGTAGAAGTACAGTGCCGCCTGGGTTGCGAACATGGTCAGGAAGACATTCTTGCGGCCGATCTTGTCGGAAACAGCGGCCCAGAACAGGCGGCCGAGGCCGTTGAAGATGGAGGCGGTAGCAAGTACGGCGCCGCCGGCGACGGCCAGTTGCTTGGCATCGGTAATGCCTTGGGCTGCCTTGATTACATCCTGGGCCATGGGAGAAAGCTTTGAAAGGAGACCCATGCCGGCGCTGATGTTCAGGAACAGCATGCCCCAGATCATGTACCACTGGGGAGTCTTCTTCGCCTCAGCCCAACTGAACGAATCAGCGGCGGAAACTGTCGATGACGAAGGAGTAAAACCGTCAGGCAGCCAACCTGCGGGAGGATTGCTGAGAACCATGGCAGCCAGTACGTTGACGATCAGATAGACGACACCGAGAACAAAGAATGCATTGGCAACGCCCATGTTGTTGATCAGACCCGGTACGATCTTACCGATGAAGAATGCGCCGAGGCCGAAGCCCATGACCGACATGCCGGTAATGAGACCGCGCCTGTCAGGGAACCAACGGATCAGGGTCGCGATGGGCACTACATAGGCAAGGCCGTTACCCGCGCCGCCGATCACGCCGTAGCCGATGTAGAGCAGCCAGATGTTGCCGGCGTTAAGGGCTACGCCGCCCAGAAGGACGCCGATTCCGTACATGATAACGCCCAGAGTGCAGACGAACTTCGGTCCCTTCTTGTCCACCAGGATCCCGCCGAATGCAGCGGACAGGCCGATCATGCCGATGATGATCATGAATACTACCGCAACGGATGCTTTGTCCCACCCGTAGGGCAGCTCTGTGATCGGCTTGACGAACACCGACCAGGCATACACGGTGCCAAGTATAGTCATAATGACTACACCCGAGATGGCGATCAACCACCGTTTTGACATCAAATTCTCGTTACTCATTGCTCCTCCCCCTAAAAAGAAATTTGCGCCATACTACTCTAGAGACGAAAAAATTTGAAGCACAAAATCGTGTTTTATGACATTTTGAATAAAATCTAACAAAAGGCGGTCACCTATCAGTCAAAACAGATGACCGCCTTATCAATCACTATTTCAGTTTTTCCATTATATCGTCCAGGCCCAGGGCTTCGACCCAGGACACTTCCACGTACTCGTCGTCCTTCTTCAGCATGGGTTTCAGCGGCTGGTCATTATAACGGAGTTCCATGCCCAGTCTTCCCTTCAGGCAGAGCGGTCTTCCTTCACCGGATGCCTTGGCGACTACGCCGATGACCTTGCCGTCCTTCTTGACCAGGTCGAACAGGCAGCCCGATTCGCACCAGCCGCAGGTAACCTGCTCTTTTTGCACTTCCCAAACGCGACCCTTGCCGGCAAGTGAAGTGTAGGTAAGAGCGCCGACCGGGCACACTGCAACGCAGCGCGAACAGGAAACGCATGCCGACTCGGCAAGATCGGAATCCATGGCAGTTGCAACCTTCGTATTGAAACCGCGGTAGGCTAAATTGATTACCGAACGCTCTTCAACATCGTTACAGGACCTGACGCATCTTCCGCACAGAATGCATTTGTTCATATCCCGGTCGATGTACGGATTGGACTTGTCCAGCGGGTGGTCTTTCTTCGCGCCACCAAAACTCGCGCCTTTCACGTCATAACGGAATGCATAGTCCTGCAGACGGCAATCGCCGCCCTTCTCGCAGGTCAGGCAATCGGTCGGGTGGTTGGCCAGCATCAGCTCGAGGATGGTCTTCCTGGTTTCCACGACGGCAGGAGACTCGGTTTCGACAACCATGCCGTTGGCACAGGCAGTTACGCAGGATGCCGGCATATTGCGCGCGCCCTTGATTTCAACAACACATATGCGGCATCCGCCGTAACCCGGATAGTTGGGGTCATGGCAGAATGTCGGTATGAAGATACCAGCTCCCAAAGCTGCATCCAGCACCGTTGTACCGGCGGGAACCGTAACCTCTTGGCCATTAATGGTAAGAGTGACAGTGGACAATTGTATTTCCTCCTTATTAATAAGGGTTATTGACTGTTATTACTATGCCTTGGCGATCGCGTTCAGCTTGCAGGTCGGCATGCAGGCGCCGCACTTGATGCACTTGCTTGCGTCGATCTTGTGGACCGCCTTCTTCTCGCCGGAAATGGCGCCGACCGGACAGGCCTTGAGGCACATCCCGCAGCCCACGCACTTGTCCGCCAGGATCACGTAGGTCAACAGCGCCGCGCACACGCCCGCGGGGCACTTCTTGTCATTGATGTGCGCTTCGTACTCGTCGCGGAAGTAGCGCAGGGTGGTCATGACCGGGTTCGGCGCGGTCTGCCCCAGTGCGCACAGCGCCGAGCTCTTGATCACCTTGGCCAGGCGCTCCAGTTTCGGAATGTCTTCCGGCGTTCCCGCGCCTTCGGTGATGCGGATCAGGGTCTCCAGAAGACGCTTCGTTCCCTCGCGGCACGGGGTGCACTTGCCGCACGACTCCAGCTGCGTGAAGTTGAGGAAGAACTTGGCTACGTCCACCATGCAGGTGGTCTCGTCCATGAACACCAGACCGCCCGATCCCATCATGGCGCCCGCGGATATCAGCGAGTCGTAGTCGATGGGCAGGTTAAGCTGCTCGGTGGGCAGGCAGCCGCCGGATGGCCCGCCGCTCTGTACCGCCTTGAACTTCTTGCCTTCCTTGATGCCGCCGGCGATGTCGTTGAGGATCTCGCCCATGGTGATCCCCATGGGAACTTCGCACAAACCGGTGTTGTTGATCTTGCCGGTGAGGCAGAATACCTTGCTCCCCTTGCTCTTCTCGGTGCCCATGGATGCGTACCATTCTCCGCCCTTTCTGATGATAAAGGGAATATTGGCGAAGGTCTCCACGTTGTTCAGGCAGGTCGGCTTCTGCCACAGGCCCTTGTGCGCCGGAAACGGAGGACGTACCCGCGGCATGCCGCGCTGTCCCTCGATGGAGTTCAGAAGCGCGGTCTCTTCGCCGCACACGAAT
>JAYFNT010000009.1:0-349745 GCA_034933285.1 Geobacteraceae bacterium | reverse complement strand
TGTTACTTGCAAGCAATGCCCGTGCCACAATGCCGTTATCATTAAAAACGCATATTTACAAAGTCATGTTCGCATTCAATCACATTAACCTGTAAGGGTTTTCGACATTTCAACGTAATCGAATGTAAATTTATCCGTCAGGCAGTTATAAAAAAAGCCGCCAACAATACCATCGCAGCAATGAAGTCGTTAGACCGGGTAAAGCTGTCTGCGGGGTGCCTTCCTCAGTGTCTTTGTGAGCGGATTCCGGTGTTGGCCTCTATCTGGCGTTAACTGAATACAATACCATTGACCAATATTATTCTGAGGAGTATTGAGGGCTTGAAATCCCCCCCGGCCCCCCTTTCCTAAAGGGGGGGGGCTGAAAGGACTTGTTCGCCGTAAAAAGTCCCCCTTTAAGAAAGGGGGATTTAGGGGCAAAATCAAAAGTCCCCCTTTAAGAAAGGGGGATTTAGGGGGATTTCAGAGGAGAGTAGAATCCCGGAGGTTTCCATGCGCGAATATGTCGGCTGTCTCAGAGATGTGGCCCGTGGGCTTCGTAAAAACATGACCGAATCAGAGCAGGTTTTGTGATCTCGGCTTCGAAGGAAGCAATTGCTTGGAGTGCAGTTTTATCGCCAGAAACCCATTGGGCCGTTTATCGTTGATTTTTTCGCGCCGGTTGCCGGTTTGGTAGCCGAAGCTGATGGAAGTCAGCATTATGAAGCGGGACATGTGTTGAGAGACGAGGAGAGGGACCAGTATCTCGTAAGTTCAGGACTGCGTGTGCTGCGGTTCAATAACCATCAGATCCTGCGGGGAATCGATGCAGTGGTGGAGATCATTCTTGATGGGATAAGAGAGGGTTTGAAATCCCCCCCGACCCCCCTTTCCTAAAGGGAGGAGAGAATATCCCGATCTTTTTCGCAAAGGAGGAATCAACCCACGATTTCGTTCAGCCCTTCTACAACCAGTTCCAATTCTTCCGGCGAAGCCTCGGCGATCTTCCTGCCGATACGTTCGACCGCCAGAGTCTGGATCTGGCTTATCTTGACCCAGGATTTCTTGGGGAGGGAGGGGTACGCAAGCTCCAGCGTAAGCGGGAAACCGGCCCGCTGCTCCTGGCTGGTGATGGCCAGGGCAATGACGGTACCGGAACGGGCATTGAAGACATCGTGACTCAGGATCAGGACGGGACGTAGTCCCCCCTGTTCGCTGCCGCGAACGGGGTTGAGATCTGCCCAGCGGATTTCCCCTCTCAGTATTCGGGCCATTCGCTCAGCTCCTTTTCCATTCCCTCTTCGGCCAGGGCTTTTTCAAAACCCGGGTCAAGTTTGGCGCATTCGCGTGCAAGCCGGTTTTTCCTCAATCGGGCGAGTTTCTCCTCTACTGCTTCCTCGATAACGCGGCTGCGATTGGGAAAAAACCGCCTTCTGACCAGGTTATCAACCTCGGTGAGCAAACTGCTTTCCAGGGTGATTGCCAGTTTTGCCTTTGCCATTTTGATCCTCCTTTCCGATGGTATGATAATAAGTCATACCAAATTGGACGTCAAGAAAGAGTTTTGAATTGGGAGGTTGACATGAATGAACCAATTCTGCCGCCCTTGAAACCGATCCCCATCAAGGACCGCATTTCGGTCGTGTTTCTGGAAAAGGGGAACCTGGACGTCCTAGACGGTGCTTTCGTAGTTGTGGACAAGACCGGGGTACGGACCCACATCCCGATAGGAGGTGTGGCGTGCCTCATGCTGGAACCGGGTACTAGGGTATCCCATGCTGCTGTGACCTATGCTTCGCGGGTCGGCTGCTTACTGTGTTCCACGCAGACGCAGGGATGAACCGAACGCCATCCCGCCGGGGGCGTTGATCTAGTTGTGTTCCCCCAAGACGCGGGGATAACTCTTGTTTTGCTGATCTGCGTTCATGCCCGGAACAACACTCAAGACGGCGAAATGACTGACCAGATGCAAAAACGAAGAAGCCCCCTTGAACCATGTTGCAAGGGGGCTTCTTCGTATAGAGTCTGTATAAAACTGGATCTTAATGAACTAGAACCTTACGCCGATACCGGTACCGGCAATCCAGGGATTTACATGGAGTTTGTATTTCTGACCGCCAAGTGTCATGTCCGGGCTGCCGTCATAGTATTTCAGGTCGACGTTCCAATAAACATGCTTGGTCAACTTGATGTCGGCTCCTACCTGTGCCGCATAGCCGATGCTTGTGCTAACCTTGAATTCCGGGTGGCCAGCTAAATGCTCATCGAACGGCATGACTACATTAATGCCGAAACCGATATAGGGGCTGATCTGCCAGCAGGGGATCGGGTGATATTTCACGAGGAGTGAAGGAGGAAGCAGCCATGTTGAACCGATGTTGGTATTGCCCGAATGGATGTCGTGTTTGGTCAGAGCAAGCGCAAGTTCAGTCGAAATATTCTTGGTAAAGAAGTATTCAAGGTCAAGTTCGGGAGCAGCATACTCGTCGAGAGAGAGGTTCAAACCTGAAAGCCTGCCGTCGAATTTCTCGTCAGGTATCACGTAAATGCCGCGCACGCGGACTCCATAACGCTGAAGGCTCGAATCAGCAGCCGCGCATACGGATGCAAGAGAGACTAACATACAGAATACAGCCAAAACGCTAAAAACTTTTACAGTAAGAATTTTCACATTTTTCTCCTTTGTGCATCATAGAATGTAAATTGAATGTTCTGCATTACAACTTTGGCGACCGGATTCACCTCCTTTTCAAGATGATGAAAAGCACTTGAAGGCAGTCAATGCTTGAAAGCAACAGGCGCATTCCAGAAATGGATTTTAGCAATATTAAACAACTGGGAATCCAGTTATCCTGAAAGGAGCCCCTCGATTGTATCTGGTTATGCGTTGGCAGCCACCATTGAAAGCATAATGGAGTTACAATTTAAATATAAATAAAAAATATGTCAATTCTTTTCTGAAAAAACACTTTAAAAACATATATTTCCGGATTTGTGACAACGAAGGAGAAATTATTGAATGTAAGGGGAAATAAAGATTCTTGGGAAGGAACGGGCAGACACGAAAGAAAAGGCCGCCTGACTTGCGTTGTCAGGCGGCCTTTCACTGTAACCCAAAAATGCATTCATTCCACATTGAATTAAACTTCAATATCACAGAACAGTTTTGCATCCACGGTCTTGGCCGGGTTGCAGAGATCCGCTTCATCGTGAGAAACGGCACAGCATGTAACGCATGAAAATTCGCCACCCTTATCTTTCAGAACTTCCGATCTAAGTTCATCGGGGTTCTGGATCTCGCATATTTTTTTTCTTCTTCCTTCCATTCATTCACACCCCCTTCCGGAGTGGGGAAAATGCCGGTTCCATCAGGAACCGCCTGACGAATGACTTCTTTATGCTCCGTTTATATGATACTGATTTTTGGCAAGACAAGCAAGCCCTCAGAAAATCAATGCGAAACCTCGGATCATTTCATCTCCGGCGCTGTCCTCCGTTCTGTCCTTCCAGCCCTTGAGATATGAGAGCATCCAAGAAAAGGGCTTGCAGGCTCATGTGTCTTCAACGTTTTGGTGATGACTGACTTGTTGTTGAAAAGGGTTCGGAGATCAAGAGGTATTCACTGACGGAAATAGAAGTGACCATTGCGAGTAAAGATGTGTGTGGTGTGAATAGGCATGAAAAAACCCGCTTTCCTCACAGTGCGAAACTGTGACAATTACGGGCTCTTTCCGGTCATTATTTATAACTACTTGAAATCGCTAGGTTGGTGCCGAAGGCGAGAATCGAACTCGCACGGGCTGTCGCCCACCACCCCCTCAAGATGGCGTGTCTACCAATTCCACCACTTCGGCAATGCGGAAATCTTATTTAACAATTTGCCCCGAGCATGTCAACAGAAAAGTGAAATGATTGCTACTTTTTCGGCGCCTGTTGGGGTGCTGACGGCGGCGCCGCTGGTTTTGCCTGGAGCGGGGCGGCCGGTTTCGGCGCTGTTACGGGCGCTTTTGCCGGCATGATTGATGTGCTGCCAGGTTTGCTTGACAGATAGGCAAGTGAAAGGCAGGTCACCATGAAGATCACGGCTGCACAGGCGGTCAGTTTGCCGAGAAAGCTGCTGCCTCCGCCTGCGCCGAACAGTGATTGGCTGCCGCCGGTGCCGAAGGTTGCACCCAGGTCCGCACCTTTGCCTGCCTGGAGAAGAACGATGACGATGAGGGCGATGCTGACCGTTACATGAACGGCTATCAAAAAACCATACATATTATCTGATTCCTCTTTTCAAAGTATTGATCGGAAAACATAGCAGAAATATCACGGCATGAAAAGAAATTATTTGCCGTACTTCACTATTGCAGAAAAGGATTCAGCACTGAGGCTCGCTCCCCCGACAAGTGCGCCGTCGATGTCCGGGCAGGACATGAGGCCCTTTATGTTATCCGGTTTGACGCTGCCGCCGTAGAGTATGCGCATCCTTTCGGCAAGCCCTGGCTGATACATGCGCGCCAAAAGGGCGCGGACATATGCATGGACTTCCTGGGCCTGTTCATCGCTTGCGGTTTTGCCCGTACCGATGGCCCAGACCGGCTCGTAGGCAATGATCAGCCTTTCGGCATCCGTTTCGGGAATACCGTCAAACCCGGATGTCATTTGCCGTTCAAGAACGGCGAACGTTTCTTCTGCATCCCGCTCCCGGAGGGTTTCCCCGATGCAGACGATGGGGACCAGGCCGGCTTTCAGGGCCGCCTTTATCTTCTTGTTGACGGTTTCATCCGTTTCACCGAAATACTGCCTTCGTTCAGAGTGGCCGATTATGACATGGCTGCATCCGGAATCGATCAGCATGCCGGGAGAGACTTCACCGGTGAAAGCGCCTTCCTCGGACCAGAAGCAGTTCTGGCCGGCCATGAAGATACGCGTTCCCGCAAGAGCCCCGTGGACTGCGGGGAGAACGGTGAAGGACGGAGCAACAATGATCTGAACATCATTAACGTCCTTTACCATTGAAGATAGTCCGGTGACCAGATCAAGGGCGTCCGCGGTTCTTTTGAACAGTTTCCAGTTGCCCGCTATTACAGGTATTCTCACTTAATCCCCTCCATCGGCAATATCATTTAAGGCGTTCCGTTTTCTTCCAGTACCTTGATCCCGGGGAGCTTCTTGCCTTCCAGGAGTTCGAGGAAAGCGCCGCCTCCGGTTGAGATATAGCTTATCTTGGCGAATTCGCCCGCACGGTGAACTGCAACATCGGTGTCGCCTCCAC
Source organism: Geobacteraceae bacterium (assembly GCA_034933285.1). Classification (GTDB taxonomy): domain Bacteria; phylum Desulfobacterota; class Desulfuromonadia; order Geobacterales; family Geobacteraceae; genus RPRC01. Next base: position 344,503 of record JAYFNT010000009.1, on the reverse strand, counting down.
CTACGATGGTCATCGCATAGGAATTGGCGACGGCGCTGACCATGGCAAATGTGCCGCGGGAGAATGCATCCATCTCGAAGACGCCCATGGGCCCGTTCCAGATAATGGTCTTGGCGTCCTGCAGGACCTGGCTGAACAGCGTGACGGTCGCCGGTCCGACATCCAGGGCCATCCATTCCCGGGGGATTTCCTGGATCGGGGTTATCTTGATTTCCGCTGAAGGATCGAAGCGGTCCGCAACGACGCAGTCCACGGGAAGATAGAATTTGATTCCTTTCTCGCGTGCCTTGTTGTATGCATTCAGCGCGGTTTCAAGCAGCGATTCCTCCACTATGGATTTACCTATTTCGTAACCCAGCGCCTTGAGAAAGGTGAAGGCCATGCCTCCGCCCACGATGATCTTGTCCACCTTGTTGAGGAGGTTGTCAATGACTTCGATCTTGCCCGAAACCTTGGCTCCCCCCAGGATGGCGACAAGGGGATGCACCGGGTTCCGCATTGCGCGATCGAAGAAAGTCATCTCGTTCTTCATCAGGAAGCCTGCCGATACGACCGGTACATACCGGGTGATTGCTTCAACGGAAGCATGGGCCCTGTGTGAAACGGCAAAGGCGTCATTAACGTAGATATCGCAGAGATTCGCCAGTGCCTGCGCGAAATCCGGGTCGTTCTTTTCCTCGCCGGGGTAAAAGCGCAGGTTTTCCAGCATGATCACGTCCCCCGGTTTCATCGATGCGACCATTGCGGCAACTTCACCCCCTATGCAGTCCGGGGCCAGGTTGACCTCCTTGTCGAGCAGGCGGGAGAGCCTTTTGGCTGCGGGAGACATAGAATACTTCGGATTCACTGCACCTTTGGGTCGTCCCAAGTGTGAAGCGATAATGATCTTGGCATTGCAGTCCAGCGCGTAGTTGATAGTGGGCAATACGGCTCTGATGCGAGTGTCATCGGTTATGTTGCCTCCCTCGTCCAGCGGCACGTTGAAGTCCACCCGAAGAAAAATCCGCTTTCCGGCAAGTTCCTTGATTTCATCGATGTACCGAATTGTCATGAAAACTCTCCCTGGGAAATTATTTGATTGTTGCTGTTGACGTCTCCATCTGAAAAAAACAAATCAGGAATGTAGTATGGTCACTCTATAACAAGATTGTTTTATCATCAACCCGGATCCGTGACGTCTTCACGGATACAGGATCAATATAAGCGGGAATGACATCGCACCTGATTCAGGTCCCTGACACCGATCAGCGTGGGGCGACAATGCGAATGAGATCTATGAGCCTGCGCGAAAAACCCGCTTCATTGTCATACCAGGAAATAACCTTGAGCAAGTTTCCTTCGATGACCTTGGTACTCGATCCGTCAACGATCGAGGAGTGCGTGTTGCCGTTGAAATCAATTGAGACAAGCGGTTCGTCGGTATAGCCGAGGATACCTTTAAGGGTGTTGCGCGATGCTTTCCGGAGGGCGTTGTTTACGGCGGCGGCATCGGCGTTGCGGGTCAGCAGCACAACCAGGTCCACAACCGATACGTTGGGTGTCGGGACGCGTATGGCCATGCCATCCAACTTGCCCTTGAGTTCCGGCAGCACCAGCGATATGGCCCGTGCCGCTCCCGTGGCGGTGGGTATCATGGAAAGGGCGGCTGCCCGGGCTCTGCGAAGGTCTTTGTGGGGAAGATCGAGAATTCTCTGATCGTTGGTATATGAATGCACGGTCGTGACCAGTCCCTTTTCAATGCCGAAGTTCTCGTGGAGCACCTTGGCGACGGGAGCGAGACAGTTCGTCGTGCACGACGCATTTGAGATGATGAAATGTCTTTCCGGGTCGTACATGGTGTCATTGACACCGACCACAATGGTTATGTCCGGGTCCGTTGCCGGGGCCGAGATGATCACTTTTCCGGCGCCCGCCTTCAGGTGAAGCTCAGCCTGTTCCCTTGCCGTGAAATGGCCGGAAGACTCGAGCACCACGTCGACCGACTCGCTCTTCCATGGGAGCTCGTCCGGATTCTTGACGGCGAAAACCTTGATTGGCTTGCCGTTTACGGAAATGATGCCGTCACCGGCTTCCACCCTCCCGGGAAAGGCGCCGTGAACCGAGTCATACTTGAAAAGATGCGCCAGGATCTTGGGTTCGCTCAGATCGTTGATGGCGACGATTTCCAGGTCTTTTTCCTTTGCCGCGTTTCTCAGGACCATGCGTCCGATCCTGCCAAACCCGTTTATCGCGATCCGTCGTGTCATGTGTTGGCCTCCTTGTTTATGTACTGGTTAATGGTTTTCATGAGAGGAAACACAACTGAGAAGCACAACAAAAAAATACTATACAACCTGGCTGCTTTCCGTCAACCCTTTTCTGGCCGGATTTCCTGGCGATAGCATGCATCTCCGCCAGGGACTCTGAAGGGGTTGAGACAGGATTTCATGCATATGCATCCAGCTGGACTTTCCAGATGGATGCTATATAGGTTTTTTTTCAAGTTTGATCTTGAATATTGAATGGGTTTTCTGTATAAAATTGTTTGGATAAGGTATCGGGTTTCATGGTCTGGTCAGCTTGCGCAGCCGAGTACCGCGGTTTTTCATAACCGGAAGGACAGCGGGTTCCGGCTGTTTTGTTTTCGACGCGTTGAGGAGGGATATTTGCGTATCTGTCTGCTTGCCAGCGGCAGTAAGGGTAACTCCCTCTTTATCGAGGCCGGTGACACCAGGCTTCTGGTCGATGCCGGGCTTTCGGCCCGCGAATTGACGGCGAGGCTGTCTGCCATCGGTGTCGCGGCCGGGGATCTCAACGGCATCCTGATCACCCATGAGCATACTGATCATATACGCGGGGCGGGCGCCCTGGCAAGGAAGAACGGGATTCCGGTGCTGATAAGCTACCCTACCAGCCGGCAGGCGTCCGAGCATTTCCGGGCCACGCGGCTCATAGAGTTTGAATCCGGTTGTTCCTTCGAATTCAGGGATTTCCTTGTCGATCCTTTTCCAATTACACATGATACGACTGATCCTGTAGGAGTTGTAATAGAAAGCCCGGAAGGGCGGATAGGCAGCGCTACCGACCTGGGCATCGCGACCCGGCTGGTCAAGGACAAGCTCAAGGGCTGCCGTGCTCTGGTCCTCGAGTCGAATCATGATGAGGAGATGCTGGCCAACGGCCCCTATCCATGGTACCTGAAGCAGCGGATACGGTCGCGCCACGGTCATCTGTCCAACAGGGAGTCGGCCGACCTCCTGGAAGAGATAATACACACGGATCTGGAAGTCCTTTTCCTGGCCCACCTGTCGGAGGTCAACAACCTTCCCGAAGCGGCCCACGAGGTTTTCACGGCTTCCCTTGCCGCTCAGCCGGAATGCCGGACGAAGCTCTTGATCGGTTCCCAGCATTGTGTCAGCGAAGTATACGAAAGCTGACAAATTAACCGTAAAATCCATGCATAACGAGGTCCTTATCATATGATTGAAAGATACAGCCGTCCCGAGATGACCGCCATCTGGAGCGCGGAGAACCGCTACCGCAAATGGCTTGAAATAGAGCTTTACGCGTGTGAAGCCCACGCACAGATGGGCACCATACCTGTTGAAGCTGTTGAGCGGATCCGCGAACGCGCGAATTTCGATGTCGCACGGATAGATGAAATCGAAAAAGTCGTGAAACATGACGTGATCGCATTTCTGACCTCCGTTGCCGACTTTATCGGCGAGGACTCCCGTTTTCTGCACGTAGGCATGACTTCGTCCGATGTGCTGGACACATCCCTGGCAATGCTGCTCAGGGAAAGCGGGCTCAGGATCCTGGAGGGGATGAAGAAGCTCATGGAGGCCCTGAAAAAAAGGGCTTTCGAGCACAAGAACACGGCCATGATCGGGCGCTCCCACGGCATTCACGCTGAACCCGTGACCTTCGGTATAAAGATGGCTCTCTGGTACGATGAAATGCGCCGCAACCTGCGTCGCATGGAGTCCGCGGTGGAAACAGTATCTTACGGGAAAATTTCCGGGGCGGTCGGAACATTCGCCAACATCGATCCTCGTGTCGAGGAGCATGTCTGCAAGCGTGCCGGGCTCAAGCCCGCCCCATGTTCGACCCAGATCGTGCAGAGGGACCGGCATGCCGAATTCTTTACCACTCTGGCCATAATCGCATCTTCAATCGAGAAGTTCGCCGTCGAGATCCGTCATCTGCAGCGCACGGAAGTCCTCGAGGCGGAGGAATTTTTCAGCAAGGGACAGAAGGGTTCCTCAGCCATGCCTCACAAGCGTAACCCTGTTCTCTCCGAGAACCTATCCGGGTTGGCCAGGCTGATCAGGGGCTATGCGGTTTCCGCGCTGGAAAACATACCTCTATGGCATGAAAGGGACATTTCCCACTCATCCGTGGAAAGGGTTATCGCACCCGATGCCACGATCCTCATGGATTTCATGCTCCATCGCTGCACGGGCCTGATCGAAAACCTGGTGATTTACCCGGAAAACATGTTGAAGAACCTCAACCTGATGCGGGGCCTGGTGTTCTCACAGCGTGTCCTGCTCGAACTTGCCCGCAAGGGCGCCTCCAGGGAGAGAGCTTACGAACTGGTGCAGAGGAATGCCATGAAGGTCTGGGAACAGGGAAAGGACTTCCGCGAAGAGCTGAAAGCGGACGCCGATGTCACATCCTACCTTTCAGCGGGAGAAATCGACGGTGCTTTCGATCTTGCATATCATTTCAAGCATGTGGATACCATATTCACGCGGGTCTTCGGTGGATAAAATCCTGAATTTCTACAATATCGGGCTGAATGGCGACCTGGTTGTGGCCTGGATGAGGGGCATCATTTTCGCCTTGCTCATTGTAGCTGCCTTCTGGGTTCTGTCTCTTCTTGCTCGTTACCTGCTGACCCGCTGGATTCCCAGGATAACCGCCCTGACCAGCACTGACCTGGACGATCGGATACTGGTCAGGATATCTCCTCCCGTGGAGCTTCTGACGCTTTTTGCCGGGATCTACCTGGGCGTGCGCTCGCTGCCTCTTCCCCAGCGGCTCCACATGTTTGTCGCCGGTACTGTTTTCTGTATCAATGTCGTGTTGTTCATCAATATTGCCTACCGTACCGTGGATGAGTGTCTTTCCTGGTATTCGCGAAGGGTCGAGGAAAGGACCGGAACTGCGGTCGGCGTGCACGTCATGCCCCTGGCCAGAAAGGTGGCGACGATATTTCTCGCGGGAGCCGGATTGATCGTGGCTCTCAAGCATTTCGGGTATGATATACTGTCACTGCTTACGGCTTTGGGAATCGGCTCCCTCGCCATAGGCCTTGCCGCAAAGGATACTCTGGCCAACATGATATCCGGGTTCACCCTGATGATCGACAGGCCGTTCAGAATAGGCGACCGGATTCAGCTCACCAGCGGGAAGACCGGGGATGTTGTAGATATAGGCCTCAGAAGCACCAGGATCAGAACTCCCGAAAACACTCTCCTGATCATACCCAATTCGGAGCTGTGCAACAGCACGGTGCATAACATGGCTTTTCCGGACATAAGGTCACAGGGCAGGATAACCGTCGGCGTCAGCTATGATTCGGATCTTGCAATGGTGAAAAAGGTTATGGTTGAGGCTGCACAGGAAGACCCCGACGTGTTGGCCGAACCGGCGCCGGAATCGTTTTTCATTTCTTTCGGAGATAACGCCCTGCAGATGTCACTGATTTTCTGGGTGACGGATTATACGAAACTCTTCCCGGTTACGGACCGTCTCAATGCCGGTATATTGGGCAGGTTTACCAGGAACGGTATAGACATACCGTATCCCACCAGGAAGATATTGCTGGAAAGGGAAGGAATATGCCCCACAGAATAGAAGTCAGCCTCAAGGATCAGGTTCGCGACGCCCGCGGTGAGAGGATCCGCCGGGAGATAGAGCATTTTCTCCATCTACCGGTCACATCTGTACGCACAGTGGATGTCTATACCATAGATGCGGAACTCACCGCCGAAGAACTGCGGGCTGTGGCAACGGAGCCGCTCTGTGACCGCGTTATCCAGGAAGCTGCCGTAGACAGCCACTCGCCCCATGATTTCGACTACCTGGTGGAGGTGGGCTTTCGCCCCGGCGTGACGGACAATGTCGGCCGCACCGCCCGGGAGGCAATCGGCCATGTAACCGGCCGGCCCCTACAGGAAGGGGAGGGTGTCTATACCTCGGTCCAATACCTGCTCAAGGGAAGCCTGGGTGAAAAGGATGTGGAGGAGATAGCCACCGGCCTTCTCTGCAACACGCTGATCCAGCGCTACCAGATCATGGATTACTCCTCGTTCTCCGCCGGCAAGACGGCTCTTCTCAAGGTTCCCAAAGTAACCGGCGAGACTCGGGCCACTGTGCGGGAAATCGACCTGAACGTATCCGACGATGAACTCATCGCCATCAGCCGGGACGGGGTGCTGGCTCTGACTCTCGAAGAGATGAAGATAATCCAGGCGTACTTCAGGAATGAAGAGAACATAGCGCAGAGAAAAAAGTTCGGCCTCAGCGCAAATCCTACCGATGTGGAGCTGGAAGCCCTGGCACAGACCTGGTCCGAACACTGCAAGCACAAGATTTTCTCCGGGGACATCGAATACCTGGACGAAAAGGGCAACCGGGAAGAGATACGCTCACTTTTCAAGACATATATTCAGGGTGCTACGAAAAAAGTCCGCGAGAATCTGGGCGGGAAGGATTTCTGCCTTTCGGTCTTCAAGGACAATGCCGGCGTCATAAAATTCAATGATGAGCATTCTCTGGTTTTCAAGGTCGAGACTCACAACTCTCCGAGTGCCCTCGACCCTTACGGAGGGGCTCTTACCGGAATCGTCGGCGTGAACCGCGACCCCTTCGGCACAGGAAAGGGCGCCAGGCTCATCTTCAACACCGATGTCTTCTGTTTTGCTTCACCTTTTTACGAAAAGCCGCTGCCGCCCAGGCTTCTCCATCCCCGGCGTATTTACGAGGGTGTCGTGGAGGGCGTGGAGCATGGCGGCAACAAGAGCGGCATCCCGACCGTCAACGGGTCACTGGTTTTCGATGACCGCTTTGCCGGAAAGCCCCTGGTGTTCTGCGGCACAGCCGGTTTCATGCCTGCCGTGATAAACGGCGAGCCTTCCCATCTGAAATCCATCAATCCCGGCGATCTCATCGTCATGACCGGCGGACGCATCGGCAAGGACGGCATCCACGGCGCAACTTTTTCTTCCGAAGAGCTCAGCGAGTCATCACCCGTATCCGCAGTGCAGATCGGTGACCCCATCACACAGAAAAGAATGACCGACTGCCTCTTGAAAGCGCGTGATCTCGGCCTGTACAACTTCATAACCGACAACGGCGCGGGCGGCCTTTCATCATCAATCGGAGAAATGGCCAAAGAATGCGGCGGATGCAGGCTGGACCTCGAAAAAGCCCCCCTCAAATACCCTGGACTGGACCCCTGGGAAATCCTCATTTCCGAAGCGCAGGAGCGGATGAGCCTGGCGGTTCCGCCGGGGAAAATCGATGATTTCATGGCGCTGGCCGCGAAAATGGGTGTCGAAGCAACGGTGCTGGGGGAATTCACTGACAGCGGATTTTTCCATATCTGTTACGGGCAAAAAAACGTTGCCTACCTTCCGATCGAGTTCCTCCATGAAGGTCTGCCGCCCATGCGGATGCGCGGTGTCTGGGAAGTGAAACGGCATCCCGAGCCGCGTCCCGTTGACCGTGACGATTTAACAAATGAACTGAAAAGTCTGCTCTCAGCGTTGAACATCTGTTCGAAAGAGTCCGTTGTGCGGCGATACGATCATGAAGTCCAGGGTGGAAGCGTTGTAAAGCCTTTTACGGGTGTTGCTGATGACGGCCCATCGGACGCTGCTATCCATCGACCGCTCCTGGACTCGTTCGAGGGGGTGGTGGTTTCACACGGGATATGCCCGCGTTACAGCGACATAGACACCTATCACATGATGGCCAATGCCATTGACGAAGGCTTGCGGAACTACGTGGCCGTCGGGGGATCGCTGGACCTGGTGGCAGGACTTGACAACTTCTGCTGGTGCGATCCGGTCAAGTCGGAAAAGACCCCGGACGGCGAATACAAGATGGCTCAGCTGGTGCGGGCCAACAAGGCGCTCTACGATTATTGCGTGGCATTCGGCATACCTCTCATCTCCGGCAAGGATTCAATGAAGAATGATTTTTTCGACGGTGTGACGAAGATATCCATACCGCCAACAGTGCTTTTCTCCGTGATCGGCAAAATGGATGACGTAAGAAAAGCGGTTACCATGGATGCAAAACGGCCCGGCGACATAGTCTACCTGCTGGGCAGGACCGCTTTCGAACTGGGCGGCTCGGAATACTATGCGGCAAAGGGATACACCGGCAACCGGGTTCCCATTGTGGATCCTGTAAGCGCCCTGAAACGCTATCGCGCCTATTCGGCAGCCGTTGGAAAGGGGCTGGTAGCATCCTGCCACGACCTCTCCGACGGCGGACTGGCGGTCGCCCTGGCCGAAACTGCCTTTGCAGGCGGGTTAGGCCTGAACATCGATCTGAGCCGCGTAGTATTTTCCGGAGTGGCATGCGACAGGCGCGACGAAGTCCTGCTGTTTTCCGAATCGGCATCCCGCCACCTGGTCACGGTCAGACCCGAAAACCAGGCGAAATTTGAGGAAACAATGGCCGGAAATTGTTTTTCCAGAATCGGCATCGTCTCCGATGACCCGATGCTGACCATAACCGGTCTGCGGGGATCGGTGGTATTGAAAGGGGATATCAACGACCTCAAAGAGGCGTGGCAGAGCCCCTTGAGGGAGTTGTGACATGACCAAGGCAAAAGCAATCGTACTGACCGGGAACGGCACCAATTGCGAGATGGAGGCGGCCCATGCCTGCCGCCTCGCCGGGTTCGACGAAGTGAAGATCGCCCACATCTCGGAGCTTCTCTACGGTGAAGTACGTCTCGATGATTTTCATTTCCTGAATCTCACCGGCGGGTTCCTGGACGGTGACGACCTGGGAAGCGCAAAAGCCCAGGCAAACAGGCTGAAGTACGCCCGGGTGGAAGGCTCCAACGGACATCTCATTGACCAGTTCCTTCGTTTCATCGAAGACGGAAAGCTGATACTGGGCGTCTGCAACGGTTTCCAGCTGATGGTGAAGATGGGACTTCTCCCGGCCCTGGAAGGACGCTACCTGGACCAGGTCGCCAGCCTGACTTTCAATGACTGCGGCCGTTTCCAGGACCGCTGGGTCTATCTCAAGAGCAACCCCGACTCGCCATCCGTGTTTACCAGGGGCATCGAAGGCGGCATTTATCTCCCCATTCGCCATGGCGAAGGAAAATTTTACGTGGAATCTCCCCGGATTCTGGAGAAGATCGAGGCACTCAACCTGGCGGTGCTGAAGTATTCCGACCCCGGTTTCATTTCCGCCACAATGGATTTCCCCCTGAACCCCAATGGTTCAATGAACGCAATTGCGGGTCTCTGTGACGAGACAGGCCGGCTAATGGGGTTGATGCCCCATCCAGAGGCATACCTGCATCGCACGAACCACCCCCGCTGGACGCGGGAGGATCTGCCGGAAGAGGGGGACGGGCTCATTCTCTTCCGCAACGCAGTCGATTATGTAAAGAAAAGCCTGATCTGACGGATAAGACAACGTGTGGCACAGCAATGGAGAACAGGTACGCTGATGAACTTTGCAAGACCAGAAGAAGAGTGCGGCATATTCGGAGTATTCAACCATATCGAGGCGGCCAACCTGACGTATCTCGGGCTCTATGCCCTCCAGCATCGCGGCCAGGAAAGCTGCGGGATCGTATCGTCGGATGGGAACGGTCTCCATTCACACAAGAGCATGGGGCTTGTGGCTGATGTTTTCGGCAACCAGGAGGTTTTCAAGTACCTGCCGGGCAAGTCCGCCATAGGCCACGTCCGCTATTCGACCACCGGGTCGTCGGTACTGAAGAACGTTCAGCCGATCATGGTGAATTACTCGCGCGGGTCCATCGCAGTGGCACATAACGGTAATATCGTCAATGCGCAGCTGGTAAAGGACGAACTGGAGGCATGGGGATCCATTTTCCAGACCACCATGGATACGGAGATCATAATTCATCTCCTCGCCATGTCGAAGGCCAGCTCTCTCCTTGACCGCATAACCGAGTCGCTGGTCCGGATGGAAGGCGCCTACTGCCTGCTCTTTATGAACGAGACCCAGATGGTCGCGGTGAGGGACCCCAACGGTTTCAGGCCGCTCTGCCTGGGCAAAAGAGGGGGCGCCTACGTGGTGGCATCCGAAACCTGTGCGCTGGATCTCATCGAGGCCACCTTCATCAGGGAGATCGAACCGGGGGAAGTGGTCATCATTGACGAAAACGGCATAACATCCCATTTTCCGTTCAAGAAGGTCAAGCCTACGCCATGTATTTTCGAATTCGTCTATTTTGCCCGCCCTGATTCATACATCTTCGGCAAAAACGTCTACATGGTGAGAAAGGAACTCGGACGGGAACTGGCGCGCGAGCACCGACTGGAAGCAGACATCGTCATTCCGGTTCCGGATTCCGGCGTGCCGGCGGCGCTGGGATATGCCCAGGAGTCGGGGATCAGGTTCGAATTCGGACTGATGCGCAATCATTATGTCGGGCGTACCTTCATCGAACCCCAGCAGTCCATACGCCACTTCGGAGTGAAGATAAAACTCAATCCGGTGCGTGACATTATCGAGGGCAAGCGGGTGATAGTCATTGACGATTCAATCGTCAGGGGCACGACTTCCAGGAAGATCGTAAAGATGATCCGAAGTGCCGGGGCCAAGGAAGTGCATGCCCTCATCTCCGCGCCGCCCACCGGTTACCCATGTTACTACGGCATCGACACGCCTACCCGGAAAGAGCTCATATCATCATCCCATACCGTGGATGAAATACGCCGTTACATAACCGCAGACTCGCTTGGATACCTTTCCGAAGAGGGCCTGATCAAGGCGGTCGGGACGGAAAATACCCATTATTGCACCGCTTGCTTCACCGGGGGCTATCCGGTCAAGTTTCCGTTCATGAGCCCCGAATCCCAGCTTGGACTGTTCAACAAGGAGTGAAACACCGAAATGACCGACCGCGAAAGACTGAAACAGATTATACTCGAAAAATCCTACGAAAAAAGAAAGGTGGTTCTCTCCTCCGGAGTCGAGAGCGACTTTTATTTCGATGGCAAGCAGACTACCCTGCATCCTGAAGGCTCCTACCTTACCGGCAGGCTCTTTTTCTCCGCGATCCGGGATGTGGAACATATCGATGGCGTGGGCGGACTTACGCTTGGCGCAGACCCTATTGCAACGGCGCTGTCTCTTACCAGCTTTATCGAGGGACGTCCCATGCCTGCCTTCATCATCCGCAAGGAACCGAAGGGGCACGGCACCGGCGCCTGGCTGGAAGGGAGGAAGAACCTGTTTGCCGGCGCTCGCGTAGTCATAGTGGAAGATGTGGTCACCAGCGGAGGCTCGTCACTGAAAGCCATAAAAAGGGCCGAGGAAGAGGGCATGACCGTGCTGGGAGTCGTCACGCTGGTGGACCGCGAAGAGGGCGGCAGGGAGAATATCGAGAAGGCCGGCTACTGGCTGAAGTCGATTTTCACCAAATCGGATATTCTTGCCTGATGAAATGTAGTGAGGCTGAAATTCCGGAGGCGGCGATGGTGATCGCCGCCTCCTTTCGTTTGGATCAATTATGAAGACACCTTTGGATGCCATTCTTGATGACTATGGGAAATTGCTGGAAACCGTTGATGAATGGTTTGCGCGGTCGATTGCCGGAGACGGGAAGAACATTGCCTGTGCCGGAGGCTGTTCCGAATGCTGCCGGGGTCTCTTTGACGTCACGCTGCTTGACGCCATGTACATGCGGCGTGGGGTTGAACTTCTGGAACCCGGTTTGCGCCGTCGTGCCATGGGTTTTGCTGCCGGGAGGCTTGCGTGTCTGAGGGAGATCTGGCCGGAATTGGAACCTCCCTACATGTTGAACGTGCGTCCGGAAGAAGATTGGGAAGCGCTGATGCCGGACGATGACGAGACTCCTTGTCCGCTGCTCGGTGATGACGGTCTTTGCCTTGTATACCGTTATCGCCCCATGACCTGCCGCCTTCACGGCATCCCGCTCGTGGATGAATCAGGCGAAATCATGCACGACGAATGGTGTACGCTGAACTACACTGCCGAAGATCCGCTTTCCCGCCCGGAGCTGCGCTGGGGATTCAGGGCTTGCTTCAAGGAGGAGTTGTCGATATTCCGCAGGCTTACCGATTTTCTTATGGGCAAGGAATTGAATGAGCTGGACACCCTGATTCCACTGGCGGTGCTTGTCGATCTGAAGAGCTTCGACTGGAAGGACTGGTGGTTGAAAAATGCAGGGAAAGTCAGAGAGGCGGGTTTTCCAGAAAACGATCGGCAGGCTCCGGAGACCGGGATATGAGCACCAGGCGGCCTTCGACCCTGATCCGCCCCTCCGCGTACAGCCTGATCACCGCTGGATATATCTTGTGCTCCTCTTTGAGAATGCGTCGCGAAAGGGTCTCTTCGGTGTCGCTGGAGAGAACAGGCACCGCGGCCTGGGTAATGATGGGGCCGCTGTCCGTTCCCGAATCAATGAAGTGAACGGTGCATCCGGCAATCTTCACGCCATGCTCGACAGCCTGGCGTTGGGCGTGGTTTCCGGGGAAAGCCGGGAGAAGGGCGGGATGTATGTTAAGGATGGCCATTGGGAAAGCATCGAGCATGACCTGCGAGACAATGCGGTTGAAGCCTGCCATGGCGACAAGTTCCACGCTGTGTTCCCTGAGGATCCGTACCATTGCGGCATCGAACGACTCGCGGTCGGGAAAGTTCTTGTGATCTAACACGGCGCAGGGAATGGAGTGCTTCCTGGCTCTTTCCAGGGCGAATGCTCCGGACTTGTTGCTGATCACACAGGCGACCACGGCCGGTATGCTGCCGGCTTCGCAGTGGTCTATGATAGATTGAAGATTAGAGCCGTTGCCTGAGACGAGCACGCCGACTCTCAGAAAGCGCTTGCCGGTGCCGGGGGCTGCTTTGGAGAGTGATTGCTCAGACAAGTTCAACGCACTCTCCGCCGACTTCGCATTTGCCGATTTCCCCGATGATGAAGGCTTGCTCGTTCAAGCCGGACAGGCGGAGAAGAACTTCGTCCGCGTCGTTCTCCGGGACTGCCAGCACCATGCCGATGCCGCAGTTGAATGTCCTGAACATCTCCATGTCTTCGATGGAGCCGCCCTGCTGAAGTACAAGGAAAAGAGGGGGGATCATCCAGGAATTTCTGTGGATTACGGCTCTGCATCCGTGAGGCAGTATCCTGGGGACGTTTTCCAGCAGGCCGCCGCCGGTTATGTGGGCGATGCCGTTGATGCGGAAGTCGCGCAGCAGATTGAGGATGGTCTTCACATAGATGCGTGTCGGGGCAAGAAGCGCTTCGCCCAGCGTGGTACCCAGTCCGGGAAGGACTCCATCGATCTTGAGACCCATCATTTCGAAGAATACTTTGCGGGCCAGGGAATACCCGTTGCTGTGCAGACCACTTGAAGCGATGCCGATAAGCTTGTTGCCGACGGTAATTGAAGAACCATCGATTATGTTGTCACGATCCACGACACCCACCGCGAATCCAGCCAGGTCGTATTCGCCATCCGAGTAGAAACCGGGCATTTCCGCGGTCTCGCCTCCGATCAGCGAGCAACCGGCCTGGGAGCAGCCATTGGCGATGCCCTTGACAATCTCCGAGGCCTTTTCCGGTTCGAGCCGCCCGGTTGCAAGATAATCAAGGAAGAAAAGCGGCTCCGCACCCTGCACAATGATGTCGTTGACGCACATGGCAACCAGGTCGATGCCGACCGTATCGTGTTTGTCCGCCATGAAAGCAAGCTTCAGCTTGGTTCCGACGCCGTCGGTCCCCGAAACAAGCACCGGCTGGCGATATTTTGTCATGTTTAGGGAAAAAAGACCCCCGAAACCGCCGAGGTCTGCTATGACCTCAGGCCGGTACGTTGACTTCACCAGGGGTTTTATCATTTTTACGAATGTATTGCCGGAATCGATATCCACTCCGGCATCCTTGTAGGTAACCTTACCGCTGTCTGACACAAGCTCCTCCTGAAATAAAAGAAACGCATTAATTTAATGTATACGACATATAAAGTCAATTGCTATCTCTGTTCCCATGGCTGAAAACAGGTCGGATTTGCGGTATAATAAAAGCCGATGTATGATTTTATAGCTCCTAGACGAAATGATGTCAATCACTGCGCCCCATTTGTCGTTCTTGTCAATCGTTACAGGACCGCACAGGATAAAAACAGTTTACAAGGGCTCTCCAGTTTGCTTATGATGCTTTCACCTTACGTTTTGGCATATGAAAATGATAATCCTGCGACCCATGACCGAGGCTGACCTGGACCAGGTGCTGGCCACGGAAGCGGCTTCCTTTCCCTTGCCTTGGAACCGTGACCACTTTCTCCACGAGATTCGCTCGCCAATGTCCTTTCCTTTCGTTGCTGAAGACGGCGAGGGATACATTGCAGGCTTCATCTGTCCCATGCAGGTTCTCGATGAGGGGCAGATACTTGATGTGGCCGTCACTCCGGCATGTCGCTGCAAAGGCATCGGAAGAATGCTCGTGGAACGTGCACTGCAAACATTCAAGCAGCAGGAGGCCTCTTTCGTCTGTCTCGAGGTCAGACCTACCAATACTGCGGCACTCCATCTGTACACCGAATGCGGGTTCGTCGCGGAAGGAAGGCGCAAGGCATATTATGAAAACGGAGAGGACGCAATTACAATGACTTGTTACATGGAAAACCCAGGGGAAGACAGCCGTGCACTTTAAATCCATGGTCGTTTCCAACAATGAAGTTTCGCCGGGATACTGCCTGATCAGGCTCACTGCTCCACGGCAGATCCTGGATGCCAGGCCCGGACAGTTCGTCATGGTCCGGGTGCAGGATGGCATAGATCCCCTGCTCAGGCGACCTTTCGGAATATTCGATGTCGGCGTTTTTTCGCCTGAGTACCCGGATGCTCCGCGTCAGCACTACCTGGAGATACTTTACAAAATCGTCGGGAAAGGCACGAGTATCCTTTCCATGCTCCACTCCCGTGATTACGTGGACGTTCTCGGTCCCCTCGGCAACGGTTTCGACGAAGGGGACCCTGAAACAGAAAAACTCCTCGTCGGAGGCGGATTCGGGCTTGCGCCTCTCTACTTCTTTGCCAGGCATCTCGCCGGAAGGGCGAGGATCAAGGTTTTCATTGGCGGGAAAAAGAAGGAAGACGTGCTGTGTGTAACCGAATTCCAACGCCTCGGAATCGACACTTACGTGGCAACCGATGATGGCACTCTCGGTACGAGGGGGCTTGTGACAAGCGTCCTCGGCGAGCAGCTTGATGCAGGCTCCGGGTCGAGGACCGTTTACGCCTGCGGGCCGGAGCCGATGCTGAAGGCAGTGGCCGATCTTTGCAGACAGCATGGAATAGGCTGCCAGGTCTCTCTCGAGGCCAACATGGCGTGCGGAGTCGGCGCCTGCCTTGGGTGTGTGACCAAGGGCAGATCACACTCCGAAAATGCGCCCGACTATCGTTGCGTCTGCAAGGACGGGCCGGTCTTCGAAGCGACGGAACTGCTCTGGGAGTGACAATAGTTTAACGAATCAGACACTTTCGCTACAACTCCTGATGTGGAGCTTTAAAGGAGAGAACTTGAAGAAGAAACCAGACATGTCCGTTCAGTTTGCGGGCATCCAGATGCGCAACCCGGTGATGACTGCTTCCGGGACCTTTGGCTATGGCAAAGAATTCGCCGGGTATATGGACCTTGAAAAAATCGGGGCCATTGTGACAAAGGGGCTGTCGCTGAAACCGAAGGCCGGCAACCCCATGCCGAGGATAGTGGAGACACCCGGCGGCATGCTGAACGCTATCGGTCTCCAGAACGTCGGCATAGATGCTTTCATATCCGAAAAGCTCCCGTTTCTGCGTACTGTGAATACTCCCGTCATCGTTAATTTTTTCGGCAATACGCTAGAGGAATATGAAGAAGTTGCCGGAAAACTGGATGCGATTCCGGAAGTGGCGGCGATTGAAGTCAATATTTCCTGCCCGAACGTCAAGCATGGCGGCATCGTGTTCGGCACAGACCCAAAGGCGGCATTTTCTGTTGTCAAGGCGGTGCGGAGTGTTACCATCAAGCCGGTCATAGTCAAGCTGTCGCCCAATGTCACAGATATAGTGGAAATGGCGGCAGCCTGTGCCGATGCGGACGCAGACGCTTTGTCCCTTATCAATACCTTGACGGGCATGGCAATAGATCTCAGGAACCGAAAGCCTTATCTGGCCAACTGTACCGGGGGACTTTCAGGGCCTGCCATAAAGCCCGTTGCACTGCGCATGGTCTGGCAGGTTTCACGGGCTGTTCAGCTTCCCATCATCGGCATCGGCGGCATAACGAACGCGACCGATGCGCTGGAATTCCTGCTGGCGGGAGCAACTGCGGTCCAGGTCGGCACCGCGAACTTCATGACCCCCGATGCGTCGCAGCGGATCGCGGAGGATATTGAAAAGTATCTCCGTGAAAACGGGATCGAGGATGTCAAGGAACTGATAGGGGCGATAAGGGTCTGACATGGAAAATTGATTTGTGCGGTAAAGGAAAAGCGCCGGGACATGGATTCCCAGCGCTTTTTTTGCTGAAAAAGAACCTGTCCGGTTCACCGGTGGGCGCCACTTGCCTTTCGCGGTGGTGAAGGAAGGAAGGTCGGATTTCTTCCAACTACTTCAACGACCGGACCATCTTCCAGCAGTTCAAGGTCCCCGCTGTCCGGCCCTTCGTAATCCTCTTCTCCCGCTGCCCATTCGTAAACCCGCCTGGCGTCCATCAGGACCGGGTTTTCGGGCTGCATGAAAAGCCTCTGCTGCATGGCTTCATCGAACAGGCCGATGCAACCGTGGGAAGCCGGACGGCCGGGAAGATCACGGGCATGTATCCAGTAGGCCACGTCGTTGGCATCTACATGGAAGCGGAGCGCATAGTCCATGGGATACTGCGCCTGATCATCCTCGGTCTTGTAAAGGGAGGATGTGTGGTTTCTATGCCGAGCGTCGATTCTGAAGAGGCCGGTAGGTGTCTCATGGCCGGGTCTGCCGGTTGCCGCAGGCACCGAGAACTTCAGGATTCCGTTCTCATAAGCTCCGAGCCACTGTTCCTCCATATTGACCAGAATATATTTCTCATGGTTCCGCGCCGGTTCGTAAACGTGCGGCATGGGAGTATAATCACGGATATCATCCATGTTTTCCGGTGATTTTATGGTCATGCCGGGATATACATGACGCCGGTCAATACGGTTGAAGCGGGCAACCAACTCCCAGTCTTTTCCGTAAAGGTTTTCTAGAGTGTCCTGCGGACGTATGAAGACCGGTTTCCAGCGAATTCCTTCCGTGCTTGGGTAGACGACTCTGCTCAGGTCTTCCATGGCCTGATCTTCCGATGAAGCGGCAGGATCGTCCGCGGACAGGGGCCCGTTAACTATGATCGCAGTGAACAGAATTGCCAGGAGAATAAGAATAATAGAATGTGAAACCGCTGTTTTCATGTGATTACAGTTCTTTCTCAATAAGTGACGGATGCGCGATGCATGCAAGCGCGACATTCAGGGCCGTCAGGGTGGAAACTTCTTCAAAACCAAAAACAGGAACGATGCAACCTGCAGCACAGTTATCTAATAAACAAAGGGGCTTCGCCCCTTTGTTGTATCCGTAACATTTTTTCTGCCAGCGGTCAAGGGAAGGATGCTTTTTTCATGAAATAGTGGAATATGGTATACTGAAGCAGAACAGAAAAACCACTTCGAAACATGCTGCTGCATTTGGGAGGTCAGGCAGATGACAGAATCATTAGAAGAAGAGCGCGTCAATTCGCAGTTGGAATACATCGCGGGATTCGACACAAGTATCCTTCCGCCTGACGGCGGTCCCGATTTCAATCGTTTGATCTTTTCAAGGAGCCCGTATCTGCTTCAACATGCCACAAATCCGGTTGACTGGTACCCTTGGGGTGAAGAGGCATTCGACAGGGCGAAACGTGAAAATAAACCGGTTTTCCTCTCCATCGGATATGCGACATGTCACTGGTGCCACGTTATGGAGCGTGAATCCTTCACGGATAATGAAGTTGCCTCCGTACTCAATGACAGATTTGTCTCAATAAAGGTGGACAGGGAGGAACGGCCGGATATTGACGATCAGTACATGTCGGTTGCGCAGATGATGACCGGTGGAGGTGGCTGGCCGCTGACGATCTTCATGACTCCCGACCGTCGGCCTTTTTTCGCTGCCACCTATCTGCCCAAGACACCGAAAATGAATTTGCCCGGAATAATTGAGGTGCTTGAAAAAGTCGACGAGCACTGGAGGAATAACCGTTCTCTATTGGAAGAGAATTGCGCAGCAATAATAGAAAAGCTTAATGAAGATGCCGTTCCTTCAGCCGGCTTGCTCAAGGATAAGGAAATTTTCACCCAAGCCTACCTGTTGCTGGAGAGAGGCTTCGACACAACCTGGGGTGGGTATGGAGGCGCGCCAAAATTCCCCCTGCCACATTATCTGTCTTTTCTGCTCCGGTATTTCAAAAAAACCGGGAATGCCTTCGCCCTCACGATGGTCGAGCACACAATAGATTCGATCAGGAGAGGAGGTATCTTCGATCAGATAGGGTTCGGTCTCCACCGTTATTCAGTGGACAAGATGTGGCTGGTACCCCACTTCGAAAAAATGCTGTATGACCAGGCCATGATGTCGCTTGCTTGCCTTGAGGCGTTCCAGGTGACGGGTGATCTTCGCTATTCAAAGATGGCAGGAGAGTTGTTCGACTATGTGCTGCGCGAGATGATTTCTCCCCATGGAGGGTTCTATTCGGCATGGGATGCTGACACCAATGGGGTTGAAGGCGCATATTATACCTGGACATTCGGTGAGGTGGCCGATGTTATTGGCGCCGAATCAGCCGGTCTGTTCTGCAGGCTGTTCGGCATTACCGACGGGGGGAATTTCGAAGGGCGCAACATACTTCACCTCACTCAAACTCTTGACGAATTTGCAGCCCGGGAAAAAATGGATCCACAGGAACTGGCTTCGAATCTGCAGGAATGGCGGCTCAAGCTGCGTTCCGCCAGAGAGGCCAGGAAAAAGCCTTTCAGGGACGAGAAGGTCCTGACGTCATGGAATGGCCTGATGATTGCCACTCTGGCAAGGGGATACGCAGTCACCGGCGAAAAGCGATACGCCCGGGCGGCAGCGGATGCAGCCGGTTTTATCAGGCAAAACATGTTGAACGGTGAAGGCAGGCTGTTGAGGAGCTGGTACCGGGGAGGCGCTTCCGTCCAGGGATTTCTGGAAGATTATGCCTTTTACACCTGGGGATTGCTGGAACTCTATGAAGCGACTCTCGAGGTTGAATACCTGGAAGAGGCTAAACGTGTGGCGGTCATGATGCTCAAGCTTTTCCGTGACGAAGAAAACTATGGTTTCTTTGATACCGCCGCTGATGTGACCGATGTCCTGGTGAGGAAAAAATCACGACACGACGGCGTCACGCCATCGGGGAACGCAATAGCCAGCTTGTGCCTTATCAAGCTGGGAAGAATTCTTCATGATGATCCGATGCTTGAGGAGGGGAGGGGTATAGTGCGGGCGTTTATGGGAAGCGTTGCCGAGAACCCTATAGCCGCTCTCCAATACCTTATTACTTTGGATTGTCTCAATGCCCCTGAGGTCGAGGTAACATTTGCCGGAGAACGCGATTGCCCTGAAACCGGGGAAATGCTGCGTGAAGTCCGCAGGCGGTTCATACCAGGGCTGGTCCTGCGTTTTGCCGCTGAAGAGGGAGCCGGCAGGACCGAGGCGCGGATTTGCGCCAATGGATCCTGCCGGTTGCCGGTTGCCTGCGTCCGCGACCTGAAAGCTTTGCTGGACGAAATTGTTTAGGATAAATTTATCGAAAAGTATACCAATTTAGCCTCAGCTGTGATACATACCCCTGAAAAATGAAAACAGGGGCGCTGATGTCGGAAAAGAAACAGATTGCACGGGCTGCGGGTGTATTGGGCATAGCCACCATTCTCTCAAGAATCATGGGAATGGTCCGCGACATGGTCGTGTCGCGCCTGTTCGGCGCCGGCTACGCAACCGATGCATTTTTCGCGGCTTTCCAAATCCCGAACATGCTGCGGCGGTTTTTTGCCGAAGGGGCTCTTACTTCGGCATTTGTCCCGACCTTTTCCGAATGGCTTTCACGCAAGGGGGAGGATGAGGCCCGGGATCTGGCCAATATCTGTTTTTCCCTCCTCACTGTGGTTATGTCTGTGGTTACCCTCCTTGGCGTGATATTCTCGCCATTCATCGTTTCCCTGATGTTCCCCGGTTTTCGGGCCGAACCAAACAAGCTGGAATTGACGATCTTCCTTAACCGGCTGATGTTTCCCTACATCTTTTTCATCAGTCTGGTTGCCCTCTGCATGGGGATACTGAACACCGTCCGCCACTTCTTCACCCCGGCAATTTCCACCGTATTCCTGAACCTATCCATGATCCTCTGCGCTATCCTGCTGCACGGGTGGTTCGCTGTGCCCATAACCGCACTCGCCGTAGGCGTGCTCCTGGGAGGGGTGCTCCAACTGCTGCTGCAGATTCCGGTTCTTTATCGGAAAGGGTTTCCCCTTCGCCTCCGTTTTGTCCCGGGACACCCGGCCGTCAGGAGAATGGCGCTTCTCATGGGTCCTTCCATATTCGGCGTCGGTGTATACTATCTAAATATTATGGTTAGCGCTATCCTGGCCTCTTTACTTCCCCAAGGCAGTGTTTCCTATTTGTATTATGCGCAGAGGCTGTTTGAATTCCCCCAGGGAATTTTTACTGTTTCCATTGCCCAAGCGGTTCTTCCTTCCATGAGCAAACAGGCCGCTGAAGGAGATCTGCCAGGGTTGAAGGATTCACTGGCATTCGGCTTGCGGCTCACGCTGTTCATCACGATTCCTGCAATGATGGGGCTCCTCGTGTGTTCTACCCCGATTTTCAGCCTCTTGTTCATGGGCGGGGCTTTCGATTACGGGAAAGCAGTGAATTCAGCTGAGGCACTTTTCTATTATTCGTTCGGATTGTCATTCGTTGCTATCGTACGGGTGCTTGTCCCTGCCTTCTATGCCTTGAAGGACACAAGGACCCCTGTCATTACCGCATTTGCCGCTTTTCTGCTCAACGTCGGCTTCAGCCTGGTTCTCATGGGACCCCTACTTCACGGGGGACTGGCGCTTGCGACCACACTGTCCGCCTTCTGCAACATGGTTTTTCTTCTTTTTTTCCTGCGCAGGAAGATAGGACTGTTCGGGGGAAGAGCAATTTTCATTTCGGGAGGGAAAGTGCTGCTTGCTTCTTTTCCCATGGCTGCGCTGGTTTTCTATGGCATGAGGATCATCGACTGGTCCAGGCCCGGGGAAAAGGTGCTCAAAAGCGCAGTCCTTGGCAGTTCCATAGCCATCGGTGTCCTTGCTTTCGTCATTGCGGCCCGGCTTTTGAAGTGTGCTGAGGTTGCCGCTGTAATGAACATTGTGCGGAATAAACTCAGGAAAAAGTAGGCAAGGAATAAGGCGCCGGCTGTTGGAAATACAGTTGATTTTGCTTGTTGCTTAAGCAGGATCAAGGAATGGACAACTGCTGATCCGGAATCAGGGCATGCCTGCTTCACGCTCCTTCAGCTTTGCTTCCTCCCACAGCTCATCCATTTCCTGGAGTGAAGCGTCCTGAAGTTTTCTCCCCCTGCCATGAAGCGAATCTTCCACATGGGAGAACCGCCGCATGAAACGCGCTATGGTCTTTCTCAGTGCATCTTCCGGGTTGAGCGACAGGAATCTTCCCAGGTTGACGATGGCAAACAGCAGATCTCCCAGTTCAGCCTCCATTTTTTCCTGATCGTCCGAAAAAAGGGTTTCCTCCAGTTCCTTCAGTTCTTCCAGTACCTTTGCGAAAACCGGCTCCACATTATCCCAGTCAAATCCGACCCTGGCGGCTTTTTCAGTGATCTTCTGCGCTCTGAGAAGGGCAGGGAGATGGTACGGCACACCAGAGAGGGCAGAGCGTCTTTCATCACCCTTCTCTGACTTCTTGATGCGTTCCCAGTTGGCAACCAGTTCGTCGATGTCGTCAACTTCCAGCCCTGCGAAGACATGGGGGTGGCGACGGATCAGCTTATCGCAGAGCAGTTCAAGGACCTGGCCGGTGGTGAATTCACCATTTTCTTCAGCTATCGTCGAATGGAACACAACCTGGAGGAGCAGGTCGCCGAGTTCCTCTTTCAACATGTGAGACGAGCCTGCATCGATAGCTTCAATTACTTCGTAAGTTTCTTCCAGAAGATACCGTTTCAGGCTTTCATGACTCTGCTCCGCATCCCATTGGCAACCGCCAGGGCCGCGGAGGCGTCTCATGAGTTCCATAAGTTTCTCGAATGCGGCAAGTTCTGTTTTCATGCTGATACCTTTCGGAATTTCTTGATGTTCACTATTTAACCCGTGCCCAGTTAAAATGTCAATGTAGAGTGAAACAATCTCGCGGGAAAAACAAAAAGGCCCGTTAAAGGGCCTTTTTCCACTCGATATACTGTGTGAAGGATTGCTACTTGACCTGGTCTTCAGGGTAGGCATCAATATGGTGTATGGCGAGATCGGGGCCGACAAACTCGTCTTCCGGGTCAAGCCTGATACCTACGGTTCTGGCAAGGATCGTGTAGACAGCAAAACCGAAGGCCAGTGCAAAGGCTACTGCTGCCATACTGCCGAGGAATTGTGAAAGAAATGATACGCCGCCAATTCCTCCGAGTGCCTTGGAGCCGAATATCCCGGCGGCGATTCCCCCCCAGGTACCGCAAATGCCATGGAGCGGCCAAACTCCAAGGACATCGTCTATGCGGAGTTTTTCCTGTTCAATCTTGAAACCGATGACAAAGATCGCAGCCGCGATTCCACCTGTAAAAAACGCTGCAAGCGGATGCATCAGATCGCTGCCGGCGCAGACAGCGATCAGTCCAGCAAGAGCACCGTTATGGATGAAGCCGGGGTCGTTCCTGCCGATTACCAGGGCGGAAAGCACCCCGCCAACCATCGCCAGAAGCGAGTTGACCGCGACAAGACCCGAAATTGCCTGGATCTGTCCGGCGCTCATCACGTTGAAGCCGAACCAGCCGACTGCGAGGATCCAGGAACCGAGTGCCAGGAAAGGAATGTTGCTGATCGGAATGGGGTTCGATCTTCCCTGGCTGTAACGCCCCCTACGTGCTCCGAGAATCATGACTGCGGGCAGGGCGATCCAGCCGCCTATGGAGTGGACTACGACGGAACCAGCATAGTCATGGAATTCGAATCCGCCCAGGCTTTTGAAAAGGCCCTGCAAAAGCGATTTGTTCTGTCCCCATATGAGAGATTCGAACAGAGGATAGGCAAGCCCGACAAAAACCGCGCCCGCGATAAGCTGTGGCCAGTACTTTGCACGTTCTGCGATCCCACCCGATATGATGGCGGGAATGCAGGCGGCAAAACAGAGAAGAAAGAAGTAATGGACGAGATTGTAGCCCTGTGTTTTACCCATCAGGTCTGCGGCAGGATGGAGAAATGAAATGCCGTAAGCTATCGGGAAGCCGACCATGAAATAGACGATAGTGGAGACGGACCAGTCGGTTAGTATCTTGACGAATGCGTTAACCTGGCTCTTCTTTCTTACAGTTCCGACTTCGAGGAAAGCAAAGCCTGCATGCATTGCGAAAACCATTACCGCACCCAGCATGAGAAACAGGACATCTGTGCTGGACCTGAGACCAGTGGCAATTGAAGCTGCATCCATGTAATCACCTCCATTGGTGTTTTTCCTTGCGCCCGCCATTGGGAAAGGACTCGCTCTTTAAGCAAGGTTTTTGCCAATCGTTCAATTACTTGAATTTGTTGATATTTTATTCTCAACGGTTTCTACCGGTAATGCTGGCTGCATAATTATTCGACTGCGCTGCCTAAAAAATACTCGTTTTCCTTTCGGGACAAAATGGAGTTGACGCACTGTTGATGGCGTAGTACAAGGTTAACAGGCTTCTATACTGAAACGGTCTTGTTCAGGCCGAAACAATCCGGCAATCGAAGCGCGAGGCAAATTGTTGAAAAGCACGGCCCTGATCTATTCATCGGACTTCAATAAATTCAGCTATGGTGCGGAGCATCCTTTCAAGGTGCAACGCTTCAGGCTCGCCTATGAACTGATGGAATGTTACGGGCTGACCAAGCTGCCAGGGGCCGGGATTTTCAATCCGCCCGCAGCTTCCGATGAAGATATTCTTACCTTCCATTCCCACGGGTATCTGTCCAAACTCAAGGAATTCAGCGCTTCGGACCAGCCGAGGGCTGATTTCCGCTATGGTCTCGGGGACATGGAAAACCCTGTTTTCAAGGGATTTTACGACTGGGCATGCCTGGCTGCCGGGGGAACGCTCGAAGCAGCACGGATGGTATCGGATCAAGGGTATGACATTGCCTTCAACCTTGCGGGCGGGTGGCATCATGCCCATCGTAGCAGGGCATCCGGATTTTCTTATCTCAACGACTCTGTCATTGCCATAAACCGGCTCATTGAGAAAGGAAAACGCGTGGTATACCTGGACCTGGATGCACATCATGGAGACGGCGTACAGGAGGCCTTCTACGACACCGACCGTGTTCTGACCATCTCCATACACGAAAGCGGGATGCATTTTTTTCCTGGCACCGGTTCCGAAAGGGAAACCGGTAGCGGAAAGGGAAAGGGGTATTCGGTTAACGTTCCACTGAAAGAACATACCGATGACGCTCTTTACATGAAGGCATTCGATGAGGTCGCCTTTCCCCTGATAGCTGCTTATGATCCTGACATCATGATAACCCAGCTCGGCGCGGACACTTTCCGTACCGATCCGCTGACACGTCTTGAGATAACCACTCACAGTTACAGTTACGTGTTACGGAAATTGAAAGCCTTGCGCATTCCCTGGGTGGCAGTGGGGGGTGGCGGTTACGATAATGTCAATGTGGCAAGGGCATGGACTATCGCATGGGCGGTCATGAACGGCCAGGATCTGTCGCCCCGCCTCCCTGCACGTTTCGTCAAGACCATAAGGGAGATGGGATATCCTAACAGGATGTTGCTGGATGCGATGCACTGGGCGCAGGATGACGACCGCAACAGGGCTCTGGACGCGGTCGAAAAAAGCATAGCGGCGATCAGGAAGAAGGTCTTTCCGATCATTATCGGCGTATATGGTTAAACTGTCCGGAAACCGTCAGCTCACTGATTCCAGGGGAAGGTCGCTTTTTACCCTTCGTGAAATCAATTTCCTGGAAGAGAAGGAAAAGGAGAATATCTACCGGAATATCATTCCCGGCAGTTTGTTCAAACGCTTCGGGATTTCGGAAGATTCATTCCTTGGCGCTGCCGGTGAACGGGCGGTGCGCTTCATTGCGCCTTCGGGACTCGGCGTAGTGAGGATCCGCGTCCGGCTCAATTCCTTGGACCGGGATGACGTTTTTTTCCTGGAGATCGCTGATACTCATTACCACCAGATGGAACTTTCCCTCTGCGTCATCAACGATCCGGTGTCACCACGATTCGATGTCGATGTCGACGAACAGGGGAGATACAACTTTTTTGCCACATCGGGGCGGAACATTCCGGAAGAAATAAGGTCCATGGAGGCCGGGCTGTATCCCAACCAGACCCATCGGGGTATGAAGATGTTCGGAGAATTCCTGGGGAATTTCGAACGCTTCGTCGATTCGCTGGGTATGGAATTCATTATTGCCGAGCCATTGAGCTACGATAACGCCATCAGGTACGAGAAGCACGGCTTCGACTACATATCCGGAAAGAAAATGATGTTGGACATCAATGAAGGCTTCCGTCCGGGTAATATATATGAGCGCCGGCTTGACGGATCGACACCTTTTCGCAGGCCGGGTTTCGAAAAGACCGTCCGCGGCAGGAGCTGGGCTATTCACGACGGTATCCTCAACGTGCCGTGGGACGGCATCAGAATCTACTTCCAGGTCGGGAAACGGGCCGGGGTCGATACTTTTCCCGAAAGGGAAACGGAAGCGGCAGGGCCGGCATGACTGTCCGACGGTCTTTGCCGGCACGAAGATAATTATACAGGATCAATTCCATGGGTAGGTTGCAGCTCACTATCCGTTATCGGAGAAAATATGTTCGGGTTCAGCGATGCTGACTGGATATTCATCGGACTGGTTTTGGCAGTCGTCTTTTTCTTTGTCGCCTTGAGTGGAATGAACAAGAGAAAGGACTAGGGTTGCATACGGAATGACTCTCAATCATGTTAAAAGACAACCCGGGAATTTTTTCGGCAGGATCATCCGTGGTCTCTTCGGTCCGTCTATTCCCGGTGATGCTTCCGGCCATCCTATTGATCTGCGCGAAACCAGGGCGGTCGGGATAAAAATCAAGGGCATCAACAAATCCTTTGGCGACAACCATGTTCTCAAGGATCTGGATCTGGAAATCCTGCCGGGCGAAACTTTTTCCATCATAGGTCCGTCAGGGACCGGCAAGAGCGTCCTTCTCAAACTGATCGTCAGGCTTGATACTCCGGACAGCGGCCAGATCTATATCGATAATGTGCCGTTGTTCGGGGAAGATAATCGAGTTGGGACACGTGATTACAGGTACAGCATGGTTTTCCAGTCTTCTGCTTTGTTCAACTCCCTTACCGTGGGCGAAAACGTGGGGCTTTGGCTCAGGGAAAACAGGGTGTGCCCTGAACGGAAAATACATGATATAATACGCGACAAGCTTGCCGTAGTCGGACTTGAGGGTAGTGAAAATCTCAGCACGTCGGAACTGTCGGGCGGAATGAAAAAGAGGGTGGCCATTGCCCGTTCCCTTGCCATGAATCCGGACCTGATACTCTACGATGAGCCGACAGCGGAGTTGGACCCGGTCAACTCAGACGAACTGGCCAACACGATCTTGAAGGTCAGGGAAAACACCAGGAACACGACGGTAATCGTTACCCATGACCTGAACTTCGCGCTTTTTCTATCGGACCGGATTGCCATGATCCATGGAGGCAGGATCGTGCAGGTCGGCTCACCGTCCGAGATCAGGTCCAGTACGAACCCCATTGTCCGGAATTTTGTCTACACTACCACCAAAGGCATAAAAACGGAATGATGAAACAGGCTGGAGAAATGCCACCTGAAACAAGGGAAGAATGTTCGGTGATGACGCCGGCACGTAAGCAGGAAAAAGAGTCGGCGTGAGGGAATTATGGGAAAGATATTGATAATCGATGACGACGAATCATTTCTCGTCCTTCTCAGTTCCTACATAGAGCAGTATTTTCCTCTTCTTGAAGTTCAGACCTGCAAGGATCCGCTTCTGGGGCTGCGTGCCATGAATCCGGATCTCGACCTCCTGATCATAGACCTCGAAATGCCACGACTTGACGGATCCAAACTGCTGAAATACGCCGGGGAGACCGGTATCAGCAAGAACAGGATCATTCTCCTGTCCGGCCACGACGCCGATTATCTCCATGACCACTTTCCCATGGGAACCTGCCTCGCCGTTCTGAACAAGTTCGAAGCAAAACAGAAGGCGGTTCTCGACATGATCTTCAGTTCCCTGGAGAAGAAAACATCCGGTTGAGCAGAGCATGGACCTCATTACGACCCACGTGAATGCCGATTTCGACTGTCTGGGGGCCATGGTCGCCGCGAGGAAGCTCTACCCCGGGGCGCTGATGGCCTTTTCAGGTTCCCAGGAAAAGAGCATGCGGGATTTTTTCCTCAAGTCGACAGGGTATGCCCTCGATTTCAAACGACTGAAAGACATAGATTTTTCCCAGGTTAACAGGCTGATAATTGTCGATTGCCAGCATTCATCACGGATAGGCCGCTTTGCGGAATTGATTGCACGGCCCGGAGTGGAAGTCCATATCTACGACCATCATCCGGAAACCCACGGTGATATCCGTCCTTCCGGTGGAGAAATCCGGGAGTGCGGTTCCTCCACGACAATTCTCGCCGGAGTACTCATGAACAAGGGCATAAAGGTTGACCCGGTCGAGGCAACCCTTATGATGCTCGGGATTTACGAAGACACTGGAAATCTGATCTTTCCCTCCACTACCGTTGAAGATTACCGGGCCGCTGCCTGGCTGCTCCAGCAGGGCGCCAACCTCAACATTGTCAGCGACTTCATCACCCAGGAACTGACCGCCGAGCAGGTATCGCTGCTCAATGACCTGCTCAAATCCCTCAGAACCATAACAATTAACGGAATCGACATAACCTTTGCGGAAGCTTCCGTCGACTATTACATAGGCGACATCGCAATTCTTTCCCATATGATTCGGGACATGGAAAACCTGAATGTCCTCTTTGTCGCGGTTGACATGGGCAAGAGGGTCTACGTGGTTGCACGCAGCAGACTCCCGGATGTGGATGTGGGCGCGGTGATGCGCGAACTGCAGGGGGGAGGGCATGCGCATGCCGCTTCAGCAACGGTCAAGGACCTGACGCTGATCCAGGTGCTGGCGCGGCTGGAAGAAGCGCTTCGGTACCGGGTTAATCCGAAACGAACCGCGACGGATATCATGTCCTCACCGGTTAAATACGTGGAGGCCGGCGTCACAATTGCCGAGGCCCGGGATCTTCTGACCCGCTACAATGTGAATGCCATGCCGGTCATGGATCGCTCCACCATGGTTGGGATCATTTCCCGGCGCATAGTGGAGCGGGCACTTTACCATAAGCTGGGGCAGGTGCCCGTGACGGAATACATGCATACAGAGTTCATGCGGGCTGATGTAAATACGCCATTGGCAGAGATCCAGGATTACATCGTCGGTCGCGAACGCAGGTTTGTTCCCGTGTTTGAATACGAGCAACTGGTGGGGGTGATAACACGCACCGATCTTTTGCGGGTTATGTATTCCGGTTTCAGGGGAGGTGAGGACGGGGTATACGACATGGCAAGAGACGATATTCCTGTCCGCCGCCGCCAGATGGAAGCGGTAATGCTCAAACGCCTGTCGAACGACATTTTTAGCTATCTCAAGAAACTCGGGCAAACAGGTGATATTCTTGATCTTCCGGTCTATGTGGTCGGGGGGTTCGTGCGCGACCTTCTCCTCGGAATTGAGAACTTTGACATCGACGTAACTGTCGAAGGTGACGGCATCCTTTTTGCCGAAACCTTTGCCCGCAACCATGGCTGCCGGGTGAAAAGCCATAAGAAATTCGGAACCGCAGTCCTTGTTTTCCCTGACAATTTCAAGATTGACGTGGCAAGCACCCGGCTGGAATATTATTCTTCACCCGGAGCGCTGCCCACCGTGGAGCGTTCGTCGCTCAAGATGGACCTCTACCGTCGGGACTTCACCATTAATACACTTGCGATCCGCCTGAACAGGAAGGATTTCGGCATTCTGATCGACTATTTTTCCGCCCAGCGCGACCTTCAGGACAAGGTGATCCGTGTCCTGCACAATCTGTCATTTGTCGAAGACCCCACGAGAGTCTTTCGTGCGCTTCGTTTCGAGCAGCGGCTCGGCTTCAGGATTGCCAAGCATACCGAGAACCTGATCCGCAATGCAGTAAAGATGAACTTCCTCAGCAAACTGGGAGGAAAAAGGCTTCTTACTGAACTGGTTATAATCCTGAAAGAAAAAGAGCCTGCCCTTGGCATCGAACGGATGGCTTCGCTGGGTCTCTTGCAGTTCATTCACCCGGATCTGAAGCTGACACAGGAAACACGAAGCAAGATCGAGGAGGCCGGCAAGATCATTTCCTGGTTCGATCTCCTGTTTCTGGATCGGCGCTACGAGAAATGGGTTCTTTTTTACCTCGTTCTCACGGACTCGCTTGACGGGGTCCAGTTTGAAGAGACATGCAGCAGGCTTTCAATTACCGAACATTACCGTGAAAGGCTCTCCGAATTGAAGGAGAGAATGGAGTCAACACTCGATGTAATGCAGAGAAAGATCGCTAGGGGGCTGAAAGTGCCGCGGAGCGAAGCTTATTACTGGCTCGAAGGTTTGCCGGTGGAGATCATTCTCTACCTTATGACAAAAGCCGGGTCTGACGAGGTGAAAAAGCTCGTATCGATCTACTTTACCCAGTTACATGGGATGCAGTTGAGAATCTCGGGAGATGATCTCAAGGAAATGGGAGTGATCCCCGGGCCGCAATTCAAGGTCATACTTGACAAAGTGTTCCTTGCCCGCCTGGACAATGAAGCGCTGACAAGGGAAGACGAGTTGCGCATTGCGCGCAAAGAGGCGAAACGGGTGATTTCGACGCAGACCGGCAAACGGAGTCCTGCCGCTAAGAACTGAGATGCCCCGCGGATCCGCTCGATTAAATCCCCTGCCGCTTTCGCGGCAATAACCATACCGTCTTCGGGCGGCAGAACATCAAAGGGCTTTCCACCTCGGTTGCCCTTTTTCCCACGCTTTCACGATTGACATCGCCGTCCCTGATTTCCTTCCAGAGAATATACCATCCCCGTTAGCAGATATTGTCGTCTGAGAATCATATGCGTTTCCCTGTGAATTCAGACAATATGTCGAAAGATAAATCTTGACGATAGGAAATAGCAAATTAAAATACAATGAACAAAAGTGTCTTGTTCATAATGCCGGCATGTTGGAACCCGGGACAACAAAAGGGAGGAAAACCA
Source organism: Geobacteraceae bacterium (assembly GCA_034933285.1). Classification (GTDB taxonomy): domain Bacteria; phylum Desulfobacterota; class Desulfuromonadia; order Geobacterales; family Geobacteraceae; genus RPRC01. Next base: position 313,678 of record JAYFNT010000009.1, on the reverse strand, counting down.
TGGAATACCATTTCAAAAACCTTGTTTTCGAAGGTGGCGGAGTGAAGGGTACTGCATATGCGGGTGCTCTTGATATTCTGGAACAGAAAGGAATCATGGATTCCATCGTTCGCGTGGGCGGGACTTCCGCTGGCGCCATTACCGCACTACTGGTTGGCCTGAAGTATACCCGCGCGCAGATCGAGGCGGAAATCCGGGCGCTGGATTTCAGGAAGCTGCTGGACGACTCGTTCGGAGTAATCAGGGATACGAGCAGACTGCTTAATGAATTCGGATGGTACCGCGGGGATTATTTCAGACAGTGGGCCGGTGAGCGGATCAAGGCCCGGACCGGCAATTCCGAATCCACGTTCAATGACGTGTCTTCCCTGAGGGAAACGAAGAAGTTCCTCGATCTATACTTTATAGGTACCAACTTATCAACCGGATATTCTGAAGTATTTTCTGCCGAGCATACTCCCAGGATGTGCATTGCCGACGCTGTGCGTATTTCTATGTCGATACCACTCTTTTTCGCTGCAAAAAGGAGTGTCCGCGGTGATGTTTACGTGGACGGAGGAATGCTTGACAACTATCCGGTAAAGTTGTTTGACCGGCAGAAATACATAGATAAGTTCAGCCACGTGCCTGAATACTACAAGGCACATAATGATGAACTCTTCAGTGACGGGAAGTTGAACGACCCATACGTGTTTAATGAGGAGACCCTGGGATTCCGGCTTGATTCCGCCGCGGAAATAGCCGTTTTCCGTGACCATGCCGAACCCGCGCCAGCACGAATCGACGATTTTTTCGATTACGTCAAGGCGCTCATGAAAACAATTCTCAACGCACAGGACGGCATACACCTGCACAGCGACGACTGGCAGCGAACGGTTTACATAGATACGCTTGGCGTCGGAACCACCGATTTCGATCTTTCGGACGAAAGAAAAACCCAACTGGTTCAATCAGGAAGGACCGGAGCCCTGAAATATTTTGAATGGTATGACAATCCGGCGAATAAGCCGGTGAACAGGCCGTTGGAGCCGATAATACCGCCTCAAGGCACTGACAGGAGAAAAAGGAAGGACAACCCATAACGATTCATCACGATGTACCGGATGCTGCAAGCCCTGTCTGCATTGGAAACTGCATGGTGTCTGTCCGGAGTTTCCGGATGGGAACCAGCTGAGACATCCGACCGGATTCAAGCTGCTGATTAAGGAGAACGGCAATGGAAGATTCCCCCGTCAAGACAAGAGAGGTAAGGCTGGGTCTGGTGATGTACGGCGGTGTTTCACTGGCGATTTACATTAACGGAGTTGCTCAGGAGTTCTTTCGTGCAGTCAAGGGACGGGGAGTTTACCGGCTGGTAAAGGCTCTGACAGACTCGGACATAGTTGTCGACATTGTGAGTGGAACATCGGCTGGCGGGGTTAACGGCATACTCCTTGGATACGCGCTGTGCAATGATTTGGACTTTTCGGCCAGTGCTGCGCTCTGGAGGAACGATGGCAGTATTCTCAAGCTGCTGCGCGATCCCGGAAAGGGAGCTGAGAGGGCCGTTTCAGTGCTTGACAGTGAGGGTTATTACCAAGAAAGGCTCGAATCGGCTTTCAGCGGCATGCCGCCATACGTGCCCGAGGAGTTCGATGACGATTCCCGGTTCAACGAGTTCGACCTTTTCGTGACCGGCTCGGACGTGGACGGCGCAGTATCCACGGTATACGATGATGCCGGGCATTCCATTGACGTCAAGGATCACAGGTCCGTGTTTCTGCTCAAGCACCGCACAGGCCGGAAGGAGCCATTCAACACCGCTCTTGGCGATGATGGTGGAACGAGCGGAAAGGAAGTGATATTTCAGGCTCTTGCCAAACTGGCCAGGATCACTTCCTGTTTTCCTGCTGCATTCGCTCCGGTTCAGGTGGCTTTGGATGATGGAATGAAAACTGCCGATGCGTTGCTGCAACAGTGGGGCAGGCTTGGCCGTGGAGCATGCTTTCTCGACGGGGGTGTCCTGGACAACAAGCCGTTTTCCTATGCGATAGAACAGATATTCAGGAGAATGGCTGACAGGGAGGTGGACAGAAAGCTTTTCTATGTCGAACCGGATCCGGAACGTTTCAGACGCATGAACCACCCGAGCGAGCCGAATGCCCTGCAGGCCGTGCTTGCCGCCTTGATCGGCATCCCCGGATATGAAAGCATTTCCGAGGATTTGAAGTTGATAGCCCGCAGAAACAGCAAACTCGCCCAATATAAACGTTTTTCCTCATGCCTCCAGGAAAGGGCCGCAGAAAGAAGCTCACCCGCTGTAATGGAAATATTGAAAAAAGTCCGGTGCGGTGAAACCAATCGAATATGGGACTTGCCTGAATTGCTGGATGAATCCGTGCGAAGCCTTTACCGCCACAGTCGACTCATCTCCATCAGCGAACGGGTTGTCCTGGGTGTCCTGCGCGTAGACGGAAAAGACCCGGTGATGGAACCTGACGCGCGAAAATCGGCTGCCCGGTTGTACAAGGCTTTTGATGAATGGAATGGCTCGGGAGCTGAAACTCTGCTGCATTTCGATGTGGATATCCGGCTGCGAAGGCTATACCATCTGATCTATTATATATATGACCTCGGACTGGCATTTTCCGGCGCAAACCCGTCCCAGTACCGGTGTTTATGGCGAGCGCTCAACAGGCAGGTCAAACTGCTGGAGATAATCAAGTCGGCCATGGAGGAACTGGTTGATAAAGCCCCGATAACATGGCAGGGGAAAGATCCCGGGAAAATCTGGTCGTTGGTACAGGCTGCAATGCAACATCTTATGTCCGCAGGAGAAGACAGCCCTGCGCTTCTTCCTGCCGCCTACGTTCCGCCTTGTGATGCCGAAACAGTGGAAACAGTACTGAACCAGGAAGCTCTCAGTACTTTGAATGGGCTGCTCAAGCAGCGAATTAATGAAATAACAGGGCTGATCAGGGATAATCGGCTGGAATGCGGATGCCCGGCAAATTTCATTAGTTTGCTGGAGAACACCGATACATGTGAACGCTCCATGCTGGAACTTTTCAGGTCTGGGCTCGGTCAGAATGATGAGAAAGTTTTGGCTGCCTATGACAATTTCATACTGATAGATGCCTATCTGTTCCCGATCGAATATTTTGCCGACCTGCATGAAAAGGACATTATAAAAACCATCCGTATCAGTCCGCTCGATGCAAACAAGGGTTTCAGCAACCGTCCGGCAGGGGAGAAAGTCGCCGGTGACGCTTTTTATCACTTCGGCGGGTTTTTCAAGAAATCATGGCGCGCCAACGACATCCTTTGGGGCAGGCTGGACGGCATGAGCCAACTCCTGGAAACCCTGCTTGATCCGGCCAGGATGAGGGAATCGCTTCGTGATCCTGAAATGAGGAGGCGGTTGAGGGACAGGATGGTGGACAGCCTTGATCCGGTAGCGCTGTTTCCATGTTCCGGCGAAAAGACCTGGGAAGATTTGCGCGTATGGTTCGGGAAGCTTTTCTCAACTGACGATCGGAACTGGCAGAAAGCGCTGGAGGAACCTGAATTCGGACAAATGGTGCGACTTGTAATCGAGGCTGCTCAACTTGAGGCGCTGCATGACGACCTCCCTTGTGTAATTAAAGACGCTGTGTCTGAGCAGACAGAGTGGAACAGTTACCGTGTCTCAAAACAAAAAAAGGCCGGGCAGGACGATCTTCCGGCCTATGATGCTGACAGGGCGGGCTTCGTTGTCCCTGCAAGCGGAGACCTGGACCCGCTGTTCCTCGTCGTGGCTGCGGACCAGCTGGCGGAATCGGCAGTAAAAAGGTTGACGAATGAGGACGGCAACAAGGCAGCTAGACCTTCATTGACAGGTATCGGCCGGTTTTTCAATGAAAAATATCATGTCGGGTCGGAAGAAGTCCTGCGGGACATGCCTTCTCTGGTGCTCATGGAGATACTCGCAAAGGCATTGCTCGACATGCGCAACTGCATCATGGATGTTTTCGGAGTCCATGCGGCAAGGATTAAACGCAGCCCGATTTTCATGATCATGAATGGGATGCTGCTCTGTTTCTATGGACTGATACAGTTCATGAGAAGGACGCCCGGCTGGCAAAAGACCATATTCATTGGTGCTGCGATTCTGTCGCTGTTCCTGATCCTGATCGGTGTCGCCTGGTGGGAAGAGATCATCATGCAGAACCGCGACAGCCTTTCAACTCTCTGGCTGGCAATTTTCATCCTTGTACCCGTTGCCTTGCTTTCCATGGAAGGCATTCTTCTGATATCCGGGTGTGCACGTTCCGGAAAACGGGGAAACAAAAGGGATTCACCAGATAATCCGAATAGATAAATGATGCCCGCGAAACAGTGACATAAATAAGGAAAGGCGGTCCTTCAAGGGGCCGCCTTTCCTTATTTGTCGCGAAAACTTTGTGTCAGCCAGCGTCAGGGAATCATTTTTTCCATGGCCCAGACGCCGCACGGGCAGATTCCGGCGCAAATTCCGCAACCTATGCAGTACCTGTCGTCAGAGGTGTATTCAACTGTTCCGTCTTCTTTTTCGGTGCGCACGATTGCACCTTCGGGACAGGTTTCCAGGCACATTGAGCAGTCCCGGCAGGTACCGCACGAGATGCAGCGATTGACTTCGTTTTTTGCATCCGTCACCCGGAAACGGCCGCGGTTCTGTGGTATGAACAGCTCCCTGCTCAGTTTTTCCTGTGGAATCATCTCAGGTTTCTTCTTGGGCACAAGTTCCCATCCATTGAGGAAAGCATCGATGTATTCGGCAACTTCACGGCCGCCGGCGATGGCGTTGGTCAGGAGACCGGGTTTTATAGTGTCGCCGATGGCGAACACTCTCTCATTATTCACTGACTGCCAGCATTCGGTAACGTCCATCATTCCACGATCGGTCAGCCATTCACGTGGTACGTAAGAAAGGTCGGGACGTTCGCCAATGGAGATGATCACAGTGTCTGCTTCAATGAAGCGACCATCCTTGGAATACAAGCCGTTTTCATCGATCCGCTCGGTAAACAGCGGCCATTGGATATCTCCACCGAGTGCAGTGAAATGATCGATTTCCTTCTGGTAGGCAGCAGGACGCTGAACGTCGATGGCAGTGACTTTCCCGGCGCCCATGGCATAGGCCCCCAGAGCCACGTCCATGCCGGCGTTACCGGCGCCAATGACAACCACATTTCTTCCGACCTTCGGCCTTTCCCCTTTGTTGATGGCCTTGAGGAAATCCAGCCCCTTGATCAAACGCTCGTGACCGGGGAAGGGGATTACCACCGGGTTGTGGGCGCCGCTGGCGATGACCAGCGCGTCGTAATCGGCTTGCATCGCATCGAAGGTTTTACTGTCGATCTTCTGGGAAACACGGATGTCGGCGCCCATTTCCTTTATGCGGTTAATCTCGCTGTCAAGGATTTCGCGCGGAAGCCTTTCCATGGGAATGGCCTGGCGCAGCTTGCCGCCCACTTCGCTGTCTCCTTCGAGAACGGTAACGCTATGCCCGAGAAGACTGAGCTGCCAGGCAGCTGACAGCCCGCCCGGGCCGCCACCGATGATTGCGATCTTTCTCCCTGTTGACGGTTTCTTTGCCGGTGCCGCCGCGTCCTTGGAAAGGAGTCCCAGTTCCTGCATGGCAACAGGAAGGTCGATGAACTGGCGGCTGCAGGCGTCCTTGCACAGGTTCGGGCAGACCTGGCCGCAAACACTGGCAGGAAAGGGTGAGTAATTGAGCACCAGCTCAAGAGCTTCCTTTATCTTGCCCTGACGAAGCAGATTGATGCGGTCCTGGGTCGGAATGCCGGTCGGACAGGCGGTTTGGCAGGGGGCGCCGAACAGCTTGTTCTGCCAGTGGGGGATTTTCAGCCTGTCTTCGCCGGTGTTTACGAAATTGGCCACGATTTCGTAATCGTCAGCCACGACATCACCGAATATACCGCCCTCGACCCACTTCTGAGTCCGGAATTCCTTGAGGGAAATCCGGTCACGGCGTTGCCGTTCCTCCCATGTCATGGCGACTATTTTTTTCCATTGGGAGAAGTCGGTTAATTCGCCAAGGATATGGGGCCGCCCGATTTTTTCGAGGAAGACCGGCATGTTGGCAAGCAAAAACTCACGGTCTTCGTCATCCAGATCGAGTTGCCAGACCAGATTGGTCAGTCCCTTGACCGGTCCGCGCACATAAATGGCTCCGCCTACCATGCCCGCACAGGCTCGGTCGCCGAGGACCGATTCGAGCTGCTCCGAGTCGTAGCCGCAGACTACCGCGATGCCCCCGCCCATGAATTCGAAGGAGAAGGAACCGGTGCTTTTGAGGATCCACAACTCCGGAGGCTCATACGAAGGGTCGTGTTTCATGAGGGAACCGGTGCGTGTGCCGCCGCGTCCACCGACATAGATTTTGCCGCTAGCGGCGCAGTGACCGGTAGTGTCGCCGCCATCTCCCTTCAGCGTGAGGGTCGCACCGGCGTTGAGCCAGCCCACGTCGGCAGGGGCGGGACCTTCGACAATTATTTCCGTTCCCTCGAGGCCGAAAGACCCTACCCGCTGGCCAGGGTTTTTCACCGTAAACTTCAACGGTTTGCCGTCTTTTGTCCAGAGCGGTCCGCCAATGTCGTGATGACCGGAAGCGAGGATCTCGAATTCGGTTTCTCCCTGATCGAGCGCGCTGTATATTTTCTGCAGCAGTTGCTGCGTGGAGATGCGTTTGTTATGTTCATCGAATCCTGAAATAAAAGCAGCCATTTATAGTGCCTCCTTAGCAGACATACTGGACTTGCAAACGGTCCGCTATGGCCTTGTCGGTGGAGACCAGGCAGTCCGACCTTCCGACCGGAAGTGAAGAGTTGCCGATCGGCGCCATGAGCTTGCGCAGTTCCTGGTCCATGGCCAGAAAGTAGTTGACGATGTTTTCCGCTACCCGGTCGGGGTTGAGACGTCGTACCAAGAGCGGTTCCTGGGTGGTGATGCCCGCGGGGCAGAGGCCAGTGTTGCATGCGTTGCATCGGTTGTGCTCGTTGCCGAGGCAGCCGGCGATCTGCAGGATCAGTTTGCCTGTGAAGACGCCGTTTGCGCCAAGGCAGAACATTTTGAAAGCATCTGCCGCAAGGTTGCCGGTCTTGCCGAGGCCACCCGCGGCCCAAAGCGGAATCTGTCCCTGGCGTCCCTGAGCGACTGCCGCCAGATAGCAGTCGCGCAATTTGCTGACTACCGGATGGCCGGTGTGATCGAGGGATATGTCGTGTGCCGCGCCGGTTCCGCCGTCAATGCCGTCAAGAAAAAAGCCGCCGACAATGTTGTACGGGTCGCGCACAAGGTTGTTGAATACTGATACAGAGGTTGCGCTGGCCGCTACCTTGATGGCCACGGGCACACGGAACTTGAATGCTGCGTTGAAGGACAGGAACATCTTCTGCACGCTCTCCTCGATCGAGTAAAGGCCCTGATGGTTCGGCGGCGAAAGGAGATCAGCCTTGGGTACCCCGCGGATTGCCTGGATATGCGAGGCTACCTTGGCTGCCATGAGCAGGCCGCCGTCGCCGGGCTTGGCGCCTTGTCCGATCTTGATCAAAACCGCGGCCGGGTCTTCAATCATATGCGGCATCGCCTTGATGATCCGGTTCCAGCCGAAATGGCCTGAGGCGATCTGCAGGATTACGTATTTAAGATACCTGCTTTTCAAGAGGCGCACCGGCATGCCTCCCTCGCCTGAGCACATGCGGACTGGCAGGCCGCATTCCTCGTTCAGGTATGCCACCGCCATGGCTACGGACTCCCACATCCTCCAAGACAAAGCGCCGATAGACATGTCGCCGATGATAACCGGGTATATCCAGCGAACTGGCGGGGTCTGACCATCTTTTACCAGCCTGCCGTCAGGATCAATCGTGAAAGGAAGCTTGGTGGCCGGAAGGATGCGGCCTAAAGGTGCAAGGCAGTCGAAAGTATGGCGCTGTGCATCTAGGCTCGGGTCCGTCATCTGCGAAATTCGGCCGACACGCAGGGTATCAAGTGTTCGAGCCTGCACCTCCAGGTTGTTTCTGCCTCCCCTTTTGGGGGATGCACCGGTGAAAGCCTGTGAAACCACGGTAAATCGTGAGTCCGGGTTTCGCTCGGCGCGGATCGCGCTGTTAGGGCAGACTCGTTCGCAGACACCGCAACCGCGGCAGAAATGCTTCAGGATGTTAATCTGGGTAATGACCGGTGTCGCGCTGAAGGAAATTTTAGGTTCCGGGGTCTCGGTGTCAGAGAAGGATTTGCGCCTGCGCTCCACTTTCGGCTTTATGGCGCCGAAGGTGCAGGCGGCTACGCAGGATCCGCACAGGGTGCAGCGCTTGGTATCGTAGATGACTTTCCAGGGAAGATCGTTGCAGGCAAGATCGTTTATTTTTACTGTTTCCATCTCTGGACCTCCAGATTGTTGTCAACAACGACGATTTCCCGCTCGTTGGGATAGACATCGGTTTCCCAATCTCGTTCAGGCAGGATTTCGTTAATGCCGCAGACCTCAGAGGAGAAGACCACGGTATCTTCAGTACGTCCCACGACGATCGGCCTGAGCTTCTTTGCATCGCAGACGACCCACATGGTGAAGTCTGGCAGGGTGCCGATGATGGTGTTGGGGCCGTTTATTTCAAGGTTCGACAGCGATTGGCGGATTGCGAGCAACTCTTCCCTGTCGTCGCGCTTGACCACATCCTCGAAAGGGAGCGGTGTGATGATGTGCTTGTAGTACTGCAGGGGCCAGCCCAACTGGCGGTGCATGTAATGCATGGTGTACAGGAAGCACTGGGAATCGGATTCGAAGCCGATGTAGCCTGGATGCAGGGTGGACTGGAACTCCTTGTTCTTCTGGTAGAATGTGTTCTCGCCATTCGTCAGGGTGACGTAGCCCTGTAGAAAGAAAGGATGGGCTGCGTAACGTACGATGGCGTAGTTGGTGTTCTGACGGCACTGGGCGGTTATGGTCCGTGCAGTAAAGGAGTCATCAGGATCCCAGAGACCGAAGAAGGTACCGATATCACGCGGATCACCGATCTCCTTCAGAGTAATGACATCCGGCCAGAAGGAGTACACAAAGCCTGATTCATCCTTGTCCAGGGCAGCTCTGATTTGCAGTCTTGTGCTGGTAAGAAGTTCTTCTTTGTCCTTCTGGGAAAGATCCTTGCAGTAATCGGGGTAGTCAAATGTGCGGAAGACATAGTTGGGCATCTTTTTGATGTCCATGCCTTGTTTCCAGTTGGTTTCCGGGGCCCACTGGAAGACCTGCCTGAAGCCTTTGTCAAAAAGCAGTTCTTCAGCGATCATGAGCCCTTCGTCGGTGCAGGCGAGGGAAATGGTGGGCTTGTCCTTGTAATCGGCAAAGATCCCGCCCAGATCCTGCATGACCATTGCGAACCCCGAATTGTCGTGCCCTTTCTGCTGGGAATTCATGAGGTGAAGGGCTTTGCTCGGGTGAAAATAGTTGAGACTTTTTATGGCGCCGATGCGACACATTTACGATTCCTCCACGATGCGGTTATCCGCAGGGATATAGTGCAGTTTCGAGAAGCTCTCAGCCAGACGGTTCAACTGTCGGAAGTCCTTCACAGCAAATAAAGTGCCAATATTAAACCTTGGTGTCATGAATTGGTAAATATCGCATAACATGCCATAAACAAAGGTGAGTTGGCCTGGATCTACGACGTGCGCCAAGTTTTGATGTCATGCCGATTCGAAACCGCATGTTGTGAGTGATTAACGATAATACACTTCAGAGAGTGAAAATAGTACTCTGTGGGCACCTTTTGTGTAAGCCTGCAAAATGGAACGAATGCAGATGGCTTGAACATCAACCTGAATCCGTGACGCTTTCACGCCTTCGACTGCGCAGAACGCCTCTGTTTCTGCATTACGGCGAGATGCGGCAGCCCGACGGAGTTCACCTGTCGCGCCGGGCATGATGCAATGTCAGCGACGTTGAGCCCTGGCATTTGCTTGCTCGGCGCTCAGACGCCACGGGTTCAGGCATCAACTGATCGGTGCGGGAAAAGCGTTTTGAAATCTGTTTTCTATAAAAACTTGACATACGATTAAAATACTCGTAATGATTAAGTGCTACGATATTGAAAATAGTGCCACCGTGTTGTGGGTCGTAAATGATAGTCTACTCAGGAGGACCAGGAACATGCATATGGCAGACGCGCTTCTTTCACCGGCTGTGGGAGGAACCATGTGGGCGCTCTCAGCCGGAACCATCGCCTATTGTTCGGCAAAGGTGCGTTCCGAACTGGACGAAAAGAAAGTACCGCTCATGGGGGTGCTGGGAGCGTTCCTCTTCGCAGCCCAGATGATCAACTTCACCATCCCGGCCACCGGTTCCAGCGGTCATCTCGGGGGAGGGCTCCTGCTGGCGATTTTGCTGGGCCCCCATGCGGCCTTTCTCACTATCGCGTCGGTCCTGGTGGTCCAGGCGCTCTTCTTCGCCGACGGCGGCCTCCTGGCCCTCGGGTGCAATATCTTCAACATGGGTTTCGTCACGGCCTTTATCGTGTACCCTTTCATCTATAAAAAGATCATCGGCGTGAACCCCTCACCGGGGCGCATGGTGCCGGCAATCATCGTTTCCGCCATTGCCGGTCTGCAACTGGGACCTTTCTGCGTTGTCCTGCAGACCTACTTTTCCGGCATTTCCGAACTTCCGTTTTCCACCTTCCTGCTCCTGATGCAACCGATTCACCTGGCAATAGGCATTGTTGAAGGGTTAGTCACCGTAGCGGTGGTTTCGTTCGTGCACAAGGCTCGGCCCGAGATAATCCGGGTGGCCCTTGATGCACGCCCAATCGGCGCCCATCCGGTGCGCAACGTGATCCTGTCCTTTCTTGCGGCCGCAGTCATCACGGGAGGGATTGTGTCATGTTTCGCGTCGGAGAACCCGGACGGTCTGGAGTGGGCCATAGCCGGAGTGACGGGAAAGGAAGATCTGGCCGGGCCGGGCAGGGGTATCTATGCTGCATTGGCGTCTATTCAGGAAAAAACGGCTTTCCTTCCGGATTATTCTTTCAGAAAGTCCGGGGGAGAGAAACAACGGGAAGAGAGCAGCAAGGTCGGCACCAGTGTCTCAGGGCTCCTGGGAGCACTGATGACCTTGACGTTGGTGGCCGTCATCGGCCTTGTTCTGAGAAAAAGGGCTCTGAGGGCCTGATGATCCTTCAGGACAGGGCGGAGATTCGAACACTATCAAGCAGAGGGAGAGGGGGGGCGCATCTCCCTTTTTTGTGAGCGGAACATGGCAAACATAGACGGGGCGTTTCTGGATTTCAAGTTGCTGGACCGGCTCTCCTTCGGGGAAACCGCTCTCCATCGTCTCGACCCGCGGGCAAAGGTGCTGGTAACGATCCTGTTTATCATCTCGGTCGTCTCGTTCGGCAAATACGACCTGACCGCCTTGTTCCCCTTTTTCATCTTCCCAGTGGTCATGATCTCCCTCGGGAACCTGCCGTTTGGCTTTATCGCAAAAAAAGTCCTTCTCCTCACCCCGTTTGTGCTGCTGATAGGGATCTTCAACCCCATTTTCGACCGGGAAGTGCTTGTCCGGTTGGGGTCGGTCGGAATCAGCGGCGGCTGGATATCCTGTGCTTCCATTGTCGTCCGCACCATGCTGACCCTCGGGGCGGCACTGATCCTGGTGGGGGTAACCGGTTTTCCGGCCATCTGCGGAGCCCTGGAGAGAATGGGAATGCCCAGGGTCCTCGCCGTGCAGTTTCTCTTTCTCTATCGCTACATCTTCGTGTTGACCGAGGAAGGCGCACGGACATCGAGGGCGCGGGAACTCCGCGCCTTCGGGAAGAAAGGCTTCGGCATGAAAACCTTCGGTTCCCTGGTGGGTCATCTTCTGCTGCGGACCTGGCAAAGGGCGGAGCGCATCCATATGGCGATGCTGGCACGGGGGTTCGTCGGTGAATTCCATACGAGAACGGAATTCCGTTTCGGCGGCAGGGAGTACCTCTTCATTTTCGGTTGGGCGGCAACATTCATGGTTCTGAGGTTCTGGAATCTTTCGGAAATCCTCGGTTCAACACTGGCGGGTATCTTTCAATGAGTCATCACATAATCGAAGTAAAAGATCTGGAGCACACGTATCCTGACGGCACGACCGCGTTGCGCGACATATCCTTCCGGATTACCCACGGCGAATCAGTGGGGATCATCGGCGCCAACGGAGCGGGCAAGTCGACCCTCCTCCTGCATCTGAACGGTTATCTGGTCCCCACTGCCGGGGAAATCCGCATCGGCGATTTTCCCCTGACCAAGTCGACGCTGGCGGAGATCCGGCGGACGGTCGGCATGGTTTTCCAGGACCCGGACGACCAGCTCTTCATGCCGACGGTCTATGACGACGTCGCCTTCGGTCCCCTCAACCTCGGCCTGTCGGGCGACGAAGTGGAGCGAAGGGTGCGGGAGGCGTTGGAACAGGTCGGCGCCGCTCATCTGCTGAACAAGCCGCCTTATCACCTCTCGGGAGGCGAGAAGAAACGGGTGGCCATCGCTACGGTGCTTTCCATGTCGCCCGCCATTCTTGTCATGGACGAGCCGACCAGCGGGCTCGACCCGTTTGCCCGGCGGCGGCTCATGGCACTGCTCAGGGATTTCCACCACACGAAAATCTTCACCAGTCACGATCTGGACATGGTTATGGATCTCTGCGAGCGGACCATAGTGCTTCGCGAGGGGGAAGTGCGAGCGGATGGCCCCACCCGGGAGATCTTCCGGAATGAGGACCTTCTTGCTGAATGCCGGCTTGAAAAGCCTCTTTCTATGCAAGGGTGCCCGATATGCGGCCGACCTGCGGACCGGTTGGTAAGTTCCTGAATCCGTGATGCCCTCGCGCCTTCGCGATTCGCTCGCAAGGCTTTCAGACGTCACGGATTCGGGAAGTCGATTTGCAGGTGTCCATCGGGTACGGTGCGCCGATATTTTCTGAAAAGGGGGGTATACGAGGATGTTTTCCAGTGCATATCTGTCGGATCGAAACGTCAAGCCGCGAACAAAGGCGATGATGCCCCTTGCAAGGGTGGTTCCGCATATCCTTTTCGTCATGTTTGTATTGTCGGGGTATGAAATCGCTTTCGCCGGGGAGGCCGACCAGGACATTGCGAAGAAGACGGCTACAGCTGATTCCGCATGCAGAGACGTGGCGGAGCTCGGGAAAAAGTACGCCGCATCGAGAAAACTTCCGGACTCGGTCGCTGTCGAGGGGAAACCCTGTACCCGGGAGGAACTATCCGAATGCCTCTATTCCGTGATTGAGAAAATGATGGAAAAATGCGAAAAGGAAGGCCCGGATGCGGTCCCCAAAGAGGATAGGGACGCGATCGCTGGACTCCATGAAACTGTAAAGGATCATCTGGGCCGGATCGAAGCGTACCGGAACCGACGGGATGCCATCGAAAAATTCATTTCCCCGCCCGAAGAGCCGCCATTCCTGTTCAAGACGGGCGTCAAGGGCTTCCTCAGGGGCGAGGGGACCGGCAACTTCAGACTGCCGGATCTCGCCTACAATCCGGGGCATGCCGAAGGCCGTTTGCTCTACCGGGTATTGCCGTATGTATACTGGCACCCGACCGACTTCCTGGATATTCATCTGGAAGGCCAGGGATACGGCTATACGGGCGGCAGTCAATACCTGGGAAAGGTTTCATTGTACCAGGGGTTCGTGGAGGGGAGGCTGCCGGGAACGGATGTTCTTTCCCTGGAGATCGGACGCCAGGAATTTGTTTACGGCAGTACCTTCATCCTGGGGGCAAACTCCTTTTTCCAGGGGCTCACCTTTGATGCCGCCAAGCTCCGTGTGAAGCCTGTTGATGCGCTGACTGTCGATCTCCTGGGTGGCTGGTATGCCACTCCATGGTCCAATGGGATCAAGGGCAACGTGGTCGGCGGGTATGCAAGCTACACATTCGGGGAAGGCGACGTATTGGAGGCCTACGGCTTCAACGATACCGGTTCGGCTTGGCATCATTCCGGCGAATACCTGAACATCTGGGGACTCCGCGGGACAGCCAAGTTCGGCCAGGTGTCCTTCGAGTTAGAACCGGTCTTCGAGAGCGGCAGGACATTCAACGGCAACACGGGGATCAACGACCGGGTCAGCGCCTGGGGAGGGCATGCTGACGTATCGGCCGAAGCGGATTTGTGGGGCAGAAAGAACAGATTCTTTGCAAGCTTCGCCTATGGCTCGGGGAACAGTGAATCGGCCAACGGCATTTCCGCACGGAGAGAGTTTCGCAATCCGGATACCGACACCTCTCTTACGGGAGACATGAGCATGATCGGGGATCTGTCCGGCATGAATGCAGGTGGATATCATGCAAGCGGTATGCAGATTTTCAATCTGGGATGGGGGGTTGAGTTGACCGGGGAGCTGAGTTTTTCCGCCGCAGGCCGCTATTTCCGTGCCAACGCCGTCCCTGACGGTTTCAGCAGGAGGGTCGGCCTGGAGACTGACTTCACCCTGACCTATACCGTGAACGAAATGCTTTCGTTTCTCGTGGGGTATGACCGCTTCTTCACCGGGAAGTTCTTCCGCGATACCACGGGGAGCAGCAAGGATGTAGATTACGGCTACGTGATGCTGCAGTTCGACATTTCCAGGCAGAAACCGCGAATGTCTGCAAAATAATCTTCCGCTTTTTTCGAAAGCACCACGCACCCATAGAATAGCGATGTGCGGGTGTTTTTTCGTGACAACCGATTGTGAATGGTTTAGTTTTAAACAATCAACATCATGTTCCAGGAGAATGCCAATAATGAAAACAAATGCTCTGACCATAACCTTTACCTCCATATTCGCGTTGCTTGCCATTTCCGTAGCCGCATTTGCCGCAACGATGTCGCTGCCCAAGGGATATGAAAAATGGGCAAAGAGCAAGCAACAGGTCGTTAACGACAAAAAGTCGATTTTTTATGGAATTCATTACACATACGTTGATGCAAAGGCAATGAAGGCATATAAATCAGGAGGGAAATACCCTGAAGGCAGCCAATTCGTCGTAGTCCAGTACGGCATAAAGGAAGAAGGCGGCAAACCGGTCCGTGGTAAGAAATCCATGATTGTGCTGATGAAGAAGGACAAAAAGCAGAAGGAGACCGGCGGGTGGCTCTTCGCCGGTTTTACTCCCGAGGGAAAGCCGAGCGGTATCGATCCGGTTAAAAACTGCTATGAATGCCACGTGAAGGAAGCGAGTGACAGGGGCCTGGTGATCTCCCGTTTCGCGGATTTCCGCTAGCCCATGAAACTGAAGTTCACGGATTTCCAAGGGGAAACCCATGGAAATCCGTTCTTGACAGGCTGGGGCCATTTGATGTAACTTATTTCGTCCCACCGCATGAAGGGACATACTTTATCCGGCGATGGTCCCTTTACCCTATGCGAGTAACCGCAGTCATTCCTGCCAGGTATGCATCCACCCGATTCGAGGGGAAAGCCCTTGCCGACATCATGGGAAAACCCATGGTGCAGCGTGTCTACGAACGCGCATCCAGGGCATCCCTCGTCTCAGAGGTAATAGTAGCTACAGACGATGCGCGAATAGAAGCGGCAGTCAAGTCTTTCGGCGGTCGTGTCGAGATGACTTCATCTTTTCATGAAACCGGAACCGACCGCATTGCCGAAGTGGCGTCAAGGATAGATTCCGATATCATAGTCAATGTCCAGGGCGACGAACCGCTCATCGAACCGGCAATGATCGATGAAGCCATACAGCCGCTCGTCGAGGACAGTACCATCGTCATGGGGACATTGAAGAGCCGCATCAGGAACCTGCATGATTTTCTCAGCCCGAATGTGGTCAAAGTAATAACCGACCTTCAAGGTTTCGCATTGTATTTTTCCAGATCACCTCTTCCATTTTTTCGTGACAAATGGAATGATCTCAAAGACGAGGCTTTTGCATCCGGCAGACTGCTGTGCCACAAACATATCGGTATCTATGTATACCGGAGCGACTTCCTGCTCCGGTATACCCGCATGCCGCAAACCCGCCTGGAGCAGGCGGAAAAGCTTGAACAGCTCAGGGTGCTGGAAAACGGCCATCGAATAAGGGTTGTGGAAACCGAATTTGAATCGATAGGGGTCGATTCCCCTCCGGACCTTGAAAAGGTCCTGGAAAAACTGCGAAAGTCCCAGTAATCTGGGACTTTCTTCATTAAGGGATGTACCTATGAAGACCAAATTCATTTTTGTAACTGGCGGTGTTGTGTCATCTATCGGCAAAGGGCTTGCTGCCGCATCTCTTGGTTCGCTACTCGAAGCGCGCGGTTTGCGGATAACCATGCAGAAGCTCGATCCCTACATTAACGTTGATCCCGGAACCATGTCACCTTTCCAGCACGGAGAGGTGTTTGTCACTGATGACGGCGCCGAAACCGACCTGGACCTGGGGCATTACGAGCGTTACACTACCGCCGAGCTTTCGCGCAAAAGCAATTTCACTACCGGACAGGTCTACTATTCGGTTATCGAAAAGGAGCGCAGGGGAGATTATCTTGGCGGAACAGTTCAAGTGATCCCGCACATCACCGACGAAATCAAGGCCAAGATCCTCGAAAATGCAAAGGGGATGGATGTAGCGATAGTCGAAATCGGCGGTACTGTGGGTGATATCGAATCCCTGCCTTTCCTCGAAGCTATCAGGCAGTTCAAATTCGATCGCGGTCCGGGAAACGTTCTGTATATACATGTGACCCTGATACCGCACATAAAAACTGCCGGAGAAATGAAAACCAAGCCTACCCAGCATTCGGTCAAGGAACTGCGGGAGATAGGCATTCAGCCTGACATACTGATCTGCCGTTGCGAGAAGGATCTGCCTGCTGATATGAAAGCAAAGATTGCCCTGTTCTGCAATGTCCATGAAAAAGACGTCATTCCTTGTGTCGATGCGGAACACATCTATGAAGTACCCCTTGCGCTGCACAAGGAAGGGCTTGATGAACAGATAACCGATAAGCTCAACATATGGACCAAGGCGCCGGACCTTGGACATTGGCAAGAAGTTGTAGCCACTTTGAAGAACCCCTTGCACGGAATGGCACGCATTGCCATTGTGGGCAAATACGTCAACCTGACCGAATCGTACAAATCTCTGTCCGAAGCATTGACCCATGGCGGGATCGCCAACGACTGCAGGGTTCACATCCGTTACCTGGACTCGGAAAAGATCGAACATGAAGGAATCGGGCACAATCTGGACGATGTGGACGGGGTGCTCGTCCCCGGTGGGTTCGGTGAGAGAGGCACCGAGGGAAAAATCAAGGCGATCGAATTCGCCCGCAGAAACAATATTCCATTTTTCGGCATATGTCTCGGCATGCAGATGGCGGTGGTGGAATATGCGCGAAACGTTTGCGGACTTGCGGATTCCTTTTCCTCTGAATTCAAACCCGATTGCGAACATCCTGTAATTCACCTGATGGATACCCAGCAGAGCGTTGTCCGCAAGGGGGGTACAATGCGTCTCGGCGCATATCCCTGTACATTGCTGGAAGGTTCACTTGCGCATAAGGTCTATGGGAGAGTGGAAATCAGCGAGAGGCACCGCCACCGCTATGAATTCAACAACCGGTATCGTGATCTGTTGACTGAAAAGGGCCTGAAACTTTCCGGAATTTATCAGGATGGGGATCTGGTGGAGATAATCGAGATTCCCGACCATCCCTGGTTCCTCGGTTGCCAGTTCCATCCGGAATTCAAATCAAAACCACTCAGCCCTCATCCGCTGTTCAAGGCGTTCATCGCAGCGGCATTGGCAAAAAAAAGCTGAACCGTTTTCACGCGCTGACAGGAGAGGTTGTGGTAAGCGAAATATCCATAGGAAATGTGAAAATAGGCGGGAACAGGCCGTTGGTACTGATCGCCGGTCCCTGTGTCATTGAAAACGAAAACAGTGCAATGCGCTGCGCTGAACGGCTCATGACCATATGCAACGGTCTCGCAACGCCTCTTGTCTTCAAGGCATCCTACGACAAGGCCAATCGAACTTCGGTGAATTCTTTCCGTGGCCCCGGCATGCGCGAAGGGCTTCGCATACTTGCTAAGATAAAGGAATCGCTTGGTGTTCCGATTCTTACCGATGTACATTCCGTGGAGGAGGTAGGGACGGCAGCCGAGGTGGTTGACGTTATCCAGATCCCGGCATTCCTCTGTCGCCAGACGGACCTGATTGCCGCGGCAGCCAGAAGCGGAAAAGTGATGAATATCAAGAAAGGCCAGTTCCTTGCTCCCTGGGATATGGAGAATGTAGTGGCGAAAGCAGTATCAAGCGGTTCGACAAGGATAATCCTGACTGAACGTGGGGCATCCTTCGGCTACAACAACCTGGTATCTGATATGCGAAGTCTCCCCATAATGCGAAAAATAGGTTATCCTGTCATATTCGACGCAACACACAGTGTCCAACTTCCCGGCGGGCTGGGAGGAGCGTCCGGAGGACAGAGGGAATTCGTTGAATACCTGTCACGGGCTGCTGTCGCAACCGGAGTGGATGGTATTTTCCTGGAAGTTCATGAAGATCCCGACAAGGCTCTGTGTGACGGTCCGAACTCAATGAAACTGGATGAAATCCCCTCTTTGGTGAAAAAGCTCAAAGCTATTGACGCCATAGTCAAGTAACAGATTTTCGCTTGTAGCTGATGGAACGTTCCGTTAATCAGGATACGGTTCGAGAGAATACTGGACGGAGGAGTGCAAGGTGATTCTTGAGGAAGCAAAAAGGGTGATACGTGTCGAGGCGGAAGCCCTTGTTTCACTGGCTGATTCCCTGAACAGCGAATTTATCAAGGCTGTTGACCTCATTCTTGCCTCTCATGGACGTGTTGTCGTTACCGGAATGGGAAAATCCGGCATAATCTGCCAGAAAATAGCTTCCACACTCTCATCCACGGGAACACCCGCATTTTTTCTGCATCCCGCGGAAGGAATACACGGCGACCTGGGGATGATAATGAGAGGCGATGTAGTGATAGCCGTGTCAAACAGTGGAGAAACTGAAGAGGTACTGCGTATACTGCCGACCATCAAGCGGATCGGGGCGACACTTGTTTGCATGTCCGGAAGCAAGGCCTCAACACTTTCGAAATCCGCTGATGTTTTTCTGGAAATTCCCGTCAAGGAAGAAGCCTGCCCTTTGGGACTGGCTCCCACTGCATCCACTACAGCGACTCTGGCCATGGGGGATGCCTTGGCAGTGGCGCTTCTCGTACAGAGAGGTTTCAAGGCGGAAGATTTCGCGCTGTTTCATCCAGGGGGAGCACTGGGCAAAAAGCTGCTTCTCAAGGTTGAAGATCTCATGCACACCGGCGACTCAATCCCACTGGTGCAAATTGAATCCCTCATGCGGGAGGCGCTGTTCGTCATTACTTCACGGGGGCTCGGCATAACGGGGGTTATGGACAAGAGCGGCAAGCTGGCGGGAGTCATAACAGACGGTGATTTGAGGCGCGCACTTGAAAGAGGGGTGGACATCCTGAACACGACCGCGGGAGAGCTCATGACCCGGAACCCCAAGAGGATCACCGCGTCCGCCCTTGCTGCCAAGGCTCTCCAGCAGATGGAAGAATTTTCCATAACTTCCCTATTTGTTTTCGAGGACGAGATTATGTCGGAGCCTGTCGGCATTATTCATCTTCATGATCTGTTGAAAGCGGGGCTGGCCTGATGAAAGAACGGATCGCACATGTAAAGCTGCTGATTCTCGATGTAGACGGGGTGCTGACGGACGGAAGGATTGTCTTCGACTCCAACGGCGTGGAAAGCAAATTCTTCAACGTCAAAGATGGGCACGGCATTAAGCTGCTGCAAAGAGCGGGCATAGCAGTGGGAATAATTTCAGGCCGCAAGTCCATGGTGGTTGCCAACAGGGCGGCTGAGCTGGGTATTGCTCATCTTTATCAGAGTTCCCTGGACAAGCTGGAACCTTATCGTGATCTGCTCAAAAAAACAGGACTCAGGGACAATCAGGTAGCATATATCGGTGACGATATCATCGACCTGCCGCTTCTGCGCCGCGTTGGTTTTGCTGCGGCGCCTGCTGATGCCATATCTGAAGTTCTTGACCATGTTCATTACGTGACGAAGAACAGGGGTGGCTGGGGAGCCGTCAGGGAGGTTTGTGATCTCATCCTTAAAGGCCAAGGGCATTGGGAAACAGTAGCGGCAAAATACTACGATCTCTGAGCCACTGCCGGTTCGATTGCTTCAATTTTGCATGCATCCTTCTTCAATCTCCGTGCCATAATCTGCTTTACAGCCATTTTCTATGATGCTATACTTTCGCTGAATTATGCATTACTTCAATAATATCAGGCGGATTATTGCTTTTTTAGTTATCGCTGCGGCAACCTATTTGACGGTTGCGATCGCCCTCAAGGTTCATAAGGTCAAAGAGCCTAGCGATATCCTGGCCGCCCTACCCAAGAATATTGACCTCTCATTGCAGAAAGTGCGCTATACCAATACGAAAGACGGAACCACCCAGTGGGATCTTGTTGCCAGTAAAGTTGATTATTATAACAATCCGGGAATCATACGGTTCACAACCCCGGAAATGGTTTTCAAGAGCAGCGGGCCAGCAGGTAAATACACTTTGACGGCTGATAAGGCCGATTATAACAAGAACTCCGGTGATGTTAAAATGGTCGGAAACATTACTGCTTCGACTGCTTCGGGGATGAAATTTACTACAGAACACGTGGAATACAATGCCAAAACGGCATTGATCAGCACGAATGACCATGTAAAGCTCACGGACGGCAATTTCTCGGTAGAAGGAAACGGAATGGAAATAATGATCAATAATAAGAAGTTGAAAGTGTCGCGCAATGTCACTGCAATAATCGGCAGTCGTAAGAAATGATATGTTCAAGTTCAGTGCACTTGCCATATGTATGTTCCTGTTTTCTTCAGTGTTGTTCTCAACTAGTGCAGAGGCTGAGCGAAACAAGGGACCGCTTGTCATAAAATCCGACGAGCTTCAGGCTGAAACGAAAAGCAAGACCGCCACATTTACAGGTAAGGTCGTTGCAAAGCAGGATGATATTACCATATACTGTGACAGACTCGTTGTCAGGTATGCAGAGCATGGCGGCCAGGTTGACCGGGTGGATGCTTACGGAAATGTCAGGATTGTCCAGCAGAATCGCATCGGGACCGGTCAGCACGGCACTTATTACAGCAAGGAAGGGAAGATAACCCTTACCGGCAACCCCAGGGTCGTTCAGGGGAAAGACATGGTCAGCGGCCAGGAGATCACCTATTTCGTGAACGAGGAGAAAAGCGTTGTGACCGGCTCTTCCAAGGAGCGGGTTATGGCGGTCATACATCCGAAGGGCAAGGAAGGTGATGACGAAAAGAAACCGTAAAAAAACCCTTTATGCACGAAACCTGAAGAAAAGTTTTGGAGACCGGGTAGTCGTCAACGGTGTAGACCTTGAGGTTTCTCCCGGACAGGTCGTAGGCCTGCTCGGACCGAACGGTGCGGGCAAGACAACAACTTTTTACATGGTCGTCGGCCTTTCCAGGCCCGATTCCGGAAAAGTATTGTTGGGTGATGAGGACGTTACTCAACTTCCCATGTATGAACGCGCTCGAAAGGGGCTAAGTTATCTTTCACAGGAACCGTCGGTTTTCCGGCGACTGTCGGTCAGGCAGAATATCATGGTTGTCCTTGAGGCAAGGGGGCTCGCGGCGGAAGAACGTACCGGGCTGTTGGAGCGGTTGGTGGTGGACCTCAAGATCGAGCATCTGGCCGACATAAAAGGGTATGCTCTTTCCGGTGGAGAACGGCGGAGAGTGGAAATTGCCCGTGCGCTGGCAACTGATCCGGATTTCATCCTTCTCGATGAGCCTTTTGCCGGAATAGATCCCATCGCGGTACTTGACATTCAGAATATCATAGGAGAATTAAAGGATAAGGGTATCGGAATTCTCATTTCCGATCATAATGTTCGTGAAACGCTCGGAGTATGCGATAAAGCATATATACTTAACGAAGGAAGCATCCTGGAACACGGTGATCCGAGAGCAATTGCGGAGAGCCGGAAGGCGCGAGAGATTTATCTCGGGGAAAAATTCAGTCTGTGAAAGACGGCGCCAGGCAAAACCACTACAGGTAGGTTAACTCTCCCATGGCCATTGAAATGCGACAACAGATGAAGCTTTCGCAGCAACTGGTGATGACGCCCCAGTTGCAGCAGGCCATCAAGCTTCTCCAGCTTTCACGTTTGGAGCTGCAGGATATTGTTCGCCAGGAACTTGAGGAAAACCCGGTGCTCGACGAAACTGCCGAGATTGAGGAAATCAAAGAGCCGGACTCACTTGAAATCAATGAAAAGGAGGCTGATCTCAAGCAGGAAGGCGAAATATTCAAGGAGGTGAAGGCTGGCGAGGATACATTGCGCGAAATGGATTGGGCGACCTATCTTGACAGCTATAATTTCAGCTCCGGAGAGCATTATTACGATGATGAGGATGATCGTCCGTCATATGAAAACCTGCTCACAAAAAAAGCCACTTTGGTCGATCACTTGATGTGGCAGCTCAACATGGCCAGATTTTCCGAGAAAGAGCTGGCCATAGGTGCTGAAATCATAGGTAATATTGATGATGAAGGTTATTTCAGGTCTACCGTATCAGATATCGCGATAAGTTGCGGAGTGGAAGAATCTTTTACGGAGTCTGTACTGAAAAAGATTCAGGAATTTGATCCGATGGGGGTCGGGGGACGTGACTTACGGGAATGTCTGCTGCTCCAGGTAAGACAACTCGGCATGTCGGGTACCATTATCGAGTCGCTACTCTGCGATTATCTCAAAGAGCTGGAAACACGCAAATACAGACAGATCGCTAAAGCACTCGGAATTGATGTCGAAGAGGTCCTTGCCGCGACAAAGATTATTGCGAGCCTGGATCCCAAGCCCGGCAGGCAGTTCAGTCAGGATGATGTACACTATATATCACCGGATATTTTCGTCTATAAAGTAGGTGAAGAATTGGTGGTTGTACTGAATGATGAGGGCATGCCCAATATCAGGATCAACCCGCTCTATATAGGTGACGGCAAAACCGCTGCTGCCAGCGATCAGAAAGCGGAAGAGTACATAAGCGACAAAATGCGCTCTGCGCTCTGGTTGATAAAGAGCATCCATCAGCGTCAGCGCACAATTTACAAGGTTGCGAAAAGTATAGTAAAGTTTCAGAGGGACTTTCTGGAGAAAGGTATCGAGTATCTGAAGCCTCTTGTCCTTCGCGACATTGCTGAAGATATCGGCATGCATGAATCAACGATCAGCAGGGTTACCACCAACAAGTATATGCAGACTCCACAAGGGCTTCTGGAAATGAAGTTTTTCTTCAACAGCGGGATATCGACCATTGAGGGTGATTCCATTGCTTCGGAAAGTGTCAAGAACAAGATCAAGGAGATCCTTGATGCCGAAGATCAGCGTAAACCCTTGAGCGACCAGAGGATAGCCGAAATTCTGTCAACGCACAACATTACCATTGCCCGGCGAACAGTTACAAAGTATCGTGAAATGATGAAGATCGGATCATCATCGGAAAGAAAAAGACTTTTTTGATATCTCCGGCCAAGGACAATACAGGTCCTTAAGTTGCCGGATGGAAAAATGAAAAGGAGACGGTTATATGCAGATAACGACGACATTCAGGCATATTGAGTCCAGCGATGCCTTGAAAAATTATGCCCAGGACAAGCTGGAAAGGGTACAGAAGTATATTGACGAGCCGATTGTCGCCCAGGTTTTTCTTACGGTTGAAAAAATACGCCATATCGCGGAAGTTACCATTACAGCAAAAGGAATTACCATAAAGGCCTCTGAGGAAACCAATGACATGTATGCGGCGATTGATGCCGTGGTCGATAAGATTGAACGTCAGTTAAGGCGTTACAAGGAGCGCATCAAGGCACATAAACCGGGTGCGGAAAGTGATGAACGGAAAGTAAAGAAGACCGTTTTTGCTGCTGAAAGCATCGAACCACGCCAGGAACCGGTAATCATCAAGTCAAAGACATTTTCCATCAAGCCGATGTCTGTTGACGAAGCTGTAATGCAAATGGATCTCCTGCACAAGGATTTCCTTGTTTTTACGGATGCTTCTACGGAAAGCATCAATGTCATCTACAGGCGCAAGGATGGCAACTACGGATTGATCGAACCTCAAAAAGGATGATGCCGAATATGATGCCGCGTCTGCGATTCGCCTGGCCAAGATGAGGCTTTCATCTTACTTGCGAACGGATCTGATCAAAAAAGATCTGAAATCGTCAACAAAAGCTGGGGCTATTGAAGAACTCATCGATATGTTGTGTCCTTTGCGCAGCGATATCGCGAGGGATAGACTTCTCAACGTCCTTCTTGAACGAGAAAGATTGGGCAGTACCGGGATCGGTGACGGTCTCGCTATACCTCATGCTCTTCTTGAAGGGATGGGCGACCCCGTCATCATAGTTGGCAGGAGCAGGGCCGGCGTTCCGTTTGAATCGCTTGATGGAATGCCGGTTCATCTTTTCATGCTTATTATTGCGGATTCGGCTTCTATTGATGGATATCTGAAGCTTCTCGCCAGGACATCACGCCTGCTCAAGGATTACTCTTTGAGGAAACGCCTGATGGATGCTGCGGATGAAGCTGCCTTGATGGGTATTCTCGTGGAACGGGACAACCGTCTTTGAAAGCGCGGAACCTTACTGTTCAGGACCTTCTGGACGATACCAAATATAGCCTTGACCTGACTCTGTTAGCAGGTGGGGAGGGGGTGCGGAACAAGCTGGAAACCCCGAAAATTCAGAAACCCGGCCTGGCACTTACCGGGTATACCGAGTGCTTATATCCTGAACGGGTGCAAATACTCGGAAATACCGAGATATCTTATCTTCGACATCTTTCGCCCGAGACAGCAAGAAGTCAAACTGAGAGGCTCTGCTCATTTCCCATAGTATGTTTGATTGTCACTCTTGGGCTTGAACCACCTGCATGCCTTGTCGAAGCCGCGGAAAAAGCAGCTATTCCGCTTCTCAGGTCATCCCACGGTTCCTCCCAGTTCATTTCCCTCATCACCACTTATCTGGAGGACAGGCTTCTCCCGGCAACGCATGTGCACGGAGTGCTGATGGATGTTTTTGGCGTCGGGATTCTGATTCTTGGAAAGAGCGGCATCGGGAAAAGCGAGTGCGCACTGGACCTAGTGATACGTGGGCACCGACTTGTTGCTGACGATGTAGTACAGATCAAGAGAAAAATGCCGGCCGCTTTGGTGGGAAATGCTGCTGAAACTCTCCAGTTCAGGATGGAGATCAGGGGCCTCGGAATTATCAATATAAAAGACCTTTACGGCATCTCAGCCATCAGGGAAAAGAAAATCATAAACCTGGTGATTGAACTGTGCGAATGGAACGTCTCGCAAGATTACGACCGTCTGGGACTAGATGAACATTATTACAAGATTCTTGATGTGGACTTGAAGTATCTGAAGATTCCCGTCCGATATGGACGCAACCTCACTTCGATCATTGAGGTTGCCGCGAGAAATTTCCTGCTGCGGGTCATGGGATATGATTCCACGCGGGAATTCCATGACAATCTCCTTGAAAGGCTGGAATCGCGCATCACATTGGAAGAAGTGGAGTGACTGATGCGGATCGTCATAATTACCGGTATTTCCGGATCGGGAAAATCTACCGGTGTAAGGGTTCTTGAGGACGAGGGCTTTTTCTGCATAGACAATTTACCTGTGAGTCTCGTTCCGACATTCGTGGATCTAATGGGGAAATCGACGGACCGGGTTAGGGATGTGGCGCTGGTAATGGATATTCGCGACCCGGATTCACTGCGTGGGCACGAGAAGGTTCTTCAGGATTTGCGCGACGCCGGCCACGCAGTTGAAATCATTTATTTCGATGCATCCGACGAAGTAATAATTCGAAGATTCTCAGAAACGAGAAGACGTCATCCGGTCTCGGAAAGCGGTTCCGTCCTTGAAGGTATCACTTACGAACGTGAACAGCTGGCCGGCTTGCGACACCAGGCGACCCATGTAGTCGACACCTCTGAATTCAATATTCACCAACTCAAGGACGTGGTGATTTCACTTGTCAGGGGAAGCGATGGCGCCAGAGTCATGACTGTCCATCTCCAATCCTTCGGTTTCAGGTACGGAATTCCCCTGGAATCCGACCTGGTAATGGATGTCCGTTTTCTGGCAAACCCGCACTTCATACCTGAGTTGCGCCCGTTTACCGGGCTGGATCCTCAAGTCAAACGATATGTAATGGAAAAGGATGAGGCCCGGTTGTATATGCAGAAACTGACAGGTTTGCTTGAATTTCTTCTTCCCGGCTTTCTCAGGGAAGGAAAGTCATATCTCACGATATCGACAGGGTGTACTGGCGGCAAGCATCGTTCGGTTGCGATAACCGAGGAAATGAGAGAATTCTTTACAGACAAGAAGGTGATTGTGAAGGTCACCCATAGAGATATAGGGAAAGGGTAGGATATGGTAGGTTTGGTTGTAATTGCTCATGCCGGGCTTGCCCGCGAGCTTTTGAACGCAGCGGAGATGATTGTCGGAACAATCGACAATTCTGAAGCCATAGGAATAGGTTCGGGGGATTCGGTCGAACAGATCCTGGATAGTGTCGAAAAGGCCATCCGCAGGGTCTCACGGAACGGTGTCATCATTATGACCGATATGTTTGGAGGTACGCCGTCAAACCTTAGCCTTTCATTTCTGCGGGAAAATGAGGTAGAGGTTCTTACCGGCGTAAATCTTCCCATGTTGATGAAGTTTGCCACCGAAAGGGATAAACTCGGGGTGACGGATCTGGCATCGGCGTTGAAAAAGTGCGCGCAGGAAAGCATTTCGGTTGCCGGTGAATATCTGAAATAAAAAGCAATTGCCTGTTTGAGGAAATTGTTATCAATTGTGTCGCCCGGATTAATCGACACTTAATGGTTCATTTGAAATAAACGCACTGAGTGGAATGGAAAACAGTATGCTTGTCGAAGAATTTATGATACCCAACAAACTTGGTTTGCATGCAAGAGCATCTGCACTGCTTGTCAAGACGGCCAGCCGTTTCGCTTCGGATATAAAGATCGAGCGGGAGGATATAGAGGTGAACGGAAAAAGCATCATGGGTATCATGATGCTTGCGGCTGCCAAGGGTAGCGTCATCCGTGTAAAAGTCGTAGGAAAAGATGAGGATGAGGCGATGAACGCACTTGGAGATCTGATCAAGGATGGATTCGGAGAAGATTAAAACCCGCATATTCAAGGGGATTGGAGCATCCCCGGGCATCGTCATCGGAGAAGCGAGGGTTGCTGAAAGAAGCCGGGTCGTTGTCGTGGAGACATCCATACCCTCTGATGACATTCAATCAGAAATCAAGCGCTTTCATGAAGCGCTGAACAAAACCAGAGAACAGCTGCATTCCATAAAAGAGCAGATAACAAGGTCCAGCGGAACAGAGCACCTTTACGTTATCGATACCCACCTTATGATACTGGACGACAGCATGCTGACGTCCGAAACCATCGAAACCATAAAAGACGCCGGAATCAACGCTGAGGCAGCCCTCAAACGGACGCTAAAGAAATTCATGAGGTTTTTCGATGGAATCGAAGATGAATATCTCCGTGAACGCAGCAGCGATGTTGAAACTGTCGTGGAACGAGTCCTGCGAAACATGCTCGGAAAGAGGCACGAATTGCTGGGCGAGACGGAAGGGCGCGTCATTGTCATAGCTCACGACCTGTCTCCGGCTGACATTCTCCAGGTTGACAAAGAAAAGGTTATCGGATTCGTTACGGATCTGGGAGGAAAGACTTCCCATACCGCCATTCTTGCCCGTTCACTTGAAATTCCCGCTGTTTTGGGCCTGGAAAAAATAACCACGGAAATATCCGACGGTGATGCCCTGATCATAGATGGCGACAAAGGCATCGTGATTGTTCATCCCGACGAAGAGACTTTTCGCGATTATCTTCAGCACAAACAGTATTACGAATATCGTGAAAGAGAACTGTTGAAACTGAAGGACCTGCCTGCGGAGACCCTTGACGGGCACAGGATCCTGTTGAAGGGAAACGTCGAATTCATTGAAGAAGTGCCGTCGATAATGAAGCATGGCGGTGAAGGAATCGGGCTTTACAGAACCGAGATGCTTTTTATCGGACGTTCATTCGTCCCGGACGAAGAAGAGCAGTATCAGGCATATGTCGAAGTAGTTCGCCGCATGTCCCCTTTCCCTGTCACGATAAGAACCCTGGATGTGGGTGGTGACAAGTTCGTTAACGAGCTCAACCTTACCGACGAACTGAATCCCGCACTAGGTCTACGTGCCATCAGGCTTTCTCTAAGATGTCCGGAGCTGTTCAAAACGCAGTTGAGGGCGATTTTACGGGCAAGCGCCCATGGTAAGGTAAAGATATTTTTCCCGATGATATCCGGCGTTGCGGAGATTCGGGAAGCAAAAGCCCTGCTCGAAGTTGCAAAAAGCGAGCTTCGCAAGGGTGGGATACCCTTTGATGAAGAAATCGAGATCGGCATCATGATTGAAACGCCGTCGGCAGTTTTAATAGCAGACCTTCTTGCCCGCGAGGTTGATTTTTTCAGCGTGGGCACAAATGACCTCATTCAGTATTCATTGGCCATCGATCGCACCAATGAACACTTGTCCAGCCTGTACGAACCCATGCATCCTGCTGTGTTGCGATCCCTCAAACTCGTGTCGGATGCTGCGCATGAAGCAGAAATTTCCGTCTGCATATGCGGTGAAATGGCCGGAGAACCAAACTATCTCCCGATCCTGCTGGGCCTTGGTTTTGATGAATTGTCAATGAATGCCGTTTCGATTCCTAAAGTCAAACATATCCTCAGACGTTGTTCAAAAATCGAGGCTGAGATACTTGTAGACCAGGCGCTTAAATTTTCCACGGCAAATGACGTGGAATTATATCTGCAACGGGAAATAACAACAAAATTCGCCGACAGTTTCGATTGACGGCATTCTCCGAAAACTTGTCGAAATACACGGAAGTGTTGGCACTTGCCTATTTATAGCTTGACAAAGAATAGGGGAAGGTATTAAAATTTTTTGTTTTTGAATACATGCCGGAAGGCAACAAGAGTTAGAGAGGAGTTTCGGCGTATGGGCATGACAGATTTTATTTTTACTTCGGAATCGGTTTCCGAGGGACATCCTGACAAGGTCGCCGATCAGATTTCTGATTCTGTTCTCGATGCTATTCTTGAGCAGGATCCCAATTCGAGAGTTGCCTGTGAAACACTGGTTACCACCGGAATAGTGTTTATTGCCGGTGAGATTACGACCAACGCTATAGTGGACTATCCCAAAGTTGCGCGGCAGACCATCAAGGAAATCGGATATGATGATTCCGCAATGGGATTCGATTGGGAAACATGTGCTGTTCTTACATCGATAGACAAGCAGTCGCCGGATATTTCCCAGGGTGTAACGGAAGGGGAAGGCCTGTTCAAGGAACAGGGCGCCGGAGACCAGGGCTTGATGTTCGGCTATGCCTGTAATGATACCCCTGAACTCATGCCCATGCCCATTATGATGGCGCACAAACTGACACAGCGTCTTGCCGATGTCAGAAAAGCCAATACCCTCGATTTCCTGCGGCCCGATTCGAAGTCCCAGGTATCTATTCGGTATATTGAGGACAGGCCTGTAAGTATTGATACCGTGGTCATATCTTCTCAGCATACCCCTGATGTAACGTATGAAACGATTCGGGACGGGATAATCGAAGAGGTAGTCAAGAAAGTAATCCCGGCCGAACTTATGGACGAAAATACCCGTTTCCTCATCAATCCTACAGGTCGTTTTGTCGTGGGAGGTCCGATGGGCGATTGCGGTCTTACCGGGCGGAAGATAATCGTCGATACTTATGGCGGTCAGGGTTCCCATGGCGGCGGCGCCTTTTCAGGCAAGGATCCTTCCAAAGTGGACCGGTCTGCTTCCTATATGGGACGTTACGTCGCCAAGAATCTCGTCGCTGCAGGCTTGTGCGACAGATGCGAGGTGCAAGTTGCCTATGCAATCGGTGTCGCCGAACCTGTTTCCGTTATGATCAACACCTTCCGTACGGGTGTCATCCCTTCTGAAGCTATAGCCAAGATAGTCAGGGAAACCTTTGATCTCAGGCCCCGCGCAATAATCGAGCAACTTGATCTGCTTCGCCCGATCTATAGAAAAACAGCGGCTTATGGTCACTTCGGTCGCAACCTGCCTGAATTCACATGGGAACGAACCGACAAGGTTGATATTCTGAGGTCCAAGGCAGGGCTGTAAAACTTCGATAACGTAATTTCGTTACACGGAAAGCCGGATGTTTTCATCCGGCTTTATTCATTCAATGCCAAGTTTACCTGTCCCCGCGGCTGAACCTGTAGCCAACTCCCCTTACTGTCTGAAAATATCTGGGATTTGAAGGATCCGGTTCGAAATACTTCCGCAGCCTTACGAGAAAGTTGTCCAGTGTTCTCGTCTCAGTGTCTGAAGAATATCCCCAGACGTTTTCAAGCAATGCCGCCCGTGTGACGGTCTTGTCTTTGTTCCGGAAGAAAAACGAGAGCATCTTCACTTCGAGCTCGGTCAGGTCTATTTCCCCTTGGGCCGTTCTGGCACGATAGGAGAGAAGAAACACCTCGTTGTCACCGAAGCGATAGCCTTCTTCAACTGGTTCGGGGCGATACCACGAAGAACGACGCAACATGCCTTTTACCCTGAGAAGGAATTCATCAAGGTTGAAGGGTTTCATCAGATAGTCGTCGGCGCCGGCGCCAAGACCTGTAATCCGGTCACCCTCTTCAGAACGGGCCGAAAGGATGAGAATGGGAACACGTGCGTCCTGTTTCCTGATCTCGTGGCAAACCTTGAAACCATCTATCCCCGGCAGCATTATGTCCAGAATAATCAGGGAAAAACGATCATAGCCAAACCGGCGAAGAGCGTCCTCGCCTGATTCCTCATGGCTTACCCTGAAACCTTCCTGCTCCAGATTGAAACAGATTCCACGGGCGAGATGGATTTCGTCTTCAATAAGCAGTATGTGGGGTCTTTCATCATTCATGTGCACACTCACGTCAGCCATTATTGCCATAGCGTCAGCATTTCTAGCAAACAGGAAGATCTATGATAAAAACGGTCCCTTTCCCTTCTCCTTCACTCATGGCTTTTATTGATCCACCGTGTGATGTTACGACCGACTTGACTATATAGAGGCCCAAACCGGTGCCCCTGATATTTTCCCCGGTGTCTCTTACACGGTAAAACATTCGGAAAATCTTCTTAAGGTTTTTTCTGTCAATCCCCTTTCCATTGTCCTGGAATTTCAAAATGCAGTGTTTCCCGTCCTTTTTCAGGAAAATGCGGATTTCAGGAGAGGCCGAGCTGTATAACATGGCATTCTCAAAAAGGTTCCTCAAGGCAATTTCCATTTCTTCCTGATTGACTGATACGTGAATACCGTTTTCCAACTCAGTGATTATGTTGCTGCCTTCTGGAAGCTTTGACCTTTTTCGCTCTGTGTATTCGGCAAGGAACGAGGAAAAATCGATCGCTTGTTTTTGCTGCTGGCGTCGTTTCTGTTCCAGTTTCTTGGCCATGAGAAGATTGCTAATTAGGTTGTTCAATCTCTCCACATCCGCAAGCATGGTTGCTATGAACTGCCCGGTTTTGTCCCTGTCCAGCGGCCTGAGGCGAATTGTCTCAAGATGCAGCTGTATGGACGCAAGCGGCGATTTAAGCTCGTGCGTAACTTGAGAAATGATGTTTTTCTGCTGGCTGTACAGGTCGTTCTGCTTTTTCCAGAAAAGAAATAATACATAGACACCGGCAAGCACGATCAACAAAAGCCCCAGGCCGCCAAGGAGGACAAACCAGTTAGACCCCCCTCTGGCCAGTTCGGGGCGGTAATGATGGGCAAGTTGATTTAATTTGCGGCTGTTGCCAAGGAACCAGTATACCCAAAAGAACACCAGAATTCCCCATACCAGCTGGATGCCTATGAAAGCTATCATCGGGTGGAATATTCGTCTGAGTAATTTCATGATGATACCTTTGACGTTGATTTGCGGATCGGGAGTGATGCCTTGATTAGCGGAATTTGTTTTACATTACTATTACACAACGCTTCATCAATTTCCAGTATGCTTGTTCAAAATATGTTGGACTCTTAACTGAGGAGATTGACGAATGACGAATCTTCAAATAGGTAAACACACTGCCAAGTACCCTGTCATTCAGGGGGGAATGGGCGTCAGGATATCGGGAGGCTCTCTTGCGGGACATGTTGCGCTCTGCGGCGGAATCGGGATCGTTGCGACTGCCGGACTTGCCATGAACAGTCCGCTCTATAATGGGGGAAATTATTTCCAGGCTGATCCGGCTGCTTTGAAGGAAGAATTGAAAAAAGCCTATTCCATTGCTCCTGACGGCATCATCGGCGTAAATGTAATGGTTGCGCTTTCTGACTTCGAAGCTCTGGTACGTGCTTCCGTGGAAGGTGGCGCCAAGCTGTTGATATGCGGTGCAGGTCTTCCCATGACGTTGCCTGAACTCACTTCTGATGCTCCGGATGTGGCACTGGTGCCCATAGTGTCATCTGTCAGGGCAGCCCAGCTTATCGCGAAGAAATGGCACAGAGGCACCGGACGCTTGCCAGATGCAGTGGTTGTTGAGGATCCTGACACCGCTGGCGGCCATCTTGGTGAAAAGCTCGAGAATATCGGCACCGGAAGATATGATCAATATAAAACAGTAAGGGAAGTAAAGGATTTCATGAAATCCGAATATGGCATAAATATTCCTGTCATTGCTGCAGGCGGCATCTGGGATAGGGCCGATATTCTCCATGCATTGGCGCAGGGCGCGGATGGAGTCCAGATGGCGAGCCGTTTTGTCCCGACAGTTGAATGCGATGCATCGGAAAGCTTCAAGAAAGCGTATATCGATTGTCGTGAAGAGGATATTGGTCTCATAATGAGTCCTGCCGGGCTTCCCGGCAGAGCATTGGTGGCCAATCTGGACGACATTGTGGAATATGACAGGGCAAACAGTCCTGCATGCTCCACCGGTTGCCTGAAAAAATGCACTTATAAGGAAAGTGGGGAACGTTTCTGCATAGTGAAAGCTCTTGACAGAGCTCAGCGGGGAGATATCAGGACCGGACTCGTGTTCTGCGGAACGAAAGCCTACAAAGCTGATAGAATCGAAACTGTACAGGACGTTTTCGCCGAGCTTTTTCAGACCCAAGTTGATGAAGAAGCTGCCTGATCAGAAAACTGCCGGGTATTGTGCTTTGACCGGATGTGCAAAAAATGTTATAAGTTATGCAACATTCAGATAAACGGAGGAATTTGATGACACTGAGAGTTGCTCAGGAAGCCGCTGCCGCAGGCGGTTTTTCCGATTTCAAGGTAAAAGATCTCGAACTTGCCGCCTGGGGGCGGAAAGAAATTGAGATGGCGGAAAAGGAAATGCCCGGGCTGATGGCGCTCAGGGAGGAATTTGGCGCAACCAAGCCTTTAAAGGGAGCTCGGATCGCCGGGTCTCTCCATATGACAATTCAAACGGCTGTCCTGATTGAGACGCTCTTTGAACTGGGCGCCGAAGTGCGCTGGTCCTCCTGTAATATTTTTTCTACTCAGGACCATGCTGCCGCTGCCATGGCACGATCAGGAATTCCTGTTTTCGCCTGGAAGGGCGAAACTGCGGAAGAGTATGACTGGTGCATGCGTCAGACACTCACTTGGCCTGATGGCAGGAATCTCAACATGATCCTGGATGATGGCGGGGACCTTACTAAACTCGTGCATGAAGAATATCCTGAACTGTTGAATGATATCAAGGGCATCAGCGAAGAGACAACAACCGGAGTGCACCGCCTTTACGATATGATGAGGAAAGGTACTCTTGCTGTGCCCGCCTTCAATGTAAACGATTCGGTAACCAAGTCCAAGTTCGACAACCTTTACGGCTGCAGGGAATCGTTGCTGGACGGCATAAAACGGGCAACTGACGTTATGATTGCAGGAAAGGTCGCAGTGGTCTGTGGGTATGGCGATGTGGGAAAAGGATGCGCCCATTCTCTGCGAGGGCAGGGCGCCAGGGTCATGATTACCGAGATCGACCCCATTATTGCGCTCCAGGCCGCAATGGAAGGGTTTGAAGTCACTACCATGGAAGATGGCGCGCTTTGCGGCGATATATTTGTCACTGCAACCGGATGTGTCAATGTCATAACACGCGCTCATATGGATCAAATGAAGGATCAGGCAATTGTTTGCAACATCGGTCATTTCGACGATGAAATCGACGTGGCCGGAATCCGCAGCCTCCCCTGGATAAACGTTAAACCCCAGGTTGACGAGATTGTCTTCCCGGACGGGAAAAAAATCATTCTCCTGGCAGAGGGGCGTCTCGTGAACCTTGGTTGTGCAACCGGACATCCAAGCTTTGTCATGTCCAACTCTTTCACAAACCAGGTAATGGCACAAATCGAACTCTGGAACAATAGTTCCGCATATGGGAAAGAAGTGTACATGCTGCCGAAGATCCTTGACGAAAAGGTCGCCCGACTGCATCTCGGCAAATTGGACGTCAAGCTTACGACTCTCACCAGGGAGCAGGCGGAGTATCTGGGCGTTCCTGTTGAAGGCCCTTACAAACCCGATTTTTATCGATACTGAGAAAACGCGGTTTATCCCGGTTCTGCCGGCACTTGACAGAGAAGTTCAGACCCTCCGGTCATGCCTCCTGATGTCATTGTGCCGGGAAATACACTGTCAATCAGCCGGATTCACGGAATAAAGGGCGGCCATTACGGCTGCCCTTTTTTCATTCCCCACCTTATTCTGAAAAGAAGATCAAACGCACTGCATGCGAAAAGATACAGATCCCTCGAATCTAAGCAACGATTGGAAGTAAAATGATAGAAGACTCTCAAAGACCCATGCTTCGTTTTCTGGCGGTATTGACTGCCGCTTCCATGATCGGTATCCAGGGATATACAATACTTTTCAACAACTATGCCGTGGAAGTTGTCGGACTGCAGGGAGACCAGGTTGGTATCATACAGTCTTTCCGTGAAGTACCGGGTTTTTTGGCTCTGCTGGTTGTATTCGTCATGTTGTTCATCAAGGAACACCGTCTCTCAGCATTGTCAATTACGCTGCTGGGAGCCGGCGTGGCTATAACCGGGCTTTTGCCTTCCTATGGCGGCGTTGTCCTCACCACCATTATCATGAGTTTTGGTTTCCACTTTTATGAAACAACCAATCAATCGCTTACCCTTCAATATTTTGCCACCAATGTCTCTCCGCTCATTATAGGCAGACTGCGAGGGATTGCCGCAGCGTCGAGCATAGCCTCCGCGGTTCTGATATGGTTTCTTGGCGGTTTTTTGCAATACAGGGGTATGTTCCTGATCATCGGTCTTCTTGTAGTGGCAGCCGGTTTTTGGGGGCTGTTTCAGGATCCGACTCACAAAGACATTCCGCATCAAAGGCTGAAGATGGTTGTCAGAAAACGTTACTGGCTTTTTTACTGTCTTACCTTCCTGTCCGGCGCCAGGAGGCAGATCTTCATGGTATTTTCCATGTTCCTGCTGGTAAAAGTTTTCCATTTTTCCGTTCGGGGGGTAACTACGCTCTTTCTCATCAACAACGGGATCAACTGGATACTCAACCCCTTGATCGGCAGGGCAATAATCAAGTTCGGAGAACGCACCCTTTGCACGGTGGAATATCTCGGGGTTATCATGATTTTCATTACTTATGCCAGCACCACATCAAAATTGATTGCTGCCGGCGTATACATACTGGACTCGATTCTGTTCTGCTTTTCCGTAGCAATCAGGACGTACTTTCACAAGATTGCAGATCCAGTCGACATAGCACCCAGCACAGCAGTCGGTTTTACCGTCAACCATGCAGCTGCTGTCTTTCTTCCAGCATTGGGCGGTTTCTTGTGGATGATAGACTACAGGATTCCTTTTGTTGTTGGAGCTCTGCTTGGTGCGGTTTCCCTTGCCCTCGCACAATTCATACGTCTGCCTGAAGCTGATCCCTTGAAATAACTCCCGAGAACAACCAGTTTCATTCTCAAGTATTTACAACCCCTGCCGAAGAGAAGCAGAAGAATAATATCCGAAGAATTACTAAAAGCACTTTCGCGTTAAGATGTCGTGAAAGTTTTGGGGGAGGTTCATATGGAAATGCATCAAATGGTGGGGTTTGTGGTCGGTAGCGAAGAATATTGTGTGGACATCCTTAAAGTTCATGAGATTATCCGCATGATGGACATCACAAAGATTCCAAATGCTCCTGAATATGCGGAAGGTGTCATAAACCTCCGTGGAAGAGTGATACCTGTAATCAATTTCAGGAAACGTTTCAGTCTCGGAGAGTCGACAGTCGACAACACCCTGACACAGAGAATAGTAGTTGTGGATATAGCAGGTTCAACCGTAGGAATTATTGTCGATCAGGTTTCACAGGTGACAAAACTTGCAGCGGACCAGGTTTCGCCGACACCGGAGACAGTGAAGAATTCCGGCGGTGACTGTTTCAGCGGAATCGGCAGGATAGGCGACAAGCTGATCATTCTTCTTGACGTGGAAAAAATGTTCGGACAGGGTGAACTGGAATGGACAATGGAAGCTGCCTGAGGAGATGAAAAAGGTCTGATGCCACAATGGGATCCGGGATTGAAAACCGTTGACACCCTGCTCCGGAAGGTATAGAAAGATTGGCGAATATTCAGCAGTTGCATTGACCAGTGGCTTTGAAATCAGCTATCCGTGACCTTCTGGAGGAGGGAACCCCTTGGACCCCAAACATGATTTCCTGAACCTGTATGCCCACAACTTCATCCGGACGGCAGTAGCGCTTCCCGAGGTAAGGGTCGCAGACCCTGAATTCAACGCAGTTCAGACCATTTCCCTTCTCAAGAAGTCAGCAGAACAAAAAGTCATATTGACTGTTTTCCCCGAACTGGGAATTTCCTCTTATTCCTGCGAAGACTTGTTCCATCAGCAGGCGCTTCTCGACGGCTGCCTTTCAGCACTGGACAAGATTCTTGACGAATCGCGCAATCTTCCGGTTATTGGCCTGGTAGGCCTTCCCTTGCGCATAGATGGCCTGCTCTTCAATTGCGCCGCGGTTTTCTACCATGGAAAACTTCTGGGGGTAATACCCAAGACATATCTGCCCAACTATCGGGAATTCTACGAACTCAGGCAATTTGCCCCGGCGGACCATTCGTTGCGCGACAGCATAGATCTTCTTGGCCAGACAGAAATACCATTTGGCAACAGGCTGCTGTTCCGGGTGGAAAATCAGCCTCTGCTGACGTTTTATGCTGAAATCTGCGAAGATGTATGGGTGCCGATTCCTCCTTCATCATATGCGGCGCTGGCAGGTGCGACAGTCCTGTTGAACCTTTCCGCTTCGAATATCACCGTCGGCAAAGCCGATTATCGTCGGCAACTGGTCGCAAACCAATCCGGGCGGTGTCTTTCAGCATATCTTTACAGTGCTTCCGGTATGGGAGAGTCAACTACTGACTTGGCCTGGGACGGGCACGGCATGATCTACGAAAATGGTTCACAAGTGGCAGAATCAGTTCGCTTCAGTTACTCGGAGCAGTTGATTTCAGGAGATATCGATCTTGACCGGTTAGTGCAGGAAAGGATGCGGCAGACAAGCTTCGGGCAATCCATGCGGCGCCACAGCGACGAACTGAGAAAATTCCGCACGATCACTTTTTCCGCGAACATGGACACAGAAGGATCGATCCCATTGCAGCGCAGGTATGAACGGTTCCCTTTCGTTCCCAGCGATCCGGCCAGAAGAGACGAGCGCTGCCGGGAGGTTTACGAGATACAGGTCCAGGCGCTGGTCAAGCGTTTCCGGTCCACCGGCGCCGACAAGATGATCATCGGCGTCTCGGGAGGGCTGGATTCGACGCAGGCCCTTATCGTGTGCGCCAGGGCCATGGACGTGATGGGACTGTCCCGCTTCCACATTCTCGCCTATACCATGCCCGGTTTCGCCACAAGCCAGCGCACGCTTGAACAGGCTCGCGAGCTGATACGAACCATCGGATGCACCTATAGTGAAATCGACATCAGGCCCAGCTGCCTGCAAATGCTCAAGGACATCGGGCATCCCTTTTACGAGGGTAAACCGGTTTACGACGTAACCTTTGAGAATGTCCAGGCAGGTGAGAGGACCAGTCATCTATTTCGCCTTGCCAATCAGTATGGGGGCCTAGTGGTGGGCACCAGCGATCTGAGCGAACTTGCCCTTGGCTGGTGCACATACGGCGTCGGTGATCACATGGCACACTACCACGTAAATGCGAGTGTGCCCAAAACTCTTATCCAGTATCTCATCAGATGGGCTGCCCAGTCCCATCAACTGGGCACTGCAGTAAGTCCGGTACTGGAAGATATCCTTGAGACCGAAATCAGCCCGGAGCTGGTACCCGGTGAAGATACGAGCGGGCAGCCGGTTCAGCGGACCGAAGACGTGGTCGGCCCTTACGAATTGCAGGATTTTCATCTCTACTATATTCTGCGGCTCGGCTATCTGCCGGCAAAAGTGGCATTCCTGGCCTGGAATACCTGGCACGACAAATCACTGCCCGGATGGCCCGGCATTCCTGAGTCGAAGCGACATGACTACACTCTCCACGATATCAAGAAATGGCTGAAAATCTTTGTGAGACGATTCTTCAAAATCAGCCAGTACAAGCGAAGCTGCATGGCGAATGCCCCCAAGGTCGGTTCCGGGGGTTCTCTCTCCCCCCGCGGTGACTGGCGTGCGCCGAGCGATGGAGAGGCGAAGGCCTGGCTTGATGAACTGGAGAGGATCCCCGATTACAAGGGATAGGGTAGGTGCGTGAAAACGGCGTTCAGTTATTTCTGAACGCCGTTTTCAAATTGCAGTTAAAAAAGCCATGTTGCGTTGCGAAAATCAGGAAGTCATCGGTCGCTGATGCTGAACGGGTTGTACCTATTTGAAAGGTACGAACTTGGTGGCATCAACGCCGCAGGCAGGGCATTGCTTTGGTGGAGCATCACCTTCGTTTTTGTAACCGCATACTGTGCATTGCCATTGTTTCGGTTTCGGCATATCGTTCTCCTTTCTATGTTGTGTCGCAGCTTCTGTTTTCAGAACCGCGTCTGGTATTCCTTTATTCTGGCTGCGAAATCCCTGCCGAATTGATAGCATTTTTCTTCATCTTCGGCTGAAGGCCGATAGATTACCTGCAGCCCTGGTTCGAAGAGTTCCAGTCCCATCTTCGTGAATGTTTCGTATGCTTCCTTGACCGCTCCTCCACCCCATCCGTAGCTGCCGAAAGCACCTGCCAGGCGGTTCCTGGGCCGGAGTCCCCTCAGGTGGGTGAGACATTCCGCTACTGTCGGATACATGATGTTGTTAAGGGTGGGGGTGCCGAAAAGAGTGCCGCGGGCTTTCCAGAATTCCTTTATGATCACGTTCATGGGTGTGGCCCTGAGCTTGAGCACCCTGCAGTCCACTCCACCATCCCTTATGCCTTCCGAAATGGGTACCGACATCAATTCAGTGCTCTTCCACATGGTGTCATATACGATGAGAGCCCGGAGATCCGCCTTTCCGCTGGCCATGGCAATGTACGAGTCAATGACCTGCTGCGGCCTGGCACGCCAGATTATGCCGTGATCGGGTGCGATGATCCCGGGCTTTATTCCGAGTTTCTGCAGGTTGGAAACAGCCTCCAGAATTATTTGCCCGAACGGCATGAGTATGTTCGCATAGTAGTCGACTACCGCGTCATCCAGAATGGTTGAAGACACGCATTTGCTGAAATCGTCATCAAAGCGTGCGGTCGATGCAAGGTGCTGGCCGAAGCCGTCCTGGCTGAAAAGAATCTCTGCTTCCCGGCAATAGGTCATCATGGAGTCGGGCCAGTGAAGCATTGGGGTTTCCACGAAAAGCAGATTGTTCTGCCCGATGTTCAGGGTGTCTCCGGTTTTGACGAGATGAAACTTCCATCGCGAAGTATCAAAAAAACGATCAAGACCTTTTTTGCCGCGCTCCGTAATGTGTATTGTTGCTTCCGGGCAAAGGGACATTATCCGGTCAATGCCCGTCGCATGATCGTTTTCAATGTGGTTTATCACGACATGTTTGATTTGAGATGGATCTACCAGCCCTTTTATATGCTTTATGGTAATATCCGCGAAATCGTACTTGACTGCATCAACTAGTGTGATTTCCTTGTCGATGATCAGGTAATTGTTGTATGTCGTCCCACGCGGGGTTTCATAACCGTGGAAATCCCGCACTGACCAGTCGATAGCTCCTACCCAAAAAATGTTTTTCTTAAGTTCGAAAGCTTTCATGCTCCCTCCTTGGGTGTAAAATAGCGAAGTGCAGTAGACAGCTCCGTACATCTCGTGAATGCTACGGCATTATCTTTCCGTAGCGGGATACGTTCTGCTGTTTCTGCATCTTGAGCAAAGACCTGTAAAAGTAATGGAGTAATCCATTATTTCAAATCCGGCGCCATTGTCCAGCATTGTCTGAAGATTGTTCAGGGATTCGTCATGCAAGTCGAAAACTGTTCCGCACTTCATGCAGGTGAGATGGTGATGGCGCTTCATATCGCCATCAAATCTGGCTTTTGAATCGGGGATACTGATTCTTTTGGCAACGCCGATGGTTACAAGCGTATCGAGAACACGATATACTGTAGTTCTTGACACTCCCTTCAGTTTCGTCTTGATATCTTCATAAACCTGGTCGGCTGTCGGATGATCCTTCCGGCAGGCAAGCGCAGCGTAAATTTCTCTTCTTTGAACAGTCAGAGCCAGACCGTTCTTTTTGCATTCTGATTCGAAATTCCTGATTCCACTTTCACATTGTTTATCTGTGATATAAGTCATGTTTAACAATATATTGCAGATGGTACAATATGTCAACCATATTGCGTAAAAAATTTACTTTAGTTAAAGACTACCTGAAAATTTACGGAGGACAAGGTTGGCGTACTATTTAAGAGGGGAAATACTTACAGGGAAGGAAAGGATTATGCTGTTAGGACACAGCGGGAATCAAGGTTTGCAGGACCACCCCAAAGAAGCAAATCGTCAAGGTCAAGTT
Organism: Geobacteraceae bacterium; assembly: GCA_034933285.1. Classification (GTDB taxonomy): domain Bacteria; phylum Desulfobacterota; class Desulfuromonadia; order Geobacterales; family Geobacteraceae; genus RPRC01. The sequence goes on along the minus strand of JAYFNT010000009.1, from coordinate 272,435 downwards.
CATTCTGGGTAGTACGGATTGACACATATCTCGAAATAATTTTCATCTGACTGCAATCATTCGATAAATTATAAAGAAATACCGAGATTCGCATTCCATTTTCCAATCTTGCGTCCTTTGCCAGGCAGGGTATTTCGAGAAACCTGTTGATTCCGTTTGTCGGCAGCAGAAAAGTAAGGATTACCCGTTCACCCCGCTTGAAAATTTTATTTTTTTCATGCGAGACTGAAATGCCGTCAACGGAAATGTCCCTGACAACTCCTTTTATCCGTGACTTTCCATATGCAATAACGGGAATCTTGCCATTTGGCTTAACTCTCGGATTCTTTCTGGTTTCGATCATTGTGTCGCATTTCACGACAAGACCCCTGTGGAGAGCTATATTTGCTACAGGGGCTTTTTCATACACGAAAACTTCTTCATCGCGGAAGCTGTAGGATACATATGGAGTCCCGATTGTGGACGTCAGCTCGGAAACAGTCATTCCAAGCAATCGCTTCAACATGGATTTTCTGGATTTCTGATTCTTATTCAACCTCTTCATATGCGATTCCTTTATGTTCTGTTGAGATTAGTATCGGATTTCATCCGGAATTCTTGAGAAAAAACATTTCATTTTTTCAGGTAATCTTTGCGTTAGAGTTATATTATTGGTATTAACGATTTTGCATCACTGCTGTAGCGGGAATGTTGTGGAGTTTGCGGAGTATACTGAAGTTATTGGCCGAATAGTGGCGCTGGAATTGATCGGGCAAGCAAGATGCCTTTGCAAGGAAATCTGCTATGAACACACTTCTGGATCTTCTTAATGGATTTTCAGTACACGGCGAGAGAACAGCAATCATCTACCGAACCGGAATCCGGCGTTTCGTATATTCTTACGCCCAATTGCACGATTTGTCTCTTCGCATGAACGGACTTTTGGAACAGCAGGGGGTAAGACCCGGTGATCGTGTCCTGTTATGGGCGCCCAACAACCTCTCATGGGCCGTGACATTTTTCGGATGCATCGCACGTGGCGCCATCGTAGTGCCGGTGGATTTCATGTCGGGAACAGAGCGTGCTGTACCAGTGGCACAAAATTCGGGCGCGTCACTTGTCATTGGCAGCCGCTTCAAAGATGACTGTAGTTGCGGCTTGAAATCGATCATGGTTGAAGACCTGGAAAAACTGCTGCAGCGGGTTCCGCCCAAGCCGCCTGAATGCGGAATAGAGCCTGATGACATCGCGGAACTGGTTTACACATCCGGCACGACAGGCAACCCAAAGGGAGCCGTACTGACCCACCGCAACCTGCTGGAAAACCTGCGGCAGGTCAATACCCATATTCCTGTTGTCGGGCCTGAATTCGTCTTCCTCTCAGTTCTTCCTCTTTCACACATGTTTGAACAGATGGGCGGATTTCTAAGCCCGCTTTACCGCGGCGCAACCATCGTTTATCTTCGTACCCTCAAACCATCGGCTATCCTTGATGCCTTCAAGGAAGAGGACATTCGTGCAATGGTTTGTGTGCCGCGTCTTCTGCAGCTCCTTAAGGGTTCAATAGACAGGGAATTAGAGGAAAAAGGGTTGGGAGGGTTGTTCAGCCGGTTGATCCGGCTGTCGGCACATATGCCGCTTATTGCAAGAAAACTGGTATTTCTGCCCATAAGGATCAAATTCGGACGGAACTTCGTATTTTTCGTGTCAGGTGGGGCCCAATTGCCTCCCGGCCTGTTCCATTTCTGGAATACAATGGCATTCATTGTTGTAGAAGGATATGGTCTGACCGAATGTTCGCCCGTTGTCTGTGCCAATACTTTTGAACACCAGGCTGCGGGTACTGTGGGGGTTCCTTTGCCGGAGGTGGAAATTCGGCTGGAGAACGATGAAATCCTGGTGAGAGGAAAAAATGTTTTCCCCGGATATTACCACAATGAAACCGCGACCCGTGAAACGTTCACCACTGACGGGTGGTTCAGGACTGGGGATCTGGGATGTTTCGATGGAGAAGGAAATTTGCGTATTCTCGGCAGACGCAAGGAACTCATCGTAACCGGCGCAGGCATAAACGTGTATCCTGATGAACTTGAAAGCGTCCTGAATAGCATGCCGGGCGTGCGGGAATCATGCGTTATCGGGCTCGACAGGGGAGGGGGGGAGGAAGTTCACGCGGTCCTGCTTCTTGACGACAACGGCAAAAGTGCTGCTGACATCATCAGTCAGGCAAATCAACTGATCGACCCGTTGCACCGCATTACCGGGGTTTCAGTCTGGGCAGAGCCCGAATTTCCCAAGACTGCAACCCTGAAGATACGGAAATTCATCGTCAAGGAAAAGATTGTCAGCAGAACCAGCACGGAAGAAGACGTAATCCGGGCAGATCCACTCGTTAATCTAATTGTCAGGGTAACGGGGGGAGCGTTGTCCCGGACACGAGAGGATTCGAGCCTCGTCAATGATCTGGGATTGACTTCGATCGGCAGGCTCGAGCTGATCAGCAGCCTGGAGCAGGAATATCGCATCGACCTCGATGAATCAGTTATCGGAGAGAGAACTACAGTCGGGGATCTGAGGCGGATTATCACCGACAGGGAACCGCGGGCGGCGGGAAGGAAGTTGAGGTTCTGGACGAATCGGATGCCGGCACGGCTGATGCGCCGATTGGCCGATCGGGTTCTCCATCGTCCGTTGTTCCGGCTGTTCGTAACGCTTGAAACCCGCGGCCTTGAGCATCTCCATGGATTGAAGCCCCCGGTGATGTTCGTTGCCAACCACACAAGCTACCTCGACCAGCCTGCTGTCATGTATTCACTCCCCGCCGGTTTGAGATACCGGACTGCGACAGCTGCCTGGGAGGAATTCTTCTTCAGCAATTACCGGTCCCTGGCCGGGAAATTATGGAAAAGGCTCACCTATGAATATGGGACACTTTTCCTTAATCTGTTTCCCCTTTCGCAAAGCTCCGGTTTCCGCAGATCTCTGGCATTCATGGGAAAACTCGTGGACAAAGGAATCAGTATCCTGGTTTTCCCGGAAGGAGCAAGATCGGCAGACGGCAGAATGCTGCCCTTTCAACAGGGGATCGGTGTGATGGCTTCTGAACTGGGCGTTCCCCTGGTGCCCGTACGGATCAGCGGAATGGAAAGGGTTTTGCCGCGAGGTTCCTCCCGGCCCAGGCGGGGAAGGGTAAAGGTGGTTTTCGGAGCACCGTTTTTGCCTGAAGATGAAAAGCCGTCTGAATTTGTCACCAGGGTACAGCACGCAGTCGAATCAATGGAAGACTGAACCATGGCTTGCACAGCTTCACACATCAAGTACCACGGTCGCCCGCCATTGCCCGTCCAAATGCTCAACCGCGAACTTGTAAAAAGTCACAGCCTTGACATCCGTCAGCAACCGATGCCTCACCTGATCAAGCGGTATGCTGCATGCCTGTGCATTCAGCATCAGAGTCGAAGGTCCTGATTCGATCCGAATATTTTTCACTCTGGGCAGGATACCGCGGGCATCCTTGCTGTAAATCAGTTCCTGCAGAAACTCGAACAACAGCAATTCCAGGCTTTTCTCTTCTACCTGAAACGAAATTTCTTCCAAACATGCTATGGATCGCGGATTTTCGATCATGACGCCAAGGGTCGCCTCTGCAGCAGCCATGAACATCTCTTCCACCGTAGTCCCAAACGCTTCAAATGCTGCATCAGCCGTAGCCAGGTCGGCAAGGTATCGAAACGGCATGGAATCACCTCATCCCTTCACGTTGCCGAGAGGAACGAGACGCACGACCCGTTTACTAAGACCCGCCAGTTCGGTTGTCTCAACGACATCATCGATATTCTTGTACGCAGGCCCGGCCTCTTCAGCCAATCCGCCCCAAGAGGCAGTTCTGACATAGATTCCCCGCTCCTCCATTTCGCGTTGGAGAGTCTGCCCCCTGTACTGTTTTTTTGCCTGGTGGCGACTCATTGCACGTCCGCTTCCATGGGCAGTAGTGAAGAAAGTGGACTCTCCCGTCTTCAAGCCGCACAAAAGATATGATCCGGTTTCCATGCTGCCGCCGATTATGACCGGTTGTCCGGTCTGTTTATAGCAATCGGGGATTCCCTTCATACCTGGACCAAATGCCCTCGTCGCTCCTTTTCGATGTACGAGCAGCTCTTTCAATTTTCCTTCAACTTTGTGTTTTTCAAGTTTTGCTGTGTTATGGGCCACATCGTAAACCATGTGCATGCCCAGATCTTCCGGAGAACGATGGAAAATTTCGGAAAACACCTCCCTGATGCGGTGCAGTATGACCTGGCGGTTTGCAAACGCCATGTTTACAGCGCACTTCATGGCAGCGAAATAATCCCGGCCTTCGCTTGAGGTGAAGGGAGCGCAGGACAGTTCCCTGTCCCTGACTTTGAAACCGTATTTTTTCTCCGATACATTTAAGAACATTTTGAGATAATCAGTTGCGATTTGATGGCCGAATCCGCGGCTGCCACAGTGAAACATCACAGAAATCTGGTTTGGCCTGGTGAACCCGAAGGTTTGGGCAATCTCATTGTCAACGATGTTTTCCGGTTTTGCCACCTGGATTTCCAGATAATGGTTGCCCGACCCCAGGGTTCCGATCTGGTCATACCCCCGATCGACTGCCTTTTCGCTGACTTTTGATGCATCGGCGCCGGTATAACATCCTCCTTCCTCGGTCAGTTCCAGATCCTCCTGCCAGGCGAATCCCTTGCGCAGGCACCAGGTCGACCCCGTCTCGGCCACGCTGCGGAATTCCTCCCGGGACAGTTTGACGAAACCGGTACAGCCGACTCCGGCCGGAACCCGAGAGAACAGCTTGTCCACCAGGTTTTTCAGAACCGGTTGAACTTCCTCCAGGGTAAGATTGGTCTGGACCATCCGCACGCCGCAATTGATGTCGAAACCGATACCCCCCGGAGAAATAATACCGGTTTTGGGGTCCATTGCCGCCATTCCTCCGATGGGAAAACCGTAGCCCCAGTGCCCATCCGGCATGCAGAACGCATAGTTGACGATCCCGGGAAGACAGGCGACATTGGTTATCTGTTCAAATACCCCCACATCCATTTGCCGTAGAAGTTTTTCCGTTGCATAAATCCTTGCGGGAACCAGCATGCTCTGCTTGTATGAAACCGGAAGTTCCCAGATCGTATCCGAAATACGTTTCAATGAAGGAGGAACGGACATGTATCATTACTCCCGTCATGCTTGGAAACACGTGTGTACGATGCTGATTTTTTTGCCGCTACATGATTAAGTATACACCATGGAACAATATCGGTTCAATAAAGGCCGCGGCATTCGATAACTGTTGCTGAAGAAGCAAACTGAAAAAACATCCCGGCCAACAATTTCCTTGACATAAATGGTGTTACCTGTTAAATACTTTATGCTTTTCACGAAGGCGCGTAGCTCAGGGGTAGAGCACTAGCTCGACACGCTAGGGGTCGGCGGTTCGAAACCGCCCGCGCCTACCATGAATATGCCGACGTACTACCGCTACTCAGAGAGGCATCGAGGTTCGATGCCTTTTTCTGTTAAGGGGCCCTCTATGAATGAAATCGGGGTAATACTTCCGGACGGTTCGAAAAAAATGCTTCAGACTGGGGCCACGGTCCTGGATCTTGCCAAATCAATAGGCGCCGGGCTGGCTCGAAACGCCATTGCAGGCAAGATAAACGGGAAACTTGTGGACCTCTCGACAGAAGTTGGTGAAAGTGACCGTGTCGAGATAATAACCGAAAAAAGTCCAGAGGCGCTGGAAATAGTACGTCATTCAACATCCCATCTAATGGCCCAGGCAGTGAAGACGCTCTTCCCGCAGGCCAAGGTTACCATCGGTCCGGCCATCGAAAACGGCTTCTACTACGATTTCGACGTCGATGCGCCATTCAGCCCCGACGACCTGGAGAAAATCGAGGCACGGATGCGGGAACTGGCCAAGGCAGCAATTCCATTGTCCCGCGAAGTGCTTTCCCGGGATGAAGCGATCCGTTTTTTCCGGGATATGGGTGAGACATACAAAGTCGAGCTGATCGAAGATCTGGATGCGGACAAGGTGTCGCTGTACCGCCAGGGTGATTTCGTAGATCTCTGCCGCGGCCCGCACCTGCCGTCCACCGCATTCTGCAAGGCTTTCAAATTGACCAGCATTGCCGGTGCTTACTGGCGAGGCGATGAAAAGCGCAAGATGCTTCAGCGTATTTACGGGACCGCTTTTATTGACAAGAAAGAACTTGAAGCTTATCTTGCCCGCCTTGAAGAGGCGAAGCGCCGGGATCACCGCAAGATCGGCAAGGAGTTGGATCTCTACTCGTTTTCCGACGAAGTTGGGGCCGGACTCGTTATCTGGCATCCAAAGGGAGCCATGCTTCGCACAATCCTGGAGGATTTCGAGCGTAAGGAGCATCTGAAAAGGGGGTACGATATCGTCCTTGGCCCCCAGATCCTGAAAAAGGAGCTTTGGCAGCGTTCCGGACATTACGAAAACTACCGCGAGAACATGTATTTTACTGAGATTGACGGCCAGAGTTACGGCATCAAGCCGATGAACTGTCTTTCTCACATGATGATATACAAGTCACAGCTTCGCAGCTACCGTGACTTGCCACTCCGTTATTTCGAACTCGGGACCGTACATCGTCACGAGCGCGCAGGGGTTCTGCACGGCCTTTTGCGCGTGCGCGGGTTTACCCAGGATGACGCCCACATCATCTGCATGCCGGAGCAGCTGGATGCTGAAATAAAAGGGGTGCTTTCATTCGTCAACGACGTAATGGGTATCTTCGGATTCGATTACGAGATGGAGCTTTCCACCAGGCCGGAAAAATCCATCGGTTCTGATGAAGACTGGGAACGAGCGACCAATGCTCTCCGTTCCGCGCTGGAAGATTCGGGAAGGCCGTTTGAAATAAACGAGGGAGATGGCGCATTTTATGGGCCGAAAATAGATATCAAGCTGCGCGACGCCCTTGACAGGAGATGGCAATGTGCTACAATCCAGTGCGATTTTACGCTCCCCGAGCGCTTTGACCTCACCTATGTAGCGGCTGATGGTGAAAAGAAACGGCCGGTCATGGTGCACAGGGTCATACTTGGTGCAATCGAGCGTTTCATCGGTGTCCTGATTGAGCACCATGCCGGGAATTTCCCTCTCTGGCTTGCACCGGTGCAAGGATTGGTGCTTACGGTAACGGACAACCAGGTTCCCTATGCAAAAACCGTATATGGTGAATTGCTGGAAGCCGGCATACGTGTGCAGCATGACTTCAGAAACGAAAAACTGGGTTTCAAAATAAGGGAGGCCCAGTTACAGAGAATACCTTATATGTTCGTCATCGGCGACAAAGAGGTGGAAACCGGAACGGTTACTGCGCGTTACCGCGACGGAAGCAACCTGCCCGCCATGAAGGTGGCTGAACTTGTTGACTTCCTTGGACGAGAAGTAAAAAGTTTCAAATAGGAGGTGTCACATAGCGAAACCCACGGTGAATATAAATCAGACCATCAGGGCTCGGGAAGTACGGGTAGTTGGCGCTAACAGCGAACAACTCGGCATACTTCCCCTTGCCGAAGCTTTGGCGCTGGCTGAAGGCCAGCACCTGGATCTTGTTGAAGTCTCGCCGACTGCGGTACCGCCTGTTTGCCGGATCATGGACTACGGCAAATTCAAGTACCAGCAGAGCAAGAAGCTTCAGGAGGCCAAAAAGAAGCAGATCCAGATCCAGTTGAAGGAAATCAAGCTCAGACCGAAAACGGATGAGCACGATCTTCAGTTCAAAATCAAACATGCCCGCCGCTTTATCGAAGAAGGCAACAAGGCAAAGGTTACCGTGGTTTTCAGGGGCCGTGAAATTACGCACATGGAACTCGGCCAGCATGCCCTTGACCGTTTCGTTACTGAATTGCAGGATATCAGCAACGTAGAGGTGCGCCCGAAGATGGAAGGGCGAAGCATGTTCATCATCATTGCGCCGAAAAAATAGTAAGCTGTCAGTTTTAATAGAGAGCCAAAGGAGAAGAAGATGCCCAAGATCAAGACAAACCGGGGTGCGGCTAAGAGGTTCAAGAAGACCGGCACCGGCAAGATCAAGAGAAGCCATGGCTTTACCAGCCATATCCTCACTTCGAAGACGAGGAAAAGAAAGCGCAACCTCAGGCAGAGTGCGCTGGTAGCACCAGTTGACGCAAAAAATATTGCCAGGCTGATTCCTTACCTTTAACAGCTTCCCATGATGAGGACGGCGGCAATGCGCAAGTCCGCGAACCGTGAGGAAACGTCTCCCCTTGCGGATCCGGCGAAATACGAAAAAAAGGAGTAGAAGATGCCAAGAGTAAAACGAGGATTTAAAGCGAGACAGAGAAGAAACAAGGTGCTGAAACTTGCGAAAGGATACCGGGGCGCAAGAAGCAAATTGTTCCGGAGCGCGACCGAGGCTGTCGACAGAGCCCTCAAGTATGCATACCGGGACAGGAAAGTCAGGAAAAGAGATTTCCGCGCACTCTGGATCACACGTATCAATGCAGCTTCCAGGCTGAACGGACTTGCATACAGCAAGCTCATTCATGGCCTGAAACAGGCTGACGTTCAGATTGACAGAAAAGTGCTTGCTGACCTGGCGGTTTCGGATCCGAAAGCATTCTCCGAGATTGCGGTTCTGGCTAAAGAAAAGCTATAAACCATTCAAAGATGAGAAGAAAGAAGAAATGGGATACCGGTTATCCCGTTTCTTTTTTTTTGGAAGGCTGATATCTATGAAGGATAACCTGGAAAAACTGTTGCGGAACGCCCTGTCCGAACTTGCTGATGTCGGCTCTGAGGAAGGGCTCCATGAAGTGCGGGTAAAATACCTGGGCAAAAAAGGTCTGCTGACCCAGGTGATGAAAGGGTTGGGCGCTTTGCCTGTGGATGAACGTCCATTGATCGGACAGCAGGCCAACTCCGTCAAGGAACGGATCGAAGCGCAACTGGATACGGCCCTGCAGGATCTGAAAAATGCGCGCACGGAAGAAAGACTGAAAAGCGAACGGATTGACGTGTCCTTGCCAGGACGCCGCAGGCCTATGGGAACAAGGCATCCAATTACGCTGGTGATAGACGATATCGTGGACATTTTCGCAGGCCTTGGCTTCAAGGTGGAAGAGGGTCCCGAAATCGAAATGGATTATTATAATTTCGAGGCCCTGAACATACCCAAGGACCATCCGGCACGCGACATGCAGGACACCTTCTTTATCAGCGATTCTGTCGTACTGAGAACACATACCTCGCCGGTCCAGATCAGAACCATGCTGCGCCAGCCTCCGCCGGTCCGCATAATTGCTCCGGGAACGGTTTACCGCTGCGACTCGGATGCGACCCATTCTCCCATGTTCCACCAGATAGAAGGACTGCTCGTCGATACCGGCATAACCTTTGGAGATCTCAAGGGGATCCTTACGAACTTTGTCAACCAGTATTTCGGATCAGGTACCGGGGTCCGCCTCAGACCCAGCTTCTTTCCTTTCACCGAGCCCAGCGCTGAAGTAGACATTGCCTGTGTCATGTGCAAAGGAAAAGGATGCAGAATCTGCAAGAACACGGGATGGCTGGAGGTTCTCGGTGCGGGAATGGTAGATCCCGAGGTTTTCCGCCATGTTTCCTATAATGCCGAGACAGTGTCGGGATTTGCATTCGGCATGGGAATCGAAAGGATAGCCATGCTGCGGTACGGCATCAGCGACATGAGACTCCTTTTTGAAAACGATGTCCGATTCTTATCGCAGTTTTAGAAATATACCTAATGCATTACTTTAAGTACCAAAATCCAACTCGTTGATAGTGTGATATTATGATAGTTACATACAATTGGCTCAAGGAATTCGTCGATTTCAACCTTACCCCTGAAGAACTGGCCCAAATGCTGACCATGCTGGGATTGGAAGTTGAAGGCATGCGAACCATCGGCAGCGACATGGATGCTGTAATCGTTGCCCAAGTGGAAGAAAAGTCGCAACATCCCAATGCCGACAAGCTGTCTCTCTGCAAGGTGAACAACGGCCGGGAAATTATTTCCGTCGTTTGCGGAGCACAAAATTTCAAGTCCGGAGACAAGGTCGCGCTCGCCCAGGTCGGAGCTGTCCTGCCGGGCGATTTCCGCATCAAGAAGTCGAAAATACGCGGCGAGGAGTCATGCGGCATGCTCTGTTCAGAGCGTGAGCTCGGCCTGTCGGCGGAGTCTGCCGGCATCATGGTTCTTGACCCGCAATTCCAGCTTGGGATCCCTCTGTTCGAATCTTTGGGGCTAAAGGATACCATTTTCGAGATCGGACTGACGCCGAATCGAGCGGATTGCCTCAGTGTGATCGGAATTGCCCGTGAAATTGGTGCAAAGCTTGGAACTAAGGTGCGATATCCTGGCCACGGCGTTCACGAGGAGGGACCACCGGTGGTGGAGACAGCATCAGTTCAGGTCGAAGATTCCGTAGGATGTCCCAGGTATATGGCGAGATTTGTCTCCGGGTGTACCATAGGTCCATCCCCTTCCTGGATGGTAAACCGTCTTACGGCTGTAGGCATGCGTTCCATCAACAACGTGGTGGATATAACCAATTATGTCCTTCTGGAGTACGGTCACCCCTTGCATGCGTTTGACTACAAACTGCTTGCGGGAGGAAAGATCGTTGTCAAGCGGGCAGGGGAGGGTGATACCTTTACTACGCTGGATGGACAGCAAAGAGTTTTATCTCCGGAAGACCTGACAATTTGTGACGGGGAAAAGGCCGTAGCACTGGCGGGAATTATGGGGGGGGAAAACTCTGAAATAAATGATGCCACAACGGATATACTCATCGAAAGCGCATGTTTTGAGCCGACAATGGTGAGAAGAACCTCTAAACGTCTGGGTATTCACACTGAATCATCCCATCGTTTCGAGAGGGGCGCCGATATAGGCAATCTTCCCAGGGCTCTTGACCGCGCTGCGGCGTTGATGGCCGAATTGGCCGGCGGCACGGTTTCAATGGGAAAAATCGATATATATCCTGAGCCCGCGGCCCCCAGAAACATCATCCTGAGACTGGCGCGTGCCAACCAGATTCTCGGTCTGGAGCTTTCCGGTACAGAAGTGGAAAACATCCTTAGGAACCTCGAATTCGAAGTGTCCACCGCTGGTGACGGGATTTTCAGCATTATTGTTCCTACTTTCAGGGTTGACATTGACCGGGAAATCGACCTGATCGAGGAAATTGCCAGATTGAACGGCTATGAAAACATACCCGTTACCATGCCTCAAGTCAGGATTAGCTCTGATCGGCCATCGCGCAGGAGATTGCTGGAATTGAAAATCAGGAACCTTCTGGTGAGCAACGGGCTTACCGAAATCGTGAATTACAGCTTCATTAATCCGCGTTCGATGGACAAAATGCTCCTGGAGCAAGATGATGTGAGAAGAAAGATGGTGCCCATACTCAATCCACTGACGGAAGATCAGTCGGTTATGAGAACAAGCCTGCTGCCAGGGCTGCTGGAAGTTGCACGCAATAATGCCAGCTTCAGGCTAATGGACCTGCAATTGTTCGAGATGCGGAGGATCTACCTTGAAGAAAAAGGTTCGGAACTTCCCAGCGAGCCGCTCCATGTCGCAGGCCTCTTAATCGGGGCTCGTGACCGGGCAGGGTGGAACCGCAGTCCTGAAACGGCGGATTTCTACGATGTAAAGGGAATCATCGAAAATACCGTAGCAGCGTTGCACCTGCCTGATGTTTCTTACAACGCGTCTATTACCGAGAATTTTTACCATCCCGGCAAGTCATGCGGCATTCTTGCGGGAAATATGCAGTTAGGCACCATGGGTGAATTGCATCCGGCTGTACAGGAAACATACGGGTTTGACCAGCCCCTGTATTATTTTGAAATTGATTTGGAAAAGCTTGTATCACTCTTCAGCGGTACAACAACGGTCACTGCGCCGCCGCGCTTTCCGGACACCTTCCGCGATATAGCAATGCTGATAGATAAAGGAATGGAAACGGGGGTTGTTCTGGATTGCATCAGGTCAAACAGGATCAAGGAACTCGGAAAAGTCGAGTTGTTCGACGTCTATACAGGTTCCCACGTGCCTGAGGGACAGAAAAGCATTGCCGTGCGGATCAGATATTGCTCTCAAGAGCGTACGCTGACCGACGAGGAGGTCAATCGTCTTCACCAGAAAGTGATTGAAAACCTGAAAAAGAAAATAAATGTGGTAGTCAGGTAAAAATGGGTTGATAATATTTGCCCGCCATGCTATAAAACCAAACGCATTGCACGTGAGCGGCCACCTTCTAACCATTTAATATTATTTGTTAATTGAGGGATATCATGACAAAATCCGATATGGTCGAAAAAATATACGAAAAGATCGGCTTCTCAAAGAAGGAATCTGCCGAACTGGTTGAGATGGTTTTTGATATTATAAAAACCACCCTTGAATCCGGCGAGAAAATCAAGATTGCGGGATTTGGGAATTTCGTCGTGAAAGAGAAGGCTGACAGGCGCGGCCGCAACCCGCAAACGGGCGAGGAGATTGTTATTTCAGCTCGCAAAATCCTGACCTTCAAACCGAGTCAGGTGCTCAAGGCATCCATTAACGCGAAGTAACTTGCCTGCGGAAGGGACCATGAAAGCTGAGGTTCCCGACAAGCAATACTATAAGATTGGTGAAGTTGCCAGGCTGGCCGAGGTGAATACATCGGTCCTCCGCTTCTGGGAATCTGAATTCGCCATCCTGAAGCCCCTAAAAAGTCGCACTGGCCAAAGACTCTATTCAAGGCAAGATTTGGCTCTTGTCTTCACGATCAAGCAGTTGCTGTACAGTGAGAAAATGACCATAGCCGGAGCCAGAAACCGACTTGTCAAAAAACCTGGCCTCGAAGACACATTTGCTTCGCCGGAAACGATAAATGACAAAGAACGAAGCATTTTACGGGAGATACGCGAAGATTTACTAAGATTGCGGGATTCACTGTAAGAGTAGTTAAGATTTATACGGGGCGTAGCGCAGCCTGGTAGCGCACTAGACTGGGGGTCTAGTGGTCGCTGGTTCGAATCCAGTCGCCCCGACCATATAAAAAGGGTCTACGAGATTTCGTAGGCCCTTTTTTTGTAAGGCTCTGAAAATCATGTAGTATTTGGGCCATGTCTTCAACGGCGGTTTACAGCCGAAGTGATGAGCTGCAAAGGTTATCAACATATGCGTAAACTTCAAATTTCCTTGTGGCCTGCATCAAGCGCTCCTTCAGTTTATTTCTTGACAAGTAGTTCTGATTCAAATTACTTTAATACGAAATAATCAGCTTGGTAAGAGGCTATATGAACGAAATCCCCAAACTAAACATCCATCAACTTTTCGGGCACCGGCTCGGTTATGCTTCTCGGCAATGGCGTAGGGCTGTTGACGAGCTCTTGCAGCCATTCGGCCTCACCGAAGCGACCTGGTTGCCTCTGCTGCATGTCGCGCGAAACAAGATGCCGCTGCGACAAAAGGATCTGGCGGAATCGGTCGGCCTCGAATGTTCAACCCTGGTCCGACTGATCGATGCCCTCGATAAAGCCGGGCTGGTAAAACGCCTGCCAGATCGCGACGACCGACGTGCAAGGATACTTTCCCTTACCCCAAGCGGGCGCATGCTGGTCGATCAAGTGGAAGCGGCCACTGCCATAATCCGCCAACGGATTTTTGCCGGCATTAGTGATGAGGAACTGGTGACCGCCCTCAACGTTATTGATCGCATCTGCGACGGGCTCAACAGGCCTTGGGCTCCTGAACCAGGGGACGCAGCATGAGGGACGAGGGAACGACGACATCAATGCGGGTTCGCGCTATTTTACGCAGAGCAGGGTTGGGCGCGGTTCGGCATCCCGTCGGCATCGTCGTGCTGCTTCTTGCGCTGCTGGCCGGCGTGTATTTGCTGCACAAACGCTTGACGCACGTTGAAGAGAACGATGCAAAGACGGCAGGTGAGGTCATCACCATTGCCAGCCGACTGGATGGCTGGCTTGTCACCAGGACGGTGATCGAGGGCGATCATGTCCGCAAAGGGCAGGTTTTGGGCGAATTGGACAAACGTGACGCCACGCTGCGGCTTGCAACACTGGAAAGCAATCTGGCGGCCCAGGATGCCAAAATACGCGAAGCAACGATCCAGCGCGACACCACGTCGCAGACGACTGCCGCAGGGGTTGCCGATGCCCGGGCCCAGATTGCAGCCGCCAAGGCGGCCATGACCGTGAATGCACGTCAGGCGGATCGCGCCACAGCAGACTTTGGCCGTTTCGATGCGCTGATCGGCAGGGGTGCCGTCTCCCGCGAGAGCTGGGACCATGCGCGCAGTACACAGCTCCAGCAGGAGGCGTCTTTGCACCAGGCGCAGGCACAGCTTGTCGCCCGCCAAGCTGCACTGACCCAGGCGACCGCCCAGCGCGGCCAAGTGCCCATGCTTGAGCAGCGGATCGAGGTGTTGAGACGCGAGCGCGCGGCCCTTGCCGCGCAGGTCGCGCAGGTTCGCCAGGAACTCGCCGACCGCTCCTTGCGCGCCCCCTGCAACGGCATCGTCGACAGGACCTTCATCCATGCGGGTGACTACGTGCAGGCCGGGCAGTGGCTGATGATGTTGCATGACCCGAACGACATCTGGGTGGAAGCCAACGTCAAGGAAACCGCGATCGGCAGAGTGCGGGTCGGCCAGCCGGTACGCGTGAAAGTGGACGCTTTTCCGAGACTTGCTCTGCGCGGGCGTGTATTTCGCGTAGGCAATGCCGCCACGAACCAGTTTGCCTTGCTGCCAAGCCCCAACCCTTCAGGCAACTTCACCAAGATTACCCAGCGGGTACCGGTCCGCATCGCAATCGACAAACCCAAGCAGCCCTTGCAACCCGGCCTGATGGTCGAGGTCTCAATCAATGTCGCCAATTGAATCCTACACCGAGCGCTACGGTGTACGGTACAAATGGATCGCAACTTTCACAGTAATGCTCGGGACAATTGTCACTACCGCAGCTTCTACTATGGTCAATGTGGCGCTGCCGGATATCATGGGCGCCTTCGGGTTGGGACAGGACCAGGTGCAATGGCTGTCCACCGGCTTTCTGGCTGCTATGACGGCGACCATGCTGCTTACCGCCTGGGCACTCGGACGATTCGGCTATCGGCTGACATTCCTCGGAGCACTGGCGGTATTCATTACGGGTACGGTGGCCGGAGCTGTGAGCAGCAACAACAACGAAATCATCCTGGCGCGCGTACTGCAAGGCATGGCTTCCGGTCTGATCCAACCGGTGACAATGGTGGTGCTGTCGGAGGTCTTCCCGCGCCAGCAACGCGGTCGGGCGATGTCCATATTTACCATTGGCGTGGTGCTGGCGCCGGCGCTCGGTCCAACCCTTGCCGGCTACCTGGTCGATGAATACAGCTGGCGCTACGTATTCCTTGCGGTCGTGCCGGTGTGTGTGGCCGCGATGGCGGCAGCGTCGGTGTTCCTGCCGGGCCGTGATACACGGCAGGAGGCTGCTGCGCGCCGTTTCGACGGTTTAGGCTTTCTTTTCCTGGTATTATCGCTGGTCTGCCTGCTGAGCGCGATCTCCAATGGGCAGCGCGAGGGGTGGAGCTCGGATCTGATCTTGGCCCTGTTTGTGTCTGCGCTCACCACTGCCGTTGCTTTTGTCGCCTGGGAACTGACTTGTCAACTGCCGCTTCTGAATCTTCGCGTCTTCGCCAATGGCCGGTTCACAGCCAGCTGTCTGGTTGCCTTCGCCCTGGGGCTGGGCATCTACGGTTCCACCTATATCGTGCCCATGTTCGTGCAACTCGTGCAAGGCTACACGCCGACCCGCTCCGGCCTTTTGCTCATGCCGGCCGGCTTTGCGCTGGCGGTGGTGTCACCACTGGGCGGGCGACTCGCTGATCGATTGCCGCCTTGGAAGCCTGTCGTAGCAGGGTTGATCCTGTTCGGCCTTTCCAACTGGCTTTGCGCCGGCGCCGATGTGGATTCGCCCTTCTGGTCATTTGCCTGGTGGATCGTAATCGGACGTGTCGGGCTGGGGATGATAACACCATCGCTGAATGCCGGTGCTTTACGAGCCTTGCCGCACGAGATGTTGGCACAAGGCTCCGGCACCCTGAATTTCGTGCGCCAGCTTGGTGGCGCAATGGGGGTTAACATGCTATCCGTGCTGATCGATCGGCGTACCACCTTTCATGGTGATGCGCTGGCTCAGGCGATGACACCGGCAACTTCGGCTGCTGGTGCTGCAGTCCAGCATCTGGGGCTGATGCTTATCCACTGGGGAAATCCGTATGGCACCCGCCTGCCCAGCGACGCACCACCAGCCGCGATGACTTTTCTGGAAACTATGCTCGTGCCTAAGGGACAGTTGCTGGCTTATCAGGACGGTTTCCTCGTCGTTGCAGGAATGTTTTTCGCTACGGTGCTGCCCGCCTTGCTTATGCGGCGACGGGCAAGATAGGAAGCATGTAATTTAAAGAAATGTAAAGAACTATTAGTTCAATCCTGTGAAATGAGAGGAGATCTCGGCATGAAGGTAATGGTTGATCTGTGCATCGTACCGATAGGGGTCGGAGTTTCCCTGTCACCATATGTCGCCGCCTGCGAAAAGGTTCTCGCGGATTCGGGGCTCAAGACAGCTCTCCATGGCTTCGGCACGAATATCGAAGGTGAATGGGATGAAGTTTTTGCCGCCGTCAAGCACTGCCATGAGGTGGTTCATGACATGGGCGCACCACGCATCACCACTACTATCAAATTGGGTACCCGGACTGATCGCGATCAGTCCATGGAAGACAAGGTTGCCAGCGTAAAGAAGAAATTGCAGTAAGGACACTACAGAAACTGCAAGTGTCCAGAATACTGGCGGCGATTCAAGCAGATTCAAAATTATCCCAAAAACTTCGCATCCAAAACAATTTTTGTACCTGCAAGCGCTTTTGAAACAGGACAGTTTTTTTTCGCGTCCTCGGCTTTCTCAAGGAACGCCTTTTCAGAAAGTTCCGGAACCTCACCTTCAGTATGGAGAGTGATCGAGGTAATGGCTGGGCCTTCCCCCAAAGCAACATCGGCGGTTGTCGAGATGCGTGTCGGCACATAACCGTCACTTGAGAGAAGAGCCGACAAGAACATTGAATAACATCCGGCAATTGCAGCGCCTATCAGCTCCTCAGGATTAGTGCCCTGTCCGCTCTCAAACCTTGAAGCAAAGGAAAAAGGACCCTCATAAGAGCGACTGCCTAGGGACATTATACCCGAGCCGTCCTTTAAAGATCCTTTCCAAACCGCTGAAGAAGTGCGAACTTGCATATCATCCTCCTTATTCAATTATTTGCCACAAGGGAAAAAACACATGCTGCCCGATTTCATGCGACTTCACTAGTCTGAATGGGCTGGCAATGGTAAACTTTCAGAGTATCAAATAGCCCGCAAACCCAACCACAAACCCACCGGAACAAACACCAGGGCCGCCAAATTGCCCAGTAAAACAATTGCAGCCACCTTGTCCGGCTCCTGTTTATATTTCTCAGCCACCATGAAACAGAACACAGCTGGCGGCAATGCGGCGTACAAATACATTTGCCCGCGCTGGAGTGTAGTCATAGTCAGCACTTTGTCCAGGATCCAGGCCGTTGCCAGCCCAGTCAACGGACATGCGACGGCGCCTGCAAGACCGATTTGCCAGCAGCGGAAACTGACATCGATCATGCGTACGCCAAGCGCGAAAAGCATAATCGGGATGCATGCCTCGCCCAACAGCTTCAAAGCTTGAAGCAAAGGGCCTGGCAGGGGAATTTGAACAAGGGAAAAGAGAATACCGGCAATCATGGCGATCATCATCGGACTGATCAGGAGCTTGAAGAACGAAGTGTGTACTCCTTTGCGGCCTGTTTCGATTATCTTGATGCCAACCGAAAAATACACGAGACTTCCGGCCATGAACATTGCGACTGCCGATACCAGGCCGGTCGTGCCAAAAGCCAGCGCTGCCAGCGGCAATCCCATGTTACCGCAATTGTTGTACATCATCGGTGGCACGAAGCTGCGAACATCGTAGCCGAGCAACCGGCATAAGGGTAAGGCCAGGATTCCGGAACCGAATGAAATCGCCACCCCTGCCAGGATTAATATGCCGTTGTGAACAAGGTCGAACTCCTTGCCGACCAAAGCGGAAAATACCAACATAGGGCAGAGCACATCCATGCTTATGCGATTGACCGCTGTCATATCCACCTTGACGGCGTCTCCGCGTAAACGAGCATAGATATAGCCCGTAGCCACGATTATGAAGACCGGCAAGATAATCCCGATGATCCGTTCCAAAACCGGCATGGTCGAGTCTCCGCAATTCATTAATCTACTTTGCAGACATATTGCGAAAAGCACAATGGATATAACTTCGTTAAACAGATAGCCGCGGTATATCTCTTCATGCTAAAAAAATGGGCAGTCCTGGAGGAAAAAGAAGACAGAACTGCCCCAAATAAAATATGGAGGTTTGACAAATGTAATTTGTCATCCCATCAGGTACACTACCAATGTTTGTGCCAAAACCTGGCAATACGGATAAATATTATCTAACCACTTATTATTACATGATTGTCCCGTGGAAGGTTTTCTTTCGTGCATTGGAATGCATCAATTTTTGCCGCAGTTCACACCTGCATCTGCGGCATCTGTAGCACAACAGCGACAGTTGTAATGCAATAAACAAATGACTGGTTCAGAGACCACAAATAAATGTTTGTCTGGAAAGCTCTAAAGGAGGAGCGGCTTGCCTCAAAACTGGCAGGCAAGTTTCTCATGTAATAGTTTTCGCGACGAAACTTTTTTACCGGACGTAGTTTTGAAAAAAACAGGTTGCTTAGTGACGTTTATAGACTCTCAAGATATAATACGTCTTTGAGTAATCCGGAAAATGGACTCAAACGTGCCCGCGCACGCCAGGAGGAACTTTTGCAGGCAATGGTTCAAACAAATCTATCGTATTCCCCAAGCTGATAAAAAAGAAGGGAGACGGATTAAACATGACGAGTGAACAAACTGACATAAATACCATTCCGGTGCGGCAATCCACTATGGGCGGAACGATAACGGCCGTTGGCGACAGCTTGACCGCCGGCTTCGGTGTAGCCGCGGATGATGCCTATCCGGCGCTCCTGGGGCGGAAGCTTCGGGAGGCCGGTTATGATTACCGCGTGATCAACTCCGGTGTAAATGGCGAAAAAAGCGCTGAGGTACTTGGGCGTCTCGACTCCATTCTCTCGCAACGGCCGGATATCGTCATCCTCCAGACCGGTACCAATGACGGCCTCCGCGGATTTTCCCCGGCGGAAATGAAACGGAACATACAGGCTATCGTACGCGCTCTCGTCGAGCATGGAGTAACTGTGGTTCTGGCCGGAATGCAGAACCTGAAGAAACGCAAGGGGGATTATGACGAGCTTTTCGCGCAGGTGTATACCGAGGTTGCCTTGGAAGAGGGACTGATCCTGGTTCCCCTGTTCCTGGCGGGCGTGATGGGTGATCTTCGAGTGAACCGCGCGGATGGCATTCATCCGACAGCCGAGGGGTACCGCAAGGTGACAGAGACAGTGTTTCCCCATGTGGTCGAAGCCATTGCAAGACGGCACGGGGTCAGGCTTTGCAAATGGTGATATGCCACTATTGACCAGGTCTGAAACCAATCCAGAAAAAGAAGTTATTCAATCCGAATGAAAAAATGTGATTGCTGTGCAGCACAGGACATGAAAGAATAGCCGCTACGGCGGTTCAACTGGCATTAATTGACAGGAAAGATAGACAACATGGGAAAAGATGAAAAAACCCGATTGGATCGGTCATTGGCCAGAATTTGTGAACTGTGCCCGGTCTGTCGTCAAGCACGACGGTTCCAGAGGGGGATTGCGTTTTCAATTGTGAAGAATATTGAGACGTCGTTCTGCCCGTTCTGCATGGCTTATGAGAGGGTTCATGGCATAAAGGCCCATGAGAGAAGGGATAAGCTGGAGGTAAGAAAAACTGCTCGGTGAGGAAACGCCTCCCCTCGCAAAAGCAGTCTTGATAAATAGAAATCAACACATTAGAAAAGTTGACTAACGAGGTAACTCGCAGTATTAATACTGATGAACTATTCAAACTCAAAATGAATCTGATTATCTGATTTTTTTATCAAAAGTATTTTCCGAAAAGAGCAAACCCGGGGAGACCCGGGGTCGCAGAGCCAAGGGTCCGCACTGGTGCTGACAGCCTGGCCGCCGAAGAAAATACCCTCCGTATGTCAAACCCTATCTTCGGCATGATGATAGGTTTTTTTATCTTTAACATGAAGGGACACGGGTAAGCTTTGTGTCTGATCAGTGAGAAAGAAAATTAAAAGGGTCCGAGTGACCGGTCAAAATTATGCCGGACAATATCAGGCAGTTGTTTGACAAAAAAATCTAGGGAACATATATCACTCATCGGAGAAACGAATGAAGATTCTCGTAGTTGAAGACGAAAAAAGGATCGCTAAGTTCATTAAACGTGGGCTTGAAGATGAGGGATACGAAGTTGATGTCGCTCGCGATGGGGAGGAAGGTTCAGAAAAAGTTCAGGACGTTTCATTCGGCCTTGTCATCCTTGATTTGATGCTCACGATTAAGGATGGGCTCACTTTGTTGGATCAAATGCGTGGGAAAAAAATATTGACGCCTGTACTGATCGTTTCAGGAAAGAATACGGTTGAAGATATAGTTGCCGGCCTGGATGCGGGGGCCGATGACTATTTGAAGAAACCTTTTGCAGTCTCAGAACTAATAGCGCGGGTTAAAGCTCTCCAGCGAAGGGCCAGCCGTGACCGGGGAGCGAAAATATTCTTCGCGGATCTTTGCCTTGATCCGGTCAAACATAGGGTGTGGCGGAATGAAAAAGAAATCGAGCTTACTGGTAAGGAGTACGAACTCTTGGAATACCTTGTTCGACACCCGAACCAGGTTGTTTCCAGGAGCATGATTGCCGATGCCATATGGGAAGGCGGCTTCGATACATTTACCAATATCATAGATGTTTACGTCAATTATCTGAGGAAGAAAATCGACAAAGGACGCGATAGAAAGCTTATTCATACAGTGCGGGGCCGCGGGTATCTATTTAAGGATAAAGGGTAGGTGAAAATGCCTGAGAGTCAACGTCCATCACTCTCAGGCATTAATCTGCAATTCTTTCCAAAAAAATGCGAAAGCTGAAGACAGACTGGTTCTGGAATAAGGTCTTTGTTCGGGCAAGTTATCGTCTGCCGAAAGTCAGGCGACTTTGTAACGATGGACTATGGTTTTCAATGTATCGGATAGATTTGAAAGAGACATGGATTCCTGAATTCCGCTTTTTGCCTGATCATCCGCAGAGGACACTGCTTCAGAGATATGTTGAAGATTCATCGTCATCTCTCTTGTTGTAGCTGACTGTTGTTCGGCAGCCGTGGCTATTTGTGCAACTTTTTCATCGAGTAACGAAACCAGGGACAATATCTCTGAAACAGCCTGCCCGGATTTTTGTGCTTCATTCGCACCTTGCATTACCTTCCCAGCTTCCTCATCCATGGACAAAACAACGCTTTTTGTCTGGTTCTGGATATCCTTGATCATCCCGGAAATCTGTTTCGTAGCTAATGAGGTACGTTCTGCAAGCCTGCGCACTTCGTCTGCCACCACTGCGAAGCCTCTGCCATGATCACCTGCACGTGCTGCCTCTATTGCCGCATTCAAAGCAAGAAGATTGGTCTGGTCGGCGATCTGCTCGATCGTATCAATAATTTCTTCGATCTTGTCGGAGCTTTTTCCAAGATTCTGGACAACTTCTGAAGTCTGAAGAGATCCTTCGTGCAGACTCTCCATGATCGAAGCCGTTTGCAGTATCACTCTCTCGCTTTCTTGAGCAGCAATGCTCGTCTGCTTTGCACTTTCGGCAGCACTGCCGCAGTTCCTGGCGATTTCTTCTGCAGTTGAGTACAATTCTTCGGCAGCGGAGGCGGTCGATGCAGATTGCATCGTGGCGCCGCTGACTGCATACTCAAGGCTGTCAGAACTCGACTTCAAATTGGAAGTGGTCGTTCCAAGGAGTTCTATTGCCGAAGAGAGCTTGCAGATAACATCCAGAGTCTGGTCAGCCATGCTGTTGATCCTTACGGCAAGCTTTCCCATCCCTCCGCCGTACGGAACGCTCGCTCTCACTGTAAGGTCCCCGGATTCCACGGCCTCCACGACCTTTGAAACAATCGCCAGCGGATCTGCAACAGACTTGAAAACCAGAAAACCCAGAATTGTTCCGAGAACTGCTGCGCCGGCGAGAATTGCTCCGTTGACGATAAGTAACTTATTGATCACTGTTTCCACAAATGCCTGATGGGCTCCGATCCCGCCTGTCGAGGATAGGTGCGATGATATGTCGCTGACCCTGTAGTAACCTGCCGCTCCCGCAGCAACAACAAAAAACAGGTTGCAGACTACCAAAGCGACTATTTTATGCCGGAGCTTCATTTTCATGCACCAGGCATGTACATTGGAAACCATGTTTCCGAAAACTTGTATATTGCTTTCGATGTCAACCGGTACTTTTGCATTTGATTTTGACGATAAAGCAGATACCTTTTCACTTTTCACTTGATTCCTCCTGATTCCATCATTTTCAGCAACCAGACTTGTATCTTTGAAACTTCTTGACGATATCCGGCAATCTAAAAAACAAATATAAAATTATTGTAAACCAAGACCGGTGTAGACGGGCTTACCCGAAAAAGGTCAGGTTTGCGTCATTACTTAAACGTATCGGAACGAGTGGCCGACACTTTAGAAATTCCAATAGAAGTGGAAACTATTAACCTTTCCGAGTTTATATTGGAATGCCCTGGTTTGCGTTTTCGGTTTGCTCGGTTTTTCGCATGGAAACTGATTGCGGGTGCCCCGGAATTAAATTGACCTTGGGGCACTCGTTGTCTCAAGGTAACAGTTTGTGTCGCCGATATATCTAATTGGTGTCCATCCGGAAACTCCGGATATACGCCAATGCGGTTTCCAATTCGGAAGCGTGGATTTTATCGTTCTGGCAAGGAAACCAAAGGGTTGAGCGGAGGCATACTGATGATGATAAACTATTCATTTTCCGAACTTGTGAACATCGATGAACTCCGGTCCCTCTGTGAACAATTCACCAAGCTGACCGGGTTCGTGACCGCGATTCTCGATATGGAAGGGCATGTTCTGGTAGCGACCGGATGGCAGGAGATCTGCACCCGCTTTCACAGATCTGCTCCGGGTAGTGCCCTGAGATGTCGAGAAAGCGATATGATCCTTGCAAGCCGGCTGCAGGCTGGTGAAAGGTATTCCGTATATCGATGCGGCAACGGCCTTATTGACGTCGTTGTACCTATTGTCATCGACGGCGAACAGGTCGGACGGTTGTATTCCGGACAATTTCTGTTCGAGCCCCCCGACATGGAGTTTTTCAGGCGACAGGCTGCGGAAATGGGCTTTGACGAGCCGTCCTATCTCGATGCAGTGAAAAAGGTGCGGGTCGTAACCGAGGATCAGGCCAGGCTGGCCATGGACTTTTTGTGCAGGCTCTCGGAGATGATCGGCAGTATGGGGCTCACCAACAGAAGGGTCGATGATGCAGTCATAATAGTCAAAGACAGCCCCGCAGTACTTTTCCGCTGCAAGGCGACGGAGGGCCGCCCGGTGCGATATGTTTCTGATAACGTGATTCAGTTCGGCTATGCGCCGGGATGGCTCATGTCGGGGAATGTACTGTACTCGTCGCTGGTGTACTCAGAGGACCTGCAAAGGATTGCCAGTGAAGTTGCTGAGTATTCCAGACTCGGGATTGACCGGTTCCAATTGGAGTACCGGATCGTGACCAGGGCCGGGGAAGTGCGCTGGGTGGATGAACGCGCAGTAGCGGAGCGGGATGTTGCAGGAAATATTGTTCACTATCGAAGCGTTGTGCTTGATATCACTGAAGCAAAAAAGGTGGAAGAGGCACTGCGGGACAGTGAGGAGAGGCTCAAAATGGCCATGGATCTGGCCAAACTGGCAAAATGGGAATACGACGTTGAATCCGGGATGTTCTTTTTTGACGAACAGTTCTATTCGCTATATGGAACTAC
Organism: Geobacteraceae bacterium; assembly: GCA_034933285.1. Taxonomy (GTDB): domain Bacteria; phylum Desulfobacterota; class Desulfuromonadia; order Geobacterales; family Geobacteraceae; genus RPRC01. The sequence continues at coordinate 248,275 of JAYFNT010000009.1, read as the reverse complement.
AACGGAACAGGAGGGCGGATCGCTGATGTCAGCGGAAGAGTATGCCCGCAAGTTCCTTCATCCTGAAGATTCCCCGCTGGTAGCCGCGGAAATTGAAAAGGCCCTTGCAACCGACGATCCGAATTTCTCCACACAAGTGGAGCACCGCATCATCAGGGCTGATGGAGAAGAGCGGTTCATTGTTGTCAGATATATGGTGGTTTGCGATCGAGCAGGTCGTGTCATAAAAACGCGTGGTGTGAATCAGGATATCACGGAGCGCAGGAAAGCAGAAATGGAGATACGGGAAAGCAACGAGCGGTTACGGGTCGCTTTCGAGACAATTCCGGATTACATAAGCATCAGTACGCTTGAAGATGGCGTCTTTGTGGACGTCAATCCGGGATTTACTAAAATTGTCGGATACACACGGGACGAGGTTATCGGGAAAAGTGCTCTTGACTTGGATTTATGGATTGATCCAGGAAACCGCTGGCAGTTTCTCGATACCATCAGGAAAAATGGTTCTGTGAATAATATCGAGAATAAATACCGACATAAGGATGGTCGCGTCATTGATGTTTCCATGTATGCCAGTATCATAAAACTCGATAACAAGCCGTACATGTTCGGATTTCTAAAGGATATAACCGAAGTAAGGAAGTCTGAAGAGGACCGGAAAATTCTTGAGGCGCAACTGCAGCAGGCACAGAAAATGGAAGCAATCGGACAGCTTGCCGGCGGGATAGCTCACGACTTCAACAATATCCTGACAGCAATAATCGGCTATGCTGAAATTATCAGCATCCGGATCGACCGGGAAAGTCCTATTCTGCATTTCATCGAACAGGTTCTTGCCTCGTCCGGGCGTGCCGCCGACCTTGTGAACAGCCTTCTCGCCTTCAGCAGGAAACAGGTCTTGCACCCAAAACCGGTGGACCTTTGCGAGATCGTCCAGGGATTGAAGAAAATGCTGGGAAGAATCATACGTGAAGACATTGATTTCATGACAGTGGTTGCAGAAAAAGGGCTCATTGTCATGGCTGACCAGGGACAAATCGAACAGGTGCTGATGAATCTGGTTACAAATGCCAGAGACGCAATGCCCCAAGGGGGGACGCTGTCAGTTGATGTCTTTCAGGCATCTATTGACAAAGGATTTGTCCAGGTTCACGGATTTGGGGAACCCGGCCACTATGCATGCATCACTGTTACGGATACGGGTTGTGGGATGGATGCGGAAACTCAAAAGAAGATATTTGAGCCTTTCTATACCACGAAGGAGGTAGGCAAAGGCACAGGCCTCGGGATGGCTATAATCTATGGAATTGTCAAGCAGCATAATGGCTACATCAATGTCTATTCGGAACCGGGAAACGGTACGGTATTTCGTGTTTACTTGCCATTATTGGCAGAAGAGAAGCATGCCGTTCATAAAACAGAGAATAATAAACCGCCCAAAGGCGGATCCGAAACAATTCTTCTTGCGGAGGATGACATTACCGTCAGGGAGTTGCACAAGATACTGCTGGAAGAGGCAGGGTACAAAGTTGTCGAGGCGTTCGACGGTCATGACGCCCTGGCTAAATTCATGGAAAACCGGCCAACAATTGATCTGCTCGCCACCGACGTGATCATGCCGAGAATTGACGGGAAGAGCTTGTACCAGGAAATACGGAAATTTCGTCCTGACATGAAAGTTCTTTTTATAAGCGGATACACAAAAGACATTGTCATCGAAAAAGGAATACCGGGTGATGGGGCAAACTTCATTTCGAAGCCGGTAACTTCTTCCATACTGCTGACCAAGGTGAGGGAAATTCTAGACCTGATGAGAACGTCAGAAGGGTCCTGAGTCGGAGGCAAAAAAGATGGGAAGTGTTTTTTTTGAAGAATTCCATCAATATATCGGAAACAGCTTTTGCAGAATATAGCCCGCACCCAGCAGCAAATGGGTTTCAAGGATAAACTTTACGTTACTGCCCAGAGCGGGTACCAGCTTGCCCATATCCCGGTATTCTTTCGATCCGTGCATGGCTTTTACAGCCAGTGGCACAGTCAGTAACGCGATTAGGCAATATACCGGCATTACGACTGTACCGGTTATTACAGTGGCAAGTACGCATCCGACAATCCAGATGTAAACAAGCAGCGTAGCTATCCTGAACAATTTGCCGGCGGCTTCCATGCCGAATACCACTGGGGTCGTCTTCCTGCCGCCTTTTCTGTCTGCTTCAACATCGGGAAACTCGTTCAACAATAGAAGATTGTGTACCAGAATGCCGCTGGGTATGGAAGCAATCAGGACTTCCCAACCATATCCGCCTGTCTGCACAAAATAGAATCCCAGTATGGGAAGAATGCCCAACCCCAAACCCGGTGACCACTCAGGCCAGCGGGTTTTCAAAATCACAGGGGTGTATAAAAGGAGACAAAGAGCTGCCACAACCAAGAGCGGTATCAGCTTCCAACCGCTTGAGATTATAAAAAAGATGCCAATTGCCAGGGCGATCAACGATGTTACGATCCCCACCCCGAGAGCCTGGTTCAACGGAAGTTTCCCTTCGGGGATAAGACCGCTTCCTCCACTGAAAGGAGTTTTCGTAACGTGCAGGTCGATTCCGCTTCTGAAATCGAAATAATCGTTTATTGCATTGACACTGCCGTGAGCCGATACCAGTCCGATACAGGCAAGCAGTGCGTAGCCAAGATTGAAAGAGCCATGGTACCACGCAATCGATGTTCCAAGGAAGGCGAGAACAACAGGGAGAAGAAGAAACTGGGGCCTGGTTTCCTTAAGCCACAGCATTAAATTTGGCATTGTATACCCTTGTAATAGCAGAAATAAATATTTTCCTTTTAAATTCTACTCGATTCGCATTACATGGCTCGGCTGCGGCAGGTCTCCTCTCTTCCGCGAGAGAATAGTATGAAAAAGTAGTAATGTTATTTTGGAGGAGGGTACTCCGGACTTATTTGGAATCACAGGTCGATATTTAGCATGAGTGCCTGCATCGTCGCAACTCCAAATCAGTCTGCCGAAGAAAGAGAAAGTCCACGGGACCGTTTTCAACCGGTCCCGTGGACTGTCCGTCACAACTTGATCTTGCTGTGCTGGTCGCGCATTTCCGCCACGGATCCTGCCAGCGCCGCGGTATCAAGCACCATCTCCATCATTTCTACCTGCTCTTGCCAAATTCCCTGATTTGCTTCTTCTTTGATGGCTTCTTCAAAAACATGGTACACGGGGAGTCCCAACTGGACTCCTGCCAATGGCCCTGCGTATGTCGGATCGCCGGCGGTAACCGTTTCCGCATACAGACCGGCCCCTTCGGGGTCGGCGGAACCGAGCAGCACAACGAGGTTTTCCGAGCCGAATTTCTCAGTGGCGTCGATGATCCGCTGCTGGTTTTCCAGGTCCATTGCCCCTGCCGCCGTTCAGACAAAGCATTGAGTGGCTGAAAAAACCACCTCGGCTCCGCTGCCGGCAAAGCAGGCCTCCATGGCGAGGCTGGGAACGCCGTCCCGTTCGCCAAGGAGAATCAGTTTCTTGCCTGATAACTTGCCCATACTTCACCCCCTTTCCGGGATACTCATGCTTGGGATAAAAGCCGCTCCGCCCCGGCACGAATGGCTTCTATGGTCACGTTGTCACCGGTGATCGTTTCCATCCGTTCACCTTTTGTGTAGAAGAGAAATGTAGGTACTCCCATCACTTTGAGCGCTATGGCGAGCCGGCGATTCTCCATGACATTGATTTTGCCGAATTTGACCTTCTGCCCGTATTCCTCGGCCAATGTCTCCACATCCGGCATCAGTGCCAGGCAGGGGCCGCATTTTGGTCCCCAGAGGTCCAGTATCACGGGCTGTCCACTGTTGACGACTTCCGATTCAAAATTTTCCTTGTCGATAACCAGCATTTTCCTGTCTCCCTCTCGAGTGAACTCATACCTACAGGTAACCGTTATTACACAACACTTCCTTGGATCGCAGCACTTCGCTTCCAGACACCTTGACCACCGGACCCGTGCAGCCCATTCCGGATTCCGCATAGATACCGGCTTTCCAGAGCGCTTTCACTGCGGCTTCAATGGAAAGCACGTCAACACCATGAATCTCTGAATCCGTGGGTTGGGGAGGAGGCGTCGAAATCTCTTCCCGCTGTGCAGGCGTGGAACCGATAGAGGAAATAATCTCATCCAGCCCCGCGTTTCTGGCAGCCGCCAACTCCGTTTGAACGCAATGAACCAGTCTCCCACGGATGAGAGATGCCGTGTAGCACAAGGCGTTGGCAATGACCGGAGCACCGGAAGCCCGGGAAATGATGCTCACGATCTTTCCCCATTTCTCGCCGACAGAGGGACCGTACCCCCAACCGAGCGCTTCGAAGCTGCCCCCCGTGGTGAAAGCGGAGAAGAGCTTCGTGAGCACATTGCCGGTGAGCGTGTCGCAGACACATACGTCCGCGGCACCGGCCAGAAGGTCGTTGCCGCGGAGAAGGCTGCCTGCGTCCGCTCTGACACTGCTGGCAAAGTTGACGGAGTAACCCCTTTCCGACAGGCGGGCAAGGGCGCGCTGCACCGAGGCGGCGCCGTCCAGGTTGAGAACGCCGACCGTGGGTTTCTCCATGCCGAGAGCCCTTGCCACGGCGATGCCGTACACGGCGTTACGCAACATGGCCTCGATCCTTGTCGTCGCTGAAATGCCGGTGGTCGACGCAATCAGCAAAGGCCTGCCCCTGGCCGGTGTGACGACACGGCCGATGGTTGTGACTCCAAGAGGGAAAGGGTAGTGGAGCGCCACGGCGCCGCTGACACAACCCCCTGCAAGGGCCGATTCCATGGCACTGGCCATGTCTGCCTCGCATCCGGGTGTTTCGATCCACTGCAGACTGTCATAACCGGACACCTTGGCACCGATGGCTACAACCTGTAGCCGGGAGTCCTGCTCCATGGCGAGAACAGCCCCACGCAAAAGCTCTTCTGTGCCAAGCTCGCTTCCCGCAGACATGAGACCCACACGTACTTTGGGGCCGCCCGTGCGAGCCTGTTCCACCAGCTCCGCCAAGGCTTCGCCTATGATCTGGCGCTTGTCCGACATAAGAACCCCCTTTCTCAATTTCCATTCCGCAGGGACTCTGCCACTTCGGCCAGGGCATCCAGCAGGGCATTCTTCACTTCATCGCTGGTGAGGATGCCGCACGGCTTAGCCGTGGATGCTTCCACCAGGAACGATGCCCCGTCGGAAAGGCCGGTCATCCGGGCAAGGAAGAGACTGCCTTTACCGATGATCATGGCACGCTTGATATCACCCGAGGCAATTGCATCCACGGCATGGCCAACATAGGGCACACCCGAAGGGATGTGCCCCTGGGTGTGGGCAAAGCCGATCAGACCGTGCCTGGCGACGAAATTTCCGATGGCTGCACGCTCAAGTTGCCCTTTGATGACCGCCAGGGCCGCGATCATTTTTGCATTGGCTTCTGGCACATCTCCGGCTCCGGCCGGGAATGTTATCTCGGATATCTGCAGTTCTGCCGCATACTTGTCCACATCGGCAAACCGCAGTCCCGCTTTCTGAAGGGGGTCCCACACCAGAGCAGTGGTTACGGCCTGTGGCGAAGCCCCGGCCCCCACCGAGTGTTTCCCGAGGGCATCGAGGCGGATGACCGGAGTCGTACCGTCGTCGGGGGTGAGCAGTACCGCGAAGTTGCCAAGGCAATTTTCCAGGGCCGGGAGTTCTTTTTTCACATGTTCGCGGGCATTCATGAACAGCTTGGGCAGCGCGCCGCCGGCCAGCACGACGACATTCCTGCGGGCGCCCGAAGCGACCAGGGACGCACCGGTGATGAATGCATTGACCGGGGCCGCGCAGAAGGCACGGACATCGAGGCCGCTCGCATTGACACAGCCCGCGATTTCGGCGATGGCCTTGGCAAAGTTGCCGCCGCCCCGCTGGTTCATGTCACCCGCCGCCTCCTCGGAGCACTCGACAACGAAATCGACCTCGCCAGGGCGCAGATCCGCCTTCTTGAACAGGTGGAAGAGAGAGAGTACGCTGCCCGCCTTGCTCGCCAGATTTTCCAGGATGACGTGAGCCGAAAGCGTCTCGTCTAGTTCATGGGCGCGGCGGCAGCAGCCAACCACCTGACCGTTGAAGTACAAGGGAAGTGCCGCCTTCGTGGAGATCTCATTCCGGATGTCGGTGAGTTCCCGGCCGGCCTTCAGGCGTTTGAGAACATCGGCATCGAGCGCCGGATGGGCAAGGAGCTTTTCACGAACAGACGATGCGAAACCCGATTCGAGCCAGATGAGGTCGAAGACGTCGCAGATATCCAGCATTCCGAGAAATTCGTCCTCGGGCATGATTTCGCCATACTTTCCAAAGCGGGTGGGAGCGCTCCCAAGGTTTGCATGCCACGGCCGGGGCTGTGCCTCAAGCTCTCCGATGGTCATGGCGCCGATGTAAGTCAGGTTTGGCGCATAGCGAGCCGAGTCCTCGTAGGACTGGATGAACTTGGGAAGACCGGCGAGAAAAGGGGAGTCCGGCTTGTCACGGCGTTCCAGGCAGGGGGTGGTACCGTAGTGCAAACCCAGTTCAGGCGTATGGTTCAGACAGTACACTGTGCTTTTAATGGCTGCGTTGGGCATGTGGCTTATCTCCCGTTGGTTGTCGCGTATTAGAGGCTTTCCAGATATTTTTCAGCACTGAAAGCGGCGGTCGCGCCTTCGCCCACCGAAACCGAGACCTGCCGCAACCGCTTGCTGACAACATCCCCGGCGGCATAGATACCCGGGATATTCGTTTCCATTTCCGTGTTGACGATGACAAACCCGTCCTTGTCCATGGACACGGCCTTATTCAGGAATTTCGAACAGGGCAGCGTTCCCACGAATATAAATACGCTGTCGGTGGCCATTTCCGAAATCTCTCCGCTTTTCACATTCTTCAGGGAGACGCTTTCGACGAGTTCATCGCCGTTTATGCTGGTAACGACGGTGTCCCAGAAGAACCTGATCCTGGGGTTCTTGAAAGCCCTTTCCTGAATCACCCTGGTGGCACGCAGTTCGTTCCTGCGGTGGATGATATTCACCTCCCGGCCGAACCGCGTCAGGTAGATGGCCTCTTCAACGGCCATGTCCCCGCCGCCGACCACGGAGATGATGCAATCTTCGAAAAAGGCGCCATCGCAGGTCGCACAATAAGAGACGCCTTTTCCCCTGAGCGTTTCCTCGCCCTCAACCCCGAGCTTCCGTTCATGAGCGCCGGTTGCGACAACGAGAGCTTTGCAGCGGATCTTGCTATCCTTTAGCACAATGGTCTTTTCATGTGTGTCCGGATGAACCTCCACGGATAATGCCGTGCCCTTAACGATATTCAGGCCGAACTTGGTGGACTGGTCGACCATTTTACTTGCCAGTTCCTGAGCTTCGATTCCGTCCGGAAAACCGGGATAGTTTTCCACCGTTTCATAGGTCATCATCTGGCCGCCGCAGGCTCTTCCCTCCAGCAACACCACGTCCATGCGGGACCTCGCAGCGTACATGCCGGCGGTGAGCCCTGCGGGCCCGCCGCCTAGAATCACCAGATCATGATAAACAGTTGCCATGCTTTACTCCCTGTATCATGCCGAAAATCAGCTGTCCAAAGTAACCACTGTCGGACCTTCAACCTCCTGCTGAAGCAGCCCCAGGGCTTTCAGGATAAACTTGCGACGTAACTCTTTTTCTTTTTCAGCGTCAAGGGAAGGGTCACCCACCGGGTTGGGAACTGCCCGGCCCTGCACGATGCGATTGACCCCCACCATTTGCGCAATGTTGGGAATGGCAGTGATCTGGACAACAGGAATGCCCATCTTCTCGAGGCTGGATGCGAGCGTTGCACCGCAACGCGTGGAGGACCCTCAAGTTGAGGTGAGAATGGCGCCGGCGATGGTCCCCCGTCTCAGGATCTCGGCTCCGATCTCTTCTCCCATTTCTCCGCACCTTTTTGTCACCGTGCAGTTTCCGCTCGTGGAAAAGAACGTGCCGTGGAGCTTGCCGACTTTTCCTTCCTTCACCAGTTCACGCAGGGCATCATAGGGCACCAGGCGGTCCGGTCTGTTCAGAACGTGATCATTGAAATATCCCGCATGCGCTACCTCCCACGCCTGGAAGAGTTCCTCGATATCATAAGCCCCCCATTTGAGGTTGCTTCTCGTGGCAAGTCCGCTGGGGTTCCCCTTCGGCACCAGGCCGCCATCGCTGATCAGCGCGATCTCGCAGGTGCTCAGATCCTTGATTGGAACGGGAGGTGTAATTTTTTCAAATACCGGAGGAACAACCTCGCTTTTGAACGGTTTGCCTTGAAGTTTGGCCAAGAGCTTTTCAACAGCCCGTTCCGCAATGCTCTTTTCGCACAATTCGTTTCTCAAGAGATTGCGGGAAAAATAGTTGTATTCTGCCGGTTTTGGCAGATTTTCCCACGCCACCAGGTCCATCTCCCTTTCGTCAGAAATGATCCTGAAGGCCAGGCGGACCATGTTGGCCACGACTTCCGGCAACCCCCTGGCGATGTTCGGGGCCTTGCAGATAAACGCATATTTCCGGTACATGTCCACGCCCGGATTCTCCTCATTCATCGCTGTAATTACGGGAATTCCCAGTTCCGCACCTACCGCTTTGCACATCGCACCGCAGGCGACACCGTATCTGCCCCCGGCAAAAGAGGGCCCTGCGAAAAACAGATCGGGCCGGTACGATGCCACCAACTTCATACCTTCCAGCGCATTCTCATCTACGTTTGCCGAGAAGTAGTCGTCGCCGCAGATTACGGTGGCAACAATTTCCCCCCTGTCGCCCAGCTCTTTCTGCAAGGCGAGGCCGGGGCCCACGGGGCCATCTTTGACTGAAAAACTCATGACGGCCTTGTCTTCCCCGCCGGCCTGCCCGAAAAACTGGTTGAGATAGTGGACAACCCGCAATTTATTATCCCCCATGACTTCCTCCTTCAACACAGGCTAGTATTCTTTGACAATAACCCTGGCATTGCCCGTACAGTCCAGAACCCCTGGAAGCAGGTACTCCTCGATGTCGATGACCGGGTCGCCGGCATACTGAACGATTGGATCGGGACAGAAGATCCTTGTCTTGGCGGTTCCACCCAGGAATTTTTCTGCCTTCCAGGGAATTTTGGTCCTTTCGAAAGTGGCCGAAGCCGCAATGATAAGATCCAGCGACGGCGCATTGAACAGGATCGTGTCGGATAGGGTACCGAAGGGGGTCAATGGTTGGGTGAATATGGCGGTCTTCACCCCCAGCTTTTCACATTCCTCGCCAGTTACGGACAGGTCGATATGGGGCATTCCCCCCGTGACCTTGGCCAGGATCACCCCGTCGGCACCCAGGACGTTTTTCAACAGGTTGGCGGCCATGAAAGCGCACCGCACCCTGTTGGGAGGCTCGGCATTTGCGCATACGGCGACCACACCTACAAAATTCAGGTCTTTGCCGTGGTGGCGGTACAGTTCTTTGACGATGCCGTGGTTCTGAATGCTGTACGTATCGATGGCTTTGACCACGTTCCACCCGACGACTCCTCCATCAAGGACTTCATTGGGATGTAGAATCGTGGGCGTCAGGTTGCGGACATGGGTCCCGTAAAAACACGGGTCCGAGGTGGCGAGATAATCGAACTGCGGAGTGTACATCTGGTAATAAAAGGCCACCCGGGGCAGGGGAGATGCAGGATCGATGCCCGGGATATCCAGATCGTAAACTTCGACCTCGTCAACGGTGTGCCCTTCGGCAGCTCGTGCCAGGTAAACTGCGGTCGCCAGTCCAGCGATCTTGATTGCATCCTCAAAGTCCCGCTCTTCGACACCATCCGCAATCGTCGGTGCGATACTGACGTTTTTCATTTTGCCGTAGGGGCTCTTCTCGGCAATGGGGCCGCACATGTCCAGGACGCCGATCTCCTTCCTGTGAGTGCAGGGATTGGACACGACAATCGCTATTCCGCGCAGGGACCTTGTCCTGCCGTTTCCGGCGGTCTGCATCCTGCCGATGAAGCCGGGAAAGTCGGCATCCTCCCGGTCGATCTTGCAACGCGGTTGAACCACGTCGCAAATATTCAATATGCGTACGTTCTCTCCGGGTTTCACCAAGCTGATCTCTACGGATTTTATCCTGGAATCCTTGAGGATCAGCTCCTCCAATTCCTTGAGGTTTATTGCCAGTACCCCCTCGAAGGCAAGTGTTTTCGGGCCCTCCTGGATATCCCTGATGTCAATGGATTCGATCTCGAGTCTCATCTGGTTTGTTTCCTCCTTTCCAGTGATTGACTGACAATCGTGCGACATTCACTTGAGCGTGGGCTTTTCACAGCACCAGGACACCATGAAAATTCAACAGGAAAAAAGGACATCCTTGAAAATACTCGGAAATCGGAACCGGATTATCATTTTCCCATCCAAATGCTAAAAAACAGCCCGATGAATGATCCTGTTTTTGACCAATTCAACTGTGTAATTGATGTGTTTTCTCAGTTCCTCTTTTGCCTTGTCAAAGCTGCCCTCGCGAATGAGTTCCAGGAATTTTGCATGATCATCCAGGGACTGCCGGACCGCATCATCGATATGAAAATAGATGTACTGGTATCTGGCAAGTGTGTAGCCGATTGAACTGTAAATGCGGGACAGCAGTGAATTTCCCGTGGATTCGACGAGCCTGACATGGAAATCGCGCATGACCCTGATATGCCGGATCGATTCAGCTTCATCGGAACTGATGAACGGGGAGGGCAATTCAGACGCTTTCCTAAGAGCTGATTCGACTTCCGGAAGGTTCCTGATGTTGGAGGCCTTGAGAAGGTCAACACAATAACATTCGATCATTTCTCTCGTCTGGGAGACCTCGATAAAATCCTTCAACGATAATTCTGAAACATAGGTTCCCTTCCTGGGAACGTTGACCACCATATTGTCTTTTTCCAAAATGCGCAAAGCTTCACGCAGGGGGGGGCGGCTGATTCCAAGATCCTCGGAGATGTCGATTTCGTTCAGCTTGTAGCCTGGTTTCAAATGGCTGATTATGATCTTTTCTCTCAGGGTTTCGAGCACCCTGGATGTCGTGTTCAGTGTATCCATAAACCCGCTCCGTTTGTTTGTATATTATATTGTCTACAAAATTGTAGACAGTTTTGGAAATATACCAAATATTGTGGAGATGTCAATTCTGAATCGAAAAAAAACAGGTTTCTCTTGGGTAAAGTTTCAGGAATTGATTTTCATCCATGGGCAAGGCGGCAGGGAGCGGGAAGCGAAAGACGGAAAGTGTAATACCTTGCCGGAAAACTCATGACAGGTTCCAAATAAAAACCACATTCGTTATAAAACTGAAATGCTTAAATGCTTGTTTTATCTGTGAATTAACTCTATTTATCGTGTGCAGAGCCGATAAGTACCAAGAATGCTCATGGATGAGTGCAAGATCTCGAAAACGTAGGAAGCAAATAAAAAGCGAGAATAAAAGCTAGATGAAAATCACAACCAAATTCTTGTATATAGATGTTTTTCTGGTAGTTGTGGCGCTTGCCGTAGCTACTTTCACCTTTCTCTCCGAAATTCGCACTGCTTCGGAAACACTGGCGCTGAAGGAACAGGGCCAGCACCTGAAAACCTTTTGGAAACTGCTCAGGGCAAAAGGTGGGGATATCCGTACGGCCGACGGCAAGTTACTGGCCGGCGACTATGTGGTAAACGGCAACAATGAGCTTCCGGACCACATCGGGGAAATCTTTGGCTGCACCGCCACGATCCTGATGGGTGATACGCGAGTTTCCACCAATGTGCTCATGCCTGATGGGAGCCGTGCGCTCGGCACAAAGTTGCAAGGGCTTGCCTATGATGCAATTTTCAATCAGGGAAGACCTTACCGTGGCGAAGCCTTGATTCTGGGGATTCCCTACCTGACCGCTTATGACCCCATAAGGAACGGAAGGGGCGATATTATCGGTGCCCTCTATGTCGGCGTAAAAAAGAGCGATTATTTCGCAACATACGAGTGGCTCAAAGCAAATGTCATAGGACTTTCCCTGATCTTGATGCTGCTGTTTTCTTTTCTTGCCTTTCTGGTGATCACCTTGCGAAGAAAGGCTGCTGATGCGTTGGAGGAAAGCGAGGTCAAGTACCGGAAACTTTTCGAGCTTCAGTCAGATGCGATAGTGATGATTGATCGGAATTCCGGCGAAGTCCTCGAAACGAACGACTCGGCTTTGAGGCTTTACGGATATTCTAGAAAGGAGTTCCTGGCGAAAAAATTCTTCGATTTGTCTGCCGAGCCATACAAGAGCCATGCTGCAGTGGAGAAAGGTCAGCAGCATGTACCCATACTCAGTCACATGAAAAAAGACGGGACAGTTTTCCAGGTGGAAATACTCAACAGCTTTTTCGTCTGGCAAGGCCGAAGGATACTAATCGCGGCTATCAGGGACATAACTGAAAGAATACGGGCCGATGAAACCCTGCGGGATAATGAAGTGAAATACCGGAAAATTGCCGCTGAACTTGATCAGGAAAGAAATCTCCTGCGTGCCCTCATAGATTCCATTCCCGACCTGATTGTTTTCAAGGACCATGAAAGCGTCTACCTTGGCTGCAACAAGGCTTTCGAGGCCTTTGCCGGCCGAAAGGAAAAGGACCTGATCGGCCTTACCGACCTCGACATGTTTCCGCGAGAAGTGGGGGAATTTTTCCGCAAAATGGATTGCCAGATGATGGCCCATCGTAAAGCGCGACGCAACGAAGAGTGGGTTGATTATCCCGATGGACGCCATGTCTTTCTTGAAACGCTCAAAACACCTTTTTACGACCAGCATGGCAATGTCCTGGGTTTGATAGGCATTAGCCGTGATATTACCGAGCGGAAACGCGCCGAAGAGGCATTAAAGATTTCGGAGGTACTGTTGCGGAAAGTGTTCGAGACCATTCCTGATCTTCTGGTGGTAATGGATACCGATTTTAGGGTCCTCAAGTCGAACTGGCATGGCTATGAACATGTTCCGGATATCTCGGATGATACTAAACCTTACTGCTATGACGTGTTTTTCTCAGGCCAAGGCATACCATGCGATTACTGTCACGCTCTTGAAGTCCTGAAGACGGGCGATTCGGTATCGACCCAGTTGTTCAATCCGAGGAAAAACGCTTATCGTGAAATTCGCGCATACCCGGTATTTGACGAATCGGGAAATGTCTCGTTGATCGTCGAACATATCCGGGACATAACTGAACTGAAACGTGCCGAAGATGAACGAAAAAAGCTCGAAGCGCAACTGCTGCAATCACAGAAGATGGAGGCAGTCGGGCAGCTCGCGGGTGGAATCGCCCATGACTTCAACAACATCCTCACGGCAATTACCGGTTATGCTGAGATCATCAGTATGCGCATGGAGAAGGAAAGCCCGCTCAGGCGTTATATAGAGCAGGTGCTGTCCTCTTCCGACCGGGCAGCCGAGTTGGTAAAAGGACTGCTCACATTCAGCCGGAAGCAGGTACTCAACCCGAAGCTGGTGGATCTGTGCGAAATCGTCCGGGGCCTGAAGAACATGCTGGCGAGAATTATCCGGGAAGACATCGATTTCAGGACTACGATTTCTGACAGGCCGCTTACCGTGATGGCTGACAGGGGACAGATCGAACAGGTTCTCATGAATTTCATCACGAATGCGAGGGATTCAATGCCCCAGGGCGGTAATCTTTCGATCGACGTCTCCTTTGTTTCAATGGACACGGGGTTTGTCAAGGTTAACGGTTTCGGAAAACCGGGAACTTATGCATGCGTCACTGTCGCTGATACTGGATGCGGAATGGATGAGGAAACCCAGAAAAAGATCTTTGAACCATTCTATACCACGAAGGAAGTCGGCAAAGGCACCGGGCTTGGAATGTTCATTATATACGGCATCGTCAAGCAGCATAACGGTTACATCAATCTCTATTCCGAACCTGGCAACGGCACGACATTCAGGGTCTATCTCCCGCTTACTACAGGAGAGGATTTGAAAGTGTCCGAAAACAAGCTAAACAGGCAACCTCTCGGGGGCACTGAAACAGTGCTCCTCGTCGAAGATGACGCCACGGTGCGGGAACTTCACAGGATCATACTCGAGGATGCCGGGTATACGGTCATCGAAGCGATTGACGGACAGGACGGCCTTGCGAAATTCGGGGAACACCGTTCAATCATAGATCTGCTGGCAACCGACGTGATCATGCCCAAGATTGACGGAAAGAGGCTGCACCAGGAAATTGAGCGGGTTCGTCCGGGCATGAAAGTTCTTTTCATGAGCGGTTACACCAGAGACATCGTTATTGACAAGGGCATTACGGACAATCAATCGAATTTCATCACGAAACCGGTTACGACTTCTGAACTGTTGCTCAAAGTGCGGAACATCCTCGACCGCAATTAGGTTTTTGCTGATATGCGACTGCTTTGCCGGGTTGTCGGCATATCGATGCGCGGAAGAGGGGTGTTCCGATTCTACGGGAAAAGGCGACGCAAGAACAGGTATGCCATATCATAAATACCGGTATATTTCGTCTCCCGTGGGCCGGCGATGTTCAGGATCCTTACGGAATGCTCAGTCAACCAGCGCCTCACCGTATCCGGTTCTGGATCGCTGTCCAGTTGTACCACCAGGCACGGCTTCCCGTACGTCAACGCGCAGTCAACGGTATACCTGGTTCCATCGGACAGTTCCCCTACATTCAGAATCAGGGTGGCGTCGGCTTCCGCGACATTCTTTTCGGTTCGTGCCGGATATCCGCCAGAGGCCAGCTCGGTCAGCGGATATTTCGCGGGGATCACGCCGTCTTCGGCCAGCCTGCCTTCGGGGCAGTAGCCCCCTGCCGGTATTCCGGCCTCCATGGCCGCATCCAGACCTGCCCGGTCCACTCCGGTCTGCCCGCCGGATATGATCCTGTCCACAATACTTTTCATGACTTAACCGGCATGAAGCCGTTTGTTAAAGCAATGGTTGAGACATGTTGCCGACATGGAATGATATTTAATATAACAGTTTTGCCATGATTATCAAAATACACGTTTTGAATTTCAATCGGTTTCTCCCATTTTATTTGATTTTGTTTGTTGCAAAGAAATCGTCTGTGTCTGAAATATCTATGATGTCTGTAGAAATTTGATGTAAAATGTTTCCAGATGAACAAATCTTTGGGCAATAAAAGGAGCCCCAGCATGAATACAACGGGTAAGTATCTTGATGCCCTGGAGGCGGCAGTCGATGCGAATGACAGGGAAGCAATAACGTTGCTTGAAGCATTTGCCACGGATCTGTATCATAAAATCCATACCCAAACCGAAGCCGCTTCCGGAGGAGAGCGTGAAGCATGGGAGAGAATGCTGCAGCGTGTTAAGCGAATAATATCCGGGATGGTTAAGCACGGTCCGGATCTCTGGTAACACGCCAACCGGAAAGGAGATCCACAAAAAAAGACAGATTATTATGTGGATGTTTGACAAGCTGTTGATACGACGATAGATTTTATTCGTACAAATCTCGATAAAGCCGACCCCCCCGCGAGGGAGGGGCGGAAAGCGACGGGTCTTCAGCTTGAAGATGGCCGAGCTGCCGAAGGTTGTTCCTTTGGTGCGCCCGGCCTTTGTCGTTTTTGCTCGAAAATGCGGCATCACCGCGACTCTTGACAGGTTTCCGGCGTATTCCCATGACACGGAACCGAAAGGGGGATAGTGCCATGACGAAGAAGATGTTTCTTCGAAGGTTGCCGGCAGTTGCGGCCGTTGCGCTGGCCTTCGCTCTCCTCTTTCTGCCCGGGGCATTTTGCCAGGAAACCGGTGAGAGTGACGCGGGTTTACACAACCGGCAGGGAATGGAATACTTCAAAAAAGGATTTTATGACCACGCGCCCAAAAAGCAGGCTGCAGAGGCAGAGAGGAATTATGGCCTGGCCATCAGAGAGTTCAAGGCTGCGATTTCAAAAGATACCGCCCATACAGAGGCCCATCGGAACCTGGCGCGCGTGTATTACCTCCAGAAGAACTTCGAAGGTGCTGCCGAGGAGTACCGAAGGGTTACCGAACTCGCCCCGAACGACCTTGATGCGTACGTGAATCTGGCACTTGCGCTGATCGAAATGAAAAGGACTGAAGAAGCCATCCAGACCCTGGAGAATGCCAAAAGCCGCACCAGTGATCCGACGGCGCTGGAGACGCTGGATTCGTACATATCTAAAGTCCGCGCTCATGAGGATAGGGGGGTGAGATAAATGCTGAGAATAATCCATCCACAGCATTTCATCATGTATTTCCTTTTCATCATTATCCTTCTTTGTTTTGCCTCGCCCTTGTCAGTTGCTGATCCCCATTCTGCGTATTACAGTGCCGACACCGACAAAGTCATGTGGTTCATCCATGCTTCCGACAGTCACATGGGTGCTTCCGGTTCCACGGATAGCGCAAATCTCCAGTGGCTTACTGGACAGGCACGGAATATAATCAATCCGAGTTTCATAGTGGTTACGGGAGATCTCACGGATTCGACGGACGGGAACATCTTCGGGTATCCCAACGGCCCCTACCAGGCTGAGTGGGACCAGTACAGGAACATTCTCAGCAGTAACGGCGTGGATGCGGGCAGCTACTTCGACATCCCGGGAAACCACGATGCCTACAACGATAAATACTTCAGCTATTATCTCGCAAATTCAGTACAGGGAAGGGCGACAGGCAGGACGCAGGCATCCTGGACGAGGACCGGCCCCTGGGGAAAATATCACTTTCTCGGTGTAAACAGTGCCGGCAACACCGGTGATCATTTCAGCTTCTCCTGGCCTTACGGTGATAATGCCGGACTTGACGCAGACGAACTTTCCTTCATGAGTGGTGAGATGGCCGCCAATCCGGACGCCAAAATGACACTGGTCTTCGGTCACCATCCCCTGGGGCCGACGGAAAATGACACGGATACGTACCTGTTTTATGGAAAAGACGAGTTTGTGAGCCTCATGAACGTTTACGGTGCGTCCCTGTATGGTTATGGGCATACCCATGTCTCGTCGGAGAAGTTTTTCTCCCAGAGCATGACCGACGGGATTTTCTATTTCAACGTATCGTCTCTCGGCAAAGACAGCCCCAACCAGTATACGGTCACGGCAATCGACTGCAACGGCATATCCTCCGTCACCCAGGCCGTGGGCACGTGGCCGGTGGTTTTAATCACTGCGCCCATGGACAGGCGTTTGGGAGGTATCGTCAATCCGTATGCGTACACGGTGACCAATTCTGCGTCGAACCCGATACGCGCCCTGGTTTTCGACCCGGCTCCAGTGACGCAGGTTCAATACAGGGTTAATGGTGGGAGTTGGCAGCCCATGACGAGCGTGCCCGGCAATCAGAGGCTCTGGCAGGGGACATGGGATGCGTCGGCACTGGCTGAAGGGGAGTTGACGCTGGACGTCCAGGCTGCGACGGGTTCGGGAGCGCGCATGGATAGCATAGTCACATATGTAACCATAGTTCATGACGGCGACGTGAACAGAAACAAGGTGATTGACCTGGCGGACGCTCTTATGGACTTGCAGATCGTGGTCGGGCTGCTGGCGGCAGACGACACGACCAGCAAGATTGGCGATGTATTCCCCCTAGGAAACGATGGTAGACCTTTGGGTGACGGCTCCATTGACGTAAGGGACACGATCATGATTCTGAGAAGGGTGGTTGGATTGACAACATGGTAAAACAAAAACCGAAAAACATGACTGATCCGCAAAATAGACAGGAACCGGTTTTCCTGCGGAACCACATGGTTCCATGTCAACCGGTTTTGGTGCCCCGACTCTCAACAATCTCCCACTCATCTTCATTCAAGTCGTGTCTCAGCAGGCAGGTCTTGCCGTCGGCAGTGAGCACCTTGAAGCAATTGTGATCTTGATCGTACCAGCGGTCGACGATTTCCACTACCTGGCAGGTCCGACCATCCTGCGTGAATGAGACCGGTCTTTCATCCCCTTTGTAACCGGCATAGGTTTGAACGGTGATTCGAGTGTTCATCATGTTCCTTGGCCCACGCGCACGAATGGTCTCCATTTCGATTTTGTGTGAAACTGGCAAAGGCATGGATATGTGCCAGGCATAAACCCGTCTGCGCTTAAAGGACTCCATTTATTATAACCGAAAATTGATCCGGTATTTCCTCTCTCTTTTAAAGGCGTGTATACTTGTGAAACCAGGCATCAACAAAATGGCACAAAGGAGTTTCCCATGCATGAGCCGGTTACCGTCGAACTGTTCATCATCGGCAATGAAATCCTCAATGGCGAGATCCAGGATACCAACAGCCATTGGCTGTGCAGGGAGATAACCGGCATGGGTGGCCTGGTGGTACAGCAGACGGCGCTTCGCGACGATCTGGACAGGATCGCCGCGGCACTGCGTGCTGCCCTGGACCGGGGCACCAGGGTCATCATCACTTCCGGCGGCCTCGGGCCGACCGTCGACGATCTGACCCTCGCCGCTGCAGCCAGGAGTGTGGGCAGAGCGCTCCATCTCGATCAGCAGGCGCGCGAGATGATCAGGGCGAGTTATGACGCGCTGTTCGAGAAGGGGATTCTCGAACAGGGTGGTCTGACCCCGGCACGGGAGAAAATGGCCTGGCTGCCCGAAGGGACAATACCGCTCTACAACACGGTCGGCACTGCGCCCTGTTCCATGCTGCATGCCGGCAAGTCCACCATCGTCTGTCTGCCCGGTATTCCCAAGGAATTGAGGGGCATCTTCAACAGTTCGCTGCAGCCGTTCCTTCAGGAGACTTTTCGTGGCGGCAGCGCTGCAATGCGTACCATGACTGTCTGCTGCAATGACGAGTCCATACTGGAGCCGGTTCTGAGCAAAGTTGCACCTGCCCATCCGGACGTCTATATCAAGTTGCTGGCGACAATGCCCGGTGAAACACCGGAGCTGGACATAACACTGACAGCGGTGGGCTCCGACAGGCCGGCGCTGGAAAAGCTAATTGATGGAGCCATGTGGGATTTGAAGCAAGGCATTGTTTTGCTGGGTTTTGACTGCAGGGTTAAGGAATAAACATAGTG
Organism: Geobacteraceae bacterium; assembly: GCA_034933285.1. Classification (GTDB taxonomy): domain Bacteria; phylum Desulfobacterota; class Desulfuromonadia; order Geobacterales; family Geobacteraceae; genus RPRC01. Next base: position 229,188 of record JAYFNT010000009.1, on the reverse strand, counting down.
GCCGGCAAAGCAGTAGACACTTTGGGAGCACCTGAGTCCGGGGAACTGAATAAGTACCTATACAACAATGAATGAAAGGATTGCCCATGGCCCGCTCTGTATTTGGAACAAGTCATTCAATTCCCGTTCTTCTTGCTGTCCTGGCAATATCCTCAATCTTTGCAGCAGTTTCCACTGCAGGCGAAATTGCTAAAAAAATCACCGGGGAAGTGAAGGTCCAAAGCAGGGTTGATGAGGCCAGGCAGCCATCCTCTGCTCCGTCGGTCATATATGTCCAGGATTTCGATCTGGGGTACGATACAACACAAGCCGCCGAAAAGAAAGGCCCCCCAGTCATCGGGCGCGTCATGTCACGGGTGACTCAGCGGAATGATCCCCGGCAGAAGGCAGCAAAGCTTGTCGAACTGATGTCCGGTTCCCTGGTCAAGGGTTTCACCGAGCAGAAGATCGATGCCAGGCGATGCATCCCCGGTGCCCCGATTCCCTCTGGCGGCTGGTTGATCCGGGGTGTTTTCACCGAGGTTGATCAAGGCAAGCGCGTCGTGCGTGCGGCCATCGGTTTCGGTGCGGGTGCAACTGCTATGGAGCTCTACGTCTCTGTTAGTGACCTGGCGGAAAACCCGGATGCACCGTTCATTATTTTCGGAACTGAAAAGGACCCGAACAGGATTCCCGGCGCGGTGGTTACCATGAATCCTTACGTGGCCGCGGCAAAATTCGTAATGGAAAAAAACGCCTCTGAGAGAGATGTGAAGAAGACCGCAAAGGAAATTGTCAGCACCATCGTGAAATATATGGGAACACTTGGCGTGAAGGGTGAAACTGCTCCCCGGTAATCTTCAATATTTCCATGAAACATTCCTTACAGCATACCGACGATGGCTCCGGTCATCAAAGAGGCCAGTACTCCGGCAAGGAGGGCTTTTGCACCCAATGTGACTATCTCGCTCCTTCGTTCGGGGCAGAGCGAACCCAATCCGCCGATGAGGATCCCCAGGCTTCCGATGTTGGCGAAGCTGCACATGGCATATGTCATTATCATTCTGCTCCTGGCACCCAGCGCGGCCTGTGGAAGCTTCGACATGTCCATGTAGGCCAGCAATTCATTCAGCACCACCTTGGTGCCCATCAGCGCACCCGCGGTTCGCGCTTCCTCCCACGGGACACCAATGAGCCATACTACCGGCGCCATCACCGTTCCCAGCACGCGTTCAAGGGTCAGGGGTGTGCCGTACACATCCGGCATTTGCCCGAGGAAGATATTTACCAGCTTGACCAGCGCTACGAAAACGATCAGGATGGCCACTATGTTGAAGAGGAGCTGCAGCCCGTCCCAGGTCCCCTTGGCCAGGGCGTCCATGCTGCTGTTCGCTTCATAGCTGGAGATTTCGCCACCCAGTGTCTGGTTCCCGGTTTCAGGGACCATGACCGTAGCGAGAGTCAGTGCGGCCGGGGCATGGATGATGGAAGCGGTGAGGATATGGCCGAATGCGTCGGGGATGACGCCCTGCAGTACCGTGGCGTAGAGCACCAGCATGGTGCCGGCGATGCAGGAGAGGCCGGTGACCATCATGGCGAACAGTTCGCTGCGGGTCATCCTGCTCAGGTAGGGACGGATGAGCAGGGGGGATTCGATCATGCCGAGAAAGATACATCCTGATGAGACAACGCCCAATGCCCCGCCGATGCCCATGGTCTTACGCAGCACCCAGGAAAAGCCCTGCACCACCTTGGGCAGGATGCGCCAGTAATAGAGCAGGGCCGTGAGGGCGCCGATGACCAGCACCAGCGGCAATGCCTGGAAAGCCAGGGAAAACGAACTCCCCGGCTTGGTCTCCACGAACGGCAGCGGGCCTCCGCCCACGTAGCCGAACACGAATGACGTGCCTGCCTGTGTCGCTTCCTGGAAGGTCATCACAACGGAGTTGAGACCGAGGAAAATTTCCCGGAACAGCGGCGCTTTCAGCATGAGCACGGCGACCGCCAATTGCAATGACAATCCGGCCAGGATTGTCCGCCAGCGGAAGATACGTCGGTTTTCACTCAGCAGCCAGGCAACTGCCAGAAGTGCCAGTATCCCCAGAACGCTCTTATACATGCAGTTGCTCCTCTTGCAATGAAATGAGAAAACCGCCGGGTGTATATATACAGGATATGCCCGGCTGAGGAGGATACCATCCTCATTGAAAGCACGTCAAGATCAGGTTTGACTTAATATTTTATTTCATCTGTTTGAAAGAGAGTTGAAAAAGCGGGATACTGGTACGTCGGAAATATGAATAAACAATGAGTCTAATCTTACAGGGGGCACCTTGAACGGGTCATCAGCAGAGACATTAATACGGAAACTTGATCTCCAGCGTCATCCGGAAGGAGGTTGGTATCGGGAGACCTATCGGGCAACGGAGATGATTCCCGCTTCGGCGCTCCCGAACCGCTTCATCGGCGCCCGTTCCTTCTGCACGGCGATCTGCTTTCTGCTGCAGAAGGGTGATGTCTCCGCGTTCCACCGGATCAAATCAGACGAACTGTGGCATTTCTACTCCGGGGCTGGGCTGACGGTCCATGTTTTCTCCCGGCAGGGGGAATACCGAGTTCTCAAGCTGGGATCAGACTTGGCAACCGGTGAATCCTTCCAGGCTGCTGTGCCGGCGGGGTGCTGGTTCGGCGCAGAGATCAGCGGCAAGGGTGAATTCTCCCTGGTCGGGTGCACGGTGGCGCCAGGTTTCGATTTCGCAGATTTTGAGATGGCAAACAGGGAATCTCTCATGCAACAATTTCCCATGCATGGTGAACTCATTTGGCGTCTGACCCGTGAAACCGGCTGAGGGCATTGTAATGGAAGCATGGAAAATTGCTTGAGAAAGGTGGATCAGTAAATTGATTCTGAAACAAAAAAAGCCCGTTGATCGGGCTTTTTTTGTTTCAGTTTTCCTCTATAAAATATTATTTTTGCGGGGCAGGCGCCGGTTTCCCCGTTTTTGCCTGACGGAATTTGGAGTGTTCCGCAAACTGCTTTTTCATTTCATCTGCTTTTTTCTGCTGTTCCGCTGTCAGGATACCCCTGATCTGGCCGAAGTATTTCGCATGGATCGCCTGCATTTTCTCGCGAGTCTGGGCTCGAGTGAGGTTCTCGTCCGCGCGCACGGCCTTCATTTCCTTGAACTGATCATCGAGGATCGGAAGGATTTTATATCTTTGCTCCGGTGTCAACCCCAAGCGCGCAGTCATCATGTCCAGGCGGGCGCCAGGGCCCATACGTAAACCGCCACGCTTGTCGCAGTGCGTCATCCCTTTACCGTGCCCCATTCCCGGCCCACCGGGTCCCATCCCTTCACCGGGAAGTGCGGATGCCATGCTTCCGAAACCCATGAGGCCCGCAAGGACCACGGTGGCTGCGATTGCCAGTTTGACCTGTCTCATTTCTGTTCTCCTTTCGATTGTGGAGGGAATTAATCCCTTTCAAGCTGCGTTCACATTAAAAAACGGATGCCGGCTTGAATGGTTGACAAGAAAATTGGAATATTCGTGGCTTGAAGGGAGGTGGTACCGGAGGCGAGTATCCAGAAAATAAACAAACGGTAACACAGGGCTCTTGTTATATCAGTTCCAGGCATGTTTCCGGATACACTGAATGCCGGTCAGGAGTCAAGGATTTCCCGGATTGTTTTCAGAAGATCCATGGGCGCAACCGGTTTGTTGATAAAGTTGAAACCCTCGGTGGCGATACCTTTCGACTCAATGAAATCCGGAGCATACCCGCTTATGAACAGTACTTTCATCCCCGGCCGGTTCTTGCTGATCTCCACGTACGCTTCACGGCCGTTCATCTTGGGCATTACCACATCCATCACTACCATGTCTATTTCATCGCTGTGTTCGTTGAAGCGGATCACTGCTTCCTCTCCGTCCACGGCCTCGATTACCCTGTAGCCGAAAGTTTCCAGGACAAGCCGGTTGAGGTTTCTGACTTCCTGGTTGTCTTCGACCATCAGCAGGGTTTCGGACCCTGACACGGGGGTGATCGGCGATTCGACGAGGTGTGACGGCAGCGACTCATACGAAGCAAGCGGCAGGTATATGCGGAAGGCGGTTCCTTTTCCAATCTCGCTGGTTAGCGTGATATGCCCGTTGTGTTGCCGAACAATTCCGTACGCCATCGACAGGCCGAGTCCGGTACCCTTTCCAACTTCCTTGGTGGTGAAGAAAGGCTCAAATATCTTTTCCCGTGTTTCATTCTCTATTCCGGTTCCAGTGTCCGTTATAGTCAGCAGAGCATACCTTGTCCCCGGAAGAGCATCCGCGACTGCTTCGATTTCGGAGTTCGGCAGCGTATTGTCCGTTTCGATGCACAGCGTACCGCCGTTAGGCATTGCGTCCCTGGCATTAGTTACGAGATTGAGCATGACCTGGTCGATCTGACTCGTATCCACGAACACGTAAAGCTTCTTTTCCGCAAGTCGGATGATCAGTTCAATATCCTCGCTGATCAACCTGGTGATCATCTTTTCAATGTTCCTGACCACATCGTTTAGATCCACGGCTTTCGGATTGATGATCTGCTTCCTGCTGAAGGCCAGAAGTCCCTGAACCAGGCTTGTGGCCCTGTCAGCCGCGGACAGTATCTGTTCCAGGTGACGTCGAGAAGGATCGCCCTTCTGCATCGACATGTCCAGGAGGGCGCCGAATCCGATGATGGCGCACAGGATGTTGTTGAAGTCGTGCGCGACTCCGCCGGCAAGTTGGCCGATCGCCTCCATCTTCTGGGCGTGCTGCAGTTGCGCCGCCAGATGTTCTTTTTCAGCTTCACGCATGCGCAGCGCTTCAGCCATATCGTTAAAGGCTCGGGCAAGTTCTCCTATTTCATCATCGGTTTCTATCGGCATCCTGGTTGTCTCTTTGCCGGCGCCAATCGCATAGACCCGCTCTTTCAGGCTGTTGAGCGGCCTGGTGATGCTTTTCGCGAAAAAGAATGCAACAGCAAGAGTGATAACGAGAAATGCCATGCTCATGAGTATGCTTTTCAGCAGGAGAACGTGGAAGGCTTTGTCCATCAGACTTGTGTCCAGGACAACTGTAACGTAACCGATGAATTGCTCTATATTCTGCTCGGGATTGTCCGTAAAGACAAGCGCTTCCTGCGGAGAGTAGACACCTGCGGAAGCAACGGGCGCCCAGAATTCGATAAGAGTACCATTCTGCCGGTAGAACGGTATCTGTTTAACCGTTTGACCGGACAGGCCGTTACTGATGCCGGGTTTTACGGAGTCCTTTTTTCCCCCGGAAAAGCCAGATGAAGTGCTGCTGCGCAGAAGCTTTCCCTTCCGTGTGAAGACACTGGCCGCACGGGCCTCTTTTTCGTTCATTACTGCGTTTATCGGATCGGTCAGAAGTGCGCCGTTCTCGGCAAAAACAGCGATCCTGGAGCTTTCTGCAAGCTCTTTGGCAAGCAGTCCACCCTTGTTGAGCAGGGTATCCATCATGTTTTTCCGCTCGCTGTGGATGAAAACTGCCGTGAAAGCAACCGATATGAAAACTGTGGACAAGGCAAGAGCAAGGAATATCTTGGTTGTGAAATTCTTAGCGGCTTTCCGTGACGGCAATGTCAGACAATTTAAGAATTTCATGAAAATCACTCTTTGTTCAAGAAGCGGAATTTTTTCAGGGAACTGTTGTTAAGAACTATCCCAAGCTTGGCAGCAACGGCGCGGTTGATTGTCGGGACTGCTCTTTCGGCATCAGTACGGGGAATGGCAGCAATACCGGTTCCGGTCCTTACTTTCTCTGCCAGTTCTCCACTCTGCTTACCGAGTTCATATGGATCGAGGTCAAGTGACATGAACGCTCCCATGCGAAGGTATTTCTCCGAAAAAGTAAAAATGGGAACCCTGCTGTGCATGGAATAGAATATCAGTGTTTCCACGGCTTCCGGAGCGGTAAAAGTACTGTCGGGAAGCATCCAGTAAGCATCCAGACCGTCAGGAAGGCTTCCCAGCAAGCGTGGGAGGTCTTTTGCTCTCTCGGCTTTTAGAGCGGTAATGCGTATTCCCATTCTTTCAGCCGCAATTAGCGCTTTTTCAACTATAGCACCTGTTTTTCGGGGGTTGTAGACGAGGCCGATTTTTTTCAGGCGCGGCAAAGCTTTCATCAGGGTTGAGAGGTATTTTTCCGGAGGGATGTTCATGCTGATGCCGGTGATATTCCTGTCATCTCCAAGAATGCTTTCCGGACTGAGAACCATGCAGTAAATTATGGGAATATCATCAATCTTTCTTACCGTAATCAGAGAGTCAGCACCTATTGCCAGAATAAGGTCGGGACTGCGTCGCCTAATTTCCCGAAGGGCTTCGGCAGTGTTCATTTCCGACAGAATAATTTCCGACATTTTTGTCGATGATGCTGTCTTGAAACCCCGAATGACCTCACTGTAGGGCTTTGTCCGGTAATTTTGGACTACGAGGACGTCCCATGCGCCGGAAAAAGCGGCATGCGTGATAGATACCATGACAAAAAAGTGTATCAACATTAATTTCATGGTAATCCCGGTTGGACAAATCGAACTTCATTTGTAAACTTAACCTCAGTATGCCACACATTCTTTCCAGTTAAATATCCTGGATTTATTAATATAATGTTTTATCCCGGGCATGGCTGTCTGAGAGAGGATTGCTGAGAATATATTTAGATTATGCATAAATATTTACTTAAGACAACTTTCTTCTTGTTTTTAGTTTCCGTGTTTCCATGGGGAATGCCTGAGGGGTATGCGCAAGGCGAAAGGGACATGTCCACCCTTAAAATGTTTTACGAAGATGACGACATCATCGTCACCCCCACCCGATATCCCAAGTCGATTTCGCGGGTTGCCGAAAATGTGACCGTCGTGACGGCTGATGATATAAAGGCGATCAATGCCCACACACTGGCAGACATCCTTACATATGTGACAGGTGTTCAGCTGTTCGACCAGGGCAGTCCGGGAAGCGCCGTGAACGCAATGATCCAGGGTTCACAACCGTGGCATGTGCTCCTTCTTATCGATGGGGTTTCACAGAACAACTTGTCCGAGTCAACCCCGGATATGGGACTGATACCGGTCCAGTTTATTGAGCGGCTGGAGATCATCAAGGGACCGGCTTCCTCTTCCTGGGGTTCTTCGCTGGGGGGGGTGATCAATGTGATCACCAAATCGCCGGATGACACCCGGGAATTCGGCGGCACGCTCGTCGCTTCCATTGGCGAACGGAATACTGGCGATTATCGGCTGGAAGTGTCCGGCAGAAAATCCGGTTTCGGCTATTACCTTTCCGGGGGGGGACTTCTCACTGATGGCCTGCTGACCCATAATGGGTTCCAGGGTGGAAATTTCTATACGAAAATGCATTATTCCGCCGGCGACAGAACTGATATCAACTTTACACTCGCATACAACAAGGGCTCAAGGCAGATCGGAACTTTCCCTGCGTCCGGGATTACAATTGACAGCGACGTGGAAAATCTGTTTGCCACTATTGCATTGGACTACCAAATAACCAATGGTCTTTTATTGAATATTTCCGCCCATTCCATATGGCGTGACATCGCTTTATCCTATAATGACTATTACAGCGATCTTCGACTCGCGGAGTCGAAGGGGAATGATGAAGGATTTGGCGGCAGCGCGAAACTGGTATGGACGCAAAGGATGCATGAAATGGTGTTGGGGACCGACTTCGACAGCGGACGGTTGAAGTCACTGACCATCAAGGATGGCAAGCAGCGCCTGGAGAAATGGGCTCTCTACGTAAACGACTCCTTCAACATTGGAAAGCTTTCGATCACACCTGGAATCCGTTTCGACCACACCAACACAAACGGAGATTTCTGGAGCCCGAGCCTTGGTGTTACCTATACACCGATGGATAACACCATACTGCGCGCTTATGCTGCCAGGGGATTCAATATTCCGTCACTTGCCTCCACTTTTGGCGATGGCGTTTCCATCGTTGCCAACCCGGACTTGGAGATGGAAAGAATCTGGTCATATTCCCTGGGGCTTGAAACGACTTTTTTCCGCTACTTCTGGTTCAAGACAACCCTATTCCGGCACGACATAAGTGACGTGCTGGACACCGCTCTGCTGCCCGACGGAACACGCATGTGGGTCAATGCGGGCAAGCAGCGTCGTCAGGGCATCGAGGCGGAAATCAAGACCATGCCCTTGTTCAATACTTCCCTTTCCGTAGGCTGTGCGCTGCTGGACACCACAGACCGTCTGACAGGTAACGGAGTTCAAAACTTGCCGCACTATACCTGGGATGTGGGCCTGCAATACGATGACAGAAAGAGTTTCCGCGCAACTCTCAAGGGTCATTTTATTCGCTGGGATGTGAATCCTTCAGACTACAGATCGCACAGTTCAATGATCTGGGACCTTTATTTGACTAAAAATATTTATTCTGCAGAGCATATGGCTATCGAGCTGTTTTTCTCGGCCCGCAATATTTTCAATGGCGATCAATATTTCAGGGATATTTTTCGTAACACTGGCCGCTGGGTAGAAGGAGGGGCCAGGTTCAACTTCTGACGGATATGGGAAACATTCAGCAACTGCATGGACTTGCAGCTCTTGAAATCTTTAATGGATATTATTGACAATAGGGCATGGATCATGCATAAATAATGGCAGGTTTGCGTAGCGGGAAGTGATCGGCATTTCCCGGTCGTGCGATTATGACTGCTGAAAGAAATTCAGTTTCATAATCAGGGTATTTGCTTGAGAATGTCGTGCTTACACCATTTTCAAGAAACCAAAGAAGGAGGCGTCACATGGAAAGGGAAGAAATCATCGTCCTCGAAAAAGGATCCGACGAGCCCATCGGACCTGATTGGGCGGGCTGCTGCACCATGCTCTATCTGCCATTCAGAGGTTAAGCCTTAATTCCAATACTGAGTGCTTAAAAGGGGGATCGGATCTCGATTCCCTTTTTTTTCGAAAATGCGACTGTCAATTTATCTGAAAATGTATGCCTGCCGTGATGACCCTGAACGGGTGCTCCTTTTTTCGACCCGCAGCTTTGCCAAGTTGCTCGTGCCCAGGGCGCTGCTTGCAGCCATTGACGAGAGTACCCTGACGGAGAAAGAGCAGGAGACACTGCTCCGGAACGGTTTCCTGGTACCTGACGGTGTGGACGAGACAGCGGAAATGATGTCTGTGATCGACAGGGCGAATGAACGGGGAAAGCGCGCGTCGCTCATGGCAGTGATGAACCTGGACTGCAACCTCGCGTGCACCTACTGTTATGAGGGGGGACAGCGGGGTCGTCATTACATGAGTTCCCAAATCCGGGACTTGCTGGTCCGTTTTGCCGGCCAAGAGTATCTTGGTCGGGGGAAGGATCTGGTGATCGACTTCTATGGTGGGGAGCCGCTCCTGAGTGCCGGAGAAATCGGTGAAATTTCACGAAAACTGAAAACACTTGCCGAGCGGGAAGGCCGGAACTATGAATTCACCCTGGTTACGAACGGAACGCTGCTCACCCGGGATGTTGTTTCGGGACTGGTGCAGTTAGGTCTCAAGAGTGCCAGAATAACCCTGGACGGCCCCAGGGAAAACCATGACAGCTATCGCCCATTCGTTTCGGGAGAGGGGAGCTTCGACAAGATAATCAGCAACCTGTCTGAAGTCAATGACCTGATCAGAATCGGGATCGGCGGCAATTACACGAGGGAGAACTATCGTTCATTTCCGCAGCTTCTTGACACGCTGATTGACAACGGCTTGACACCAGATCGAATAACCCACGTGATGTTCTCACCTGTTACCGAAACTCTGGGAAGGCATTTGTCTCCAGAGTTTTCCGAAGGATGTGTATCCACTGATGAACAATGGCTGCTCGAGGCAAGCATTTTCCTCAGGGAAGAAATCCTGCGTCGGGGATTTAATACTCCCAGGGTAGCGCCTACGATCTGCATGATCGAATTACGGGACAACCTGGTGGTAAATTACGATGGGACCCTTTTCAAATGTCCGGCTTTCATCGGTTGCAAAGGGCTTGAAACAGGCCACCTGAAAAGCGGAGTTAATTCTTACGGCCGGTCCCACATGCTTGGAGCCTGGAAGAAGGACCAGTGCAGGCATTGCGCCTATCTTCCCCTCTGTTTCGGTGGTTGCCGCTTTTTGAAACTTCTCCGGGACAGCGCCATCGATGGCGTGGAATGCCGCAAGAGCTATTTCGATGCTGTGCTGGAAGAACTTGTCCTCCAGGATATCCGCTATCTCCGAAAAAATAATCCGTGACTGGCTTCTTGCCTGAAACCGCCGGCTAGCAATGGCTCGCGCTTGTAAGATTTTTCAAAGTGTCTGCCACCCCCTTAGTGTGGACAGCCGTCTCCGTCGTCCTGCCGCTTGATTCCTCAATTACACTGAGCAGTGAAGACAAGCACGCAACGTCGCTGGACTGGGATTCGATTTCATTGGCAACCGTGCCGATTTCCGAAGCCAGGCGTGAGATGTTCGTGCCGATCTCCATGGCACTCGTGCGCGATTTTTCAGCAAGGTTGCGGACTTCGTCGGCAACTACTGCGAATCCACGCCCGCTTTCTCCTGCGCGAGTCGCTTCAATGGCGGCATTCAGGGCCAGCAGGTTCGTCTGGTCCGAAATCTGTTCAATGATTTCCACGACACTCTGGATATGGAGGCTGGCATCTGCAAGTTCCCTGGCGTTTGCCGCGGACATGGTGGCCTGTTGGGTAAGCCCGGAAACGTTTTCGCCGAGCTGGTGAATCGCCTGCACCTGCTGCTCGATGTGTGATGCCAGGTCATCCACCGACCCATACAGATCGTTGGCGCATGATTCGAGCTGTCCGGCAATGGATTCCCTGTGGCTGTGGGCCTCGTCCAGCGCCTGCCCGAGGTCGTTCAGACCGCAGAACAGCCGGGCCATCGACGGTTCCAAGCCGGACGCATCCAAACGGCTCTCGAACTGTTGAGCCTTGAAGTCCTCGATCTGTTTTATCAACAGCTGTGTCAATCCGCTCAGCTTGGAAATCTGGCGCCTCAGGAAAAAAGCTTTGAATTCACCATAATGGGCAACAAAATTGTCCACATATTCATCCTTGAAGTCCGCACCTTTTGGTACGTGGAAGAAAAATACGGCGGTAAGCGTCTGATTTAGATTCAAACCGAGAATTTCTCCGAAAGTTGAAAACCCGGCAATGGCGGCTTCCGGCATAACCCGACCCATCTCCGCAAGTTCGCGATCGTTGCAAAGCCGCCGCAGAATGCAGTCATTGAGAATGCCTGCCACGGGTTTACCGGGCTTGCCATGCATGAACTGTCTGAGGTCTTTTTCCGTATTGCTGACCAGGTTTGTCCTTCGCACCAGTTGCAATTCCTCTCCCGGCGCTATGTCACAATAAAAGTGCACTCGGCCCGCATCCATGTTAAGTTGGGAGATTGACCGGACGAAAAGTTCATTGCCCATGGTTATGGCAAAGGAGTAGTCGGCCAGCTTCGCCTCTAGTTGACTAGAAGAGCAGTTGAGAGTTTCGCAGAGTGCGTCCGTAAGGTTGCCGATACGCCCCATGCGATCGACAACCTGGGTCACGTAACGCTGTTCCACTGAAGCGGAAAGGACGTGGAAACTGCTTCCGGCAGGCTCGAAATTCTGGCTCTTGAAAATGCCGAAACGTACTCCGGGAGGAGTCTTGAGAAATGCAAGCAGGGCATGGTTTTCGAGTTTTTTTCTCCCGTCGTGAAGCCAGGTATTGCGGAAGTCGAATTTTCCACCGGCCGAACCGCCCACGAAAAGGCACGGGAAACGTCCCGACTCATAGAGGGCTTCCATGAAGAACGATTCGGAGGCGGACAGACCGTCAAACAGCACGTATGCCAGGGTGTTGCGATAATCAATCTCCATGTTGACTTTCAGGCCTGATATCGACTTGCCGATTTGGGCAACCCGATCCTTCAGACCGGTGTCCACGCTTCCCCTGCGCAGGTCTTCACATCCAAGGGGAACGGCTACGATCTCGGCTTCAGCTACCAGTGAGGCGTCGAAACACTGGACCACCACACGGTCCCAACTCGATCCAGTAGCGCAATACAGACGTCCGGAATCAGCATGAAGTTCTCCAGCGGTGGAGCAGATCATCATTGGGATGCCGGGAAAGCGGGCAGAAAGCACTTTGGCTACCTGGTCAATGTCGACATGGGGTGATACATATGCGCTGACAAAGGTTGGAGCGATACGAACCTTCTGCAGTTCTCCCGGAAGCGATGCTACGCTGCTCTGGAGTGCAACAGCTCCGGATACTGCGTTGCGCTTCTTTCCAAATCCCAAGAAACCCATATATTCTCCTTGATTATCAGAATTTCCGCTTCCTGCGAGCTTCATCCGTTTTATGCTTCAGTCTGTCGTTTTTCCACGGATGCGGGACGCTTTTATAAGGAGAATTTATCGGATGTTTCACGAATATCTAAAGATTTAATTTCGCATTTCCTAGCTGGGACAGCCGTTATGAAGAAGGACCGCACTGCCCAACGCAGACCAAGGATGACAACCATGAAAGGTTAAAGCGATACCTTTAACGGTTACCCCATGCTTCCCATGCTGGCCAGGGCAAAGATGGAGTCAGGCCGATAATCCGGAGTCTTCCCCCTGTACATGAGAACAGTCGATTTCACGGGACTGAATCCTGCTGCGGAAAGCATTCTGGATGCCGGGTAATTCGATCCCGGACAATCCAGGACCACAAGACCAGGCGAGGAGGAACCAGGTTCGAAAGCTTTTGCCAGGAGGAATTCAGCCGCTGCCGGTGTGCGTGAACTCCAGGGACCGAGAAGTGACCCCGATCCCATTTGCTGTATTGCCAGGAAACCGTCATTTTGAACCAGAACGGAGTTGTTCGCGGTGACAGCCTTGAGCAGCAAGGCGCGATTATCTCCCCATCCTTCCCGGTCCAGTTCTTCAACAATGTCCAGTTCACCGTCTTGAAGGATTTCCCTTGCTCGTGCGCAAACTCCACGAACACGCCAACGGCCTATTGTATCCACGGCACGAAAACCGGCGGATTCGTAAATCGGTCTTCCACTTTCGGAAGCGGTCAGCCAGGCGGTCTCTACTCCGGCAACTTCCAGACTCGCCAGCGCCCGGTTGAACATTTTGCGCCCCAGGCCCTTACCCCTGTGCTTATGATGCACAAGGAGGTTGCCGATCCAGCCGCTCCGGTGATGCCTGACTGCGGTTACGAATGCGACTGCTATCCCGTCAGAAAGTGCCACGTATGCACCTTGGGGAAAGACTTTGAAGGTGAAATCGAACTCCCGGCAGTCGCAAGCCCATCCTTCCTGTTCAGCCATGGCCTGAAATTGCGGGATATGGACCGCTTGGAAACGGTTGATTCGAATATCAGGCACGGGCTGTTTCCCCATTGGCAGGAATGCCCGCTTCTCCTATGAGACCGACTGAGTCGGCTCGACACTGCCTGCAGTGCCTGAATTGGCCGATTACCCGTTCGTTTGCCGTTTGCACTGCCGCCAATTCCTCCGGGGTAGGTGGCGTTATGCTTGAGAACCGGGCCTGGGGAATAATGGGCATCACATTCATAACCGTTGCGCCAAGTTCCTTTACTCTGCGGGCAATAAGCGGTATCTGCTCTTCATTTACTCCTGGGATGAAAACAGTATTGACCTTGATCGTCATTCCGAAATCGGCAGCCAGGCGTATTCCATCCAATTGATTCGCGATAAGCATGCGCGCCGCTTTCTTGCCCGTGTAACGCTTGCCGTGATATCGAATATAGCTGTAGATACTGGCACCGACTGCGGAATCAAGGGTATTGAGAGTAACTGTGAGACTGCGCAGGCCGAGTGCATCCAATTCATCGATTTTTTCCGGCAGCAGCAGGCCGTTGGTACTCATGCATTTCATCAGGTGCGGGAACTCTTTCCCTATGAGGCGAAAGATAGTGAAGGTTTCCTCGTTGGCCAGCGGATCGCCCGGGCCTGCGATGCCCACGACCTTGATCACAGGGCCGAGAATTTCGCTCGCCATTACCTCCCGTACCTTGTCCAATGCTTCAGCGGGGCTCAGGAGTCTGCTCGTGACGCCGGGCCGTGATTCATTTGCGCAGTCGTGGCGGCGGGTGCAGTATCCGCATTTAATGTTGCAGCGGGGCGCTACGGCCAAGTGCATGCGTCCATTGATATGGTGGTTGCCGCCGAAGCAGGGGTGACCCTGAATGAACTTTCTTTCTCTGCATGATTTTGCCATGGAGTCCTCCTTGTGGTTGTTGGTAGCGAAAACGAAAAAAAGGGCCGGCGTCGATACGCCAGCCCCTTTGCTGATGCGGAATGTTGAATGTGTCTTATCGGTTTCGTTCTTGAATTCCCTTCTATCAGAAAGCGTGCCGACCGTGAATTCAAACCGAAAACCTTCCAATTATGCAGCGTTGCGAAGTTAGAGGCTCAATTGGGCTGAGCCGAATGGCGCACCTGCTGATTAAAATATAGGCTGAAATGCTGCACAGAAGGTCGTTTTCATCTGTTGCCGCGCAGGAAATGTTCCCTTGATCCGCAAAAAAGGTGGTTGTATCGTGGAACTGACTGGCTGGCATGATATCTGAACTGCAAAAGCCTGGAGAGACTCATGATATGTCCAAGAGAGATGAAGGCATCCTTATAACTGCCGAAGGTGATGAGGTTTTGACTAGGGCCATGGCATCATTTCTGGGCTTTGCCCTGGGCGACGCGCTTGGGGCGCCTGTAGAGTTCTTGACTCCCGGTGAGATCAAGGCCAAATACGGAGTACTGCGAGAGATGGCAGGGGGAGGGTGGTTGCGCCTCAAACCCGGGCAGGTGACCGACGACACCGAAATGTCTCTCTGTATTGCGCGCGCAGTGTGCCAGGCCGGCTGCTGGGACCTGTCCGCCATAGCCGGCCAGTTCGCCGCCTGGCTCAGGAAACCGCCCATAGACGTGGGGGACACCTGCCGTCGGGGGATCAGGAACTTCATGCTGACCGGCCAACTGGAGACTCCCCCCAACCAATGGGATGGAGGGAACGGTGCTCTGATGCGCATGGTGCCTGTGGCGCTCTCCACGTTGGGCCATACCGGGCAACTGGACCGCTGTACTGTCGAACAGGCGCACCTGACGCACAACCACGAACTGTCCGACGCCGCCTGCCGCTGTTATGGCCGTATGCTGCACCTAGCCGTTGAGGGGCGTTCCAAATCCAGGCTACGGCGTGAGGCGGACAGCCTTGTCGGTGAATATCCGGGTTTCTCTTTTGCGCCTTACCATGGTCTGTCGACCGGTTACGTGGTGGATACCTTCCAGACGGTCTGTCACCATTTCTTTTGCGGTCGTTCTTTCGAGGAGTGTGTTGTCGCAACGGTCAATCAAGGTGGTGATGCGGATACGACCGGTGCGATAATAGGCGGTCTGGCAGGGGCCTTCTACGGACTTGAGAGTTTGCCAGCGCGCTGGTTGAGGAAGCTCGACCGGAACCTGGTCCGCGAGATTAACGAACTGACGGCGAAACTCATCGATTTGTCGCGCAGGGGAAAGACCTGCCATGTTTTCAAAACCTGGCAGGTCTGAGTATTACACAGTGCACATGACCCTGCGGACCCGGTATTCCCCCCCGATAACCAGGAACTCTCCTTCGCATTTCATGATGCTCGTGGGAAGCAGGTTGCCAAAAAAGAATATCTTGGAAGGCGGCGCCTGGATCTCCCATACAGTGTCGCCAAATTCCCAGGCCCTCTCTTCATCGGCAGTGAAAGAGACCAGGTTGTTCAGGCGGACGATGCTTTCGCGTTTGCCGATTGTTTCGATGGTCATGTAGTCATTTGCATCATTGGTGCCCCGATACAGGGTCAGAAAGCGGTCTGGCGCCATGATTTTGGCCAGTTCATACTGGCAGTATTCATAGAGAAGGTCGAGTTGGGCATTGATGGCATTGGTGCGGGCGCTGCCCAGAGTCCGGTCTAGAGCGAACACCATGTATTCTTCGCTGTGGATGCTGGGGATGCTTATTTTGTGAAAGCTGGGGTAAAGCCCCATACGGCTCTCCACCCAACCCTTGAGGACTGCTCCCTCAACCGAATTGGAATCCATCATCCATCCGCGCAGAAAACGGAGATAGCTGTTTTTCAGGCTCCTGCGGGCGGTACCGGTGTGGTTCTGCCACTGGTGCAACTGAAACTTTACCGACATGTAGTCGTTGAAAACCTGGGCACGCTCGTGGGCTGACGCGATGCCGTCCAGCCTGTCGAACAGGAAGCGGTTGGCGCCTCGCACTCCCTGGACCTCCAGCGGTTGCGGGTGCTCGTTGAAGTGCCGCGAGGCGATCACCCACGGGGGGAGGTTGCAGAGATTGAAGGCATGTCCGGCCATGGGTCACTTCCTTGTGTACGAAAGGATTCAATACAGTCGCGCCAGCTCGACCAATGTCGGCCGGATATCGCCGGAGGCGCAGTATACATCGAATCCCAGGCTTGACAACTTTTCACGTGGCGCGGGACCGATCTGCGTGCAGACAATCGCCGCGCAGCCATGGAGCGCATCTGCAATCGACCGCAGAAGATGACCGCGCAGGGGATGCTCTTCGTCGTAACTGCAGTAGCGCTCCACCACCTTCACATCAGTCTGCCTGACATCTGTGCCGCTTACCTCGAAGATGAGGAAGCGATTTGCATGGCCGAAGTGCTGGTTGATTTCCCGGCCGTCTTTTGAAGCAACTGCGAACAGCATTGTTACCTCCCTTTTGTATGGGGGCGCGACGCGCCCCCGTCCCGGAATCACATCATAGCCGGTTCGAAGGTGAAGCAATTCTTGGCGCAGGTCCTGCCGCATGCCTGGCAACCTATGCAGTTGCCGGGGTTGTCCACCTTCATGAACATCTTGGCCGAGTCGTCCTCGTCCACCTCTTCGAAGGCAAGCACCTCATGGGCGCAGACCTTGAAGCAGCGACCGCAGCCGATGCAGGTTTCTTCGTCGATGCTCATCACGAAATGCGGCGTGTACTCAGTTCCGTTTTTGCGTGTTCCGGTAATGTAGCCCATGTTCATATTCCTCCATTTTGTGTTGTGATTTCATAGGGAAGACTGCCATTGCCCTTATTCCTCATCTGAAAATGATCCGAAAGTCCCGCTGTTCAGGGCCTTGCGAAGCCAGGGCGGAGGATTTCCCCTCAGCACCCCCTGCAGCTTGCCTATTACATCGGTCACGGGCATCTCCGTGCTGGTTTTCATGGGATGTATCTTGCGGGCAATCAACTTGGCGGCCGCAGGGCCGCCGATCTGCATGGTGTAAACGATGGCGCAGCCGCTTAAGGCGTTTGCGCGTGCGGCTATACGGTCCTCTTCGTCTTCCGCAGTGGTGACGGCGCTGATGGTGGCCACGGGCTGAGCCGTTTCCGGACCGATCTCCCATACATGGAAGCTTTGGCACTGGCCGAAATGCTGGTCGATACATTCCCCGGTAGTGCTGGTGAAAGCAACTTTCATGGTGTGTCCTTTCTGAGACAGGTCATTTGTCAGTTATGTGCAAGCTTCTGCGCTTCCCTTGCGTTGGCCAGGAACAGGTTGGCCGTCTCGAAGACCAGGTTCATGGTGCCCCGGTAGCCGGCCCACATCTTCTGGTGAGCGCCCAGCCGGTCGAAAACCGGCATGCCGGCCCGAAGATGGGAGCCGATCTTCAGTTTGGCGGCTGCCTGACGCCCGTTGGAGTTTGCCACCAGGAGGTCGGCGCCCATTGCGGCCGTTTCCAGGTCCTCCAGATCGCCCACATGCACGCTCTCGCTGGGCAGGGCGCCCAGGCCGCGGGTGCGGGTGGCAGATAGGACCGCACGGATGCGGCACCCCATGCCATGGAAGAACGGTACCAGGCTTTTCAGGTTGTCCGCCTCCAGTGCCAGCACGACCTCTTTGTTGCCGAATTGGTAGTGGCAGTCGGCCATGGCGTCCATGAGCCTGCTCCTCTGGCGGCGCAGCTTTTCTGGAACGGGCCTGGCGCTGATGACGGACAGGGCCGCCACGAGCCGGTCGACCTGGGCCAGGCCGGTTGCCGAGGTGAAGCCGTAGGCCGGGATGCCGAAGCGTTCCCGCAGGATGCTGCCTGCCCTGGTCAGGGAGTCGCCCACGTAGATGACTGCGCAGCTGCATCCTGCGCGGCGGATGTCGTCCACCGGGATGCCCCCGGTGGAAAGGGAGGACACCTCGGCATCCATGTGTCCGTCCAGTGCCGTGGAAATGTCGGGAACGGCAAGGCAGGTGAGGCCGAAAGACTCGATGAGCTCCTTGATCTCTTCCACGTCCGCAGGGGTCATGTGGCAGCCGGGCAGCAGGGTGACCTGGCCGGGTATCGTACCACCACCTTCCGGCAGGGTCGTCAGGATGGCCTCCACAGCCGCAGCGTAACCCTCCTGGAGAGAGCCGCAGTAGTCTGGCGTCGACGCCCAGACCACCGGCACCGCGGCATGTTCGGGGTGCTCTTCGCGGAACTGGCTGATGGCGCTGCACACGTCGTCCCCCATGGTCTCGGTGAGCCCGGAGGTCATAACGCCCACAATGCCTGGACGGAACTTCTCCATGACCAGCCAGATTCCCTTTTTCAGGTTCTCCCAGCCGCCGAAGATTGCCGTGTCCTCGCTCATGGCGGTGCAGTTGAGGGCGATTGATTCCTTGAAGTGTCGCGACAGTTGCAGCCGGATGAAAGTCGAGCATCCCTGGGCGCCGTGCAGCAGGGCGAGCATGCGGTCGATACCCAGGAAGGCCAGGGTCGCACCCAGGGTCGGGGAGTTTTTCTGGGGGTTCACGGTTGCAGGTTTTACCGGAACCTTGACCCGCGAGGCGGACAGGTCTTCGGAAAAATACCGTTCTCCATGTTCCGTGGCCGAGGCAGCTTCAGCAGCCAGTACCGCAGCCGGAATCTCCCAGGGTGCGGGGTTGTTGAGCGAAGGCCAGATAGGGCTGTTGACCGTCAGGTCCATCTGGCGGGCGAAGGTCACCATCCCCTCGTACCCGGCATAGGGGTGGGAGCGGCCGTGGTTTATGTCCAGGAAAGGGGTTCTGGTCTTCAGGGCCATGAACTTGACCTTGCCGCCCGCCACGATCAGGTCCGGCGTCTTTTCCCGCATGATCCCAAGCAGACCCGCGGTGGATGTGTCTTCGATGATCTTGGCGTCCCGATGCATGAGGGCCTTCATGCGGTAGAAGTCCTCCAGCGTCGAGTTTTGCGTGCCCGCGGCCAGGACTTCCACCCCCAGCTCCCGCAGCGCGTTGACCATGGACCAGGTCTTGACCCCGCCGGTAAAGAGCACCGACCGCTTTCCTTCCAGCCGCGCCCGGTAGGGGGCTATCCGTTTCCGGCACCTGGCCTCTTCCTCCTCCAGCAACTTTTCCACCCGGTCCTGCAGGATACTTTTCTCCGGGCCGTTGACAGTGTTGTCCAACTCGCGGGCGATATCGCGCAGGGCTTTGGCCGTGTCGGTCATACCGTAGAACGATTCCTCCAGGTAGGGGATGCCGTGGTGCTTCTGCATCTTTTTGGCCAGGTTGGTCAGCGACTTGGAGCAGATGATGACGTTGAGCCTGGCTCGGTGGGCATAGCGCAGTTCCTCGAAGCGGGCGTCACCGCTGATGCAGGAAAGGACCTGGATGCCAAGTCGGTCGAACAGCGGCTGCATGCCCCACAGGTCGCCGGCGATGTTGTATTCGCCGATGAGGTTTATGGGATATTCGCCCAGTACCGGAGGCTCGGCCGAGCCGATTACGAATTTGTATAGAACCTCTCCGGCGAGGCGGTTGCCGATGTTCTTGTCGCCGATGAATCCGGGGGTGTTTACGGGTATAACCGGTATGGTCACCTTGCCGGCGGCGGCCGTACAGACCGCCTCCACGTCGTCGCCAGTCATGGCTGTGACGCAGGTGGCATAGACGAATATCGCCTTTGCCTCGGGGTAACGCCCGGCCAGGTCGAGGATCGCCCGGTAGAGTTTCTTTTCTCCGCCGAAGATGACGTCGTTCTCTGCCATTTCGGTGGTGAAGCCGCGGCGGTATAGCTGGGAGCCGCTTGAGCGGGCGCCACGGTTGTCCCAGGAGTTGCCTGCGCAGGCTATGGGGCCGTGGACCAGGTGAATGACGTCGGTGATCGGCATCAGCACCACTCGGGCCCCGTCATAGGCGCAGCTTCGCTCCGCTCCTTCTCCCGGTTCCGACTTCCTGCAGAATTTGGGAGCGCCTTTGTCCTGATTGGTGTCGCATTCGGGTGCATCGTAGTAGTCGGGTCGAGCCATGGGATTCCTCGTTCTTTCTTTTGTCGCGCCTCGCAGCGGTTGATTTGTGGGTTCATTGCTTGATTGTTTTCTCTGTGTTCTCGACCTCTGTGACTGAAACGCCGTTTATGAAAATTCAAGTCCCGCTGCTGCGAGAAAATTGCGCAGCAGGCATGAGGCGGTTGACCGGTATTCCTTTTCACTGTCCTTGAAAGCTGCAACCAGTTGCCGGGTGCGTGATGCCGTGGATTCGTCCCAGGCGCACCAGTCGCGGATGATCTCTTCCGTCACCTCGGGGTGGAACTGGATCCCCCAGGCGCATTCACCCATGCGGAAGGACTGGTGGGGGCAGGTAGCGGAGGATGCAAGGATGACCCCGCCAGGGGCGGTATCGAAGCTGTCATGGTGCCACTGGAAGGTGCTGAACGAGCCAGGAATGCCCCGGAACAGGCGGTCCCGCCTTCCTTCGAAGGTAAGCGTAACCGGCATGGTTCCCAGTTCCTTCCATCGACCCGATATGACCCGGCCGCCTGTTGCAGTCGCCATAAGCTGCCCTCCCAGGCATATTCCCAGGAAAGGGATGCGGGCAGAGACGATCCGCGAGATCAACGATTTCAGCTCATGAAGAAAAGGATGCTTTCCATCGTCATTGGCGCCCATGGCGCCACCCAGAACGATAAGTGCTGAAATCACGGCGAGATCCGGTAGGGAGTCCCCCCGGTACGGGTGACGTACCGGGGGCTTGAAAGGCAGGTTTTCCTGGATATTGCCCGGGGGCACCTGTGGATCGTTCTGGATTATGTGGAGCATGGCATTCCCTCCTGCTTCCAGGTATCAGCGCATCATCTCGAAATTCCTGTCATCGCAGGTTTCATCCACTATCTCGATGAACTTGTTGCAGATGGTTGTGACCATGTTGATCACCCCCTGGTAGCCTATGAGGGGCGAACGGTGCAGGTTTACCCTGTCCAGGACGGGAAAACCGAATCGAAACAGGGGTATCTGTGCATCTCTGGCAATGAACTTGCCGTGAGTGTCGCCGATAATGGCGTCCACGGGTTCGGTCATCACCAGGCTGCGCAGGTGCCAGAGGTCCTTGTTCATGTAGATTTTGCCGTCCTTGCCGTACGGGGATGCGTCGAGCAGCGCCTGGATCTCTTTTTCCAGCTTTTTGCTCCCCTTGCTGCACAAGATGTGGTACGGTTTTGCCCCCATCTCCAGCAGGAAGGAAATATAGCCGAGCAGGTAATCCGGATCGCCGTAGAGCGCGAACTTCTTGCCGTGCATGTACTGGTGGGCATCGGTCATGGCGTCGACAGCACGACCGCGCTCCGTCTTGATCGATTCTGGGACAGATTTACCGAACAGTTCCGCCAGCTTCATGACGAAGGCGTCGGTCTTGCCGACGCCGAACGGCATCGGCAGTGAAACGTGCTTGCCCGAGTAGTTGTCCTTGATCCAGCCGTAAGTCTTGGTCGTCGAGTAGGGTCCCAAGGTCATGGTCGCCTTGCCGTTGATTGAGTGGGCTGCATCATCCAGCTTCGTGCCGCCCGGATACATACGGTAGACGCCGTCCAGTGGCGAGTCGAATACATCTGAAATATCGCCCAGCAGTGTGAAGGGGATGCCGAATTCCCTGAGAATCCGTTTGTACTCCATGTAATTGGCGGTATTGGGGTCAAAGCCGGCTATCATGTTCAGCTTGCCGGTGCATCGCCCTTCAACCTGTTTACCTTCGGTCAGGGTCTGCAGGATGGACAGCAGCATGGCGTCATATCCGTGTACATGGGAGCCGTTGAAGCTGGGGGTGTTGGCGTAAGGTATTGGAAAATCATTGGGGATGCAGCCCTTCTGCCGTGCATTCTTTATATAGGCGGTCAAGTCGTCGCCGATAATCTCCGGCATGCACGAGGTGAAGATTGCGATCATTTTCGGTTTGTACAGGGCATAGGCGTTCTCCAGCGCCTCGTGCATGTTGTTCTGACCGCCGAACACTGCGCCGTCCTCGGTCATGGCGTCCGATACAGCCGGCGCGGGTTCGCGGAAGTGGCGGTTCAGGGTGCTGCGATAGTAGGATGCGCATCCCTGGGAGCCGTGCACGAAGGGCAATGATCCTTCAAAAGCGTGGGCAACAAGCTCGGCCCCGAGAGGCTGGCAGGCATGGGCCGGATTGATGACAAGGGCCTGGCGGGCAAAGTTTTTCACCCTGTATTCTTCTGAATTTATCCACTCTGAAACGCGTTTGATCTCTTCCTCGGGTGTTTCCGTTACGTTTTTGACTGCAAGTCCAAGATTGTTTGCCATGGAATATCTCCTTCAACCGGCCGGGAGCTCATAGGTCCACGGTCCGGGGTTGTGTGTTTTGCTTAGGGGCGAATCTTGTGTTCGCCCTTTCTTGTGTTCGTCCTTGTCTATGTTGGGCGAACACAAGGTTCGCCCCTACGTCATCCGTTACAACGGTGACTTGACCAGCTTCCAGGTCGGGCTGTTCACGGCCATGTCCACGTCTCTTGCAAAGATGGGGAAACCCAGGTAGGCATGGTAGGGACCGGAATAGTCCCAACTGTGCATCTGTCGGAAGGGGATACCCATCTTCTGGAACAGGTACTTCTCCTTGATGCCGCTACCTACCAGGTCTGGTTTAAGGGTATCCACGAACTGTTCCAGCTCGTATTCGGAGACATCATCATAGATGACTGTGGCGTCGGGCATCTCCGAGGCGGTCCGGTCGTAGTCGTCACTATGGGCGAACTCGTAACCGGAGCCGACAACCATCATTCCCAGGTCCTCATAGGCATTGACCGTGTGGCGGGGACGCAAGCCTCCCACATAGAGCATGACTTTCTTTCCTTCAAGGCGGGGCCGGTATTCGTCTATAACGGCCTGCATCATCGGCTCGTACTTGGCGATGGCCGCCTCCACCTTTTCCTTGATCTCGTTGCCGAAGTACTCGCCGAGTTGCCTCAGGCTTGCCTTGATCTTGGTCGGGCCGAAGAAGTTCAACTCCATCCAGGGGATATTGTATTTCTCCTCCATTACCTTGCACATGTAGTTCATTGAGCGGTAACAGTGGATGATGTTGAGCTTTACCTTGTGGGTGGCGGCAATCTTTTCTATCTCGCCGTCTCCGGTCCAGGTGGCCTTGACGTTCAAGCCGATCTCCTCCAGGAGAGGCATGACTGCCCAGACGTCGCCGCCGATGTTGTAGTCGCCGATGAGCGCAACATCGTAAGGGCTTGCCGGTTCGGCGAACTCCCGTGTTTCAATGATGTAATCGCGGATGGTGTCATTACTGATGTGGTGGCCGAGAGACTGGGATACGCCGCGGAACCCCTCGCAGTTGCAGGGGATGATGGGGATATCCAGTTCCTTGCTGGATGCCTTTGCCACGGAGTTGATGTCGTCACCGATCAGGCCCACCGGACATTCGGAAAGGACCGAGATCGCCTTGGCCAGTGGGAACAGCTCTTTTGCCTCTCCGAGCAGCTGCTTCAGCTTTTTGTCGCCTCCGTAGACGATGTCCTTCTCCTGGAAATCGGATGTGAACTGCATGGCAAAATTGGTGACACCGCCCTTGCCGCTCATAAGGTTGCGGCGTGTCCCCCAGGAGTACCAGCCACAACCTACCGGGCCGTGGGAGATGTGCACCATGTCCCGGATCGGGCCCCATACAACTCCCTTTGCGCCTGCATATGCGCAGCCGCGCGCGCTCATCACACCCGGAACGGTTTTCCTGTTGGACTTGACGCAGGCGCAACCGGAAGCCTGGTCATTGGGAGCCAGGTGGGGCGCCCGCTTCTTTTTTCCCTTGTCGGGATATGCTTCCAGGGCCTTATCGATCATCTCCTGGGTGGATTCTCTCGTTATTCCGTCAATTTTCTTTATTTCAGCGGACATATGGGAACTCCTTCACGTAGGGCGGAAACCGCAAATCCGGAAATTGGTACCCGTATTCATGCATTCCGTCTTCCGTTATTTTGAGAAAATAGGCACAAGCAGGTTTCCAATTCGGAAACGAGGATTTTTTCGTACTGACAAGGAAACCAAGGGGTTGCGCGGAGGCATACTCAGGTATGTCGCACAAGCAAGCCCGCCGGTTGACACCGTCAGGGCGGACAATCCAGCCTCATCGGATTGGACAGCAAGGGCTGCCCGCCAGGGTGAGGCCACCGGCCGAATCAAAAGGACCGTTTCCGGATGGAAACTAACTGGCAACTGCTTCAACCTTGCCAACATTTTCGTCATCTGCTTCCATGATGCCGAATTCCATCAACAACTCCTCCAGTTCGTCCATGGTAAGAGGTTTGGGTACGACCAGCATCTTGTTCTCCGCGATCTTTTGGGCAAGTTCCCGGTATTCTTGGGCCTGTTTGTGATCGGGGGAGTATTCGATAACAGTCATTCGGCGAAGTTCCGCACGCTGCACCTGATTGTCGCGGGGAACAAAATGGATCATCTGTGTGCCGAGCTTGGCGGCAAGCGCCTCGATCAGCTCATATTCCTTGTCGGTCTTTCTGGCATTGCAGATCAGTCCACCCAGTCGCACCTTGCCGGAGGTCGCATACTTGAGGATACCCTTGGAGATGTTGTTTGCTGCGTACATGGCCATCATCTCCCCGGAGCAGACGATGTAGATCTCTTCCGCCTTGCCTTCGCGGATCGGCATTGCGAACCCGCCGCAGACAACATCGCCGAGGACGTCGTAAAAGACGAAGTCCAGGTCGGGGGTGTATGCTCCGTTTTCCTCAAGGAAGTTTATCGCAGTAATGACACCTCGACCGGCGCAACCGACGCCTGGCTCAGGTCCGCCCGACTCGACGCATTTTACGCCGCCGTAGCCGACCTTCAATACTTCTTCCAGCTCAAGATCTTCAACCGTGCCCCTTTCCCTGACCAGGTCCATAACCGTTGCCTGGGCTTTTGCGTGGAGCATCAGCCGGGTCGAATCAGCTTTTGGGTCGCAGCCGACTATCATCACGTGCTTGTCGAGCGCCGCCAGTCCCGCTACCGTGTTCTGGGTTGTGGTCGACTTTCCGATTCCGCCTTTACCGTAGATAGCGATCTGTCTCATGTAAGTTCTCCTTTCAATTGTCTGTGGGGCAAATGAAAAAGGCGCCCCGGGTTGAACCGGAGGCGCCTTTGCCTGTAGGGACGAAAAACGCCCCGTGAATTGTCGCGGGGCGCCGTTGCCTGCTGTCAATGAATACGTTCATTGTATTCGACCAGCTCTGCTTACTATAAAAGCATCGATCATGCCAAGTCCAAAAGAATCGTAAATCCGTCTGGATTGTGTGCTTGGCGAGTAACGCTCTGCAAATAAAACAGAATATTTGCCTAAATAATGATCAATCACTCCATCAGCAGGATGGCATCTGCTATCTGGCGCAGAGACTTTCGTTTGTCCATTGCCTGTTTTTGCATCTTACGAAACGCTGCCGGCTCGCTGAGGCCATGACTTTTCATCAGAACCCCTTTTGCCTTTTCGATGATTTTGCGGCTCTCTATGGTTTCCTTCAGGTCCTCGACTTCTTCCTTCAGAAGCTCGACCTCTTCATTGTGGGCGAAGGCGAGTTCAATAGCCGGCCAAAGCTCTTCCGGCCTGACTGGTTTGGTGAGAAGCGCAGCCATGCCGGCCTTGACCGCCAGGCCGATGACTTCCGGATCATGGGCTGCGGTGAGGAAGATGATGGGGATCTTGAGTCGCTTCCTGATCTCGGTGGCTGCGGTAATTCCGTCCTTCTTCGGCATGGAAATGTCGAGGATGGCGATATCGGGGAACCGTTGTAAAGCCAGGGAAACGGCTTCTTCGCCGTCGCTGCCCTCAATTATTTCGTCGAATTGGAGCTTCTTCAGCAGTAATTTGAGCTCGGCCCTGATTAACGGTTCGTCATCGCAGATCAGTATGCTATTCATGTTCGGTTCTCCTTTGAACGCGGAATTAGCTGTTCCCTAAGCATGGATCGTTCCATGTGTGTCATGCGACTGCTACGGGGTTGTTTACGAACTTGCCGTAGAGCATGCGCAGATCACTGTCCGACAAGGGGCGCTTCAGGCGCTCCGCCAAGGCGCGAACTTTGACCAGGAGGCGCTCTGCCTCATCCCTCGCGAGGGTTATGCCGAGCAACTGGTAACGCTCGATGATCCCGTTGGTCCCCGAATGCTTCCCCACAACCAGATACCTCCTAAGGCCAACTTCCGACGGGTCGAACCCTTCATAATTCTTAGGGTTCTTGATTACTCCGTCAGCATGGATGCCTGATTCATGGGCAAACACCCGCTTGCCGACCACTGCTTTCCAAGGTGGCACCGGCCTGCGGGAAGCCTTGCTGACAAGCCTTGAAAGTCTGAGGAAATGGTGGATGTCAATACCTGTTTCAATCTCACAGGCAACCTTAAGTGCCATGACCACTTCTTCAAGGGCAGCATTTCCCGCTCTTTCACCAAGACCGTTTACCGTAGTGTTTACAAAACGGGCACCGGCTCTAATGGCGGCAAGCGCATTGGCCGTGGCCATTCCCAAATCGTTGTGGGTATGCACTTCCAAATCCACTTCAGGAACGGATTTGCGAAGAAGGGTGATTTTCTTGTGCATTGCGAAAGGATCAAGAATTCCCAGGGTATCGCAGAAACGGAACCGGTCTGCGCCAAGGGAGCGGCAAATGCTCAACAAGTCAAGCAGGAAACCGGTGTCGGCCCGGCTGGCGTCTTCACCGCCGACTGAGACATAGAGACAATGCTCCTTGGAGAAACCGAGTGCTGTCTTGAGTTGTTCAATCACCCACTCACGAGACTTGCGCAGCTTGTGTTCGATCATGATGTCGGAGACCGAGAGGGATATATCCACCGCAGTTACACCACATTCCATGCTTGCCCGGATATCGCCGACAATAGCCCGGTTCCAGGTGATAAGACGTGCCCTGAGACCGAGATCAACAAGAGCGCGGACTGCGGATTGCTCTTCTTTGCCCATGGCGGGAATGCCACACTCGATTTCATGGACTCCTGCTTCATCGAGCATGCGCGCTATGGCAATCTTCTCAGCCTTTGTGAATACAACTCCCGCGGTCTGTTCGCCATCTCTCAAAGTGGTGTCATCAATGATAACCTGTGGAAGAATTATCGTTTCCATGACTGTCTCCCCTAAACAAGAGTGCCCCGGTGGAATCTTTCCACCGGGGCGCCGTTGCCTTGTTCGAGCATTTCTAATTCGGCCCTTGTCAGCCATTGCCAGGAGTTTCCGGATGGAAACCACTTAGCATATCCTGTGCCAGAAATATAACATTGCTTTTGGATATCGTCAAAAGCAAGCATTGACGTCAAATAATTAAAAACATCTATATTGTTGATTATATTATACTTTGCGACAAAATAGCGTTTATTTTCTTTCCCAAAAAACCGATAAAAACTTTATACTGCTGTCTGTCTGAAAAATGGTCATGTGCCCTCAGTGATATTCCGGTAGAACGGCGGACACCTGCTTTGCCTAAGAGAAGTGGGGCTCCCCGGGAGAACAATTGATGATATTTCGTAGCAATGCTTCTGATACTTCGGTATCACAGCCTGTTTTCATAAGACGGATAGTGGCCGGCGTCATACTGGTCAATCTTTTTGTCTTCGCTCTTATCGGATATTCGCTGCATGAAAACCGTGCTCAGCATGTGAAGATAGCTGAAATTACGACCCAAAACCTGTCACTGGTTCTGGAGCAGAATATCGGCAATTCGATCACCAAGCTCGACTTGACACTTCTGGCAACAAAGGATGAGATTGAAAAGCAACTTGCCGAGGGCGGCATCAGTCCGCAATCAGTTAAATCCTTTCTGTCAAGACAGCTTTCACGTCTGCTCAAGCTGGACGGCCTCAGGGTGGCCGATGCGCATGGAAACATTGCATATGGTGTTGATGACAGAAATGCTTCCAGAATATGTATCGGCGACCGTGAATATTTCAAAATGCATCGCGAAACTGACCAAGGCGGGCTGATCATTTCAAAACCGTTAGTGAGCCGTGTAACCGGAAAGTGGTCTCTCATCGTTTCCCGCCGGTTAAATCAGAAGGACGGCGCATTTGCCGGTGTTGTGTACGGAGTGATTTCGCTGGAACGTTACTCACGTCTCTTTAGTTCCATCGATATCGGAAAGCATGGCACCATTACGCTGCGCGGTCAGGACATGGAAGTAGTGGCGCGATACTCGTCAACTAGAGAAAGCGGCAATGCCGTTGGCCAGAAGGTTGTGTCCGGCATATACCGGGCAATGGTGCAGAACGGACTCAGGTCCGGAACGTTCAAATCTTTGCACCCGGTGGACAATATCGAAAGGATACACACCTTTCGCAAGATTTCTTCCTATCCGCTCTTTATCAATATCGGCATTGCCGCAATGGACTATCTTGACGAGTGGCGAAGCGAAGTCGCCCGGATGCTGACCATAGCCGTGCTTTTTCTATTTATATCAATCATCGCGTCTTTATTGATTTTCCGGAATTGGAAACGCAGTAAAGCTGCAGTAAAGGCGCTAGCCCGGCAGGAATTCAAGTTTCGCACCATTGCTGATTTCACTTACGACTGGGAATTCTGGATGGGACCCGACGGCTCCTGTATACATACTTCTCCATCTTGCAAGAGAATAACCGGCTTTGATTCGGGAGAGTTTTATTCTGATCCGGGACTGCTGCTCCGGATTCTGCATCCTGATGATCTTGCGCTGTTCAACGAACATCATCGCGACATGAGCGAGGGGACCAGGAGCGACAGCCTGGTTTACCGCATAGTCCATGCTGATGGCAATATTCGATGGATTGAACACGTATGCCAGGCAATTATTGATGAAACCGGCAATTTTCTGGGGATTCGGAGCAGCATCCGGGATATTACCGAGCGCAAGCAGGCTGAGGTGGAGTTGCGCCGTATAAATCGCACCCTCAGGACACTTACAAAATGCAATGAGACACTCGTACGTGCGGAAGACGAGTCGGACCTCCTGAACTCCTTGTGCCGGGTTATCGTGGAAGACGGCGGCTACTGCTTCACTTGGGTCGGTTTTACTGAGAATGACCAGGAAAAGGCGATCCGGCCCGTAGCATTTTCGGGCATGGAAGACGGATACCTTGAAAAACTGCACATCACGTGGTCCGATTGTGAAAGAGGACGGGGACCAGGCGGAATCGCGGTTCGAACCGGCCAAACCTGCCAGGTGAAAGATATCGCAAGCGACCCGCGCTTCGAACTCTGGCGTGATCAGGCGTTATCGCGAGGCTACAGATCTTCGCTGGCAATCCCTCTGATTTATGCTGATAATGCATTGGGCATCATCAATATTTATGCTGCAGAGCCCGACGCTTTTGACGATGAAGAAATTGTGTTGATGAATCAGCTGGCTAACGACATGTCGTACGGCATCAGTTCTTTACGGACGAGGGAGAAGCAGAAACGTACTGTCGAAGCTTTGTGGGAGAGTGCTGAACAGTACCGGAACCTTGCGATAAAGCGTGATCAGGAGCACAGCCTTTTGCGTGCACTTATAGATTCGGTTCCGGATCTGATTTTTTTCAAAAACCCAGAGGGCGGCTACATGGGATGCAACAAGGCTTTCGAGATATTTACCGGAAAGCCTGAAAAGAGCATCGTCGGTCTGAACGACATTGAGCTGTTTCCCAGAGAAGTAGGCGAGGCCTTCCGCGAAATGGACTGTAAGATGATGAGCCATCGAATCGTAAGTCGCAACGAGGAGTGGGTCGATTATCCTGATGGACGTCGTCTGCTGCTGGAGACTCTGAAAACTCCCTTCTACGATCGAGATGGGAAACTCCTCGGCTTGATCGGCATAAGCAGAGACATTACTGAACGGAAGCGCGCCGAAGAAGAGCGTAACAAACTGGCCGGGCAGCTGCAGCAGGCACAAAAGATGGAAGCGGTCGGCCAGCTTGCCGGGGGAATTGCCCATGACTTCAACAACATACTCACAGCAATTATTGGCTATTCCCAGATAATTCTCATGCGGATGGATAAGGAAAACCCGCTCAGGCATTTTGTCGACCAGGTTTTTTCCTCTGCCGAAAGGGCCGCGGATCTTACCAAGGATCTTCTCGCCTTCAGCCGGAAGCAGGTTCTCCATACTCACCCGATGAACCTTTGTCAGATATTGGACGATTTGAGAAAAATGCTGGACCGGCTCATCCCGGAGGACATAGAATTCAGGACCACGCATGTTGACGGGGAGATGACGGTATTGGCGGACAAGGGGCAGATCGAACAGGTGATAATGAACCTGGTCACCAATGCCAGGGATGCAATGCCGAGGGGAGGCATTTTGTCCGTCGATATTTCCCACGTAAGCATGGACGAAAAGTTTATTCATGCCCACGGATTCGGTAAACCCGGCGATTACGCTCTTATCTCTGTCACCGACAGCGGCCACGGCATGGATGCGGAAACGCAACTGAAAATCTTTGAGCCGTTCTTTACCACGAAAGAGGTGGGCAAGGGGACCGGTCTTGGAATGTCCATAATTTACGGGATCATAAAGCAGCACAATGGATACGTGAACGTATATTCAAAAGTCGGCAGGGGAACAACTTTCAAGGTCTATCTTCCACTTGATTCAGGCAATCGGGGAGATACATGCAACGTTTTGCCGGCGGTCACAGCCATGGGCGGGAATGAAACCATATTGCTGGTAGAGGATGACGAAACCGTTCGGGGGCTGCACAGGATGATACTCGAAGATGCCGGCTATGCCGTAATAGAAGCTGTCGACGGTCAAGATGCATTGGACAGATTCATGAACTGTGAATCTGTAATCGCTATGGTTGTCTCCGACGTCATCATGCCGAAAAAGGACGGGAAAAGTCTGCTCACGGAAATCAGGAAAGCATGTCCGGACATTAAGGTCTTGTTCATGAGCGGATACACGAGGGACATTGTCATCGAACGAGGTGCTCTGGATGACGAACTGAATTTTGTAGCAAAACCTGTAATGCCTTTGGAACTGCTCGGAAAAGTGCGGCAGATACTGGACCGCAAATCTTTTTGTTTTTCGTCTGTATGACAAGACTCAAGATAGAATCTGGAAATTTTCGCCTGCATTGTCAGGTCAGGGGATGGCGGATATCATAGCCATCCTTTTTTTGTGAATATGTAAACTTGCAGAATAGCAGAATTGTATACTTTTTTATTGATTTTATTTAATATACGTAATATCATGTTCTCTGCTGGTAAAGACGTGACCATGCCGAGCAATAATATTGTTCAGCTCTTTATTCTGGAATTTGCCCAATAATGGAAAGGAGGTTGTTATGTTCTGCTTGCGCATTTCTCCGGCCGTAATGGCCATTGTTGTCTGCCTGAACTTTTTCATTGCGTCTTCGCATGAGGTGCGTGCTGCTTCAAGCACACTGCTTCTGAGCGAGGTGCAAACCGCTGGGGCGGGAGATTCCAGCCAGGAATTCATAGAGATCTACAATGCGGGAAGTTCAGATATGTTTCTTGATGATATGCGAGTAGCGTACCGTTCCGCAAAGGGAGAAACTGATACTACTGTTTACCGATTTACCGTTGATGACATGATACGTTCACATGGATATTTTCTGCTGGTACGTTCG
The DNA here is from genome assembly GCA_034933285.1 of Geobacteraceae bacterium. Lineage (GTDB taxonomy): Bacteria > Desulfobacterota > Desulfuromonadia > Geobacterales > Geobacteraceae > RPRC01. The sequence continues at coordinate 197,323 of JAYFNT010000009.1, read as the reverse complement.
AACAAAAATGTCGGCAGGACTCCTGATGCACTTTTTGAAACAGGCCTGGCGAATGCGGGGGGAGGGCTCGCTCTACGCGAAAGTGACAATAGGATTGTGGACAGCCTGGGATGGTGTACGGCAAGCAATGTATTTGTAGAAGGAACTGCTGCCGTTGCGCCAGATGCGGGTAGCAGCCTGGAACGTGTGGTGTTGCTTGATACTGATAACAACGGGACGGATTTCAGAATACAGCTAGCCCCGAATCCCAGAAACTCAGAAGATTCGACTGCAGTTCCGATTCCTACGACGTTTCTTACTTTTGGAGTGTCCGCGCTCGTTTTGGCAATATCAAGGTTGCGGATCGGACTTTGCGCGTAGGCTGGAAGCTGCATTGTTCTGCCGGTCCAGGCATATTGAGATAATGGGAGCGCTCTTGACAGCGTCCCATTATTATGAATGAAAAAAATGGAAAATCGGTTATATTGTTGTCGATGATTTGTCGAAATTGTTTACATAAAAAAGTAGGCGGATAATAGAATTATGTGAGATGCTCAATCCAAAATATGCGCTTACAATTTTAAAAGTATGCGTAAACAGTCATTTACGCTCGAAACAGGCATTCTGTTTACAAATATGCACTTGTCGGAAAAATTTACTAAAAAATTTATTTTTCGGGAATTACTTGCAGAAATTAAATTGCCACGGACGGTAAATCCGAAGGATTTCTCCGTTCCGGCCCGTTATATGCCCCGCCCTTCCCACGAATCAAGTCCACGCCTACGGTTACCCATCCGTCCGAACGTTTGAATTTCCGTATTTTTCCAGTTTCGATAAATCTGTCAAGAAGATAGTCCTTGACCATGTCATATTTTTCATTTTCGTAAATAACTTTGAGCATCATGGCTGGCTCTCCTTTCTTGTTTCATTAAATGCAAATAGGGTGCCGGAATACAGTTAGAGCAAAGTAATACAGCGACATGATAAGTGCGGCATATTGCAAAAGATTCGTTGTTGCGCTATTTTGTAAACGTCCGGATAAGTTCTGAAATAACTCCCTAATTCGATGAGTGACTGCAACCGGCCGAAAATGCAGGGAGTTTGAGACAAGATTGCTGGTAAGAAGGCAATTTATCAATTGGCAGAGCCGTATCTTCACAAGAATGTTTCGTGCCGACAGACCATTCCAGGATAATCATTGAATCAATTCCTAAGCAACAGTAGGTTCCATGAAAATACTCGTTACCAACGATGACGGTATCAACGCCAAAGGCCTCCAAACGTTGGCGGAAGTGCTGAAAAAGGTCGGTGAGATTGCCATAGTCGCTCCAGATAGGGAGAGAAGTGCTGTCGGACATGCACTGACATTGCATCATCCTCTCAGGGCCACGGAAATCGGTCCCAACTGTTTTGCAGTTGACGGCACTCCGACAGACTGTGTCAACCTGGGTATTCACAACCTGATCGCATTCAAGCCGGACCTGGTTGTTTCCGGCATTAACCGTGGTGGAAATCTGGGCGATGACGTTACATATTCGGGCACTGTATCTGCCGCAATGGAAGCAACGCTCATGGGCATCCCCTCGATTGCAGTTTCTTTGGTTACGAGTGGGGAAGGAAGCAATTACACCGCGGCAGCGGATTTTGCAGCACGCCTTGCAACCATCGTTTACAGGAACGGTTTGCCGGAAGATACCTTTCTCAATGTCAATGTGCCGGACCTCCCAGGCGCAAGGATACATCCGCCCCTGATAACAAGACAGGGGCGCAGGCGTTACGATGGCGCCATAGTGGACAAACTGGATCCCAGGGGCCGCAAATATTACTGGATAGGAAGCGTGGAACAGACTTTTCTCGATCTTGAAGGGACTGACTATCACGCGATTTCGCGGGGGCACATTTCTATTACTCCTCTCCATCTGGATTTGACAAACTATTCGTCTGTGTCGATTCTGAAACAATGGGATCTTGGTTAGGTTGGACTTTTCAGCCCGGTTTTGGTATATATTTATTTTTTGCGAATAGGAATCAGGTGAAGAATGAATTTTGATACAGCCAGAAAAAAAATGGTGGAAAGCCAGATAATAACCCGCGGTATCCACGATCGTCACGTGATCGAAGCCATGCTCAAAATTCCGCGCCATCTTTTTGTTGAAGAGGCTATGGCTGCACAGGCATATAATGACAATCCTCTCCCCATTGGAGAAAAGCAGACAATTTCCCAGCCTTATATGGTTGCACTGATGACTGAACTCCTTCAGTTGAAGGGTAAGGAGAAAGTACTGGAAATCGGCACCGGATCGGGATACCAGGCTGCGGTTCTGGCTGTACTTGCTGACCATGTCTACACAATGGAGCGTATTCGCCCGCTGGCGTTGAAAGCGCGAAAGGCCTTGGACAGTCTTGGACTGCTGAATGTGAACATAAGGATTGATGATGGTACATGCGGATGGGAGGAAGAGGCTCCATTCGATGCCATTCTGGTCACAGCCGGGGCTCCTGAGATACCTGAAAAACTTGTAGCGCAACTAGCGGTCGGCGGCAGGCTGGTCATACCCGTAGGTCATCAGCTTTCACAGGTGCTTGTAAGGGTTGTGAAGCAAATGGACGGTACATTTACTGTTGAGGATTCAATAGGCTGCCGATTTGTCAAACTCATCGGAAAGTATGGCTGGGAAGCGGAGTAGTGTTCGAAATACACTTTGCTGAGTAACAGGTCTGGTCGAAGGATTCATGCACGGAGACGGTCCTGATGGCACAACGGCCGCCAATCATTCCAAAAGGGGTTCAATTGTGAGCGATAAACTGCTTGAAGACACCGATGAACCGGATAATATTGAAGAAACTGATAACGCCGCTGGCGATGAACCGGAGATCGAAGAGGGCGCAGAAGCCAAGGTTCAATATGACGGACACTATGACGATGCAATCAAGCATTATCTGAGGGAGATACAGAAAACTTCGCTGCTGACTCCTGAGGAAGAAAAAAGTCTGGCTGCCAGAATAGATCTGGGGGACAAAGAAGCTCGGGACAGGATGATAGAATCCAACCTGAGACTGGTTGTTAAAATCGCCAAACGTTATATCAACAGGGGACTTCCTTTTATCGATTTGATAGAGGAAGGGAACATCGGCCTCATAAAGGCCGTTGAACGGTTCAAGCTTTCCAAGGAATGCCGCTTTTCCACGTACGCCACCTGGTGGATCAGGCAGTCCATAGAACGTGCGCTTGTGAACCAGTCGAGGATTATCCGGCTTCCCGTCCATGTTTCCGATGACATAAACCGTATGCTCAAGGTCACAAGGCAGCTTGTCCAGGCTCTCAACCGTGAGCCCTCGATCAAGGAAGTCGCGACCCAGATGGATGTTAACCCAGGGTATGTGCGGCGGCTCATGGTACTCCTCAAGAAAACGTACTCAATAGAAATGCCGATGGGAGAGAATAACGATTATTTTCTCATCGACACCATCGAAGATACCTCCAACCTGTCTCCGGCAACTCTTCTCGAGGATACCAACAAGTTTGAACTGGTTTCCAAGTGGCTGGCCACCCTATCAGAAAACGAACAGAGAATCATTACCATGCGTTTCGGTCTGGACGACAAGGAGCCACAAACATTGGACACCATTGGGCGGAGCTTTGGGGTAACCAGAGAACGGATACGCCAAATTGAGGCGAAATCACTGGATAAATTGCGAAAAATGTTGCAAGCCTGCGATGCAGGGGGAACCGCTGACATAAATGAATGATCAGGAGATATGGATGGAAGATCTGAAAAATATTATCAGGGACATTCCCGACTTTCCTAAAAAGGGAATCATATTCAAGGATATCACTACGTTGCTCGCGGACGCCATGTCATACCAGAGAATGGTTGACCTGATTTCCCATCGTTATGTGGGGAAAAAGATCGACAAGGTCGTAGGAGTGGAAGCCCGCGGGTTTGTCATTGGCGCTGCGCTGGCTTATAAACTTGGCGCCGGTGTGGTGCTGGTCCGGAAACCGGGCAAGCTTCCGGGTGAAACTTACAAGAAGAGTTACGAACTGGAATACGGCACTGATACTCTCGAAATACATACTGACGCCATAAAGAAAGGCGAGAGGGTTTTGATAGCTGACGACCTTTTGGCAACCGGTGGTACGATTTCTGCCGTGTTCGAGATGGTAAGGGCACTTGGCGGGGAAATAGTGGACTGCTGTTTCCTGGCTGAATTGTCTTTCCTTAACGGTCGCAAACGTCTTCCGGAGGACAAGGTTTTCTCTCTTCTCACTTTCTGATCCTTTTCGGGGAGGATCGGCAGCGTATTAATTTGGACCTGAAAATACCTTGCCAAATTTGTCTGCCTGGTATATAAACGACAAGTTATGTCCCCGTAGCTCAGCTGGATAGAGCACTTCCCTCCTAAGGAAGGGGCCGGACGTTCGAATCGTCTCGGGGACGCCATAAAAACAAAGGGTTACGGTTTGCACCGTAGCCCATTTTTGTTTGTGCAAGTTCTAATTTACGGAAAAGTGTAGAGCGAGCACGGAATATCAAGTTTTTTTCTGATCGCTAGCAGTAGGTAATACATTAAGCAACACAGAACAGGCTTTTACCGCATTGGTCGATGTACCGATAAATGACTTTATTAGCAGGTGCTGCTTAATCGTCAGCCTATCGAGATCATGTACGTCCGATAAGATATATTATGTCAAGTACGATATTTATCTGCGGAATGATCCGTCTGTTAGGAATGTTTTGCCTACTCCTCGAACTTTTCTATAAACTGAACATACTCTACGAGTTTTTTAACGACCAGGTCATTTATGCGTTCGCCTTTTTCCCTGGACGCCCTGGTTGGGTCTCCCCAGACTCCGTTTTTCCAATATTTTCGCTTATTACGTACAAGCATCCCCTTGGGAAATGATGGAAACTCCCTCTCGTCACAACCTTTCACCAGTTCTGGATAAAGATGTAGTATCCGCGAAGTCTCGATCTCACCCGCATGGGAGTCACCTGCTGTTTCGATCAGTCCTTTGCCTTCTTCATAAGCCAGGTCGTACTCGGTCAGAACGGCAATGCTGATATCGAGGAACTGGCGTATGAGATCTTCCCCCGCATCTATCAGTGCCAGCTTGTGGGTCGAACCCGCATGTCCCGTCAAGACAATGAACTGTCGCATTCCCTGCTCGCGAAGTGAGAATACGATGTCCATCAAAAGCGCCTTAAGAGTATTTGTGGATATGGATATGGTGCCGGGATGCCTCGACGTCGAACGACAGCAACCGTAATGGACGGGAGGAGCAACAAATAGCGGGATCAAACATGAGGCTGCTTTGGCAACTTCGTAGGCCTGGATCGTATCGGTGGATAGCGGCAGATGGCTTCCATGCTCTTCAGTAGAGCCGATCGGTATGATAACGCAACGGGTTTTACTTAAGCCATTCTCGAACTCTTGCATGGTGATATGTTCAATTATCATTTTTAATCCATAAAATAATTGATGAATTTTACAGCAGCCCCAGAAACTTGTGCGTTTGAGGAATAACCCTTACTTCCCTGAGGTTATTACTTGCCGTTTCCTGCAATTTAATCAAATATTTGCCGGATATCCCCAATCTTCCATCAGGCACTGTCAATGGTTGAAGAATAAGAGGGATCTTGTCATCTACCGAACTGATTATGTCGCAAACCTGCTGGATTTCATTTGTTTGCGTCCGGTCACTCACTACGATCTTTACGAAGACATTTCGTTGAGCTGCTATCTTCAAAAACTCAGCATGCTCTTTCCAATATTCTCTCATACCGGTGGCAGAAGGCAGTTTCATGTCCATGGATATGTAATCCATGGAGTCGACACATACCGCAAGTGCTTCATAGTCAACACCGTTTGTTTCAAGGTAGAGCGGCAAAAAGTCTTTAAGCACATGCAGATATTCTTTTTGCGACGCCAGTTGAAGAAGCGGCTCTCCACCCGTGAGACTGATTGAATGGTGAGCGGTGCGACGCATGGATATCCATTCTTCAAGAATATTCCCAATTCGGGATGCTGTAACAGGATTTGCAATGGCAACGAATTCTCCATAACCGGGTCTTTTTTCCACCCGACAGGTAGCTGGCGGCCTGTCAGAACGGCTTTCCCGGGAATCACAGTATTCACACGACAATTGGCAGCCGTGGAAACGGATGAAGATCTGCCGCGCCCCAATGAGCATACCTTCCCCTTGAATGGACGAGAATATTTCTACCAGTGTGTTACCGCTGCTATTCATAGTAAGAAGCGCATGCCGCGTCCGATTCCCATACCGTCACGCAATCGACTCTGACATTTGAATTGTTTAGTCTTGCGGAAAACTCATGATATAGAAAACACGCGATATTTTCAGACGAAGGAGAAAGATTCCTGAATGGCTCAAGGTCATTCAGGTATTTGTGATCAAGGGATTTCAGGAGTGTGTTTGCCTCTGACTTGAGGATCTTGAAATCAATTCCCAAACCGGATTTGTCCAAGTCGGTCGCGGTTACCGCCACTTCAACTTTCCAGTTGTGGCCGTGGAGGTTTTCACAATCTCCCTGGTAATTGATCAGGTTATGGGCAGAAGAGAATGAGGTGATTATTTTCAACCGATACATAAATTTTCCTTTGAATGTAATTGTTGACGTTTTTCGGAATCAGACAAGCAATGCAACGACATATTTTGGCACATATTATCATGGAAACAGCTGGAATGTAAAACTTTGAACCATATCTGGAGTCCTGTTTAAAAAAAACGGAACCCGAAAGTAACGTTTTACCGTCTTTTTCAGCAAACTTCTTATATTTGTTGAAGTATTTGTATTATTGGTCTATATTTTGAATCACTATGCATTGTTATGACCCAAAATAAGGAGGGTTTCATGTTATACGGATTTCATCGCTCATGGATCCATTTCGTTTTTTGCGTCTTTATTGCTGCATCAATACCTACATCTGTCCAAGCCGACATCTATAAATATGAAGACGATGAAGGGGTAGTCCATTTTACCGACACTCCCACAGATCGAAGATTCAAAATCTTCATGCGTGACCTGAAAAAGGATCGGAAACTTCGTACCAGTTTCAGGCTTTCCGCCCTGTGCCGAAACTCGGCGGAATTCGACCCGATCATTGCAAGCCTGTGCTCGGAATACGGCGTGGACAGAAGCCTTGTCAAAGCGGTCATCCATGCCGAATCCGGTTACAACCCCAATGCTGTTTCACCAAAGGGTGCGAAGGGTCTCATGCAATTAATGCCCAAGACGGCTCAGGGGCTTAAGGTCAGTAATTCCTTTGATCCCAAGGACAACATAAGGGGCGGCATCAAGTATCTGCGTTTCCTCCTCGATACCTTCAAAGGTGATGTGACGCTGACTCTGGCTGCATACAATGCCGGGCTTTCCAGAGTATCGCAGTATGGCGGAGTTCCTCCCTATGAAGAAACCCGCAATTACATTTCCAGGGTGTTGAGTTATCAGAAAACATACCAGAACAACTAGGGCATTATCATGAACACTGGCAACAATAGGCTGCTGCGCAATCTTCCCAATGTCCTTACCCTGTTTCGTATCGTCATTATCCCTCCGATGGTCGTGATACTTACCATACCATCCAGGACCGCGGCTTTCATTGCTGCAGCGCTGTTCGCAGTTGCCTCTGTAACGGACTGGCTAGACGGCTACCTCGCAAGACGCATGGAAATCGTTACTGTCATGGGCAAATTTCTTGATCCCATTGCCGACAAGTTGATGGTAACCGCCGCCCTCATAATGATTCTCCCCATGGGTAGAGCTCCAGCATGGATGGTGCTGATAATAATCGGCAGGGAAATCATCATAACGGGTCTTCGTGGAATAGCATCCACAGAGGGTATCGTCATTTCCGCCAGCAATCTCGGCAAGTACAAGACCATTTTCCAAATTGTAGCTATTCTCGGCTTGCTGCTGCATTACAACTACTACTGGTTTTTCGGCATCGAGCAACCGTATCTCTACGTTAACATGCATAATGTGGGCATCTTTTTTCTATGGATTGCCACGATCATCACCATATGGTCGGGCGTCGACTATCTTGCCCGTTTCTTCAAACTTCTGACACGATAGTGATAACCGGCCTCCGTAGGATTGCCCCCTCCCCTACTGCCATCAAGGCGGATTTCAAGTCATCCCATTTATCCGGCAATACTTAAAAGCAGGTAAAGTGAGTACATAATCAAGTTATCCGAAAATAAATTTGACAATGTGCTGGGGTAGATAGATAATCGACACATTTCATCCCTTGTAAAACATGGTTTTGGGAGAATTTTAATGCAGAATGTTAGTGATTTTTTGGTAATCGGAAGCGGTATCGCAGGTTTGTCCTTTGCTTTGCAGGCGGCTGATCATGGAACGGTAGCTCTTGTTACAAAACGGGAAATTACCGAATCTGCCACAAATTATGCACAGGGAGGCATAGCATCGGTTTTTTCAGAAGAGGACACTTTCGAGTCCCACATGGAAGACACGATTGTCGCCGGTGCCGGCATCTGCCATGAAGATGTCGTGAAAATGGTGGTTGAGGAAGGGCCCGGTGTCATACGCACCCTTATAGAATGGGGGGTCAAATTCACCACCAAGGGAAATACCTATGACCTGACCAGAGAAGGAGGACACAGTAAGAGAAGAATCCTTCACGCTGACGATCTCACCGGCCGGGAAATAGAACGGGCGCTGGTAACCGCCGTTTTCGAACATCCCAATATTGAAGTTTATGAAAATCATACCGCAATCGACCTAATAGTCGAATCGAAGATAGTCAAGTGCCCGCTGGAAAGGAATCGCTGCTTCGGCGCTTATGTCCTTGATGTGGAAAACAACCGGGTAAGGACTTTTCCGGCAAAAATTACCCTTCTGGCTTCAGGGGGCGCCGGTAAAGTCTATCTCTACACCTGCAATCCTGATGTTGCTTCCGGTGATGGTGTCGCCATGGCTTACAGGGCGGGCGCCAAGATCGCCAACATGGAATTCATGCAGTTTCATCCGACAACTCTTTATCATCCACAAGCCAAGTCATTTCTCATTTCAGAATCAGTGAGGGGAGAAGGCGCAATTCTCCGTCGCAGTGACGGGACGCCGTTCATGGAAAAATACCACAAACTGAAAGACCTGGCCCCGCGTGATGTGGTTGCCCGGGCGATTGACAACGAGATGAAGACCTACGGTGATGATTGCGTATATCTTGACATCACCCATAAGGACGCGGACTACATAAAAAGCCGTTTTCCCAACATCTATCGCACTTGTCTCAAGTTTGGCCTCGATATGACCAAAGAGCCGCTTCCCGTCGTCCCTGCAGCCCACTACCTATGCGGTGGAGTTGCCTCCGATCTGAACGGAGAGAGTGATATCAGGCATCTTTATGCCATTGGTGAGGTCGCTTTTACCGGCCTTCATGGGGCCAACAGACTTGCAAGCAACTCCCTGCTTGAAGCAGCTGTTTTCGCGGGCAGGTCGTACAGGCATGCAGTTGCGCAACTGGAAAACACGCGATTTGAGATCCCTGAGATCCCTGGATGGGATGCAGGCACTGCGATCGATAGCGACGAAATGGTGGTAGTTTCACAAAACTGGGATGAAGTGAGACGATTCATGTGGAATTATGTGGGCATTGTCCGTTCCAACAAACGCCTGCAGAGAGCCTTGGACAGGATCAATCTCACCCAGGAAGAGATTGCTGAATATTATTGGAATTTCAAGGTTACATCCGATCTCATCGAGCTACGCAATGTTGCCACGGTCGCCGAATTGATCATCCTTTGCGCGATGCAACGCAAGGAATCACGTGGGCTCCACTACAATATCGATTATCCGGAAAAGGATGATACCAACTGGAAAAGAGATACGCTCGTCCAGAAACAGTTGTTCTGAGGATTTATGACTATCGACGAACTGAGGACCGAAATCGATCGGCTGGATGCCCAGTTGTTGAAAATATTCAACCAGAGGGCTGCTTTGGCGCTTCGGATTGGTGAATTAAAACAAGAAGCGGGACTGCCAGTTTTCGATCCGTCACGGGAGAAAAAAATCTTCCAGCGAATGAAAGCAGAAAATCCAGGACCGCTTGACGAGCAAGCCATTGTCAGGTTGTTCGAGAGGGTGATTGACGAATCGAGACGTTTGGAAAGAATTATGACCGAGCGGTGTGTGTAATTCCCATTCTGGTGGAGTAACTATGCTTATCATCATGAAAAAGACCGCCGATGATACGGCGCTGGACAACATCAAGCAATACCTGATCGAGCGGAATTTCGATATCCACCAGTCCACCGGTGCCAACAGAACAATTATCGGGGTAATCGGAGACACTGGTTCTCTTGATACGGAGAAACTTGAATCTTTGCCGGGCGTTCTGCAGGTAATCAGGATAGCCAAGGAAGAGCAGCAGGAATAGTACTACGAAACCATTACGCCAGCATAACCCACTACCTGCCGCTTATCTCCCGAAACGTCGCCGCTGGTTGCATAACGCACCAGTTCGCAACTGGCAGCTCCCAGTGCAAGAGCCGCTACAAGCATAACAGTTGAAGGTATAATTCCACACATACTTATTCCCTTGCTGCGAACAACCGAATAAAGTCCTTCAGGGTTCAGTTCAAGCACTTCTTTCAGAGCCATGCTGTCCATTTTTTTTGCCACCGCATCGGGCTCATAATGCGTCATGTCGGTGCTGGCCACCATCAGAACATCCTTCCCGAATTCCTTTATGCTCTTTGCCAAAGCAGTGCCCAAGGCACGACATGAGTCATAATCCATAAGGCTCAGGCAGATTGGAACTATCTTTACTTCAGGTCTCAGGAACTGGAGAAACGGGATCTGAACTTCTATGGAATGCTCAAAGCGGTGAGCTGAACTGTCGGAACTGATGATCCGGCTGTTTTCGAGAATCATTTTCGACAGTCCTGATTCAACGGGAACACTCCCGAGAGGAGTCAACCACTCTCCAACTGGAAAAAGTGATGCCGGCCCGCCAAGACCGTGGTGGTTGGGTCCCATGATGACCACTGTATCGGGAATGACGACTGCACCGAAGACCGCACCGGCCACTGCTCCCGAATAGACATACCCAGCGTGGGGCGCCAAGAGTCCAAACGCCTTTGTTTTCTGATTTCGTTCGACAATCAGAGAAGAAACTTCAGACAAAAGATGTGATCTGTCGGCAGAATAAAACTGACCTGCCACGGCCGGTTTACGCATCATGCCTGTTCACCTGCCCTTTCCGGATCCGGATTCCCTTCCCCTTTCTTGTCTGTTCGCGCCTCGCATTCACTTGCGTCATGGCCGCTGAGAGGCAGTTCCTCTTGCTGTTCGAAACCTTCTTCCAATGCCAACTCCTCGATCTCCCGAAGAGACGGCAGGGACTTCAGGTCCCTGAGGCTGAATATCTCGAGAAATTCCTTCGTTGTGCCGTAAATCAAGGGCCTTCCCGGAATATCTTTTTTTCCTAGAATCTTTATCAGCTTCTTTTCCAGGAGAGTTTTCAGAACTCCGCCCGAATCCACACCCCTGAAATATTCAACCTCAGCCCTTGTTATGGGTTGTCTGTAAGCAATTATGGCCAGGGTTTCGAGGGCGGACTGGCTGAAGCGGGAGGCTTTTGTCTTAACCAGCCGCCTCACGAAATCGCTATTTTCTTCACGGGTCCTGAACTGCCAACCTTTGGCAACTTCAGCCAGAAAAATCCCTCTTTCCGGGTTATCATAGTCCTCTTGCAGTTCGTACAGAGCGTTTCTTATGTCTTCACGGTTACTTTCTTCAAGTATAGCGCAAAGCTTGTCCAATGGTACCGGTTCTTCGGATACGAATAACAGGCTTTCCAGCACCGATTTGAGGCGGGAGCTACTCGGTAGCATTGACATCCACCATCAACCTGGCCGTATCTTCCAATACTGCCGGTTGTATCCATATGGTTCCAAATCGGCTGTTCTGACTGACCCTGATCATTTTCAGTTTGCAAAGTTCGAGGATTGCGAGAAATGTTGCCACCAGGTAATCAAGATCCCTGCAGTCCTCGAAAAGGTCATAAAACGACAAGGTGTCTCTCTCCTGAAGAATTGAAAGTATTTCGTTTATTCTTTCCGCTATGCTTATGGATTCGGCACTTACTTCATGAAAACTCTTTTTCGGCGCTTTTATGACTATGCGCCGGAAAGCCTCGATAAGGTCGAAAAGCTCCAACGCCAGTGGTTGATCGGCATCCTCCACCTGTTGGGCTTCTGAGGAAGGAAAGTTTCGCGCGAAATGATCCCGCCCGAGTTGCTTGCGTTCACTCAACTCCAAGGCAGCTTCTTTGTATCTGTTGTATTCGAGCAACCTCCTGATCAGTTCCGCACGAGGATCTTCAGCCACCTCGTCTTCTGAATCTTCAGTGTCACCGGGCAGCAGCATGCTGGATTTTATCTGGATCAGCGTAGAGGCCATGACAAGAAACTCTCCGGCCACTTCAAGGTTGAGTTCCTTCATCAGGTTTATGTACTCAAGATATTGCCTGGTGATTAATGCTATGGGGATGTCGCATATATCCAGCTCGTTCTTCTTGATAAGGTAAAGCAGCAAGTCGAGCGGACCCTCAAACTGATCAAGCTTTACATTATAAATTGAGTTGTATCTGTCAGGTAATTCAACAGATATCTCATCATGAAGACTAGTCACTCAATAACACTCCCCGTTGCAGAACAATAGTCTGGCTTTTCTCATCTCATCAGGAAGGTTGTTACAGTGCGCACCAAGCCGCTTTGCGGACCAGCCAGAACGTTCACACCTATTTCAAGCAAAGGAGCAAGTACATAACTGAACAGATTGGTGAAGAAAACCAATACGATTATGATTATCATGCCGTAAGGCTCTATTCGGGAAAATGCGGCTGCCTGGCGATATGGAAGAAGCCCTACAACAACGCGTCCACCATCAAGGGGCGGTACGGGAATCAGGTTGAAAATAGCAAGCAGGAGATTGATATATACTGAAAATGCAAGCATCAGGGACAACGGTTTGAGAATGAGGCTGGGAAACATCGGTACAGAATCGCCGAAAGATATTGCAGCAACAAGGCGCAGCGCCAAGGCAGACAACACGGCTAATATGAAGTTTGTGACAGGGCCAGCCGCTGCTACCCAGATCATGTCCCGTTTCGGGTTGTGAAGGTTGGAAAAATTGACCGGGACAGGTTTCGCCCAGCCTATTCCCACCAGAAAGACCATCAGGGTTCCTATGATGTCGAGGTGTTTCAGAGGATTGAGAGTCAACCTGCCAAGGGAACTGGCCGTAGGGTCACCGAATCGGTATGCTATGTAGCCATGGGACACTTCGTGGCAGGTAATGGCGAAGAGCGCCGGCACGAGCATGATACAGATCTTGAGAATGAAATCTTCCATAAATTTCCTGAGGGTGGCGAATTAGCTTACGAACTCATTTTTCTAGCAAATCGGGAGATGAAAGTCAATGAATGGTATGGTATCCCTTGGATGGGACATATGGCAAGAAATAAAAAAGGCGGGTCGAAGCCCGCCTTTTTTTCCAGAAGTATGCGTTCTGTTAGATGTCAAAATAGAGAGCAAACTCCATCGGCACGGGACGCATGCGAATTGCATTTACCTCTGCCTCGGTCTTGTACTCGATCCACTTGTCGATTACATCCTGGGTGAACACATCGCCCTTGAGAAGGAACTCATGGTCATCCTTGAGGGCTTTGAGGGCCTCTTCAAGGCTGCCGGGAGCTGACGGGATATCGGCAAGCTCTTCAGGGGTAAGGCCGTAGATATCCTTGTCCAGTGGCTGGCCCGGATCGATTTTGTTCTCGATCCCGTCAAGTCCTGCCATGAGGATAGCAGCGAAAGCGAGATAACCGTTGCAGGATGGGTCGGGAGTGCGGTATTCGACCCTCTTGGCCTTGGGATTGGTGGAGAACATGGGTATCCTGAGTGCCGCGGAACGGTTGCGGCTCGAATAGGCCATGTTGACAGGGGCTTCGAAGCCGGGGACCAGACGCTTGTAAGAGTTGGTTGTCGGGTTGCAGAAACCGCTCAATGCCTTGGCGTGCTTAATGATACCGCCGATAAAGTAGAGGGCCATCTGGGACAGTCCGCCGTATTTGTCACCGGCAAAAAGGTTGGTGCCGTCTCTCCAAATGGAAACATGGGTATGCATGCCCGAACCGTTATCCCCATAGAGAGGCTTAGGCATGAAGGTAGCTGTTTTACCGTTACGCTGGGCAACGTTCTTGATGATGTATTTGAACCACTGCAGTTTGTCGGCCATTACCACCATGGAATCGAAACGCATATCGATTTCTGCCTGACCGCCGGTGGCTACTTCGTGATGCTGTGCCTCTACCCTGATGCCGACTTTTTGCATTTCCAGAACCATCTCGCCCCTCAGGTCGTTCTGCGAATCCGTCGGAGGAACAGGGAAGTACCCTTCCTTGTGGCGCGGCTTGTAACCGAGATTGGGGAACTCTTCACGGCCGGAATTCCATATGCCTTCGGAGGAATCGACAACATAGAAAGACTGGTTGGAGGTCGAATCGAAGCGTACGTCATCAAATATGAAAAATTCGGCTTCGGGTCCGAAGTATGCGGTATCGCCTGCGCCGGTGGATTTGAGGTAAGCTTCGGCCTTCTTGGCTATGTTGCGGGGATCCCGGGTGTATGCTTCTTTGGTGATAGGGTCGAAAATATTGCAGATAAGGCTCAAAGTGGGTATTGCAGTAAAGGGGTCCATCTTGGCAGTGGCAGGATCGGGCAGGATGATCATGTCCGATGCGTGAATCGGCTGCCAGCCGCGAATTGAAGAACCGTCGAATCCGAGCCCGTCCTCAAATGTGTCTGCATCGAATTCACTGATGGGCACGGTAAAATGCTGCCAGATGCCCACGAAATCCATGAATTTGAAGTCCACCATGAGGGCGCCGTTTTCCTGTGCAAACTTTACAACTTCCGTAGGGGTCATTTCATATCTCCTTCATGCAGGTAAAATGTTGAGGCTAGATAGCGTCCTGGCCGCGTTCGCCAGTTCTGATGCGAACGACTTCTTCCACATTTGTAACAAATATCTTGCCATCTCCTATGCGGCCGGTTTTGGCTGCTTGTTCAATGGTTTCGATAACCTTTGACACCAGATCATCACCGATGATGATCTCCATCTTGATCTTTGGAATGAAATCAACAACATACTCGGCACCGCGATATAATTCCGTATGGCCCTTCTGCCTGCCGAACCCTTTTACCTCACTTACCGTTATTCCCTGGATTCCTATTTCGTTAAGGGCTTCCTTAACTTCATCCAGCTTGAACGGTTTTATGATAGCTTCGACTTTCTTCACTCAGATCACCCCCTCGGAAAATTTTTACAACTTTTTAGGATAGTATCGCATGCCGATGCATACTGAATTCGCGATGACTAAAAGCAATATGCATGCCGGCCTGAAATTAATTATTTGTATCAATAACTTCAATATGTTGGAACTTTCAATTGTAAGTTCTGCAATTCATCAGCCTAATTATTGGGCATGGTCCTCACGGATTGCCTAAAAGTGCAGCATTTCACGAAGCGCAACGAGGAATGCGGCTGGTAATGTTTGTTTTTGTATATGTATCGATAATACCGCTGGAAAATTTGTCCGTTTTTCCGCAAATACTGCATGCGATATTCATCCCGCTATCCTTTTTCCATCAGCTGCAAAAGCGCATGCAATTCCTCTACGCGCGGCATGGCAACTCCCCGGGACGCCGCAGCTTCCAGAGGAACGCCGAAAATCGCATCCAGCTCAAGTGAGCGCCCTTCGATTCTGTCAATCATCATCGACGGTTTGTATGCGCCAAGATTTTCTGAAAATATGACCATTTTTTCAGCAAGTGTTCCCGGCATGTCCTTCATCAGGCCTTGTGCGTTACCACCAACAATAACCTCGCCCATCATGTCTATGATCAGTTTCCTTGTCGCATCAAGAGACAGCAGTTCGTCAACAGGCTTCATCATCAGAGCACAAAGACCGTTAAAGGGTATGTTCCACACCAGCTTTTCCCAACGTGCGCGTTTAAGGTCTGGAACAGCCTTGCATTCCACACCAGCTTCCACGAACATGGCTGCGATTTTTTCCGCTCTGGCGGTACCTTTTCTCGTATACTCTCCTAAAATAATCCGTCCCTCACCCAGATGATGAACTACTCCCGGGACTCCTCGGTTCGAACACAAAAAAGCTACACCGCCGAGTATTCTTTCTTCACCGAAAAGCGCTGAAAGCGCTTCCTCGTTTCCAAGGCCGTTCTGTAGAGTAAGGATAAGAGTGCTTGAGCCAATGAGAGGGGAAATCAACTCGGAGTACCTGTGATTGGCAAATGTCTTCAGACCGATAACCACCAGATCTACTTCGCCGATTTCCTCCGTTCTCCTGTACCCTTTTACGCGCGGCAGGTGGAAATCTCCGTTCACTGAATATACAGTAAGGCCATTTGCCATGACTGCTTCGAAATCACGCCTCAGAAGAAAGTGTACGTCATTTCCAGCTTTTTGCAGTACTGCTCCGTAATAAAGTCCCAATGCCCCAGCGCCTACAACAGCAATCCGCATCGTCTGTTATCTCCTTCCACAATCTTTCTAGCCGAACTATTACAAGAAACAGTTTTCAGTTGCTTTATTATGTATTTGATTATATATAAGACAAATGATTAGGATAGTGCAATTCGTCTTTTTAATCGGTGTGTTATCGATTATTACAAAAGAATCCGGCGCCGATGTTTACAGTTATACATCAGACGACGGTGCGGTTTGCTTTACCGACACACCCGGAAAAAAAAATGCGGTTCTCTTCCTCAGAGACACGCCTCATTCAGGGAAAAAAAGCCGTACGGAAACCGCACCCCTTGGAAAATCCTTGACTTCCATCGCCAAAACAGTTCAGAACCGTGCCGGCAGTGCAGCACCGAAGTTTTCCATGCTTCCCGTAAATGGCTTGATCACATCCCCTCCAGGGCTCAGATCCGACCCATTCAGCGGACTGTCAAAAAACCACCATGGAATCGATATAGCAGTTGCCAAAGGAACTTCCGTCAGACCAGTTTCTGCCGGCATCATAACCTACAGCGGTTATAGAAACGGTTATGGAAATATCATCATCGTCGATCATGAAAATGGAACGGTAACCCTTTACGCACATAACAGCCAAAACATGGTCTCTACCGGCGAAAAAGTCGGCACGAACACTGTAATCGCACTTACTGGCTCCACCGGAAGGTCCACAGGACCCCACCTCCATTTCGAGGCCTGGCGAATGGGTGAAAACATTACACCCCAATATCTTCCGGCATCATGGGGAGCACACAGGTTTGCCAGTGTGCCTGGCACAAGGAGCAGAAGTTACCCTGTACGCAAAGTCGTCATGGACGACGGCACCATAATGCTCACCAATTTACCCCTGAATCATCCATAGCTCAACGCCCCCCACCGTTCAACAGCAAAAGCTCATTTATCCACAAGTTTTGCGAGCAATTCCAAGGTCACAGATTCGAGTGTATCTGTGACATAAACAGCCCCAGTGAGACGGTCCGCTGTGAAACTGTTTGTCACAGCGAGGACGCTTACTCCAGCCTTTAATGCGGAGGCAATTCCTGCCGGGGTGTCCTCGATGGCAATACAGCGATCAGCTGTTATGTCTTTTCCCGGAAAAATCTCGGCTAATTTTTTTACAGCGAGGATATAGCTCTGTGGATCCGGCTTGCTCTCTTTAACGTCCTCCGCCGTCACCAGAACGTCAAAAACATCCCGAATGGCCATATTATCGAGAATTGGAAGTATATCGCTTCGAAGAGCGCCGCTGCAGAGAGCCAGGGGAACATTTCCTTTCAGTTTTGTGAGTAATGATATGACTCCCGGATAGGCGGTTACACCCTGTCGCACTATTTGTTCAAAAAAAGCTGCCTTCATGTTGATCATGTCGTCAAGATTTTCCGGTTTAATCTCTTTTCCCGTTGCACGGAAAACTTCGCGAAATGCGTCCCGGTCATCGAAACCGATATATTTATCCATGTACTCTTCCCAGGAATATCCCAGGCCTAGAGGGTTGAGCACCCGCTGAAAAGCATTGTAGTGAATTTGTTCGGTATCCACGATGATACCGTCAAAATCGAAAATAACCACCATATTAAATCCTCTTGCCAGCAGATTCATTATTTTGATCTGTCAACGTCTCCATGCGCCGAATTTTCCAGATATTGCGACACCGCTTGTCTATTCACACCAGGATACGTCACCGATTCCTTTACGTAGAACTTCAGGAAAGTCGTTTATCAAGCTTACTACTGAACTGACTGCAGTGGAAAGGTATCCTCCGTCTACCACGAGGTCAAGCTGTCGGCCCATGTACCGTTCAACTTCGGCAGGGTCGCCTATCGGCTCTTCTCCGGAACGATTCGCACTTGTCGTAATAATAGGGTGACCAAGCGATCTGACTATTGAAAGGCAAATTGTATTGTCAGGAATCCTGATCCCGACTGTTTTCTGCTTTGTGACCAGGAGGTTAGGGACAATACTGGAAGCTGGTAAAACAAAGGTATAGGGGCCCGGAAGAAGTCGCTTCATTACCTTGTACTGGTAATTACTGACTTTAGCATACCGGGAGATATCTGAAAGATCACTGCATATGAAAGAGAAGGGCTTTTTTTTCTCCCTCTGCTTGATGGAGTATATCCTCTCGATACCCTTCTTGTTGAAGATGCTGCAGCCGACTCCATATGTGGTATCTGTCGGATAGGCGATTACACCGCCATTTTCGAGGATTTCGACAACCCTCGTGATGAGACGATTCTGCGGATTTGAAAGGTTTATTTCCAGAAGCATATTCGATCCGGGACATGTTCACCAATGTAAAGACAGTGATAAAATGTATCAGGAAATTCCGGTATGGCCGAAACCATTTTCACCCCTGGTAGTTTCTCCAAGGTCTTCCACCTCATTCAGATCAACTCTGACAAAACGGGCAAAAACCATTTGGGCAATCCTGTCGCCGTTTTTTACCGTAAAAGATTCATTTCCGTGGTTGATCAATATGATTGCGATTTCGCCTCGATAATCCGGATCTATCGTACCCGGCGAATTCACCAGGGTGACACCATTGCGTAGAGCCAATCCACTACGTGGTCTTATCTGTGCTTCGTATCCATCAGAAAGCTCGATAGCAATGCCTGTGGGAATGCGCACTCTTTCTCCTGGAGCGAGGACGATATCAGCTGGCAACTCGGCATAAAGATCCATGCCCGCGGAATGCTCCGTCATATAACAAGGCAATGGATTATCGCTGAATTTGTTCAGGCGCCTTATTTTTATAATGTGATTTCTTTCCATCAGGATCTCAAATACAAAGTGCTTCCGGTGTAATTGAGCGGCTGCCAACCTTACCCAGCAATTCCAGGGTTAAATAATCCCCCTGAAAAAGCTCAGCCGCAAGTTCCATGACATCCTCGGATGAAACCAGTTTCAATCCATTGAGTATTTCATCGATCGGTATCTGGCGCCCGAAATATATCTCGTTTTTTGCCAGCTTTGTCATCCTGTTGTCGTTGTTTTCAAGAGAAAGGAGCAGATTCCCTTTCAGATGTTCGCTGGCAAAGGTCATCTCCGTTGGAGAAACAGGTTCAGATTTCAAAGTACGCAGCGCGTTCAGGACGATCTCGATCACTTCCGTGAGTTTGTCCGGCTTGGTCCCGGCATAAACGACCATCGTGCCTGCGTCGGAATGGGAAAGAACATATGAGTAGACAGAATATGCCAGGCCCTGTTTCTCCCGGACTTCCTGGAAAAGGCGGGAACTGATGCTTCCGCCCAGAACCGTATTTAAAATATAACCGGCATAGCGCAACGGGCTGTCCTGAGGCAAAGCCTTTGTTCCCAGGCATAGATGTATCTGTTCGAGATTTTTATCAAGGACCCTTACTTGCTTTTCATAACACGGAGGATTACCGGGGCATGTGTAGTATCCGCTTGGCACTTCATTGAAATGCGTGCCCAAAAGTGAGATGAGCTCGGCATGCTTGAGATTGCCCGCAGCGGAAATTATAATATCTTCGGCCTTGAACCTTTCATACCGTGTACTGATCAAGGTGTCCCTGGACATTCCGGAAACACTCTCTTCCGTTCCGACAATCGACATTCCCAATGGGTGGCTTTTCCAGAAACTCTGGCAGAAGAGTTCGTGAATGTAATTATCCGGACTATCTTTGATCATCCGGATTTCCTGAAGTATTACCTTGCGTTCCTTCTCCACCTCGGAGGTGTCGAATGCTGAGTTGAGAAAAATGTCAGCGAGGAGATCAACAGCTTTGGGGAGGGCATCACTGAGAACTTTTGCATAAAAGCATAGATATTCCCGGCAGGTGAAAGCATTAAGGACACCGCCCACGGAATCTATCTCGCGGGCGATGTCCAGCGCGGAACGTTTGGCTGTTCCCTTGAAAAGCAGATGTTCAATGAAATGGGCGACACCGTTGTGTTCCCTGCGATCATGACGCGACCCGTTGGTTACCCATATACCTATGGATACGGAATGGGCATGGGGAATGTTTTCAGTAATGACGCGGATTCCATTATTCAACTGCGATTTGACTATCATTAAGATTCTGTTTCCCTGAAACCGTGTATTTTCAGCTCAGTACGGTCATTATTCCGGCAGGGATGAACCAAGTGCTTCCTTGCGAGAGAGCTTGATCTTGCCCTGTTTGTCGATTCCTATACATTTTACCAGAACCTTGTCACCCTCGCGCAGAACATCACTGACATTCTTCACTCTTTCCGTATCGAGTTCGGAAATGTGAACCAGACCGTCTGTTCCAGGGAATATTTCTACAAAGGCGCCGAAATCCATAACCTTTTTTACGGTTCCCATGTAGAGCTTGCCTTCCTCTGCCTCAGCAGTAAGGTCTCTGATCATTTTAATGGCTTTTTCACAGGCAGCCATGTCATGGCTTGCAATATTGATCTTGCCGGTGTCCTCTATATCAATTGTCACACCGGTAGCTTCGGTTATCCCGCGCACATTCTTGCCTCCAGAACCTATAACGTCGCGGATCTTGTCAGTTTTTACGTAAATAGTTGTAATTCTGGGTGCAAACGGGGACATTTCCGAACGAGGCTTGGAGATTGCCTCTGACATCTTCTCGAGAATATGCAGCCTGCCCTCACGAGCCTGTTCTAATGCAGACTGCATGATTTCCCGGGTTACGCCGGTTATTTTTATATCCATCTGCAGCGCGGTAACTCCCTCTGAAGTACCCGCGACTTTGAAATCCATATCTCCGAGATGATCCTCATCACCCAGAATGTCGGTCAGGATGGTTATATCGTCACCTTCCTTGATTAGACCCATTGCGATACCGGCTACCGGAGCCTTAATCGGTATGCCGGCATCCATAAGAGAAAGAGAGCCGCCACAGACTGTTGCCATCGAAGAAGATCCATTACTCTCCAGGATATCGGACACGACCCTGATTGTATAAGGAAAATCGTCAAA
Source organism: Geobacteraceae bacterium (assembly GCA_034933285.1). Lineage (GTDB taxonomy): Bacteria > Desulfobacterota > Desulfuromonadia > Geobacterales > Geobacteraceae > RPRC01. The sequence continues at coordinate 175,816 of JAYFNT010000009.1, read as the reverse complement.
TTTAGGGATCACCCTTTGCAGCGCTCTTTCGGCAAGAGCTCCGTGGCCGATTTCCCTCCGGCCCGGTGCAAGTCTGAAACTGGTTTCGCCAACTGAGAACGGAGGGAAGTTATAGTGGAGAAGGAAGCGCTTTTTGCTTTCCCCATACAGAGAGTCAATCCTCTGTTCATCAACGGATGTACCGAGAGTGGCCGCTACAATTGCCTGTGTTTCCCCGCGCGTAAATAGCGCTGATCCATGAGCACGAGGCAACAGCCCAACTTCTGAGGTAATCATCCTGACAGTTTTGGTATCACGACCGTCGATGCGCTCTCCATCCTTGGTTATGTGCTGTCGGACAAGACGATATTCAAGGTCATCCAGCTCTTCCTTGACTTCCCCTTCCCTTCCCTCGAATTCGGGAGATAAAGCGGCAAGCACGTCATCCGCAATGGCGGCAAGTCGGTCATGACGTTCGGCCTTTGCCTTAATCCGGACAGCTTCTTCAACTTTCGCAAGCGCCAGTTCGCTCACCCTTGTCCTCAATACTTCGTCTACCTCTGGGGGCAACACTTCGCGTTTCGGTACTCCGGCAATACGGCGAAGTTCCTCTTGGGCCTCCAGTACCGGTTGAATTGCATTATGACCGAAGAAAATCGCAGCCAACATATCCTGTTCACTGACGACATCGGCACCGCCTTCCACCATTATTACCGCGTCCTTGCTACCTGCCACCACAATGTCAATGTCACTTTTTTCCAGTTCCTCCGCCGACGGATTGCAGATGAACCGACCATCTACCCGGCCAACCTTGACACCGGCAATGGGTCCAAGAAAAGGGATATCCGAAACCTGGAGTGCTGCTGAAGCACCTATGATAGAGAGGATGCCGGGATCGTTGTCCTTGTCGGCAGAGATTACCGTAGCCATTATCTGAGTATCATTAAGGAAATTCTCAGGGAAGAGAGGCCTTATAGGTCTGTCTATCAGACGTGAAGTGAGTGTCTCGCCTTCAGAGGGGCGGCCTTCACGCTTGAAGAACCCGCCGGGTATCTTCCCTCCGGCATAAGCCTTTTCCTGGTAGTTAACGGTGAGTGGAAAGAAATCCTGTCCTTCCTTGGCAGATTTTGCAGCCACGGCAGTAACCAGGGCCATGGAGTCACCGCTTCTGACGACGACCGCTCCGCTTGCCTGTTTGGCCATCCAGCCGGTTTCAATGGATATGATTTTTCCGTTACACTCTGCCTGTACAGTTTTTTTCATCAAATTCTAGCCTCCCAGCATTCTTTGTTGTCTGTTGGGGCCGTCGATAAAAGAACCAATTCATCACCCTGCACAGGGCGGATTGGTTGTTCTACCCGCGCCCCCAACAAAAAAACGAACGGGCTTTACGCCCGTCCCCAAAAAATAAAGGCAATATATCCCCGAACTTCAAGAGATATACTGCCTTTTCTTATCTCCTGATACCAAGCTTTTCAATAATGGCGCGATATCTTTCAACATCTTTGTTTTTCAGATAATCGAGCAGCCGCCTTCTCTGGCCGACGATCTTCAGAAGACCCCTGCGACTGTGATGATCCTTTTTATGGACCTTGAAATGTTCAGTCAAATACGTGATCCTCTCGGTAAGAATCGCTATCTGAACCTCAGGAGAACCGGTATCAGCCTCATGACGTTTATGAGTCTTGATGATTTCCTGTTTCTTTTCCGTTACCAGCATTCATTACACCCCCTTTCCACTGAAAAATCGTACTTTATATCAGGCTTTATACTTTGGCGAAGTAATTTTATCTACCATAATAACTGTCCCATGTAAAGGGAAACCTAGGTGAAGACCCTTAAAAGACGAGTGTTTTGCGAAGAACCCGGCATTTGGCACCCGGTTCGTTCCGCCACGGCAAGAAGTCTTGTGCCGCGGGAAAGACGAAATTTCTCGCTTTGAAGCAGTTCCTGACCGGACAATTCAATGATGTTGCATTCTTCCGGGACCACACCGTGAAAAACCTTTATCTCACTCGTTTCGTCAAGTTGCAGATCCTTAAGATCGGACAAAGCACTGTAGGGGGAAATCAAGACACTTTCGAGGCTCGTCTTATCGGCCTTCTCGACAAACTCGTCAAGACTCATCGCCTCCTCTTCAGAGAACCTCCCGCTTCTGGTTCTGCGCAATTGTGTGAGATGAGCGCCGCATCCAAGCGTTTCGCCGATATCATTTGCCAAGGTACGAACATACGTTCCCCTGGAACAGCTCACGGCAAAGGTGACAAAGGGGAGTTCCAGATTAGCAAGTGAGAGGGACAGAATTTCAATATCACGGGCAGGCCGGTTTATTTCATTTCCCTTTCGGGCATGTTTATAAAGCGGTACGCCACCAATTTTAACAGCGGAGAACATTGGCGGGATCTGGCGGATTTTTCCGGTGAACTTGATGAAGACTTCGAGCAGTAGCTCTCTGGATACGTGCCGGTATTCTTTATCGAATAGAGCATTTCCAGTACAATCCTGCGTATCCGTTGCAACACCGAGCCGCATTGTCGCACGATACTCTTTTACGGAGTCGTCAAGAAACGGGATTGCCTTTGTACCGCGGCCGACCGCTACGGGCAAGACTCCTGTGGCAAAAGGGTCGAGAGTTCCCGTGTGGCCTGCTTTTTTCGTTCGAAGGATTCTTCTTACAAACGAAACAACATCATGCGAAGTCAAGCCCACTGGTTTGTCAATAACAAAGAAACCGTCCATCAAATCAGAGAGCCTTCTCGATGGTGGAAAATACAGTCTTCCTGACTTCTTCGATGGATCCTGTAACCGTACAGCCGGCAGCATTGTGATGGCCTCCGCCACCCAACATTGCGGCCAGCCGTGCGACATTGACCTTTCCCTTTGAACGGAAACCAACCTTGTAAACCCTGTCAGATACTTGCCTGAATAGAATCGCCACTTCCACTCCCTGAATCGAGCGGGGATAATTGACAAAGCCGTCTGTGAGGTCCGGGCCTGCGCCGGTCTTTTCAAACATGTCGAGGGTTACCGTCAACGATGCGAAATCACCCTTTTCCGATACTGCCAAAGTGGACAGGGCAAGAGCCAGCAGGTCAAGGCGGTTCTTTGGCTGACTCTCGTAAAGACGTTCAGATACCATCCAGGGGTTGATGCCCAGATCAACCAGTTCGCCTGCTATTATGAAAGCTTCCCTGTTAGCATTTGAATAACGAAAAGATCCAGTATCCGCAACTATAGCTGTATAAATGCACAAAGCCGTTTCAATGTCCAACTGGCGACCGGAAGCTTTTATTATCCTGTAGACCATAGCACCGGTCGCGGAAGCGGATGGATCGACATAATTAATGAATCCGAACTTGTCTCCATATGGGTGATGATCAATATTGATAAGCTTTCGACATTTTACCAGGGAGGAAAATCCCTTACAGACACGATCTGCTTCTCCGGCATCCAGGATAAAGCAGATGTCGAAATGTCGTTCAGGGATTTCATTGACGACTGTGCATGCCAAAGGCAGATACAAATATGTATCTGGCATTGGGTCGCGATAATAAATCAAGACATCCTTGGCAATAGATTTAAGAAAACATCCCAAGGCCAAAGTCGACCCGACGGCATCGCCATCCGGATTCTCGTGAGTTGTTATGAGAAACGAGCTGTTATTTTCTATCTCACTGAGAATGTTCAATATCATTGTCGTTTTCCGTAGTATGGATCTCGTCGAGAAGATTATCGATTCTTTGTCCGTACTCCACGGACTCATCGTATCTGAAAAATATTTCCGGAACGTACCTCATTCGCAGATTTTTTCCCAGTTCTCTCCTGATGAATCCCCTGGCGCTGTTCAACCCGTCGCCCGTCGACTTTTTTTCAGCATCACTGCCTATGACACTGAAATATATCGTTGCAAAGTGGAGATCATCGGAAACCTTAACTCCGGTAATAGTCGTGAAGCCTATCCGGGGGTCTTTCACACCTTTGAGAAGAAGAGCGGAGACAATTTCATGTATGGCTTCCGCGACTTTTTCAGAACGCTTTACAGTCATCAGATATCACCTTGCAACCATGGACAAAAAATTGATTCATCGAATAGGGCATTATGAACATTCGGCGCCAACGACTCACAGTGTAGCCGCGACTTTCTCGATTTCAAAGGCCTCGATGATGTCTCCCGGTTTGATGTCGTTATAGTTTTCCAGTGAAATACCGCATTCATAGCCTGAAGCGACTTCCTTGACATCATCCTTGAATCGCCGGAGACTCGCCATTTTTCCTTCGTAGATGACTATATTGTCGCGCAACAGACGGACTTGCGAATTCCTGAGCATTTTGCCGTCAAGCACGTAGCAGCCTGCGACATTGCCATGCTTTGGAACGGAGAATACTTCCCGTATCTCCGCCCGGCCAAGGTGTTTTTCCTTGAGCGTAGGCTCGAGGAGACCTTCCATTGCCTTTTTGATGTCGTCGACCGCGTCGTAGATAATGTTGTAGAGGCGGATGTCCACCCCCTCTTTTTCGGCCAGGGCATGAGCCTTGACTTCAGGACGGACGTTGAACCCAAGGACAATAGCGTTGCTGGCAGTCGCAAGGTTTACGTCGGTTTCCGTTATGGCTCCAACAGAGGAGTTTATTACACGAAGTCTGATGGCATCGGTAGACAGCTTCCTGAGGGATTCGGAAACAGCTTCAACCGATCCCTGAACGTCGCCTTTAACCACAACGTTGAGTTCCTTGACCTCGCCCTTTTGAATCTTTTCGTACAACTGCTCCAATGACAACTTGCTGGTTTTTGCCAGTTCGGTTTCACGTATTTTCTGCTGGCGGTGCATGGCGATGTCCCTTGCCTGGCGCTCATCACCAAGGACCACGAACACGTCGCCCGCATCAGGCACGCCGGTAAGTCCGATAACTTCGACCGGCATCGAAGGTCCGGCAACCTGGACCTTTTCCCCCTTGTCATTCTGCATGGCGCGGACCCTTCCGTAATGCACACCTGTCACGAAATAATCACCGACATTCAAGGTCCCTTCCTGAACAAGCACGGTGGCAACCGGCCCGCGTCCCCTGTCCAGCTTTGCCTCGATGATTGTGCCACGAGCCGTTTTCGCAGGGTTTGCCCGCAATTCCAGCACGTCGGCCTGGAGCAGCACCATTTCAAGCAACTCCGGCAGGTGGATTTTCTTCTTGGCGGACACCTCCACGAATATGGTGTCTCCTCCCCATTCCTCTGAAACAAGACCGAACTCCATCAATTCCTGTTTCACCCTTTCAGGCTTGGCTTCTGGTTTGTCAATCTTGTTTACTGCAACAATGATTGGCACTCCGGCAGCTTTGGAATGGTTGACGGCTTCCTTGGTTTGGGGCATGACACCATCGTCAGCTGCAACAACAAGGATGACAATATCGGTGACCTTTGCTCCGCGCGCCCTCATGGCAGTAAATGCTTCATGACCCGGCGTGTCGAGGAAGGTGATCTTCCGGCCATTCAGTTCGACATCGTATGCACCGATGTGCTGTGTTATGCCGCCGGCTTCACCTGCAATAACATTTGTTGCCCTGATTGCATCCAGCAAAGAGGTCTTGCCGTGGTCAACATGGCCCATGATCGTCACGACCGGCGGCCGTTTCACCAGATCTTCCGGATTGTCAGGCGCCGCTTCAAGCATCTCGTCCATGTCTATGGCGACATTTTCCACTTCATAACCGAAATCAGCTGCAATTATAGCCGCGGTCTCGAAATCAAGCGGATGGTTGATGGTAGCCATGAGGCCCATCTTCATCAACGCCCTTATTAGGTCGTTGGCCTTGGCTCCCATTCGCTTGGCCATCTCCCCAACCGTAATGCTTTCAGATATCTTGATTATCCTTTTGATCGCCTTGGGCACTGTGATCTCGGTTTTCCTGCTCTCATCCTTTTCCTTCTTTTTGCCTTTGCCACCTCGATATCCGGGTTCAAAGACTCTTTCACGTTTTTCAATAATTTCTACTTTCTTGAAACCGTCCTTTTTCTTTCCGAGTGTTGAAGGCCCTTTTTTTGCGCCCCTGTCAGCTTCTCCACCACTGATTTCCTTGCCCTTCCGCCCTTTTTTCCTTTCATCGGCAGTAACGGGAGTTTCCTGCGCGGGGACGGGCTGCGGTCTCACAACAGCCGACGGCGCCTGCCTTTGAACAGGTTGACGCTCGTGGGGCCTGGATACAGGTCTTTGCTGAGGCAAAGGTATCTCTACACGGCCGATAATACGGGCTCGACCGGGAACATGCTGTTCTACGGTTTTTTCAGGCTTTTGCTGTTCTGCCGGTTTTTCAGGTTTGGGCTGCTCAGTGGGTTTCTTAATCTCCGCTGCAGGAGCCTCAACAGCTTTTTTCTTTTCGACCGGAGGTACTATCACAACTTCTGCCGGAACTTGTTCCGGTTCCATAACTTGTGAAACCGTTTCAGCCTCCACAGGAGCAGCCGACTCTTCCTCAGCGACTGTGAGTGGAGCTTCAGGAGCGGCTTTTGGACGTCGTCGTATGACAGTGGGCTTAACCCGTACCTCTTCCTGGGACAATTCCTTCACAGGTTGATCAGAGGGGGTCAGCTTCACAATGTCTTCGTCGCTGACGATAGCCATATGACTTTTCACGTCAACGCCTACTGCTTTAAGTCTGGCGATGAGTTCCTTGTTATCGATCCCCATTTTTTGCGCCAGCTCATGTACCCTGGTTTTATTCATAGTGAGCATCCCTCCCCCCTCAGAAAGTTCCTGTATCTTTCAATTTCCCTTATTAGCGATACCACGAATCCTTCTCCTTGAACCACGATCGCACTGCGAAGCCCTTTTCCAAGAAGCTCGCCTAATCTGTTCCTGTCGAAAAGTGCATAGTAAGTTATTCCGTGAACATCGGCAAGATGCCTGATTTTCAAACCTATATCTTCAGATATGTCATTTGCCAGTAGTGCCAGCTTTCCCTGAGAAGTCTTTTTCCGGAGATTTTCCATCACCATGTCGCTACCCGACACGATCTTGCCTGCCTTGTTCGCCAGGGCTATGTAGGAAGAAATTCTCTCTTCCATACACCTTACTATATGCGCGCAAAGCTTGTCAGCATTCTGAGGTTCGGCAGCTCGTTTCAATGATCTTGAGAAAAGATTCCTTTCAACCGCCTTCCTGGCACACCCCATGTCGACACACGTATAGACACCTCTTCCCGGAAGCTTGTTCGCAATATCCGGGACAATTTCGCCTTCAGGTGAAAGGACATACCGTATAAGCCTGGACTTGTCATTCGTTTTACGGCAGCTTATGCATGTTCTTTGAGGCGCTTCTCTGGGCATGTAACTAATCTTCTTCCGTAATCTCCGCGGCCTTTTCAAGCCCTGCTTCATCGGCAACGGTGGCGTCTTCCACCTCGGACGGTGCTTCTTCAGGGGCTTCCTGTTCATCAGATCCATCAAAGGAGGAATACTGGAGCATTTCGGCTTCGGCTGCACGGGTCTCGCTCTTTATGTCAATCCGCCAACCGGTCAAGCGTGCCGCAAGCCGGACATTCTGGCCTCTCTTGCCAATTGCAAGAGAAAGTTGGTCATCGGCAACCACAATTTCCATTGCCTTGCTGTCCTCGTCGATATAAATCTTCGAGACCACTGCGGGAGCGAGCGCATTACATGCAAATCGCGCGATATCATCGGACCATGGTATGATATCGATCTTTTCACCCCGCAATTCCGATACGACATTCTGTACACGGGCACCGCGCATTCCCACGCAGGCGCCTACCGGGTCGACATTCGAGTCGTGAGAATATACCGCAATTTTTGACCGGCTTCCCGGTTCACGCACCACAGCTTTGATCTCGACAATTCCTTCAGCTATTTCAGGCACTTCTGATTCAAACAGCTTTGCGAGCACACCTGGATTCGCGCGTGAAAGAAGAATCTGCGGGCCCTTGCCTGTCATGTCGATTCGCGTGATAAGTGCTTTGATCCTGTCACCCTGCCGGTAAACCTCACGTGGCGCCTGCTCATTCTGTGGCAGGATCGCTTCTGCCCTGCCCAGATCCACGATCAACTCTCCTTTTTCGTATCGCCGCACAATTCCGTTTACCAGTTCCCCTTTTCTGCCGATGAACTCGTTGAAAATGGTTTCACGTTCGGCTTCACGCACTTTCTGTATGATCACCTGTTTGGCAGTCTGTGCAGCAATACGTGTAAAATCGCTTGAATCCATTTTCATGCCCAGAGAGTCACCGATCTCAACATCAGGATCTACCTCCCGGGCTTCTTCCAAGTCGATTTCCTTATAGGAATCCTGCACCTCATCAACAACGGTGACAAACTCAAAAAGCTCTACTTCGCCGATCTCTTCGTTATAGTGGGCTTCGAGGTCGCGGGTGTTCCTGTACTTCTTGTTGGCTGCTGAAAGCACAGCCTGTTCAAGAGCTTCCAGGATTATCAACTTGTCGATTCCCTTTTCCTTTACGATCTGATCGATAGTATTTTTAAGGTTAAAGGTAGTATCCACTTCCAACTCTCCTCAAAAGTTAATTGTTTGTAAGGGGAAAACGTTCAGTGCGAAACTTCTTCATATTCTGTTGATCCAGTCAAAATTCGAATTCCAGATTGGCTTTGGCAATGCCGTCCAATGGGATCCTGGCCTTTTGCCCTTCACGCAAATGCATGCAGACAAAGTCCCGGTCAACCCCCTCAAGCTCACCTAGAAATGTCTTGCGCAGGTTTCCCTGTTCATCCGGAAGAGGCTCTCTTGTCTTGACCTTGATCAACCGGCCAGTGTAGCGTTCGAAATCTTCCCTATTCTTGAGGGGACGGTTCAAACCGGGTGAAGACACTTCCAGAGTGTATTTCCCTGGGACTGTCTCTTCCACGTCGAGAACCGCTGACAGTTCGCGGCTGACTGCCGCGCAATCGTCAAGGCTCACCCCGCCTTCTCTGTCTATATAGAGACGCAAAACCATGGTGCGGCCTTCCCGCTTGTACTCTATCTCCACAAGTTCCAAGCCAAGTGAGGAAACCAGCGGTTTAGCGATATTCTCAACCTGCTTGCCAACATCATTAATCATAAAGATCTGATCCGTATAAAACAAAAAAAGCGAGCCGTAAGAGCTCACTTTTTAGTAGTGAACGTTGATTTGTAGAATCTTTCTACCACGCGAACCGTGGATTATGCAAGCTTTTTTTTCCTTATCCGGTTCATTTTCTCCTGGCAAGGTAAAATCCTGCCAAGCAGCATTCTGGTGCTCTCCAAAGTTCGCACGCATCAGATTGTATTGCCATACTATTTCCAGGTAGCCAACCGGCAGCAAACATGAAAAAATCCCTAACATTTATTATCATTTTTACGCAATCTCAAGGAGATAGAGTATTTGTTGCCACCTTGGCATTGACAGAACGCTTTCGTACAGTGTAAGTAATAAACAATTTTGCGAATTTTCCATAAGAAAGGTTGAAGAATGATAACTCTTGACTTCAAGAAAATGGGGGGCCTGATCCCAGCGATCATTCAGGACCATGAAACCGGCGAAGTATTGATGCTCGCATTCATGGATGAAAAAACACTTGACCTTACCCTGGAAACAGGCAAGACATGGTTTTTCAGCCGCAGCAGGAACAAATACTGGATGAAGGGCGAGCAATCCGGAAATATCCAGGAAGTTATCGAGGTATATACAGACTGCGACGCGGACACGGTCCTCATTAAAGTCAAACAGCATGGCGGCGCCGCCTGCCACACTGGGAACAGGTCCTGCTTTTACGTCAAACGCGAAAACGATCAATGGGTGGAGCATTCAAATCCACTTTTCAACCCTGACGAGGTATACAAGAAATGACAAATCTGCTCAAGTTCGGCATCCCCAAGGGAAGCCTGGAAAATGCCACCATCGAACTATTTCGCAAAGCAGGATGGAACATAACCCTCTCATCCCGCAGCTACTTTCCAGCTGTCGATGATGAAGATATGAAATGCAATCTCATACGTACACAGGAGATGAGCAAGTACGTTGAAAGGGGTACAATCGATGTGGGTATAGCAGGTCGAGACTGGGTAATGGAGAATGATTCAGATGTTGTTGAAGTATCCGATCTTCTCTATTCCAAGGTTTCGCGACGTCCCGCAAAATGGGTTCTGGTAGTCACACAGGATTCCCCGATCAAGAGTTCATCCGATCTTGGCGGCAAAACCATATCGACGGAACTTGTCGGTTTTACAAAGCGTTTCTTTGCGGAACGCAATATTCCGGTCAACGTGGAATTCTCTTGGGGCGCCACTGAAGCGAAGGTGGTAGAGGGTTTGTGCGATGCCATAGTCGAGGTAACCGAAACCGGTTCCACTATTCGCGCCAATGGTCTCAGGATAGTGGAAACTCTCATGACATCCACACCTATCATAATTGCGAACAAGGAATCCTGGAGCGATCCATGGAAGCGGGCCAAGATAGAGCAGATTTCTACTCTTCTGCAGTCCGCCCTTAAAGCTGAGAACATGGTCGGTATCAAGATGAATGCGCCAAAGGGAAGAATTGACGAGATCATCAAAGTTTTGCCGAGCCTGAACTTTCCCACTGTCTCCAGCCTTTACAACACCGAATGGGTCTCCATCGAAAGTGTTCTGAATGAAAAGGAAGTAAGGAATATTATCCCGGAACTCATAAGGCTGGGAGCTGAAGGAATCATTGAATATCCACTCAACAAGATCATCTGAGCGTTGCCTGAACCATCCCTCTTTCCCCCTTTCACACGAAAGATACAAGGATCTTATCATCAGGAAGCGGGGAAAGCGGGACATGGACATTAGTTATTGTCTGAAGAATAATAATCAATTTTCTTTCACCGGCTGAATCCGCAGATTTTCTCTTTGAATTGTTATTATTCTCCAGACTTGTTATAATTCATTGCCCGGAAACAGTCAGCTTTCATAGATCGTAGCCTGAAGCGCAAAAGTACCCGGTGATGCGGCAAATGGTGCCAGGACATGATACTCAATAAATCTATTGACGACTGCCAGGTCTCCTGCACGGATAATGAGGGAAAAGACATCTTGCTGTCAATTTCAGGCAGCCTCTCACTTCCGAATCTTTTGTCAGTCAAGTCTCGTTTTCAGACCATTATGTCTGAAAAGAACCCCTCCAGACTCACGATAGATCTGGCTAGACTTATCTATGTCGACAGTGCAGGCGTTCTTGCTTTGCTGCAACTTGAACAAGACGCCGCAAAAAGGTCGATTCCTGTTTCCTTTGCAAACATGAGCGCAGAAGCCAGAAACATACTGGACATCATCGATCGCTCAACAGTTTTTGACACATCCACGCCAATTGTCAAAAACGAATTAACCCCGGTAGAACAGGTCGGGGAAGCCAGTCTCAAGGTTGCGGATGATTTCACCAGCATTACAACCTTCCTCGGCGACTTGCTTCTCGCACTTTGCCAGGCCTTTTTACATCCTGCCAGTATCAGGTGGAAAGATTTTTTCTTCTATGTTAAGAGAGCTGGAGTGGACGGTCTGCCCATCGTCGCGCTGCTCAGTTTTCTTCTCGGACTGATCATTGCCTTCATGTCGTCCCTCCAACTGAAACAATTCGGCGCAAACGTCTATGTTGCCTCCCTTGTCGGCTTCGGCATGGTGAGGGAGTTGGGTCCCATCCTGACGGCAATTATCTTTGCCGGTCGTTCAGGCTCCGCCTTTGCTGCAGAAATCGGCACGATGAAGGTGAACGAAGAAGTGGATGCCCTGGTAACGATGGGTTTTGACCCAACACGTTTTCTAGTCCTGCCAAAAGTCCTGGCAGCAATGCTTGCAGTACCGATTCTTACACTTTACGCTGACGTGTTTGGCATCTTGGGCGGATTGCTGATCGGCGTCATGGGTTTTGATCTGACAGCTTATTCATACCTTCAGCAGACAGTGAAGAGTATCGATATATTCGATGTAGTCACCAGTCTTGCAAAATCGGTCGTATTTGCCGTTCTTATCGCGGGCATCGGCTGCCAGCGCGGATTTCGCGTGAGGGGGGGCGCAGAATCCGTCGGACTGTATACCACGTCAGCAGTGGTAGCCGGCCTTTTTCTTATCATTATTGCTGACTCTATATTCGCAATTATTCTGTACTATGTGCATTGAGTCTGCACAACACAATTCACTGCGGTTTCTGCTTGAAAGAGTTAAGCATCTCATTGTCCCCACCCGCAGGGAACTGTCAAACTTGTTCTGCATTTAGCCCGATCCAAAAAGGCATTGGAATGAAACCTGAAACCCGGATAATAATCGAGGTGGAAAATCTCACTGCGAGTTATGGCGAAAATGTAATATTCCGTGATGTGAACTTCCAGGTTTTCAATGGTGAAATTCTCGTCATCCTTGGTGGAAGCGGTTGCGGCAAATCCACCCTTCTGAAACATATGTTCGGCCTCAACAGACCCGTTTCCGGAAGGGTTCTGCTAAACGGAATCGACGTTTCAACCAATGATGAAAACGAGCTTGCGCACTTGCGCAGGAACATCGGGGTTCTTTTCCAGTCCGGTGCGCTCTTCAGCTCCATGACTCTTGCCGAAAACGTATCCCTCCCCCTTGAATCCTATACAGACCTTCCTGTGGAGATGATAGAACGGATCGTCCGCATGAAACTTTCTCTCGTCGGTCTGGCCGGCTACGAGAATTACCTCCCTTCAGAGCTTTCAGGCGGAATGAAAAAGAGGGCCGGTTTGGCCAGGGCCATGGCACTTGATCCAACAGTACTCTTCTTTGATGAGCCTTCAGCAGGCCTGGACCCGATTACCTCAGCCGGTCTCGACAATCTTATGAAAAAAATCAATAAAGGCCTTGGTACCACCATGGTTGTCGTCACGCATGAACTGGATTCCATTTTTTCCATTGCAGACCGGATTGTCATGCTTGACAAAGATTCTAAATCCATAATAGCAACCGGTGACCCCCGTCATTTGAAAGAATCATCGCAGGATCCCCGGGTCAGGAACTTTTTTTTGAGAAATCCCGAAGAAAAATGATCGGAGGAGTAACGATTCATGGCCGGCAAATCACAAAAATTTTTTATCGGGCTCTTCGTTATTACAGGCACGCTTATCGGGGTTGCAATAATCATCTGGATAGGCGCTTCCAAATTTTTCCAAAAAGGTGCTACCTATGTCACGTTTTTTGATGAATCGGTACAGGGTCTCAAAGTGGATTCAAGCGTGAAATATCGCGGAGTTGACGTGGGACGGGTAGAACGGATACTTGTCGCTCCGGACAACAAGCTCGTAGAAATTGTCATGAAAGTTGAACTTGAGAGAGATCTGCGACAAAACACTGTGGCACAGTTGAAAACAGCCGGCATAACGGGAATCGTGTTCATCGAACTTGATCTGAAACGGCCGGAAGACACGAACCGCTCACCCGTAATCACTTTTGCACCTGAATACCCCGTAATCCCCTCACGTCCATCAGAGCTCAGAATGATACTTTCCGGTGTAGACGATGTCATTCAGAACATAAAACAGATTGATTTCAAAGGGCTTTCCAACCAGTTCAAGTCAGTAGGAAAGGCAACGGAAAATGTACTGGCAGGCAAGAAAATGAACAATATCATGAGCAATCTCGAATCAACATCGAGAAGCCTGGAAAGGGCAGTCGGCAGGATAGATACCATCATTGCCGAGGGTAAAGTCGACAGTGTCCTTACGGAAGCCCAAAAATCCATGGTGGAAACACAGAAACTCATTGCCGGCATTCGTGAAGAATTACGTTCAATGAAACTTGCAGATACCGCCACTAAAGCCAACCAGATGGTAGACAGCATCGACAGGAGAAGCAACGCTATTACTACCGAGCTTCGGAATACCAGTGAAAACCTTCAGAATTCTTCTGAAGCATTGCAGAAGCTGATTGACAGGCTCAACAAGTCACCGTCGGACCTTATTTTCAGCACGCCGCCGCCAGTCCGACGCCAGTAAGAGATCAAGGGGGGGTAATCAATGCAACCGGTTGTGCAGCAACTATTTTTTATAAGGAAGTTATTATTGATGAGGCACTGCAGTTTTTTGGTTTGTCTGTCTCTCTCCGGAATATTTTTCCTCAGCGGATGCATTGAACGCGGGCGTAACTCCCCAATGATGGAAAACTATACCCTCGAATATCCTTCACCAGTCTATAAAAACCTGCCGCGGCTTGATCAGTCGATAAAAGTGGAAAGGTTCAGCGTAGCCAAAGCCTTCAACACCCAGTCGATCGTCTTCAGACCTGAACCTTATAAACTTGATACCTACTCAAGTCACAGTTGGATCGTAAACCCGGGTTTCATGGTATGCGATTTTCTTGTAAGGGATTTAAGGAATTCCGGACTATTCAGCGGCGTTTTCTCGTATCGAGATTACGAGGAAGCTCGTTTCATCCTCGAAGGGAGCCTTGAGGAGATTCTGGAAACCGATGAAGGGAGCGGTCGCAGCGCTTCTCTCACCATTAGCGTTGCGTTATTGGACCTAAGCAAATCCGGAATGCCCGGCAGACTGATTTATCAGAAAAAATACCATGCATCTGAACCACTCGGAGCGCAGACTGTTGAAGGTCTGGTCAAGGCAATGAGCGTTAATATGGAAAAACTGTCATCACTCATTATAAGGGATACCTACGCAGCGATAGGTTCGATGAGCCGGGAGAAAAGTCCGCCTGGCGATTTTCAGACAGAAACAGGTAACAATAATTAATTCAACAAAGCGATACGGCTGGAAAAGACTGCAAAAAAAGGGGCCGTAGGTCCCTTTTTCAACAGCCAGATATCCCGTTATTTCCTTATGATGCGGCGCCTGGCCATTCCTCCAAGTGCTGCCGCCTGCTGCTTCATTACCACGCTCTGCCGCTCCAGGTGGAACTGAAGCCACATGTCGCCAAAACTCTTCATTTTCATTTTCTTTCCAGACTTCAAAGCTTCAAGGTTGGCTAACAGGCGTTCATCTCCGGGAAGCTTTTTCTGGCCCTTTTCCAGAATCTGTATTGCCTTTTTTGTATCACCCGTTTCATTCAGACAATACGCAAATATATTCCAGAGAAGTGATTCCTTTGAGCTCCACTGGATGGCCTTCTCAAAAGTCGACACCATTTTATCTTTCTTGTTACGCTTCATATAGCTGATCGCAAGCATGCCCATCGCAACCCAGTTCTTGGCGAAACATTTCTCCAAGTGGCCGAATGCATTCGAAAAATCACGCTTCATATAGTATATCATGCCGATCTGGGAGTGGATCTGTCCTGCTATGGAAAACTGCCAAGGACTGAAACGGAGAGCGTCCTGTAGTGATCTGATCGCTTTTTCTATCCTTTGCCCCTGAAGATCCCTTCCCGCGGCTTCCATTATTGCGCTGACCTTTTTCATGACATATCTTGCAGTAAGTATGTAAACGGTAGAAAATAACAACATTGCAACCAAGAAAGAGATCCACCAGGAAACATTGAAAGCAAAAAAACAAACGAGGAAGGCAACGATACAAGATCCTAGAGATATGAGAAGATTATACATCCAGTTCCAATCCTTTCCAAAGTCATTCGTGCGCCATGGCTAACTGTTTTCTTCGACATGAAGAACCATCTGTCCTTTTTTCTCCACAAATTTAGCAACAATGATCCGTTTCCCGGGTTTCAAGGCAAATTTGCCCCGCAAATTGTTCCATGCGGCAATAATCTTCGTTGAAACATTGAACCGTCGCGCAACTGATTTGAGCGTGTCTCCATGCTTGACGGTATAATACTTGACAAAACTCTTCTTTTCCTCACTTTTCGCTGCAATTTTCTTTTCAACCCTGGGTTCAATTACAGGTGCGGATCCGTTGCTCACTGTTGCCGAAGGTATTCTTAAAACCCTTCCTTTAAGACTGCGGCGGTGATTCACATTGTTAAGGGATGCCAATTGCTCCGCACTCACACCGAAACGTCGTGAAATGGAGTCTATGCTGTCCCCTTTTCTGGCCCGGTAACGTGTGTATCCGATTTCAGCCCTGAAGCGCTGGTCGTTCGGGATCTTGGCGTATTCCCTGAGAAAAATTTCTTTTTTCCCTTTGGGGATTTTCAATTCATAATCTTGGATATCGGGAGGTGTACACCCTTTTCTGAGCTCCGGATTCAGGTCTCGTATACTATCCTTTGAAACATTGATTATCCGTGACACAATATCAAGATCAGTCCTCGAAGGTATGCGCACAGTATCAAATTCAATTGGAGACAGATATGCCACATCTGCAAATCCGTATTTTGCAGGATCTTTAGCGATTATGGCCGCGGCAAGCAGTTTGGGTACATAATCTTTTGTCTCCCGTTTGAGATATCCACCTTCGGATATCTGCCAGAAATCCCTTGTATTATACATATCGATTGCTCTGAGAATCTTGTTTTCCCCGGCATTGTATCCCGCTGCCGCCAGATACCAGTCATTGTTGAAAAGCCCGTACAGCTCCTTTAGATACATTGCAGCAGCAATCGTCGATTTAAGCGGATCGCGTCTCTCGTCAATCCAGGGATCTATCTTCAATGCGTACCGTTTCCCGGTCCCGGCAATGAACTGCCATGGCCCGACGGCACTGGCCCGTGAGCAGGCATGTGTGGAGAAACCGCTTTCTATCATGGCGAGATACACCAGGTCCTCCGGCAATCCTTCCTTTTTGAGCACTTGTTTCATCATCGGAATGTATCGTTCAGAACGAGACAGCCATTTTGCGAACCATTTCCTGCCTGAAGTCTGGAAAAAAGAAATGAAATACTCGACCTTTCGATTGATTGTCAACGGAATATCGGACGCTGGCAGGTCATAATCGGGAATTCGCAGTTCGAACTGATCAAATCCGTCAGGTTTTTCATCCGGTACAACAATGTCCGAAGAAGGAAGTTCAAGCGCTCGGCTGAGACTGGCTGAATCTTCAAGAGAATCTGAATTGCCTGATTTGCGTGAAGCCACGTATATTTTGTCGCTCATTCCCGGGGTTTGGGATGAAGCGCTGATCATGTAATTGCCGGATGGACTACTTTCAGATTCAAAACCGTATGATGGGCATGACAAGCCAATCATTAAAAATAGTATAAAAGTAATTGATTTCATTGAAATTATCGCTCCTCGCCTGCATTTTTGAATAGTGGCAAGTCTGGTCGAATTTGTGAGTATAGAAAAGAAAATAACAGCTGTCAATGCATGGGTGATTTTGCCGACAGATCTCACTTATAAATCGGCAATATGTTTTATGTATATCAGATGATATTGCTGTTTATTGTTCATCTGGCCAGAACCTTTTTTCCATCTCGTCGAGCAATGGAGTCAGGCTGGAGGTATCCGTAGCCGAAAGGGCTATGGCGCCATATGTCCTTATTGCCTGTCTCGTCCTGATGAAGGCGAGAGGATCGTTTTTTCTCAGATTGGCCAACAGGTCAATCTTGTTGAAAATCAGCAGTCGGGGCTTTTCAGAAAGCTCAAGTTCATCGAGAATATCTTCCACCTGGCGAATCTGTTCTTCGAACCGGCTATTGGACAGATCAACGATGTGGAGGAGCAGGTCAGCATCACGTAATTCCTCCAAAGTTGCCTTGAAAGCGCCCATGAGTGATTTGGGCAGTGAGCGGATAAAACCGACGGTATCTGTTATAATGACTTCCCGTTCCCTGGGAAACCTGAGCCTGCGAGTCGAGGTGTCGAGTGTTGCAAACAACAGGTCTTCAGTAAAAACATTGCTTCTTGTCAATGCATTAAGCAAGGTGGATTTACCCGCATTTGTGTACCCGACTATGGAGACGATCGGGATTCCGGATTTCACCCTCCTCCGGCGCCGCTCGTATCTGCCCCTGGAAAGATCCTTCAATTCCTTCTCAAGCCGCGCAATCCTGTCTCTTATACGTCTCCGGTCAATCTCAAGCTTGGTTTCACCGGGGCCACGACCTCCGATGCCGCCCATCAGACGCGACATCTGGATGCCCCTCCCGGTCAGACGCGGAAGAATGTATTTCAATTGCGCCAGTTCAACCTGAACCTTGCCGTCCTGGCTTTCCGCCCTGCGAGCAAAAATGTCCAGAATGAGTTGGCTTCGATCGATAACCTTCAATTCAGTAATCTCTGAAATGGAGCGAATCTGCGCAGGAGACAGTTCCTGGTCGAATATCAGCATTGATGCGCCAAGCTGGAGTGCCCTTATTATGACCTCCTGCATCTTTCCTTCGCCCATGAGAAAACGGGGATTCAAGTCGCGACGCTGCTGGATGAATGAATCGTAAACGGAAACACCTGCTGTCCTCGCAAGTTCCTTGAGCTCATCCATGGAATCTTCTGCTTCGGACCGGGAGGAACTGGTAACTGAGACCAGGATGGCTCTTTCCTGAGCGCCGCGAACTTCATCGCTGCCGGTAACTGACCTTTCCAGAGAGTTTTCCAGTGAGTTTATGAATTCACCAGCGTTGATGGTGAGCCGGTCAAAGAGACAAGGTGGGTCGACATGTACGGGAGTTTCCCCTTGATCTGTTGTGGACAGATGAGCAATCTGTGCAGAAAATGTTTTTTTATCAGACGACAGAAGCAACGCAGCGAGGATGTCCAGACGTAAAAGCGCCAAGTCGGTGATATCGTCTTCGGTTATTGTTTCCCCTTTCAGGTGAGTATGGCAAAAACGCAACCCTCTGAGCCTTTTTTTCCCAAGGGGGTAGTCGCGTAACTCAGGTATGACTATTCTGCGCTCATCACCTACGACAACATATTCAACCAGTCCGATCCTGTTAATGAGCACCCCCACCTGCCGGCCGATTTCCATCGACAACTCGGCCATTCTGCCTGCAAGCTCGGGGGTCAATATTTCGCCAGGGGGTATACGGCGCCGGTAAAGACGTTCAAGGGCATTCAACTGGCTCTTTTTCAAACCGGAAAAATTTCCGTAAAGCTGTTTTATCTTTCTGATCCTTTCACTGCTGCATATTTATATGCGCAAGTTACAGAATAATTACATTCCCATGATGTTGAAGCCGCTGTC
Organism: Geobacteraceae bacterium; assembly: GCA_034933285.1. Classification (GTDB taxonomy): domain Bacteria; phylum Desulfobacterota; class Desulfuromonadia; order Geobacterales; family Geobacteraceae; genus RPRC01. The sequence continues at coordinate 156,858 of JAYFNT010000009.1, read as the reverse complement.
TACAAAGTGGATGCCACCGGTTATTCTTCTGGAAAGGTCGCTGCACAGAAACAGCGCCGCGTCAGCAACATCCTTCTGCTCGATATTGGCACGCAGAGGTGTTCTTGCCTCTACATGTGCGGCGATCTGGTGAAAACCGCCGACCCCTGAAGCAGCCAGCGTCTTGAGGGGACCCGCGGAAATTGCGTTCACTCTGATACCATCCGGACCGACAGCCTCGGCAAGGTATCTTACATTTGCTTCCAGTGCTGCCTTTGCCACACCCATCACATTGTAATTGGGGAACACTTTTTCTGAAGCGTAATATGTCATGGCAAGGACACTTCCACCCCTGGCTTTCATCAGAGGATGTGCTTCCTTGACCATTGCGACAAGAGAATAAGCGCTGACATCCATGGCCAGGGCAAATCCAGCCCTCGACGTGTTCAAAAAAGAACCCTTCAGCTCATCCCGGTTCGCGAAGGCCACCGAATGAATCAGGATGTCCAATCCGTCCCATACCTTTCCCAGACCGGCAAACACGTCATGGATGTCCTCATCCTTCGTAACATCGCATTTAAGGACCTGCGTAACACCAATGCTTTCCGCAAGAGGAAATATTCTCTTTGCAATTGCTTCATTTGCATAGGTAAACGCAAGCTCCGCACCCTGTTTCTTGAATTCCCTGGCTATGGCCCAGGCTATGCTTTTCTCGTTGGCAATCCCGAAAATGACCGCATTTTTCCCCTCAAGAAGTCCCATTTGCACCCTCCAAGTTCACTCTTAAATCCAGCATTAGGGGATAATAGTGGAAAATCTCGTTTAATGCAACTGTCCTGCAGTCCACTCTCGGCAATCGCAGGCTGATCAGCCAATAATCCTCTTTATTGCAACACTTATCGAAATAAGCCGGGATTATTCAAAGAAAAAGACCTTGCCTTTTTCTTTCCCTGTGATATCATGCCTAAAAAATAGGCATCCACGGCATCACGTGACAGGAAAAAATGAGTAAGAGTCTCGTCATCGGCAGTCTTGCCGTCAACCCTCCTCTCATACTTGCGCCAATGGCAGGACTTTCCGACTTGGCATTACGTACTTTGGCCAGAGAACAAGGCGCCCCGCTCTGTTTTACGGAAATGATCAGTGCGCAAGGATTGATACGCGGTGGAAAGAACACCCTTCCATTGCTGCGCAGCAATTCCTTTGATCGCCCTCTAGGGGTTCAGCTTTTTGGCGATGAACCGTCAGCACTGGCCGAAGCCGCACGAATTGTCGAAGACAGCTGTGATCTCATAGACATCAACATGGGCTGTCCCGTACGAAAAGTTGTTGCAGGAGGCGCTGGAAGCGCGCTGCTGAAAGATCCCGGGAAAGCTGGCAAAATAGTGGAAGCAGTGAGAAAAGCAATTTCAGTTCCATTGACGATCAAAATCCGCACGGGTTGGACGGCTTGTGAATCTACGTACAAAGAAATAGCATGCATTGCCGAATCAGAAGGTTGTGATGCCGTTACCCTCCACCCGCGCTCACGCGCCCAGATGTTTGCGGATCATTCGGACTGGAGCAGAATTGCTGAACTTAAAAATACTTTAAAAATTCCCGTAATCGGCAGTGGCGACATTTTTGCTTGGGCGGATGTGCGGGACATGTTTCATGAAACAGGATGCGACGGAGTAATGATTGCCCGGGGAGTGCTCGGGAATCCTTGGATTTTCGGACAATACAGAACAGCCGATGCCGGATATGCCCCCTTGTCGCCTACTGCTGATGAGAAACGCCATATGACGCTCCGGCACCTCATGTTACTTTGCGATTTGTACGGCAAAGATTGTGCCGTAAAAGAAATGAGGAAACATCTTTCCTGGTATGTCAAAGGGATGGCCGGGTCTGCGAAATTTCGTGCAAAAATAAATGAAATCGTGAGTTACGGTATTCTTGTAGATCAGATCAATAACTTCTTTTCAGGGGGTAACCCTTGAAAACAGCTGACAATAGCATCAAAGAATTCTATGCTAACGTGATAGACAGTGTCGGCGACGGCGTGATCGTTCTTGATATGAAACAGAGGATCACCCTGATGAATCCTGCTGCTGAGGAAATAACGGGGGTATCGATCAGCCAGGCTGAGGGTTCGGACTTCTCGATGTTTTTCGGCAAAGAAGAAGCCCTTGCCGAAATGGTATCCAAGACATCCGCCAATGGCATGATCATTTCGGACCATGAAAATATCGTCCTGAAAAAGGGGTCACACTTGACCCCAGTCAATGTAACGACTTCACCTTTGATACTTGCAGACGGTGAACAGATAGGCACAGTGCTGGTCCTGCGTGATATCTCCAACATTCGCGAACTCGAAGATGCAGTCAGGCATGCCGACAGGCTTTCAACTCTCGGAACGCTCGCAGCAGGTCTTGCGCATGAAATCAAAAATCCGCTGGGAGGAATTAAGGGAGCTGCTCAACTGCTTGAGCGAGAGCTTCCAGGCGGAAGCGGACTTCATGATTATACCTCAATCATTCTTAGGGAAGTTGGCAGAGTAAACAAAATAGTCGAGGAGCTCCTTAGCATCTCGACACCAAGAAAGCTCGAATTTGGCCATGTGAACCTTCAGCAGATTCTTGGTGAAATAGTCATTCTGCAGAAAAATGTTTCGAGAACCAAATCGGTCATTTTTCAGCAGAACTTTGACCTGAGCATTCCTCCTGTCATCGCTGACGGAGCCCTTCTTACCCAGCTTTTCCTGAACCTTGTCACAAATGCCGTTGAGGCCGTCGTTTCGGAAGGATTGATACGTATCACCACTCGTGTAGTTTCTGATTACGGAATGTCAAAAAAAGGGGTGCGTTTGCCACGTTTGTCAAGGATGGTTGCCGTAGATATTGCCGATAATGGCACAGGCATGACCCGGGAGCAGATGGAAAATATTTTCACCCCTTTTTTCACCACAAAGACGAAGGGTACCGGGTTGGGGCTTGCCATTTGCCACAAGATCGTTTCCGAGCATCGCGGAATGATCAAGGTTGATTCCGAATCCGGCAAAGGGACGACCTTTACGGTCCTTTTGCCGATGCTGCACTGAAAAGCGAGACACATCAATTATTTCTTTGAATTTATCCTCTCCTGGAGAATGAGATTCAGAAAAAAAGAGAGCCAATCATGCCAATAAGCAGAATATTAGTTGCCGATGATGAAGAGAGTATGAGGTGGGTCCTTTCCAAGGCTTTAAAAAGAAAAGGAATCTCCGTGGATCTTGCGAAAAATGGAGATGAAGCACTCTCCATGATTCAAAAAGGAGCATACGACCTGGCCATTCTGGATATCAAGATGCCCGGCCTTTCCGGCCTTGATTTGCTGGAGAAAGCCAGGGAGATGAAGAGCGACCTTCTTTTTGTGATCATGACTGCCGAAGCAAGTATGAAGAATGCAGTCGAAGCGATGAAACGCGGAGCCTATGACTACATCACGAAACCGTTCGATCTGGATGTTATTGATGCAATCATCGAAAAGATCGAAAAAGCCAGGGAAATGACCTCCCAGGTATCGCTTCTTAAAGAAGAACTTAAAGATCGTTATCTTTTGGAGAAAACAATAATCGGCAATTCCCCGGTAATGAGGGAAATTTACAAAACTGTCGGCAAAGTCGCTCCAAGCGATATGACCGTACTGGTCCAGGGAGAATCTGGGACCGGCAAAGAACTGATTGCCCGGGCGATTCACTTCAACTCCAAAAGACTCGGGAAGCCCTTCATCGCCATAAATTGCGCTGCTATTCCCAAGGAACTCCTTGAAAGTGAACTGTTCGGTTTCGAAAAGGGCGCCTTCACCGGAGCGATTGAAAGAAAACTCGGCAAATTCGAGCAGGCAAACGGCGGCACAATATTTCTCGATGAAATTGGTGACATGCCTCTGGATCTTCAGGCAAAAATACTCAGGGTGCTGCAGGAAAAGGAAATAACCAGAACTGGCGGCAACCAGAGCATAGTCGTAGACACGCGGATAGTTGCAGCAACGAATCAGGACCTGGAAGAAAAGGTGAAAGAAAAATCCTTCCGCGAAGATTTGTTTTATCGGCTCAACGTAGTTCCCATCCGCCTCTTCCCGCTAAGGGAAAGAAAAGAAGACATTCCCCTGCTGATCGAGTATTTCCTGGCCAAGACATGTTCTGAAATGCAGATCCCTCTCAAAAAATGTACAAGGGATGCCTTTGATCTCCTGACGAGATATGCCTGGCCCGGCAATGTCCGGGAACTTGAAAACACAATCAAACGAACAGTCATTCTTGCTTCGGACAATCTCCTGACAGCCGAGGATTTCTCTTCGCTGAGAAACGCAGGAGTTTCATCGCGCAGCGAAGACCTTTCACTGGAATCGCTTGTTGATCAGAAACTGCGCTCCTGCCTTGGCAATCTTGAAAAGATGGAGACCGGCGATTTATACGGAATGGTGCTTAAACAGATAGAGCGCCCCCTGATTCGTTTCGTCCTCGAGAAAACCCACGGCAACCAGGTAAAGGCCGCTGACATACTCGGGATAAACAGAAACACACTGCGAAAAAAAATCCAGGAACTGGGCATAGAAATAAGGAAGGACTGACACGGAAACTTTCTGAAGCAAGTACGTTGGCCCGGTCGCCCGGCAGTCAATAATTGAATTTTGCCAGATAACGATTGAGATTCCCCCTGGATTCACCCGCGAAAGCAATGAATTCAATGCCGAAGCCGGTTGGAAAGCCGTTTTTCCCTCTGCCTTCCCCATCGTTCCGCCAACGCACCAACCCTTTTGCCTGAACTAAGGAGTTGCCTTCTTTATCCAGTGAGAAAACCAGAGTTATTTCTGTTCCTGTTTCAAGTGCATAATCGGTTGCGATATAGAGACCGTTTCTGCTCAGATTCAGAATCGTACCGGTCATGTTGACACGAAAAGCCTGAAAGCGGACAGTAGCCTCGAATGGATACCTCGTTTCACGACGGTCCAGTTCCGGAATGAACCTGCGAACCGTATTCAGATAAGAACTCCTTTCAAAAGGCTTGGTAAGCAAGGCGTCACACCCGGACTTCCTGCAGGCTTCGTGGTCCTCAGTCTTCCCAGCACTGGTGGTCATCACAACCGGGATTTCCGCAAGCTCACGATCTCTCTTTATTGCCATGCACAAATCTGAACCGTTCATGCCGGGCATGTGCAGGTCGGTAATTATAAGGTCAGGCTTGTTCTCCCTAGCGATTCCAAGCGCTTCGGAACCATCCCGTGCACAAAGGATGTTCAGCGAAGACATCTTCAGGAATCCTTTCTGGATTTCAAGGAACATTATCACGTCGTCGACTATTAGAATATTTCCGGGCATGAAACCGTAAACCTCTCCTGTTTATTAGGAGGCCAGAATTTGGCGTGCCACTATGTCATGGTTGAGCCACAATACCGACGCCCCCGGTTTCCAGGATGTGTGAAAAATCAGGCGCCCTACAGCCTTGAACACCTCCCGTGAAAGTTCCGCGCAAACTATGTTCTTCAAGTCCCGGTTCATGTCCAGCATTGCTCCGGCACTGGCCAGCATCAGAGAGGACTGCTGAGCGGTATTGTGGAGAGGCCATGATGAAAAATCACGGAAAGGTTCCAGAATGGGGTCAGAAAGATAAGAGTTTGCTGCTTCAAGCAGGTCTTCGAGCGACACGTCGTTTTTAAGGAGATTCTGACAGGCATTACTGATGCCGTCCGCAACAGCCCCGCCTCCTTCTTTCTTAAGCGCCCTTAGCAGTGGGTAAAGGGATATTTCAACACCGAGAAACAGCGCACTTGAATTCGTCTGTATTTCAGGACAGTTAAAAACAGTGGCACTGATTCCCTTATTCCATGCCTCTGATGCAATCCTTTCGAGTCGCATTTTTGCCCAGCCCTGTAAATACGGGGTATATGTCTGCCAGATATACTCACCATTTACAAGGACTTCGCAACCATGGTAACCGTAGGCAGTGTACGCCACCTTGCCGCCCTGCGCAGCAATACGCTCGCGAATAGCCTTTGAATAATCAATGAGATAACGAAAGGTATCTGCTGTCACTTCGTCAAAGGAAATTGCGCATAGTTTACCAAGTTCCGTCTTCCAGAAAGATTCTGAAGGTGTATACCTGTCGCCGGTACCTTTGAATACCCTGTTGAGAACCGGCATCAAAACCCTGGCGCGAGGTATCCCCCCTGCCATGGTATGTGAAAAAAGAACATTCGCACCGTCCGGTATGAGTGCATCAAGTTCATGCATGACACTGGAAAGTGCAGTGGTAAAACGCTCTGCGCCTGATTTCCTTGACTCTTCAATGGCTGTCCAGTCCAGAACAGCACCTTCCCAGCCATCCGACTTAAGTCTCTTCAACTCATCCGCAGGCGTGATCCCGGATACGGATCTATCCAGGTCAAATCCAGCCTCAAGCGGAATATTGATGATCCTCCCGCCCAATGTCTCCTGTGCTTTTGCCAGTTCATCTTCCGTAAGAGGCCTCAATGAACCGTCGCTTTCCCGCCTGCCCATGGTTATGCCCAAAATCGTCATACCGACCCTGCGGGCTTCTTCCACAAGACCATTTGCATAGCCACGCCCGAAAAGTTCACCAAACAATACGAATACATCGCCTTTCCCGTACCCAGCGGAACATGGCACTTGACGCAGCGGATTAAAACCTGTCATGGATTTCCCACCTTTCACTAGTCGAAATCGGGTGTGGTTCCGCCCCTTCCGAAACAGACCCCTCTTTTTGAATTTTTTATAAAATCGATCAACTGCCGCACATCTGCGGTCATGGACAATTCGGATTCAGCGTGTTCCAGGTTTTCTTTCATATTGGGACCTCCCCGGAACAGCAATTTAAAAGCGTTTCTCAGTGCCCTGACTCGTGTGGTGTCAAAGCCGTTGCGCCGCAACCCGATGAGATTTATGGCCCGGACAGTGTGTGTTTCATCCATTATACAGAAAGGAGGCACATCCCGGGAAGTACGGGACAGACCTCGCATCATGGAAAGAGCACCCAAGCGGCAGAACTGGTGAACAACGCAGTTGCCGGAGATTATCGCCCGGTCTTCAACAGTGACATGTCCGGCAAGCAGGGAGCCGCCGGCGAGGATTATATGGTTTCCGATCATGCAGTTGTGAGCTACATGAGACTGCACCATGAAATAGTTTTGATCGCCGATTTCGGTCCTGCTCCCGCAACGATTGCCGCGATGAACCGTTGCATATTCCCTGAATGAATTTCCATCACCCACAACCAGATGACTTTCTTCTCCGTTATAGCCGAAATCCTGCGGATCATGACCGATTATCGCGCCATAATGGACAGTGTTGTCGCGCCCGAGGGTGGTCCATGGACCTATGACCGCATTTGCCATTATTACGGTACCGCTTCCTATACGGCTATTATCGCCCACTTGAACGTTCGGGCCGATCGTGACATTTTCTCCAATCTGGGCAGACGGGCTGATACGGGCTGTTGGATCAATCATGGACACCTCTGGCGCTGACCGGAACTGAAGCAGTTCCGCTTCAAAAATCCTGGCGCTTCGCGTAATTTTCGAATTTTGTGTATTCTCCGAGAAAGGTCAGTTCCACTGTGCCGATAGGTCCGTTTCTCTGTTTGCCGATTATGATCTCTGCTCTTCCCTTCACATCGGGATTGTCTTTGTTGTAAACCTCATCACGATAAACGAACATGATGACATCGGCATCCTGCTCAATAGCCCCTGACTCACGAAGATCGCTCATGATCGGTCGTTTGTCGTTCCTGTTTTCCAATCCCCTGTTCAATTGGGAGAGCGCCACCACCGGCAAGGAAAGTTCTTTGGCCAATGCCTTGAGCGATCTGGATATCTCTGATATCTCCTGTTGTCGGGACTCGGAAGACGCGCCACCACGCATTAGTTGCAGATAATCCACCACTATCATGCCTATGCCATGCTCTGCCTTCAGTCTTCTGGCCTTGGCGCGCATTTCCAGCACTGAAATTGCAGGAGTGTCATCAATAAATATTTTTGCCTCGAAGAGTCTCTCTGCGCCTTTCATCACCTTTTCCCAATCCCCTTCGATCAGGTGCCCGGTTCGAAGCCTGCTGGCATCCACACGGGCCTCGGAACACAAGAGACGGGTAACGAGTTGCTCCTTGCTCATCTCCAGAGAAAAAACTACTACGGGATGGCGAGGTTCTGCATGAACAGAAGCGTACTGTGCAATGTTAAGGGCAAAAGCGGTTTTTCCCATCGAGGGTCGACCTGCGATGATAATCAGGTCACCTTTCTGAAACCCGGCTGTTTTCTGGTCCAAGTCGATAAAACCGGTGGGAACCCCGGTTACTTGTTCCCTTTTTTCATAGAGTTCACCAATATACTTGATCGTATCCTTGAGGATTACATTGAGCTGATGATAAGGAGTCTTTATCTGGTTTTCGGAAATATCGAAAATAGATTTTTGCGCCTTGTCCAGAAGTTCCTCAATCTCAGACTTTTCATCATATCCATCAGTTACAATTTCGGTTGCGGCATGAATAAGGTTTCGTGCTATTGCTTTTTCCTTGACGATCCTGCTGTAGTAGGCAATATTCGCAGCTGTAGGGACAAAATCCACAAGCGTAGCCAAATATGCCCCGCCGCCAACCTCTTCCAACTCTCCGCGCTTCTTCATAATAGAAGTCAACGTTACCAGATCGCATGGTTCGCGATGTTCATTGAGTTCGATCATCGCTCTCATGATCTTCCTGTGAGACTCCCGGTAGAAGTCCTCTGGTACCAGGATGTCAAGTACCCGGTTTATCGCGTCGTTTTCGAGGAGTATACCTCCAAGTATTGACATTTCCGCTTCAATGCTTTGTGGTGGTAATTTTCTGTTGCCTGCTACAGGCATAAACACACCTTCTGTCACATACGATTTTTTTCGAACTTGATAATATACTCCTCATGCCTTCTATGGTCAACAGAGTTGTGAAAATATGCCAAAAGCTAGTCATCACCAGGATTATGGGTATATTTTCAGAATTGAATATTTCAATGGTCTTCCATGAGTGCCAGCCAACAGACCATTCAGCTCTTTGATTTACGTATGCCTTCTCGCGTATCCGACAGTGCGTATCCTGCTGCCGACGACCATCTCAAGCAGTCCACATCATGCCCTGATCTGCTTTACAACTTCCGTCCCGAAAAAACCCTCGTCCCCTATCTTGCCATAGGCGGCGCCCTCTATCAGGACGGCACAACCTGAAAGTAAAAGGGCGGCATGGTTTCTTCACCATTCCCGCCCTTTTACTTTCTGATTTGTTGCTTCCTGAGTCAGACTATTAAATTGTTTTATTCCTCAGGTTTGGTCACTATGACTTTCAATGTAGCGGTGAGTTCAGGATGTACTTTTACAGGAACGTCATATTCCCCAAGATGTTTGATAGGTTCCGCCAGCATGATCCGCTTGCGGTCAATATCGAGCCCAAGCTTTTGCAGATTTTCCGCAAGGTCCATATTAGTGACGGATCCGAACAGTTTATCACCTTCACCCGCCTGATGCTGAAGCTTCAGCGGAGTGGCGGCAATACGTTCGGAAAGATTTTTCGCCTGTTCGAGAACCTTGTTTTTCTTATATTCCATCTGGCGTTTCGCATGCTCCAATGCCTTTGCATTCTTTGTGGTAGCTTCGATTGCAAATCCTTTTGGAAGCAGATAGTTCCTTGCATACCCCGGGGCTACCTTGACAATGTCTCCGATATGTCCCAAAGTTTCGATATTTTCTTTAAGTATTACTTTCATCTTTTCTCCTTCCTAGCCTGATACTACAGGTTTTCTTGTTTTTTTGGTTTCCTGAAATCGACCCAAAGATCGAACAACCCACATGCAGTTACCGCAACCGCCAGTAATGGCTGAACAAACAAAAACAGATAAAAAAGCGGCTGCAGGAAGCGTGGCACAGACGATTTGCTGAAAAAGTATGCCGTGACAGCCAGCCCTTGCACCAGATACAAGAATAGCGCAAGGATAAGAAAGTTCAGCGCTATACTTTCGACAGCATGATTTTCGATCAGCAGTGCAAAACCTGATCCAATCAACAGCCAGATCAAGCAGTCATGATTCCTGTAATGCAAAAAACTGGAAGTGTATGACAGTATCTCCCTGGTTTTCTTGAACCGACGCAGCAGAAGCATATTGCATAATACTACTACTCCCGAATTGATCACCAGACATGAAGGATAGATCTTTTTCAGAAAATCCTTTGTAAGGAGAATTGTTTGTTTATCGATCTTACCCCCCATAGGGGCAAGGGTAAGGTCAACGATTCTCCCGATCTCTGCATCCGCGGAAGCGCCGGGCATGAAGCAGCTAAGCACAGAGACCAAAAGCATCTGGACGCCGACTGCAATGAAGATTGCCCGGGCAAATCCGCATCCTCGCAAGATCAGTTCCGGCACTAGAAGTGTCAAAGGGAGCCATTGGAACAGATATGAAAAGAAAAACTGCTGATCCTGGTATGCCAGGACCGACATTACTGCGGCAATAATGCAATAGCCTGTTTTTCTCCCTGATACGAGCGTGAAATATATACCTGGAAAAGGAACCAGGAATACAGCCAACGCTCCGGCGATAGGGAATACTACGTAAGAGAAGCAAAGCGCCAGCGTAATCAATGTACCTGCGATTACGCCGGCAACAGCTTCCCGTCCTCTCAAGAACATCTTCTGCCTTTCCGTCAGGGCATGACGTGTCCGGCGGCTATAGGCAGCAGAGCAATATTCCTGGCCCTTTTGATGGCTTCGGTAATCTCTCTCTGGTGTTTGGCGCAGTTACCTGAAATTCTTCTCGGAATGATCTTTCCGCGTTCACTGATAAATGACCTCAAAGTACGGGGGTCTTTGTAATCAATGGTAATCTGCTTGTCCGCGCAGAAACGACAGACTTTCCTGCGTTGAAAATTTCTTTTTTTTCTAGGTCCATTACCCCTGGAGGGTGTTCTTTCTTCACTCATTTCAGTTTGCCTCCCGTGCTGTCATTCTGCGGGTGCGGTCGTTTCCGACTCGGCCGCTTCCGAAACAATCGGCTCTGCCGATACATCCGCGGCAGGCTTTTCAACCGCCGCAGCCGGCATCACAACGTCTTTCTCAAGTTTGACGCTCTGGTATCTCAGAACCTTGTCATCAAGTCGGAGACGGCGCTCCAACTCAGCTATCAATGCAGGGTTTCCCTCGAAATTGAGGTAGAAATAGCGACCTCGCGCCTGTTTCTTGAGCGGATAGGCAAGTTTCCTCATTCCCCAGTCTTCCAGTCTGTAACATTCGCCTTTGAAACCGGCTATTACATCCTGGACCTTCTCCGAAAGCGCCTTGATGTCTTCGTCACCAAGGTCAGGGTGGACGATATAGATCGTCTCATACTTCCTCATGTACTAATTCCTCCTCGCGGTTTGTTTAGCCCCGGACTTTCCCGGAGCAAGGAGAACGGCGTATCGCCGGTCAACAAATAATACGTTATCAAGATCATGGAATCAAAAGATCTTTGTTGTTATAGATGCTCATGGCCTTTGGAAGACCTTCAATAAACAGGGTTTCGAGCATATCCGCCGCCCCATCCAGCACGGGCAGCAAACCGTTCATTTCATTCTTCTCAAAAGGTGACAAAACATAATCAACCGCATCGCCCCGCACAGGCCTTCCAATTCCGATTCGCAACCTGATGAACTCGCCTGACCCGAGACTGGATGTAATTGATTTCAGCCCATTATGCCCGCCGTTGCCGCCGCCGGACTTCATCTTTATCCTGCCGAAAGGAATGTCCAGATCATCATGAACAACAATGAGATCGTCCAGATCAATTTTGTGAAACCTTGCAGCCTCGGCGACAGACCTCCCGGAAAGATTCATGAATGTCTGCGGTTTCAGCAGTATGATTCGAATGCCCTGCCAGTGCCCTTCCCCGCAGAGCCCTGAAAATGTTTTTTTGGCTATGGAAATACCTGCCGTGACCGAGAGCCTGTCCAAAACCATGAAACCCGCGTTGTGGCGGGTCCATTGGTATCTGGAGCCGGGATTTCCCAGACCGACGACTAATTTTACTGCCATTGGTAGCGCCTCAGTCATGGAAAAGAGGATTACTCCTCTTCAACAGTTTCGGCAGCCTCCTCTTCCTTGGCTTTTCCAAGAATGTTAACGACCGTTGCCTTCCGGTCGTCAAGCACCTTTATACCGGCAGGAACCTTGACGTCAGCGATGTGTAAGGACCCTCCAATAGCCAGTTCGCTGATATCGACTTGAATGTGCTCGGGTATTTGCGATGCAAGGCACTCCAGGTCAATGCTGTGCATGAGGAAATCCAACATACCGCCTTCTTTTACCCCCATGGGAGTCCCGACAAGATTTACCGGCACCTTGACCCTGACCTTCTCCTCAAGGTTTACCTTGTGCAGGTCAACGTGAATCGGCTCACCCTTGAGGCAATCACGGACCATTTCAGCGACGATTACCAATTGCCCGTCCAAGCCGGCTTCACCTTTGAGGCTGATCAAATGGTTCATCCCACCTTCGCCTGCAATGACGGAATTCAGCTCTTTCCTGTCGACGGAGACAGTTACTGGTTCGAAGCCTTTACCGTACACGACAGCCGGAACACGGCCGTTTACCCTCAGCCTTCTGCAGGGCCCCTTGCCCAGTTCGACTCTTGATTCTATCGTCAGAACTCTTTGTTCCATAATACCTCCGATTGTTATTTGCTCGAAAAACATCAATGCATCGATATTTTATGCGAAAAGTGAACTCACCGATTCATTGCAATGAATTCTGCGGATGGCTTCCGCCAAAAGCCCGGCTAAGGACAATACTTTGATCTTTCTTGATTTTGCGGCTGTTTCGTTGAGCGGAATAGTATCGGTAATAACCATTTCCTGGATTTCCGATTGTTCAATACGCTCAATTGCCGGTCCTGAAAGGACACCATGCGTCGCACAAGCATAAATCGCCGTAGCGCCGTGATCGCGCAAGGCCTTAGCAGCTTGCGTCAATGTGCCGGCAGTATCCACCATGTCATCGACAATTATCGCAACCTTGTCTCGTACATCACCGATCAGGTTCATGACTTCCGATATGTTCGGGCCGGAACGGCGCTTGTCGATTATTGCAAGGCTGGAGCCGAGCCGCTTTGCAAAAGCCCTGGCCCTCTCGGTCCCGCCTGCGTCCGGGGACACGATCACTGTATTGTCATTTACTATGTGGTTTCTAAGATATTCAAGAATCACAGAGGCCGCGTAAAGATTATCCACTGGTATGTCAAAGAAGCCCTGAATCTGACCGGCATGCAGATCGACGGTGACAACCCTGTCGGCGCCGGCAGCGGTCAGCAGATCTGCAACCAGCTTTGAGGTAATTGGCGAGCGCGGCGCGACCTTTCGATCCTGCCTCGCATACCCGTAATAGGGTATCACCGTAGTAATCTTTGCAGCGGATGCCCTTTTCAGCGCATCCATCATGATCAGGAGTTCCATGAGATTGTTATTGGTCGGCGAACAGGTTGACTGAACAACGTAAACTTCGCGTCCGCGCACATTCTCGCCAATTTCCACCCGGATCTCACCGTCTGAGAAGGTTTTTACCTTGGCCTGCCCCAACGGCACTCCGAGTTTTTCGCAGATTTTAACAGCCAGAACGGGATTGGAGTTGCCACAGAAAATTCTTATTTTATCTTCCATCAAATCCTCGATTATCCCTGTGCAGCGATGTAGTAGTCAAAGTGGCTGGGGCGCCAGGAATCGAACCTGGGAATGCCGGAATCAAAATCCGGTGCCTTACCGCTTGGCGACGCCCCACCAACAGGTAGCCTCTTTGTAAATCCAGCATGACCCAGCAAATCAGATCATGCCGACAGAAGCACTACGTATATCATACCAACTTTGGGCTTACAACAAAAAAAATGCAGCGTTATAACCGGTTCCGGCTGCCGAAAGATGGCAAGAAGTCCTACCTTCCGGCCGCCGCCGTGACCAGTCTCTGCCTGGAGTTTTTTCCTTGGGGCACGTTCCGCAAGGCCAGGGAAATCGTCGAGGACCGGGAAATCGGTCTGAAAGGAATCATCGGCACGCATGACAACAAATAAAAGCGCAACAAGTCTCAAAAAGCAATCGAACCGATAAGGACGAAATATCATTCAATAGACGATATTTCGTCTTTATCGGCCTGTTACTGGAATTTAAGGTCACAAAATATCATTCAATTTCAAAATGTTAGTTATATTTTTCTCCAGTTGTCCACTTGGCACGAATAACGAAACACCTTTATTGCGGTATTTCGATAGAAGGGCAATTTATGCCTATTATACCGACTTCGGCGGGCTGTTGTCCGATGACGTAAAAAGACAGCTGCAGGGAAAAACCCCCACCAGTATTGACGGCATGTCTCTCGACAACCCGTTGCTCAAGGCTTTGGCTGATATCCCCCTTGGACCGGGTATACACGGGCATTCGATTATCGCCATAAAGGATGAAAGCACACCGCCAGAGGGAGACGACGGTGTGGTCAAATATACCAGCGCCCACCTGGAAGAAATGGATTCCGAGTTCATCGTCAGGAGCAAACACTCATGCCAGGGGCACCCCTTCACCATCGAGGAGGTGCGGCGGATTCTCCTGGAACACCTGGGCGTCCGCATTGCCGGGCCCGCGCAAGCAGAGCCGGTACGTTCAGAACTTCCGGCAACGATGCACGGACAGGTTCATTAATGGCCGGTGCGATCGGTTCGCCGCGCCAATACAATAACAATAAAAGGTTGAACTTTTTCAGGACCGATGATCTCAATCCTGGTTGGGGGTGTTCTCACTGGTGGGCGCTCATACAGTATGGATAATGATGGCAGCCGCGCTCCTCAACGCCTTTGCAGGCCTGAGCGGCGCGCGTGCCGACGAGGGCAAACCGGTCGGCACTGACCAGCCGAATATCGTCAAGCAGGCCAGCGCCCCCATATCGTCCATCATGCAGATCCGGCTGCAGGATACGTATGTGCCAGAATTCAAGGGACTTGACGGCTACGGCAACACCTTCACGCTGGCCGTGACCATGCCGTTCCCCAAGTATCGCATGCTCCCCTTCCCGCAGCTTTCACTCCTGACCCTTCCGGCGGCGGTGACTGTTCCCGGCGAAATAACCGGGCTCGGCGACCTGAGGTTCCTCGACATAGTCATTCTCCACGCAGGGAGCAGGTTCATCTGGGGAGTCGGTCCGACGTTCGTGTTTCCGACAGCCAGCGAAACCCTGACCGGACAGGGCAAATGGCAGGCCGGGCCGGCTGCGTTGGTCGCTTTCGTGCCTGATAAGTGGCTGGTGGGCTTGTTGTTGCAGAATCCGGTCTCATTTGCCGGCGACGGCGACCGGAAGGATGCGAACGTCATGATCCTCCAGCCTTTCATAACCTATCAGCTGGGTGACGGCTGGTTCATCCGGTCGCAGCCCCAGTTGTTCTTCAATTGGAAGACCGGCCGGCAGACGCTGCCGATAGACCTGGGCGTGGGGCGCGTATTTCGCATCGGCCGGCAACAGGTGAGCTGTTCCTTGCAGCCGTTCTGGAACATCTCCACGGATGGGCCTTCTCCGAAATACGGGATTACGGCCGGGGTGTCGTTCATTTACCCCGAATTCTGGAAGAAGTGATGAAATTTTTGATTTTATCACAAAGCCCGGCAAATGGATTGACGGAAGGTATACTTATTTATCATGAACGCCGGACAGGAAAACAATCGATCAGGCCATGTCGCCCACGGCATCCACGTGGTCGCGAAACCCATAGGGCCGGTGTGCAATCTGGATTGCGCCTACTGCTTTTATCTCGAAAAGCAGGCGCTGTACGGCGCAGGCGAGAATTTCCGGATGCCGGACGAGGTCCTTTCGACTTTCATCAGGAGCTATGTAGATGCCCAGCCTGCCCCGGATGTGGAGTTTGTCTGGCAGGGGGGCGAGCCGACCCTCCTGGGAGTGGACTTTTTCAGGCGTGTTGTCCAGCTGCAGACCCCCTTCGCCGGCCGCAAGACCATCACCAGCTCCCCGCAGACCAACGGCACCCTGCTGGACGACGAATGGTGCCGTTTCAGGAAACGGCACCGATTCATGGTGGGCATCAGCCTGGACGGACCACCGGCTCGGAAATGTCCTGGTTGACGACCTGGCCGCCATGGTCGAAAAGTCGCTCAGGTCCGGTTTCGGAGTGAACAAGGAACATGAAAGGAGAAACGTATGGAGGATCAAGGCGCAAAGTTGGTGGGCCAGATTACCGCTCTGCTGGAGCAGCATGACGCGGCATTCGCCGCACAGGACATCAAGGGGATAATGAAGACCTACGTCTCGGGAAACCAAATCTTCCTGATGGGAACCGGCCCCGGCGAGGTCTATCGGGGGCGGGAAGGAATCGAGGGGGCATACACCCAGTTCTTCAACAAATTTGAAAAAGGATCAGCTGGATTCACCTACAATTGGGTTTCAGCCGGTTCCAGACATGATCTGGCCTGGTTTGCCGCTGAGTACACCGTCAAGGGCAAGGTAAAGGGCGAGACGAAAGAGGTCGCTTTCAACGTTTCCGGAACCCTGCAGCAGGAAAAAGGGAAATGGCGCTTCCTTGCCTTGCACTTTTCAAGGTTGGGCGTTACGAATGAACCTCATCCGAAGTGAGGTTGAACGGCCCTGATGAGAACATCGTAAAGGGACAGATCAACATACCGCAAAGAAGGTATTCGTTCTTTTTCTGCGGCTTTCCAACAGGAGGTCAGTCATGGAAGATGAGTTGAAATCTAAGGATTCCGGAGAGGTCGGTACCACTAAAAGAGGGTTGTTCAGTCGCAGGGAATTGCTTATCAGCCTTGGCAAATGGTCAAAAATAGTAGTCGGAGTCGCCGCCGGAGGAGCAGCGCTGTTCGCGGGCGGAAAGGAGTCGTACGGCGGCGCCTGGGCAAACCGTCCCATAGGCGGCGGCGCATGGGCGAACCGGGCCGGCGGAGGTGGCGCTTGGGCGAACCGGGCCGGAGGCGGAGGCGCCTGGGCAAACCGGGGCGGCGCATGGGCCAATCGGGGCAGTGCATGGGCCAATCGCGGCGGCGCCTGGGTCAACCGCTATTAGCGGTTGCTCCCCCGGGAAACGCATATCTACCGGAACAGATGGTGGAGAACGAACGTGACGAATACAATTGCCTACGACATCCCGGCCTCGCTGGTCGCCGCCTTTCGCGGGCGCAAGGCGATTGTCCGCTCCCCTGATCCGGCGGAACTCGTGGAAAACGTCACCGACTTGGATCTCGGAAATATTTCCTTCATCAAGCTGCTTTCCCTGAATGGCGAAATTGGCGCCCTGATGGCATGGGGGCATGGCATACCGGTAGACCTGGTCGTTTCCGACCCCTGCCGGGACCTTCCCCTCCTGTACCGTTACGCTCCCCTGCTTGCCGTTCATCCCATCAGGGTTTCCGTCCCTCTCGTTCCCGGATTCGGCAACGTGGTGAAGCTGGCGGTTGCCCTGAACTTCGCGGTCAAGGTGGAGGGTGGGCAGCCCGACGAGGCGCTGGCGGATGAAATGCAGTGTATAGCCCGCTTCTATCTTCACCAGACAATGGTTTCCGAGCCGGTCGAGTTTTTTCACAGCCTGTTGATGGTATTCTACCACCGGGATCCGGTTACGCTCTGGGCCATCCAGGAGGAAGATCCTTCCCTGAACCGCTTCATCACCGAGCGAGGGGAGGAGAAACTGCCCGGTCGCCTGGCGGGGGTGGAATCCACACAGGGGTTTTTCGCGTTCCTGAGAGAGTTGCGGAGCGGGCTGGCCACCGGAACTGACGAATGCGCAGGATGCGAGTTCCTCTTGCAGTGCATGGGATACTTCAAGTGGCCGCACAGAGAGTATCGTTGCAGCGGCGTGAAGGCGCTGATGCAAACCCTGCGCAGTGCGGCCGAGGAATTGCGGGCGGATATGGCCTCGTTGCCTTCTTCGGAAGGGGAATCGATATGACCGGTACCAACTTTTCACTGATCCTGCTCCCTACCCTGGCCTGCAATGCCGACTGTGAATACTGTTTCGAGAACAAAACCGATCAGCACCTCACCCTCGACCAACTCGCGGTCCTTATGGAAAAGGTCATTGACTTCCTGGAGCAGGAGTCTATCGCGCGATTGTCCATCTACTGGCAGGGGGGCGAAGTGATGACGCTGCCGCCGGCGTGGTTCGAACAGGCAGATGTCATCATACGCAAGAATGCCGTATCCCGGAAGAAAGAGGTCGTCAATTACCTCCAGTCGAACATGATCGGTTACTCCGGGAAATGGAACAGGGTCATAGCGGAGATGTTCGCAAACAGCGTGGGCTCTTCCATGGATTTCCCCAATCTCCACCGCAGGCTCACGGGTGGCGGACCAGAAGAATACGAGGCCCTCTGGATCCGAAAAGTGCGGGAAGCGCGGCAAGCGGGCATCCAGGTCAGCGTCATCGCCATACCAAACGAAAAAACCCTGGAAATGGGCGCGGAGCGCTTCTATTCCCGCTTTGTCGATGAATTGGGGTTTACTGAGTTCCAGGTCAACACCCCCTTCCCCGGTGGGCAGCCCAACCAGGTGAAGGAGGGCTACCCACTGGATTCGGACCACCTGGCCGGTTTTCTCCTGGATCTGGCAAAGATCTGGCTCGACAGGGGCTTCGCCAAGGGAGTCCATGCAGGACCCTTCAGCAGCCTTATGGAATATTTCGTCCTTGGGCACAAGGACCTGCTCTGCATCTGGCAGGACAACTGCGCCAATGGCTTCGCCTGCATCGATCCGCTGGGCCATGTCTCCCAGTGCGACTGCTGGGCGGCAAGCTATCCCGGATTCCGTTTCGGGAACATTTTCCAGGGCCCGGGCCTTTCATCCATGCTCCGGAACAGCGATACCCGCAGAATGTTTCAGGAAAGGCCCGGGGTCCTGATTCAGCGGGAGGACTGCATCCAATGCGACTATCTGGGCATCTGCCACGGAGGATGTCCCGTGCGGTCCTACTCGGTCCATGGCGATATCCGGTCCAAGGACCCTTACTGTCGGCTCTATAGAACCCTCTTCGAAGGAATTGAGGAATTGGCGATTTCCCATGCGCGTCATAACACGGCTGCAGCCTTCCGCGGCGCTAATGGCGCCCTCTGTCAAGAGACACCGTCTCACTGACTTCTGTCGTAATTATCTCCAATCCATGAACCGGCCCCTGGCCTGACGCCAGCCGCATCATGCTTTTCCGGCGCCCGGTCACCCCGGAAGCCCAGTGCGGACGACATATCGCATCTCGGGCGATATATCGCCCCCCTGCCCAATCACGACTGTCAAACGCATTTCCTGATAATCATCATGATTACGCCATATTGAGCCGAAAGGCACCCTATGGGGATACTTGGCATGAATATCGGATTATATTCTCATACACGGCCGGAGAGCTTTGACACATTCACCGTCAGCAGATTCA
This sequence comes from Geobacteraceae bacterium, assembly GCA_034933285.1. Lineage (GTDB taxonomy): Bacteria > Desulfobacterota > Desulfuromonadia > Geobacterales > Geobacteraceae > RPRC01. The sequence continues at coordinate 137,430 of JAYFNT010000009.1, read as the reverse complement.
GAAAGGAGCACGCCATGTCACCAAGTTTTCGCTCGTTGTCAGCTGCGATCATAGTGGGGCTCATTGCCCTCCTGGGCGCATTTCCATGCCCTGCTTCGGCAGCAAGCAAGGCCCAGATAGACCGCGACGTGGACAAGGCCCTGCAGGAACTTTACGCATCCTCGCGAGCTGCAAAGCTGCTCGCCTCCGAAGCCAAGGGCATCCTCGTATTCCCGAGCATTGTCAAGGCGGGATTCGTCGTCGGAGTCCAGGTGGCAACGGGGCCCTGCGCAAACATGGCAGGGCTGCCGGCTACTACAACACCGCTTCCGCATCGTACGGTCTGCAGGCGGGCATCCAGAAATTCGGCTATGCACTGTTCTTCATGTCCGACTCGGACCTCCGCTACCTGAACAAAAGCGGAGGATGGGAAATAGGCGTCGGCCCAAGCATCGTGGTCGTCGATGCGGGAATGGCGAAGGCGCTGACCACGACCACGGCAAGAAAAGGTGTCTATACGTTTTTCTTCAGCCAGAAGGGGCTCATGGCCGGACTCGGTCTGCAGGGGACCAAGATCACCAGGATACACCCGGATTGAAATTCCGCTGCAAAGTCGGACAGGAGGAAACGATATCATGAAAAAGGCAGATCCAGCCGGGATGAATCCTGAAAAACAGCGTCTGGAAGAGTCGCGTGATAAGAACGTCCCCTGGAAGAAATGGGGGCCGTATCTTTCCGAGCGGCAGTGGGGGACGGTGCGGGAGGACTACAGCGAGGGTGGCGACGCATGGGATTTCTTCACCCATGACCACGCCCGTTCCCGGGCGTATCGTTGGGGCGAAGACGGCCTGGGAGGGATATCCGACGACAAGCAGCGGATCTGTTTTGCCCTGGCGTTGTGGAACGGCAAGGACGTCATTCTGAAGGAGCGGCTTTTCGGGCTCACGAACAGCGAGGCTAACCACGGCGAGGACGTCAAGGAGTATTACTTCTACCTCGACAGCACACCGACCCACTCCTACATGAAATATCTTTACAAGTACCCCCAGGCAGCCTTTCCCTACGCCGACCTGGTGGAGACGAACCGGCGGCGCAGCCGCGAGGAGATGGAGTACGAACTCCTCGACACGGGTGTCTTCACGGAGGACCGCTACTTCGACGTATTCGTGGAATACGCCAAGGCCGCACCTGCGGAGATCCTGATAAAGATTACAGCTGTCAATCGGGGCCCGGAGGCGGCCGTGCTGCACCTGCTGCCGACCCTGTGGTTCCGCAACGACTGGGCTGAGTGGATTTCCAGGCCTTCCGAAAAACCCGTGCTCAAGCAGATCGACGGACCGGCGGGCACGAGTACGGTTGAGGCAACGCATTCCGTGCTGGGGGCGTACTACATGTACTGCGAAGGCGATGCGCCGCTGCTCTTTACCGAGAACTCGACCAATCATGCCAGGCTCGGCCTCGACTACCCGGACATCGGCCCGTACCTCAAGGACGGAATCAACAATTATGTGGTGAACGGGCAGCAGGGCGCGGTGAATCCCGAAAAGACGGGAACCAAAATGTCGGCGCACTACCAGCTAAACGTAAAGTCCGGCAGGTCGGCGGTGATCCGTTTGCGGCTCACCGATTCACCTCCGCAAGGGAAGGACAAATCCTTTGCGAAGGGTTTTGATGACATCTTTGCGGCGAGACTCCGTGAGGCCGACGAATTCTACCGGTCCGTGACGCCAGCTTCCGTGAGCGAAGATGAGGCCAACGTCATGCGCCAGGCCATTGCCGGCATGCTCTGGTCCAAGCAGTACTATTACTGGGACGGCGATGCATGGCTGGAAGAACACAACGCACACCCCCTCCATCACGGCCACCGCGCATTCCGGAACGGGGAATGGTTCCACATGGTGAACGACGACATCATCTCGATGCCCGACAAGTGGGAGTACCCCTGGTACGCTGCCTGGGACCTCGCCTTCCACACGCTGCCCATAGGTATCGTGGACCCCGACTTCGCCAAGGACCAGCTGAAACTGATGCTCCGCTGGCGCTACCTGCACCCGAGCGGCCAGATCCCCGCCTACGAATGGAACTTCAGCGACGTGAACCCCCCGGTCCACGCCTTTGCGACCCTGTTCCTGCACCGCACCGAACAGGCGCTGCGGGGCGAGACTGATGTTGAATTCCTCAAGAGTGCCTTCAACAAGCTCATGCTGAACTTCACGTGGTGGGTGAACCGCAAGGACCGGTTCGGCAAGAACGTCTTCGAGGGCGGTTTTCTAGGCCTCGACAACATCGGCGTCTTCGACCGGAGCGCCCCGCTGCCGACGGGAGGCTACCTGGAGCAGGCGGACGGCACGGCGTGGATGGCCCTGTTCACGCAGAACATGCTGGAGCTCGCCGTCGAACTGGCTGCCCATGACCCCAACTACGAGGAAATGGTCTTCAAGTTCGTCGAACACTTCGCCTATATCGCCGCGGCCATGAACAAACCCTGCCAGGACGGCATGTGGGACGAGGAAGACGGCTTCTACTACGACCTGCTGCGTCTCCCCGACGGCAGCGCCACGCGGCTCAAGGTGCGCTCCATGGTGGGGCTCCTCCCCCTGTGCGCCACGACGGTAATTGAGAAGTGCCAGCGCGAATGCGTTCCGCAGGCAGCGGCAGCGATCCAGAAACGCATGCGTCAGATGCCCGAGCTCCTGGATTCCGTCCATCCCACTGGTCCGGGCCATTTCGGGGTAGCCGAGCGGGGCATCTTTGCCCTTATCAACCCGGAACGTCTGCGCCGGATTCTCTCCAAGATGCTCGACGAGGACGAGTTCCTGAGCCCCTATGGCATCCGCTCCCTCTCCAGGTTCCACGAACGGAACCCTTATGTCTTCCATGCGGGCGGCCAGGAGTACCGCGTGGACTACCTGCCGGCCGAATCGAACACCGGCATGTTCGGCGGCAATTCCAACTGGCGCGGCCCCATCTGGATGCCGGTCAATGCCCTCATCATCCGGTCGCTCCTGAACTTCTACCTGTACTACGGCGACAACTTCAAAGTCGAATGCCCGACCGGTTCAGGCAAGCTGATGAACCTCTTCGAGGTGGCCAAAGAAATCTCGGATCGACTTACCCGCATCTTCCTGCGGGATGAGCACGGCAGGCGGCCCGTGTACGGGGGAACGGAAAAATTCCAGGCCGACCCGTACTGGCGCGACTACATCCTCTTCTATGAGTACTTCCACGGGGATAACGGTGCGGGGCTGGGCGCGAGCCACCAGACGGGATGGACAGGATTGGTGGCGAAGCTGATCCAGCTCTTCGGATTGCTCGATCCGAAAAAATCGCTTGAGGCCGGCAAGGCTTCGAGCTTCGTCCGCGGGAAGCTGGAATCAGGGTAATTATCTATACGGAGGATGACCATGCCCACTTGGCCGCGCTATTAACGGTGATCTGCAAGCATTCCACCATGCCCTTCTGGACGCAGTTGCCAGGCTGGACTTGAGAAGCGGTGACGGACGCCTCTGCGAGAGCGGCGACTGGCCCGACAACCAAAGCTGCCGGAACCTGGTGGCTTGGTGCTGGAGAACGGGGGAAAACCGTTGCCTCGTGGTCGTAAACCTGTTTCCGCACTGTTCGCAGGAGCTGATCAGCGTGCCGTGGGACGACCTGGACGGCCGCGCATGGCGTCTCCACGACATCATGTCAGGAGATGCATTCAAGAGGGACGGGAGCGGGATGCTCAGCCAGGGTACGTGTCGCTGCAGACCGGGCAACATTAATAGTATTTCATTTATTGATAAACTTCACGTAACGGTGTGGGAAAGACGCTTTACCGTGGAAAGGAGTGGGTATGCGAAAGGTGATTATCTTGTCGGTGCTGCTGTTTGCCACATCATCATTTGCGATGGACGACTCAAATGTGCCACATTTCTGGACAGGTACAGCTATGGGAATTGCAGCTGATACCGTCGCATATCACTACGCAAAGCGCATGGATACAATGGAACGTGTATTGGTTTCTTCCGGTTATGTCGAACAAACAATCACGCAGATTAACACAGCGAGGACGGACAATCACGTTTCACCGGATTGGACAGCAAGGGCTGCCCGTCAGGGTGAGGCCAACGGCCGAATCAAAAGCACCCTTTCCGGATGGAAACTTAAATTGTATGCGTAACTGCGGTATACCATTCGGTGTTGCCGGCAAATTCCGAATGGCAGTGACGGGCCTTCTCCTCCGACTCGAAAACACCGAAAACGGTCGGGCCACTTCCGGACATCAACGCCCCCCTGGCGCCTTTTTCCAGCAGGAGTCTCTTGATATCCTTAATCAGCGGATAACTGCCGATGGTTACATTTTCCAGATCATTGGACAACAGGCTGCAAATATCCTCTATTCTATTGCTAAACTTCGGCAGTTTATCCAGATCTTTTTCCTTGGTCAATTTTAAACTTTTATACACCCAGGCAGTTGAAACGTGAATATTCGGGTTGACAAGGACCAGCCAGACTGACGGCAGGCCTTCGACAGGCGTGAGGAGTTCGCCGATTCCTTCAGCCAAGGCAGTTTTCTTGAAGATGAAAAACGGAACATCAGCGCCCAGGTTGAGTCCCAGGTCCATCAACTCTCGATCATTCAACCCAATTTTCAGCAGGTCGTTCAGGCCCATGAGAACAGAGGCTGCATCACTGCTGCCACCGCCCAGGCCTGCCGCGACAGGAATGTTCTTTGTAATGCTAATATCGATTCCGGGCTTGTTGACGATACGTTGCAGAAGCGTGTCGGCAGCTTTCCAGGCTATGTTTCCCAGGCCGTCAGGAACACCGTCTTTCCCGCAAATGACGCGAATTCCAGGCATATCGGAAAGAGATAGTACAATCTCATCGTATATCGCGATGCGCTGCATTATCATTCTCAGATCATGATAATTGTCAGGCCGCTTGCGTATCACATCGAGCAGATAGTTGACTTTTGCGGGAGCCTTAAGGCATATGGAATTCATGAAGTCGAAATTTCCTTGTCAGCTAAAAACGTCTTTCATCAGACCTGCCACGCGCTATGGCAGCTTTAATGGCAGGCAATGCTTCAGTTGCAGCCCTTTCACCCTCAAGTACGGCATCGTGACGCCTCGAGAAGTCGGCCGAGCCTATGCTTCCTACCTTCGGCCTCACAACAACATCGGCACGCTGCAGCTGTTGTGCCGAAATCTTGCCATACATGATGCCGATAGATTGCAGGATCGTGCTCAGGGTTCCCATAGGCCTGGGAGATTCGCCATTCCCGGAAATGTCTACGGCAATGACGATGTCAGCTCCCATTCGACGGGCGACATCAACCGCAACAGGGCTCACCACCCCACCGTCGACGTACATTCTTCCGCCTATGACAGCCGGGACAAACACACCGGGTACGGAACAGCTGGCCCTGACCGCTGATCCCGTATTTCCAGAACCGAAGACCATCTCCCTGCCGCTCTGGATGTCGGTCGCAACAGCATAAAAAGGTATCCTGAGCTTCTCCATGGGTGTATTGCGCAACATCCGGTTTACGTAACCCTCCAATTTCTCACCTTTGATGAATCCATTGTCAGGTATGGTAAGGTCAGCAACATCAGACTGTTCCAGGCCAAATGAAATTTTCTGCAGCTGGAATGCGTTGAAGCCATAGGCATAAAGGCTTCCGACAAAACTACCAGCGCTGGTGCCGACGATCATGTGCACAGGTATGCGGTTTGCCTCGAGAACCTTTATCACACCAACATGGGCAAAGCCCTTCGCCGCTCCAGCGCCGAGCACCAAGGCCACACGCGCGGGCTTCTGAACAACCGGAGTGGTAACTTCCTTGGGCATGCAACCAGGGAGCAACAATAATAAAACTGCTGATATTACAGTGCAAAACCTCAGTTTTTCTGTTACATAAAACACTTCAGAATCCTCCGTTACATCCAGCCTTCCGGCAGTGAAAAGGAGAATATGAAACCGTCCTCGTCAAACTAAAGGAGCGCGTCCTCTATCCTTATCAATTTGCTCTTTTCCTTGATAAAGTCAAAACCGTCTATTTCCAACAATGCGCGGCGAATGTCCCCTTCAAGGGCACTGTGGGTCATGATGACGATAGGTACCGTCTCCCCTGCAATTCTGGACGACTGTATCATGGATTCGATGCTGATGTTGTTGCCGCCCAGCACTCCCGCGATCTTTCCGAGCACACCAGGTTTGTCCAGCGCGCTGAATCGAAGGTAATATTTGCTTATTATCTCTTCCATCGGTTTCAACGGGAGATTTTTCAGCTGGTTGTCGAGGAATCCGAGAGGTGCAGTCCTCCTCCCTATTCCTGCCTTGAGATTACGCGCTATGGCCATCACGTCGCCGACAATCGCACTGGCTGTCGGATCCATGCCTGCCCCGCGCCCGTAAAACATGACCGTGTCCACAAAATCACCTGTCAGCCTTATGGCGTTGAAAACACCGTCAACGTCGGCCATCGGGTCGTCAAGTGGAATCATCGTGGGGTGGACTCTTGCCTCGACCCTGTCACCGTCCAGCTTGCCGATTGCCAGCAGCTTGATCTTGAAACCGAACTCCTTGGCGAAATTGATGTCGATAGACGATATGGAACTGATTCCCTCAGTGTAAATATTTTCAAAGACAACCCTGGTGCCGAAACAGAGCGAAACAAGGAGGGCAATTTTGTGGGCCGTATCGGTACCTTCTATATCGAAGGTGGGATCGGCCTCGGCGTATCCAAGTTCCTGGGCGTTCTTCAGGACCTCCGCGAAATCTGCCCCCTCCTTGGTCATCCTGGTTAGGATATAATTGCATGTCCCGTTCAGTATACCGAGAACGGTACCGAAATTATTAGCGGCCATGTTCCCCTTGATGGCTGACAAAACAGGTATTCCGCCACCAACAGCAGCTTCGTACCGCACCTCTATTCTCTTGCGGGCTGCCGCGGCATAGATTTCCTCTCCATGGACAGCCAGTAGCGCTTTGTTGGCGGTAACAATATGCTTACCGTTTTCTATGGCCCTTAGTATGAATTCTTTGGCGGTTTTATATCCTCCGATCAGTTCGATGACTACGGATATCTTCGGGTCATTAAGGACCTCGTCAGCGTTCTTGGTCAGGACGCCTGGCGGAACCTCGACTCCGCGGTCAGTTTCAATGTCAAGGTCGGCAATTTTCCTCAACCTCAGGGTTGCACCGACTTTTTCCTCGATCAAGGAGGCATTTTTGTTCAGAAGTTTTACCACTCCGGTACCTATCGTACCGAAACCGAGAAGCCCTATCCCAACCTCTTTCATAACACCTCGCATTATAATGACATGTTAACGATCATTCTCCAGAAACCGTCTCAGAACTTTACTCGCCATCCAGACCGACCGCAACTTCATCAAGGATGCCGTTTACAAATGCCGGTGAATCTTCGGTTCCGAATTTTTTCGCTATTTCAACTGCTTCGTTGATGGTAACATTCCTCGGTATGTCTGCGCGAAACAGCAGTTCGAATATGGCCAGCCGCAGAATGTTCAAATCGACGCGGGACATGCGCGCAATCGACCAGTTTTTCGATTTGCCGGCAATCTTCGAGTCTATCTCTTCACGCTTTTCCCTCACGCCTTTGACCAGTTCTTCAGCAAAGTCAAGGGATTCATAGGATCTTGTCGTCGCATCTGACTCCCTTGGGATTGACGGGTGCTCTTCCCAGGGGTTCATATCCAGGGCGTACAGCATCTGCAGAGCCAGTTCCCGGCCCAGTCTCCTGGCGCCCACTTCTATGCCAGCCTTTTGATAAGGTTGGAAATCTCAATTGCAGACATGGCTGCATCAAATCCTTTGTTGCCTGCCTTGGTGCCGGCGCGTTCGATTGCCTGTTCGATGCTGTCGGTTGTCAGAACACCGAATATGACCGGTACCCCACTGTCCAGCGAAACATGGGCTACCCCTTTGGACACTTCAGCTGCAACATAGTCGAAGTGGGGAGTTGCCCCCCTGATTACCGCTCCCAGGCAGATAACAGCGTCATATTTGCCTGATAAAGCCATTTTTCTGGCGGCAAGGGGTATTTCAAACGCACCGGGTACGCGGGCCACATCAATCTTTCCATCATCCGCACCATGGCGTATCAGGGCGTCAAGCGCTCCCTCCAGAAGCCGCTCGCTTATGAAACTGTTGAAACGGCTGACAAGTATGCCGAATGAAAGTCCGGCTGCTTCAAGATTTCCTTCTATGTAGTTAGGCATGTCACCCTCTCCGGTAAAATATCCTGGTTTGGCCATGACCGTGCATGAAACGCCGGCCGCACCATGTCAATTCGGTTCATGCTGCTCAGACATTCTCCAGCAAATGCCCCATCTTCTCTCTCTTGGTCTGGAGATATCTCATATTGCACACGGTGGCTTCGATTTCGAGCGGTACCCTTTCTATTATGTCGATACCGTATCCCTCAAGTCCGACCATTTTCTTAGGGTTGTTGGTCATCAGACGGATCTTTTTCGCACCCAGCAGCACGAGGATCTGGGCACCGATTCCGTAATCCCGCAGATCATCCTTGAAACCAAGCTCGATATTGGCTTCCACCGTATCTTTCCCCTGGTCCTGCAGTGCGTATGCGCGCAGTTTATTGGTCAACCCTATGCCCCGGCCTTCCTGGCGCATGTAAAGGATGATGCCCTTCCCCTCCGATTCGATCATCTCCATGGCGCGCTGGAGCTGGTCGCCGCAGTCACAGCGGCAGCTCCCGAAAACATCGCCGGTCAGACATTCAGAATGTACCCTGACAAGCAAGTGATCGTCTCCCTTGATGTCGCCTTTGACCAGTGCCAGATGTTCCAGATGGTCCACGGCATTGTCAAAAACAATTGCCTTGAAATCGCCGAATTTCGTTGGCAGCGTCACCTCGGCGGCTTTCTTGACTAGTGTTTCATGCTTCATCCTGTAGGCAATCAGGTCGGCCACGGTACAGATTTTCAGGCCGTGTTCCTTGGCAAATTTCTTCAGTTGCGGCATGCGGGCCATTGTTCCGTCATCGTTCATGATTTCACAGATGACACCAGACGGTTTCATACCGGCGAGGCGGGCAAGATCAACCGACCCTTCGGTCTGCCCGGTGCGGACCAGGACCCCGCCTGCCCGCGCGCGCAAAGGGAAAACATGCCCGGGGCGGGCAAGGTCTTCCGGAAGAGTATTATCATCTACGGCAGTCAGGATGGTATGGGCTCTGTCCGCCGCTGAAATTCCGGTGGTAACACCTTTCTTTGCTTCTATTGAAACAGTAAAGGCAGTGCTGAAAGCCGATGTATTGTTATGAACCATCGGCGGCAATCTGAGCTGGTCGCACTTGTCAGCGGTCATGGCAAGACAGATGAGGCCACGACCGTATTTGGCCATGAAATTTATGGCTTCCGGAGTCACCATCTCCGCTGCCATGGTCAGATCACCCTCGTTTTCCCGGTCTTCGTCATCAACGAGAATGATCATCCTGCCCTGCCTGATTTCTTCCAATGCTGTTTCTATAGTTGCAACCGGCATGATTTTTCTGGTCCTCGCGTGTAGGATTTATCGCAAATGTTCTATATCTCACAAAAAGCCGTTTTTCGCAAGAAGTTCCATTGAAACTCCGTTCGGGGCTTTTTCCTTTGCCGTGCCGAGAAGCCGTTCTATGTATTTACCTATCAGATCGGTTTCTATGTTGACCTCGTCACCTTTCCGTTTCAGATGGAGTGTGGTCTGTTGTGCTGTGTGAGGGATAATGTTAACCGAGAAGACATCTCCTTCAATTTCGTTTACGGTAAGGCTTACGCCATCAATGGTAACCGAGCCCTTTTCGATTAGGTAGCGTGAATATTTTTCCGGAATACGGAAGGTGATGATTCGGTTGGAGGAATCCTCCCGTGAACCTGAAATGACTGCGATGCAGTCCACATGCCCGCTGACCAGATGTCCTCCCAATCTGTCGCCCAGGCGGAGCGCCCGTTCCAGGTTCACGCTCGCTCCAGGGCGAAGTCCGCCCAGAGTGGTCCGGATTACCGTTTCCGGAGACACGTCGAAAGAAATGCTTCCCGTACCCTTTTCCACTACTGTAAGACATGCGCCGTTTACTGCCACGGAGTCGCCAATGCTTATCTCTTCGAGAGGAAGCACGCATGATGCAACCAGTCGTGCCCGCGATCCCGTCCGTTCCAGCCGCACGACTTTGCCGATGTCTTCTATAAGACCGGTAAACATGATTTCTCCGGGTAGGCTTCGACCATTATATCCTCTCCGAAACGCCTTACAGCGATGTTTTTCAATGTTACCGCACATTCCATTTTTTCTACGCCTTTCCCTGAAAAGAGTCCGAAACCGTCTTCTCCACCCAGCACTTTCGGCGCGTAGAAAAGGAGAAATTTGTCAATCAAGCCTTCATGAAGCGCTGTCGATGCGAGAGATCTTCCGCCCTCAAGCAGGATTGATTGTATTCCGCAGGAACCAAGCCTTTTCAACATGTCTTTCAGATCAACCTTTCCGTCCTTCTCAGCGCAGGCCAGAACTTTGGCGCCAATCTTCTCGAGTCCGGAAAGCCTGGCCGGATCTTTCTCTATGGTTGCGATTATCGTGTTTCCCGACAGATCGCGGCTCAAAACTCTCGAATCCGGGGGGGTCCTCAGCCTGCTGTCGACGACTATCCGCAAAGGATCTTTTGCCCTGCCCGGCAATCTGCAATTCAGTTGTGGATTATCGGCAAGAACAGTTCCCACTCCCACCATCACAGCATCGACCATTGCTCTAAGTTTATGAACGTATCTCCTCGACATCTCGTTTGTTATCCATTTCGACTCACCAATTGATGTGGCAGTTTTTCCGTCCAGCGTCATAGCGCTTTTCAGGGTTACGAATGGCATACCGCTGGTCACATGCTTTATGAATGGTTCATTCAAGCGAATGCATTCCCGTTTCATAATGCCGCACTGGACGTTTATTCCGGCGGATCGAAGCTTCTCGATACCCTTTCCCGAGACAAGCGGATTGGGATCGCTCATTCCGATCAACACGCGAGAAACCTTCGACTCAATGAGAGCATCAGCACAAGGCGGCGTCCTGCCGTAATGTGAGCACGGCTCGAGTGTCACATAAACTTCCGCTCCGCGCGCAAGGTCACCTGCCTGTGCAAGAGCGTGCACTTCAGCATGAGCGGTCCCCGCCTTCCTATGCCAGCCTTCGCCTACTATTTGGCCATCTTTGACGATTACGCAGCCGACGGCAGGATTGGGAGAGGTCCTGCCCACACCACGGCGGGCTAGTCGGAGTGCGCGTCTCATCATTCGCATGTTTATTTCAACCATGTTTAAGTGTTGCCTCCGGTGCGGGACGGGATTGAATCAGGAGCGCGAACTTTTGAGCAGATCCTGCAGTTCCTCCATGAATTCATTTATATCCTTGAACGATCTGTAAACCGATGCAAACCGGACATAGGCAACCTCATCAATCTCGTGCAGTTCCGCCATTACCAGTTCTCCGATGGTGGTTGTGGGCACTTCCCTCTCCTGACCCTCCTGAAGCCTGGTTTCAAGCCGTTCAACCAGTTTTTCAATGGTCTCCACTGAAACGGGGCGCTTCTCGCAGGCTTTCTTTATTCCGGCAATGAGCTTCAAACGATCGAAAGGCTCGCGTCGCCCGTCTTTTTTAAGCACCATCGGCAGGATTTCCTCGACCCTTTCATGCGACGTGAAACGTTTTCCGCAAACCTCGCATTCTCTGCGCCTGCGGATGGACGACCCGTCCTTGTCAGGCCGTGAATCCACAACCTTGCTGTTGGGATTTAGACAGAAAGGGCACCTCATGTTTCCTCCACTTCGTCCTGTGGTTCATAAGTCGTCTTGACAACCTCTATGCCAGCCTCATCAACCATCTCGCCGGCAAGCGGGTCTGGGTACCCTTCTTCGTAGACAATACGCATAATTCCGGCATTGATCAGCATTTTAGTGCATATTCCACATGGCAGGGTAGTACAGTATAAAGTTGAGCCGTTGATGTTCGTACCGTGTTTCGCTGCCTGAATTATGGCATTCTGCTCCGCATGAAGCCCGCGGCACAATTCATGGCGTTCACCTGGCTGAACGGCGAGCCGCTCCCTCAGGCAACCGACATCAAGACAATGGACGATGCCGGAAGGAGCGCCGTTATAGCCGGAAGCCAGTATATTCCTGTCCTTGACCAGCAATGCTCCCACCTGCCTTCTCAGACAGGTGGACCTGCGTGCAACGATACTGGTGATTTCCATGAAATATTGATCCCATCCCGGTCTTTTCATGACGCTCCACTTACTACGGAAATTTCGTCCCTCTAGGATTTCCTGAATTCCTATCTGAAAATATCTGTTTCCAAGATTGTCTCAGGAGATCTCTGCTTTTGAATTGCATCTGGATTTTAAAGAATAGACCATAATATCCGGGAAGGTCAAGAAAAGAGCCCGGGCAGCCGCTTTTGCCCGACACTTTTACCCGAAAATTCCTCATTCTGCATTGCGGACATCACGAAGCTTCTTTTTTGCAGCGTCTCTATGCTTCTCAGCAATTCGCTTTTCCTTTTCCCGGTGTGGAACGGGAGAAGGTATCCTCTTCCTGGCAACACGGCTTCTTTTCATCAGTGCCTGTCGCAGCCGCTCCATGGCAAGGGTACGATTTTGCGACTGGGATCGCCTTTCACTTGCCTGGACCACAATCCCCGTTGGAACATGGCGTATTCTCACGGCGGAATCCGTAACATTCCTGTGCTGTCCGCCAGGCCCGTGCCCCCTGAAGTATTCTATCCTGATATCTGATTCATTGATTTCCAACGGAAACTTCCTCCCGATGTGACATGAAATTGCGCCGGGGAGATCCGGCAAGCAAATTTTTTCTCCAGTTTCAATCCATTGCTGAAGCATGGCATCACGACCAGAAAGCATCCTCCTTATGCGAATGAAAGTTGACACTTGCCGGTTGACAGTATAATAATACGCCCTATTATAGGTGAGGATAAGCAATGGATGCAATTTCACTTTTGAGGAAGCATTTCGCACAGGACAGTGATGCTTTTGAAATAGTGCTTGAACACAGCCGCCTGGTGGCCAGGAAAGCCGTTACCCTGGCTCAAGCCATATCCAATCCTTACCTCGACCTTCGTCTCATAGAAGAAGCAGCTCTCCTCCATGACATCGGAGTTTGCAGAACACGCGTCCCACGTATCGGCTGCCACGGAGAAGCGCCTTATATCTGCCACGGCATTCTCGGCAGGGAAATCCTTGAATCCGAAGGCATGATTGCGCATGCCCTGGTTTGTGAACGCCATATCGGCGTGGGTATCGGGATCAAGGATATCGTGCAGCAACAGTTGCCGCTTCCAAAGAGGGAAATGGTTCCGATCAGCCTCCTGGAAAAGATAATTTGTTTCGCAGATCTTTTTTATTCGAAAAATCCCGGCAGCATCTCTGTAGAAAAGTCAGTTGGCGAAATATCCGATTCTCTTCTCAGGCACGGCAAACACAAAGTATCTATTTTTGAAGAATGGTGTCGTCTCTTTTTCGTTCAGCCATGAAACAACCCGCTTCGTTACCATCGAGAATCATGCTTCACTGCCGAAAACAAATTTCTTATGCAGTTATCAATCCTGAAAGGAAATCGTGCCGTGATAACTTACCTGCCATATATCGTAACAGTTGTTGCAGTGGCCATAGTGTTTCTTGTAATCAATATTCAGACTCGTCAAGCCAGGAAGCACCGCGAAGAAACTGATCAGTTCATGGCTGCGCTCGGTCAGAGGATTTCAAGCCTTGAGGAAGAATTCCACCGGATAGGCGATAAAGACAGCCAGCTCAATGACCTCAAAATTACCCAGCTTCGTGATGAATTGAAAACAACACTGGATAATTTCAGGGATTCTATCAGCACAAAGCTCAACGAGCATGAATCCATGCAAAGTCAAAGGCTTACGCAGTTTGCCGAGCGTTTGTCCGCATCAATGGCCCGGCAGACAGCACCGGCAACTGGAAACGGCCAAGCCAAGGCTGCCGCGGTCAAGGCGCCGCCCCGTGAAACACCGATTCACGACAAGGCCAAACGCCTGGCGCGTCTCATTGTAGCTGATATTGCGTTATACAACGGCCCGGCAGTGGATGAAGGAGTCAGGAACAATACGTTTGCCAAGCTTCTGTCGCACGAAATAAAGGAAGCACGCGCACTCTATGCCCAGCGTGTTCCAGAGGATGTACGCAAGGACACGACATATCTTGAAGATGCTTTCAGGGAATTGATTGTCCGGAAAAAACGCGAATTGAACATTCAGTAGGATCAAACTTCGTTCAGTGAGTCATGAGTCGACAGATTATCACGAACGATTACATAACTCCCCATACCGTAAGCCGCCCCCTTGCCGCAATGAAGGTATTCCCCCAGAAGCAGCAGCGGGTGGAATTCAGACAGATCGCCGGTCACAAGGCATGATCCGAGCAATCCTTCCTTCTTCCATCCCGTCCTGCCAAAATAACTGATGTTGCTGTCAAAGACTCTCATTTCTTTACTCAAGGCGGATAGACGCTTGTAATCCAGTCCCGGAACACTTCCGCCATAATAGTAAGCGAGTGACGATATCCTTCTGAGCAGGGACGTGATGAATTTCGAAAAGGAGAATTCCCTGATAGCCGTACCGTCCTGCACGATGCACAATGGTGTCAGGAAGTTCAGGTTGACGTGATCTGGAGAAAGAACTGAGACGGCAAGTATGTCTTCCACCGACATTGTTGCAAGCCTGTCGAATGAAATGTAGCTGTTTCCGGTCAGAACCGGGTTGGAAAAGCCTGAGCAGTCAACAGAGTCGATTCCGACAAGAGAAAGATCAGGGGAAAACCGGAATACATCCATGAGAGCCGTGCAGATCTCCTGAACATGATTGATCGCTGAACCAGCCAGAACCAGACCGAGCTTGAATGAGTCTTCACTTTTCATTCGTGCGGGGTCCTGTCGCAGTTCAAAAACAAAAGGGAAAGGGGGCTTCTGGTGTCTTCTCAAAGCGTCAGGATCGAGCGCCAGGGTCTGTCCGAAAACCAGCATGAATGGGCAAATGGATGCACTTTCGCAATATTCGCAATTGCCGCCATGTCTGCACGTCTTTTCACGGAATGATTCACGGAACGTCCTTTTCAGACGCTCCATTATATGATCTGCGCACTGATCGGAGTGGAGGCGAAGAATAAATTCAAGCCTGGTTAAGAGCAGGTCCACGGTATATGCCCCCTGTGTCTGTTCGACGGTTCCGATGGCACGATAAATGGAACCTGGATCCGTGACGCCTGACCGCCTTGCGGGCGGTATGCCGGGGCCCAATGTCGCTGACTTCGTTTCATGCCCGTTACGCTAAGTGAACATCGGCGGGTGGCCTGAACTGCCTGTAATGCAAAAGCAAGAGGCATTACCCGCCCGTTAAGGCGCGAATGCGTCACGGATTCAGGTGGAAACAATGGGGAGCGGAACGTTCCCCTCTCCTTATTTTTTCAGCAGTCCCAGTATTCCGTAACGATTCACATCCTTGTTCAACTCTGCCAGGGTCTTGGTGATGGGTACTTCTTTCGGGCACATTCTCACACAGTTCTGGGCATTTCCGCACTGAGCAATGCCGCCCTCGCCCATTAATGTCTCAAGCCGCTCGTTACGGTGCATTGCGCCGGTCGGATGCAAGTTGAAAAGCCGTACCTGGGCAATAGGAGAAGGTCCCAGGAAAGTGGAATGGTTGTTGAACTGTGGGCAGGCCTCCATGCAGCATCCGCACGTCATGCACTTGGCAAGCCTGTATCCCTCCTCCTGGTCCTTTGGCGCCATGCGCGGGCCCTCACCCATATCGTACGTCCCGTCGACAGGTATCCAGGCAGTTACTTTTTTCAACGCTTCGAACATTGCCTGCCGATCCACATGCAAATCACGGACTGTGGGGAACTTGGACATGGGCTCCAGGGTTATGTCAGTTCCTATGGTGTCCACCAGCGCGGAGCAAGCCTGCCTGACCTGCCCGTTTATAAGCATGGTACACGCGCCGCAGATCTCCTCCAGGCAGTTGCATTCCCAAACTACCGGGGTGGTTTTCTCGCCCTTGGCGTTCACTGGATTTCTCTGAATCTCCATCAATACGGAAATTATGTTATGTCCAGGAGTATATGGAACGACAAACTCTTCCCAATAGGGTTTGGCTCCGGCTTTTTCCTGGCGCTTTATCTTCAGGCGTATTTGTTTGTCGCCCATTTCAGTTTCCTCCTCCGGTTTTGCCTGATTTCTTTTCCACATTATATACTCTCGGTCTTGGCGGAATATGCTTCAGGTCAACCTCTTCGTAGGTAATTTTCGGACCCGAGGCGCAATATTCGGCTATCGTCGTTTTCAGGAATTTTTCGTCATTCCTTTCAGGGAAATCCGGCTTGTAATGTGCTCCTCTGGATTCGTCGCGAAGCAGAGCTCCTACAGTGATAACCCGCGCAAGATCAAGCATGTGACCGAGTTGCCTGGTAAACTGGGCAGCCTGATTCGCAGTACCCCTGGACGTGTCGGGCACTCCGATGAATTTCCATCGTTCCTGCAGTTCACGGAGATGTTCGTCAGTTCTGCGCAGGCGGTCGTTGTACCGGACTACAGTCACGTTCTCAGTCATGAGTTCACCCAGCTCACGGGCCAGACAGTACGGGTTCTCCGGACCATCCATGCGGAATATATCAGCAAATTCCTCCTCATGACGGCGCTTTTCACTGTCAAAGAAGGAAATGTCGATGTCCAGCGCTGATTTTTCCAACCCCTTGCCGAACCGCACCGCGGCTGGACCTGCAACCATTCCTGAGTATATGCAGGAAAGAAGTGCGTTGGCGCCGAGCCTGTTGGCGCCGTGGTACTGGTAATCGCATTCTCCCACCGCAAACAGGCCGGGGATATTGGTCATCTGGTCATAATCCACCCACATGCCCCCCATGGAGTAATGAACGCCCGGGAACACCCTCATGGGCACCTTGCGAGGATCCTCTCCCATGAATTTCTCATATATCTCAAGTATGCCGCCGAGCTTCCGGTCCAGGAATTCGGCCGGAAGATGGGTGAGATCGAGGTATACCTGATTTTTCCCGTCGATACCCAGCTTCATATCAACACAAACATGGAAAATCTCCCGTGTTGCGATGTCCCTGGGCACCAGGTTTCCATAGGCCGGATATTTTTCCTCCAGGAAATACCATGGCTTGCCGTCTTTATAGGTCCAGACACGCCCGCCCTCTCCCCGCGCCGATTCGGACATGAGCCGCAGCTTGTCGATTCCTTGCAGGGCTGTCGGGTGAACCTGGATGAATTCACCGTTGGCGTACTTTACACCCTGGGTATACAGGGTTGCGGCAGCTGTGCCGGTATTGATGGCCGAATTGGTGGATTTGCCGAAAATAACGCCCGGTCCGCCGGTCGCCATGATCACGGCATCGCCCGCGAAAACGTGGACCTCCATGGTTCTCATGTCAAGCGCGGATATGCCCCGGCAGATTCCGTCATCACCGATAACCGCACCGAGGAATTCCCAGAATTCGAACTTTCTGATCTTTCCCTCCACTTCGAATCTCCTTACCTGCTCATCCAGGGCGTAAAGAAGCTGCTGGCCGGTGGTCGCTCCGGCAAATGCGGTGCGGCGGTACTTTGCTCCCCCGAATGCGCGGAAATCCAGATTACCTTCCGGAGTGCGGTTGAACATGACACCCATGCGGTCCATAAGCTTTATTATGGAAGGCGCGGTATGGCACATGTTGCGGACCGGCGTTTGGTTGGCAAGGAAATCGCCTCCGTAGATGGTGTCGTCAAAATGTTCGTCAGGCGAATCCCCTTCGCGGGTCGGCTGGACACAGCCGTTTATACCGCCCTGAGCACAGACGGAATGGGATCTTCTTACCGGAACCAGCGAAAAAAGATCAACATGGCAACCCGCTTCAGCAACTTTTATTGCCGACATCAAACCTGAAAGGCCGCCACCTACTATTATTATTCTGTTAGTCATGCATTAACTCCTGATCAGTTAGTTTCCGGATGGAAACGGTCTTTTTCCGCCCTGACGGTGTCAACCGGCGGGCTTGCTTGTGCGACATACTTGAGTATGCCTCCGCGCAACCCCTTGGTTTTGTCAGCCTTCGCTGTCAACTTTTACGGGCAAAAGTTTCTTGTCAGGACGAAAAAATCCTCGCTTCCGATTTGGAAACTGCATAGTGTTCGGATGGAGTTTCCGGATGAACACCAGTTAAGTCCGTAAATGGAAACAGGCGTCGGCTACACGAAATAGCTCAGCGCCGCGAGTCCGAAAACCGTCAAGCAGACGGAAACGAGTCCGCAAAATAAACTTGCTGCTTTCTGTGTCTTTTCGCCGATGGTGATACCCCATGTTATGAAAAACCCGAACAGTCCGTTGCCCAGATGATAGGAAGCAGACACTATACCGAGGATGTACAAAGAAAGAACGGCCGGGTTCTGCAGGCTGTTCTGCACAAGCTCGAAGCTGACATGCTGACCGGTTATCAGACCTGAGATTCTTGTGACATAAACATGGTAGCAAATGAACAGGAAGACTATTATCCCGGTTACCCTCTGCAGCACATACATCCAGTTCCGGGCGAAGCGGTAACGGAATGCGCTGGCATCACCAGTATAAATGATATAAAAGCCGTATATTCCGTGGAAAAGTATCGGAATCCATATCAGGGCAATCTCTATCAGCAGGATGTAAGGCAACCCCATGAAGAATTCAACTTTGGAGTTGTACACCTCCGGCCCGAACATGGCAAAGCTGTTGGTAAAAAAATGCTCGGACAGAAAAGCGCCGATTGGAATCACCCCGGTGATGGAGTGTATTCGCCGAAGGAAAAAAGTATACATGTTCTTGTTAGCCAACTGAGGACTCTCCTCTCTCATTTCTTTTATTTGAATGTCTTGAAATCCAGATTTATCCGGGAGCGGATCCACTTCGATGATTTGCCGACCTTTTGACAGGTTAAACACAAGAAGTGCAGTTGCTTTTCCGTCTGCTATCTGATAATAAAGGCATGTTCAAAATCGAAACGAGAAATCTATCAATAAAACCTGGTTATTGTCAACCTTGGTTTTCGACTGGATAGCATATGAAGCATTTCACCTTCCGACTCCTGTCCGAGGACAGTTCCTGTTCGGCACGCTGCGGTGTGCTCCACACACCCCACGGCGTTATCGAGACCCCCATATTCATGCCTGTGGGAACCCATGCTGCAATGAAGGCCATGACTCCCCGGCAGGTAGCCGAATGTGAAGCGCAGATAATTCTGTGCAATACCTACCATCTCCATCTTCGTCCCGGTGAACAGCTGGTGGAAAAAGCAGGCGGACTGCACCGTTTCATGGGATGGGACGGCCCCATTCTGACCGATTCGGGAGGTTTCCAGGTATTTTCACTTCCAAAGAAACGCATCACGGATGACGGGGTGTTCTTCAAGCACGAGATCACCGGGGAGGAAATATACCTGGACCCTTCCCGTGCCATGGCCATTCAGGAAAGTCTCGGTGCAGACATCATCATGGCATTTGACGAATGTATCCCCTACCCCAGCGACAGAAAATACGCTGCGCAATCAACGCGCAAGACGCTCCGCTGGGCCGAAGAATGCAGGAAAGCGCATACACGCGCTGACCAGGCACTGTTCGCCATCGTCCAGGGAAGCATCTATGAAGACCTCCGCGAAATATGCGCGCGGGAGCTGGTGCAAATGGATTTCCCGGGCTACGCGATCGGCGGCGTAAGTGTCGGTGAAGGACTGGAGCTGTTGAAGAAGGTCGTTGAGTTCACCGCTCCCCATCTTCCATCAGACAAACCGCGTTATCTCATGGGGGTAGGCCTGCCTGAAGACATCCTGGAAAGCGTGGAAAGGGGGATGGACATGTTCGACTGCGTCATACCCACCCGCTACGCGAGAAGCGCCACGCTGTTCACGAACAGGGGCAAGATTCGCCTCACCAACCGCAAATACAGACGGGATTTCTACCCGGTTGAACCCAATTGCACCTGCTATACCTGCGCAAACTTCTCCCGGGCATACCTGCACCACCTGTTCGTATCGAACGAAGTGCTTTCAGCCATCCTGGCCAGCATTCACAACGTCCATTTCTATCTCAACATGATGTCCGAAATCCGCAGATCCATCGCAGAAGACCGATTTTCCAGCTACAAGGAGAATTTTCTGGCTGAGTACGGAGAAGGTGAAAAGAAAAAGAACAGGGAATGACCTGAGCTTCAGAATGTGCGGCAAATGAAAGTTCTATTCAAGGGAGTGATGTAAATAAAGGCGCAAAATCACACACGGGCGGAAACGACCCTGTTTCTGCCTTCTTTCTTTGCCCTGTAAAGGCACTGGTCAGCCTTCGCAAGCAGAGTTGCCGCCATGTCAAGATCTTCTTTCGATCCCGAAGGAGTGAAACCCGCGACCCCGAAACTGGCCGTCACCTGCAACTCCATGCCGCCTGCCACGAAAAAGTGTGATTCCAGCTTGTTTCTGAGCCGCTCTGCCGCAATCCTCGCTCCAGGGACAGGTGTCTCAGGAAGAACTACCGTAAACTCTTCCCCGCCATAACGCGCGATCCAGTCGATTTCCTGGCGTATGGATATGTTCATGAGCCATGCACAGTCCATCAGCACCTGGTCGCCTGCGGCGTGACCGAAGGTATCGTTGATAAGTTTGAACTTGTCGATATCGAACATGATAATGGCCAGTGAACGCTCGAATCGGTAAGCTCTTTTTACCTCATGTACAAGATACTCATCCAGATAGCCGCGATTGAAAACCTTCGTGAGGGAATCCTTGACGGAAAGCGCTTTTATCTCTTCATAGCTTTTGCGAAGCGAAGACTCAAGCGAAAGAATGCGCACCGCTGTTTTCAGCCTCACCGTCAGTTCACTGCGGTCGACAGGTTTTATCAGGTATTCGTCCGCGCCTGATTCAAGGCCTCTTATCATGTCTTCCTTCGTATCCTGCGAAGTGATCATTATCAGGTAAACATAACTCTCGAATTTTCCTTTCCTGATTGCGCGGCACAGCTCAATCCCGTCCATTTCAGGCATGATCATGTCGGTAATTATTATCGGGAAGTGGGACGAAGCCATCATGTCCATGGCCTGTTTTCCGTTCTCTGCCGACACCACAAGGCAACCCATTTGCCGCAGATCATTCTCGAGAGCAATGCGCATCAGAGCATTGTCCTCAACCACCAGGATCGGGAAATATTGCATGTCTCGAGCAAAAACACTTTCCATCATGAGCCTATTGTTTGCGCCGGTCGATAAGGTAACTGCTTTTCTCGGATTTTTTCGCCATCTTCTTTAGTTCGGCTGCGACTTCAGCGACCTTTCCGCAGTGCTTTATTTTCGGGAAATCCGTTGGTACTATCGCAATGGCTATTGATAACAGTGGAAACTTTTCTTCCTGCCCCTTGCGGTTGATGCTGACAAAATAACCTTTCGTCTTTTCCGGGGCGTCAAACAAGTCAACTGAAATTGTGTCGAAATTTTCAATGATTGTCTTGCATACCGACTCAGCACGATCAATGCTGACAACGAAAACGAAGTCGTCGCCACCCACGTGCCCGGCAAAACCTCCGCCGGATTCCTTTACCGCATTGAACATTATTCTGGCGAGCATTCTCAGAACCTCGTCACCATGTGTGAAACCATAGACGTCGTTGTAAGGCTTGAAGTGATTGATATCTATGTAACAGACGGCAAAAGGCTTGCCGATTGCATCCTCGATGGCCTTCTGGACCGAAGTGTTTCCAGGCAGTCTCGTCAGGGGATTGTTATCGAAAACCCGCTGAATCCTTTTTATTGAAAGTGATATGCGGGCAAAGAGTTCGCTGTAACGGATTGGCAGAAAGACGAAATCATCCAACAGGAATTCATCCCAAGGAAAGCTTTCAACCTCGCCGCCGTGTATAAGACCGAGAACAGGGATGACGTTAAAATAGCAATCGGATTTGAGATTGTGTATCAGCGCCCTGATATCGTCGTCATATGAAGAAAGATCGATAATGATGAGGTCTGGCGGGTCGGTATATACGAAACCGAGAAGGGTCGCTATCTGTGAGTGAACCAGAACATGATACCCCCTGCTCTGAAGCCGGATGTCAAGGTTGGCAGCAAGTGGCGGGTCAGTGGAGAATACTGTAATCCTACGTTTGCTTTTCATCTGTCGCATGAATCTCCATGCTGAAATTTTTTAAATCCACCAGCTTGTCTTCCAGCTCTTCTACGATTTCTGCGAGAATGACCTCGTTCATCCCCAATTTACTCCAGGCTGCTGGCTGAATTCGCGGAACACACGTATTCCCCTCCTGGCTGAAACCGCTTGCATTTATCAACACATCGGCCATATGCACGACACTTGCTTTGGTCTTATGAATTTCAGTTTCATCCACATTGTGATGGTATCTGATGGGCACCGACAATTTTTCAGGCAGATTCCAATTCTGTGCAAGCCAGCCACCGACTTCGGCGTGGTCGGTGCCGAAGTTCTGTCTTTCGATAAAATCGGAGGCAGTTCCTTTCTCCTCATTGTTTCGCAAAAGATTTTCATATTCTTCTTCAAGCTTGAGTCGAATTATGACCTTTCCTATGTCGTGCAAGAGAGCCGCGGTTGATATTTCTTCGCATTCCGGCAACCTTAGACGCTTTGCAATGATGTTCGCCGCAACACCAGCTCCAAGTGAATGTTCCCAGAGCCCCAGGATGCTGTTCTCCATGATTTCAAAAATCGACGAACTCAGTATAAGGCTCTTCACAACGTCAACTCCCAGCAATATCATTGCGTTGGATATTGTGGAAACACGATAGAAGCCGTATGATGGGGAGTTAGCAAGCCGCAGAATCCTCGCGGAAATCACTTGGTCCGATGATACAAGTCGGGCCATTTCATGCAAGGAGGATTTGTTGTTTTCCACCAGTGAATTGAGCTTTGAGACAATTCCCGGCAAAGTCGGAAGTGTCCGTGTATCGAGTATGAAGTTTCTGAGGTCGTTGCGGTGGTCTCCCACGTTCATTCTCCCCTTATGCGAATCAGGTAATTTCTGTAGATATTTTTCAATTTTTCGGCCAAAGGGTCGTCAGAAACGAAGCGGAAGCGCCTTTCCAGGTCTTCAAGATCCTCCTCCAGTGTCCTGTCTCCATCGATGTTGAGCGGATGTCCCTGTACTGTAATCGACTGCACCTCGAGGTTTGCAAGTCTCTCAATCAACGGTTCGGTCAATATCAATCCCTTACCGCATATCGGAGGCCCGTTAGGATTGTCGACCCTTATCACATCTCTCGCCAGAATCATACCGGGTTGTGCCAATGAAAAGGGAATTTTCTGCATTCTCCACTCCTCGCCATCAGATTAGCCAAGTCATTTTGTACAATTTTAGCAGCCGCAAAGCAACACATAATATTTGCATGTTGTTTGAAGAAAAATGGATCTGCGTTTTGTCACGGTTCAACGGTAAAGTATTGCTGTGGACAGTTTATGCGCTCCTTGACAATGCGTGAATTTCAGGCTAGTTTGTGGCATCATAATCTGGTTCATACGTATCTGACTTTCGTATCATTTTAAACTGTCAGACCTCCTCAACATTTATCCGTTCGCGGACAAGAAGAAAACCTTTTTTGGAGGACCTATGGAAATAGCTGTTGCTGTTGCATTATGCGGCGCAGCAGGCTGCCTGTCGCGCTATTATCTCTCCGGATGGGTCTATGGATTGCTGGGACGGGATTTCCCATACGGCACTTTCGTAGTCAATATCCTCGGCGCATTTATCATAGGATTTCTCATGGAGTTCGGCATACGCAGTACCATGGTCCCGGCAACACTCAGGGTCGGCCTTACAGTCGGTTTCCTTGGAGGTCTCACCACGTTTTCCACCTTCAGCTACGAAACCTTCAGGCTCATAGAAGAAGGAGAGCTACTGGTCGCATTTCTGAATGTAGCAATAAGCGTTCTGGTCTGCCTAATGTTTACCTGGATAGGAATTTTTGCTGCCAGACAGTTATAGGGGGGAAAATGACTAAATTCACCGGTGAAAAAGTCCTCATGCGCATTCATATCAATGAAAATGACAAGCACGGGCACAAACCTCTCTACCTGGCGCTTGTTGATATGCTGATCGAAGAAGGATTTGCCGGGGCCACGGTTTTACGGGGGATCGCAGGATTCGGTGTTCACAGCGTTTACCATACAGACCGTCTCCTCGATCTTTCAAGCGCGCTTCCGATCATTATCGAAGTTGTGGCCAGCCCGGAAAAGATCGATGCAGTTATGCCGAAAATAGATGAGATAATGGAAGGCGGTCTCATTACACTGGAAAAAGTCAATGTTGTGCGCTACTGCGACAAGAACGACAAGGTCTGTCTGGTCAAGGAACCATAACCGGCAGCGTTCAAAGCTTCTTCCAGGCAGACTGTTCACGAGGGATATGTCAATAACGAACCAATGGAAAAAAATTTTCCTTGAAATGGGGATCATTATTCTGATCGCTGTTTCGATAGGCCTTGTCGTAAACCGCAGGATGCTGCTCAATATTCAAAATGGCGGCAAATCCGCACCCGTTTCTTCAGCCAACAATCCTCAAATCACCCCTGCAGGACTGCTTCAAGTGCGTGAGCTCTACGAAGAAGACCAGGCACTTTTCGTGGATGCAAGGGAGACATCTGCTTTTGTTGCCGCCCACATACATAAAGCAGTTTCACTGCCACTTGCCGAGTTCGATCGAAAACTGCCCGAATTCAGGAAAAAGAACGATCCTTCCAAACTTTTTGTAGTATATTGTTCCGGATACGGCTGCCACGACAGCAGGCTCCTGGCTGAAAAACTCCTTAAAGCAGGATATGAAAAAGTACTGGTTTTTGAAGGTGGTCTTCCGGAATGGAAAGACGCCGGCCTTCCAGTTGAAGGAACCGATAAATGAAAAACAGCCGCAAACATCTTCTGATGGTTTTGCTGCGAATCGGACTTGGTCTGGTATTCGTTTACGCCTCTTTCTGGAAGATACGCGATCCCGAAGCATTTGCCGGATCAGTGGCTGCCTATAATGTCCTCCCTTTTTTCCTTAACCACCTGGTAGCCGCCACCTTGCCATGGATTGAAGCGACTTGCGGCATCCTGCTGATTTCCGGGTATCGTGTAAAGGCTGCAGCCGGAATTGTTGTTGCTTTGAACATCATCTTCATAGTGCTCCTTGTATCGACCGTAGCCAGAGGACTGGATATAGATTGTGGGTGTTTCCGTCAGGGAGGAGGCAAAACTCCTGCCTGGTTGGTAATCCTGAGAGATTTCATTTTTCTGGCCATGGCTGTCTCCATCTTCAAATATCAACGGGGAACAATGTTTTCCAGGAAATAACTTCATCCTCTGCCGGCAGGTTATGCGCAAAGCTGTCGTTCATGCTACTTACGGCATACTGAGGCCTTGCCAATCGTGTTTTTCCGGAGTCGCCACTCATGATCCAGAATGTTTTGCTCGTTTTTATCGCATATATCATAGGTTCCATACCAACAGGGCTTCTCCTCTCCAAGGCTGTCGGAGGTGTCGACATCCGCACCACAGGGAGCGGCAACATCGGCGCCACAAACGTATACCGTACAATGGGACGAACTGTGGGAATTCTCACTCTGATCGGCGATTGTCTCAAGGGGGTTCTTCCGGTCGTGGTGGCCAGGGCATTGGGGTGTTCCGATCTGGTAATCGCTCTAGCGGGTGTTGCCGCGTTTCTCGGACACATCTTCCCAATTTTCCTCAAGTTCAAAGGCGGAAAGGGTGTCGCCACTGCCCTGGGTGTCTTCCTTTCAGTTTCACCCCTGGCGGTCCTGTGTTCTCTGGGCATTTTCATAATTGTGCTCGTAACATGGCGTTTTGTTTCACTTGCATCCATTTCGGCCGCGGCAATGATGCCTGTTTTCACAGCGCTCGTCGACCGGAAACCGGTCGTTGTTGCCATGTCCCTTGTAATTGCGTCAACAGTAATTGTTAAACACAGCTCAAACATAAAGCGTCTGATAAACGGCACCGAAAACCGTTTCAAGGCATAAAAAAAAGGCCCAAAAAGGCCTTTTTCCAAGTATTTGGTGAATTCTTTCTACATTTCCGTCAAAACCTTGTCCTCGTAAAGTGTTTCCAACCGGAACTTGTGCTTTTTCTCTTCATTGGCAAGCATCAACAACAGCTTTTTCAGTTCCGGGTCGTCGGTCATTTTTTCTGCCTCCATATAAAAGCGATATGATTTTTCCTCGCTCTTCATGGCATACACAAGGATCTCCTGGTATGTCATGTTGTCATGGTACGGAATGTTCACCAGGTATTCGCTGATTCCCAGATCCGGAACCTGGGTGAATGCATAACCGGCGATCTTTTGTTTGTCCAGTCGTAAAATAAGTTTCTTGTGTCCGGACTCCTGCTCGGCAAGTTCATCGAAGATCTTTTTGGCGGACTGATTCGTCGCTTTTTTTGCCGCATTGAGATAGAGCCTGTAAGCGGCATCTTCTCTTTCCAAGGCCAGATCAAGAATGTCATCCATGGTTGAAATATCCACGCGCTATCCCTCCATGCAGCTTTAATCACTACGTTCCAAACCTA
This sequence comes from Geobacteraceae bacterium, assembly GCA_034933285.1. Classification (GTDB taxonomy): domain Bacteria; phylum Desulfobacterota; class Desulfuromonadia; order Geobacterales; family Geobacteraceae; genus RPRC01. The sequence goes on along the minus strand of JAYFNT010000009.1, from coordinate 110,831 downwards.
TTTAACAACAAAGCCCTAGCTTGTCAAGGAAGTGCTTTCATGAAGAAGAGACTTCACCTGCAACGATATTAAGGTTATGAAATTCTTCTGCAGAAAATATATTGACAGGAGATTTCCCTTTTGCTATAAACATGTCTCTTGTTTGGGGCTGTAGCTCAGTTGGGAGAGCGCTTGAATGGCATTCAAGAGGTCGTCAGTTCGATCCTGATCAGCTCCACCATCAAATAACAAAGGGTTCAGCGAAAGCATGGACCCTTTTCTTTTTTAGGCTTTTCTCATCCTTCGGGAAAATGAAACTACTTACATTGGTAATTCATCGCTCAAGAGATAATTTTCTTGTTCGGAAAGCCCTCCACACAGCAGCATGAAGTTGAAATTCCTGGAACTTTGGTTTTTTTTTGTGTTATAAGAAACTCATCTTCAGAAATCATACGGATTGATGACGGCCGGACAGAGTGCGCCCCCTTCACCCTCATCCGGCAATATCCACTTAATAGAGGTATTTGAAATGAAAGTATGCGTGATCGGTACTGGCTATGTAGGTCTTGTGGCCGGCGCTTGTTTTGCCGAAAGTGGAAACAAAGTTTTGTGCGTTGATATCAACGAGGCAAAAGTACAGGGACTTAACGACGGAATAATACCCATATACGAGCCCGGCTTGAAGGAACTCGTTCTGAGGAATACGGCTGACGGACGGCTCAGCTTCACTACCGATCTTGCAACCGCGGTAAAAACTTCCCTGCTCCTGTTCATCGCGGTCGGAACACCGCCGGGTGAAGACGGCTCTGCCGACTTGCATCACGTCCTCGCGGTCGCCAGGGAAATCGGCCGTTCAATGGAAACTTTCAAGATTATCGTTAACAAGTCCACAGTACCTGTTGGAACTGCGGACAAGGTGCGCCACACTATCAGTGAAGAACTTTTCCATCGTGGAGTCGACATAGAGTTTGATGTAGTATCGAACCCCGAATTCCTCAAGGAAGGCGCTGCAATCGACGATTTCATGAAGCCTGACAGAATCGTGGTGGGCGTGGACAACGTCCGCACGGCTGAAATCATGAAGGAGCTCTATGCTCCTTTTTCACGAAAAGTCGACCGCATGATAGTCATGGATGTTCGCAGCGCAGAAATGACAAAATACGCCGCCAATGCCATGCTTGCGACAAAGATCACCTTCATGAACCAGATGGCAAACCTCTGCGAGCTTCTCGGCGCTGATGTGGCGTCCGTGAGAGAAGGTATAGGCTCCGATAGCCGCATAGGCTACGACTTCCTTTTCCCTGGTGTAGGTTACGGCGGATCTTGCTTTCCCAAAGACGTCAAGGCTCTGGTCATGACCGCCGAGGAATCAGGATATGATTTTCTGCTCCTGAAATCAGTAGAGGAAGCAAATGAACGTCAGAAAATGGTTCTTCCACGAAAGATCATGGCCCATTTCGGCAACAACTCCATTGCACGGTCGCTCGACGGGAGGCGTTTCGCAATCTGGGGTCTGTCATTCAAACCAAGCACGGATGACATGCGGGAAGCCCCTTCAATAACCATTGTAGAATCCCTGCTGGAAGCAGGCGCGGAAGTTTCCGTTCATGACCCCGTCGCCATCAGGGAAGCCAAACGTCATTTCGGCGACAGAGTAACTTACGGCAGCAATGAATATGAAATACTCAGTGCTGCCGATGCATTGGTGATAGTCACCGAATGGAACGAATACCGAAATCCCGATTTTGAAAGAATATCTTCATTGATGACAAGGCCGGTCATTTTTGACGGCAGGAACCTTTATAACCCTTGCAGGATGAAGCAGATGGGTTTCGAATATCACGCAATCGGCCGGAACGGCAGCGTTTTCAGCACAGAGAAAGGATAAGCCAATGCGAGTTCTGGTTACAGGAGGCGCAGGCTTCATAGGCTCCCATCTCTGTGAACGGCTTATTCGGGACGGACATGACGTACTCTGCCTCGACAATTTTTTCACCGGAAGCAAAAGAAACGTCGACCAACTCCTTGACAGTCATCGGTTCGAACTGCTCCGCCATGATATTATCGAGCCGATCCTGTTGGAAACCGACCGTATTTTCAATCTCGCCTGCCCCGCCTCACCGGTTCACTACCAGTACAATCCGGTTAAAACGATCAAAACCAACGTCATCGGAACCATCAACATGCTCGGCTTGGCCAAACGCGTAAAAGCCCGCATCCTCCAGGCCTCGACTTCGGAAGTCTATGGCGACCCTTTGGTCCATCCCCAATCCGAAAACTACTGGGGAAATGTAAACCCGATAGGTATCCGCAGCTGCTACGATGAAGGCAAAAGGGTTGCCGAAACCCTCATGATGGATTATCATCGGCAAAATGGGGTTGACATCCGCATTGTCCGGATTTTCAACACCTATGGCCCGCGCATGGCCCTGAACGACGGCCGAGTGGTCTCAAATTTCATTGTTCAGGCGCTTAGGGGCGAAGATATAACCGTATACGGCGACGGTCTTCAAACACGTTCTTTCTGTTATATCGACGATCTGGTCGAAGGGTTGATACGCCTCATGCAGGATGGTAATTGCACAGATCCCGTTAACATCGGAAACCCGGCGGAAACGACCATCCTGGAATTCGCCACCAGGATAATCGACCTTACCGGATCTTCATCCAAGTTAGTTTACACTGATTTGCCGTCCGACGATCCACGGCAACGTCAGCCCGACATTTCACGGGCACGGCAGATGCTTGGATGGGAACCCCGGATAGATTTGGAAACAGGTTTGAAGAAGACCATTGAATATTTCGAGCGCGTTCTGAATAAAGACAGAGGCAATCTGGACATATGAAAAAGAGGATGTATCTCATCCCGGCAGCATTCATTCTCATATTCCTGTCATTCACCATCTTTGGCGAGCGCGGTTTGCTGCGGATTTATCACCTTGACCGCGAAAAAGAAGAAATTCAGCAGCGTGCAGCCATCCTCAAAGCGGAGAACGACAAGCTCAAACAGGAAATCGAAGCACTGAAGTCCGACCGGCGATACTTGGAAAGCATCGCCAGGAAAGACTTCGGACTCGTGCGCAGGAATGAGGTCATTTACCAGTTCCCTGCAAAGAAATAGGCGTCTCCCCATGCAGCTTTCCATTCCATTCGGAGCATGCCCCGTAATAAAACCTGCGCCAATTGTGGAGTAACGTCTTTTCAACAAGCAAACAGAATACCGGCATCCATATCAGCGGATAGTCCGGATCGGAGCATGATAATGCCGGAATCAAGACAAATACAACGGTGCGTGGTTTGCGCCTGGAGAGCAAATTGCAACAAGCGCTTCTGCGTCCCTGACGGTGGAGCCAAGTGCCCCGATTTTTCAAGAGATGTTTCCATAAAGGATCAGGACGAAGAAAATCCTGAAAAGGATGCCAAGTCTGCGGAGGTATAATGAAGAACGAGATCCGCGTTCGGGTCATGAAATCGCTCGAGCGCTGTTACGCGAACGGAAGCCTGGCTTCCGGCCGCATTCCTGAAATTGTCATAGAAGTGCCTAACCACGCCGATCATGGTGATTACGCGTCAAACATTGCCATGGCACTTGCGCGCGACGAAAAGAAACCACCCAGGAAGATTGCCGACACTTTGGTGAAAGAGTTGGCAGGCAGCGACAGTTTCTTCGAAAGCATCGAAATCGCCGGCCCGGGTTTCATCAATTTTTTCATCAACAAAGATGTATGGCGGGAAAGCCTGCGTAAAATAACCTCTGCAGGGGACAATTACGGGAAGAGCACCGTCGGGCAAGGCAAAAAAATCCAGGTGGAATTCGTCAGCGCCAATCCGACCGGACCTCTTCATATCGGTCATGGCCGCGGCGCCGCAACCGGTGATGCCATAGCATCTATCCTTACAGCTGCCGGATTTGACGTGGTGCGGGAATACTACATCAACGATGCCGGAAATCAGATGGATACACTCGGCAGATCGGTTTACCTCCGTTATCGAGAACTTCTCGGACAATTTGTTGAATTCCCGGAAAACTGCTATCAGGGAGACTATATAAGAGACATAGCAAGGGACCTGATTACAAAGTACGGCGACAGATATCTCGAAATGCCTGAGGACGAGGCAATCCGTCACTGTGCCAAGATCGGCGGAGACGTGATTCTCAAGGGTATCAGGCAAGACCTCGCAGACTTCGGCGTCGTGCATGACACATGGTTTTCAGAACAGACTCTTTTCGACAGCGGCAAAGTTGACGACTCGATCAGGCACATGCGGGAAAAAGGGCTTCTTTATGAGAAAGAGGGAGCACTCTGGTTTCGCACTACGGACTTTGGCGACGACAAGGACCGGGTAGTTGTTCGCGGCAATGGAGTGACCACTTATTTCGCCTCCGACATAGCCTATCACCGGGAAAAGTTCGAGCAGGGCTTTGATGTCGTGGTCGATGTCTGGGGCGCCGACCATCACGGGTATGTTCCCAGATTGAAGAGTGTGGCGCAGGGGCTGGGCAGGAATCCCGATGACTTGAAAATCGTGCTCGTGCAACTGGTTGCGCTTCTACGCGACGGAGCGCCGGTTGCCATGTCCACCCGAAGCGGTGAATTCGTAACATTGAAGGAAGTCGTTGATGAAGTCGGACGCGACGCTGCCCGCTTCTTCTTCCTCATGCGCCGTTCGGACAGCCAGCTGGACTTTGATCTCGAACTTGCCAAACGCCAGAATTCAGAGAATCCTGTTTATTATGTCCAGTATGCACATGCAAGGATATGCAGCATATTCGAAAGCGCCCGTGAAAAAGGCCTGTCTCCATCTGACAGCACACTGGCCAGGCTCGGGACACCCGAGGAAATGTCGCTCATAAAGATGCTTTCAGTGTTTCCGGAGATAGTGGCAGGTAGTGCCTTGTGTTTCGAGCCTCACCGTGTTCCCTACTACCTCCAGGAGCTGGCAGGCCAATTCCACAGTTTTTACAACAAAAACAGGGTGCTGGGTGAAGACGACGAGCTCACTTCGTCACGCCTGTATCTTCTTGAATGCACTGCCCAGGTGTTGAAGAACGGTCTGCTGCTTCTTGGCGTCTCTGCACCTGAAAGGATGTAGCGGAGGGTTTCGGGATCATGCGTATCGACTACAGCAACAGGCGCCAGGTAAGTGTGAACCGCCCGAAAAAAAACCCTTTTCGGCCATTTCTTCTTCTTACACTGGCAGGTGCCGGCATTTTATTCGGCCTAGGTGTCGCTACCGGCTGGCTGCTTTTCGGCCACGGTAAGAAGTCACTTTCTCCAGCTTTGCAAAACGGAAACACGGCAGCATCTGCCTCAGCGCAAACTTCCAAATCTGAAACAGCGGCCAAGCCTCAGGCAGGAAATGTAACGCCGCATCTAACCTTCTATGATTCATTGCCCAAGGGCGACAAAGAACTGATCGGAACAGGCCTTAACCCAAAAAGGGACAGTGTGCCTTCAGCCCCATCCAGAGCTGCGCAGTTACCGTCTTCCGCCGATATCCAGCAAAAGCCGTCCAATCCTCAGAAACCTGCTTCCTCGCAGCCTGCTGCTGACAATTCCACTCACACCGCACCCCCCCCTGACAAGATTGCTCCGGCGGACAACAAAGGAGCCGCTGCCGGAAAAGCCGTTCAGGCCTCTCAAAAGCCAACAGGGAACGCAATAACCTACACCGTGCAACTGGCATCTTATCACGACAAGAAGGAAGCGGAAGATTTTAAGGCCAAATGGGCGAAAAAGGGCTATTCCGTCCGCATCGTCGAATCTTCCGTTAATGGAAAGGGTACACTTTACCGGGTACGTATAGGAAACCGCATGAGCCAGGAGACAGCGAATCAACTTTCGGCCAAAATTGGCAGCGGAGCAATTGCGGTTCCCGATCAGGGAAAAAATGACGCCAAACAGGAAAAAAGATAATTTTACATTGACACCATGGAACTCTCATGATATAAAGTTTGAGTTAAACACATGACGCGGGGTGGAGCAGTCTGGTAGCTCGTCGGGCTCATAACCCGAAGGTCGAAGGTTCAAATCCTTCCCCCGCAACCAATAAGGCCAAGGACTTGCACAACCGCAAGTCCTTTTTTATTTCAACTGTCCGCTTTTCACTCCCGACAACCTCCTTCCAAGCAGCAAAGGAAACATTTGACACAGATTTCAGAGACTAACCGGAATCTTACACAATATCTTCACTCTCAAATCGCCGGAAAAGCAATGCTCCAAGGATAAGACAGTAAAGAACGACATTGACGAGTGGATGTATTGGGCCGAAATCTTGATATGATCCACTATCAATCACCGATGATGCCGTATGCTGAACACCTGAGAGCTTTGGCCATAAATAGTAAACAACTTTCCACCATGTCAAGTTCGACTGGAGATGGGCGCCTGATTGCTGCATCATTGCCTGTGCCATCTGGCTCTGGCTGACAGCAGCTATCCCGTCGGCCACAAAACCCACGACACCGATACCTAGAACACTGAGAAAGGCTATAATATCGGGCATCAGCAGCGAGAAAAGAAACACCGAAATTACTACAAAAAGCAGATTGACAGAACATAGCAGTGACGCAATGAGGTATCCCGGCATGATAACTTTCAAATTTATGAATGAGATAAGACAAATAATGATGTTCATGATGAACATAAATAGTACAGCTAAGACCCATAAACCTAATGTCTTACCCAGGACATACTGCCATCGGGCTATCGGTTTTGACAAAATACACGCCTGCATACCTTCGTTCCGGTCACGCCTGAATATTCGCATCGAAAGCAGGGCCGAAATGATCATCGCACCCGCGCCAATGATATGGAAAGTCACTTTCGACAAGGTCCTTACAACCGTTTCGGAATCAAGATACTGTCCGTTCACCATGTAATTGCCTTGATAACAACCTCGAACAAGAAACAGAGATATGGCGCATATCCCCAGCATGATGATGAAACTTTTTTGCCGCACTTCATCAACAAAAGTATGCTTGGCAATCCTGAATATGGAGGGAAACGTTTTCGACGTTTTCATGTCAACCTTTCACAAACCTGACAAACACATCTTCCAGAGTATCACCGTCCTTGACAATGGCGGAAATCGCATCCTTTACCAATAGCTTGCCACAGTTGATGATAGCAACGGTATCGCATATCTTTTCAACTTCCGACAGGAGGTGTGAATTCAGAAAGATGGTAATGCCTCGTTCTTTAAGCGACTCCAAGATCTCGCGTATTTCTCGGACACAAATTGGATCAAGACCGGCGGTGGGCTCGTCAAGAATCAATATTTTCGGATCTCCTATCAGAGCAGCACCTAACCCGAACCGTTGAATCATACCCTTGGAATATGTGCCCACTTTCGCATGTTCCCTGCCATTCATTCCGATCAACTCGACGATGCGCCTGCATTGGTCCATGGCATCAAATCGATTTATATCCGATAATTCAGCACACCGTAGCAGGTATTGCCATCCTGAAAGGGATGCCGGTATGCGGTGATTTTCAGCCACGTAACCGATTGCTTTCCGGCATAATGCATTTGTGCTCGGTATACCGCCTAATGACAGGCTTCCCGATGTCGGCCGGGTAAAGTCAAGCAACATCCTGACAATTGTAGTCTTGCCCGCACCATTTGGTCCTAGCAAGGCAAAATACTCCCCTGTTCTGACGGAGAAGGTGACATTATCAACAGCGGCAAGGGAACCGTATCTTTTGGAAACGTTTATCAATTCAATCATAATAATGCACTCATGTTAAATCTCGGCACAACTTTTCCCTGCAAGGGAAGTTTAGAACTTTAGTCGTCATACTCCCTGAATTGCAAGCTAATTTTGTGAAGTACCCGGTTGGGGCAATCTGCTTTTCAGGATCGTCAAAGCACTCATTACGATGGGGTTTTTCCGGCTTTTTGCACCGGTTGCATACGGCGGATCAAACGACGCCCAGTTGAAATATGCCAATGACTTGGCAATAAAGGACAGCCTCGTCATACCAGAGGAGACACCAAGGTCCGGCAAGTCCCTGTTCCAAAGGATCGAAAACATCGTTGGGAAAAGTCAATCGGAAGAGCAAAAAACCCGTATCCCTCAGGAAAGGAATAGCCAAATGCTTCCTTTTTGTCTTGCACTGAAATATCAAGACTTTTATTCAACCAATATTGGAAGTTCTCGGTGGAAGGATGACTATAATGCGGACTTTTAATTCGTGTTGATATCCTGCTTGAGGACAGTGCTCGGTTTGAAAGTGAGGATTTTCCTGGCGCTGATAGTGATAGGTTCGCCAGTCTGAGGATTGCGGCCTTTCCGGTCCCGCTTCAGGTGAACGGCAAATTTCCCGAAGCCGGAGACTTTCAGCTCTTCTCCGGAAGCAAGGGTTTCTTTTATGATATCCAGGACGGATTCCACGGCCTGTTCCGCTTCTTTTCGCGGAATATCGCAACAGGAACTGACGTTTTCGAAAAGGTCTTTTTTGGTCATGTCTGGAATTATTACCACGAAAAATGCTGCATGGCAAGCATGAAGCTTTGGAATGCAGCCACACACCGGACCCAGCGACTTCTTCTCCAGAAGCGACAATCTTTTCATGCCGCTGTCATCCATCACCGGTATACGCGGCAGCACCAGGTCCCTGTGTCCCGTCCTTATCAACTTGATGTCAGTACGGCACAAACCGCTAATGATAGCTTTCTCTAATACCTGCCCTTTTTCGGCCTCGGCATATCGTCAGATAAACAGTGCCGGTTATTTATGTAACAGCAGTCAAAGAATCTGACAGATTCTCTCTACTTATGTCATCACTGTCATGAGATTCGTGAAAAATTTATGAAGAATCATCTTGCGAATCTTGACAAACCCAAATATCATTAGAAAATGAATCTATACATCTCATCGATGAACGCTCCGGAACTATGCCAACCCCAGTGAGCTAACCTGTCCGTAACCCCGTTGCCATGGCACATTCATGGGGTGAGGAAAGGATCGATCGTGATATATCTGACTTCAGTATCGTTGAGCCGCTTTTCCCCCGTCGGGAGAGAACCCGATGAAATATCACGATCATCACGAAGTCATCGGGAAGAACGTGGGCATTTGCAGCAAAAGTCATCCGCGTGGATCATTATGCCAGCCGATATATGGCTGGCTGGAGAAATGCGACTTCAGGCTGTCATTTGAAAGGAGGAGATTTTATGAAAAGAATGTTTCTCTGCTGCACCATCCTTCTGGCCTTCGCAGTAACTGTCGGAGCGGGGACAGCAACGGCTGCAAAGGAAACCATCAACATCATGTGCTGGGAAGGGTATTCGGACAAAGCGTTCATTGCTGATTTCAAGAAGATGGTGAAAGAGAAGTACAAAATCGACGTGGAGGTGAAGCCCTCTTACGCTACGGGCCAGGAGGATTTTTACAATGCCGCGAAGAAGGGCACTGCCGATCTCATTTCGCCCCCGGCCGATATGCCCAAGACACCGCGGTTCAATGTGTTCAAAAAAGGCAGCATCCTGCTGTCTCCCCTTGACATGAAAAATATTCCCAATGCAAAGCACATGCTGCCGTTCTTCACGGCAGACAAATCCCTCATAGAGGGAGGAAAGCGTTATGGCCTGCCGTACAATTGCGGTCCTTACGGACTTGCATACAACACCGCGGTTTTCAAAGAAGCGCCGAAAAGCTGGAACGTGTTCTGGGACAAGCGGTATGCGGGCAAATACACCATCAACAACAACTTCCACAAGGTCAATATCTGGATAACCGCCCTTACTCTCGGCTACAAATACGATGATCTTTTCAATATCGACCGGCTTGACCGGAAGAAGATCCAGCCCAAGCTGAATGAACTGGTGAAGGGGGCGAAGAGCCTCTGGGACGGGGAAGCCAATGCGGATGAGTTCCCCAAACTGTCCCTGGCGACCACGTGGGGATTTTCCGTGGTGAAGGCGAATCAGAAAGGTGGTCACTGGAAGCTGGCCAGTCCGAAAGAAGGCGGCAGTGCCTGGATCGACTACTGGTGCATTACCCATGCCGCGAAAGGTATGAAGAAAAAACTTTGCGAAGAGTGGATCAACATGCACCTGTCTCCCAGGTACCAGGCTGCGGTCGTCAAACAGCAGGGTGTATCTCCGGTAATCGACAACGTGGGAAACCTCGTGACTCCTGAAGAGAAGGTCCTGTTCCATGTCGGCAACAACGATTACTTCAAGACCGTGGCAATCTGGCGGGTCATGAGCGAAAAAACCGAGAAAGCCTTTGGCGAAATGTGGGAGGAGGCGAAAAAGTTGAGAAAGAAATGACGGTTATCGGAACCCGGCAGCACATTTCTTGACAATGCGAGTATGCATGCGGACAGAGGGGGGGGACCTAAGACAGGCAGCGGCGGAAATAAACTCTAATAACCGAGGAGGGCACCATGAAAACGTCTTTGAAGACACTATCTTTGAGTTTGTTTATCATCATCGTAATGAGCATGGGTACATTTGTCCAGGCACAGGACGTGGTGCCGGGAGAAAAACCGATCGAGGCCCCGAAACCCACCGGGAAAACGATACCGGAGGACCTTACCGCCGACTTCAACCTTTCACTCTATTCCCAATACATCTGGCGAGGATACGAGCTGAGCAGGGGCAGCGTGGTGTTCTTCCCCACACTGACCGTCGGCTACAAGGGATTTGCCGTCAACATCTGGACCGACCTGGACACCCGCTGTGTAGCGAGTCAGGACAAGGACTTCAAACTGCAGGAAACGGACGTGACGGTTTCGTACAGCAATTCTTATAAGCCGTGGAAACTGAATTATACCGTGGGATGGATCCTTTATGACTACCAGGCAACACAAGGTACTCTCGAAGCACAAGCGGCGGAAAATCATTTCCGAGACACCAAGAACCAGGAATTTTTTCTTAGCCTCGGGTTGGATACCTTTCTCAAACCCACATTCACTGTTTACAATGAAATAGAAATAGGACAGGCATGGTACATGAGCCTTGCATTGTCTCACAGCATCGCCGTTTACAAGGACTGGTCCCTGGATCTGGCGGGATGGGTCAGCTATTATAGCAAATCGACCGGTTCAGACGGAAGCGATGGTTTCGGCGCATTCCATGACGGCAACATCTCGGCCGGTTTGAAGATCCCCATCAACAATTTCGCCTCGATCAAACCGAACATTCAGTACTCGTTTCCGCTCAGCGGGGGTGCGGCACACCGCATAGAGAGAAACAGCTTTAGCGGCCATAACAACTTTGTCTATGGGGGGCTCATCTTCGACCTGGCGATATAGCTGATGTCGAGGTGCAGCATCACACCAACTGTTAAGGAAGGAGCAAAAGTATGAAACGATTTTTGTTGATTACCGCGATGTTTTGCTTCGGGCTGCTTTCTTTCAGCACAAGCAGCGAAGCCATCGCCATCAAGTCCGTAAAACCCGGTGAAGATGTTTTCAAATACATGCAACGGGTTAAAGGCTCTTTTGACCAGACCATGTACCAGCAGTTAATAGGCGCGTCAAATGCCTTCAAGGAAGGCGACCAGACCATCGGCGTTGCTGCCGATAACAATGCCAGCAGGGAAAATGCCCGGAAGCTTCTGGCCAACACCAAGATCAAGGACATTACCGAGCACCCGCTGCTGAACGACGATCTTTACAAGTTCATTGCCAAATCGGTCGACACCGGCCAGTACAACAAGATCAAGAACTGGACCATGGGTCAAATGAAAACCTTCCTCCTGACCAAACCTGAAGCAGCAATAAAGGGGGTCATGTACGGCATGAACAGCGAAGTGGTCGGCTGCATCCCCAAGCTCATGAGCAATCAGGAGCTGATTTCGGTCAACAAGAAAATCTTCAACCCGCTGCCCGGCACCAAGATCGGCGCCAAAGGCTACCTGAGCGCGCGCATTCAACCGAACTCCCCCACTGATGATTCTGAAGAAATCCAGTGGCAGGTATTCAGCGCATTCTCATACGCTGTCGGCGACCTGGTAATCGGGACCAACCCGGTGGACGGGACAAAAGAACAAACTGCTCGAGTTGAGGCAGCTCTCAAGAGTGTTGTCGATTCGTTCAAATTGGAGGGGACCATTCCCTGGTGCGTCCTGGCTCACATTGACGTTCAGAGGGAAATTTTCAAAGAGAAGCCGGAACTGATCAACATGATGTTCCAGAGCCTGGCGGGAACTGATGTGGCAAACAAGACCTTCGACGTGACCGTCGAAAAAATGGTCGACCATGCAAAATCCCGGACAGGTCAGCAGTACGGGATATATTATGAGACCGGCCAGGGCTCCGACTTTACCAACGGCGGCGCTGAAGGTGTCGACATGGTAGTGCTCGAATCCCGCAAGTACGGTTTCGCTCGCGGGTTGAAACAGATTCTCGCTGAAGTGCAGCCAAAAGGCGCCTATACTCATTTCAATGACGTCGCCGGCTTTATCGGACCGGAAGTATTCAGGACCAGGGAGCAACTGGTGCGCTGCACCCTGGAAGACATCCTGATGGGCAAGCTGCAGGGTCTCACTTCCGGTCTCGACATCTGCTCCACCTTGCACATGTCCGTAAGCCTTGACGACCTCGACTGGTGCATCGACCAGATCATGCCGGCAAATCCCGCCTATCTCATGGCGCTGCCGACCAAGAACGACCCCATGCTCAGCTACCTGACCACCGCGTACCAGGACCACGTGCGCATCCGCAACAAATTCGGCTACAAGATAAACGATGCCATGTGGGCTTTTTTCAAACGCATCCAGGTCATTGACAAGAACGGCAAGCCGACCAAACACTTCGGCGACCCCGTATGGGTCTATTACCAGTACTGCAAAGCCAACGGCGACAACCGCTCCCAGCAGGTCATAATGGCTGAAGGCAAACAGAAGTTCGACTCAATCCACAATACCTGGCTCAAGACTGGCAACAAGGTGCCCCTGGCTTCCGGCTACGGCAAGAACATCTGGAATCTGAATCCGACACTTGACAAGAAGATCCGGGAACTCTACGCTGACGCGAAAAAGGCCATATGGGCGGAGTTCACTCCCGCGTTCATCAAGAGCGTTCCTGATTCGGTGCAGCTCGCCACCATGTCCAAGGACCGTGAAAATTACATCGTTCGTCCTGACAGCGGCGAAAAACTGAATGTGCAGTCAGTGGCAACCCTTGAAAAGCTGCGCGATTCATGGCAGGGCAAATCCCCGGACGTGCAGATTGTCATATCCGATGGTTTGAACGCCAATTCGATCATGGATCCCGAGCACACGCTTCCGTATATCAATGCGTTGAGAAAGGAACTTCAGGCAGCCGGCATGACCGTTGACCCGAAAAACATCCTCATCACCAGCGGCCGCGTACGTGCAGGCTACATGGTTGGTGACATACTTTTCAGCAAATCGGACCCCAACAAGCCCCGGGTCATTGTCCACATAATCGGCGAACGTCCGGGCACCGGCCAGAACGCCTTCTCCGTGTACATTGCTGCCCCCAAGGCACAAGTCTGGACAGAGAAGAAGGTCGACCACAATATCGTGAAAGTGGTGTGCGGTATCTCCAAACAGGCTACAAAACCGAATGATGCTGCCAAACAAACTGCCAAGCTGATCAAGGAAATGACGTCAATCTAAGCTGTTTCAGCCCCAAAGAGGCATTTTGCGGTGCCTCTTTGGGGCTTTCTTTTGCCTCTGTCCGGCTTACGGAATGAAACAGGCACATACTAACTCTGCATAGCGAGCTTCTGTCTATGGATAATGAGCAACCAATAGCGCATCCTGACTACATTCCTCCTCCCCTATCCCAGAAAATAAAGCTGTATGTAGCAGCACTGTTTTCGGTTCCTTTTTACCGTTATGGAGAGATCGGCAATATCTGTTATACCGTCGGGAAAAACATCCTTGACGGCGTTATCCTTTATACCATGTTTTCAATGGCGGAACGGGAGCTCAAGGTTGCCGCCATTCTGGGCATCGTTGTAAAATATGCTTATCCCGGCATAACCATGATTTCAAGCACCTACATTTCCGGATTCATGGACCACCTGGAAGCGGTGCATGACATAAAAAGGCAGATTATCCGTCTGATCAGGGCACAGTTGGGAGTCGCAACGGGACAGGCTTTGGGCGCCGTATTCCTTTTGCTCTGCTTCCCGCCGGTATTCATGTATTTTTTCGCAGGCGTGTCCTTCAAGGCCCATCTGCTGGTCGCGATATACCTGCTGCACCACGTATGCGACGGATCAGCCCAGATTGTTGAAGGCAGAACGTGGTTCAAAATCATCGAAATCAAGATCCGCAGATGCGATAACATAAAGCTTTCACAAAATTTCTGGGTCATATATACCCTGGCGCAAAATTTTCAGCTGGTGCTGGGACAGCTTTTCATCTGGTCGGCATTGGGCATAAGCACCGAGTTGTCTCCGAATCTGACAGCGCCACTCTTGAGCATAACCGTCTATTTCGGATTTTTGTGCGTAGCAGTATCCAAATTCATTCTTCCCGTTACCTACAAATTGAAACTGTGCTCGTAAGAGCCGATAGCTTCAGGTTTGCCTATGCTTGAAGTAGACAACATTCATTTTTCCATAGATGGCAAAAAGATTCTCGACGGCATCTCCATGCGTTTCGAGCCCGGCAGGATTCACGGCATCATCGGCCCGAACGGTTCCGGCAAATCAACGCTTTTGAAGAATATCTGCCGGATCTGGGAGCCGCAGTCCGGTTCCATTTTCATAAATGGCAGAGACTCCCGGCAAATCCCGAGAAAAGAACTGAGCACGTTGGTTACCCTGGTTCCGCAAAACACGACCATCGGTTTTCCCGTATCGGTATTAGACATCGTATCCATGGGACGGAACCCCCACCTGGGAAGGTTTGAGGGGTTGCGGCAAAAGGACCGGGAAATAATCGAGCGGGCATTGCAGCAGACCAATATCTCTGCGTTGAAAGACAGAAACATAAATGAACTGTCCGGCGGAGAGGGACAACTGGCAATAATCGCCAGAGCCATTGCGACAGAGGCGTCCCTGATACTGCTCGATGAGCCGACATCGGAACTCGATGTGAAACACACACTGGATATAGTCAAGATTCTTCACGAATTCAGAGAACAACGCAAAGCCATACTGGTGACCATTCATGACCTGAATCTGGCGAGAAGGTTTTGTGATACGATATCAATCCTGTGCAACGGGAAGCTGTTTTATTCAGGTACTCCGGAGGGTGCATTTTCCGAGGAAAACATCAGGCAGGTTTTCCAGGTAAACGTGAGGGAATACAAACACAATGACACCACGTTCCTCGATTTTTACAAATAAGGTCAATCCGTCTGCTGCCATGGGTAGATTTCTGTTAATCACGGCAGTTTTACTGGTATGCAGTCTCATTACCGCCACGGCGTCTCCGGGAGCGGGCAATGATCGGAAACCGATTCCGCCCCTTGACTTGGGAAAACTGAAAAACGAGTTGAGCTTTGTCAGGGGCAAGGCAAAAGTCGAGGGCTCATGGCCCCGGGAAATACGCTATACCTTCAAAGTGTACGATTTCAAGACTGACACGTTCCGGCAGGAAGCGAAAACCTTTGTGATTAAGAAGAAACCGCTGAGGATTATTCCGCACGCCGTGGGCATAGCCGAGATCCTGTGGGCAATCTGCCCGCGCGAGCGGCTGGTGGCCTTCAACGAATTCAGTGCCGACCAGGACTCAAGCTTCATTGCCGACCAGGTGCGCAAGCGGGGGCCGATTTTCAAATCAAAAGAGACGGAACTGGTCATCGGGTACCGGCCCGACCTGGTTTTCACCGTGTTTTATTCAGGCGCCGATTTCAAGGAAAAGCTCAAACAGGCGAAGATCCCCAGCTTCGACCTCGGCTATTTCGGGTCCATCGATTCCCTGAAAGAGCAGATTCTGCTCATAGGTGGCATTATCGGCGAAGAAAGCAATGCGCAAGCTCTGGTAAAGCTCATTAACACGAAGATCAGGGAACTGAAGAAAAAGCTCCCCCGGAGAAACCGCCCGGTCCGTGTCCTTTACTATGATGAAGGAGGCTATGTTCCCGGCACAACATCCAACTTCACCTCGATCTGCACCATAATCGGCGCTGTCAACGTCGGGGCGGAGCAGGGAATAAAATCATGGTCGCAGATCGACTACGAAACCCTGCTCAAATGGAACCCGGATGTGATCATCGTTCCCGAACGCAGCAAGCTGAAGGAACTGCTCATGTCGAACCGGGTGTTGTCCCACTCAAGGGCCATCAAAAGCGGCTCTGTTTATTACGTTCCCGGTGTGTACCTGAGAGTTGCATCCCAGTACATGCTCCTGAGTGCTGATTTACTCGCAGGTATCATTTACCGGCAGCCCCGTTGATCCACCAGGATCCATTATGAACAAAAAGGACTTTTCGCTACTTGCAGTGCTGCTCGCCCTTGTTGTCGCGGGAGGTTGTCTTTCCCTGTCATCAGGCTCATGGCCGATTTCCGTTTCCCATGTGCTCACGATCATCCTCTCGAAACTGGGACTCCATGCCGGTGCCATCAATGACGTTGAAGCCACCATCGTCTGGGACGGCCGTCTTCCGCGTTTCCTGGTTGCGCTACTGGTTGGCTTTTCCCTCGGCGGAGCGGGCACTATCATGCAGGGGATATTCAAGAACCCCATGGCCAGCCCCGGTGTGATGGGCATTGATTCAGGAGCCGCGCTGGGCGCCGTACTGACCATTTATCTGGGGCTGGCATCAGGTTCGATAATAGCGTTGCCTTGTGCAGCCATCATTTTTTCCATACTCACCCTGGTCATGGTTTTCGCAATCGCGACTTCGGGGGGACGAACTTCCATCTCAACGCTGCTTCTTGCGGGCATTGCGCTCAACCTGGTGTTCGGCGCCCTGACTTCCTTCATCATCACCCTTGGCACCAGGGAGTTCGACGTGGGGCGGGTAATCGTGAACTGGCTCATGGGAGACCTGAACAACCGCTCCTGGGAACATGTCACCATTGTCTTCCCGACCACCATGATAGCGCTGCTGGGAGCCCTGTTTTTCGCCAGGGACCTGAACCTTCTCATGCTCGGAGAAGAAACCGCGGCAAACCTGGGTGTCAACATAAAGCGCGCCCGCAACGGCCTGCTGCTCTTCTCCTCGATCGAAACCGGCGGCGCCATTGCCGTATCGGGCGTTATCGGCTTTGTCGGGTTGGTCGCGCCCCACATCATGCGCAGCCTCGTCGGGCCGGACAACCGCAAGCTGATTTTTTTCTCCGGGCTGCTCGCCGCTGTGTTTGTCATCTATGCAGATCTTTTTGTACGGCTTATCGTAGAACTCGATCTGAAGGTCGGCATCATCACGTCAATGCTCGGCGGCCCGTTTTTTCTCTATCTGATCATAAAACACAGAAAACAGTTCGAATACATGTGAATGACAAGCCGCAAACCTGATTTCTATTGCTATAATTAAAGGTATGAAAATGGATGACAGAATGACAACCGCCGGCGCAATAACAGAGCTTTTCGACCAGTACGCTCACAAGATTCAGCAGATAAAAGCTGAAATCGCGAAAGTGGTCATCGGCCAGGAAGAGATGATCAGCCTGATGATTCATACGCTTCTCTCCAAGGGTCACATACTGCTTGAGGGAGTGCCCGGGCTGGCAAAAAGCCTTGCGGTGGAAACATTCGCAAAAGTGATAGGCGGTAATTTCAATCGTTTTCAGTTTACTCCCGACAAGATGCCCGGCGATATCACCGGCACGATGGTTTGGAATGAGAAGGACAGGAAGTTCGAATTTTATTTCGGACCGATCTTCTGCAATGTTTTTCTTGCCGACGAGATAAACCGGGCCTCGCCGAAAGTTCAATCCGCCTTGCTCCAGGCGATGCAGGAAAAAGAAGTGACGGTTGAATGCATGCACTACGAAATCCCGCATCCCTTCATGGTGCTTGCCACGGAGAACCCCATTGAGCAGATCGGGACCTATCCGCTGGCGGAAGCCCAGGTTGACCGTTTCATGGTGAAATATGATGTCGGTTATCCGCAGAAAGATGAGGAGTTCGAGCTCATACGGCGAAAAAACACCAATTTCGACCAGCTCAAGGCGGAAACGAAAACCGTTCTCACCCTTGATGACATATCGGCCATCCAGCAGATCATCCATGATCAGGTGCGGGTGAGCAGTAATGTCATGAACTTCATCTTGAATATCTGTATCGCTACACGGCCACGTGATACGTATGCCGGGCAGAATATGACTGCCGATATTCATCAGTACATCAGGCTTGGAGCTTCACCCCGGGCGTCTGAATCGCTGCTGGCCCTGGCAAAGGCATTTGCGTTCGGCCAGCACCGGGACTTTGTCAATTTCGACGATGTAACGACCTGCGCCGTGCATGTGCTCAGGCATCGGATACTGCTCAACAGCACAGCGCTGTCGCAGCAGATCAACGCCGACATGCTGGTCAGGGAAATCCTGAAAATGATCAAGCCGTACTGAAGCCCATGGTAAAATCGGAAAAAAACCTGCTTTCCAAGAAAGAACTCTTGGAAATATTCATCAAGCATCGGGTGCACTCACCGTTCCCCGGCGACTGGGAAAGTATTTTCAAGGGGTTGGGGTACGAATTCTGGTCACTCCGGGAGCTTGAGCACTCCGATCCGTTCAAGAATATCGATTGGAAGGCAACGGCAAAAACCGGGAAGTTTTTCGTGCGCGAGTTCCTTGCCGAGAGTTACGTCAACGTCATGCTCCTGTACGATATCAGCAGGTCAGTACATTTCGGCAGAAAGGAGCTGCTCCAGGCCCACATCGCCGTGTCGTTGGCGTACAGCGCCATATTGAGCAATAACGGCTGCGGACTGATCCTTTTCGCCGACGACATTGTCGAATTCATACCGCCGCGCATGGGAAGATCGCATTTCATGGAGATCCTGTATGCCATTGCCAGTGCCAAGCCGGTTGCGAGCAATGCGACCAACCTGGGCGTTGCCCTGACCAAGCTCATAAACGAAGTACCGGAAAGTTTGACCTTCATTCTGTCGGATTTCATGTATCCGCTTGATTTCACCTACAGCTTTCACCACACTGCACAGGGGACCAACAAGCATGAAGTGAAAGCCATCCAGGTTCTCGAGGAATGCGAAATCGAGCTGCCGAAAAGGTCAAAGGGAATTCTGCCACTCTATGATTTCGAAAGCGGCAAAATGACCGCGCTCGACCTGAGCAAGTGGAAGACGTACAATGACACCATGAAACGGCTGCGAGCCGCCACAGGAAATCGGCTGAACCGCGCGGGGATCGACCTTTTGACCGTCAGCCCGGCGGATGATTTCGCGCAGAAAATCAATGCATTCATGAAAAGGCCTCCTTCAAGCTATTGACCAAACTTTTACTAACAGGTATGCCATGAATCACTACTTCAAGAAATTCCTTGCCATGATGTTGCTGCTCATGCTTGCAGTATTAGAGGCATATACCGTCTCTGATGCAACAGCCAAAACCACTGCATTTTCTTTCAACACCATATGGTTCTACCGTGACGGGACAAAAGTCGTTCCTGCTATCAGCAAGCGCTGGCTCACGGTGGTGTTCCACAAGCGCTATCTTTCCACTGCAGACGGTCTTGAAGCCACCAGTGACACCGAGCAGGGATTCATCCGGAAAAAAGCCAGGGCCATCATGAAATCCAATAACCGGGTCATCGATTACTTCTATGATCCCAACATTGCCGAAGACGCCTGTTTTTTCAGAATGCGCAACGGCCTTAAACCGGAGGATATTATCCGGCTCATCAACCAATTGAGCCAGGATGGAACCGTCAGATACGTCCACCCCACCCTGGTGCTCGACAACAAGACCTTTGCGTATTTCGATTCATTCGAGCTGGAGTGGAAAACGGGGACTTCCAAGGAAGAGCGGGAGTCGCTGCTGAGTGCCGCCCATGTGGTGCACGCTGAAAATAATGAAAAAGAAAACCTCCACCTGGTCGACATCAAGGCCATACCCTTTTTCAAGGCGATCAACCTGCTGGCGGAAGACATCAGGGTTCTCAGGGTGACGCCATACCTGGTCGAAGTCAAGCCATCGATCGTCGCCAGGTTATCTCTTTTCATGAGCGGTGGGAATGTCGGCGACAGCATTCCTTTTACCCTTACCATTACCTTCTCCGACCGGGTGAGCATCGATCCAAGCTCCATTGCAGCACTGAATCTGCGGCCGCAGGAACTTCAAAAGGAGCTTTTCGAGTGCATTTTCGACCCATATGACTATGCAAAAGCTGTCTCCAAAAGCCCCATTGTCATCACCGGCCGGCTGACATTCTACGCTCCTGGTGAATTCACCGTTCCGCCGATCAAGATCAGCTATTCATGCCCGTCCTGCTCCAACAGCGCCGGCAACAACGTGCGTTCGATTGAAACCGAACCGGTCCTGTTCAAGGTTTCCTCCATCATACCGGCAGACAAAACCGAATACCGGCTGATCGTTCCGGCTGACCCCGTTTCTCCTGATTTCCGGCTCGCTGTGCTTCACGAGCAGTCGCAGCGATTTCTATGGTTCGCCCTCATCTGTTTTGCCGGGCTTGTCCCGTGCGCTGCATGGCTGCTCCTCCTGCGACGGAAAGCTACCGGCGAGCGGAAAAGGCTCAAGAAGCGGATAAATGATGCTCAGCTGGCCAAACAGCTCCGCACGCTGCTGCAAACCACGCCAACCGTTCCCCACTGGAGGTACCTGGGCGAAATTGGCGCTCTGTTGCGGGAGTATATGGTGGCCCACTACGGAATTGACTCAATTTATCAGGGAGGGAGCGGTAAACAGTTCATTGAGACAGTCAGAGCGAATGTGCCTGAGGAATGCATGGACGCATTGAGCAGTATCTTCACGGCCATCGACAACAGTGTTGCCCTTGAATTGGAAATTTACGAGGACATTGACCAATTGCTGCCGGAAATCCTGAAGGTCGTGGAGCTGGTCGCGCAATCCAGCGTGGCGCGGGGGTAGGCTCCCATGAGCATCCAGTATCCATTGGCACTGCTGCTCTTGCCGATCATACCGGTTGTGCTGATTGCCGTCAGGAAACATGCCGTCAGAACCGGTTTTTCCTGGATTTCGACACTGGGCCGGGATCTGCGGCCCGGGCTTATAAAAACATATGGTGGCGATATGCTTGCCGGAGTCGCCTTGCTGCTTATCGTCCTTGCTTTAGCCAATGTTCAGTATTCGAGCTACTGGCAAAAGACATATCCCGAATCCAAGTGGATCATGCTTGTTCAGGATCTCTCGGGTTCCATGGGAAGGCCCGGCGATGAAACCGGCAGCATGACCCTTGGAGATGTTGCCCTTGAGGGTGTGCGCGCTTTCATCGACATGCGCAAGAAGGACGACCTGATCGGTATCATCGCTTTTTCCAACATCGCACAGCTGATCGCTCCCCCTTCGTTCGACAGGGAGATCCTCAGGAAAAAGCTCGATCTGCTGAGCAGGAAAAACGATTCTACCATCTTCAGAGACCTCACCGTGGGTGGTGAAACCAATGCTTCATATGCCGCCTGGCTTGCGGTGTGCGTCTTCTTCATGCTCCTGCCCGAGGAAAGCCAGCCATCCTTCGAGCAGATAAATGACCTGCGCTACTCGCTGATGGGGCAAAGCGATGCCGCACTGCCCGTTCCCGCCAAATTGAAAAACATGGATTTCGGCCGGGGAATGGCCATCGTTCTGTTTACGGATGGCCGGATAGAAGCCGGCAAAAAATCCGAAGATGCGGAAAAAGGCTTCCTCAATTTCGTAAACGTGATAACTCTTGTCAGACAACTGGGCATAAAACTCTATATTGTCGTCGTAGGGGGAGATGTCACGAGCGAAGTGCGCCAAGCACTCGAAGGGCCTGGGGGAGGATCTTCTTCCGGCCACATATTCTACATGCCCCACACCTTTGACGGAAAGCAGATCACCGCCGTGTACGACAGGATTAACGAAATGGAGAAAAACCGGCTGCTGGTAAAACTGGAAAAAAGGAAAAAGGACACCAGGGGACCTCTAGCACTCGCAGCGGCCGGCATGCTGGCAGCATATTGCCTCTTGCGCATACTTCCCGCCACGAGAAGGATCTGAGCCATGAAGATGAGAACCAGGATTACTGTGCTCTTTGTCATTCTTTTGTCTGTCGGATTAGTGCTTCTGGGCTTGTACTGTATCCGCGAATATGGTGCTGCCACAGCTCGCGAAGCCCAGGAAAAGGAGCTGCAGCAGAAACTGCAAAAAGCGGACTCCATGGCGGACGATATTGACGCCACCGCCGCCTATAAAAAGCTGCGCCCCGCCCTTCCAGAAATCCAGTTGCGCATCGTGCAGCGGCAATGGCGGACTGCCTTGCATCTCCTGCAATACATGCAGCGGTCAAAGGAAAATCCGGAACTGCAGAACGAGCTGGGCGTTTACGGTTCCCGGATAAAAACGCTTCTTGACGAAATCAATGAGCGCTGCAGCAGCACTCTGGCAGGCTCTGCTTCGCTGCGCCCCGACATCGTGTGGCAGTTATACAATACGGCAGGATCAGCCAAGGTTTTGAACGCATTCGTGATGCTCGAAACCGAGCAAAACGTGGATAAGGTTCAAAGCGTCATGCGCGACGCACTGACAGACTACAAGGCTGCGATAGAAGCCGTTGATAAAGCGGGAGCGCCTGCTTCGCGGAAAAACATACCCCGCTGGAACTTTGAAGTGCTCAGCGGAAAAGAGAACGTGCAAAAGTTCGAAGTTTCCATGACCCAAACGGATAAAAACCAGACGCTCAAGGAAAACCTGGAAACGTTGATACCTGAAATCGGCGGTTATGGACCGGGCGAGCCGGTGGAAACGATCATCAAGAAATAGAAGGCTCTTTGCCATGATCCTGGAAAATAGCAGCTATTTATGGCTGCTGCTTGCCATCCCCTGTTTCCTCATTTATTCGTTCATATCCTACAGGGAGGCGAATACCTGGCTGTATCGGTTCGCCCATATGAGGAAACGACCAATCCCTTTTATCGTCTCGACGCTTTGCTTCAGCGTTGCACTGGGGGCTGTCGTTCTTTCACTGGCTGAGCCCAAGGCGCAGTATACCAAGGTTGTGTTCAATCGAAGCGGCATCGAACTGGCAATCGGGATAGATGTCTCGAAGTCGATGCTGGCGGAAGATGAAGCGATCCCGGAGGAGGGGAAAAAACTCTTTGCCATTCCCAACCGCCTGAACCGCGCCCGCTACTTCGCCCTGAACGTCATCAGCGCACTGCGCGGGGAACGTACTGGTGTCTTCATGTTCGCCAGCAAAGGCATATCGATCGTTCCGCTTACCAACGATTATGGTTACTGCCAGTACATCCTGAAGCACGTCAACGACGCTACCATAACCATTCCGGGAAGCGACCTGGGTCAGGCAATAGGGACCGGTGTTTCCATGTTCGACGGTAGTTCCCGTAAAACCGTGAAAAACATGATCCTGATTTCAGATGGTGAAGATATCAGTGATGACAAATCTCCCGTTTTTGAAGCTGCACAGCACGCTGCAGCCCAGGGAATCGCCATCTACACGGTCGGCATCGGCATGGGGCAAAGTGTCCTGATCCCCATCAGGGATTCAGTATCAAACATAGAGGGCTATTACCGGGATGAAGACGGCTCCTACCTGAAAACACGACTCGAACAGGATACCTTGAAAAGTATTTCCACTATTACCGGAGGGCGTTACTTTCGCGCACAAGACGAGCACAGCGAGGATGATTTAGTTGATGCCATGCTGAAACGATCCAGAAACATTGAATACACCAGGGCTACGGAGCCTGCATGGTACTCTCTCTCACCGGTGTTGCTCTGTGCGGCTTTTCTATTCTTCGTATCGGGAATCATCGTCGGGCGCTGATACCGCTGCATTCCGGGTGCCCTGCCCATGAAACTTCATATCGGACGACATATCGTTTCCAAGGCGATATTTCGCCCCCACTCCCCCCTGCGCAACCCCGACTTTGAGACGGATCACCTGATAATCACAACGATTACGCGACATTGCGCCTTCAAGCCCTACATGGGAACACTTGGCACGAATCTCGGAAGAGTTTCCCTTACAGGACCGGAAAACAATGGCACGTTCACTCTCTTTGGCTTGCAGGGAGCCAAGGTAACCAGGATCCACCCTGATTGAAGCGCCATGACAGATGACCGCCACGAGGGTTGACATCGTACCATGACCGGATTTCCCGGAAATGCAAAATTTGCAGCTATGGGAGATGCGTTGCGGCTCACCGGAAGCCAGGATAGGAGTTGACGACAATTCAAGGCTCAGACAGTGGATTACTGATGCAAACAGGATACAATGAAACGTAAAGTCGCGCTGCATTTTAATTTGGCAAAACGCATGCCTCGCTGTTTTGAACTGCCATCCTAATACGCCCGGCAGTGATTTAATCCTGTAAAAAAGGAGGTTTCGTCATGAAATTCTATCGCGCTTGTATTCTGTTCCTTGTTCTGGTGCTGGTCAGCCTTGCCGGTTGCTGTGGCGGGCGGGGGTCAAAGGTCGAGACGAAGAATGTAACCACCACCAAATCGCTGGGCGACGAACTGATCGATCTCAAGAAGGCCTATGAAAGCGGCGCCATTACCGAAAGCCAGTATGAGGAGCTGAAGAAGAAGACGATCGAGCAGCACACGGAACAATAGACTCCGACCTGGTGTATTGCAGGATACGGATCGGGCGCAGGGAGGCCACGTGTATTCGTGCATTCACGTAAAGGGCACCACGAAGGTTTTCAGGAACCCTGTCGCAGCCAATGGCTGCGGGACACTCCCCCGCAGACCACAAGGATTTTCACGCCGGGGATGCCGGTTCACGGCAGTGATAGCGCTGGCTTCCTGCTGCGTGCTTTTCACCCTTGCGCCCGCTTTCTGCTCCACGTCGGCAATGAGAGCCCCGGACTCAAGCCAGATGCGTCAGAAAGAAAGTCCCGATCCTGAAACGTCACTTCCTGGAATCGTTCTGCTCGGCGCGGTCACCGCATACCGGAAATTCATCTCGCCGACGTACGGCGACCGGTGCGGGTTTTATCCATCGTGTTCCGCATTCGGCCGCGACGCAGTCAGCAGCAACGGCGTTTTCACCGGAGTTGCCCTGACCGCCGACCGGTTGATGCGCTGCAACCCTTTCAAACGACCCGGATCGTTTTACCTGCTCCTCCATGACGGCAGACTCTACGATCCGGTGGAAAACAACCTTCTTTCAAAGTGATGAGACATTTGCCCTTACTGTTTCTGCCAGCCTTCCTGATGGTTTGCCTCTGGACCTCCCCCTCTCGTGCCGAAGAGCAGGGGGTGTATGTCACCCAGGATGTGCAACTGCTGCTGGGCGACTCTTTTCTAGCCGAGGGTGAATTCTATCGTGCAGTCACCGAATACAAGAAATTCCGCATCCTGTTCCC
Source organism: Geobacteraceae bacterium (assembly GCA_034933285.1). Taxonomy (GTDB): domain Bacteria; phylum Desulfobacterota; class Desulfuromonadia; order Geobacterales; family Geobacteraceae; genus RPRC01. The sequence goes on along the minus strand of JAYFNT010000009.1, from coordinate 85,452 downwards.
GAATTCAGAGAAAGGAGACATTGCCCTCTTTCGGACCGGCATAGCCTACTACCTCGGAGATGAATACGAAGCCGCCGCCAAAACCTTCGGCAGCCTGGCCGAAACCTATCCGCAAAGCAGGTTCCTGGACCACTCCCTCTATTATGAAGGCCTCAGCCGCTGGAAGAGAAAAGACCACACAGGCGCAGCAGGCCTGTTCACGAAGCTCGTCCAGGAAGGACCGGACGCACCGTTTGCACCACGAGCTCTCATAGCGCGTTCGTTCCTGGAACTGGACAGAGGGAACACGGCTCTTGCCGCAGGCGACCTGGAGCTGTTTCTTGCCACATTCCCCGCCCACCCGGCAAAACCGCGCGTCGAGGAAGCGCTGGCCCTTGTGCAAGACTATGAGAACCTTCCGCAGAAATCGGAGACACTCGCAGCGGTACTTTCCGCAATACTGCCTGGAAGCGGTTATGTCTATGCAGGGCGTTACGGCGACGGTCTCTCGGCCTTCCTGCTGAACGCACTCTTTATCGCCGGGACAGTCACTGCGGTCAATAACGAGTTGTATGCGACGTCAGCGCTGACCGGTGGCATCGGCCTGCCCTTCTATATCGGAAATATTTACGGCTCGATGAATGCCGTAAAGAAACACAACAGCGGCCTCAAAAGGGAGTTCCGAGCCAAAATAGCCGCCGCACTGGATGCGATCATCGACGACAAGAGGATTCCTGACAAGGAGCAGTAACGGCATTTTATGAGTGCCCATCTCGTCAGATCGCAGCACTGACCCATTTTCATTGTTTTCCTTATCACAGCTCTGGTTCACTTCTTCATCGTCTCAATGGCAAATAAGCACATTCATTCATGAGGCCTTTTTCTTCTCGCCGACTACCACATCAGTGCGCCCATCCACACTGATCAGGGTGAACCGGCCGTGGCCTCGGCACGCATGGTGCAGATGCCCTCCCTGCTCCCGGTCACCGGCGAAAAGTAATGATTGTGCGTTGAAAGGCACTTCACCGGGCAGATCTCGACGCAAAGGTTGCAGATACAGCATTTGAGACGGTCGATGGCCCATTCCCTGTTTTCCTTGCTGACCTCGATTGCATAGGTGGGGCACCGCTTGCCGCAGAGGCCGCAGAATATGCATTTCCCGATCTCATTTTCTATCATTCCGCGGGTAATCTTCGTGTACTCCCGCTTTCTCTTGGGATACATGAGCGTGGCGTATCCCTGGAAGATGTTCCGTATCAGCGTTTTTGACATCACGAATATTCTCATCGGTAACGCCTCCCTATCGTTCCGTGCAGCTGATGCATGGATCAAGGGTGAGGATTATGTTCGGCACATCGGCGACCTCGGAGCCTTTCAGTATCCTGATCATCGCCGGTATGTTGCTGAAGGTCGGAACCCTCACCCTGAAGCGCTGGAGATACCGCGAGCCGTTGCCCTTCGCGTAGTGGATGACCTCTCCCCTGGGCTGCTCGATGCGGGACATATACTCGCCGTTCGGGAAGCCCTTCACCTTGACCTCCACCGGCCCGTCGGGAATCTTCCCCGCTGCCTCTCGCACCAGGTCGATGGAGTGCAGCATCTCGCGAATCCGAACCAGGCAGCGTGCATAGCAGTCGCCCGCCGTCTCCACCATGGGCTGCACATCGAGGTATTTGTATGCGGCGTAACCTATGGCCCGCATGTCCATGTCGAGCCCGCTCGCCCGTGCCATGGGCCCGACGCAACCCAGAATATAGGCATCCTCCTTCGATATGAACCCCACACCGCACAGCCGGTGCTTCACCGAGTAATCATCGATGAAGACGTCGCTCAACTCTTCCAGTTCCGGCCGCAGGCGGCCCAGCCGTTTCACGATTTCCCCGAGGGTGTCGTTGTCGACATCCCGCCTGACGCCGCCGACCTTGCTGGCGCCCAGGATGACCCTCCCCCCGGTGGTTTCCTCGAAGATGTCCAGCACCGGTTCACGAAGCCGCAAGGCCTGCATGAACAAGCTTTCGAATCCGAAAGCATCGGCTGCGACCCCCAGCCAGAAGATGTGGCTGTGCAGCCTGGACAGTTCCGCCCAGATTGTCCTGAGATACATGGCACGCTCAGGCACCTCGATCCCCATGATCTCTTCCACGGCCTGACAGTACCCCATGCTGTGCATGAAACTGCACAGCCCGCAGATCCTGTCGGCCACGTGCACGTAGTCGATGAAGTCCCTTTTCTCCACCAGTGATTCAAGGCCGCGGTGGACATAGCTGATGGACGGTATGGCGTCGACGATCTTCTCGTCTTCCGTTACCAGGTCGAAATGGATCGGTTCCGGAAGCACCGGGTGCTGCGGTCCGAAGGGAATAATGTTCTTATGGGCCATGGCTTGCTACTCCTTTAGCCTTCCTGAGTTCCGGGGACCCGGGTTTGTGCCGTTGCGGCCGGTGACTTTTCCTTTTGCTCCTCGGGCTTCGGTGGCGGCACCGGTATTTTCACATTGCCGATACTGAAGGGCGTCCTGATCATGGTCCGGTACAGCGTGCCGCGGTAATCCACGGCCATGTTGCGGATGGTCAGGCCGAAGAGGTCGTGTATTTCGTTTTCATATAGAAACGCATTAGGGAAGATCACACTGATGCTGGGAATTTCATTTTCCGGAGCAGCGATCACACGGAGATTTTTCAGTCGGTACGCCTTGTCGAAAGAATAGGTGAGCTCATAGGAGCTCTCCATGGTTACGCAGGATACCTGCACGAAACGATAGCCCTCCGCGAACAGCTCAGCCGCAATGCCGACCAGTTCATCTCTTTCGATAGGCGTGATTTCCTGGGGTTCACTCATGTTGATCATCCTTTTCCCTTTTATTCCTGTTCGCATGCTTTTCTTCGAGTATCTCGCACGCCTTCAACACGCCGTCGATGATCGATTCCGGACGGGCGGCGCACCCCGGCACATAGACATCGACCGGTAGGACCTTGTCCACACCGCCCATGACATTGTAGCAGTCCTGGAAGACGCAACCGGAAATGGCGCACAGCCCGACCGCCACAATAACCTTTGGATTGGGCATCTGCTCGTACAGGTTGATCAGGACCTGCCTGCTCTTCTCGTTGACCGACCCGGTGACCGCCAGAATGTCGGCATGCTTGGGGTTGCCGGTGTTGATGATGCCGAACCGCTCCAGGTCATACAGGGGGGTCAGGCTGACGATCACCTCGATGTCGCAGCCGTTGCAGCTGGTGGCATTGTAATGCAGGAGCCACGGAGAACGCTTGAACCATGCCATAGTTATATCTCCCCTTGGTCACCTCATCAGACCGAGCACGATAATGTTCGACACCCCGGCGACCGCGGTGAACAGCCAGGAACTGCCGAAGGTCAGCTGCCACTTGAAACGGGCATAATTCATGTCGATGAAAATCTCGAACAGGTACGTCAGGAGCGCCATGCCGAGACCCAGCCAAGGGTTGAAGGCAAAGAAGAGATAAACCATGCCCAAAAGCATCACGTTCTCATACCAGTGGGCGATCTCTATCAGCGCAAGGGCAGGTCCTGAGAACTCGGTGGTCATCCCGCGAACGATCTCCTGGTGGGCATGATGGGACATGGACAGGTCGAACGGAGATTTCCTGAACTTGATGGTGAGGATGTACAGGAAACCCGCGAACACGCCCGGGAGATAGAGGATGAGCGGCGCCTGGTACTGTGCGATCTCTGAGACCTTGAAACTCCCGGTAACCTGGTACATGCCCACTGCCAGTAGTATGACCATTGGCTCGTAGGCCACCTGCTGGATGATTTCGCGCTCGGCGCCCAGGTGGCTGAAAGGTGACCCGACGCAGAATCCGGCCAGGACGAAGAAAGTGCCGGCCAGGGCCAGGCTGAAGATCGTCAGCAGCAGATCAGCGCCCATGAAGAACAGTGCTCCTGAAAATACGGTGAATATCAGGAATAGCAGAATGTTGAAGTTCTGGAACTTGTTGACGATGATCCTCTGCTTCTGCAGGAGTTTGAAGACATCATAGAACGGCTGCAGAACCGGCGGACCGTACCTCCCCTGGAAGCGCGCGCTCACTCTGCGATCGATCCCGGCTATCAGGCCTCCCGCCAACGGCGCCAGCAGGACGAACGCCACGGCCCGCTCGACCATTCCCCATGCCTGAAATATCTCTTGAATGGTATTCATATGGCTGCCACTCCGAACATGATGAAGATAAGTGTCAGGGACACGAACACGCCGACATAGAACAACTTTTCCTCACCGAAGTATTTTTCCAGGTAGTAGCTCTTGATCTGTATCGGCTGCGTCGACTCCATGGCACCCTCGAAGGTGATGTTGCTGATATTCCCGCCGCCCAGGTAGGTGCCGACCCGCTTGTAGTTCTTGTTGACGAAAGCGAAGAAGAAGAGACCGAGGGGCAGGATGATCAGCAGGCCGAGCATGATGGTGAAAATGATCAGGATGTTGAAGGTGTCCACAACAGGTACCTTGTTGAACAGTTCCATGAGGTAGGGGTCGATGACGTGGAAGGAAATGAACGGGAATGCAAGGCACACCGCCACGGTCGCAACCGCCAGTATTCCCAGCGTGGTCCATTCCCAGTTGCTCACCCGGTGTTCCACGACCTCGTGCTCCCCGTAGCGGATGGAGATGATCTTGCCCATCCACTTGGTCCAGAAAAAAATCGTGGCGGCGCTCCCGTAGGCCAGGATGATCGCCATGGCCGGGTTGGCGTTGACGAACGCCTTGAGCGTCACGAACTTGCTGATGATCATGCCGAACGGCGCCAGGAACATGCCTGCCATACCGATCATCATGACCGCCGTCAGCTTGGGCAGGCGCATGATGAGGAAGTCCATGTCCTCGATGTCGCGGCTGCCCAGCTTGTACTCGATGATCCCCACGCAGAGGAACAGGAGCGACTTCGCCACCGCATGGAAGATGATCAGGAGGAGTGCGGACCACACTGCCGCATCCGTGTTGACGCCCGCGCAGGCCACGATCAGGCCCAGGTTGGAGATGGTGGAATAGGCAAGAACCTTTTTGGCGTTGCTCTGGGAAATTGCGATCATGGCGGTGACAATGAAGCTCACTCCGCCGATCAGGGTGAGCATCTGGGCAGCAACGGTGTCCGCCATGACCGGCGAGACCCGCAGGATGAGGTAGACTCCCGCCTTAACCATGGTGCTCGAATGGAGCAGGGCCGACACCGGGGTGGGAGCGACCATGGCCCCGGTCAACCATGACGAGAACGGGAATTGCGCCGACTTGACCAGCCCGGCAAAAGCGAAGCACACGGCCGGGAACAGGACGAGGCCTTTGTCCAGTTGCAGCAGTTTGTCCAGTTCCATCGTACTGGTTGAAATGAACAGGTACACGATGCCGACAGCGAATGCGACCCCGCCGAGGAGGTTCATGTTCAACGCCCTGAACGCGCTGTCCCGCGAAGCCTTGTCGTCCCGGTAGCCGATCAGCAGGAACGAACAGAGCGTCGTCACTTCCCAGAAGAAAAACAGCCACATGAGGTTGTTGGAAAAGATGATGCCGAACATGGCAGACAGGAACAGGTACATGAGAAATCCGAAATAGTTGCGCCTGTCTTTCACCTCCGGGTGATGTTCGTGGTATTCCGGCATATAGCCGAACCCGTACAGACAGATTGCGCTTCCGATAATGCCGACGATCAGCGCCATGATGATGGAGAACTTGTCCATGAACAGGCTATGCTCGACCTCTATCGAATGTCCGTAGGAAAACTCGAAACCGAGCATGGTGACCAACTGGACCACCACCAGAATGATGGGAAGGTATCTCTTCGCGCTGACGGAAAGATAGATGATGTAACCCGCAATCAGGACTTCCAGGACAAGCATGACGCTACTGATGAGTTCGGAATCAAGGTGGAAATAGGAAAATCCTTCGTCAAGGGTTGAAAAAAGCAGATAAATCGGCACGGCGCACAGGACAGCATTGGCTATGGTTCCGATGACTTTCCTGCCGGGCAGGGCAACGGGAAGAAACAGCGCCAGGAGGGAAATGAACAGGGGAAACAGTATGAGAAAAATCAATGCATTCATCATGGCAACCTCACACGAAATGGTTTTTCATCCGGATTGAGAAGCATGGACATAATTCCGCGACCGGTACCTTGGCTTCGTTTGTCAACCGCCCATCGGCAGCATTCTGTACACCCGCATATTCCTGAAAAAACGACTTCGAATGTCAGCGTAGCTCGCCCGGTTGGCCGGTCGAGGCAAGGACGCTGCTCCAGAGCCATCCTTCCGGATCGATCTTTTTCCGCTTGGAGACGGCAAGCGGAATGGGTACATGAGTGAATTCGTTCTTCCAGAATCCGACGACCATGTTCGTCCGGCCGCTAATCCCCGCATGCACCGCGTTATGGCCCAGGAGGAGGCAGAAAGCCGAGTCATGGGGCGTCGCCGGCACGCTTCTGATGGCATAGCTTGGGTCAAGGTACTTCAGGTTCAGTTCCATGCCGGTTTCCTTGAAGTGTGCTGTCATGGCGTCCCTCAGGAACTGGCCGATGTCTCCGAGACGCGCGTTGCCAGATGCGTCCCGCGCCTCGGAATGCTGCATCAGGTCCTGGCCAGCCCCCTCGGCAACCACCACGACGGCGTGTCCCCGCGTCTTCAGCCGTTCCTTCAATGCTGAGAGGAAGCCCTCCATACTGAACGGGATTTCCGGGACAAGGCAGAAATTGACGTTGTTGTCGGCAAGAGTGGAGAAGGCGGCGATAAAGCCCGACTCCCTGCCCATGAGCTTTACCAGGCCGACCCCGTTCCTTGCGCCGGTGGCCTCGTTGTGCGCCGACGAGATGAACCTGCAGGCCTCGGTGACGGCTGTTTCGAAACCGAACGACTTCTGGATGAAGGAAATGTCGTTGTCGATCGTCTTCGGAATGCCGATGACCGAAATCTTCAGGCCACGTTTGCTGATCTCCTGCGCGATTGCCCCCGCACCTTTCAGGGTTCCGTCCCCGCCGATGGCAAATAAGATTCCGATATTCATTCTGTCCAGAGTATCAACCATTTCCAAGACATCTTGGGGGCCCCTGGAAGAGCCGAGGAGGCTGCCGCCAGTGCCGTGGATGAAATTCACGTTCTGCGGGTTCAGTTCCAGTGGTGTGTGGCCGTACTTGCTGGTCAGCCCTTCATACCCGTATGGAAACCCGAACACCGTTCTGACCCCGTAGTGATGGAAAAGGCTCATGACCAGCGCCCTGACCACCTCATTGAGGCCGGGGCAGATGCCTCCGCAAGTAACGATGCCGCACTTGAGCTTGGCCGGGTCGAAAAAGATACTTTGTCTTGGACCGGCCAGCTCCAGGGAGGGAAGCTCCACCCCCTGCGCCTGCATTGCCCGGATATCCGTGGTATATCCGTGATAGAGCAAACGCAGATCGTCTTCGACGAACTTCGTGCCACTCATGGGCGACGGAATACGACATTCGCCCAGGCTGAGTACCCCGAAATCCGGAACGCTCTCCGACATGGTTCAGTACCTCCGTCAGGCAGCGAAAAGTGTGGTCCCGGCGCTTCGCAGGTCATCAACCGCCTGCCGCACCCGCAGGGCGAGCGCCTCCTCTCCCAGCGCCAGGTAGGTGCGGGGATCATACGCCTTCTTGTTGCCGACATCGCCATCCACCTTCAGCACGCCGTCATAGTTCCTCAATATGTGATCGGCAATGGGCCTGGTGAAGGCATACTGGGTATCGGTGTCGATGTTCATCTTCACTACCCCGTAATCGATGGCCTCGCGGATCTCCGCCACCGAAGAGCCCGATCCTCCGTGGAACACCAGGTCGAACCGGGCATGCCTGCCGAATGTCCGTTCGACGGCCTCCTGGCAATCCCTCAGGATCGACGGCTTCAGCTGCACGTGCCCCGGCTTGTAGACGCCGTGGACATTTCCGAAAGTGGCTGCCAGCAGGTAGCGGGCGCCGATAACGGCATTGAGCCGGCGTGCCGCTTCCAGCGTGTCTTCGGGAGTAGTATAGAGCTTTGCCTGCGCCTCGGCCCTTACCCCGTCTTCTTCCCCTCCCACAACGCCGGTCTCGATTTCCAGAATTAGCTCGCTCTTCTTAAAGCGCTCAAGAAGCGGGACGGCTATGTCCAGATTCTCTTTCAGCGACAGTGCGCTGCCGTCGAACATGTGGCTGCCGAACAGGTTGGGAAGCCCGGCGGCGCGACGGCGTTCCGTCTCTTCCACCAGGGGAATCACGAACCTTTCTAGCTTGTCGGCCTGGCAATGGTCGGTGTGGAGCGCCACATAGATGGGATAACGCTCCGCAACCCGGTGAACATGTTCGGCGATGGAGATAGCGCCGAGTGCCATGTCCTTGACGGCCGAGCCGGAGGCAAAGGAGCCACCGCCGGTGGAAACCTGGATGATGCCGTCGCTTCTGCTTTCGGCAAGTCCCCTCAACACCCCGTTGACCGTGGTCATGGACGACACGTTTATCGCCGGATAGGCAAAACGCCCTTCCCGCGCACGGTCGAGCATTCTGCAGTATGTCTTGTAATCTGCTACTGGCATGTTTCCTCCCTTGGTCGGGTCCCTCGCGCACTGAAATTGTCCCGGAACCGGACCGCTGCGTTTAACAGCTGTTTGTCAACTCAACCAGGCGCGTGCTTCTTCAAGCTGATATAATGTAAAATACTTGACCGGGGCACGACGAAAGCCGGCCCCAGTGAACATCAGCATTCTCGTTTTCCATTCGGGATTTCCGACAATTGCAATTTTCTCTATCTTGTCGCCATGCTGCACAAAAAAAGTCATGTCGTTCCACACTTCATCACCTACCCAGCCAATAAAATCATCCTCCACCAGTACCAGTACCTTGGCATGTTCCCTACCACCAGCGTTTTCAAGAGCGGCCGCCTGTACAGCATCCAACTCTTCTTTGCGCAGCGCTCCGAAAACCCTGACTACCCATATGCCGTTTTTTTCCTGTTGAATTGTCGCTCCCATCAAAGCACCTTTCGCAGTGCGTTCGACACAGGCCAAGTCTGCGCAGTCATATTCCACGACATGGTCACATCAGTTTGACGATGCGATTTTTTCATGAATTTCCGTGTGACTGTGCTCTTTGTTTCCATGATTCTTCACCCGCCAATATTATCTAGCAGAAGGACAATGGGCAGTTTCTTCCCTTCCTTCAGAATTTTTAAGCCCTGTTCGAATCTCTGATAAAATGTTTCAGCATCCAGCCTGGTAAATTTGTCTCTTTTAACCCTGCGTTTGGATATGATGGTAATTCTTGATGCGTTTGCATCTGCCTGTTCAATCCAGACTCCCATTACAGATCCGTAAGCCGCCATTTTCATGCCGGTACTGGTAATCACGTAATTCTCGTCACGGTGTTCCTCGATTTCATCCGTATTTTCCCAACGGAATACGGCCATCGTTATTTCCCAGGCCTGGTTCGTGTCGACCGGGTAGACTCTCGTCACACCCCCGTTACCCGTTTTCCTGACTTTCAATATTTCACCGGTAAGTTCCTGTCTGCTTGCGCATCCACCCAACAGCAGAACTACGACAAGAATGGTAAAAAACAGCTTCGTCATCGTCTCACCCCATTTCATGACAATTTCCGCGCACCACTACCGACCCGATTCACCTCGGTAAAACCGTGATTTCAAATAACACCGCGACCTCAGGTATCATCAACGCCCACGATGTGCGGCCATTGAGCTTTTGAAGTTTTCAGCACAGAATCCCATTGCATTCGGCATCGTTCAATTCTTCCGCATCTTGCTGCAGTCACGGATGTGATTTTTTCTGTTCATTCAGCGCAGTGAGGGCGTCAGCCATCTCCTTCCCGAGCCTGTCCACAGCCTTTCCCATTGCTGACACAAGAGCATCGAAGCCCTTCCCACCCACCGCCTCGCTTATGGATGAATCCCGTGCAACGAGCACATTTTCCTGCTTGTCCTTCTTCATGACCACCACCCAGGTGGCATTCAGCACGACTGTCCCGCCTGGCACACCGTCAAACCGGTCTATACTGAAAGGTATTCGGTAGACTGTCGGGGCATCGGCAAGGGTTACTGACCTCCACGGCGCAACTGAAATCCCCTTGACTGCCAGATGCGCCGAAAGATCGTTCACCAGCAGCCGGATGATCTCTTCATCGAGAGAGCCTCCCCAGCGATCGAATTCCGCGATTTCAATCCCGTTCCGGCCATTTCGGGTCACGATCTGCCGCCGGTCCAGATATGACGGTATACTGACCGGGCCGACCCTCACGACCGCTTCCATCCCTTCGGCAGCGGAAAGACCACGGTTTTCATGGGGCGTGAGTGTGTAGAACCGGGAACTGGGGCTGCTCCCGAAACAGCCGCCGAGCAGGGCGGTCGCGCCGACGGCCACGAGCATGGTGATGATGCGGTTCATCGTGTTCATGTCATTCCCCTTTCGCCGGCTTTTTACCCTTCACAATGGATTCGGGATGGCGCTCCAGGTAGTCGGCGAGCGCGCGGATGGATTTGGCCGCACCGTCGATTTCCTGCAGCGTCTTGGTCAGGTCATAGCCGATGTCGACATTCCGGTCGGCCAGCTTCTCGTAGGACGCGATGGCCCGCCGCAGATCTTCCAGGGTCTTCTGCAGGCTCTCCACCGTCTTTCCGGGCGCCCCCTCATTGAAGGCAAGGGTCTTTTCCGCCTGGGCGAAAGCGCCCCGCGCCGCGGTCGACGTGTCCCTCAGATTGGCCAGCGTCGGCTTGATCTCCCCGTTGAGGTTCCTGATGAGGTCGCCGAGAACCTTGAGGTCCTTATCGAGACTCTTCACGCTCCCCTTGATTTCCGGGGAGTTGACTATCCGCTCGATGCCCTCGGTCACCTTGAGGAGTTTATTGGTGATATCGGTCAAGGGGACCTGTTCCAGGGAGGCCATGAGGACTTCCGACGTGGATGGTATGGTCGGTATCTCGGGATACCGCTTGTCCAGGCCCAGGAGCCGGATCGGCTTGTCGGGGTAGAAATCCACAGCCACGTAGAGCTGCCCGGTGATCAGGCTCTTCATGCGCAGCTGGGCCTTGAGGCCCATGGCGATCAGCCGCTGGATGTACGGGTAGCGACGGCCCGCTATCTCCCTTTTAATTTCCTCCGGAACGCCCATGCTGCCCTGATCGACCTCGGCGATGACCGGGATGACCACGCGCAGGTTCCGGTCGATCTTGGCCGAAACCTCGGCCACCTCCCCGATCTTCACACCGCGAAACTGCACCGGTGAACCGATTTCGAGGCCGTTGACCGACCCGGGGAAATACATCACGAACCGCGGCCGCTCAGCGAATAATTTCCCCGAACCGAAGAGGGCAACAGCGGCCACCACGAGGGCCACGGCCCCGACTACGAAGGCGCCGATGAGTGTCTTGCTTGCCGGTTTCGCCATGGATACCCCTCCTCCTTGTCTTGACAACGACGGCTGGAAGTCAGCAGCAGACCGTCTCTACCTCTATCCCTTCATGCCAGGAAGCACGGGGCCGGCTGTTCCCCGGGCTTCGCTTCGGCCCTGGCCTCCCCGCGGGTCAGGAAGTTCAGGACCGTGGGATGTCCGCACTCTTCAAGCAGCCTCCTGGGATGGCCGGTGGCGATCATGGTCTTCTCCGTCGGATCGATGAAGACGGAATTGTTACCGATGGCGAAAATGCTTGCCAGTTCGTGGGTAACCACAACCACCGTGGTGCCCAGGCTCTCCTTCAACTCCAGGATCAGGTCGTCCAGCAGACGCGCACTCACCGGATCCAGCCCCGCCGAAGGCTCGTCGAAGAACAGTATTTCCGGGTCCAGCGCCATGGCCCTGGCGATGCCGACCCGCTTCTTCATCCCGCCGCTTATCTCTGAAGGGTAGTAGTCCTCGAACCCGGCAAGGCCCACGAGGGCAAGCTTGAGGGAGGCGATCTCCCGTATCTGCGCAGGCTTAAGCGCCGTATAGAGTTCCAGGGAGAGGGCCACGTTCTCGGCCAGTGTCAGGGAACTCCACAACGCTCCGCTCTGGTACATGACGCCGAAGCGACGCATCATCCGGTCGCGCTCTTCCGGATCCGCCTCCCAGAAGTTGACACTGCCGTACAGCACTGATCCCCGTGCCGGTGCCTTGAGGCCTATGAGGTGGCGCAGCAGGGTGCTCTTGCCGCAGCCGCTCCCACCCATGATGATGAAGACATCCCCACGGTTGACAGTAAAGGTGAGATCCCTTTGCAGGACATAGCTGCCATATGCCATGGTGAGGTCCCGTACGGTTATATGAGGTTCATTACCCATCGTTCATATCCCAAGGATATTGCACAGCACTGTAATTATAGCAGTTGCCACGACAATGCTGACAATGCTGGTAACCACGGCGGAAGTAGTTGCGTCTCCAACCGCCGAAGCGCTGCGACCGCAACGCATCCCGCGCATGCACCCGGCCATTGCCACCAGGACGCCGTAGACGAAACCTGAAAACACCCCGATCCAGACATTGGTGAGACCGATCGCCTTTTTCGTCTCCTGGAAGTACTCCGTTGCGCTGAGATCAAGGCCAAACACGCCCACGACGAGACCGCCGAGTATTCCCATCAGATCTGCGTAGACGGTAAGGAGCGGCATCATGATGGACAGTGCGAGCACGCGGGGGAGAACCAGGAAATCCATGGGCGAGACACCAGTGGTCTGCAGGGCGTCGATCTCTTCGTTTACCTGCATGGTCCCTATACTTGCGGCAAAGGCAGCTCCGGTGCGACCGGCCAGGATGATGCCGGTCATGATGGCTCCCATCGCCCGCACCATTCCGATCCCCACCAGGTCAGCAACGTAGATCTGCGCACCAAACATCTTCAACTGTATTGCCCCGACGAAAGCCAGGATGAGACCGACTAGGAGACTGATAAGGGAGACGATGGGAAGCGCATCGAAGCTGCATTCCTGCAGGATGAGCATCATGTCGGCGCCGCGGAACCGTGCCCTGCCGGTGAAAAGGCGGACAAAGGAGGTGAACGTCTCTCCTATGAAGGTAATCATGTCCAGCAGCGATTGCCAGAAATCCATGACTGTGGAACCGACCCGTTCAAGAAACGGGACGCGGGTTTCTCCACGACGAGCGCCCTGGCGCTCGGGAACGGCGATGGCAAGCGAAAGCAGGCGGTTAACGCCGGAGGGAAGACCTCCTCTGTCCACGGCGACCTTTTTGAGTGTGCACTGGTCCATGACGGATAGAAGGAAGGTAAGAAAACCGCTATCCCAGCCTACCAGGTCTTTCGTATCGAAGGCAGCGCGGGTGATTTCCGGAGCTTCTGACAGGCTTCTCTCCAGTTCCCGCAGGGAGGGGAGGCTGTTGGCCAGCTTCCACTCCCCGGTCAGTATCAGCCGGATGCTTCCGTCTCCGGTTTTTTCCATGTGCAATTCCGGCTGAACCATGGACACCTCTTTCGAATATCAGCAACATCCAATCTACGGCTTGACGCAATCGGTCCCGCCCCGTTCGGTACACATGACAAAGCGGACCTTTTTCGCCCAGTATTGCAATGCCTGGTCAGCGTTGTACCAGGTATCGGTTATCCCCTTCGGACTCTTGCCGCCGACGCGTCTGTCGAGCGCCGCTCCCAGCAGTGCCCCGGTCGTGGCGTCGGTGACCTTGAACTCGGCGGTTATTTCACCAACCCCGGACTGCTTTCCGGTTGCAGCGTATTTGACGGCATTCACGCCGATGCCGATGGGCATGACCGATGAAAGGATGTTACGTCCCGGCTTCGAGCTGTCAGCATCGACGATGGCCAACTGAACTCTCATGGTGCCCTCTGCCGGGGTGTCCACGATCTGGTAGTCCTGCTTGAGCTCATCGGTCAGGTAGACAAAGCCATTGGTGGCGAGCTTCTTGTAGTTGTCCAGCTCGTCCGCATCAAGCTGCGCTTCCTTGACGATGATGACCGGGTCGATGATGACCTTGTCATACTGTTTGATTTTAACATCAGGATTGACGTAGCGATAAAGAGCCTGATCTTCTCCACCCTTCTGCAGGATAGACGGGTTGACCAGCATGGCATTCTGCACGTCAACGCTACGTGCCTGGTAACTCGCGCCACAGCCGCCCAGCATCAGCGCACTTGCCATGATTGTCAAAACCACGCGCATTTTCATCACGTTTTCCATGTTCTCCTCCTTGATATTGTGGATTAACCCACTGTGAAATCTTTCGACTTCTTCCAAATCAAAGGAATTGCGCCTTTCATTCACTGCATCTGGCTTCTTACTGCCTTGAGAAGGTCCATCCCCCGCATGGCCGAAACCTCGAAGAAGGAAACCTCCGGCTCCCGCCGGGAGAGTTCCATTGCCTCAAGCATCCTCCCGTATAGTTCCGACCGTATGTGCCGCATGAAAGCTTCCCACGACACCCACTGCTCCAGGAAGATTATATCTCCGTCATCCCCGTCTTCCTGGCAGATGCGGCAGTCCACGCAGTCGCTCATCGCCTGGACCGGGCCCTTGATGGATCTCAGCACGCACAAGATATCCTCTCTCTTCCCGGGGAGCGGCGCAATTTTTACGATTGACAGGATCATCATGTAAAACAGCTATCCGAGATTCATGCCAATCAACAAATGATAGGAGGGCCAGTTACAGGTTATTGAAATAACAGGACATTGGAAAATTGAATGAAGGGTGTGTCGCGGAAGGATGGACGAAATACCGGCTTCAGGATGATATTTCGCCCTTTTCTTTTTCGGTGCGGAGCGTGATGCCCAGTTTCTTCATCCTGGATGTGAGGGTGGACGGGATCATTCCCAGTATCCGCGCGGCTCCATTGTCTCCCTTGATACGGCCGCCCGTATGTTGGAGGACCTCAATAATATGCCTGAGTTCTACTTCCTGAAGCGTCTTTGCCCATGAAATTTCCTTGTCGGCATCCTGTGGCAGGTGCATCTTCAGAGTTGCTCCGGTGCTGACGATGACGGCATGTTCGATGACATTCCTCAATTCCCGTACGTTGCCCGGCCATGAATAGCGCTGAAGGGCCTCTATATCGCGCTTTTCTATCCTCAGGATCTGTTTGCCCATCTTATCGCAGAATTCGTTGACGAATGCCCATACCAGCATTGGTATGTCCTCGACTCTTTCGCGGAGCGGCGGCACGGTGATGGGAAAGACATTCAGGCGATAGAAGAGATCCTGCCGGAATTTCCCTGTTTTGACTGCCTCCACGATATTGCGGTTAGTCGCGGCGATGACCCGGGAGTGAACCTGGATGGTCTTCGGGCTTCCGAGCCGTTCGAAGGTGCCCTCCTGCAGCACCCGCAACAATTTCGCCTGCAGTTCCAGTGGCAGTTCGGCGATCTCATCAAGGAAAATCGTGGAACCATCCGCCATCTCGAAGCGTCCGATCTGCCGTGTCAAGGCACCGGTATAGGCTCCTTTCTCGCGTCCGAACAACTCGCTTTCCACCAGTGTGGCGGGCAAAGAGGCACAGTTCACCTTGACCATCGTCCTGTCGCAGTAAAGGCTAATATCATGGATGGCACGGGCAATGAGCTCCTTGCCTGTCCCGGTTTCCCCGCAGATAAGCACGGAAGTGTCGGTCGGCGCCACTTGTTCCACCAACCTCAGGACGTTTGAGAGCGCTTCACTCTGGCCGATTATCTCGGGCATGTTACGGCAGGTCCTGATCTCAGTCCTGAGAAATTCGGCCTCGACCTGCAATTTGTCCTTCAGATCCCTGATCTCGTCGTATGATCTCTTCAGTTCGATTTCGGTTCGTTTGCGTTTCAAAGCGTTTACGAACACTTCCCCAACGAGGCGCAAGCGCGATACATATTCCTCTGGCCAAAATCTTTCTCTTTTCAAATTGTTCAAGACAAAGATATGGCAGATGGATTTTCCCATATGCAACGGAATGTTGAGAGACGAACGGATTCCCATTGCTTCATACGACTCACAGTCTTTCTTCGCCTCCGGTGGGAGTTCCCTGAGATTGGAAACTTTGAGGGCTTGGCCATGCATGACGAGTCTCTCGTATGACCAGGGGTAAAGCAGTGCAATATTGATATCTTTCGACACCGGCTCTATGCCTGTGTCATACCATGCATGGGTGATTTTTGAGTACTTCTCATCAGTATGAGCTTCAAGAATGCCGCATCGGTCTGACTGGAAGAACTCCCCGATATCCCCCAGGGACTTGTCGATCTGCTCATCAATCTCGTCCGCCTCCATTTGGACGAATCGTGCTGAAAGGTTTGCCAACTGGATTTCGAAACGCATTTTTTCCATGTATTCCAGCCTTGTCCTTTTCCGTTTTATGGACAATGCAAAGACGTCAGTCAGCGGTTTGAGAGTTCTGAAAACCCCCTCCGGCCACTCGATTTCAGAGCGGGTGGTTTCCAAGGCCATGCACCCGAACACTTCCCCGTCAATTTCCAGAGGGAGTGAAACATGTGATCGGGTTCCCACACTCCGGAAATACGTCCTCGCCTGTTTCTCCTCTTGAGGCAAATCCGCAACATGGGAAAAAATTACACATTCCCGATTAGCTATCTTCTTGACAACCCACTGCGGTATAGAAATTTCACTCAATGTTACAGCCTGTTTTTGCCCCAAAGCATCAGCGCAATGCGTACAGACGATCCCTTTTTGCGAGACGGAGAATTGGGCGATATAACATCTGTCAAGGCCTAGAATTTCGGTGATTTGTCGAAGACTCCCCCTGATTTCCGAATCAATCTGATCAATTGACATCGTCATATATGGAGCCAAAAGTTCATAGGTCATTTGCCGGAGATCATCCAGACGTAAACTGAGTGAAATGCTGCCAGATGCAGTATCCTCAATTGAAACCGACTGCCGGGAGTTTACTTTCGATGGGATCATGCGGTGGTTTTTTTCCACTGTGGTCCTTTTCAATCAATAATCGATTATCCGTATATAAATGAGTGATTTCCCAACAGCGTCAAGCGGGTGTTTTTTCATTTTTGACTGTTATTAATTCTATCACTCCAAAAACTGATTTCAAGACGACATTTCATACGAAACTTCAACGATTTATCCCGCTGTCCTGTTATCCGTAATAGGTAAAAAATACTTGCGCTTCCCTACAGCATTTTTTGCATGTACTGTACGCGACTATTCCTTGACCAATACCAGTTCCGCTTACTTATTTCCCCGTCTACTTTCTCTGCATTCCAGCCATGCCCCCGAGAGAGACGATATATCGCCTTCTGTGCGATATATCGTCTCGCCCTCCCCTTGGCGGCTCCCGATCGCCCGGCCGACCCTCTGGCATTATCCAATCATTACTGATTCTTAGGGCAATAATGCGTGCAACCGGCTTGTTGGCACAATATATGGGATAGCAATAAGAATTCAAGACAGCCAGATGCCCAACCACAAGATTTTTCGGAAGGAGAACAAACCATGACATCTCTTATCAGATCGTTAGCAGTCACAATCTTTGCGGGCTTCTTCGCCATTGCGGCCTTGAGTCCAGGCGCCGCATACGCTGCCAGCAGCGCCCAGATCGACAGCGATGTGGATGCCGCCTTGCAGGAACTCTTCGCAAGCTCACCCGTGGCGAGGATGCTGTCTCAAGAGGCCAAGGGGATTCTGGTTTTCCCGAGCATTGTCAAGGCCGGATTCATTGTCGGCGTCCAAGGCGGCAATGGAGCGTTGCGACAGGATGGCAAGACGACCGGTTACTACAACACCGCATCCGCATCGTACGGTCTGCAGGCGGGAATCCAGAAATTCGGCTATGCCCTCATTTTCATGTCCGACTCCGCACTCCGTTACCTGGACAAGAGCGGCGGCTGGGAGATCGGGGTCGGCCCCAGCATCGTAATCGTTGATGCGGGTGTTGCCAAGGCGCTCACGACCACGACTGCCAAAAAAGAAATTTATGCGTTCTTCTTCAGCCAGAAGGGTCTCATGGCAGGGATTGGCCTGCAGGGGACAAAGATCACAAGAATAGAACCGGATTAGAGTCTCAGATTGCAGAACAACCATCTTCAGACACGAAAGGATCCTGAACCATGAAAAAAATCATCATTTTCATCCTCATCTCAGCCCTGTCCATCTCCCTGCCTTTATTCGCTGCGCAGGAGCCCACCGAAAGCGACATGCAGATCATGCTGGAAAAGATCAAAGCCGACAAGAAACTGCTGGTCGCGGCAAACATGGAACTGACCGAGACAGAAGCCCAGAGATTCTGGCCGGTCTACGACGAATACCAGGCGGAACTGGACAAGCTTAACGGCAGGGTTGCGGATCTGATCCAGGCATATGCCGCTGAGTACAACAAAAACACCATGACTGACGACAAGGCCAGGAAAATGGTTACCGAACTGATATCCATCGATCAGGCGGAAGCTGCAATAAAGAAAATGTTTGCGCCCAAGCTGTACAAGGCCCTGCCTGCCATCAAGGTTGCACGCTACCTGCAGATCGAGAACAAGATCCGCGCCGCGCTGCGCTACGAACTGGCAGATGCCGTGCCGCTGGTGAAATAGCGGTACAGCGTGTTGCATAAAAGTGGCGATCGGGCGGCTCTGATTGGCCATGGTGATTGCCCGGCTGGTAACGCTCACGCCGGTTGCAGGAGTTGCGCTGTGTCCGCTGGCACGCGGCGCAATAGGTCCGAATAGTGACTTTACCTGAGGAGGATCGTTATGGATCACATCAGAAATACTCATTTCAACTCACTGTACCGTCTTGTATCGACGATCTTGCTCCCCCTGCTCTTCTGTTCCGTTGCCGGCTGCAAGAAAAAGGAAGCTGCAGCCCCTCCTCCTCCGGTGGTGGAAGTCGTGGCTGTCGTCCAGCAGGATGTGCCGTTCTACATGGAGTGGGTCGCCTCGACGGACGGTTCGGTCAATGCCAATATAAGGCCACAGGTCGACGGCTACCTCATCAGCCAGAACTACACGGAGGGTGATGTGGTCAGGAAAGGCCAGGTGCTGTTCCGGATCGATCCCCGGGTTTTCCAGACGAACCTCGACCAGGCCAGGGGACAGCTGGCCCAGCAGGAAGCACGCTGGGCCACGGCCAAGGCCAACCTCAAGCGCGTCAAGCCCCTGGCTGCCCAGAACGCAGTCAGCCAGAAGGACCTGGACGATGCCACCGGCACAGAACAGTCCACCCACGCGGCGGTGATCGCGGCCAGGGCTGAGGTAGAGAAAGCCCGGCTCAACCTGGAGTTCACCAGGGTCACTTCCCTCATCACCGGTGTGGCGGGCATCGCCAAGGCCCAGATCGGCGACCTGGTCGGGCCGAACCACGGGGCTGAACTGACCACGGTCTCGACCGTGGATCCCATCCGGGTGTATGTGCCGATAAGCGAGCAGCAGTACCTGAAAGCCATGGAGAACCGAAAGAACAAGGCCGACAAGACTGAGCTGGAGCTGATCCTCGCCGACGGCAGAACATTCCCCCACAAGGGGAAAATCAGCTTCGCCGACCGCCAGATCGATCCGAAGACCGGCACCATCAAGGTGGCCACCCTGTTCCCCAATCCCGGGAACCTGCTGCGTCCGGGACAGTTTGCCAAGGTCAGGGCCAGGATGGGAATCGAACGGAACGCGCTGCTGGTTCCGCAGAGGGCCGTCACGGAAATGCAGGGGAAACTCCTGGTGGCCGTGGTCGGCCCCGACAACAAGGTCAGCATCCGCCCGGTTGAAACGGGTCAGCGCGTCGGTTCCCTGCAGGTGGTGAGCAAGGGGCTGCAACCGGGCGAGAAAGTGGTAGCCGAAGGCGTTCAGAAGGTCAAGGATGGAATGCCGGTCAACCCCAGACCGTTTGTGCCGCCAGGCGAAACGGGACCGAAATCGGCCGACAAGAAGGCGTCCGGGACTTCCGCACCGGCGCCGGCCGGGAAGAGGTAGGGCGCCATGTCAAGATTCTTCATAAATCGTCCCATTGTCGCCATGGTGATTTCGATCCTCATGGTCATCGGCGGCCTGGTGGCCATGTCCCGGCTTCCGATTGCCCAGTTCCCCAACATCGTCCCGCCAGCGATACAGGTCAACGCCACCTACACCGGGGCCGACGCCCTCACCCTGGAACAGTCGGTGGCCACGCCCATCGAGCAGCAGATGTCCGGGGTGGACAACCTGGACTACATGTACTCCGTCAACGCCAACAACGGAGCCATGACCCTCTACAACTACTTCGACCTGAAGACCGACGCCAGCACCGACCAGCTGCTGGCCCAGATGCGCGAGGGGCAGGCTGAGTCCCAGCTTCCGACAGACGTGCGCAACTACGGGGTGACGGTGCAGAAATCGACCTCGTCGCCGCTGATCATGTTTGCCCTCTACTCTCCAAAAGGGACCTACGACAACATATTCCTGGCCAACTATTCATACATCAATATAAATGACCAGATGACCCGCATCAAGGGGATCGCCAGCGTCACGGTGTTCGGCGCAGGCCAGTACGCCATGCGCATCTGGGTGAAGCCGGACCAGCTGGCCAAGCTCAATATCACCATCCCCGAGATCATAAATGCCGTCAACGCCCAGAACACCGTGAACCCGGCGGGCCAAGTGGGCGCGCCACCGATTCCAAAGGGGCAGGAGTTCACCTACACCGTACGCGCCCAGGGCCGCCTGCAGTCCGAGCAGGAATTCGGCAACATCGTGCTCCGGGCAGACCCGGACGGATCCATAGTCCGGGTCAGGGACGTGGCCCGCATCGAGCTTGGCGCCCAGACCTACAACATCGAGGGGCGTCTGAACGGCAAGCCGTGCGCCCTCATCGCCCTCTACCAGATGCCGGGCACCAACGCCCTGGAGGCCGCCAACGGCGCCAAGAAGCTGATGGAAGAGCTGAAGCAGAGGTTCCCGCCGGACCTGGACTATACGGTTGCCCTGGATACCACGCTGGCGGTCACAGAGGGGATGAAGGAGATCCAGCAGACATTCTTCGAGGCACTGTTCCTGGTGGTGCTCGTGGTCTTCATCTTCCTGCAGGGGTGGCGCGCCACCCTGATCCCCCTGCTGGCTGTTCCGGTGTCGCTGATCGGTACGTTCATCGTGTTCCCCATGCTGGGGTTCTCCATCAACACCCTCTCCCTGTTCGGCCTGGTGCTGGCCATCGGCCTCGTCGTGGACGACGCCATCGTCGTGGTCGAGGCGGTGGAGCACCACATCGAGCACGGGATGTCGCCCAAGGATGCGGCCCTGAAGGCCATGGAGGAGGTGTCGGGGCCGGTCATCGCCATCGCCATCATCCTGTCGGCAGTGTTCGTGCCGACCGCTTTCATACCGGGAATCACCGGCCAGCTCTACCAGCAGTTCGCGGTGACCATTGCAATATCGGTCATCTTCTCGGCCTTCAACGCCCTCTCCCTCTCCCCTGCCCTGTGCGCACTACTGTTGAAACCCAAGGTCAAAGGAACCGGCCCCCTGCAGAAGTTCTACGACTGGTTCAACCGGGTCTTCGGCCGGGCCACGGACGGGTACATCAGCGGCTGCTCAATGGCCATCCGCAAAAGCCTGATCAGCCTCGTCCTTCTTGCCGGAATTACTGTACTGGCGGGCATCTCGGGTAATTCCATTCCCAGCAGCTTCCTCCCCGACGAAGACCAGGGGTTCATCTTCGCCGGCATCCAGCTGCCCAATGCCGCCTCGCTCCAACGTACCGGTGAAGTCGCCCGGCAGGCCGAGGAGATCATCACCAAGACTCCCGGGGTTAAGTACTGCTCTTCCATCATCGGCTACAACATGCTCAGCCAGGTGCAGAACACCTACAGTGCCTTTTTCTTCGTTTCACTGGAGGAGTGGGCCAAGCGGAAGAAGCCTGAAGAAAAGTACGAGGCCATCAAGGCATCGATCTCGAAGAAGATGGCCGGGATCCCCGGCGCCATGGGCTTCGCCTTCCCGCCCCCGGCGATCATCGGGGTCGGCACCTCGGGCGGGGTAACCTTCATCCTCGAAGACCGGGCCGGGAAGGACATCGCCTTTCTCTCGGAAAACACGAAAAAGTTCATCGAGGCGGCCCAGAAGCGGCCGGAGCTGGCGCGGATCACCACCACCTTCCTGCCCACCGTGCCCCAGCTCTTCGTGGATGTGGACCGGGATAAGGTGCTGAAGCAGGGAGTCAACATCTCGGACGTCTACAAGGTCCTGCAGAGTTTCATGGGAAGCGGCTTCATCAACTACTTCAACCGCTTCGGCCGCCAGTGGCAGGTGTTCCTGCAGGCAGAAGGTGACTACCGGACCAACATCGATAATATCGGCCAGTTCTACGTGCGTAACAACGAGGGCCAGACCGTGCCGCTGTCCACGCTGACCACGGTCCGGAACGTCGTCGGGCCCGAGTTCACTCTGCGCTTCAACCTTTACCGGTCGGCCCAGATCAATGCCACGGCCGCGCCCGGTTACAGCTCGGCCCAGGCCATGAAGGCGCTGGAGGAGGTGTTCGCCGAAACCATGCCGCGGGAGATGGGGTATGACTACAGCGGCATGTCGTTCCAGGAGAAAAAGGCCATGGAGGGGGTATCGCCGGTTGCCATCTTTGCCTTCTCGTTTCTGTGCGTCTTCCTGATCCTGGCCGCCCAGTACGAGAGCTGGTCGCTGCCGTTCTCGGTCCTTCTCGGCACCCCCGTCGCGGTGGCCGGAGCATTCGCCGGCCTGTTGTTCCGCAGCTTCGAGAACAACATCTACGCCCAGATCGGCCTTGTCATGCTCATCGGCCTGGCGGCCAAGAACGCCATCCTCATCGTCGAGTTCGCCAAGATGGAGTACGAGAAGGGCGAGACGATCATGGATGCAGCCCTCAAGGGCGCGCGGCTCAGGCTGCGGCCGATCCTCATGACCTCGTTCGCTTTCATCCTCGGCTGCGTGCCGCTGGCCATCGCCAGCGGTGCGGGCGCCATCTCGCGCCAGGTCATGGGAACCACGGTCATCTTCGGCATGACCACTGCCTCCTTCATAGCCATCTTCCTGATCCCGGTCACCTTCTACGTGGTGGAGAAGCTTGGGCATCGCGGAAAGAAAGACTCGCATAATCCACCAAGCGGACATGGTGGAGACAGCGAATCGACACCGTCTTTATCAGCCCCCGGAAAGGAGGAATAGCCCATGCGAGAACTTATGATTATCTCAGCGCTTGTCCTCTTCATCCAGGGATGTATGGTCGGCCCCGACTACCGGCGCCCTGCCGTCGATACCCCGCAGAACTGGCGACTCCAGGAGCAGGAGACGCAGGAACTTGCCGACACCCCATGGTGGGAACAGTTTGACGACCCTGTCCTCAATGATCTCATCCGCATCGGCCTGGCCGAAAACAAGGACGTCAAAATCGCCGCGGCCAGGATCGAGCAGTACGTCGGGCAATACATCACGACCCGTTCCGCGCTCTTCCCGCAGATCGACGCCGGAGCCAGCTTCGGTAGGGATCGCTCCAGCGAAAGGGGAGCTGCCCCCATATCCCCCTCCGTCGAGAATCCTGCCGACTCCTACCTGGTCCAGTTCACGGCGAGCTGGGAGATCGACCTTTGGGGCAAGCTGCGCAGGGCCAATGAATCCGCGCGCGCCGACATCCTGGCTTCGGAGGAGGCGAGAAGGGGAGTCATCCTCTCTCTGGTATCGTCGATTGCGACGGGGTATGTCAACCTCCGCGACCTGGACAGGCAACTGGAGATCGCTCAATCGACCGTAAAGAGTCGCGAGGAGTCCTACACTATCTTCAAGCTCCGCTTCACGGGGGGCATAGTCTCCGACCTGGAACTGAGCCAGGTCAAGTCGCAATACGAGGAGGCTCTTGCCACCATCCCGGTCCTGCAGAAGTCCATAGCCCAGCAGGAAAATGCGCTCAGCGTCCTCCTGGGCCGCAACCCCGGCCCCATCACGCGGGGCAAGACCATAGACCAGCTCATTCTTCCGATGGTGCCGGCCGGCCTCCCCTCAGACCTTCTCATCCGTCGCCCGGACATCCGCCAGGCGGAACAGAACCTGATCTCCGCCAACGCGCAGATCGGGGTGGTCAAAGCGCAGTATTTTCCAAGCATATCACTCACCGGCATGTTCGGCTGGTCGAGCACCGACATTTCCCGGCTGTTCATGGGCCCGGCCCAAACCTGGAGCTGGGCCGCTCAGATTGTGGGACCCATTTTCAGGGGCGGCGCAATCTACGGACAGGTCAAATCCGCGGAAGCGTTCCAGCAACAGCTCCTGATCACCTACCAGCAGACCATCCAGAACGCCTTCAGGGACGTGAACGACGCCCTGATCGACCGGAAGAGCACCATGGAGCAGCTCCAGACCCAGACTAACCAGGTGGAATCCCTGGGCAATTATGCCCGGATCGCGCGGCTGAGATATGAGAACGGCTATACGAGCTACATCGAGGTACTCGACGCCGAGCGCAGCCTGTTCAACGCCCAGCTGTCCCAGGCGCAGACCAAGGGCGGCCTGTTCCTGTCCGTAGTGAACATCTACAAGTCAATAGGAGGCGGCTGGGTTGACAGGGCGGAGCAGGCGACACGCGTCCCCGCGCCGGGCGGGCCGCCGGCCGAAAAGGCGGCGCAATGAACAATGAACGCTGAAATGGGAAATGTAAAGGAGATCATCATGAAAAAAGCACTTACACTCATAGCACTGGCAGTATTTGTCGTGACGGCTTATGCTGACGAGCCGGTCATCTACCCGGCCAAGGGCCAGAGCCAGAAGCAGATGGAAAAGGACAAGTACTCCTGTTACGGCTGGGCGAAAAAACAGACCGGGTTCGACCCCATGCAGCCTCCGCCCGCTGCCCAGGCGCCGTCGCAACCCCAGGGCGAACGGCTCAGGGGTGCGGCACGCGGGGCGGCTGGCGGCGCCGCCATTGGGGCCATTGCCGGCAATGCAGGCAAGGGAGCGGCTGCTGGAGCTGTCGGCGGGACAATGGTCGGAGGTATGAGACAACGGCAAAAAAAGAGCCAGAGCGCTCAGGCTCAGCAACAGCAGACCGCCGATTACGAGGCGAAACGCAATGGCTATAACCGCGCTTTTGGGGCATGCATGGAAGGTCGAGGCTACACCGTCAAATAGGGGTTTCCTGAAGACCTTTGTCCATGCTATATACTGTACCCAAGATCGGGCATTAATCGTTTGATCGAGGTATCGCGACCACCGGGGATGTCTGGCCATGGCCTCCCCTGTGGTTCCGGCACTAAAGGAACGCCGTCCGACTGCCGGCGGAAGGAAGGGAACAGTGGATGAAGAGAGAACTACCCGGATCTCAGGACATAACAAAGACAACCCTGGCTGTGATGTTCATTGCAGCTCTCGCAGCGGGTTCCTTTTGGATACTTCATCCGTTTCTCAGCGCCATCCTCTGGGCCGCCATCATTGTCGTCGCCACCTGGAGCGTGATGCTCCGTGTGCAGGCATGGTGCGGCGGCAGGCGGTGGATAGCGGTGACGGTCATGACTGTAGCCCTTTTGCTGGTATTCTTCCTGCCATTCACCATTGCCGTACTGTCCATTTTCGAGCGGGCGGATGACATCGTGGCATGGGTCAAATCGCTGTCAGCTTTCAGCATCCCCCAGCCTCCCGCATGGGTCACCGGAATTCCCTTTGTCGGCACCCATATCGACCATCGCTGGCGTGAGCTTTCCGCCCTGCAACCCGAAGTGTTGTCGTCGCAGCTGACCCCCTACGCGAAAAGCATGGTTACATGGTTCATATCCAAGGCGGGGAATGTGGGCCTCCTGTTATTGAATTTCCTGTTCACCACGATCATTGCGGCCATCCTTTATGCCAGCGGCGAAAAGGCCGCCCATGGAATTCGCCTTGTCGCCAAGCGCCTTGCCGGGAAAATGGGCGAGGAAACCGTCGTCCTGGCTGCCCGGGCGGTGAAGGGAGTAGCACTGGGTGTTGTCCTGACTGCACTGGCACAGTCCGTTCTCGGCGGCATCGGCCTGGCTGTTGCCGGCATCCCGGCCACCGTGATCCTCACCGGCATCATGTTCCTGCTCTGCGTGGCGCAGATCGGCCCCTTCCTGGTGCTCCTGCCCTCGATCATCTGGCTCTACTGGTCTGGGCAGACGTTCTGGGGAACAGTGCTCGTGATCTGGAGCATACCGGTTCTCGTCATCGACAACATTATGCGGCCGATCCTGATCAAGAAAGGGGCGGACCTGCCCCTGGTCCTTATCTTCGCCGGCGTCATCGGCGGGCTGATCGCGTTCGGCGTGGTCGGGCTCTTCATCGGCCCGGTGCTCCTGGCTGTCACCTACACCCTTCTCCAGTCGTGGGTTGCTGCAGGGAGAACCGTGGCAGGTCAGGACGCTGCCGGCAGGGATTGATGAGAGTCCGTGCTCGGATCGGAATCGCAGGCCTGTCCCGCACTGGAATGATATATTTCACTAGCTAGTTTCCATCCGGCAACTCCTGGCAATGGCTGATAAGGTCCGGAGCGGTACGTTCAGAACCTCCGGCAACAACCACCGAACTGGTTCAATAGTAATTTTATTAGTAGCGTAGCATCAGCTTAACGAGCGCAAATTCAAGCTTAAACAGGGCACTTCTTACATGCGTGTGACCTGCGCCCGGTCCCCTTTACCCTCGTCTTCAGCAGGGGGGAACTCTCTCTTCTTTTCATGACCGTCCTCATCGGGACGGTGGTGGCCGGCAAAGGGAGGTCGAACTGGTACAAGGGGGTCCAGCTTCTGACCGTTTACCTGATCTTCGCCATACTGTTCTTCATGATGCCTGGGAAATAGTGCCTTCCCGAATGCCGGCCAGTCACGGCCAGGACGGCCGTGTTTCCGGCTTTATGAAATTGACAGGATAATTTCTCGGGTTATGATGCAACTATACCGAGGCATCCCACGCTCGCGAAGGCGTGAAGGCGCCACGAATTCGGGAACAACCTGGTTTTAGGGGATCGTAATTCGATTATTTGTGTTTCAGGCCTTAAATTTAGATTGTGGAAAGGGCAATGGCGTGTTCAACCATCGGCGTAAATCCTGCCAACGAACCTATCTCGGCATCCTGCTGGCAACCATCGTTCTGTGCGTGGTCTTTGCGCCAATTTCCGGATATGCCCTGGCGAACGGTCCCTCGGAGGTGATAAATAAATTGAACTCCTCTCTCCTGGAAGCCATGAAGGGGGGCGGCAAACTCGGTTACGAGGGGCGATACAGGCTGCTGAATCCCGTCATCAGGGAGTCTTTCGCACTCTCCAGAATGGCACGGATGGCCACCGGAAAGTACTGGGATACCTTCAGCAAGGAGGAACGCGATGTTTATCTGAATACCTATTCCCAATGGAGTGTCGCAAGCTATGCAGGCCGCTTCAACGAATATTCCGGTGAACAGTTCAAAGTGGTTTCCGAATCCCTGCCGGAAAGGAATACGGTATCGGTAATCAGCAAGCTCATCGAGAACAACAAGGAGGAAGTGGAATTCAATTACCAGTTTCGCCTGGTGGATGGCTCGTGGCGCATCGTTGATATACGTATCCTGGGGATCAGCCAGCTTGCGCTCACGAGAGCACAATTCGTAAGCATTCTCGGTGTAAAGGGGTTTAATGGACTGATTTCTCTGATGAACGGCAAGATCGTGGAACTGTCGAAGAGCAATGAAAAATAGAAACCAGCCTTCCCATAAATCGGCATCTTTTGAAAATGGAGTGATATATGATCTGGACTAAATACGTTGGCATTTTCATGATTGCTGGAATGTTGCTGGCAGGCTCTGCCTGGGCCGAAGAGAAACCGGACACTGGCCCCGTGGTCAACGAATCGGAACAATCAAGCGGGCGGAATGAGACGGCCACCCAGTCCGAAACCCCGCTCTCCGGCCCAGTTGATGCTGCCACATCTGAACGTAAGGCTGTCCAAGCAACAGAAGCCGGAGCCATGGCAGACACTACCAAAACAGACACTGCCCCCCAAGCCGATACAGTGCCGCAAGACGGGGCACCCCCCGGCCCGGAGGCTGTCACCGGCGGCGAATCTGCCGCCAAGACCGATGCAACCCTTGAAGAAAGCGCCACCACGGAGGAGCCCGGGCCGGAAGAGATGGCAGAGGAAGCAACCATTGCGGACCCCATCGAACCATGGAACCGGGCAATGTACCATTTCAACGACAAGCTTTATTTCTGGGTGCTCAAGCCTGTCGCAAAGGGGTATAACGCAGTCGTGCCCGAACCGGTCCGTGTCTCGGTGAGGAATTTCTTCAACAATGTGGCCATGCCCATTCGATTCGCAAACTGCCTTCTGCAGTTCAAATTGAAGGGAGCGGGAATCGAACTGGCCCGCTTCGGGCTGAATACGGTCATCGGGCTGGCCGGGTTCTTCGACGTGGCAAAAAGCAGGTTCGAACTGGACGCGTGGAAGGAAGATTTCGGGCAAACCCTGGGGTTCTATGGAATGGGCGGTTTGATGTATATCGTCTGGCCTTTCCTGGGGCCGTCAACCATAAGGGACACGATAGGATTCGCCGGTGACTCGTTCATCGACCCGGTCAACTACCTGGATCCGTTCGAAGCGGCATTCGGAGTGCAGGCATACGAAAGAATAAACAACACTTCACTGGAAATCGGGACATATGAGGACTTGAAAAAGTCGGCTCTAGAGCCTTACATTGCCATACGCGACGCTTTTGTCCAGCACAGGAAAGAGCAGATCAAAAAGTAAGCATGACCGTCCCCATCGCGGCAATCATGGCAGGCGACGGCAGGTCTAACTGGCACACGGGGCTCCAGCTTCTGACCGGTTACCTGATCTTCGCCATAATTTCAATACATGGCCAGTTTCAAAAGCAGCGACCGGATCGTGAACGGCTTGGCAAGGAATATGCCGGAATCATTTACGATCCTCTGGTATTTTTCAATGTCGCTGGTATAGCCGCTCATGAACAGAACCGGCAAATCGCCCTTCAGCTCTTTCAGTTTTTCGTACAACTCCGGACCATTCATCTCTGGCATGACCACGTCAGTCAACAGCAATCTGATGTCGTTCCGGTGTTCCTTGAAGGTGGATATCGCCTCTCGTGGAGAGGCGGCAACCAAAGCGTGTACGCCGTTTTCCAGCAAAGCTTGATGCAGGCTTTCGCGCAACATGTCGTTATCCTCGACCAGGAGAAGGGTCCCAGTGAATGAAACCTCGGGATTAACCGTTGAAACGACACTCGCTACAGTTTCAGCGCCAGCCTGGACAGCCGGCAGAAACACCCGGAACGTGCTCCCCATTCCCGGCCGGCTTACGACATCGACGCAGCCCCCGTGCAACCGAATGATGCCGTATACAGTGGAGAGGCCGAGGCCGGTCCCCTTACCCACCGGCTTGGTGGTAAAGAACGGTTCAAAGACCTTGCCGCGAGTTTTCTCGTCCATTCCGCAACCGCTATCGGAAAACGCCAGCATTACATAGTATCCAGGTGCGGCACCGGGGTGACAGGCGCAATACTCGCCATCGAGGTAAATGTGGCCGGTTTCGACGCTTATGCAGCCAGTCCCGGCAATCGCGTCCTGCGCATTGACCGCGAAATTCATGATGATCTGTTCAAGCTGGGTATGATCCGCATTCACGTTGCACGGCTCAGGATCAAGCCGCAGTTCGATAGCAATACTCTCCCGGATGGTGCGGCGAAGGATATTCATGAATCCGGAAACCACCTCGTTCAGATCCAGTGTTTCCAGATGATTCTGATGCTTTCGGCTGAAGATGAGCAACTGCCGGACCAGGTCCCGGATCTTGTCGGCAGAGTTCTGAATCATCTGGAGACGCGCATGGATTGGATGCCTTGGACCGATCGCCATTTCCGCCATCTCTACCGAGAAGAAGATCGGAGTGAGCAGGTTGTTGATATCATGGGCGACACCTCCTGCAAGCATGCCGATCCCCTCCAGTTTCTGCTGCTGGATGATCTGCTGCTCAAGAGCGCGCCGCTCGGTGATGTCCCGTGTGATGCCGATTATCATGGCTGGCGAACCGTCATCCTGGCATAGAAATGAGGCTGAGATTTCCCCGAGGAAAGTGCTGCCGTCTTTACGCATCAGCTCAAGATCAATTATGCGCGACCGGTTGTGGTCGGCATTGGGCGACTCGTTCCATTCAAGTTCTTCCGAAATTATCGCCATCGCTGCCGCAAGCGATTCGGGCGGCAGCAGGTCCTGGATTGACAGAGAAATGAACTCCTCCACCGTCCACCCATGGATGCGCTCCACCGCAGGGTTGACATAAGTGAATCGTTTCGTCAGATCCATAGTCCAGAGCACATCGCTGATGTTTTGCGCGACAAGTCGTTGTTCTTCTCTGCTTGCCTGCAGGGAAGCCAGAATCCTTCCACGTTCACTGGCGAGTATTTCCGCCTCTTCCTTTGCATGGAGAAGTTCCGTCGTGCGCTCCTGAACCTTCAACTCCAACTCTCCATGGGCCTGTTGCAGCCGGGCATAGAGAAGGAAGTTCTCCCGGGTGGTTCTTATCTGACGGGTTATCGCCAATAGCGTTGCCCCGATAACCCCGGTGACCAGGAGCCCGGAATGAACTTGTTCACGGTTGAATACCGCCCAGACCAGCATGATGAAGACCAGAAAGATCCAGAGGTAGGTGATGGATATGGCCCAGATAGTTATGGGTAGATCAGCCTGTCCTTTGGCGCCGGCGTCGCGGGTTGAATCTTTGCCATACAGATGGTACAGGGCAGCACGACCGCTGAGCGTACTGAACAGGACCCAACCCATGTCGATGAATGAACCGCTTACAAAGTTAGTATAAGTTGACACATAACCTTGCAGGAGATCTGCGGCGATCAGGAAGAATCCGCCGATCACAAAGTACAGCATGGGGACGAACTGCCGCCCGGTGCCCAGCTTCTGCACCATTACCGAGAAGAGCATCAGCAAGAGAAGGGTGTCCGCCAGGGTGTAGCAAAGTGAAACCTCAACACCGGCAGTAGGCTGGGTAGCCAGGCTCTGTATCAACAGCCGCAGATTGAAGTGCCAGACAATCATCGCCGCGACCAGCCCAAATGCGCCGAGGTCGAGGATGGCATTCCTCTTTTCTCTGCCGGTGAGCCGCTCGCGAGGCAAGAGAGACAGGCCGGCAATCATCATCGGGTAAAAGCATAAGAAAAACACATCGGGGAAACCAGGATAGGGTTGCTGCTTTTGGACAACCTCGACAAACATGAACGAAATCATGCCGAAGGCAAAAAGTAAGCCCGCAACACTGATAAGGGTCCAGCCGCGGGCTGACGGGCTTTTTTCACGATGTAGCTTTCGGGCCGCAAGCATCAGCGCGATAACGGCGAACAGAGCCGCCAGCGCCTGGAAAAGGTCGCTGAGCACCTTGCGTGTCACCCCGTCAGCAACAAAGAACAGGTTGAACGCCTGCATGACCGGCATTGCCATCAGCAGCATTCGGAGCCAGAATATAGTTCTCTTGTTCATGACATCTGCCATGGAATGATCCTGATGATATTTATCAAATCAGCTATTGCATTGCTGTACACCTGAATGCGAATGCTCCACCCAGGTTGCCGCGAGATGCATGAAGAATATTAAACGCATTCATGCGCGATACCAAACATAGTTTAAATTTATATCGTCATTTGTGATTCAATCTTTATTCCAAGTGAAAATTATTCTGGGTTTACTGTATATTGGTGGTGTGTATCATTTAATATGTAACACGATATATTAATATTCCATAATTCGATAGAATATTGCGCATTTACTCAGCATCCTCTATTTCAGCCGCAACCATGAATCCCCGTATCACAATCATCATATCTCTATCGAAAAAAACAATAACAGGCTGTATGATTTATGAGTATTATCGGTTTGACATTCGCATTATTGCTGGCTATCTTTTCACGAACAATTAGTATGTTTATTCGATGAAATCCAGCAACATGTCGCTTACAACTTTCGGTTATTAATCTTGACGACAAACTCCAGATCGACAATCATAACAGATCAAGACTCCATTGAAGCGGTCATGGCTCACATGACCGCCAATTGCAAATCCTGCGGTGTGTGCGTTCACTCCTGCGCCTTCTTGCAGCAGGAAGGCGCACCTTTGACCATTGCACAGCGGGGAACAACTGCCAGCAACCTTCTTGCTGCCTATAGATGCTCTTTGTGCGGACTGTGCGACGGGACCTGCCCCTGCGGGTTGACCCCATCTTCAATGTTCCTGTCCATGCGCAGGGTGGCGACAGAACGTGCTGTAGTAGATCTTAAGACATATGCTTCATGGCTCAATTACGAACGCTTGGGCGGGTCCGTGCTGTTTCGACGCTACCTCATACCAGAAGGCAGCACCTGCGTCTTTTTTCCCGGCTGCGCCCTGCCCGGCGCCAGGCCGGATGCGGTAATCAGCATGTTTCGCAAGTTGCGCCAGGTTGAACCTTTCATTGGACTGGTTCTTGACTGCTGCGGCAGGATCTCCCACGACCTGGGGCTTTCCGTCCGGCACGAAACCATATTTGCAGGGCTTTCGAAACGCCTCAGGGACAAAGGGATTTCCCGCGTCCTGACATCCTGCCCCGGATGCAGCAAGGTCTTGCGTAAATACGGCAAAGACTTCGAGATAACCAGCATTTACGAGGTCCTGTCGAGTTCCGCCCCCCTTCCCGTCTGTCATCCCAAGGCTTCGGTTGTCGTTCACGACCCCTGCCCTGCCCGCTCTGACAACCTTCAGCAGCGGGCAGTCAGACAGTTGGTGCAATCCTGCGGCTACCAGGTAGAAGAGATGCCTCAAAATGGTCGTACCACTCGCTGCTGCGGTCAGGGCGGCATGGTGGCAGCCTCGGCGCCCGGTGTCACAAATCAGGCCTCACGGGTAATTGCTGCCGAGGCTGCCGGAAAACCGATCATTACTTCCTGCGCATCATGCTGTGAAACATTGTCAAACGTCACCCACGTGGCACATGTTGTAGACCTGCTCACCGGCACTGAATTTGAAAATCGGCCGCTCTCATCTGCCTCACGTTGGTTTAACAGGCTGAAACTCAGATTATCGAGAATATCATGAGCAGATACCTGATTTTGTTCCTGTTGCTAGTCTCCCTTCCTGCCGCTGCCGGTGAATTGCAGGTGTCGAATTTCGGTTCCGAGGGATTGAAGGGGTGGGACATCAAGCGCTTCAAGGGCGCCACGGACTATCGGATCGTGCAGGAGGATGGTCGCAGCGTGCTCAGGGCCCATGCAAAAGGCGCGGCATCTGGCAGAATAAAGAAACTCAAGTTCAACCCGGCCACTTATCGTTATCTGAAATGGAGCTGGAAGATTGCCGGCACAGTAGATGGAGGAAATGAAAAGATCAAACGTGGCGACGACTACGCTGCACGCATTTACGTGATCTTTCCCGGTCGCTTTTTCTGGCAGATGCGGGCATTGAACTACATATGGGCCAACAGGCTGCCCAAGGGCGAATCAGTCCCCAATGCCTTCTCCTCAAACGCAATGCTGATCGCTGTCGAATCCGGCCCGTCCAAGGCCGGCCAGTGGATCGCGGAAGAGCGGGACATCCTGGCTGATTTTCGCCGTGTGTTTGGTGAAGAGCCTCCGGATGCGGGCGGAATCGCGATCATGACAGACACTGACAACACCGGGTCAGAGGCCACCGCCTGGTACGGAGATATCACCCTGGCCACCACGAAATGAGCAAGAACAAGTGCATCCTGATCATGCTTGCGCTCAGCGCGGTCGGCCTCTTTTTATGGCTTGACCTTGGTCGCTTTCTTACTCTGGAGTCTTTGAAGGCCAACAGCCAGTTGCTCCTTCAATACTATTCCGACCATGCGCTTTTGACGGTGGCGGCCTTCATGGCGATCTACATCATCCAGACCATTCTTGCCCTGCCCGGCGCCACAATCCTTTCTCTGGCGGCAGGATTCCTTTTTGGCCCTTTGTTCGGCACCATATACGCAGTCACTGCTGCATCGATCGGGGCAACTATCTCTTTCCTTTTCACCCGCTACCTTTTTCGGGATTTGGTACTGCGGAAGTATGGCGGCAAACTGGAAATAATTAACGTAGAACTTGAAGAACGGGGCATTAACTACCTGTTGTTCCTTAGACTGGTGCCGGTTTTTCCGTTCTTTCTCATCAACCTGGCAGCAGGTCTCACCCGGCTGTCGCTGCGTGCGTTCATGCTGGGGACTTTTTTCGGCATGATCCCCGGCGGATTCGTCTATGTCAACGCCGGCTCCAGCCTCACCTCGATAAATGCGCCGGGCGACATAGCCACCCCCAGGGTACTTGGATCGTTTGCACTTCTGGGCTTGCTTGCCCTGGCGCCGGCAATTTATGTGAAATTCAGATCATCAAGGAGCAAACCGCATGAAAATTGAAAACCGGCGGCGTTCATCCGCATCTGCATACCCCATGCGGTCAAAGGCAACTTAAACCAGGAACAGTTACTGACATGTCAGCCATCTCCGTCATCATCCCGGTGCTGCAGGAGCAACCGCGGATCAACGATGTCATATCCCGGGTATTTCAACAAGCCCCCGGCTGTGAAGTGATCGTCGTGGACGGCAATCCCGCAGGAACAACTCTCTCCGTGATTACCGACACGCGGGTGATCCGTATGGCTGCACCTGAAGGTCGAGGCAGACAGCTTTCCGCGGCCGCAGAGATAGCTGTTGGCGAGGTCCTGCTGATGCTGCATGCGGACACTCTCCTTCCTGGAAACGCAATTTCATCCATCCGGGACGCAGTCTCCTGCACCGCCGACTGGGGCGCTTTCCGGTTGGGAATTGACGATCAAAGCTTAGGCTTCCGGATAATCGAACGAACAGTTGACCTGCGCTGCAAACTGTTCAGACTTCCCTACGGAGATCAGGCCATCTTTGTCACCAGAAAAGCATTGAACAAGGCAGGCGGCATTCCCGCCATCCCGATCATGGAAGATGTGGAACTGGCGCTGTGCCTTAACAGGTCCGGAATGCGTTTTCGCCTTCTGGATGAGAGAGTCTCGACCTCGGCACGGCGCTGGCGGAAAGACGGAATCCTCCGCCGAACCCTGCGCAACTGGTGGTTGCTGCTGCGCTATCTGTCAGGCGCGGATCCTGATGATCTGGCCGGAGAATACCGATGATGCCGCGAAAGGTGATCGCCCTGTTCGTCAAGGAACCCGTCCCCGGACTTGTCAAGACCCGCTTGGCTGCGGACCTGGGCGCTCATGAAGCCTGCGCCGTTTATCGCCAGCTGGCTGACCGTGCGATTCAACAGGTTGCAGCGAGCGGCATCCCACTGGTGGTATTTTATCACGGCAGGCGTGAAGGACTCCCCGACGGCTGGCAGCAAAAGGCCCGCTCCCTTATGCCGCAGACAGGGTGTGATCTGGGCCAGCGGATGGCTGCGGCATTTTGCACTCTGTTCAGGGAAAATGTCGAGCATGCCGTGCTGATCG
This sequence comes from Geobacteraceae bacterium, assembly GCA_034933285.1. GTDB lineage: Bacteria > Desulfobacterota > Desulfuromonadia > Geobacterales > Geobacteraceae > RPRC01. The sequence goes on along the minus strand of JAYFNT010000009.1, from coordinate 50,131 downwards.
GCAGCGATATCCCCGGCATTGATGCCGCTTACCTCCACCAGGCATTTTCGCTGTTCGACAGCCACGACATTGTGATCGGTCCGGCCACAGACGGCGGCTACTGCCTGATAGGTTTTCGTCAAGGCAGTTTCGCGCCCGCCCTGTTTGAAGGAGTCCGCTGGAGCACGGGTCAGGTCCTGCGGCAGACCCTGGAGGCAGCGGAAAGGCAAACGCTGAAGGTTGGATTGCTTCCCGCATTGAGCGATATTGACACGGTTAATGATCTGCGCAGAGTTGCGGCGGAACCCGGAAACGCATCTTGGTTGAATACGGGGTGAAAAGAGGATCATACGTGCCGCCATGCTGGGACGCCATCATAACGCCCTGGCCAGACTAAGCACGCCTTGCCATACATGCTGCCGGCTATTTTCCCCTGTCCGCGGTTATTGGCCGGGTTACGGGGAAGAACTCCCCCTTGTCCGTATATGACAGGCCGCTGTCGGGAAAATCACTTTTCGTCAATCTGCTTATCAAGCTGAACGCTCTCTGACGGGGGTCGAGCCTTGGTCCGCGCAATGGCTTCTGGAGAAAGGATACTATCCTTCCGCCCGTGAAAACTCCCTTGTGGCCGAGGTTGACGAGAAGCAAAGGCGCATAGCCGTTCTCGCGGCTGACGTTTATCCCGCCGTAGGTGCAGAAATTGCCAAGGCTGTATGCGATTAGCCTTCCACGGTAGAGTTCCATGCCTCGCGGAACATGGGGCCCATGGGCAATGACAAGGTCGGCGCCGTTGTCTATGGCATCATGGGCGAAACGAACCAGGTTACCCCGCGGCGTCTCCAGGAAATATTCATCTCCGTCCCTGACATGCATTGCCTGGCGCCCTTCCGCCCCGGCATGGACAGTGAGTATCAGCACATCATAACGCTTCGAAGCTTGAGCAACTTCGGCCAGGGCCTGTTTGGGATAAACGATGGAACGGGGAGGAGTGCCGAACGACAGGGCAAGTATCCCGACCCGGGAACCCCTGATGTCGAATTCGGCAACCTCTCCTTTCTTGCTGGAAAAGGTAATTCCTGCGTCTTTGAGGACTGTTTTCGTTTTCTGATGGCAGGAGAGACCGAAATCAAGCGCATGGTTGTTGGCGAGGGAAACCATGTTGACTCCGGCGCCCTTGAGGTTGGCGGCAAATTCAGGAGGCACCCTGAAAAGATACGTGACGCCGGGTTTGGGCTGCTTGGCAGGGCTTCCGCCGTCACACATGGGACCTTCAAGATTTGCCATCGCAATATCTGCCTGTTGAAGAAAGGACTTTGCGTCGCGTAAAAGCCCTTTTCCTTTGTCCGGGGGAAGCAATGGTTCGGGAAAATCGCTGCCCATCATTACATCGCCGACAGCCGCGATGGTCAGATTGCCCGGCGCACTGCTGCCGGCTGCGCCAATCGGGGATATTTGCGCGAAAACAAGAGCAAAAAGACAAATGGAATAAAATCGCATTACACACCCTCAAATGCCCATGAATTTGATATTCTGAAAACAGAGGTCATTGGCGGATCAATTTACCGACACACCGTCTTCATGGTGGATCACGGAATGGATACGATAGTATACCTGAAGATCTTTTACAATGCTCGTCTCCGGACGCCAGGGAATTGAATTGCACATCATCAGCGCTTCGCGCAGGACAGACATACCTCACTACTTTGCCGACTGGTTCAGGGAACGGCGCAGAGCAAGGTTTGCGGAATACAGGACAGTCTTTGGCGGAGGAAAAAAAGGAGCTCCCCGTGCCTCCCTGGACCCGGGAGACGTCTTGGGTTACCTTTTCTGGACCAAGTACGCAGCACCTTTCCATGACGAACTGAAGGCCCTGCGCTCAGAGTGTATCGCCTATGTGTTCCAATATACAATCACTGGATACGGAAAAGAAATTCAACCCGGAATACCTGAACGGGACGTTGCGATCGATGATTTCCTGAGAATTGCCGATACATTGCCTGGAGCTGCTGCCATCCAGTGGCGCTACGATCCCATACTGATTTCACCGGAATATAGTTGTGATTGGCATCGGAAGAATTTCACCCGGATTGCACATCAGCTACAGGGGCATACCCAAGTGGTGAACGTCAGCTTTGTCGAGCCGTATCTCAAGGCCCTTGCCAAAGCACTCGACTGGAAGGAAATCCGCTGGCGTCGGCCGGACCCGGAAAGACATAAAACAGTTTTGAAAAAATATCCCGGGTTGCAGACAATCGGCGCAGATGAACATGCCCTCCTAGCCGATATGTCGCGAATCGCGCAGGAGCAGGGCATTCAATTGCGGATCTGCTGCGACAATGAATTTGCCTCTAATTTTCCGTCCGCTTCGTGCTGTGGCTCCGAGCTGTTCAAACCGTATGGAGATGACTTGCTGATGAAAGTTTCGGCTCTTGCACCGGCTCCGTCCAGGCCGGGATGCCGCTGCCTCAAGACAGTTGACATCGGCATGGACACAACTTGCCCGGCGGGGTGTTTCTATTGCTATGTCAACACGTCACGGGATCGCGCTCGCATGAACTACGAGCAGCATGACCCGACAGCAACAATGCTGCGGAAATCGTCAAATGAGAGCCGGTAGCTCTTTCAACAGCTGCGCATAAAACAAATTCCGGAACAAACACAGAATCTATCACTCGCATGGAGCACAGAGAAAATCAGGAAGCTGACAGTTTTCTCGTTCACTCCTGCACAGGCCTCCAGGTGACATCCGGATCAAATGATTTGATAGCCTTTACGATAGCGCCGGTTCGTTTGCCGAGGTCTTTCTGATAGATAGTACCGTCCTGGTTGACCATGAAGGTCATTATACCCGAAGAGCCGTATTTGGCCGGATGCGCCACCATGGCGAAGCCTTCGGTCATCTTCCCGTTCACGATGTACTGCTTGGCGCCCCCTGCGGCATGGCTCCCCTGCCCAGTGAGAATCCGGTAGTAGTACCCATGGTACGGTATCCGCCGGTTTGCCTTGCGGACATACCCCTCCTCAGCCGCCGAGGCGACAAAAGGCCCCATGGGGCTCTCTTCATCACCTTCCTTGGCCTCCCAGTAGAGGCCGTCATGCATCCCCTTGCTGCTGAAAAGCTTCTGCGCGTATTCCCGTTTTGCTTCTTCATCCGACTTCATCTCAAAAAATTCGCGCTGTGCGTCCACGTAGGCGCGGAGCACCTCTATGGATCCCAGTTCATTCCTGCCGATCCTGCGATTTATGATCTCTTCCCTGCCGGTTTTGGTGTCGAAAACCCATGCATCTCCTTCCTTCACCAGGGGTATGGGAAAGGGGAAGTCCTGGCTGCCGACAAGAAGGATGGCCACCTCAGGACTCCGCATCTTGATAGAATGTGACTCGTCGAACGCCTCGATGAATTTTTCAATATCAGCTCTGTCTGCCACCGGGTCACCAGATGCAGCCAGCCCCTTGCCTCCCGGTCCGAAGATCGCCAGCAATTCCTTCCTGTTGTTTGCCTTGAGCTCCTTGACCAATGCCTGCGCCGCGTCATCAGGCGTGCCAAAACCCTTTTGCTTTACCGCGGCGGCCGATGCTGAAAGCGATGAAAACGCGAAAACCGTAACGAACAGAAAAAGCAGCGCCAATAAACTGAATTTCAAAGTGCTCTTCTTGTCGTGGCATCTTGTTGTAGGCATCATCTATTCCCCCTGTATCCGCGGGAAACGGTCATCCGAACCTTTTCCCGTCTGCGAAAGAACCCGTGAACGTGTGATTTGATAGCGGAAACCTGTCACCTGCGGCCTCCGCCGCGACGTGAGAACCCGCCGCCTCCGCTGCCGTGGGACAATCCTCCGCCGCCCATGGATGACCCGGCGCCCTGGAAGCTCTGGCTGCGGCTGGACATGCCACGATCGCTTGCTTTCATTTCACGGCTTCCATTGCCGACGCCGGAAAATGCACTTGAATGTTCCCCGCTCCTTCCAGATCCGCTCATGCCGGATTTACCCTTGTCAAGCGACCCGCCGGACCTGCCCGTCTGCTGGGAGCCCCGCTTGTCCGCACCCTGACCGGCGGACCGCTGGCCGGCCGTTCCGGCACTGCCGTAACCTCGCGCATCCCGCCGGCCTTCCGCGGTCCGCGCGCCGGACTGCCCGTAGCGCTGGGCAGTGGACTTGTCACGGTATGCGACGTTTTGCCTGTGGGAAGGATCATGCTGCCAGGTCCCTTTCCCCCCCTGGTACTTGTTGGCGTAAGCATTTCTGTTAATCGTATTGTTTATGTTCGCGTTCTTGTTGACATTGATATTGACGTCACCGCCATGCCAATTGCAGTTGCCCCATGCATACCCCCAGGCAGCGCCCACTGCCACACCTGCCGCGAAAGAAAATGCGCTCGCCGTCGCCACGTACCCCGGCGGATAGTAATAGTAGGGGGGATAGGCCGGATAGGGCCAGGCGCCGTATACCACGACCGGGTTATAGGTCGGCACATAGACAACCTGTGGATTCGCCGGCTGGATGATGATGGTCTCCTTCTCCACTATCACCTTCTGTTCTTTAGTCGTCTTCAGGTTGCCGGATTGCTCTGCCTTGCGTCTCAGGACCTGGACCGTTTTCATGACGTCCTGTTGCTGCGAGAGGAAAGCGTCCCCGAGCTTGTTGGTCCAATCGAGTTTTTCGCTCATCATCGAGAGAACCTGTGGGAAATTAACCAGGGATTTCACGCTCGGGTCCCAGCGCTGTTTTTCCAGGGCGGCCGCGAGCGCATCCCCCTTGAGGCCGCTGTTCTGCTTGGCCCACCTGTCAGCTTCAACTATCTCCAGTGGATATGTGGACGCCATCAGTATCTGTGACAGCACATCGTCCGGGTAGAGTGCGACAGGGGCAAGTATCTGCTCAAGCTCAGCCTGTTTGAATGCCGGAGCAGGAGATGCGCCGCCTCCCTGAGCCATGACCTCCATTGGCAATGCCATGAAACCGATGACCAGCCATGAAACCGCGCGCAGGAAAACATTTGTTTTTTTCATGGAACCTCCTCCAAATCTCCCTTTGTCGGAGATCCTGCTGGCATCCCGACCCGGGATTAGGCGTAAGAGATATTTAGACTGGCTAAAAAAACATAATGGCCTTGACTCAGGAAAGGAATATCTCAAACATATCATTTTATTGCTAAGAGGCAACCCAGCCGGCAGATCGTTTATCGCAGCCGGGCGGAAGGAACAGTTCCATGAATTGATTCACCGGGGTTCCAAACAGTCTTCCCTGGTCCGAGAACGTCGTCCCGCAACCGCACTATTCATCCAGCCAAGACATGTTGTCCACTCCAGGGTTCGCACCAATACCCGCTCCAAATGTTGCACTCCGGTTCTACATGCGATAAATTAGCAAATTCCACCAGGTAATCAACGCCGTCATGACGGAACAGTTGGGACGCATGTCCCACGAGATGATGAAAGGGAGTACGTAAGGTAAGCGGATGAACAGTACGGCATTGATACTGATCGGGCTAGCGGCCGTGGCCGGAGGCGTGATCGGCGGAAGACTCGCGAAGCGGGTGCCGGCCGTGATGCTGCGCCGGATCATCGTAACGATCGGCGTCATTGTCGCCTTGATTTACCTGGTGAATCAATTCGGATTTCAAATAATTAGCCTTGGCCCGGCATCTACCGCCCTCAGCAACTCATAATTCCTGGAGCAAATCTGACGAAACTTTGCCGAAATCCTGTCATCATTTGCCGCGGACTCCCAGAACATCAAGGCTTGCCGCCGGGCACTCTCCCATCTGGACGCAGAAGCAACCAAGGGAAGGGTGAACTCCCTCGGCAACACCTCCCCGTCCCGGGGGCGGTAAAGCATAGGCAGCATGTCGTAAGCCGGCGCCAGGGCAAAGGTCGGCTTAGCGGCATCTCGGAGCACCAGGGAGGCATTACCGAAATGCATGTCGGTATTGGCAATCATCTCGCCGAAAGACCACAGCCACCTCAGGCGCTCGGCCGCGTCCGGCGCAACCATCCTGGCAGACTCCAACCGGTCGGCCATGGCCGTCCAATTGTCTCTGAAGCCAAAATATTGGTCATCAACCACGCCAAGCGAAAATATTGGAGCACGGCCGAAACGACCCACCCGGTCAAAACGCTCGACTTCAAGGAAAACCCTGTCATCTGCGAAAATCAGATTACTCTTGGACGCGTCCCCCCCCCCGGCCCTGACAGCATCCAGGGCAAGATGCTCGCACACCAGCAGGTCCGACCATCTCCTCCCCCCGGCAGTTGTCACCACCGGAGAAAACTTTACCAGGACGTTGCCGATACCACCGTTACGTTCAACAACAGCGGTGAATTTTGGCTGCTCACCTCCGGCAGACGACCCGGCCGGGTCACCTTCCAAAGCTGCCTGAGCCAAGCGAGGGTATTCGATCGTAACCTCGCCGGCCGCTATAGGGGCGGGTAACTCCCTGGCGAAGTTAAAGTACCTTGCAAGTGCTTCTTCACCCACTATCAGGTTGCCCATGCAATCGTGACCATAACGGGACAAGACTGTCAACACATCGTCGTCGTTCCAGTCTTGCAGCCGTTCCGGAAGGTGCATTTCGAGGGCAATGCGTTTGGCAAAGGCCCGCCCAATGAAACCTTCAGGCCGCATATCCTGAATGAACCAGGGGAGACTTGTGAACCTTCCTGACTTCTCACCCGGAACAGAGGGCATCCAGTAGAACCCACCCCAGATAGAGAACAGTTCGCCAATTTGCCTGACATCACCCTGCTCATCCACACGATAGACAGGAAACCTGTTTCCAGCGCCGCGAATGCCCCGCAGGCGAGCATAGACGGTTGCACGAGCTTTGCCTAGTTGGAGAACTTTTCCCTCCAAACGGGACGCCATCCTGGTAAGCGTTGCCGGACTTATTCCGCCAAGCTGCTTACGCAGCTCCTCGGATGTCCGTGGGCCATCAATCAGGTATTCAAGTAGTGTGGTTTCTCGTTGTGAACTTCTCATATTTGTTGATCCAAAATGATATTGAAAAGATTATAAAATGATATATATCATATATCTATTTGTTATTCTATAGGTTTATTGGTTATCAGGATATTATTTCAAACAAAATATGAAACGATTTCGGATAATTTTTTCTGCATATGACATGCGAGTGAAAACCGCTTTGTTGTCAGAAAACCTCTTAACTCGAGAAGTCTCCCTTTTACTAACCACCGGGTGTGGTCAAAATTCGGTGATCACAGGTGGTCAATTTTCGGTTGTCATTTCCAATTTCTCACCCCAACTTGGAAGCCTGACCCTAATGACTCTTACTTGCCATAATAACCATAGCCTGGGGGGCAATAGATCATCAGACGACAGCTGGTACGGTAGACGGGAAGTGGCATCCGCCCTTATCGATACAACCTATCGCTTTCTACGGATTCATTAATATTATTCATTTGCCATTTCACTTCCCAACTCCTATCATCCCATAAATTTCTCCAATTACTTTTTCATTATACTGAGAATTCCCATAAATAAACTCATTAGGTAACTTATGAATGACCTCAAGGAGGAAAGAAGAATGGCGTTTGATCGCAGATACCTTTGGATTTTTACATTAATTTTGACACTTGCCTTTTTCAGGCAGGAAGCCGCTTGCGCCGCTTCGCCGACGGTTTCGGTAAGCGGGGATGTCTCGAAACATTTGAAATTGAACCTGGAGGACCTGAAAAAATTGGAACCTTTCCATGTCAACAAGGTGGTCCAGGTGGCATCGAAAAAGGCGGGCGGCCAGGACAGGATGATCGCCATGTCTGATTGCCGGGGCGTTCTGCTCCGGGACATTCTGGAAATGGCCGGAATGAAGCACGTCAGGAAGTATGAACCGGGGGTCTTCATCCGGGTCAAGGGAAGCGGAAACAGCGAGGTAGTGTTCTCCTTCGGGGAAATATTCTATTCGAGCATCGGGCGCAGCGTTCTCATCGCTTACGAGAAAGACGGAAGACCGGTCGCCGGCGGGGAGGGTTTGGGAGAGCTGGTCGTTACGACTGACGTCAGGACCGGCAGAAGCCTCGGCGGAGTAAGGGAAATCGTGGTGGAGCGGGTAGACGTGCCCATGAATGCCTATGAAGACAGAAGCAGGAAGATTGTCCGGCCTCCAACGTCGGAATTCGTCCTGCTGGACAGTAGAACCCGAAAGTCAAACCGGATCAATCTGGCAGACCTCAAAAAACACGATCCCGTCAGGATCGACGCCGCGGTAATGGCCGGAGATTGTGAGGGCTTCCACGGCATCTATTCTTTCAAGGGCGCTTCACTCCGTTCATTACTGCAACAATCGGGGATCGATCCGAGTACTCCCGACTATGACCGTTACGTACTGATCTGCAGTGAAAACGGTTTCTGCGCGACCTTTTCCTTCGGGGAAATTTTCAACTCCCGGCTGAGCGACAACATCATCATCGCCTACGAGAAAGACGGCGCGCCCCTCGACCCAACAGAAGCCTTCGCGAAATCCGTCGTAAGGGACGACAGCGTCGGCGGACGATCGGTAAGAAGAATCAGCTCAATCGAGATTCGTTAGGAGGGTATCGGCATGAAGATGGGTATGTTGGCGTATCACGGACGTGCTTTCATGTTCGGGGTAATGCTCCTGTTGTGCCTCGACTCCCGGGAAGGCCAGGCGCTGGAGCCACTCGATGCGAAAGAGGATGTCCAAGCATTCGATCTGGGAGAGGTGGTGGTGAATGCTGAACGCAGCGGTCCTGAAACGCCTTCCACCATAACCGTTGTGACCGCAGATGAGATCGAAAGGAAGAACGGCCGCAATCTCGGCGAAGCATTGAACCTGCTCCCCGGGGTCGTATTTCGGCAGAGCAGGTCGAAAAACGAATTCTACTTGACCGTCCGAGGCTTCGAGCAGGACAACGTGCTGATCCTCATGGACGGCGTTCCCGTCTACCAACCCTATGAAGGCCTCGTGAACCTGGCGGACATCCCCACCCAGAACATCGCTGAGATCAAGGTCATCAAAGGCAACGCGTCCACCCTGTACGGCCCCGGGGCCTTGGGCGGCGTCATCAATATAATCACTAGGAAAGGGACCACCAGGCCGACCTTGTCGCTGGAATACCAGGGAAGCGATTACGCCACCCACCAGGTTCAGGCGAGCCATGGCTGGAAGGTCGGCAAGCTTTCGTACTATCTCACTGGAAGCTACAAAACTTCCGGGGGCTACAGCTTGTCAAAAACCTTTCAGCTCCCACCGGATGTTCTTGCCAGCATGGCTGCAGCACCTACTAACCCGGCGTCCCTGCGGAACACTCCGATACCGGCCGACTCAGGAAAAAGGGACAACAGCGACTATGAAAGAAAGGCTATCACCTTCACCGGCACCTATGAACTGACCTCAGACGACAAGCTGGGCTTGTCACTCGAATATTACGACAATGAGTACGGCATTCCGCCGGGCCCCGTCTATCGCGAAACGAGAAGAGGATTTTTCTACTTCCCCCGCTATTGGCGTTTCAACGATTTCAAGCGCTACACCGTCAATACGACCTGGGAGTCAAAGGTTGGCAACACGCTCCGGCTCAAGGGAAGGGTCTTTTATGACGGCTTCAACAGCACCCTCGACGCGTATGACGACGATACCTACTCAACCCAGAACCGCATCGGCGGCCCCCCCTCGGGGAAATCGAAATACCGGGATTATACCATTGGAGGCAATCTGTATGCCTTCTGGACCGGCATTTCCCGCCAAGAGCTTCGTTTCGGGGTTTCCGCCAAGAGAGACGTGCACAGAGAGAATTTCCTGGACAGCGCCTATGACAGACTCGTTTCCGACACCTATTCCATAAGCCTCGAGGATGAATTCCGGGTCAGCGACCGGCTGAAAATCGTGGCAGGGGCCAGCAACGACATTTTCGCCAAGGTAAAACGGGAACAGGTCGCTTATCCCGGAGCCGCGGCAGGAAACAATGTTTACAGCTTCAACCCGCAGATCGGCTTCAGTTACGATTACTCTCCCAGCATGAGGCTTTACGGCTCGATCGCCAGAAAGACAAGGTTTCCGACGATGCGGAACCTGTATTCCACTGGGGTTATCGGCCCCCTCGGGGATCCGGATCTCAAGGAAGAAAGGTCAATCAACTATGAATTGGGAAGTTCGTGGGCGATTTCCGAAAAGGTGTTTTTCGATACCGCATTTTTTTATAGCGACATCACGGACCTGATCAATTTCGACAACCAAATCGGCCGCTTCGAGCAGTTCCACGACGCATACATGTACGGCTTCGAGGCTAGCATTTCATGCCAGCTGAACCGGAACCTCTTCGGAAGAATCGGATATACCTTTCTCCAGGCACGCAACCGCTCACCCGTCACCATCAGCACCGATACCCACGGCACACTGGTATACACACCGACGGACCTTCCCTACCGGCCAGCCCACAAGATCGATTTCGAATTCCGGCAGGATTTCGACTTCGGAACCAAAGTCACTTTCAGCGGCAGTTATGTTTCCTCAAGACCCTATTACAATCATGCCGACACCGCCAACAATTCCGTCCTGGTCGCGAAAAGGGAGAAACTCGGCGGCTATCTCCTGACGAATCTCAAGATCAGCCAGGACATTACCCGCCATATCCGGATCTTTCTTTCAGCGGAGAATCTTCTGAACGAAGATTACGAGGATCTTTACCAGTTTCCATCACCCGGCAGGACATTTTGGGTTGGCATGAAATTAAGCATATAGCCGGCAACGAATCCCTTGACATAATGTTTCATTGCATACGACATAATCCGACTCTATACACCTGATACCAGGAGAGATCCTGAATGATCATACGATTCATTAAGGAGTGCTTGAGAACCGAGGGACCCAAAGGGGACAGCCACTGAAAGCGGAAATATTCGCCAGGATCTCTTTGAGTCGACCTGTCAACTCCCCGCCAACTTATTAAGTATCTCGAAAAATAGTGTCTGAGAATTCCGGAAAAAATAACGAGGAAAAGCAGAAGATTGCGATATGGGAAAGTTTGGGGGATTTAACAGACTATTGATGTCAAGCAATGAAGCAGGCCGGGTTCTTCGAAAACCCGGCCTGCCCAAGGTATGCGCAGTTTACTAATCGTTGGGCCCTGCTGGTCTGACCCAGTCAGAACAGGGTTGGGCATAAGGCCCGCAACATTCTTCACTGGCCCCGATGGTGGAATAACCCGTGGGATTGTCCAGCAGGTTGACCGGGATTATTTTACCGACCATTACAGTCAACGTCATGACTGCCGCGACACCGACAACGGTTTGGGCGACTTTCGTCTTTTTCATGGTTTCACCTCCTTTCTGAGAAAAAATGCCTTCAGCGTCTGTGCGATAAATTCCTTGTTCTGATGGCAATGGGATTTGTAGATCGTACCCTTCTGCAACCGTGCCTCGCTGGGACAACCACCGCCGCAGAAGAGCGCAGCGGAACACCTTACGCACTCGGGCAGGTGTAGGAGATTGCGCCGGGAATAGTTGTCCTTCATCCGGAAAAAACGTGCCGTGCCGTTGGACAGCGAACCGATGCGCTTATCCCTGTGCCCGGCGTCTTCATAGCAACCGTACACATCACCAACCGGGTCGACGATAAAGAAGTTGTCGCGCCCTGCCCCGCAGTATCTCACCTTGGGAAGGATTTTCCTGGACTGCATGTCGAGAAAACTGTTCATGAAATCCAGGTTGGAAGGCGGACGACCGGTTTTCGCGGCTACTTCCTGGAACAGCCTGCCGAACAGCTCGGCCTCCTCGGGTGATTTCTGATCGCTATGAAAGGTATTGATAGGCGAAAAATAGACTATGACCTGGGGATGCCCCAGCAGCTTCTCCTTCTCCAGAAACTTGACGAGTTTGCGTGCCGACTCCAGCTTTCCCTGGTGAATATGCATGCGCAGGGAAACGTTCGCCTTCAGTTCTATTAGTTGCCTGACCGCTGCTATCGTGGCATCGAACGTGGGCTGCCCGGAAGCGGGGATGCGGTTCCTGTCATGGTGCGCACGGTCCCCGTCCAGCGTTACCTGGACATTGCGGATGCTCCCTTTCCCCGGGCCGATCAGATCCGCCATCTCGTGAAGGGTCATCGCATTCGTCGCTATGGAAAGTCCTACGGAAGGCCTCCTCTTCGCGTACGCCAGTATCCTGATGATGGCTTCCCTGTTGGCAGGCAGCAGCGGCTCTCCTCCGAACAGGGTAACGAGAAGCTTCTTTGGCGTCTTGGGAAAAAGCCGGCGGTAATGATCGGAGAAGAATCTATCAACGAACTCCCCGCTCATGTAGGGAACGGCTGATTTCTCCGCAATCGACTTCTGGTAGCAGTATCCACATGAAAGGTTACAATTGTAGGTCAGTATGAAACAGAGGTTGGCAAAGGTTTGCTTCCTGTCAAGAGTGTCGCGCTTTTCAAGGATTGTTCTGACCGTGTCCCTGAACCCATCCAGTTCACGCTTCGGCGTCAGGGTAGTCAGGTGGCCGCGCTTCAGCAGGTGATCTGTTTCCTCGGGCAATAGATAGGACATATCCCTCCCATCAGACATGTCCTGCGCATATTCGGTGGGGACAAGGTCGATACATAGCGTTGAGCCGTTATACAGCAATGAAGTGCCGTTGCCGATGTCGACATGGTTAAGGTAACTGCTGGCACGAAGGTTTTTCATATCCTGCTTCCTCTTCAAATCGATCTTGTGTTTGGGGCTGCCAGGCCTTTATTGCGCCCCTTTTCATTGCCATGATCGCTTGGACAAGTCTTTTGCACAAAAAGTTCCAACTTTTCACAAAATAATTTCTCACCGAAAATATTTCTGTAAATCCGTTGAGACCTTGATACGAAAAAACCCTCTGTTTGCATGCTGCCAAAGATAGAGGGCTCATGGGAGCGGTATTTTCTTCGGCAACCAGGCTGCCCGCTTTCGGCAAGTTTTCAGCGGGCCCTCGGCTTTGCGCACCAGGGATGCCCTGGGTTGGCCTTTTTCGGAAAATACGAACTATATGAAAAATCTATATCGGTTTTTTGTCACTTAATGAATGCATCCGTGACGTTTTTTTGTCAATTATTTTATTGTAAACTTGTGTAATAAATCATTGTCTATCGTGACATTCCCCCTTGTGAAAGCATCTCGTTCCCCTTTTTCTCCATCCCGTACTCACACGGCATCAGCACCCATGCCCTTCCCTTCTGCTTCATCCTTCCGGCCAGTTCCCCGGCAGCAACACCGCAGCCCCAGTAAAAGTCGGCCCTGACAGCGCCGCGGATTGCTCCTCCGGTATCCTGGGCAAGCATGAGCCGGTTAAGAGGCTTGTCAGACAGGGGCCAGAACGTGGCAAGGAACAATGGAGCTCCCAGCGGGATATGACGTGGGTCCACGGCAATGGAACGTCCGCCGGTCAGGGGAACGCCGAGGGCGCCAAGTGGCCCCGAAAGCCCGTCAGGCACCTCCCTGAAAAATACGTAGCTGGGGTTCCTGTTGAGCAAATCGTCAATTTTAGAAGGGTTATCACGCCCCCACTTCCTGACCGCCTGCATGGAAGCGCCGTTTTGTTTCAACTCTCCCAGCTCGATCAGCATCTTTGCCACGGACCGGAAAGGATGTCCGTTCTGGTCCGCGTAACCTATCCGGAAACGCTCCCCGTCAGGGAATTCCACCTGTCCCGAGCCCTGAATCTGGAGGAAGAAAAGGTCGACCGGGTCCTCGGCCCAGGCTATGGGAGCACCGCTGAAGCCGCTCGCGCTATTTCCAATCTCTTCCCTGGTGTAATAGGGCTTCAGCTTGTTTCCGACCAGCCGGCCACGCAGGCGCATGAATCTCAGTTCCGGGTAGAGAGACGAAAGCTCAACCGAGACAAGGTCTGGCGGGAGACTATAGATGGGATAACGCGCACGCGCCGTTTTGTTCCTGTCACCGCGGATGATCGGTTCATAATATCCCGTGACAAGCCCCTCCCCGCCGGATTTCGGGTCGATGACCTCGTACGGAGAGAAATTGCTTTGGAAATAATCACGGATTGCCTCTTCACTTTTGCCGTCCACATTGGCTGCCCGGGCACAGACATTTTTCCAGAGAGGCTTCTCTCCCAGTGCCCGGCAGGACTGGATCCAGGCGGGCCACGCCTCTACAAGCCTGTCTTTTCTCCACGCCGGCATCCGCTCCCAATCCGCGGGCTTCAACATCGGGAACGACTCTTGACCAACCGCCGGGATCTCCCCGTCCCGTCCCGTCGGCGGTGATACCTGGATGCCGGTCCCTGTCGAAGGAATCTTAGGCAGGCTCATTGCTGCCTGATTGCGTACGGAAACAGTGGAACAGGCCGCAAGTGTCAAAAGAGCGACACCCATCATCATGATGAAAAAAATATGAACGTTACGATGCAATCCTGCAAAACCTTTCTTACCTGAATAATGATTCAATTTCATTCCAGTGTTTCTTCCTCCAAGCAAAATGCAAATTCGTGCCGATTCCATCAGTCAGATAAAACGACCTCTGTCATGAACCCTGTAAGCTGTTTTCCATCAATTTCATTCACTGGAATAGCTGCCAGTGTCAGGATCAATTTCCGTCCCGCAGAGTTTTCCAGTTCTATGAGCGTCAGCTCGTGGGAGTTTTCAACCAGCTGGCTGCGCTTGATTCTCATGGAATCGAGAATGAGGGTTACTTTCTTCCCCCAGAGATGTTGCTCGGGATGTCCCAGCACATCTATCAGCGCATCCAGGTAAGCCTCCAGCATGCGATCGTCTCCGCCGAGCCGGCCCAGACGGGTGTTTATCAGCCCGATTTCCTCTTCCATGCCGGGCATGTCCGAACTCCGGCCCGAGTCGTCTCCCTCGAACCCCCATCCGCCCCTCTGAAGAAGGTCGAGCTTGGCCTGAAGCATTCCGCGGCGCCCCTCCAGGTCTTTTCGTTCCACTTTCATGCCGGTTATGCGCCTGAGAGCGAGGCTGATCAACCTGTCATACGCTCTAAATCCGAGCAGTCGACGCGCTTCCGCCTCATTCGATGCAGGATCTACAAAACGGTGGGAAACGAAGCTCACCGTCGTCTGCGGCACATCCCGTACAACTACGTCTCCGGTCATCTCAGCCCCGAAGATCGTGTTTTCCTTCTTCTCCATGATCAGCAGCGCGATGACTTCCCGCAGCACGGTTTCAGTCCCCTGCAGGAACAGCTTCAGGTTACGGTCATTGCCCAGCACCGCAAACATCTCGTCTCTGGAAGTAAAAATCGCCTTCAGGAGAGGATTTTCATCATAGCATCCGATGCACAGGGGAACAGCGGGAGGCAACGCTTCCATCATGGATGTGACATGTTCGAGTGACCGGATCACGGCCGGCCTCAGTTTCTTCCGGTAACCCGAAACAGCACGCAGCCAGGGGTCTGTGGCATCCACCGCCCGCTCGATCAGGTCCCTGACGAGCGATTCCGGATACCTGGAATATTCATCACCCGCACCGAAAAGTGAGCGTAAAAACCGCAGCATGTTTATCACCTGAAAGTCATTTTTTCCTCAGGAGTCTCTTGTCCCCGACCCTGATGGTCAGTTTCTCCTGATCGAAATATTCCAGGAGCGGCATCATGAACTTTCGCGACAGTCCCGTAATCTCCCTGAATTCAGGCGGCGTGACTTCACCCTTTTCCTCCAGGTAACGCCGCAGCCGGTTGCGGATCTCCGCAAGAACTTCGGGAATATAAAAGAGATCGTTTTTGACCTTGGCAAGCCGTTCGTTACGGACGAGCAGGTTGATGTGCTCCAGGAGCTCTTTCTCTCCCACACGTAGATTCTGTGCCAGCTCTTTCAATGTGGGCGGTTCCATCCCACCCTTGCGAAGCATGTCTTCCACCGCTTTGAGCAGGTCCGCCCCGGCCTTGTCGTCAGCCGCCCTTCTTCCCGGAATCTTCACCAAATCCCTGTCGACCAGCGCCTTTCCCTCTTTTTCAAGAGCTGACAGGACCGGCCCGAAAAAACGTACGTCACTTCTACGCGGGATGTGGGATTTCAATTCCTCCTTGCCTATCCCTTCCTTCATCGGGTATTCCCTGAGGTACCCATCGAGGCCGTCAAACAGGTTTGCCTTGAGGGCCGCGAAGGAATCCTGCGATATGAAGATGCGCGGATCACGCACCATCTGCACTATCGTTCCGCTGGAGAGGAGCGCCGTAAGCGCGGCATCCGTCCGTTTGGCTGACAGCCCGCTGCGGATCACCAGCTCCTCCCGTGTTATGCCGGAAAGAAGGCTTTCCTGAGTGAGCAGTCTTATCCTTTCCCCATCCTCGCCGTCCTGCAGGGAATGAATGAGTTCCAGGGCCTGGGCAGAGCGGCGGCGCCTGCGCGGAGGCGCCGGGTCCAGCACCTGGCCTCCGCCCACGGTGATCTGCGGCGAGCTGCTCCTGAGGATGAAGAGATCGCCGGGCAGCAGCAGCACCTGGCTCTTCAGCCTCAGCTGGACGAAGGCGGAATCCCCCGGTTGCAGGACATCCCTGTCCAGGAGGATTATCTGCGCCGGCACTTCATACGTGGCCGAATGGAGGCGCAGCGTGGAGCGGTGTCTCAGCTCGCGTGGCGCGGAGGGCAGATAGGTGAACCGGGCGTCCACGGCGCGGGTGGTGCGAAATGCTCCGCGGGGCACGACCACATTGCCGCGCATGATGTCGTTTTGATCAACCCCCTGCAGGTTCACGGCAACACGCTGTCCTGCCGAGCTCTTATCCGCTTTCTTTCCATGGGACTGAACGCTTCTGACCTTTGTCGTCAGGCCTGAAGGCAGGATCTCCACTTCGTCGCCGGTCCCGATCTCCCCGGAAAGGAGCGTACCCGTCACCACTGTGCCGAATCCCGCGACGCTGAAAACCCGGTCAACCGGAAGCCTGAAAGGGCCGTCCGTGGATTTCTCGTCCACTTCGGCAGCCATGGAGGCCAGAGCTGCCTTCAGATCTTCGAGCCCGGACGAGGTTCTCGCGGACACGGGCACGATCGGCGCTCCTTCCAGGAAACTGCCGTCGAGATATTCCCGCACTTCCTCCGCAACCATATCCCGCCACTCATCTTCCACCATGTCGCACTTGGTGAGTGCCACGAGCCCCTTTTTTACCCCCAGCAACTGGCAGATCTCCATGTGTTCCCGTGTCTGGGGCATGACTCCTTCATCCGCGGCAATCACGAGCATCACCAGATCCATGCCTCCCACCCCGGCCACCATGGTACGGACAAAACGTTCATGGCCGGGCACGTCCACGATGCCGAACTCAACGCCTTCCGGCAAAGCCATGTGGGCAAAACCGAGCTCTATGGTAATGCCCCTTTCTTTTTCCTCCTTCAGGCGGTCGGTGTCTATTCCGGTAAGGGCCTTGACCAGGGAGGTCTTGCCATGATCGATATGCCCGGCGGTTCCGAGTATAAGGTGCTTCATAACTCCCCTTTGCTGATGAGTCTCCGGATAGCGACTTTGGTGACGGATTGCGCGCAACCCATCTGGTTTCGGCTCTTTGTATTCATGTCAGATTGCCTGTCAAACTTCACTATGCTTGAATTGAAAGACAGGTTACGGGAAGAGGAACTTTCTTAAACGCGAGAGGAAACATGGACTCGGCAAACAGAGGTGACGCCAGTCCTCGCAATGCGTGAAAACGGTCAATATGGCAAAAATCTCGAATTCAGTCAGACATTTGACAGAAATAGAGCACTGAATCCATCTGCAAGGTAACCCGATGCACATTAAATTTCAAGGCATTTTGTCGATCTGTTCCGTGAAAAGTCCGGTCTCAGCCAGCTGAAATCGCGCACAGCGACTTCATACTGCATCCGGTCCTTCGCAAAAATCGGCGTTCAGCAAAGCCTCACACTGTGAAATCCGGCGACATGCCGTCCATGGCCGCCAGCCGCACGATAAGGTCGGCAACCCGGGAACTGTAGCCCCACTCATTGTCATACCAGGCGATAACCTTCAGGAATGTGCCATCGATAACCTGGGTCAGCAGCGAATCGAAAATGCAGGAGTGGCTGTTGCCCACAATGTCGCTCGATACTATGGGGTCTGTCTGGTATTCCAGCACATCTCGCAGTTCCCCTTCTGACGCGGCTCGGACTGCGTCGTTGACCTGCTGGACGGTAACCGGCTTTTCCAGCTGGACGGTAAGATCGACGACACTTCCGTCGGGGACGGGGACCCGCAGCGCCACACCGTCGAGCTTTCCCTCCAGTTCCGGGATCACGCGGCCGATTGCCCTGGCAGCCCCGGTGGAAGTGGGAATTATGTTTATCGAGGCATGGCGTGAACGCCGGAAGTCCTCGTGCGGGGTATCCACCAGCCGCTGGTCGGCGGTGAAAGCATGGACGGTGTTGAGCAAACCGCGCTTGATGCCGAATGCCCGGTGGAGGACGAGGGCCAGCGGCGCCGAGCAGTTCGTCGTGCAGCTTGCATTGCTGATGATCACCGCATCTTTCGTCAGCACGTGGTCGTTGACCCCGAGGACGACAGTGCTTTCCAGATAGTCTTTGGTGGGGACGGTCACGATCACCCGTTGTGCGCCTGCTTTCAGATGGGTTTTGAGATCATCAAGCTTGCGGAATTTGCCGGTGCTCTCGATTACGTAGTCGACTCCCAGCTCTTTCCAGGGCAGCTTCGCCGGGTCCTTTTCGCCGAGCACACGAAAGGAGTCGTCGTCGATCCGCATGGAGTCCCCTTCGACGCTCACCTCGCCGGGATACCTGCCATGCACGCTATCGTACTTGAATGAATATGCCAGCTGTTCCGGCCCGCTGAGATCGTTGACAGCAACCACATTGAACTGTCGCCGCATCTTTGCGATCCTCAGGACGGTCCGGCCAATCCTGCCGAATCCGTTGACGGCTATTTGGGGCACTTTCATTTGATTCCTCCTTGTGGGTTATTTTTTCAGTTCTATGACCTCCATGCGGTGGTTCGCCTCGGGGTGTTTCGTTGAGGGACCCTCGGTTAGAATTATCATTTCCCCGGTTAGCCCGTGATCCGAAACCCATTTCCCTGCATAGGAATTCCAATCTTCCGGATGATCCGGCTCATGCAGGGGGCAGACTCCGGACGAGAACTGGAGCCGCTGGCAGGTCGCATCCTGGGAGCTGACCGCCGCGATCCACACCGGCAGGCGGAAAGAGGCGATCCTCCTGGCGGTCGCACCGCTGCGCGTCGGCACGAAAACCGCCGCAGGGGTGACATATTCCAAACTCGTTTCCACACCCAGCGCAATAATGTGGGAAGGTCGGATCCGGTCCTTCATCCCGATCCCCTTGTACATGTCCTCAACCTTGATGATCGGGCGGTGAGGCTCGATGGCGGCGGCGATCTTCACCAGCATTTCCACGGACTCGACCGGATAGTTCCCCATCGCGGACTCAGCTGAGAGCATTACGCAGTCGGTTCCGTCCAGGATGGCATTCGCCACGTCCGTCGCTTCCGCCCTGGTGGGACGGCTGTTGAACGTCATTGATTCCAACATCTGGGTTGCCGTGATCACCGGTTTCGCACACTTGTTTGCCAGGCGCGTCAACCGTTTCTGGACAACCGGGATCTGCTCGATGGGCACCTCGACCCCCAGGTCGCCGCGGGCGATCATTATCCCGTCGGCTGCGTCAATGATTTCTTCCACGTACTCAAGCGCATTGGAACGTTCAATTTTCGCTATGATGAAAGGCTGATGCCCCAGCTCGGCCGCTGCCGCACGAACCGCGATAATATCTTCCGCACGGTTGACAAATGACTGGCTGACGGCATCCACGCCGTTTTCAAGTGCGAATTTCAAGCAGCTGCGGTCATGATCGGTGAAAGCGCTTATGCCGAGGTCAATGCCTGGCAGGTTGAGGCCTTTCCTCGACCGCAACTCCCCTCCCACCACAATCCGGCAGTGGACATCACTCCCCTCGACCTTTTCGACATCCAGCTGGATGATGCCGTCGTTCAGGAACAGGGTCGCACCTGGCGCGACAACCCGTGGCAGCCCGGGAAAACTCACGGCAACGCGGCCGTTGTCACCCTGGACATCCTCGCTTGTCAGGATGAAACGATCTCCCGGATTAAGATGGATCGGCTCGCTTGCCAGCTGGCCGATGCGCATTTTCGGACCCGGCAGGTCCGCCAGGATGGCAAGACGGCGCCCCGTTGAAACGGATGCGGCCCGAAGGTTCCTTATCACCTGTCCGTGACCGGTAAAGTCACCGTGGGAGAAGTTGAGCCGGGCTATGTTCATGCCCGCGAGCAGCAGCCTCTCCATCATTTCCGGGGAGTCGGAAGCCGGGCCTATGGTACAGACGATCTTGGTCTTATTTGAAGGCAGGTTCATGTGAAATCTCCCGGGGAAATTCCCCTTGAATGCAAAATTGCAGGGAACCATTCATGCGCTTTACGCATGCTGGGCACCCGACTGGCTGGCCGAAAATCTTGCTACGAGCACAACCATCGAGTGGTGCTGTACAGTGTAACTGCCGACACGAATTATATCGGCATCATTGATTAAAACGATATCATCCGGCGATTGCAGCGAAGTATCCATAAGACGGCGCCAAACATATTTCGTCCCTTCCACGGCTGAAGGAATCTGGAAATCGAGGGGATCCGTGTACGCATTGAACATCAGGTGAAACATGACCCGCTCATTCAGACTCCAGACCGTCATGGCCAGGCTGTGGGATTCATGGCTCCAGTCCGGTTGAAACAGCCTGACGCCATGCCAGTCGATCCTCGCTTTCCGCAGGAGCTGGTTGAGGCTCAAAGCCGAATCCCGTGACATGGCCTGCCGTATCCTGTTGCGGATCATGTGGCTGCAGAAGCGGAAGATGTCGCCATGCGAATGTATCCGGTTCCAGTCGAACCAGCTCAGCTCGTTGTCCTGGCAGTACGCGTTGTTGTTGCCCCACTGGGTGCGGCGCACCTCGTCACCCATCGACAGCATGGGCGCACCGAGAGAAATGAGGGATACTGCCAGAAAGTTTTTCACCTGCCGGTTTCTGAGCAGTTCGATGTCCGGGTCGTCAGTCGGCCCCTCGGCCCCGCAGTTCCAGCTCAGGTTGTAGTCGCTGCCGTCCCGGTTATCCTCGCCGTTGGCCTCGTTGTGCTTTCCATTGTAAGAGACAAGGTCATTCAGGGTGAATCCGTCATGGCAGGTAATGAAATGAATGCTCTGCTCCGGCTCCCGTTCCTCGTGCCCATAAATGTCGGGACTTCCCAGGAGCCTGGATGCGAAATTCTGCACCGTGCCGTTGTCGCCGCGGAAAAAGCTTCTCACGTCATCGCGGAATTTGCCGTTCCACTCCTTCCAGTAGTCGCCGATGAAGCTTCCCACCTGGTACAGGCCCGCCGCATCCCAGGCCTCCGCGATCAGCTTGATGCCCGCCAGGACAGGGTCCGAATCGATGTCCCAGAGGATCGGCGGGTTTTTCATCGGACAGCCGGTTTCGTCGCGGGCCAGAATGGAAGCGAGATCGAATCGGAAACCGTCCACGTGCATCATCTCAACCCAATAATGGAGGCTGTCGACGATCATCCTCCTGACGACCGGATTGTTGCCGTTGAGAGTATTGCCGGTGCCGGTATAGTCGGCATACGAGCCATCACCGTCGAGCATATAGTAGACGCCGTTTTCCAGCCCCTTGAAACAGAGGGTCGGACCCGTGTCGTTACCCTCGGCCGTGTGGTTGAAAACAACATCGAGTATGACCTCGATGCCCTCGCGATGCAGGGCCTTGACCATGTCGCGGAATTCGTCGAGAACGCCCAGCGGCTCCTTGCGCGAGCTGTAGGCGTGGTGGGGGGCGAAGAATGATACGGGGCTGTATCCCCAGTAATTCACATGACCGGGCGGAGCGTCCTGCCGGTCGAACTGAAATACCGGCAGCAGTTCGACCGCAGTTATGCCGAGTTCTTTAAGGTAGGGGATTTTTTCCACCAGACCGGCAAAGGTCCCCCGCTTTTCCGCACAAACGCCTGAATCCGGATGCCGGGTAAATCCGCCGACATGCATTTCGTAAATCACTGTACTGGCAAAGGTCTGTTTCAGGGGAAGGTCGCCCTCCCAGTCGTAGCCTCGCGGATCGCAGACTACGCTTTTCATTGCCGCTCCCGCATTTCCCCCGGCACTGCCTGCCGCGTTTCTGCTGTATTTTTCAGGCACGGCAACGGCTTTTCCGTAGGGGTCGAGCAGCACCTTGGCCGGATCGAAACGAAGCCCACGCGAAGGATCGAAAGGTCCATGGGCGCGAAATCCGTAGATCTGCCCGGCCTTCAGACCGGGCACGAA
Source organism: Geobacteraceae bacterium (assembly GCA_034933285.1). Taxonomy (GTDB): domain Bacteria; phylum Desulfobacterota; class Desulfuromonadia; order Geobacterales; family Geobacteraceae; genus RPRC01. Next base: position 27,897 of record JAYFNT010000009.1, on the reverse strand, counting down.
CACGTGCCAGTAATGATAGGTTTTGTTACTCGCGGGATCGAGGGTAATAACCCTGGATGGCTGCATTGCTTCGGCAGATTCAAACAGCAGGAGTTCAATTGAAGTGCAGTTCTTGGAGAACACGCAGAAGTTCACGCCGTTGTGACGGATAGTCGCCCCGAGAGGATGACTACGTCCGCAGCAGATATCTTGTATCGATCCAGCCATTGTTTTTCCTTCAGGAACTGATCTCCCCGAACCTTTGCCGAATCTATGAACTTCCTTTTTATTGTCCATTTTCACCATTGGGATGTCGTTATATCGGATTGACCTTCCAGATCCTGTTGCAATATTCCTTTATGGAGCGGTCTGAGGAAAATTTCCCCATTCGCGCAACGTTCAGGACAGACATGCGCGTCCATGCCTGCCGGTCTTGAAATGCTGCCGCCACTTTATCCTGGCAGTCGATGTACGACTGGTAATCGGCAAGCAGCAGGTAATCATCATGCTCCATGAGCGAGTCGACAAGCGGCGCGAAAAGCTGCGAGTCGCCGCCCGAGAAATATCCCGACCGGATCATGTCGACAACCTCCTTCAGGTCGGGGTTTGCTTCACAGTACTGTTTGGGGGCGTACCCCCGCGCTTTGAGTTCCGTCACTTCGCCAGCTCTCAGGCCGAACAGGAAGAAATTCTCCTCTCCCACTTCTTCGCGTATTTCGATGTTGGCGCCGTCCAGGGTACCGATAGTCAGCGCACCGTTCATGGAGAATTTCATGTTTCCGGTTCCGGACGCTTCCTTGCCTGCCAACGAGATCTGCTCGGACAGGTCCGCGGCGGGATACACATGCTGGCCGTTCTTGACGTTGAAATCAGGCAGGAAGATCACTTTCAGCCGGTCATGGATGTCGGGATCGTTATTCACCACCTCGGCCACGGAATTGATGAGCTTAATGATGAGCTTGGCCATCATGTACCCCGGCGCAGCCTTTCCGCCAAAGATGAAGGTCCTTGGAACGCAGGCAGTTGCGGGATTCCTCTTCAACCGTGCATACATGGTGATGATATGGAGGACGTTCAGATGCTGGCGCTTGTATTCGTGGAGACGTTTCACCTGGATGTCGAACATGGATTCGGGATTTACTGCCGTCCCGGTACGCTGTGCGATGATCGCTGCCAGTTCGTTCTTGTTTTCCAGTTTTACTCTTTGCCACTCCTTGCGGAACTCCTGATCTTCAGCAAATGGTTCCAGCCCTCTCAACTCATGGAGATCGGTGATCCAGCCGTCGCCTATGGACCCGGAAATCAGAGATGACAACCGTGGATTGATCAGCGCCATCCAGCGGCGCGGCGTTACTCCATTGGTGACATTATGGAATTTTCCCGGGAACAGTTCATGGAAGTCCCTGAGGACCTCCCGCTTGAGAAGCTCCGAATGAAGTTCTGCGACGCCGTTGACGGCATGGCTTCCAACGCAGGCGAGATGGGCCATGCGCACGTGCCGTTCACCATCTTCATCGATAAGCGACATTCTCGCTGCCCGCTGTTCGTCGCCCGGAAAAACTTCCCGCACCAGCTCGAGGAATCGCCGGTTTATCTCGTAGACGATTTCCAGGTGTCGTGGAAGGATCTGTTCGAACAGCTGCAGCGGCCATTTTTCCAGCGCCTCGGGAAGAAGCGTGTGATTGGTGTAGCCGAAAGTGTTGCAGGTAATCTCCCATGCCTTGTCCCAATCCATGTCGTGCTCGTCCACCAGGAGTCTCATCAGTTCGGCTACCGCTATGGATGGATGGGTGTCGTTCAGCTGGGCGGCAAGATGCCTGTCGAGGTGTTCGACCGGCTCGCCATATATGCCGCAGATGCGGAGCATGTCCTGCAGCGAACAGGAAACGAAGAAATATTCCTGGACCAGGCGGAGCTTCTTGCCGATCATGGGCTCGTCGTTGGGGTAGAGCACTTTGGTTATGGTTTCCGACTTCATTTTCGCTTCGACCGCGGCATAATAATTCCCCACGTTGAAATCCTGGAAGTCGAAAGACTCCACCGCTTCCGCCTTCCAGAGGCGGAGGGTGTTGCAGCTGTTGCCCCTGAAACCGAGGACCGGTGTATCATAGGGGACTCCCCTGACCACGCCGGCGGGGGTCCATCTGACCCGCAGTCGTCCCTGCCCGTCCCGGAAGTGTTCCGTCCGCCCGCCGAGTTTGACTTCCCGGCTCAGCTCCGGTCTCGGTATCTCCCACGGGTTGCCGAGTCTCAGCCATTTGTCGGTAATTTCCACCTGCCAGCCGTCGCGGATTTCCTGGTCGAATATGCCGAATTCGTAGCGGATCCCGTAGCCCAAAGCTGGAATGTCCAGCGTTGCCAGGGAATCCATGAAACACGAGGCAAGCCTGCCGAGACCCCCGTTGCCGAGACCGGGCTCTTCCTCCTGGTCCACGATCTCTTCCAGCTTCAAGCCGAGCTGTTCCATTGCCTGGCGGGTTTCATCATAAATCCCAAGGTTCAGCAGGTTGTTGCCCAGGTGTGGTCCGGGGAGGAACTCCGCCGACAGGTAGCAGACCGCCTTGAAATGGTCTTTCCCCATTGCCTTCCGGTATCGCTTCATCCCATCGTACCAGCGGGCCAGCAGCCTGTCGCGGACCGCGTAGGAAAGGGCCATGTACAGGTCGTTGCGGGTAGCGAGCGAGGGAATCCTCCCCTGGGAATAGTAGAGATGGTCAAGAAAAGCCTGGGCAATTGACTCGGGGGCTGTTCCTGTCCGGATGTCCTGATGATCGTGCCCGCTGCGGCTCCTGCCTGTTTTTTTCATCGCATGTTTCCCCTATTGGGCGAATCCTCTCAACTGGATGCCATGTTCGGCATTCAGCCATACTTGAGTTTCCTTCCGGAAACACCCTCCCCCCGGCCCTCTCCCACCAGGGGAGAGGGAGATAAAAGTCAGTTTCCGATACGGAAACCTTACAGTTCGTTGTCCGGACTTTCCGGACGGACATTACTTAGGAATTTCAGATGGCAATAATGTGAATTAAATTTTAATTCAAATCGTACTTTACTCAAGCGAAAATCGAAACAACCTGTTGCCATACTGAAATTCGCCGCGACATCGGCGCCGCTGTTGACCCATGAAAATATCAACATATACTTATAAAAAATCAGGCTCAGTACAGCTGAGGGTTGCTGTCTTTTCAGTGCGGGCGATCTATCCGGCAGGGGGTTTGTTAATGAAAAACTTTATTAGCCGCGGATCCGGTGCAATCCCGCGTCGGGCCTATTCCGCAAGGCGTATGGCCATTGCGCTTTTTTCGTCCTTTTTCGTCCTTCTGCCAGTCCTTATGTCCTGCTCAGGACACGAAGAGAAAAAAACCGGGACCGGCCCGGTTACGGTCACCGTGGTGACCGTCAAACCCACCGACCTTCCGGCAAATGTTGAATATGTCGCCCAAACGCAGAGTTCGCACCAGGTGAACATCCAGGCGAGGGTCAGCGGTTTCCTGGACAAACGCGCCTATGTGGAAGGTTCGAAGGTAAAGGCCGGGCAGGTGCTCTTTCTCATGGACAAGAAACCGTTCCAGGCCAAGCTGAGCGGCGCGACTGCAGCGCTCACACGCCAGAAGTCGGCCCTGGAAACGGCACGGCGCAACCTGGAACGCACCAGGCCGCTTGCAGCCCAGCACGCATTGTCGCAAAAGGACCTGGACGATGCGATCGGCTCCTACGAGTCTTCCGCGGCTGCGGTAGAGCAGGCGAAATCAGACGTGGAAACGGCCCGCCTCAACCTCTCCTACTGCACCATCTCCTCTCCCATTTCAGGCATTACCGGCGCAGCCATGCAACAGGACGGGACATACATCAGCCAGCAGAACAGCCAGCTCACAACCGTTGCGGTACTCTCGCCCATCTGGGTGAATTTCAGCATTTCTGAAAACGAGATGCAGAGATACCGCGACAGGTTTGCCAGGAAACTCCTGATACCCCCCCGAAGCGGGAAATTCGAAGTCGAGATAATCCTCGTTGACGGCTCTATCTTCCCCCACAAGGGACTGATAACTTTCGCCTCCCCTTCGTATAACGCCCAGACCGGCACGTTCCTCCTCAGGGCCAGCGTCGACAACCCCGATGGGGTGCTCCGCCCGAACCAGTTTGTCCGCGCGCTGCTGAAAGGCGCCATCAGGCCGGGGGCGATCGTCCTGCCGCAGCGCGCTGTGCAGCAGGGAGGGAAAGGGCATTTCGTCTGGGTGGTGGACAAGGGCACCAGGGTCGAACAGCGGCCGGTTACGGCAGGTGAATGGTACGGCAATGGCTGGCTGATTTCCGACGGTCTCAAAGCCGGCGAAAAGGTGGTCGTCGACGGGGGCCTGTCGCTGCAGCCGGGCGTACCGGTAAAGGTAATACATTAGGAGGAAGCAGGAAAAAGGCAATCCCCCGGAGGGAGCCCATGTTCTCCAGATTCTTCATCGAACGGCCGATCTTCGCAACGGTCATTTCACTCATCATCGTCATTGCAGGACTTGTGTCGATGAAGCTGTTGCCTGTTGCCCAGTACCCCACCATCACTCCCGTGCAGATCCAGGTGACGACCACCTACCCCGGCGCCGACTCGAAAACGGTCGGGGACGCGGTTGCGGCGCCCATCGAAGCGCAGATCAACGGCGTCGACAACATGCTGTACATGACATCGACGAGCTCCAGCACCGGCAGGCTGACCATTACGGTCTACTTCACCCTGGACACCGATCCGGACGTTGCACAGGTCCAGGTGCAGAACAGGGTGAACCTGGCTGCTCCACAGCTTCCCTCGGCGGTCACCCAATACGGCGTATCCGTGCAGAAAAAGTCATCCAGCACATTGATGATCATAGCTGTAACGAACAAGGACGGCAGATACAGCCCGGAATATGTCACCAACTATGCCAACGTTTATGTCCTTGATGCCATAAAAAGGGTCAACGGCGCCGGCCAGGCGCAGATTTTCGGCGTTGCGGACCAGGCAATGCGCATCTGGATGAACCCGGACCGGATGGCCTCTCTCGGCATCACCACAACCGACATCCAGAATGCGGTCGCAAAACAGAACGCCCTGTTCGGGGCCGGCCAACTGGGTCAGCAGCCCAGTGACGACCAGGTGCAGCTGACCTTTCCGGTTGTGACCCAGGCGCCGTTCATCAATCCTTCCCAGTACGAGGACATCATCCTCCGCGCCAGCCAGGACGGCAGCGCCATCGTCCGCGTAAGAGATGTGGCGCGCGCCGAAGTGGGCCGCAGGCAGTATATCGACGATAACAGGCTGAACGGATCACCGGCGACGCCTATCGCCATCTACCAGCAACCCGGCGCCAACGGCCTCGAAGTATCGAAGGCGGTGCGCAAGACACTGACGGAACTGAAACGGACCATGCCCGACGGCATGGATATCGTCATCGCGCTGGATACGACCGACTTCGTGCGGATATCAATCGAGGAGGTTATCCACACTCTGTTCGAAGCGATACTTCTGGTCATGCTGGTCGTTTACCTGTTCCTGCAAAGCTTCCGCGCCACGCTCATCTGCACGGCAGCGATTTTCGTGGCGCTGATCGGCACCTTCACCGGCATGCTCGCCCTTGGCTTCTCCATAAACCTGCTGACGCTGTTCGGCATCGTGCTTGCCATCGGCATGGTGGTTGACGATGCGATTGTGGTGGTGGAAAACGTGGACCGCAACATGGCGCGTCACCACCTTGCACCCAGGGAAGCCACGGTCAGGGCCATGGAGGAAATCGGCAGTTCGCTGGTCGCCGTGGTGCTGGTCATGTCATCGGTATTCATCCCCGCGGCGTTTCTTCCCGGCACCACCGGGCAACTCTACAAGCAATTCGCCATCACCATCGTTATTTCCGTGGCACTCTCCGGCTTCGTGGCCCTTACTCTTACCCCGGCCATGTGCGCTGTCCTGCTCCGGCATGCCACGCCCCCCACGCACGGCTTCTTTGCCTGGTTCAACCGGCTGTTCGACCGCTTTACCGTTGCCTTCGGCGACGCCGTGCTGCTCATGATCAAGCGGATGGTAGCGGCATTCGTAGTGCTTGCCGTTTTGATAGCAGGGCTCGTGCAGCTTTTCCGGACCATACCGACCAGCTTCGTGCCCAACGAAGACCAGGGCTATGTGCTTGCCCAACTCGTGATGCCCGACGCGGCCAGCCTGCAGCGCACGTCACTGGCGTCAGCCAAGGTCGACAAACTGTTTGCCGGCAATCCTGCCGTCGCCAACAGGACAGTCATCAACGGCTACAGCCTGCTGGACAGCCAGTACAAGTCCAATGCGGCAACCTTCTTCGTCACGCTCAAAGACTTCGAGGAGCGGTATTCCAGCCTGAAGAAAGCCCGTAAAGAAAATGCCAGGGCCGTACTGCTGGGCGCTGCAGCCGGAGCGCGGGACATCAGGGAGGGAAGGCTCCTGCCCATACCTCCGCCGGCCATACCGGGAATCGGAACCACCGGCGGATTCGAGTTCTGGATCCAGGATAAGGGGGGCGGCGACCCGGCGCGACTGCAAGAACTCACCAGCCGTTTCCTGGAAAAGGCGCGGCAGCGTCCCGAGCTCACCGGCCTGAACACGACCTTCCGCGCGTCCTCGCAACAGTTGCGGGTCGATGTGGACCGGGCCAAGGCAGTGCTGCTCGGCGTGCAGGTGGAAGATGTGTACAGCGCCCTGCAGGCCCAGTTCGGCTCCATACAGGTCAGCCAATACAACCAGTACAGCCGGGTCTGGAATGTCATCCTCCAGTCGGAAGCCCCTTACCGAAGCAGCCCGGACGACATCACCCGCCTGTATACCAGGTCCGGCAGTGGTGAGATGATACCCTTGTCGGCAGTTGCAACGACACAGTACGTCGCCGGTCCGGACCTGGTCCCGCATTTCAACGGCTTCCCCGCCGCACAGGTCACCGGCTCCGCCGCGGAAGGCTTCAGCTCGGGCGAAGCGATCCGGGCAATGGAAGAAGTGGCCCGCGAGGCGCTGCCCCAGGGCTACGGCTTCGAATGGTCGGGAATGGCCTACGAAGAAAAGAAATCGGGAGGGACTTCCGCAGCCGCCTTCGCCTTTGGCCTCATAATTGTTTTCCTGGTGCTTGCAGCCCAGTTCGAGTCCTGGACATTACCCGGCTCCGTCATGACCGCGGTCCCGTTCGGGATTCTCGGCGCCCTGGCATTCAACTGGCTGCGCGGTCTGCATAACGACGTGTATTTCCAAATCGGGCTCTTGGTCCTGATCGGGTTGGGGGCGAAGAATGCCGTGCTCAGGGTCACCTTTGCCGTCGATCTCCGCAAGCAGGGGTTGTCGATCATCGACGCAACCATACGGGCCGGCGAAGAGCGGCTGCGGCCGATCATCATGACGTCGCTGGCGTTCATCTTCGGCGTGCTGCCGCTGGCCGTCGCCACCGGCGCGGGCGCCAACGCCCGCCATTCCATCGGCACCGGCATCATAGGAGGCATGATCGGCGAAGCCACGCTGGCCATGCTCTATGTGCCGTTGTTCTTCTATCTCTTCGACCGGTTGTCTGAGCGCGGCAAAAATGAACCCGCGCACTCCCCGCACCCCGCACCCGGTCAGGACGGCAGGGTCGCCCCCCTTGGCACACCCGCCGATTCCGGGAAGGAGAACGACTGATATGCGTCGACTCGTTTTTTTCGCGCTTGCCGCAAACCTCGCAGGTTGCATGCTCGGCCCCGATTACCGCCGTCCCGAATTGGATGTGCCGCAGGCGTATCGATACGAGATCGCTGATGCGCAAAAGACGGCAAATACAGCCTGGTGGCGCCAGTTCGGCGACCCTGTGCTCGATGACCTCATTGCACGGGCACTGGTCGGAAACAAAAACATCGGCATAGCAGCAGCCAATATCGAACAAGCCGCAGGCGTGCTCTCCCAGGTCAGGTCGTCTCTCTTCCCACAGGTCAGCTACGGTGCGGACGCATCCCGCCAGCGCATCAGCGAATTGAACGCCTCTCCCGTCCCTTCCTACGTGCCGAATCCCCAGGATTCTTTCCAGCTGTTTGCAGGCGCCAGCTGGGAAATCGATTTGTGGGGACGCATCCGCAGGCTGTCAGAGGCTGCCCGTGCGAATGTTCTCGCCTCGGTTGAGGCCCGTCGCGGCGTGATTCTCTCCCTCGTGGGCTCTGTGGCAGGCAGCTATCTCCAGCTTCGCGGCCTGGACGAACAGCTGGCCATATCCAGGCGCAACCTGGCCAGTTACCAGGATTCGGTCAGGCTTTTCGAACTGCAGTTCAAATACGGCCAGGTATCGCAGATGAATGTCGAGCAGGCCCGCACCCAATATGAAACAGCGGCAGCAACGATCCCTCAGATCGAGAACCAGATCATCCAGGCGGAAAACGCCATTTGCATTCTTCTGGGCGCCAATCCGGAGCCTGTGCCGCGCGGCAAGACGATCCACGAGCTCTCCATGCCGGCCGTACCGTCCGGGGTTCCATCGGAAATTCTGACAAACAGGCCTGATATCATGCAGTCCGAGCAGAACCTCATTGCCGCAAACGCCCAGATCGGTGCGGCCAGGGCTCTCTATTTCCCCACCATCTCCCTGACAGGGACTTATGGCTCATCAAGTGAAGAGTTGCGCAACCTGTTCAAGGGACCGGCCGAAATCTGGAGTTATGCAGGGTCGATTACCGGGCCGATCTTTACCGCCGGGGCGGTCTCCGGCCAGGTGAAACAGGCCGAGGCAGCGCAACAGGCAGCGTTGTTGACTTACCGCTCCGCAATCCAGAGCGCCTTCGCCGACGTGGAGAATGCCCTTGCTGCGAGGGCGAAGCTGGCCGACCAGCTGGCCGCGCAAGGTCGGCTGGTAAACGCATCAAGGGAATACGAACGACTGGCCCGTCTTCAGTATGACGGCGGCTACACGCCCTATTCCACTGTATTGCAGGCACAGCAGCAACTGTTTCCAGTGGAATTGAACCTGGCGCTGACGCGCGCATCGCTGTTCGTATCGCTGGTGAATATTTACAAGTCAATGGGAGGGGGATGGGTAAACGAAGCGGATAAAATGACCGGCTCACGGATGGAGCGGTAAGATGCTCAGGATGGGATAATCTATTATTCAGAAAGGAAACCAGGGCGCAAAAGCACCCTTTCCGGACGAAAACTAGTTTGCAAACAACTGCATCTGTTTTACCCGCTGCTCCTGAATTTCAACGCAAACCCTGTTTTTTCCCTTCTCTTTCGCCGAGTACATCGCCTTGTCCGTCCGTCCGAGCAGCGATGAAATGAGTTCTCCGGGCTCATGCCTTGAAACCCCGATGCTTGCGGTAACGCAGGATTTCAACTTTGACAAGGGCGACAGCCAGGCATTCGCGATATTCTTTCTCAACCGTTCCGCGACCTCCAGCGCTTCGTCAATATCCGTTTCAGGAAGGATTATGGTGAACTCCTCTCCCCCGAACCTGAATCCATTGTCAGTGCTCCTCAGGGTCTTCCTTATTACGTCCGCGATTACCAGAAGGGCGTTGTCGCCTTCGAGATGTCCGTAGGTGTCATTGTACTTCTTGAAGTTGTCGACATCCAGCAGCACGACCGACAGGGGATGTCCATATCTTTCCGAACGTTCGATCTCCGATTTCAGTTGCCGGAAAAAATGCCTGGAATTATACAGTTTGGTCAGAGAATCGGTGATGCTCATTTCCTTGTATTTCTGTTCGCTTTCCCGAAGGCTGTCCTCCGCCCTCTTCCGTTCGGAGATATCCTGTACGGATTCTACCGCTGCGATTATCCGTCCGTTGGCATCCGGAATAGCAGTGGCTGTGCACAGCAACCATCTTCCTTTGCCGCCAAGGGTCGGAAAATAATCTTCCGTCTCATATGACGATTCATCAAACTGTGATTTCCGGTATTTTCCTTCGAAGAAAGTTGCAATCACCTCCTCATGCATATTCCCCACGATAAAGTCCGCCATGGTTGCCCTTTTTGAAGGATAGAATGCTCTCCAATGCTGTTTGGTCCCGATAATAGCGCTTGCAGGAATACCGGACAAGTTCTCCATCGCCCTGTTCCAGTGGATTACCGTATGCTTTCTGTCGATTATAAAGGTGGGAATGGAAATCCTGTAAAGTACCTCCGCAATGGAAAACCCTGAAAGGGTTGTTTCCCTGTCGTCAGCTTTATAGATTCTTTCTTCGTTTGGATGATTATGTTTAGTTTTCATGGCCTCTGAAAGATGAACCGAATGAAAAAAGTCCATTATATCGATACTATTAATGTAGCAAAAGTGAATAAGGTGTCAATTTTTTATTAACAGGTCTGTTTTTCCAAATGTAATGTTTTATTTCTCAACCTTCAACAGATTTTATGATTGGCGATTTATTATTATTAAGCCTTTATATTGTTTGTCACGAATGCACAACAAGCTCTTCGAGAGCAAAAGTCCACTTAAGTGGTGTACTAAGCAAAAGGATCTTGAAAAGAAGAAGACATCGCGTCATTCTCCAGTCTGTAATAGCGCCCAATGTGATGAAAAACAAACCGCATTCTCCATCTTACCGCGCTTCTCGGGAATTAAAAACCGGAGGGGCGGGGTGATAAATTGACACCTTTCCATGTCCTGTTATCCTTTCCTTATGCTTGAAACCTGCACAAAGCAACGTCTAATTAAAGAATTTCCCGACTTTTCCAGAGGTGGTCAACATGCCAGGCATCAATATACGGGATCGCGCAGCCGGCGCCATCATGGGCGCCTTCATCGGTGATGCAATGGGGCTGGGTCCGCACTGGTACTACGATCTTGCCGAAATGCGCCGTGACTACGGCGACTGGATCAGTGATTATACGGACCCCAAGCCTGGCCGCTACCACGCCGGGCACAAGGCCGGCCAGCTCTCCCAGGCCGGTTTTATTCTCAAGCTGCTGCTGCGCTCGTTGGTTGCGCGCGGTTGGTATGATGAAACGGATTTCTGCAACCGCATGGATGAAGAACTGCTGTCGCTCTTGAACGGCACGCCGATCAGCGGGCCGGGCGGCTATACCAGCCAGTCGATCCGTGAGTTGTGGCGGCAGAGGGTGCAGCAGAAGCTGCCATGGGGGCAGACCGGCGGCCATGCCGACACAACCGAGGCCATCGAGCGCACCCTGGCACTGGCGGTGCGTTATGCGCTGGAGCCGGCGCGTCTGGCAGCCGCGATCACCAGCAACACCATCCTGACCCAGAGCGACGATACGGTCGTGTCGATGACTGTGGCCTATGGTGCCGTGCTGGGACTGCTGGTGCAGGGCCACGCTCTGGACGCGCAACTGTCCGGCAAGCTGATGAAGCTGGTGCATGGCGGAGCACTCCCTTTTCATGCCATAACCGGCGACAATCTGCAGCCGCCCCGTCCCGGCAACCAGGACCCGCCGCGGGCCGGCAGGTTCGCCTCTCCGGATGCACTGCTGACTCCGTCCTATATGGCCGCTGCCGCACAAGATCTAGACATTCGCATTGATCCGGCATGGAAGGTGTCCATCGTCTACGGCATGCCCTGTGCCATCTATCACCAGCTTCCTGCGGCCTACTACCTGGCGTCCCGCTTTCACGACGATTTCGAATCTGCCCTGCTGCACGCCATCAACGGCGGAGGCCAGAATCAGGCGCGCGCCATCCTGACCTGCGCCCTGGTCGGCGCCCAGGTCGGTGTCGGCCGCATCCCGCAGCGATTCTTCGACGGCCTGGAAGAGTCCGCCGAACTGTGCAGCCTGGCCACCGAGCTGGCCGCAGACGTTGATAAAAATTGACACCAAATGCCGCGCTTCCCGTCCCGATCGCCAGCACATCGAAGGAGGTCGCGAAAAGTCACATCGACATATTCATCGATGTGCACGGTGAACACCAACCGGCTGCAATATTTCCTAACAGGTGTTAATCAGTTTCCAGCTCGCTCCTAAACACATCTTACCGGTAGAATGGAGGTAGAAAGCGATGCTAAAAACCAAAAGATGGCAGTGCCTTGTTTGCGGGTATATACACGACGGCCCGGCGCCACCGAAGATATGTCCCAGATGTGGCGTCGACAGTTCCAGGTTTATTCCGTACAAGTAACGGCAAGAATGCCCGGCGACACCGCACAAAGGGTATTTTCCCGAACGTGCGGGATTGACCGTGCACTGATGGAAGGAGAGTAACATGGGTTTTCAGGTCAAAGGAAACATATCCTGGGTGGGAAAGATCGATTGGGAACTCCGCAAGTTCCATGGTGAAGAATACTCCACCCACAGGGGCTCGACGTACAATTCATATCTTGTCCGGGATGAAAAAACGGTGCTGATCGATACCGTGTGGAAACCGTTTGCAAGGGAATTCATCGAAAACCTGAAAAAAGAAATCGATCTGCAAAAGATTGACTTTATTATCGCAAATCATGCCGAAAGCGACCATAGCGGCGCCTTGCCGGAACTGATGCGCCTGATCCCCGACACCCCCATCTACTGTACCGCCAATGCCGTCAAGTCGCTGAAGGGGCACTATCACCAGGACTGGAATTTCAGAACCGTCAAAACCGGCGACCGTTTGAATATCGGATCAAAGGATTTCATCTTTATCGAAGCGCCGATGCTTCATTGGCCTGACACTATGTTCTGCTACCTGACCGGGGACAATATCCTGTTCAGCAGCGATGCCTTCGGGCAGCACCTTGCCTCGGAACTGATGTTCAACGACCTGGTCGACCAGGCAGAACTGTTCCAGGAATGCATCAAGTACTATGCGAATATCCTGACGCCTTTCAGCGCAATGGTCGACCGGAAAATCAAGGAAGTCGTCGGATTGGGCCTGCCGGTCGACATGATCTGCACCAGCCACGGCGTCGTCTGGCGGGACAATCCGCTCCAGATCGTTACCAAATACGCGGAATGGGCCGCCAACTACCATGAAAACCAGGTTACGATCATCTATGACACCATGTGGGATGGAACGAGGAGAATGGCGGAAGCAATCGGGAAAGGCATCCATGATGCGGATAAGGACGTGACCATCAAGATATATAACGCCTCCCGCAGCGACAAGAACGACATCATCACCGAAGTGTTCAAATCAAAGGCTGTCCTGATCGGGTCTCCGACGATAAACCGTGGCATTCTCTCGGCAATCGCCGGAATTCTCGAAGAAATCAGAGGGCTGGGGTTCAAGGACAAGAAAGCTGCGGCATTCGGCACATACGGCTGGAGCGGGGAATCGGTTGCCATGATAACGGAACGGCTGCGTGAGAGCGGTTTCCAGTTGCTCGGCGACGGATTGAAAGGGCTCTGGAACCCCGATGAACAGGGCCTTGGGAACTGCGTGAATTTTGGCAGAGACTTTGGTCGGCAGGTGAAATGATTACTTCTGACGCAATAAAACGAGTTGCAGCCCCGGCTAAAGAATCAGATAGTGCCCATCCGGTAAGTCCAGGTGGGCACAGGATACGTTTCCAGATCGGAAAGAGGGGATTTTTGACTCGGCCATAGGCCGATCCCCTGTGGGGACGCCTTCGCGGTCCAACCAGCAGCGCTGGTTGTCGTCCTGGCAAGAAACTTTTGCCTGCAAAAGTTGACAGCATGGGCTGCCCGAAGGGCGAGACCTACGGTCGAGTCAAAATCAAGGGATTGCGCGGAGGCATACTCTTGTATGTCGCACAAGCAAGCCCGCAGATTGACACCGCCAGGGCGGAAAAGCACCCTTTCCGGATGGAAACTAGATATGATACTATTTATTACAGTGGATTCCGGCGAAAAAGCGATGTTATCCGGCATATGAAAAACGATGGACGTGTGGCCGCATAGTGACATACAAGTCCTGAAGCCAACCCAGCTTCGAGAACATTGAGAGACGGTTTTCAATGAGGAGAATCCATGATCCGAATCAAGCGCGTTTATGAACAGTCGGATTCAGACGACGGCAGTAGATTCCTCGTCGAAAGGCTTTGGCCGCGGGGCGTGAAGAAAGAGGAACTGACAATGGATGGCTGGGTGAAAGATGCCGCGCCCAGTGACGCGCTGCGCAAGTGGTTCAGCCATGACCCCGCCAAATGGGAGGAGTTCAGACTTCGCTATTTCACCGAACTTGAGGAAAACCGCGACTCCTGGAAGCCGCTTCTGGAAGAGGCTCGGCACGGCACGGTCACGCTGCTCTACAGCGCCCACGACCAGGTGCACAACAACGCCATGGCGCTCAAACAATTTCTGGAGGATCAGCTGGAGAACCGGCGAACACGTTGACCGGCGTTTCTCAACCAAGTGGAAAGAGTTTCGGTCAGTTCATCGTCTTTCATCTCCACAATTCCTTAATCCAACGCTATTTGCTACTTGAATATGAGTTTTTCCAGGCGCGCTTCCATGAGTTCCAGACGTGACTTTTCGTAGGTCATCAGAATAAAAACATACGGCGGGATTAATAGTTAGTGCCCATCCGGAAACCCCGGATAGGCACAAGCAGGTTTCCAATTCGGTAACGAGGATTTTTTCGTTCTGGCTAGGAAACCAAGGGGTTGCGCGGAGGCATACTGCAGTATGTCGCACAAGCAAGCCCGCTGGTTGACACCGCCAGGGCGGGAAAAGACCGTTTCCGGATGGAAACTAGTTAGATCCCATTCTTTCATGCAATGCTTCATCAGACGAGTCATGTACCCCGGCAAAGCCAGGGAGTACATGACTCTTGAGGGACTTCACCCTGTCTATCGCGACCTTGGCGGGTATCTCCTCGGGGGTGTAGTTGTGACGTTTCTTTCGCATGGACTTTCCTCCGTTCGCGATGGTTTATCACAAACGAGCCAAAAGTCCACTTCACGCTGGGCCAAAACAATAGTAATTGAGGAGAAAATAAATCTGTCCCGAATGGCACGGAAAAGTACCTTAAACTAGCGCCATTCGGCAGTGTCCCTAGTTACAATTTACAGTGGTGCCTTATGAATATCCCGCAAGAACACCAGCGTGCTCTTTCTCGCTTTGGCGCCGGGTCCGCTCAGTCGATCATGTATTTCAAATCCGACACGCTGGTGGGATACGCCCAGAGCATCGTCTTTAGATCCTGGTTGGTGAGCCCGAACTTCATGGCCATTGCAAAAATGTTGATCGCCTCGCCTGCATTGTGGCCGAAGAGGTGGGCGCCCAGGAAGCGACCGTCCTCCTCACCGAGGATGACTTTGTAGAAGGCATGCTTCTGACCGATCCGACGCGACGAGGGCCACGCGCTCATGGCGCCGCGGTTGATGCGGAAACGTTTTCGCGATGCCCCTGCCTCATCCTCCGTCATGCCGACCTGTCCAAGCGGCGGCTGGGTAAAAACCACACTCGGGACGACATGGTAGTCGGGGATCAATCGATTCCCGTTCAGGATGTTCTCCGCTGCAAGCGCAGCCTCCATGTCGGCTACCGTCGCCAACTTGGGGCCCGTGCCGCAGGCGTCGCCGATAGCGTAGACGCGGGGGTTGTTGACGCTCTGCAAAAACTCGTTGACGTCGATTCCCTGCGGCGAGCGGGTAATCCCTCCCGACTTTAGGTCAAGGTCGTCCAGGTCCGGTACACGCCCTGCGCAGTTCACCACCAGTTCCGCTTCTACAGATTGAGCGCATTCCGCGCTGCCGCGCACTGTGAACGCCCCGCGTTTCCTTTCCACGACGCAGGCGTCGAACCCCAACATGATGGAGATACCGTTGTCTCGCGACGCCTCGGCCAGCAGGTTCGCCAGTTCGGCGTCAAATCGCTTCAATATCCGGTTACTACGCTGCAAGACAGTCACGACGGCTCCGGCTGCACGTGCAACATGGGCAAACTCCATGGCGATATAGCCACCCCCTATAAACGCGACACGACGCGGCAGTTGCTCAAGATTCAGGAATTCATCACTAGTCACTGTAAATTCCGCACCGGGAAAATCGAGTCTTGTCGTCTTTGATCCTGTCGCGATCACTATACGCTCAGCGCGGACCGTGAGGTCGGGGTCGATTGCCACTTCGTCAGGGGCAATAAAACGCGCAGTGCCGTGCAACTGCGCAATGCCTGCCCTCTGGAAATCCTTTTCGGTGCGGTTGGGGACGGCGTCCGTAAAAGCGGCCTTGGACTTTATCAAATCGGGCCAATTTATTTTCGCGACCGTCTGGATACCGATCCGAGACATCTGCTGCGAGAGGTAGGCAACCTCGGCTGCAGCGACCAGGTATTTTTTGGGCTGGCATCCCCGCATGGCGCAGGTTCCGCCATAAGGACGGTTATCCACCACTGCGACTTGCCGTCCAGCCTTGCGCAAGGCGAGCGCGAGAGTATATCCTGCAGTGCCCGTCCCGATCACCAGCACATCGAAGTCAATTACCATGGCAACCCTCCATTTCACCTGTGGTTGGACAAACACCCGCAGCTTGGCAAGCTGCCTTTAGCTCATGTAATCTTCTTGAGAGCCTCACCTAACATTGTCGATAAATCACTCCAGACTTGATCAATTCCTGTTTTGAGGACTTCCCATTCATCATCGCTGGTAATCGGGATATTTTGCAGCTTTAGCGCAGCCTCATCACGCTTGAGCTGCAGGGCTTTGATTGCATTGGAATATTCAAGCCTCGCTTCCGGCGTGGCGTTTGTTGCCTTGATTTCCAGCTGGTTGATCTGCATATCCCATTCGACCATCTGTGCAGAGAGTTTTTCGGCGTATTCAGTTCGCTTGTCCATGAGAGCAACCTCCGTTCTGCTTGAAAAAATCTACCTTAAATCCATTCACCGTCTGCATCGTCTTTGTTTATCGATTTTTGTTGTCCACTTCGTTATTTGCCTGCTTTATTCTGAAGCATGATTTGATTATTAAAATCCCTTCTCTTATTGGCAAGGTATTCCTGCTTGCTCAGATCGAAGTGCAGTTTTCCGTAGCGACTCGTAAGATCGTACCACTCGCTGATTCTCATGCTGAAACGGCTTTCTGCGGGATAGCTCAGAGTATTCATGAAAGTCTTGATCGCGAAATAATACCGGACCGTGTTGCGCTCAATCGCGCCGCGACGACCGCCGATATAGACTGGTTTGCCGTTTCTGTCCTTTCCGGTCACCGTGAATCCTACCTTGTGCCGACCGAAAGTCGCAAAATAGGCCTTTTCCGCGAGGCGAAGCGCAACACTCTCGCTACATGCATAACTTACGTGGACAAAAGTCTTCCCCCCGGCAAGGGGCAGGGCCTCGAACCTCATCCGGTGGTTCTTCGTGCCGAAAGGGCCTGCATCGGCACCGAGGTTGATTTCCAGATATCCCTGCCGCTGTTCGACATTCCGGTAATGACACATGATTTGGCGTGTGTCTTCCGGCGGTTGATAGACTTTGCGGCCGATGTAAAAGGTCAGCAACCAGTCATCCCGCAGCTTTCTGTAGGTGCACGCCTTGACATTGGGACTGAGGGAAACGATATCACACCAGTTTGCCGGAACCTTGAGAACATTGACAACGCTGTTGAATGGATATTCGAAAACCCCGTAGACATCCACTTGCGCTCTGTCGTCCCGCTCGAAGGACTCCACAAAGAGTGGAAGGCCGAAGCTGTTTCTCTCCAATCTGCCCATGTTCCTCTGATAGGTGGCGAGCAGGATATCTTCGCCCTGTCGTGCCTGCTCAACAGCTGAAGCGGGACCGGCGAAAAAAAGAATCGCAGCAGCAACCATGCACAGGAAGAATTCCGGGAGGTTTTTCAGCTTATGCACCTGGTTCATATCATTCACTTTTCCCATACTACAACCACCCATGAGGAATTCTACAACCAACGGGCGAATAAATTCACAGACCACTCCCGTATCTTGAGCATAAACGATCTTTCTTTCCACTCTTTCCATTGAATTTGCCTGGAATTCTCAAGGTCTCTGACAAACATTTTCTCCATTTCATCGGCAAACTCGCGACTCAGGATAATCGCATTCACCTCGTCATTGTGTAACAGGCTCAGATTAGACATGCTCCTCCTATCCCTTGCCTATGAGCAGCGCCACGGGAAAACTGAGCAATATTTCTCCGACAGTCAATGCTTTACCCGCGGAAAGCACCTCGCCCGTGATGACATTCCGCCAGGCAGCAGGTGCCCCGTCAGGCAGTATTACCTCAGTATCCCGCCACACTTGTCTTCCCAGTGGGAAATCTCCTTCTTGAACCAGGTGACTGAGAAACCTCGGAGCAATGACCAGGGCCCATTGTTGCTGATACCTCCAGGCAAAGGCGATGACATGTCTGCTGAATGTTCCCGCCGACGCTATGGGAAGATAAACACCGGAACGGAAGATCTCCCGATGTGCTTTTTTCGCTTTGAGCGCCTTATAAATAAGAAAGAGCTTGATCCTTCCATCCTCTCTCGTGGAAATAAGATCTCCGATCAGTCCGCCGCTATCGGCATCATCCCGTTCACGGATGCCGGCCAGCATGGCGCGCTTTTTTTCAAAATCCACCGGCCGGCGATTGTCGGGATCCACCAGGTTCAGGTCCCATAGTTCGGATCCCTGATAGAAATCAGGCACACCGGGCGAGGTGATTTTGATCAATGTTTGCGAGAGGGAATTGAGCATTCCAAGGTGAGATACTTTCCTGCAAAACGGGATGATGTCTTTTAGAAACGCGCTGGCTCGTGAACGGGGCAGGATTTTCTCAACAAATGAGACGTATGCGTCTTCATACTCGGTGTCGGGTTTCAACCAGGCGGTATGGAATTTGGCTTCCCGGACAGCTTTGACACAATATTCCTTGATTCTTGCTATGAACTCGGGATACTCGGAATCTGTAAAAGGCCAGGCGCCAATCAGCGTCTGGTATAAAAAATACTCGTCGTTTCTGTCCGGGACGGCCAGGCCCTGGACGAGCTTCTTTTTACCCCTGTTGATCTTGATCCATGTCCGGAGTTTTTTCAGCCACTCGACCGGCATCTCGGAGAGTACATTGATCCTGGCGCGAACGTCTTCACCCCTTTTGGTATCGTGGGTCGAGGTGGTATTTATCGAATCCGGCCACAAGTCTCTTTTGTTCGTGTTGAAGTTGTGAAATTCTTCGAGCGGGCATCCGAAGCGATCCGGCCTTCCGCCCACCTCATTGAGTGACACGAGCCGATTGTAGCAATACAGTGTCGTATCTTCGACTCCCTTCGCCATAACCGGCCCGGTCAACTGTTGGAACCTCATGGCAAAGTGGAGCCAGTCCCGCTTCTCTTCCTCGGAAACGTAATCGGGAAAGTCCAGGAGAAGGAACCTGCTGACGAACGTAAATCCATGCAACAGGGCGGGGAAATTGGCTCTTGCCCGGTTCACTGCGTCCAGAATTGTTTTCCTGTCGTTGTCCGAGACCTCGACCTGGCTGATGTAAGTCCGGTATACGGGAAAGACCGCAAGGACCTCGGTCAAAGCTCTTCGCAGCGCATTCAGAGTTATGTCGCTTCCATGACGATCCCGGCTTGAGATCTTCTTCAGAAGCAGGGCGAGGTTGTGGACATCGCTCGCCATATCTTCCTGGATCATCAGTTTTTTGTTGTCGCGCGCCACATCTTCATAGGAATTCCTCAAGCCCGTTACGCTGGAATATATCCTGCTGAACGCACGCTCGTTTTCCTCCTGGCAAAACAGTTCATTGACATAATTGGTGAAATCATAGCCGGTCGTTCCCTGTACCGGCCAGAAAGGTGGCAGATCCTCGTCAGGATAGAGTATTTTCTCGACGACGATATAGCTCGTCGGCGCCCTGCCTCTCACCTTTTGAAGATAGCTGGTCGGATCGTACAGCCCGTCTACATGATCGATTCTCAAACCGGTTACGATTCCTCTTTCAACCAGATCAAAGATCAAACCGTGCGTATAATTCAGAACGTGCTCGTCTTCCACTCTGAGCGAAATAAGCCCGTTCACGCAAAAAAAACGCCGATAGTTTATTTCTTCCGCAGCCACCTTCCAGAATGAAAGCCTGAAGAGCTGCTGGGAAAGAAGGTCGTCAAGAAAGTTGAAACTCCCGGTCTTCTCCTTTTCACCGTTGAATGTCCGCAAGGTTTCATCAATAAATGACTTTATTACGGCATTGCTGTCGTAGAGTTCCCATAGTGTACGCTGGATGAATTTTATCTGGTTGGAGCGCTCCTCCGGCTCATCGCTCGATGAAAGCGATTTCAAAACATAGAGGATGCCTAAAAGTTTGATAAATTCCGGGTTGTCGCCGGCGAATTTCTTTTTCAAGTAGCCCAGATTCTTGAAAAAATTGAGATAGGATTCGATTCGCAGCGGAAACGCGATGTCAAAGTACACAACCTTGAAGCCCTCAGGACCGTATTGGAGTGCAATCTCGCCGGCTTCGAGGCACTCCCCATAAAATCTGCCGAGAAATGGCGCCAGGATTCTGTTGTTGAGGCTGGCGGACGGATGGTCCCATTGCACATCGAAAAACTGAAAGTACCTGGAACTGGAGCCATTCTCCAGAATATCCATCAGCAGCCGATTTTCCGGATCCATTGCCATGTGATTCGGGACGATGTCCTGGATCCATCCCATTTTGCACTCTTTCAGCTTTGCGGCCAGCGCTTCGAAATCGGCTAATCCTCCCAGTTCGGGATTCAACTGATTAGGGTCAACCACGTCATAGCCGTGGAGGCTGCCCTTCACGGCTTTGAATATGGGAGAAGCGTACAGGTCGGATATGCCCAGGTCCGCCAGATAGGAAATGACTGAATGTGCGGCCTGAAAGCCGAACGCGGGACTGAACTGAATGCGATAAGTCGCTGTTGGCGTATTCATGAGAGACTTCCCGTTCTTCTGTCCATTTGCGGGTCTGCTGTTTACGGGCACAGGGGCACCCGCAGCAAAAAATTCTCGGCCAGGACCGTGCAATGGTGTAGCCAGTCTTGCGCGTTCTGGTCGCCCATGTCGGCCTTCTCCTTGAAGATCGTACAATAGGAATGAAGGATCTTGTAGCAGATGTTCTGGGTTTTCCAGAGATTAACCTCGAACGGCAGGGTCCGGACCAGTTGTGCGGCCTTATTCAACCTCTCCAGCCGGGAAAGGTCGTCCGGCTGCTCGAGAAGCTGAGCGGCCAGGCTCTCAATGTTGCCGGCCAGTACCAAGCCTGTCGCGGTCGCATCCAGTGTGGCGCCGGATAGACGGGCTTCCTCCAGAAGAGGTCTTACGACTTCGGGATCAAGCCCATCCCCTTGAAGCACCCTGCGAAGCTTTGCGTTCAGGCACAAGTCCGCGGCGACTGACAGTACCGGGGGCCGCGGCATGCCGAACCCGGTCAAAAAGCGGATCAAGGGAGCATGATGCTCATAAATCGAGCTATAGGCGGCTTCAGCCTCTCGCAGGGTCGACCCCATTATGATGTTCAGGACTTTTCGCCGCTCATCGGCAAACAACGAGGTTAGTGAATACGTGGACGTCCCGAAGTATTTACCCAAAAGCAGTATGATCTTCGGGAAATCGGCTTCAGCGAAAGCCGCTGAAATCTCCTGGGCCAGCGCTTCATATTTTTGTGCGCCCTGATATTCGCCGGTGCCGCAGGCGATATTATGATCACCAAAATGGAGAACGCCAAAACACAAGCTGGATAATTTATGCGTAACCTCTGAGGTTAGCGTAGCCCGACCGATCACCAGCTTTGCCACTCCTACCTGGAAGCTGCGGTAGTCCTCCCGGGTGGCGGAATACGCATAGATCGAGCTGCGTTCACCGATATCATGGAAGAGCGAGCTTATGGCATAGTGGGCACCCACATCTTTCATATCAAGCATGGCAGGCCTGACCATTTTCTCATATATGGTGCGGCCGTCACGGTGTTCAGTCATATTGCTCCTGGCCAGCTCGAGATGTTCGAGAAAACCGGGTTCGAAGGGTTCGCTGAAAAGCTGGTCGGCCAACTGCAGAACCCTGCCGGCATATTTTATGTCCTGAACCGTCTCAATCCCGGAAAGTTCATCAAAGAACCAGCCGCAACTTGTGTACATGAGCATCAAGTGGCGTTGGAGCTCCATGAGTTTCAGGACCGTTATCTCGTACTCGGAATTCAAGGGACGGGTTGCGTGGCGGGTCATAAACGCACTGATGCGCTCGGGAGATCGATTCACGATGATGTCGATGTAGTCGTCCCTGGCCGCCCAGGGATCAGTCAGAAACTGTCTGGCCATCTGTTCAAAAACCGGATTCACGGCATCGCGGAGCCAGTCCATGGCTGTGCGCAGGGGGCCCCGCCAGGATTGGTTCCAACCCTGGTTGCCACCGCTGTTACACCCGCAATCCGACCGCCAGCGTTCTACGCCGTGTTCGCAACTCCACGAGCTGTTTTCAAAGATTTCCACCTCGTATGCCGGTGGGTGGTCCTCCAGGTACCGGCCATAATTCGTCACCTGTGCCAGACCGTTGGACTCGATGTAATGGAGCGCATGCGCCAGGGCCATGTCGCCGTTGCGATGATGATGCCCATAGCTTTCACCATCCGTGGCAATATGCACGAGGCGGGGAGAGTCGTCGACGAACGCGGACAGCAGCCGGTTGGCGAAGCTCTCGCCGTTATCGAGCAATCCTTCAAATGCCAGAGCCTGTGCAATGGGACCGTCGTAAAAGAACAGGTTCATATCGTGGCCGGACGGCAGCGACACCCGGTAGGCTATGGCAGGATAGATTTGTCCACCACCCACGTCCTGCCATTCATTTCCATCAATGGGTCGAACCCGGCTTGCCTGCCTGGGGGCAAGTATGGTAAAGCCGATGCCGTGTTGTGCCATGAGGTCCAGGGTTTCCAGGTCTACCGCCGTCTCCGGGAGCCACAAACCTTCCGGCTTGCGTCCGAAGCGATACTCAAAATCCTTGATCCCCCAGATGATCTGGGTGTTCTTGTCGCGGCTGTTGGCCAGGGGCAGGATCATGTGATTGTAGGCCTGGGCCAGGGCATTTCCATGACCGGAGTATTTCTCCAGGCTCTGCCGGTCAGCCTCAAGAATTGCCTCATAGGCATCGGCGGCGTATTTTTGCATCCACAGCAGGACCGTCGGGCCGAAGTTGAAGCTTATACTGGCATAATTGTTCACCAGTCGGGCGATTCGTCCTTCCGTATCCCAGATTCTCGAAACGGCATTCGCCGCGTAGCATTCGGCGGCAATCCGCTCGTTCCAGTCGTGGTACGGAAACGCCGAATCCTGGATCTCGATGGCCTCCAGCCAGGGGCTTTCCCTGGGAGGTTGATAAAAATGCCCGTGGATACATACAAATCGTTCTGCCATTCAGTCCTCCGTCTGCAGACATGCAATGAGAACGGCAAATTCCGTCAAGGTCACCATGACGTTCCCGTCTGAATGGAGCACAGTCGGCAGGTCGCGGTCCGGACCGTTCCATCGCTCATCTCCCGACGACAGGCGTTTCAGCCAGCGACCGCGAGGCAAAGGAATGGAAGCGGACGTAACGGTGTCGCCAAAATGGAATATGGCGGCAACCTGCTTTTCTCTGCCCCAACGCCGAACGACCAGGGTACTCTCCTGCTCCAGGCATACAACTTCCATGCGATCCTTGTTTAATCCCGCGAAATCCAGAATTTCTCCACGGAGCTTTATCAGTTCCTTGTACCATTCATACAGGATGCGATGCTTCCCCTGATACCGCAGGCTGTGATCCAGGATTGCGCTCTGCCGGGTCGTTTCTTCCCGGGGGTCCGGTGGCTCATCCGCCCCCTGCGGGCAGGCAAACTCCTGGCGACGCCCACGGTGTACCGCCTCTGCAAGATCCGGATCCGAATGGCTGACGAAATAGGGAAACGGCGCTGTTTCACCGTATTCTTCGCCCATGAACAGAAGAGGTATGAAAGGCGAAAGGAGCACCGCTGCAGCCGCCAGTTTCTGCCCTTCGAACGAGACTGTTGCACTGAGCCGATCGCCTTTCGGGCGATTTCCCACCTGGTCGTGGTTCTGTGCAAAGACAACCAACTTGTTCGCGGATATGACTTTGGAGGTGTTCCCGTGCCGACGCCTTCGAGCCGGGGAATACGCTCCTGAATAGACGAACCCCTCGGCAAGGGCCTTGGCAAGATCCCGGATCCGTCCGAAGTCTTGATAATACCCGGACCGCTCACCGGTAAGAAGCGTGTGCAGGGCATGATGGAAATCGTCGTTCCATTGGGCGTCCAGTCCGTAACCACCGAGATCTTGAGAGCGAACCAGCCGTGCATCATTTAAATCACTCTCGGCAATGACATGGATCCGGCGATTGAGCCGCTCGGCCTGCTCATGCACCGCGCAGGTCAGTTCCTGCAGGAAATGGAGTGCGGAAAAGTCGAAAATGCCGTGAACCGCATCCAGACGCAAGGCATCCATGCGAAATTCCGTTACCCAATAGAGCGCATTCCGGATAAAGAACCGCCTGACTTCGTCGCTGTCAGGCCCGTCAAAATTGATAGCCGACCCCCAGGGCGTTCGGTATCGATCAGTACAGTAGGGGCCAAAATCATTGAGATAATTCCCTTCGGGCCCGAGATGGTTGTAAATCACGTCCAGAATCACCGCCAGGCCGTGCTGATGGCACGCATCGATCAGCCTTTTGAGACCGTCGGGACCTCCATAGGAATTTTGCACGGCGAATGGGTAAACAGCATCATATCCCCAGTTGCGATCCCCCGGGAATTGGGCAACAGGCATGATCTCGATTGAGGTTATGCCAAGATCCTTCAGGTCATCCAGGTGCCGGACGATGCCGTCAAAAGTACCTTGATCTGTAAAAGTCCCTACATGGAGTTCGTAAATGACATAATTGGAGAAAGGTATTCCGGACCAGTGGGGTTCTTCCCAAGCAAAACAAGGGTCAATTACCTGGGACGGCCCATGGACTCCTTCGGGCTGGAACTTGGAGGCGGGATCAGGTCGCTCGGTGGTCCCATTGAGACGATAAAGATATCGAGTGCCCGGCTGAACGCCTTGCACCACACCATGGTGGTAGCCCCGCGAAACTTTTTCCAGGGGCACAACGCGCTCTCCCGGAGAAAGAGTGTGGACCTCCACTTGGTTAATCAGAGGGGCCCAGACGAGGAATCCGCATTCGTCTCCTCCCAGGTAGGTAGCTCCCAAAGCAGATCTGAAATTCACCGCGATTCCCTCCCCCATAGGAGCGAGGCAACACCAGTGTCCTGTGCGGTTAGTTCACCGCACGGGACATCAGACATTGAAAATTACGCGAGGCTTGTAAGGAAGACCGGTTTGAAGAGCCAGCTGATCATGCGCATTTTGCAGTTTCTCTTCCAACTGCTTGTGGACCGTTACGTCAACGATTGAGCTCAGGATATAATCGGCCTTATTTTCGATTGTGACACCTATGCTCTGAAGTTGGCCATGGAGCACCATGCCGTCGTTTCTGGTGAGCCTGATTTCGCATCCCAGCATCACCTGTCGTTTCAATATCATTTCAAGGTGACTGGCAAAAATCTCCCTCCCCGCCGCGGCGCACATCAGAAGCTTCGGTTGACGTGCATTTTCCATTTTTCATGCGTGACCTCGCATCCTAAGTCTACACGGCTTGCCTTCTCCCCGCAATGTCCGCGATCAGGGTCAGGTATTCCACGCTATTGTTATCCGGAACAATAGACGTAGAATCATCTTATGCTTCGTTGAAGGAACGAGCTAAGACGATCGAAATGAGAAACCCAGGAAAGGTCTGGTTCTTGCCGCCTTATTCGCTGCGTTTACGCTCACGGCATGCATCGTGTCACCTGGCCCCGCGGGCTACGGGGAGGTAACAGTCTCTCCTCTTCCGTCCCCCTAGGGGTCCCAATCGCGCAGGTTATCAAGGTAATACAAATAATCATCATCAGACGTAAATAGTACCTGCCTGTTGTGTCCCCTCTGGATTATGTGGTGAGAGGGTCAGACAATATCTCTGCAAAAGGCACAGAGGAGGTCATCGATTTCAACATGAAATATCTTGATAGTATCCATCGGGAAAATCCAGGTAGACACAGAAGCAGTTTCCAGATCGGTAATGAGGATTTTTTTGTTCTGGCCAGGAAACCTCACAGGTTGACACAGCCAGGGCGAAAAAAGACCGTTTCCGGATGGAACCTTGATAGGTTTCTAAAGCTATTACTGTCTATATTATTAATCGGATGCTCGGCAACAACCTCGCCAGTACAGACAAATGGCGGATTGACATACGGCAGGTACGCTTTCACGCCACCTGCCGGCCATTGGTTTTTCCCCAGGAAATATCAATCAGGAGACAATACATCGCAAGCTTTTGTCGTAACTTTCTGGGAAAGCAGGGAATCGATTTCCAGGAAGATCCTGAAGGAAAACGAAACCATCAGCAACTTCGCAATATACTCGAACAATTTCAAGAATTACCAGGACTACTACGATCGAGCCAGTGGATCCGGAATTAAGTACAAAGCTTTACCTGACGAAGCTAAAGCGCTGAAAAATCTGCAGGGCTGGAACTGCATGCAAACCGATTATTCCTATTATGGAATTGAATGCGTTTCCCTAAGAAAGGAACTGATAACATTCGGTATTTACGGCAATGAAAAAAGCACAGTGCTATCGAAAATTTCAACTTTGCAGAAGCTCATAGAATCCTTCGCAGTGCGGTAACTGACAACTGTGGGTTTCCCGGGGTCGGACCAGCCAAACCATCCGGGAATCATGAAAGAATCATCACAAAGAACGACATTTCCAGCGCTTGGAACCGCATTTCTACGGTCATAAACGTCGACTATAGGTGAATGGTTCTTGCCTGCCATTTCCGAGACACTCATTATTGCCTATAAAATGCAGTCCTAAGAGGGAAATCCGGCCTTTTTCTGCCAAATAAGACCCTTTTAAAACACTTTATCTTGGTCCGCCCCCGAATCACAAATCATCCAAATAAACTGTCCTCCGAATTCTTCGGCACATTTCCTTTCCATGGTTCATATTTTTTAATTGACATATACCAATCTATCGTGCTATCAACTTTATTGTTTATTTATTAAATATATACAATTATTATTCTGCTCGTTTTCGTTCAACCAATCTGATACAGGGAGGTCGCTATGATATACCGGATGCAGGAAGGTTGCCTCAACCTGGAAGGCGAATGGCGTGACCAGACCGTCAACATTCTTGCCGCGCAGCATCTTTCCGTTCCTGGAGCAAACCTGGCCATAACCCGGGAGCCACGACCGAAAGGAATAGAGCTTGCCGCCTACATGAGCCAGCAGAAACAGGCCCTGGCAAGAGAACTCGACGGCTTTTCCATTCTTTCGGACAATGTCTGCACTCTGGCCGGTCAAACAGCCCATTTCCTCGAATTCACCTGGAAGCAGCAGGATTCGCCGTTGCGCCAAATGGCGCTGACAGTCCCGGCCGGTAACGACATGTTGAACATAACCGCCACGATGCCCGGCCCGGGTGACGAATCGTGCCGCAATGCGCTGCTATCAGTCATGATGAGCTTCACATTCCATCCCTCCCCGGGTACTGAGGAAGGCTCTGAGCAATGAGCGGTTCAGTCGACATCACTGGTGCCCCCGCAAACAACAAGGCGGTCACAGTTCACGCAATAGAAACCGGCGGCCACTGGACAAGCACGGCTGTCAGCCTTGGCCTCATTGCCAAGGGTGCCTACACCGCGTTCGGCACGGGTGGTTCGTATGCCGCAACATGCTACTGCATTCCCTTTGCCGGCCTGGTCGTCGGAGCCCTGGCCGGGGGATTCATATCCGATAAGCTGGGATGCGACGAAAAAATGGTCAACTGGCTCGGGGGGCTGCAGCTGGCCGCTCCGGGACCCAACCCGGCAGTGCGCGGTGACAAGATCGCACACAGCCACGCCTTTGCAGGCGCGGTCGGCGGCCTGATCGCAGGCGCCGTGATCGGTGCGGTAGTCGGACTCGGTGTTGCCGCCATAATCGCGTCCGGCGGCCTGGCGACTCCCCTTGTCATCGGCGCTGCCGCGGGTCTTTCCGCCGGTCTCTCCGGCGGTTTCATCCAC